>CAWDLZ010000031.1:0-73645 GCA_963803265.1 uncultured Alphaproteobacteria bacterium | reverse complement strand
AGCGCTTCAGGCGGCCGCTGATCTCGAAGCGCGGCGGCGAGAATTCGATGTCGCCCTGCTCATTGTGAAATTTCACCGCCAATCCGCCTCGGACCGCGACGCCGTCGATCTTATCGAGAAAATCGAGGAACCAGTGGCGGCGATGGAATTCACCGTCGCTGCAAACCTTCAAACCCACCGCCTTTTGCATCGCGACCGCGTCCTCGATCGCCGCGTTTTCGACCTGGCGCAGACCATCGGCAGAAAGCGTCCCGACCTCGCGCTGGGCGCGGGCGGCGAAGATCGCGGGCGGGCGCAGCAGACTGCCAACGACATCGGCCTTGAAAGGCGGCGTCATCGCTTACTCCTGAAGAGGTTGCCAAGGTTCCTAGCATTTCGCCGAGAGCGGCACAAACCTGGCGACCGGTTGACTTGAAACACCTCGGCCTATAGCGTCTTTCGCTGGAGGATCGGATGGGCGCGCCGCAGACCGTTCTCGCAACACGATGCGACATGAAAATTCCGGTAATCGATGTCGGCCCGTTTCTCGCGGGTGAGGCAGGCGCGCTCGAGCGAACTGGCGCGCTCGTCGGCGATGCGGCCGAGACCCTCGGCTTTTTCTTCATCGGCAATCACGGCATCCCGCAATCGTTGATCGATCGCGTCTTCGCCGAGGCCCAGCGCTTCCACGAGCTGCCGCTCGAGCGAAAGCTCGAGGTCCAGGCGATCGGCAAGGTGATCGGCTATTTGCCGCTCGGCGGCCAGACGCAGAACACCTCGATCTACGCCAAGAGCACGCATCCCGACCGCAGCGCATCGTTCTATATCCGGCGCGAGTTCGCGCCCGACCATCCGGACCGGCTCGCCAAGCGGCCTTGGGTGTCCGATAATCGCTGGCCGAAAGATTTGCCGGGTTTCCGCGAGACCTGCCTCGCCTATTACGATGCGATGTCGGCGCTGGGCACGAAGATGCTGCGACTTCATGCCGTTGCGCTGGGTCTCGAGCCCGAAGCTTACGCCGCCCAGGAGGCCTTTCAGCCGCCGTCCAATACGTTGCGGCTACTCCATTATCCGCCGCGCGATCCCGCGCTGGACGGACAATTCGGCATCGGCCCGCATACCGATTACGGCTATTGCACTTACCTGGCGCAAGCGAAGCGCCCCGGACTCGAGATTCTCGCACGCGACGGCGAATGGATCGAGGCGCCGACGCTCGACGGACATTTCCTCGTGAACATCGCGGATATGTGCCGGCGCTGGACCAACGACCGCTGGCGCTCCGCGCCGCACCGCGTCATCAACAAGACCGGCGAGGTTCGCTATTCCATTCCATATTTCTTCGGCACGCGTCCCGACGTGCGGCTCGAATGTCTGCCGAGCTGCCAGAGCGCCGACAATCCGCCGAAATACAAGCCCATGTCGTTCGGCGAATATCTCGCTGAGCTTGAGCCCAAGAACTACATCCTTACCAAGGCGGGAACATGACCGACGCTACTTGCTACCGTCTCCTTACCTACGCCACCACGACCGGGCCACGCGCCGGTTTGCTGGTCTCCGACAAGGTGATCGATTTAGAGGCTGCAGTCGAAAGCCATGCCGGCGCGCATCGCGTGAAGTCCCGCTTCACCGGCGCGTCGGTCAAGGAGACGCTGCAGGAGTGGGACGAGGCGCGGGCGATGCTGCGCGCCATTGCCGGCGAAGCGCGAGAAGGAAAGCTTGCGGGTGTCCGCCAGCGTCCGCTCGCCGAAACCAAGCTCTTGGCGCCGATCCTTTACCCCGGCGCGCTCTTCGGCGCGACCGCGAACTATACCGACCATCTGCGCGAGATGAAGATGGGCGATGCCCCCGACAAGAACGTGACGCGGCCGTGCTTCTTCCTCAAAACGACGGAGCATTCGATCATCGGCTCGGGCGAGCCGGCGCATCTGCGGCCCTCGCAGCAGATGGTGTTCTGGGAAGGCGAGCTTGGCGTCGTGATCGGCAAGCGCGCCCGCAGCGTTAAGAAGGAAAATGCGCTCGACCACGTCGCCGGCTATCTGATCGTTAACGATCTCTCGGATGCGACCGACCAGGCGCAGCGCCGCACCGACATCTATGGCTCGCGCTTCGGCATCGACTGGTTCCGCACCAAGTGCTTCGATAATTCCGCGCCGATGGGTCCCTGGATCACGCCGGCCGACGAGGTTCCCGATCCACAGGACCTCTCGCTGGAAACGGTGACCAAGGGCGAGAAAATGCAGAACAGCTCGACCAGGAACATGGTGTTCACGGTCGCCGAGCAGATCGAATATCTGAGCGAGCGGCTGACACTGCGCCCAGGCGACGTAATCGCGACCGGCACCTGCCTCGGGGTAGGCCGTCCGCGCGGGCTCTTCCTCGGCACGGGCGACGAGGTCTGCGTCACCATCGGAAATCTCGGCACGCTGAGGACGCCGATCATCCGCGACAACGAGCCCTGAGGCGGAGGCCGTAGCGACCGACAGCGGCTAAGCCCGCGCCGCTTCCTTGCGCACCGCCCACTCGCCGTTCGAGAGTCGATCCAGCACCCCATCCTCGCGCAAGCCATCGAGCGCGAGCGCCACTTCACGCCCGTCGCGGCTGCCAACCGCCTCCATCAACTGGCTGAAGAACAAGGGCCCGGCTTCGAGCGCCTGGCGCACCGTCTGGTAGCGCGGCGCCGCGGTCAGATGCGGCGCTCGCGGTCGCCAATAATCGACGCGCCTCTCGTTGCCATAAGGCGCGGTGGCATCGAATCCCAGCTTGGCCGCCGCCTTTTCCTCAAACATCGTAGGGTCCATATAGGCGCCTTCGAAGCCTTCTTCGATAATGACATCCTTGTCGGCGCGGAAGCGCGTGCTCATCGCCCATTCGACCTGATCGGACTGCGTCACGTTGACATCCTCATCGACAACAGTCACGAGCTTGAGCGGGGTCTCCTTGAACAGCGTCTCGATCACTTGACGCGCCTCGCCCGGCTTGCCGCGCTTCAGCGCGACACGCGCATGGAGGCGCAGCCCTGGCGTCATCGCAACCGCGGCCGGCTCGATGCCGACCTTGCGTAGATTGCGCCAGACCGAGGCCTCGGTAGCGATCGCGGCCATGTTTGGGGAATCGCCACGCGACAGGATATGGCTCGAATGTAGAACGGTCTGGTAGATCGCATCCTTGCGCATGGTGATCGCGGTGACCGTGAAGACGGGGTCGATATGCATCGGCCCGTAATAGCCCCACATTTCGCCGTAAGGCCCTTCCATCTCGCGGTAGCCAAGCTCGTCGAAATAACCCTCGAGCACCAGTTCGACGTCGGCGGGAACGAGGATATTATTGGTGAGGCCGCGTACCATCGCCACCGGCTCGCCGCGCATCTTCGCGAGCACCTCGTTCTCGTTGCCGGGCCGCCGCTGGGTCGCCGCGAAGAAATCGAGCGGGTGCGAGCCGACGACAAAGCTCAGCGGTAGACGCTCTTTTCGCTCGACGCAGGCTTTGTAGATTTTCTTGAGATCGGAATTGGCGGTGAGGTTCGAGCGCATCGTGTTCTTGCTGCGCAGCATCAGCCGGCGGCAGCCGATATTCGGGCGCCCAGTTACCGGATCGACGCAGTAATCGATCGCGGACGAGAGGTAGGTGCCGCCGTCGAATTCATGCTGCGGGTGGAAAGGCAGCGCCGAGAGGTCGATCTGTCCGCCGGTCTTCACGACCTGATGCACCGGCGCGTCGGCCGAAGCTATCTCGATGACGGGCTGCGGCGTCTCCAAGCGCTTCGCGTATTCGGCGACGACCTGCGAGGGCTCGACGCCAAAAGCCGCGGCCAGGCGCTTGCGGCTGCCGCCCACAGCAGCGACGATCTCGACCTGATCGGGACCGGCCTTCTTGAACAGCTTGGCCCTAGGATTGGATTCGATGATCCAGCTCAGATCAGCCAAGGCGACGGGCTCTTCGTGGACTTCCAGCTCGCCGATCTCGTGCAGCTTGTTGACGAAGTTCCGAAGCCGGAACTTGTCGAGATCGATTTCCTTGCCATCGGCGACGACTTTTTGAACCATCGAACTCTCCCTAAAACCACGGCGCTATCATCCGTCCGAGCCGCGCTGCGATCAAGACCCCGCTTCACGCCAGCTTCAAGAGCTTGGCCGCCGTCCCACCCAGAATCAGCTCACGCTGGTGCTCGCCGAGATCGAGCCGGTCGATCATCGAGACAGGCCGCTCCGTGCCCATCGGGAAGCAATAATCGCTGCCTAACATGACCCGCTCCGCTCCGACGCGGGAGATCACCCATTCCAGGATCGGCGCCGAATGGGTGATGGTGTCATAGGTAAAGCGCTTCAGATAGGCGCTCGGCTTCTTGGCGATGCGCTGTGCCCCCCGGGTCATGCGGTAGGCGTGGTCGATCCGCCCGATGAGGATCGGCAGCACGCCGCCGGCATGAGGCAGATTGATCTTGAGCTTGGGATGGCGATCGAGCACGCCGCCGAAGATGAGATGGCAGGCGGCGATCGCGGTGTCGAAGGGAAAGCCCAGCGCGTTGTGCATCAGAAAGAAGTCGAGCCGCTTGCCGCCGGTCGGCTGAATCGGATGGAGAAAAACCGGCAGAGCGAGCGCCTCGATCCGCGCGAAGACCGGCTCGAAGAGCGGGTCGTCGAGGTCATGGCCGGCGATATTGGTGCCGAGATAGACCCCGCGCATGCCGGGAAGCTTCGCCGCGCGGTCAAGCTCGTCGAGTGCGCGGTCGCGATCGAGCATCGGCAACGCCATGAAGGCGAGCAGGCGATCCGGATGCGCGCGATGCGCGGCGCTCGCCCCGTCATTCCAGGCACGCGACAGCCGGTGCGCCAGATCGGCATCCGCCCAGGACACCATCGGCTGGCTCAGCGACAGCACATGGATATCGACGCGAGCGCGGTCCATGTCGGCGAGACGCCGATCCAGGTCGATGAACTTCATCGGCATCGAGGCCCCGGATCCGGCGGGCGTTTCGAAGAAGAAGCCCTGCGGGGTCATGCGACAGCTAGCGCCGAAGCGCCCCCCTTCCTCGCCAATGAGGTCAAGATAGGACCGCGAATAGTAATGAGCGTGGATGTCGATGGTCCGCGCCCGGGTCTTATCGCGTGCGGCGCGCTTCACGCGGCGAAGACCTCGTGCAGGAAACCGGTCATTGCGATCCAGGACCGCTTATCGGTCTTTTCGTGATAGGCGGTGACCTTGGTGAGCGTCTCGTCGGGCGGCCAGTCGGGATTTGTGTAGGAGTGCGTTGCGTTGCCATAGGCGAAGAACTGCCAATCCGCCCTCGCGCCACGCATTTCGGCCATGAAAGCGTCGATATCGGCTTGCGGCACGATCGGATCCTCGGCGCCGTGCAGGATGCAGCACCTTGGGCTTGATCGCGCCCGGGTTGGCCGGCGCCGGCGTTGAGGTCATGAGCTGGGTATGAAAGGCGACGAGACCCCCGAAATCCGCGCCGCCCCGCGCCATCTCGAGGAGCGTGATCCCGCCGAAGCAGTAGCCGATGCCGGCGACCTTGCCCTGATCGAGCAACTTCTGGGCGCGCAGCGCGACAAGCCCCGCATTGCCGCGGCGGCGCAGTAGCATCCGGTCCTGGTAATAAGGCTCCGATTCCTTCTGCGCCGACTCGACAGAGGCGGGGCGGATGCCCTTGCCGTAGACGTTGACGCCAAAGGCGAGATAACCGAGCGCCGCAATCCGATCGCCGATCTTCTTCGTGAAGGCAGTGACGCCATACCATTCCGGCACGATCATCACGCCCGGGCGTCTGGCCGAGCTGGCATCGTCATAGCTGACGAAGCCCTCGAGTACGGTGCCGCCTTCCCGATACTCGACGGTCTCGGTCTTGATCATGGCTGCGCCTCCGCTCGGATGGGTTTTCTAGCCGCGTAATTCCGGCATGACTCGGCGCGCGAACAGATCGATCGAGCGCATCACCTCATCGGTCGTGAGATCGCCGAAGGCGAATTGCGAGACCAGATAATTTACGCCCGATTCCGCGATCTGCGCACGCAATATCCGGGCGACGGTTTCGGGTGAGCCAGCAACACCGCGCCCCCCATCCCGAGTCTGGTCGAAATCGGCGGGCCGCTCGCCGAATACCGGCCCCCTGCCATGTAAGCGATAAAGGTAATTGAAGCTCGCATGCCATTTCGGATAGGTGCGCCGCGCGACCGCCAAGGCCGCCGCGTCGGTCTCGGCGACGATCACGAACCGCCCCATCCCCATCTTAGGGCGAGGCGCCGCCTTGCCCGATTTGTCCCAGGCCGAGCGATAGCGGTCGGTGAGCACGCGAACCTCGTCGGTATTGCCGAGGGTCACGAAATTATGGCTGTTGAGTGCCGCACGTTCCGCGCTATCGGGCGAGGTGACGCCAAGCCAGATCGGCGGATGCGGCTTCTGCCAGGGCTCCAGCTCCATCGGCACGTTCTCGAAAGAGAAGAATTCGCCTTCGAAATCAAGAATTTTGCTGCCGAGACCCTTCAGCACGGCATCGAGCGTCTCGGCATAAAGCCGCGCCTTGGCTTCCGGGTTGACGCCGAAATAGCCGGTCTCGATTGGTGAGACGCCTCGCCCGACACCCAATTGGAAACGCCCTCCGCTCATCTGATCGAGCATGCAGATCTCTTCGATGAGATTGAGCGGATGATGAACCGTGAGCGTGTAGACGAGCGGCCCGAAACGAAGCCGCTTCGTCCGCTGCGCCAGCGCAGCCATGAAGACGCTGGGAGCCGAGGCCACGCCCAACGGCGTGCAGTGATGCTCGGCCATGTGGTAACAGTAGAAGCCCGCGCGATCGTAAGCCTCGGCGAAGGTTAGCCGCTGCTCGTAAAATTCGCCGAGCGGCAGCGCGCTGCGATCGAGATGATCGAAGACGCCAAATTCCATTCCTGTCCTCCTAGGCGTGCCCGGTCGCGCGCTAGTGTATGGTAAACAGAAAGCAGGGTAAACGAAACTTAGCCATAAAGCCGTGCGCAGCACCGCGTGAGATAGCCGAACACGTTCTTGTGCAGGTCGGGACGGTTGGCCCGCTGGTTCTTTGGGGCAATGTCCTCGGAACGGGCGGTTAGCTTCGGGCCGCCGGCCGATTCGGCCAGAAGCTGCACGCGGCACGCTTTTTCGAGCTTGAGCGCGACCCAAACCGCCTCTTCGATGCTGGCGGCGGCGGCGACGATGCCGTGATTGCGCAGCAGCAACGCGCTATTTGCACCGAGGCAGCGAGCCACCGCCTTGCCGCGCGCTTGATCGATGATCAGGTCGGTAGTCTCGGAAAACACCGGCAGCTTATCGTGGAAATAAATTCCATCATTGCCGACTGGCAACAATGCCCGCCCAAGCGAGGAGAACGCCACCGCGTGGATCGGGTGGGTATGAATGACGCAGTTCAGCTCGCGTCGGGCGCGTAGCACCTCGGAATGGATGAAGACCTCGCTGTGGCGCGGCATCGCGCCGTCAACTTTATTGCCGTCGCTATCGACCGTGATGATGTTCCCCGATGTCATTTCCTCGATCACGATACCAGCCGGCTTCATCAGAAAGCGGCTGGGCTCATCCGGCAAGCGCACCGTGATATGGCCCGCTACATAGTCGCCCTGGCCTTGGCTAGCAAGGATGCGGCCGGCCTCGACGAGTTTGTCTCTGAGCAATTGAGTCATGCGGAAGTCGTCTCCTTATTCTTCGATGCACACGGGCGATGCATCTCGCATGGTAAACCGATGTCAAGGTAAACGGAAATAATGGTTGAGCGAAGCGCCGAAGCATGCGTTCCATTGCCACGATCAGCGTTAAAGCGCGCTAGGGGTAAGGGAAATGTAATCTGTCTCTGGCTTGTTTGATCGCGATGTCAAACCAGAAAAATTCAGAGGCTGCCAAGGATGGCGCACAGAGCGATCAGGCCTCGCCGGCGACGGCGCAGCCGCGAACAGCCATTGCGCACCGTGTCGCCGCGCACGCCGCCAAGCATCCTCGCGACCCGGCGCTTCGCGCTGGCGGCGCCAGCATGAGCTATGGCGAGCTGGACGCGCGCGCGAACGAGCTGGCGGGATTCCTGCGGTCGGTCGGCGTGGGCAGCGAAGTCGTTGTTGGCATCGCGATCGAGCGCTCCTTCGACCGGATCGCCGCCGCCTTGGCCGCATGGCGCGCGGGCGGAGCATTCCTACCGCTCGACCCGAGATGGCCGGATGAGCGTTTGCGCGCGTTGTTAGACGATGCGCAAGCGCCCGTGGTGATCGGGCCGGGGGCGACCGTCACCCGCCTGTCCAGCGCCGAGCGGGTTCCCGTGGCGCTCGATCCGGAAAGCCATGGCTTCGCTTATTTCGGCTCGCGTACGACCCTCGAGGACAGTGCGTCCGCCGACCTCGCCTACGTGATCTACACCTCGGGCTCGACCGGCGAGCCCAAGGGCGTCGAGATCACCCACGCCAACCTCGAAAATCTGATCGCCTGGCACCAAGACGCTTTCGGCGTGACGCCGGAATACCGGTCGAGCCATCTAGCCGGGCTTGGCTTCGATGCTGCAATCTGGGAAGTGTGGCCTTATCTCGCGACTGGCGCTTGCGTATCGCTCGTACCGCGCAATTCGTCCGCTTCCCCTGTTCTGCTACGGCAATTCCTCGTCAACGAGAAGGTCGGCATTGCCTTCGCTCCGACCGCCTTGGCCGAACAGCTGATGTCGATGGACTGGCCAGCCGACACCGCGCTCAAATTCCTGTTGACCGGCGCCGACAGGCTGCACACCTTTCCACGACCCAACTTGCCGTTCACCGTCGTCAATAATTACGGCCCTACGGAATGCACCGTGGTCGCGACCTCGGGCACGGTCTCGACACGCGCCGAAGCGGGCGAGCTGCCCTCGATCGGCAAACCGATCGCCAATACGAAAATTCTTTTTCTAGACGAGCACGGCAACGAAGTCGCCGAAGGATGGCCAGGCGAGATATACATTGGCGGCGCCGGCGTTGGCCGCGGCTATCGCAACCGCCCCGCGCTGACCGAAGAGCGTTTCGTTCCCGACAAATTCAGCGGGGTTGCGGGCGCGCGGCTTTATCGCACTGGCGATCTCGGCTGCATCCTGCCGAGCGGCGAGATTGCGTTTCGCGGCCGGCTTGACGATCAGGAAAAGATTCGCGGCTATCGCGTGGAGCCCGATGGCGTCGCCGCGGCATTGACGCGCCATGACTCGGTTGCCTCCTGCGCGGTCGTGGCGCGCCTATCGGCCGGCGGCGAAAAGCAGCTCGTGGCCTATGTCGTTCCGGCCGGCGACCTAAAGCCATCCTCGGAAGAGCTCTGGGCGTTCCTCGAAGCTTCACTGCCCGACTACATGATTCCGGCGGCGTTCGTCGGCCTTGGCGCGCTGCCACTGACGAGCAGCGGCAAGCTCGACAAAGCTGGGCTGCCCGAGCCGACGCAAGACAACACGCTCGACCATGCCCGATTCCGCGCGCCGGCCTCGCCGACCGAAGAGCGCCTGGCCGCGATCGTCCGCGAGGTACTGGGCATCAGCCGGATCGGTGTAGACGATAATTTCTTTCTCGTCGGAGGGCACTCGCTGCTGGCGACACAAGTTGTCATCCGAGCGCGCGAGGCTTTCGGCGTCGAGCTGACGCTATGGCATCTGTTCGAAGCCCAGACCGTGGCCAATCTTGCGGCCACCATCGAAAAGCTATTCGTCGCAAAGCTCCAGGCGATGAGCGACGAAGAAGCGCAGCGCCTGCTTGGCGGCTGACACGTGCGAGAGCGGAATTTGGCTCCCGATTCCCTGGGCCTTTCGTCCTGCCGGCCCGATCGAAGCCTGAGCCTCTATCAGCTCATGGACCCGGCGGTCCTGGCCGATCCCTATCCGCTTTACGCCAAGCTGCGCGAGGCCGATCCCGTGCATTGGGATCCGTTCCTTCACGCCTGGGTCGTCACCGGCTATGCCGATTGCATCACGGTACTGCATAAATTCTCGGCCGACCGCACGCCGACACCCGAGCAGATCACGGCACTGGGCATCGGCGCGCTGGAACCCATCGCCAAGGTCATGACCAAGCAGATGCTGTTCATGGACGCGCCCGCGCATACGCGGCTGCGCAAGCTATGCTCGACGGCGTTCACGCCCCGCCGGATCGAGGGCTTGCGCGCGCATATCGCCGACATTGCCGACCGGCTCATCGACCGCGCCGCGCCGAAGGGTCGGATGGACGTGATCGCGGATTTCGCAGCGCCGCTTCCAGCCATCGTGACCGCTGAAATGCTGGGCGTGCCCACGGGCGATCACGCATTGCTTAAATCCTGGTCGGCGGACTTCGCCGAGATGTTGGGCAATTTCCAGCATAATCCCGATCGCGCCAGCCGCGTGTTGAAAAGCGTCGAAGCCATGACCGTTTATTTCCGGGCCGCCATCCGCGAACACGAAAGACTGCCGCGCGAGGGCCTCATCCATTCGTTGATGACCGCCGAGGTCGACGGCGCGCGGCTCACCGAGGAAGAGATCATCGCCAACACCATCGTCACGATGGTGGGCGGTCAGGAGACCACAACCAATTTGATCGGCAATGGGCTGCTGACCCTGTTGCGCAAACCGGAGGCGCTAGCCCAGCTCAGGGACGATCCGGCGCTCATCGAGAGCGCAGTGGAAGAGCTGCTGCGTTACGAGAGCCCAAGCCAGCACACGGCGCGGATTGCGCCCGAGGACTTCGAACTGGGCGGGAAGTCGATCCGCAAGCGCGACGCGGTGATGGCGGTGATGGCCGCGGGCAACCGCGATCCGACGCGCTTTGCCGAGCCCGACCGGCTCGATCTCACGCGGCCGGACAACCGGCATCTCGCCTTCGGCTGGGCGGCGCATTTCTGCTTCGGCGCACCGCTCGCACGCATGGAAGGACAGATTGCCTTCACCACCATGCTGCGCCGCCTACCCGATCTGACGCTCGACCGCCAAGTGCTGGTCTGGCGCGAGAATCTGGGTTTGCGCGGGCTCAAATCGCTGCGCGTGTCGTTTCGCGCGGACCGTTGAGCAGCGCCGTCATTCGTCTTGTGATGCCATGAGCAACGCGGCCGATCTGTCCGATGCCAAGCGCCTGCTTCTGCGGAAGATGCTGTCGGGCGCGGTGGCAACGCGGGGGGGTGAAACCGGCCAGGTAACACCCCGTTCGCCGGGCACGACGGCGCCGCTTTCGCCCGAGCAGAGCAACGTCTGGGCGCATGCGGCGATGGCGCCCGATGTGCCGCTTTACAACGAGCCCATTACCGTTCATCGCAAGGGCGGCTTCGATCTGGCGGTGATGGAGCGCGCCTTCAACGAGATTCTACGCCGGCACGAGATCTGGCGCACGGCCTTTGCGACCGTCGATGGCGAGGTCGTGCAGGTCGTGCAACCCGAGCTTTCTGTTCGGCTGACCGTTACCGACCTGAGCGGCCTGCCGGCGCCGCAGCGCGAGGCGGAAGCACTGCGCATCGCCACTGCCGACGCGCGCCAGCCGCTCGACCTCGGCAAGGCACCGCTCTTCCGCATCCGGGCGATAAAGCTCGCCGAAGACGATCACCGTCTTCATCTCACGCTTCATCACATCATCTTCGACGGAGTCACAATCTACAAAATCCTGGTGCCCGAGCTGTCGGCCATCTACGCCGCGTATGCGGCGGGCAAGGATCACGATCTGCCCGAACCCTTGCTTCAATACGGCGATTATGCCATCTGGCGCCAGCTCCGAATCGACAGTGCCGCGCTCGACCCGCAAATGGAATATTGGCGCGGGAATTTATCCGGCATGCTGCCGGTGCTGGAGCTTCCGACCGATCGCCCGCGGCCGGCGACGCCGTCCTATCGCGGAGCGATGGCGACCTTCGACCTCTCGGGCACGCTCACCCAGAAGATCAAGACGTTGAGCCGCAAGGAAGGCGTCACGATCTATATGACCCTGCTCGCCGCGTTCAAGGTTCTGCTCTATCGCTATAGCGGCCAGCGCGATATCATCGTCGGTGGCGTCACCGATACGCGTCGCCGCCCCGAGCTGCAAGGCTTGATGGGCTATTTCCTCAACTCGCTGGCGCTACGCACGCACCCCTCGGGCGAAAAGACATTCCGGGCCTTCCTGCACGACACCCGCGATACGGTGCTGGGTGCCCTTAGTGCCAGCGAGGTGCCGTTCGACCGCATCGTGCGCGCCCTGCGCCCCAAGCGCGATCCGAGCCGTCATCCGCTGTTCCAGGTTCTGTTCTCGATCGAGCCGCCGGCGTCCGAGTTTTCGGACGGATGGGATCTGACACAGATGGACGTGACCATCGGTGCAGCGAAATTCGACCTCTATCTCGAGCTCGACGAGCGTCCCGACGGCGTGATCGGACGCTTCCTCTACAGCACCGATTTGTTCGACGAAGCGACGATCGCGCGGATGATCCGCCATTGGACGACGATCCTCGCGGCGGTCGTAGCCGATCCGGCCGCGACGCTCGCCCGTCTGCCGCTGTTGACCGGAGAAGAGCAGCAACAATTGCTGGTCGACTGGAACGCGACGCGCCAGGACCACACCTTCGCGACTCTCAACGATTGGTTCGAGGCTGCGGCGCGCAAGACGCCCGATGCCGTCGCTGTCACGTGCGAGGGAAATTCATGGACCTATCGCGAACTCGACCGGCGCGCGACGCGGCTGGCGGCACTTTTGCGGCTGGCCGCTGTCGGGGCCAATACGCTGGTCGCGATCTCGATCGAGCGGTCGCTCGACATGGTCGCCGGGCTGTTGGCGGTCCTGAAGGCTGGAGGCGCTTACCTCCCGCTCGACCCCGTCCTGCCGCGCGAGCGCATCAAGCTCATTCTCGATGATGCCAAGCCGCAGGTGCTGCTGACCCAGCAATCGTTAGCGGCGACAATGCCGAAAACCTCGGCGCGCACGGTACTGTGCGAAGACCTCGCAGATGCGACGGCGGCCAGGATCGAATTTCGGGCGGACACCGGCCCCGAGAATCTCGCTTATGTGCTCTACACCTCGGGCTCGACCGGCAAGCCCAACGGCGTCGAAGTGACGCATCGCGCGGTGGTCAACCTGCTGGCGTCGATGCAGCAACGGCCGGGATTTAGCGCAACCGATTCGCTGCTCGCGGTCACGACATTATCCTTCGACATCGCGACCCTCGAGCTATTCTTGCCGCTTGTGAGCGGCGGCACCGTCATCGTCGCCGAACGCAACACCGCGGCCGATACGGCGCGCCTCGCCGCGCTGATCGAGCAAATGCATCCCACCGTGATGCAGGCGACGCCCGCGACTTGGCGCGCCCTCGTTGAGTCGGGATGGCGCGGCCGCGCGGACATGACCATTCTGTGCGGCGGCGACGCGTTGCCACGCGAGCTGGCGGATAGGCTGCTGCCGTGTTGCTCCGCCTTGTGGAACATGTATGGTCCGACCGAGACGACGATCTGGTCGACGGTGGAAAAGGTCGAGCCCGGCGAGGCGCCAGTGCTAATCGGCCGGCCCATCGCCAACACCTCGATCTACATTCTCGATGGCGATGGCAATCCGGTCCCCGAAGGCGCCACCGGCGAGCTTTACATCGGCGGCGTAGGACTCGCGCGCGGCTATCGCAACCGCGTGCAACTGACGGCAGAGCGGTTCGTCGCGCGCGAGGTTGCACCGGGCGAGCGGCTTTATCGCACCGGGGATCTCGCGCGCTATCGGAGGCTCGGCGCGATCGAATGCCTCGGGCGCACGGACAATCAGATCAAGCTCCGCGGCTTCCGCGTCGCGCCCGAAGAAGTCGAGGCAGCGCTAGCGTCGCATCCCGATATCGCGGCGGCGGTCGTGAACGCCTCGCCCGACGCATCGGGCGAGATGAGTCTCTCCGCCTATGTTGTCCCGCGCTCCGATCCGGCGCCGAGCGCGGCCGAGTTGCGCCGCTTCCTGCATCAGCTGCTACCGCATTACATGGTTCCAGCGCGGTATGCCACGATGGCGGCGCTGCCGATGACGCCGAACCGGAAAGTTGACCGCAACGCCCTACCCAAGCTGGAGGCGCACGCGCGCGAACCGGCCCACGCCCAGCTCGTCAGCGCGGACGAGTTCCGGCTGGCCGGGATTTGGCGCGAGCTTCTGGGCGTCTCCGCGATCGGCCCGCACGACAATTTCCACGATCTCGGCGGCCATTCGCTGTTGATGACCAAGCTGCTCGTGCGGATAGAGGCCGAGTTCAACTGCTGCCTGACGATGACCCCCCTGTTCAACGCTCCGACCCTCGCCGGGATGGCGGCGTTGCTCAGCGGGCCAGTGCCTGCAAAGCCTAAGCCGCGCCTTATCAATATTCAGCGCAACGGCTCACGCTCGCCGCTCTACTGGCTGTTCGGCGGCCCGACGCTGCGTCCGCTCGCCGAGGCATTGGGGCCGGACCAGCCATTCTTCGGCGTAGCGCTCGGCCCCGAAGAGCAAAGCGAATTGTCCTATTCGTCGAGCGTTGGCGAGATCGCCGGATACTTGGTGCGCGCCATCCGCTCGGCTCAGCCAAGTGGACCCTATTTCATCGGCGGTTGGTGCACGGCCGGGATTGTCGCTTATGAGGTCGCGCACCAACTCATGGAGAACGGCGAGGAGGTCGGTCTTCTCGTGCTAGTGCATGCCACCAACCCGGTCCATTTCCTGCGAATCGGAACCGCTGCGCTGTGGTGGAGCAAGCTCAAGCACCATCTGGCGACGCTCTGGCGCCTCGAAGGACGCCGGCGGCGGCGTTATGCGATGGATCGCGTCGCGGGCGTCTTCGACCGCATCGCCGAGCGGTTCCACCGGCCACCCGCCATCGCCGAATTCGTCGCGCTCAACAAGATCCTCGACCATGCGGCGCTCCGCTATGCGCCCAAGCCCTATGGCGGCGACGTGGCGCTGTTCCAGCCCGCCAACCGACCGGACGTGCTCGATTACCGGCCAGGTTGGCGCGACGTGGTGCGCGGCGCCTTCGCCGCCTTCGAAATCGCGGGGAGCACCGCACGATGTTGGAGGAGCCCTATGTTCGGGGGCTGGCCGCGCGCATGAACGCCTGCTTGCGGCGCGCGCAAACCAGGGCGCCGGCTACTCGGCCTCGCCAGCAAGCCGGCTGAAAAGATGGCGGTGCCGGTCGTTCACGTGCATTGGATCGATCTCGACGCCGAGTTGCTCGATCTCGTCCAGCTCGAGGCGACGCTCGACCCGGACGAGACGGCACGCGCGGCGCGCATTCGCTTCGCGCGCGACCGAAGGCGCTACCTCGCCCGACACGGCGTTCTGCGCCGGCTGCTCGGCGAGGAACTCGGTTGCGCGCCGCAGACCCTGCAATTTGTCAGCAACTCCTATGGCAAGCCTTCGCTTGCCGATAGTGATCTCGGCTTCAATCTGTCGCACTCGCACGGCATGGCGCTCTTCTGCCACGCACGCGGCATCGCACTCGGGTGCGACATCGAGCAGCGCGATCCGCGGTTTGCCTCGGAGAAAATTCCGGAGCGATACTTCTCGGCCGCCGAAGTCGCAGCCCTGCGCTCGCTCGCGCCCGAGCTTCAGACCGAGGCGTTCTTCAATTGCTGGACGCGCAAGGAAGCCTATGTGAAGGCGCGTGGCTTCGGCTTGTCGCTGCCACTCGACGGGTTCGAGGTTTCGCTGGCGCCCGGCGACGCACCCGCGCTCCTCATGAATTGCGACGGCTGGACGATCCAATGCTTTAATCCAACGCCTACCCATCACGCGGCGGTCGTCGCTGAGGGCGCGGATTGGCGGATGAGCCTACATCCGCCGCCGGCGCCCGGTGGCGGCATCGCTTCGGCGGCCTAGAACGCGCTCTCTCAGGGCGCGCGCAGCCCGAATCGGGTTCCGTAATCGATCGGCAGAACCTCGCCCGTGATCAGATCGGGACCGTCGATGAACCAGCAGATCATCTCGGCGATGTCCTCGGCGAAAGCAGTTTTTCCCACCGGCGTTATTTTCGCCATCTCGTTGACGCGCTGGTTGAAGCGCGCCTCGCCCAACAGGTTCTTCATCCAGCGCGTCGCAACGAAGCCAGGGCATACGGCGTTGACGCGAATGACGGGCGCGAGCTGGCGCGCCAGCGAGATCGTGAGCGAATTCAACGCGCCCTTCGATGCCGCATAAGCGATCGAGCTGCCCTCGCCATTCAGCGATCCCAATGCCGAGACATTGACGACGGCACCTCCGCCTTGCTTCCTCATCGGCGGCACCACGGCGCGGATCATCTGATAAGCGCCGATCAGGTTGACCGCATAGACATCGGAAAAGTCCTCCGCGTTCAGCGCGTCGAGGTCGCCGATCGGAGCGGATTTCGTCTTTCCCGCGCTGTTCACGAGGACGTCAACGCGGCCCCATCGCTCGAGCGCCGCCGCCGCCATGGCCTTGCAGTCGCTGTCCTGGGACACATCGCCCTGCTGCACGATGACATCGCTGCCAAAGTTTCGGCAAGCGGCGGCGGTTGCTTCTGCTTCGTTGCGGCTCCGCGTGAAATTGATGACGACACGGCATCCCTTCGAGGCAAGGCGCTTCGCGGTCTCGGCGCCGATACCCGTTGCCGATCCCGTGACGATGGCAACGCCGTTCTCGATATTCACCCTCCGCTCCTCTATTCGGCCACGGCCACCGGCGCGGGCGCCGCCTCGCCGCGAGCCTCGGCAGGACGCACCTTATCGATCAAGCCAATGGCTAAAGCCGCGATCAGGGCGGGAATCGCGACGGCGTAGAAGAACCTTGCCAAATCCCAATTCATCGCCAGCATCAGCGTGCCCAGGATCGGGCTCAAAAGCTGACCGGCCCGGCCGACGCCCAAGGTCCAGCCGATTCCGGTGGAACGCATGGAGACCGGATAGAGCTTGCTCGCGAAGGCGCTCGTTCCCGCGTTGCCGCCGGGAACGAAGAAGCCGACGACGAGCATGATGGCTGCGAGCGCGACGAAGGAGCCATGGACGGGGCCGATGAGCGCGACCGCCGCCGCCACGCACAGAAACCCGGCTCCCAGCACGCGATGCGCGCCCCAGCGGTCGATCGCGAAGCCCAACAGACCGACGCCGGCGTTGCCGCCGATGCCGAAGGTCGCGGTCAGTATCAGCGCCGTTTGCATGTCCATGCCGGCTCGCGTCAGGAGCGTCGGGAACCAGTTCACGACGAAGGACAGAACCATCAGGTTCATGAAGGCGGCGGTCCATAGCAGAATCGTGACCAGCGCTCTTCCGTTTCTGAAGAGCTGGCGAATCGTCGAGCCCTTGGCCTCGCTTTCCTCGAGGACGAAAGTCGTATGGGGGGCGAAGTGCAGCGACGGATCGATCTTGGCGATGAGAGCGGCGATTTGCGCTGTCGGCCTGCGCTTCAAAACGAGGAAGCGGATCGATTCCGGCAAGCCCGGCCACAGCAGTACGACGAGCACAAGCGGCGCGATGCCGCCAATATAGAAGACCGAGGGCCAGCCATAGCGCGGGATGAAAAAGGCGGCGGCCCAGCCGCCGCCATTGGCGCCAAACGAATAGCCGAAGGCGGAAAGCATGATGACGGTCGCGCGCATTCTACGGGGAAAATACTCGGAGATCAGCGCATATCCATTCGGCATGCCGCCGCCCATCCCCAGCCCAGCGATGAAGCGATAGAGCATCATGGCCTCGACGGAGTTCGCCCTCGCGGAGAGAATGTTGAATATCCCGAAACAGGCGAGACACCACAGCGAGGAAGCTCTTCGGCCATAACGGTCGGCCAGCATGCCGAAGAGCATCGCGCCGAGAGAGAAGCCGAGCGTCCCCGCGGTGAAGATCGGGCCGAGCGCGATACGGTTCAGCTTCCAGTCCCGCACGAGCGACGGCGCGACGAACCCGATCATCTGCGCATCGAACCCGTCGAGAAATAGGAACGAAACGCAGAGCGCAAAAACCACGAACTGATAACGCCCGAGTTTCCGCCCGTCGATTATTCCGGCAACATCGATTCTGCTTGCCATGAATAGCGCCCGCCTCGCCTTGCCCCTGTGCCGCTCGCGAGCTTCGCCGCGTTGCCGTAAGACTCGCACAAC
The DNA here is from genome assembly GCA_963803265.1 of uncultured Alphaproteobacteria bacterium. Classification (GTDB taxonomy): domain Bacteria; phylum Pseudomonadota; class Alphaproteobacteria; order ATCC43930; family CGMCC-115725; genus CAIKMD01. The sequence goes on along the minus strand of CAWDLZ010000031.1, from coordinate 55,675 downwards.
GCCCCCGCGAGGTAAAGCACGGAGAAGCCGGGACTAACCTTGCCCCTCCCGATCGATGGGCGCGCCGCGACGGGCGACCGAGTGTCAAGCGGTTACGCGCCCAGGCCGCGCGTCGTGTCGTCGAACAGCTCATCCACGGCAAAGCGGCGCGGAATGAGCTTCTGGTTGACCGAGTAATCGATGATGATCTCGAGCGAGGCCCGTACCGCGGGGACGCCAAACCGAATCGCGGCCTTCTGCTCCGCGCTCGGCGCGACCGCCGCCTTCTGACTTTCGACCAGCATGCGGAAAACCTCCCTCACCACATCCGGCCGTTCTTGCGAGATCGATTGGCGGATTACCGCCATGTGATTGATCGGCACGCCGCCATGACGTGCCGCCCATTGGCGGCCGACCGCCTCCGCATCCGGAATCAAGGTCTTCAGCCGCTTGTCGGGCAAGCTGTCGCCGACAATAGCGGCGTCGAGCTCGCCATCGAGAAGCATTTGGACGAGTTCCTTGCCTGCGGGCGCGCGCTCCACCGTATCTGGATCGCGATATTCGGCGAGATGCGGCTCCTCGAAGGTGATCCACCGCACGCGATCGAGCTTCACTCCGTAATCCTGGGCGAGAATGCCGCGCACCCAAGCACCAGTCGTCTGGGTATAGGCGCGGACGCCGACTCGCTTGCCGGCGAGATCGCCAGGACCGAGAGTGCCACGATCGGCATTGTAGGCGATCGTTTGAAGCTGACCGCGCGAGACGACGACGGCCGGCATGAGAACATAGGGCTTGCCATAGACCTTCGCCTGCAAAAAGGTCACGATTGCCAATTCGCCGAAATCGAAGCGATGCTCCCGAACCAGTGGCTTGAAGCCCGTGTTCGCCACCTTGACATCGGCGAACTCGACCGCGACCAGGGAGGAGCAAACCTCGCCTTTCTTAAAGGCCAGCGTATTCGGATAATTGCCCAAAAGCGCGTGCAACTTAACCGGCATATTTTCGATCGTCATGGTTCCTCCTCCGAAATTCTCGCCAAGGCCGAACAGAGCGAAAGGGCGGCGCGCAAGGGAATCGTGCCCTATCGCCGGAAATCACATGAGCGCGGATGTCGATCATCGTTTGCGAAAAGCTATCACGCGCGCGTAGGGCCGACCAAGAATTATCGGTGCAGCATTGATTCGGGATGCTAGAATTCGCGGAGCGCAGCGAGGAAACGAAAGTGGAGGACGGCATGGCTCAACACGTGATCAACCTCAAAGGGATGGAGCATCCCCAGGCCTCGCCGGTTGCGTGCCGGATCGGACCGCTTCTCGTCTCCGGCGCGATCCATGGCAAAGATCCCGAAACCGGCAAATTGCCGGCCGACATCGACGATCAGGCCCGGAACGCCTTTGCGAACTTGAGGCGCGTGCTGGAGGCCGCGGGCATGGGACTCGAAGACGTCGCCAAGCTCACGATCTATGTCGTCGACGAAAAATACCGCGATGCCGCTCTGAAGCACTGGGCGGAATGTTTCCCCGATCCGAGCCGGCGTCCCGCGCGGCGGACCTTCGCGGCCCCCATCCATGTCGGGTTCGTTCAGCTCGAGATCATCGCCTACAAGGCCGCTTAGACATGCGCAGTGGAGCACAGCGCCGCATCCAAGCAGCCGCGCTCGCGGCGCTTGGGCTTCTCGTTCTCGGATGGATCCCGGCTCGCGCCGCCGACCCGATGAGGATTTCGGTCACGGGGATCGTCTCGGGCTTCGCACCGTATTTCATCGCGATCGACCGCGGGTACTTCGCCGAGGAGGGCATCGAGCCCGAGATTATCCAGGCCGGCGGCAATACCGCCACGCCCGCGCTGCTGTCGGGCGACCTCCAATTCTCGACCTCGGCCAGCATCGCGATTACCGCGATCCTGAGGGGCGGCAAACTTAAGATCGTGCTCGTCTCCAACGACCACGTCCCTTACCAGCTCTGGACCACCGATCCCTCGGTCAAGACCATCGCCGATCTGAAAGGAAAGCAGGTCGGCGTCGAAACTCGTGGCGACACGCACGAGCTGGCGATTCGCGCCGCGTTGAAATCGGCGGGTGTCGATCCTTCGACCGTGATTTTTTCGCCCATGGCCAATCGCGGCGCCATCGTCGCCGGCGTGCTGTCGGGAGCACTCGGCGGCGCGAGCATGATTCTCGACGAAGTGGAGCGCTTGAAAGCCGTGCCTAACGCGAGAATGCTGTTTAATATGGAAAGCGTAGCACTTCTCGCTGGCGGCGGTGTGTTCTCCGACGAGATGTTGGCGCAGCACCGCGACCTGGCGAAGCGTTTCATGCGCGCCGTAATCAAGGGGCGCCGCCGGGGCGATGCCTTCCCCGAGGACGTGGTCGCCACGGTGTTCAAGCGCAACCCGACGCAGACACGACAACAGATTCTCGATGCCGTCGAGGCAGGCAAGCCCCTCGCCACGCCCGACGGCACCATTCCGCTCGCGGTGCAAAACCAGGAAATCGCCAACCGCTCGGACTTCCTCGGTATCCCAGCCGACCAACGCGCCGCGGCGAGCGATATGTTCGACTTCTCGCTGCTGCACGAAGTCAATGCGGAACTGGACGCCCAGGGCTGGAAACCCTAACTTGGCGATCGCTCGCCGTGCCGCCAAGCGCGGCCGATGCGGGTTCCATCGAGCGAGGGGCGTGAGGGCAGTGATCGACGGCATAGGAGGCGCAGCGCTCGGTAGCCCCACAGCGATGTTGGACGCCGCCCACGCAATCTCTCGTCGCGCAAGGGAGCTCGAAGCCGAGTGCGCCAAGGCGCGGCGCGTTCCGCAAGAGATCATCGATGAATTCCACCGCTCGGGCGTCCTGCGCGTACTGCAGCCAAAGCGCTTCGGCGGATTCGAGGGCGAACTCGTCGATATGATCGACATCGCCGATATCATAGGCAGGGGTTCCGGCTCCGCGGCTTGGGTGTACGGCGTCTTCACATCCCACGTCCTGACGCTCGCCTGTTTCCCCGAGGAGACGCAGCGCGAGATTTGGGACAGCCATCCCACCCATGTCGCCTCTTCGGCCTATACGCCCGGCCGCATGGTGCGCGAGCCCGGCGGCTATCGGGTCAGCGGGAAATGGTCCTATCTCAGCGGCATCGACCACGCGCAATGGTGCATCCTCCTGGGCGAGGTTGATGACGGTGCGGGTCGCCCGCCGACCGCTTACACCTGCCTCGTGCCACGCGTTGAAGTCGAGATCGTGGACGATTGGTTCGTGCTGGGCATGGCCGGGACCGGCAGCAAATCGGTCGTCGCCGAGAACATCTTCGTGCCGGAGCGACGCACGATTCGCTTTCTCGACGCCATCCATGGCGAGACGCCGGGCGTCAAGGTGAATCCCAACCCGCTCTATCGCTGCCCGCGCTTTTCTTGCGGCAGCTACGTGCTGGCGGCCGTGGTTCTCGGAGTCGCGACCGGGTTTCTCGATCGCTTCGTCGATTATGCCCACACCAAGCGGCGCCGCCCGGCCACGAGCGGCACCATGGCGGACGCGCCTTCGATGCAATTGCGTCTCGCGGAATCCGCCTGTGAAGTCGATGCCGCGCGCCTGATGCTGCGCCGCAACGGCATTGAAACCCTAGCCGAGTTGAGGCGGGGTGCAATGCTGTCGGAAGAGCTTCGTGCGCGCAACCGGCGCGACAACGCCTTCGTCGCCAAGCTATGCGTCGGAGCCGTCAACCGCCTGTATGCCGAGGCCGGAGCGCAGGCGATCCTGGAAACCTGCCCGCTCCTGATGCCCTATCGCGACATTCATTCGGGAGCCGGTCAGATCGCGCTTAATTTCGAATCCTCGGCCCTGACCTATGGACGAATCCGCATGGGGCTCGCCGCCGACGATCCGTTGCTGTGAGCGCGGGCTCGCGCGCCAGGCGCGGGCCCCGAGGCGTGATAAAAAGCATGTGATGTTGGGAGGATTTGCCGTTTGCCCGAACTAAACCCAGCGGAAACCGGCACCGGCCAACCGGTGCGCCGCAAGGAGGATCTCCAACTCCTGACTGGCAAGGGCGCCTTCAGCGACGATATGAGCCTGACCGGCCAGGCCCATGCCGTCATGGTGCGCTCGCCTCATCCACATGCGCGTATCGTCGCCATCGACGGGCGCAGCGCAATGTCGCTGCCAGGTGTGATCGCAGTCGTGACTGGCGCCGATCTTCTCGCCGACGGGGTGAAGCCCATTCCAATTCACGCGACCAACAACCCGCCGCCGGACCTCGTCCTCAAGAATCCCGACGGAACGCCCGGCCGCGTCGCGCCGCGCTGGCTGTTGCCGGCCGACAAAGCGAGATATCTCGGCGAGGCGATCGCCATGGTGATCGGGGAAACGACCGACGCGGCCAAGGACGGGGCCGAAATGGTCGCGGTCGAGTACGAGCCTCTCGCCGCGACCAGCCGTGCTGACGCTGCGGTGAGAGACGGCGCGCATCTGGTTTGTGAATCGATTGCCGGCAATCTCGGCATCGACGCGGAAGTCGGTGACGCGGCGGCGGCGCAAGCGAGCTTCGCTACCGCCCGCCATATCGTCCGCTTGGACACATGGATCCAGCGCGTCGCCCCAATGCCGATGGAGCCGCGCGCCGCCGTCGCCGAACACGATGCGGCAACCGGGCGCACCACGCTTTACGCCGGGGTGCCGGGACCCGCGCGCCACCGGCACGAGCTCGCCAGCGTCTTGGGCGTCGCGCCGGAAAAAATTCGCGTCGTCGCGCGCGATATCGGCGGCTCTTTCGGGGGCCGCGGCTTCTTCCCTCCGGAGTATGGCCTGGTCTGCTGGGCGGCGCGGCGCTTCGGCCGTCCGGTGAAGTGGCTTTGCGAGCGCCACGATGCGTTTCTGGCCGACAACCAGGCACGCGATCTAAGGGTGGACGCTGAGCTCGCGCTCGACGCGGAGGGCAATTTCCTCGCCATTCGCAGCACGAATCTTTGCAATCTCGGCGCCTACGCCTTGACCTATGTCCCGCTCATGAAGGGCGTCGAGCTGATGTCGAGCGTCTATCGCATCGCTGCCGCGCATTTCCGCGCCTCCGCCGCGCTCAGCAATGTCGCGCCGCTCAGCGTCTACCGCAGCGCCGGCCGGCCCGAAGCCATGTTCGTCACGGAGCGCCTCATCGATCTTGCCGCTCGGCAATGCGGCTTCGAGCGCGTGGCGCTGCGCCGCCGCAACCTGATACCGCCCGCTTCGCTGCCCTTCACCAACCCCGTGGGCCTCACTTACGACAATGGCACCTATGAAGAAGTCATGGACTGGGTGCTCCGCTTGGCCGAGTGGCAGGGCTTTCCCGAGCGCCGCGCCGAGGCGCTGAGGCGCGGCAAGCGGCGCGGCATCGGCGTCGCCAATTACGTCGAGTGCACGACCGGCGTGCCGCATGAGCGCGCGGAGATCCGCATCCTTCCCGAAGGCCGAGTCGAGGTGCTGATCGGGACGCAATCGACCGGCCAGGGTCACGAGACCAGCTTCGCGCAGCCGCTGACCGACTGGCTCGGCGTGCCCTTCGAGAGCGTCAAGCTGATCACGGGCGACACCGATCTCGTACCCGTCGGCGGCGGCTCGAATTCGGGACGGTCGATGCGCTTCGCCGGCGTTCTCATGGGCCGAGCCGCCAATGACATCGTCGCTAAGGGACGCGGGATCGCTTCCCATGTCATGGAAGCGGCGGAAGACGATCTCGAATTCGCGGCCGGGCGCTTCACCGTGAAGGGAACCGACCGATCGCTCGGTATATTCGAGGTCGCGGCTGCCGCGCGCGATGCCAAGGATCTGCCCGAGGCGCTGCGCGGGCCGCTTTCTTCCGCCCACGAGCAGGTATTCAATGTCGGCGGCTTTCCCTACGGCTCGCATGTCTGCGAGGTCGAGGTCGATTGCGAGACCGGCACGGTCGAGATCGTCGGCTACGCGGCGGTCGACGATGTCGGCCGCGCGGTCAACCCGATGATCCTGCACGGACAAACCCATGGTGGAGCTACCCAGGGCATCGGCCAAGCCCTGATGGAAGCGATCCATTACGATCCCGGTGATGGACAATTACTATCCGGATCCTTCCTGGACTACGCGATGCCGCGCGCCAACTCGGTGCCGTTCTTCCGCACCGCGATCAGCGAGGTGCCCTCGCCGACCAATCCCATGGGCATCCGCGCCGGCGGCGAAGGCGGCACGACCCCCGCCCTGGCCGTCGTCATCAATGCCATCGTCGACGCGCTGGCCGAATTCGGCGTGCGCCATATCGAGATGCCGGCCACCTCCGAGCGGGTCTGGCGCGCGATCCGCGAGGCCCAGGGCTAGCCCCCTCACGCGGCGGGCTTGGCCACGATCTCGGCCTTGAGGCTGCCGATCACCGGAGACTTGATCTCGACCACGTCGCCGGGCTTGAGGAAGCGGTCGGGCGGCTGGGTCTTGTCGGGCAGGATCGGGCTCGAATCCGCGGCCGTCCCCGCGGCGGTCCCGCCCGAGATCACGTCGCCGGGATAGAAGGTGAAATCGGTCGAGAGATATTCGAGGTATTCGGCGAAGTCATAGACCATCCCGGTCGTGCGGTAATGCTGGCGGCGCTCGCCATTGACGAAGGTCTCGACCTCGGCGTCGAAGGGGTCGAGCTCGCCCACGGCGATGCAGGGGCCCATCGAGAACCCGGTATCGAAATTTTTCGAGGTGGCGAAGCGGCTGCCGCGGTTGGGCTCGGCCGGGCTGCGGATGCTCCAATCGGCGAGCAGCGTGACGCCCCAGATATAGGAGCGCGCGTCGGCCGCGCGAATGTCCTTGCCTTGGCGCCCGAGGACGATCGCGATCTCGCCCTCGTAGTCGAGCCGCTTCGACCAGGACGGATAGATGACCTTGCCGTCGGGATCGACCGCGTCGCGGCCGACCTTCCAGAAGCCGCGAATCCCCTCGGCCCGTTGCTGGGCGCGGGCCTGCTCGGGCGTGATCGTGGGGCCGGGCTTGTCGCCGCGCATCTTGATCGCCATCGCGATGGCATGATCGACGAAATTCGCGCCCGCGCAGGCGACCCGCGCGCCATTCGGGAGCGGCGCGTGAATCGCGGCGTCGGCCAAGTCGTGGATGAGTTGCTCTCCGGCGGCGCCATCGCGGGTCTGCGCGCGGGTGAACAAATGATCGACGGCCTTCTCGGCGTTCTCGAGCGCGGCCGGGCCGGCGGCGATGAAGCGCGCGAGGTCGGGGGGCGCCGACCGCTCCGCTTCGCCGTAAGGGTAGCGCTCGCCGTCATGCTCGCGAAGGTACTTGGCATAAGCCAAGGAGATATCGATGACCTGGCCGCCGCGCAGATAGCCGACACGCCGATCCGGGCCGAACACCACGATTTTCATAAGCGCCTCCTCAATGTTGGCAGCAAAGCTACTATAATTCGTACCCACTTGTCCGGCTCATTCGGGAGGGTGGGAGTGACGCATTTTGAATTTTCGCTTGCGACCCAGGCTGTGTGGAAACCCCATCGATGATATGATTCTTTTGCTGGATCACGCGGGGGGATGATGAAGGGTTTCATTCAAGGGGCGGATCGCCAGCAGACGACGCTGTTGCCGGAATGCCTTGATGATTGGGTGGAGGAGAGCAATCCTGTTCGCGCGGTCGATGTGTTCGTCGATGCATTGGAACTCCGCGACCTCGGGTTCGATGGCGTCGATCCGGCAGCGACCGGCCGGCCGGCGTACCATCCTTCGCCGATGCTCAAGCTCTACATTTACGGCTATCTCAACCGGGTCCAATCGAGCCGGCGGCTGGAGCGTGAGGCTGGCCGCAATCTCGAGGTGATGTGGCTGACGGGGCGGCTCGCGCCGGATCACAAAACCATCGCCGACTTCCGCAAGGACAATGGTCCCGCGATCAGGAAGGTTTGCGTGCGATTCGTTGAGTTGTGCCGCAAGATGGGCCTGCTGGCGAAGGCCAGCGTTGCCATCGATGGCAGCAAGTTCAAGGCCGTGAACAGTCGCGACAACAACTTCACGCAGGGCAAGATCCAGCGCCGCCAGAAGCAGATCGAAGAGAGCGTGGCGCGCTACATGAGCCAACTCGACACCGCCGACCGCCAGACTGCCGCAGGAGAAGAGCCGTCAGAAACGGTGCTGCTGATCAAGACGCGGCTTAAGGAAAAGCTGGCGAAGCTTGAAGAAGAAGTGCAGCGGCTGGCCGCGATTGAAAAGGCATTGCTCGCTTCGCCCGACAAGCAAATATCGCTGACCGATCCCGATTGCCGCTCGATGGCAACGAGCGGTCGCGGCTCAGGCATGGTGGCCTACAACGTGCAAAGTGCGGTTGACACCACGAACCATCTGATTGTCGCACACGAGGTCATCAACGTCGGCACGGATAGATCGCAACTGGCGACGATGGCGCAGGCGGCAAAAGCTGCGCTGCGCAGCGATAACTTGGACGTCGTTGCGGATCGGGGCTACTTTAAAGGTGAGGAAATCCTGGCATGCGAACAGGCCGGCGTCGCGGTCACACTACCCAAGCCGCAAACCTCGGGCGCCAAGTCGGCAGGCCGCTTTGGGAAACCTGATTTTGTTTATTCGGCCGAAAACGATGTCTATCGCTGCCCGGCCGGCGAGAACCTGGCACACCACTTCACCGCTGATGAGGATGGCCAGAAGATGCGGATTTACTTGACGAAGGCGTGCCGCACATGCCCGCTCAAGGGTCAGTGCACAACGGCCAACGAGCGCCGCATCAAACGCTGGGAACACGAACACGTTGTCGAGGCCGCGCAGACGCGGCTCGATCAGAACCCGCAGGCCATGCGTGTGCGCCGCGAAACCGTCGAGCATCCGTTTGGCACGCTGAAGATGCGGATGGGGGCGACGCACTTTCTGATGAAGACGCTGCCGAAGGTGGCGGCCGAGATGGCGCTGCACGTGCTCGCCTACAACCTCACGCGCGTGATGAACATCGTTGGGATCAAACCGCTCCTCGCGGCGATCCGGGCTTGAGGAGCGTGTACTGTTGTGCGCGCCGTGTGACCGTTCAGGTCGCTCAGCGTGGCTCGAGGTTGCGCCAGGATCGATTCCTGACTCGATGCAGCAAAATGGGCTCAGACGGTCGCATCGAGATCTACCGCGCCCGGGTGCGTGCGCTTTTTTTAGAGCGAAAAACGTTTCCACACAGCCTGGACCCCAAGCAGACACCTTAGTTTCCTAACCTAGTCGCTGCCTGTGGATCGGCACAGAGTTCTAGGCGCTGCTCGGCACGCCAAATCTTTGAGATGGTGGAAGGGGGCTCAACTGCGCCAAATCACACCCTAGAGTGGTCCCTCCCAAAGCACAGGAGCAGGCTCTGAAACTCGATCGTCACATCTACTACATCATTGTTATCCCAGATGGACGACCGGAGCAGGCGTCGCCCATGCAAGGTTTTGCGCCAAGTCTGTGTCGCGACGCATGGATGGTCCGTAATGCAGCCGTACTGCCGTCAACGATCTACGACCTTACCCCAGATGGTCAGAAAACTCTGCTGGCGCGCAGGATTTCCGGCCAAAACCCGGTCAACTGGTATGGCCAGTCGCCGAAGGCCATTCGCTCAATGCCGCAACCAGTGTTTATCCCTTTCGCCGTCGTTATGCTAGGCGAGGAGGAAAACCTGCGCGACTACGACGCGTGGTTGGCGCAATCGCCCGTGTCGGCGACGATCGTGGCGCGCAAGGGGGGGCATCTGACCTTCGCAGACCTCTCGCCGGAAACGCTGCAGAAGCGCTTCCTTGAGGTTTGCGAAACCATCCCCGACGTTGTGGACGCAGAGGACATCGCGTCCGCCCGGAAAATGCTGGCCGACTGGGATCCGGTTCCGGTCCGGAAGCTCGGCTACCAAGTCGGAGGCCATAACAGCGTCACGCCTAATCTGATGGTTCTTGCGAGCGCTGGATACGGGGATTCCATCTACGGCCCTTTCAAGGACATCAACGGGGGCATTGCGCCTTATGTCGATCAGCTTGTACGCACATCGGAGAGCATTTTCTCCGAGCGGGTCAGCGTTGGCGAGCGCGACATGCAGCGCATTTTTCGGCCTACCATTGACCTAAATCTGTTTGCTCCAGCTATCTACCCTCACTTCCTACAAACGTCCCTTCCCCCAGGCCTTAGTCGCGAAGAGCAAAAGAGCTTCCGCCTCGCTCGCGAGGCGCTCGATCATCAAACGGGATATAATTTTCAGCTCACTAACGAAGCAGCGATGCAAGCAGTTCTGGGGATCGACCCGAATTTGCGTGAGGGCATGAAGCAGCGGCCGAGGCCTCACCCCCTCGTGATTGTGCGTAGCGAGGAGCTTGGCCTGGCGACTTACGCTATGGGGGCACTCGCGGTCTCGGAGGTATCCGCCGTCTTGCGGCTGCCAAACGACATCAACCGGACAACGGGGCTCGTTCGGACGTTCGCGGAGGCACTATCGCGGTCATAAGCCCAGCTCGCAGAAGCGCTTACTCGCGTTCCGCGATGTGCAAGCCAGATTACGCCAGGCGTTCCCACGGGAATTCATGGACCTCGTTCGCAGGTCACAAACAGGAATAAGGATCGTCGCGGATGCGCATCTTGAATGGTTAGACCTAGATGGCTTGCCGCTCTGCATCCGCAAGAACGTATCCCGGCTTCCAGTCACGCCCGGAAATCTTTTCATCAGCGAGATTGGTCCTGCCAACCGCATCATGCTCACGCCCGAAGAGCTAAGCCGCGTTCTCGTCATCAGCGCCCTCAAACGAACGGACCCCATCTCCAAAATGTTTGAGATCGCCTTCGAGACGTTCAGCAAGGAGTGGAAAGACCAGCTCAAGATAGAATGGGTTGAGGTCACCAATGAGGACCAATTCATTGAGGCGATTAACAACTTCACCGGAAGCCTAGCCGTTTGTATTCACGAGCGTAGCGCGATTTTCGGCGCACCACGATTCTTTTGAAGTGTGACAAGGCTGATCCATCGCGTTCGTTACGACGCTGATCGGGATTTTATTGGGTCGAGGGCTGGAGGTTGCGGGAAGGGTTCGGCGGGGCACATCGCCCCGTGGGTCATGGTCCCGCAGCGGCGAAGCGGCCGGCGAGCAGCCGGAAGATCGCTGCGTCCGGGCAAGCTGTCGGCAGCCAGAGGCGAATTCGAGCGGCGCCCTCGACGACGCGGGCGGCGATCTTGATCAGCCGCAATCGCAGCGTCGTGAACTCGGCCGTTCTCCAAGAGGAACGCTTGGGCGCGGCAGCGCGCAGAGTGAGAAGCAGCCAATAAGCCGCCGTGTGCAGGATGAGGCGCATCTGATTGGCCCGCGGGTCACGGCACGACGTACGATCCGAGGCGAGCTGGGCCTTGTGTAGCTTGATGAAGTTCTCCGCTTGGCCGCGGCCACAGTAGACTGTCTCATAGAGATGCTTGGCGCTGCCCTTGAGCGAGGTGACGACGTAACGGACATCGAGGCCGAGCTTCGTCGCCTCGATCCGGGCGACGACACGGCGCTGTCTTTGCCAACTCTTGGCGCCGTAACGCAGCGTCGCTCCAGCGGCGCAGCTTCTCGGTTCCGGTCACCGCGCGCTCGACGCACACCGCGTCGGCAACCGACCGGATCATGCCGGCGAGCACCGGGTTGCCGCCGAAGCCGAAGATGTAGCCAATCCCATTGGCTTCGCACCAATCCATCGCCTTGACTTCGACCGTAGTGGCTGTCACCGCGCACCAGGATGTTGACCTTCGGCCAGTGCCGGCGAATGCGGGCAATGACATGCTTCAGGATCGTGCGCACTTCGATCCCGCCCGGCGTCTTGCCGCTGCGCAGGATGACGGCAACGGGCTTGCCGCTCGTCCCCTCGTAGATATGGATCGGCAGGAAGCAGCGTTCGTCGTAATGCGCGTTGAACAGCGATAACTGCTGCCGGCCATGCACCGCGTCGAAGGTGTCGTCGATGTCGAGAATAATCGAAGCCGGCGCCCGCGCGTAACTGGCACAGAACTGATCCACCAGCGCCAGCATCAGTCGCGCGATCTCGATCCGCGACGGCGCATTCTCCAACCGCGACATGGTCGGTTGCGCGCACAGCGCCTCGCCGCTTCCCGGTGCTCGGCCCACCGCCATCTTGAATACCGGGTCGTCCCGCAGTTTGTTGCAGTCGTTGGCGTCCTCGTACCCCGCCGCGATCGCAAACATCCGAAGCCGCAGCATCTCCTCGACCGTGTGATCGATGCGATCGGAATCACGGCGATCCTTCAGGCAGGTCGCGAGGCGCGCTGCAACGCCCAGATGCCGCTCGACCCCGCGCAGCAGCAGCACGCCCGCATCCGACGACAGCATCCCGCCGTCGAAAGCTACGCTCACTTTCTTGCGGCAAATCGCTGGCAGGGAAAACGGCAGGAGGTTATCTTTGTTCATGGCGGATGTGGCGCTCCGTGATCGCGGCTTCGACTCTGTCCTGACAACAAAATCATGCTCGCAATCAGCGGCTTACGCTACATCCGCCAGCCTACAATCGCTCCCGTCGTGAATAAGGCGGGCTAGTTGTCTTCGATGGACACGGTGGCCACCACCGCGAGCAACCTGCGGCACTGTTTCTCCAGGACCACGCAGTTGACGTATGGAGCCTAAGGGACCGAATTACTCGTATGCCGCCGATAATTGTCTTAAGTGCTTGCGACACCCATGCGGCGGATAGAAATCATGCGACAGTAGCGAACGGCTTCTTGGCCCTTGGAGCTCGCACTGTGCTGGCGTCCGTGTTTCCGCTTCACGCTCCAACGGCCGCCGCGTTTGTCGCGAGACTTCTTTACCGCATTGCCGCTTTTCTCCGCCCGGCAATCGGCTTGCGCGGGCAAGCGATCACTTGGCTGGAGATCGTCTCCGGTATGCTGCGAATGCAGCTTCTGACTGACTTGCTGCGGCAGTTGAATAATGATGGCCTGATCGATAAAACAAACTACATCGAGGTCGCTCAGAATGGGAACTTGGCCATAAATAGCGGCTCCCCCGATCCCTTCGGCGAGATTATTGCAGCCCTCGTCAAACTGGGCCTCGACAAAGCATACCTCATCGAACGCCTTGAATGGACGGTCGCTAATTCAAGCGTAATCAGCTATCTGCAAGTCGGCAGGCCGGAAACAATATCAATCGATGACAGGGCTCGGGTCGAAGAGCAGCTCAAGGGATATGACGAGGCGTAGGCAGCGGACTAGGCCAGCCGTGATGCGATCATGTATCCTGGTTCGATCACAGGGGGCAGCATTGGCACTTTCTGGCCCATCTATGTCTGCGTCCGCTTCTGGCAGTACCCGAGATTCGAACGGAGGACTAGCCTGGCTTATTCACGAGGGATCGATTTCCGGTTGGCGGATGTAGCGTAATTCGTTGACGGCGCGCATGATTCTGTTGCTGAGACAGGGTCAACCCGCGATCACGGAGCGCCACACCCGCCATGGACGACGATAACCTTCTGCCGTTTTGCTTGCCAGCGATTTGCCGCAAGAAAGTGAGCGTCGCCTTTGACGGAGGACTGCTGTCGTCGGATGGCGGCGTTCTTTTGCTGCGCGAGGTGGAGCGGGGTCTCGGGCTCGCCGCGCGGCTGGCCGGATGCCTGACGGATCGGCGCAATGCTTCCCGCATCGATCACGCGCTCATCGATATGCTGCGGCTGCGGATGTTCCTGATCGCAGCGGGATACGAGGATGCCGACGATTGCGATAGCTTGCGTGCCGACCCGGCGTTCAAAATGGCGGTGGGGCGGCTTCCGGAGAGCGGGAATGCGCTGTGCTCGCAACCGACCATGTCGCGGCTCGAGAACGCACCATCGAAGATCGAGATCGCACGGATGATGGCTGCGATGGTCGATCTGTTCTGCGCGAGTTGGGCGCGCCCACCCGCCGCGATCATGCTCGACATCGATGATACTCTCGACCGGGTCCATGGCGGCCAGCAACTCTCGCTCTTCAATGCCTATTACGACGAGCGCTGCTTCCTGCCGATCCACATCTACGAAGGCGGTTCCGGCAAGCCGGTTGCCGTCATCCTGCGTGAAGGCAAGACGCCGGGCGGGTCCGAGGTTCGTACCGTCATCAGGCACGTGACCCGCCACATCCGGAAGATCTGGCCGAAGACGCGCATCTGCTGGCGCGGCGACAGCCATTATGCCCGCCCCGAGGCCATGGCTTGGTGCGAAGCGAATGGCATCGATTACATCTTCGGGCTCGCCGGAAACGACGTACTGCATACTCAAAGTCGCGTCGTCGCCGACGATCTCTGCGTGCGCCGCGCCGAGACCGGCGAAGAGAAACTCCGAACTTGGACCGAGTTCCGCTACGCCGCCAAAAGCTGGACCCAGCCGCGTCGCGTCGTGGCCCGTCTCGAAGCCACTACCCAGGGCTTCGATGCGCGCTATATCGTCACAACGCTCGAAGGCTCGCCCGGGCATCTCTACGAGACGGTCTACTGCGCGCGCGGCCAAGCCGAGAACTTCATCAAGCTGCACAAGACCCAGCTCGCCTCGGACCGGACCTCTTGCCGCAGCCCACGCGCCAATCAGTTCCGGCTCATTCTCCATACCGCCGCTTATTGGCTGCTGCACACAATGCGCGCCGCCGCGCCCAAGCATTCCGCTTGGAGAACGGCGGAGTTCATGACGCTGCGATTGCGGTTGATCAAGATTGCTGCCCGCGTGGTCGAGCACGCCAGCCGCATCCGCGTCTGGTTGCCGACGGCTTGTCCTGACGCCGCTATCTTCCGTTTGTTCGCCGGACGCTTTGCCGCCGCGGGTCCATGAACCCTGGGGCGCTGTCGCCCTACCGAGCCCATCCCGCAACCTCCAACCACCACACAATCAGAACCCCATCAGCGTCGAAAGCGACGCCACCCACCGGCGCGACCACAATCATAAAATCGACAGCGCTCCCGCAATCGCGCCACGCTCATGAATACGTCAGGCTAGCTGCCGCCTCCCGCACACCCGCTTTTATCGCCGCGACCCCGCCGGTTATAATCCACTTCATCCGCGTGGTGGCCTGAGGAGATGGCGCTGGCGCGAATTCTCTTTACCGACGTATCTATCTTCGATGGCTCGATGTTCGCGCCCTATCCCGGCGAAGTCTTAACCGAAGGCAACGTGGCGCGTGACGTAATTCATGCGAGGATTTACGCGGCTTCGATCACACGCAAGGGCCCTTGGCGGCGCGGCCGGGATGACGGTTTGACGATGATCTCCACGTCGCAGCCGAGCGCGTTAAGCCAGCCCGCAAGCCGGTCGATGGTGACGCTCTCCATACGGCCACGAAACACCTTGGAAAGCGTCGGCTGATCCGTGCCGCAGAGCCGCGCCGCCTCCCGCTGCGTCAGTTTGCGCCGCTCGATAATGTCCTTGATGGCGACAATCAGGCTGCTCTTAGCGGCGAGTTCCGCCGCTTCGGCCGGCGTGAACCCGATATCGGCAAACACGTTGCCGCTGCTTTTCTCGAAGCCAATTTTGCTCATGGTCGGTCCTCCATATCTAACTCGCGTGCGCGCCGCAAGCGCGTCGCCCGCGATCGAATCCGAAAGCGGCGGAGCTTGACGGATTGTCCTTCATAAGAGACAATACGCGATGATAGAGGTCCGGCAGACCGACGTATTTGCCGATTGGTTTGCCGAGCTACGGGATCGCGAGGCGCGCGCCCGCATCACCGTCCGCATCCGCCGCCTTTCGCTCGGCAATCCCGGCGACGTGAAGCCGGTGGGCAGCGGCGTGTCGTAAATGCTAGTCGACCACGGCCCCGGCTATCGGGCGTATTTCGTCGGGCGCGGCGAGACGGTTGTCGTCCTCTTGTGCGGCGGCGACAAACGACACCAGGATCGCGACATCGCTCGCGACCTCGAATTGGCGCAGGAGATTTAGAGAGGATTACATGGCTCGCAAGACTCGCCGTTGGGATGCCGCCGACACCCTGGAGACCAAAGCGGACATCGCCGCCTATCTCGACGCCGTTCTCGAGGACGGCGACCCCGATTTGCTCAAGGCGGCGCTCGGCGACATCGCCCGCGCCAAGGGCATGACCGAGATCGCGCAGGCCGCCGGGCTTGGCCGCGCCAATCTCTACAAGGCGCTATCGCCGGAAGGAAACCCGGAGTTCGCGACCGTCGCCAGAGTGCTGAAGGCTCTCGGGCTTCGGCTCTCGGTTGCCGCCTAGCGCCCGAGCGGATCGCGCGCGGCGGCGCTTTCGATGCGGCCCCCGACCGGCTAGAATGACGCTCTCTCGATAACGAGCGAATAATAACAGGAGGACGGGGATGAGCGCCGAACAACGCAAGCATCTGGTCGTGCATCTCGTCGGCAGCATCCCCTTGCCCGACGCCGAGACCGTGTTCCGCACCCTGTCGCGCGTCGTCGGCGCTTACGTCAAGCGCCTTCCCGACGGCGAGACCGGCATTCGCAAGAGCTGGATCCGCTTTCTGCAGGACGTGCTCGCCGAGAACCCGGCGATCGAGTTGGCCGCGGACGTGCCGCCGTTCAAGTTCGCCCAATGGGACGGCAAGGTCATCCGCGAGATTCCGCGCCTTCGCGTCAAGCCCGGCGCCGCGCCCCAGGCCGACGGGTTCAAGACCGGCTATGCCGACATGGCGATCGCGTCCTGGGCCGTGTTCGAGCGGTTGCAGAAGGCGGGAATCGTTCCGGCCGGAGTCAAGTTCCAGGTCTCGATCCCGACGCCGATCGCGCCCGCCTACAACAACATGGTGCCGGCCGACCGGCCGCGCATCCTGCCCGCGCTGACGCGGCACTTCACCGGCGAGGTCGCGAAAATCGCCGCGGCCATCCCCAACGACCGCGTCGCGGTGCAATGGGACGTGTGCCAGGAGGTGCTGGCCTGGGAAGGCTATTACGAGAAAGGCCCCGTCGATTTCCGCGAGGAGGCCATCGCGATCCTGCGCGCGATCGGCGATGCCGTGCCCCCGGCGATCGAGCTCGGCTATCACCTGTGCTACGGCAGCCCGGCGGACGAGCACATGGTGCAGCCCAAGGACGCCGGCCTGATGGTCGAGATGACCAACGCCATCGCGGCGAGCGTTAAGCGCCCGATCCAGTTCTTCCATCTGCCCGTGCCCAAGGCGCGCAGCGACGACGCCTTTTTCGCCCCGCTCGAGCAATTGCGGCTGGGCGCCGGGACCGAGCTTTATTTGGGCTTCATCCACCGCGACGACGCGAACGGCGACGCGGCCCGGCTCGCCGCGGGCAGGCGCCATGCGCGCGTCGACGGCATCGGCACCGAGTGCGGCATGGCGCGCGGCGATCCCGCGCAGTTTCCGGCGCTGCTCGCCGCTCATGCGCGGGCCGCGGAACTCTTGAGCTGAAGCCCGCGAGGCCCTCCTAGGCCAGGATTGCGCGCCGCGCCCGCTTCGGCGAGAGTCTCGCCGAAGGCGCGACGCGGAGACGCTACCGGAGCGGGCGGCCCGACATGGCGAACACACGCATTGCCTTGCCCCACCCGATCGGCGGCAACCCCGCCTCCCGAGCCTCGTGGCGCTGGTCGGCGATAACGGGACAAATCCTGGTGGCGGCGCTCGCTCTCGCGCTGGGCTTCATGGTGCTCTATCCGATCATCGCGGTGATCGTGAACAGCGTGCTGCCGTCCAGCACCTTCCAAGGACCCGGCCTGGCCGCCTGGGGCAACGCCTTCGCCGATCCCGACATCGTCCGGTCCATCGTCAACACCTTCGCGGTTCAGCTCGCCACCCAGGGCATTTCGCTCCCCCTCGCCATCGTCATCGCCTGGGTTCTCGCGCGCACCGACGTGCCCTTCGCCCGCTGGCTCGAATTCGGCTTCTGGCTGCTGTTCTTTCTGCCCTCGCTCGGCGTCACCCAAGGCTGGCTGCTGTTCTTCGACCCCAATTACGGGCTGGCGAACAAGTGGCTGATCGAGCTCGGCCTCGCCCGGTCCGCGCCCTTCGACATGTATTCCTTCTGGGGCATCGTGTTCGCCCATCTCACCACCTACGCGCTCTCGATCAAGGTGATGCTGCTGACGCCCGCGTTCCGCAACCTCGACGGCTCGATCGAGGAGGCGGCGCGGATGTCGGGCGCCGGCACGGTCGCAACCCTGATCCGCGTCGTCATTCCGGTCATGACGCCCGCGATCCTGGTGGTGTTGCTGATGTCGCTCATTCGCGGGATCGAGGGTTTCGAGATCGAGCTGTTCCTCGGCGTGCCCTTCAACTTCTGGGTCTATTCGACCAAGATCTACCAGCTCATCGTGAATACGCCGCCCGCTTATGCCGAAGGCGGCGTGCTCGCGTCTTCGGTCCTCCTCATCATGCTGCCGCTCATCATCCTGCAGCGCTGGGCGACGACGCGGCGCAGCTTTGCCGTGGTATCGGGAAAATACGCCGCCCGGTTGAACCAGCTCGCGCGCTGGCGCTGGCCGGTCTTCGCCATGGTCGCGGGCGTCGTGGTGACGACGAGCCTGCTGCCGCTGGGCCTGCTTCTCGTGGGCAGCTTCATGACGTTGTTCGGGTTCTTCGGCCTCGAGCGACATGTGGACGCTCGACCACTGGCGCGAGACCTTCAACGAGGTCACCTTCACCGAGGCCTTCCGCAACATGATCGTGCTGGGCCTCGGCACCGCGGCCTCGGCCGTGCTCGTCTATGTCTTCGTCGCCTACTGCGCCATCCGCCTCAAATCGGCGTGGCAGGCGGCGTTCGACATACTGAGCTGGCTGCCGATCACGATCCCAGGCATCATCCTCGGCTTCGGCTACCTGTTCATGGTGCTCCAGGTGCCGATCTTCGCTCCGCTCTACGGCACGATCTGGGTGATGATCCTGGTCAGCTTCCTGTCGTCGATGACGCTGGGCGTCCAAGTCATCAAGGTCCATATGCTCCAGCTCGGTGCCGAAATCGAGGAGGCCGCGCGCACCGCCGGCGCGTCCTGGCTCGCCACGTTTCGCCGCGTCATCCTGCCGCTGACCTCGCCCGCGGTCGCCGTCGTCGGTGTCCTCGTCTTCGCTTCGACCATCCGCCAGATCGGATCGCTCATCCTGCTTTCGACCGGGGAAACCCGCGTGCCGCGCGATCCTCCAGCTCGATTTCCTGACCGACGGAAGGCTCGGGCCCGCGGCGGTGATCGGCGCGATCATCGTGGTGATCAGCATTCTCGCCGCGGCGATCGTGCGCATCGTCAGCGTCCGCTTCGGCGTCCGCGCCGGCCCGAGCTGACGCTCCGGCTAAATGGGCGTCACTGCGCGAGCTTGCGGTCCTCGCCGACGAGCTTCACGGTTTCCTGCACCGCCGCCTGCTGGTCCTCGCGTTGCGGCTGGACGTATTTCGCGCCCTTTATCGGGATCGAATCGGGCTGGGCGATCGAGGGCAGGTCCTGGCGGCGCGAATCCTGATCGAGCGCCACGGCCAGGTCGTGCTGGACCGGCTTGCTGAGGAGCCAGTTGATAAAGACCCGCGTGGCGTTGGGATGCGGGCGGTTCTTGAAGAGAAAGAGGGCCGATCCGCCGATCCCTTCGAGCGCGACATCCGGCGAAGTGCCGAAGGCGCGGATGTCGGTCTTGATGCCGGCCTGGGCATAGGGCGCGATCAGGGAGCGCACCGGCGGGCCCATCCCGATCCAGGCCGTGCCGCGCGCCATCGCCTCGACCACCTGGAACTGCTCTTCGACGAACACGATCTTTTGGTTGACGATGAGCTGCTTCAAGCCGCCGTCGCCGAGCTTGACGCGCACGAGATGCGCGTAGGACGTGCCCGATCCGGGCTGGACCGGATCGTGCCAGACGATCTTGCCCTTGAGCGAGGGGTCGAGCAGGGTCTTCATCCCCAACTGCGCGACCTTTTCGGGCGAGATATGCAGCGCGTCGTACCACGGCCCGGCGATATATTTCGACATCGCGAAGACGTATTGGCCAGCGATGTCCTCGAAGGCCTGGTCCCAGCCACCCCAGGTATCAGGATTCTTGATCTCGGGATCGACGAATTCGGGCAGGACCGGATCGAGGATACCGTCATGCGCCAGGATGAATTCCGTGGGCGGCCCGGCCAGCGCCACGTCCCAGAGATATTTCCCGGTCTGGCGCTCCGTGCGGATGCGCTGGACGAATTCGGGTGTATTGATCACGGAGAGCGACAGCGTGATCTTCGGATAGGCCTTAGGGAATTCGCGCAGCAGGAAATCGCGCGCCGCCTGGTTGGGCTGCGAATTGAGGACGAGCGCGCCTTCCTGGTTGGCGGCATCGACGATGCGGGCGAATTCCGTATGCCAATCCTGCGCCAAGGCAGGGCCCATCGTTGCCGACAGCAATGCCAACACGGCAACGACGCGCACGGCCAGGCGAAGGCCGCTATTCGATTTCACCGTCATTTCATTCCTTCCCCTGTCGTCATAGCCCCGCCGCTTTACGGACGCTGGCGATGAATTTCACGCTGTCGGCGAGCGGGCCGAGCATTTCCTCGCGTTGCGGCGCGATATACTTCGCCCCCTTGATCGGCACCGAATTGGGTTCGGCGGTCGATGGGATGTCCTCGCGGCGCGAATCCTGGTCGAGCGCCTTGGCGAGAGCGTACTGCACGTCCTTGCCTAAGAGCCAGTTGAGGAACACGCGCCGCGCATTGGGATGCGGCGCGCGGTTGAAGACATAGATCGCCGAGCCGCCAATGCCCTCGAGATTGACGTCGGGCGAAGTGCCGAAGGAGCGAATGTCGGTCTTGATGCCGGCCTGCGCGTAGGGCGCGATCAAGGACCGCACCGGCGGGCCGATGCCGATCCAGGCAGTGCCGCGGGCCATCGCCTCGACGACCTGGAATTGCTGAGCGACCAATTGGGGCTTTTGGTTGACGACGATCTTCTTCAGCGCGTCATCGCCGAGCTTCGCGCGCAACAACAGCCCGTAGGAACGCCCCGATCCGACAACGGCCGGATCGTTCCAGGCGATCTTGCCCTCGTAGGCGGGGTCGAGCAGCGTCCTTAGGCCAAGCTGCGCGACTTTTTCCGGCGGTATGCGAAGCGCGTCGTACCATGGGCCGGCGATATATTTCGACATCGCGAACACGTATTTCTTGGGCGTGTCGACATAGGACTCGTCCCAGCCGCCCCAGATTTGCGCGTTGTTGACCTCGGGCAGGATGAGCTCCGGCGCCAGCGGATCGACGATCCCCTCTTTGTCGAGGGTATAGCCCGTGCTCGCGCCCGATACCGCGATGTCCCAAAGATACTTGTCCGCCTGCCGCTCGGTGCGGATGCGGGCGATGAATTCCTCCTCGGGGATGACCGAGAGCTGGAGCGCGATCTTGGGATAGGCCTTCGGGAACTCGCGCAAGACAAAGTCGCGAAACGCCTGGTTGGGTTGCGACTGGATGACGACCGCGCCCTCGGCCTCGCCTTGGGCGACGGTCTTCGCCCATTCCGCTTGCCAGTCCTGTGCCGCGGCGGAGCCGGCGAAAGCGGCGACGAAGAGCAGCGCCGCGCCGATTTTGCGCGCCGCCTTAAGCCCCGGGCGAGCTCTCTCGGCCATCCACATGATCCCTCCCTTGCTCATTGTTGTCTTGACAACATGGAGTATAATCTCGGTCGGCACGG
This sequence comes from uncultured Alphaproteobacteria bacterium, assembly GCA_963803265.1. GTDB lineage: Bacteria > Pseudomonadota > Alphaproteobacteria > ATCC43930 > CGMCC-115725 > CAIKMD01. Next base: position 34,167 of record CAWDLZ010000031.1, on the reverse strand, counting down.
GGGAGGAAGAATCTTCGATGGCAGCCCAATCCTTTGTCACCGTCGGCGGGCTGAAGACCCATTATCTGCACGCCGGCACCGGTCCGACGCTGATCATGCTGCATGGACAACTGCCGGGCTCGACCGCCGAGGTCGAATTCGGCGACAGCATCGATTTCTTCGCGCGCGCCGGCTATGCCGTCTACGCGCCGGACCTCGCCGGCTTCGGGCTAACCGACAACCCGAAGGATTTCGCGATCGAGGCGCGCATCGCCCATGCCAAATCCTTCGTCGATTTCGTCGCGCCCCGGCGTTATGCGATCTGGGGCTGCTCGATGGGAACCTATATCGGCGCGCAGATCGCGCTCGAGGATCCCCGCGTCGATCGCCTCGTCATCATGCCGAGCAGCCTGCTGCCGCCGCCGGCAGCCTCGCCCCCGCCCGTTGCGAACCGGCCGACCGTGGGCTCGTTCATCCATCGCTACACGCCGAGCATCGAGAATGCGCGCGAGCTCCTCTCGCTCGTCCTCGTCAACGGCGATCGCGTGACCGACGAGCTGGTGCGCCAGTTTTACGAGGCGAGCAGCGGCAAGAACGAGGAAGCCGAGCGGCAACGCCGGCTCGCGCCCCGGCCCAAGCCGATCCACGGCGATCTGAAGCGGCTCGAAATCCCGAGCCTCTTGCTCTGGGGCACTGACGACCCGGCCTCGACGCCGGAGCGCGCCTTGCTGCTCTTGGGCGAGATGCCGCGCGCCGAGCTTCACCTTCTGCAGGATTGCGGGCACTGGCCGCAGCGCGATCAGCCCGCCCGCAGCCATCGATTGGTTGCGGACTTCCTCGCTGCCGACTTCTAGAATGGATGGTCGCACGAAAGGACACGAGACATGGCCCAGACAGAAGCGCAGCCGCCGTCGGTCGGACATAACCGGCCGGGCGCGGAGACCGAGATCGGCTTCCGCGATTTTCTGCGGACTGGACCGGACACGATCGGCGGGCGCTATTTGCGGTCGTTCTGGCAGCCGATCTATCGCGGCGTGGACGTCCCCGTGGGCAAGGCGAAGCCGGTCCGCATCATGAGCGAGGATTTCGCGCTCTACCGCGGCCAAAGCGGCAAGGCCACGCTCGTCGAGGCGCGCTGCGCGCATCGCGGTGCCAAGCTGTCGATCGGCTGGGTCGAGGGCGACACGATCAAATGCGCCTATCACGGCTGGAGCTATGACGCCACCGGCCAGTGCGTGAGCCAGCCGGCGGAGCCCCGTCCGTTCTGCGATCAGGTCAAGGTGCGGACCTACCCGACCCGCGAATATCTCGGCCTCATCTTCGCCTATCTCGGCGAAGGCGAGCCCCCGCCCTTCCCGCGCTCGCCCGAATTCGAGAACGACAAATATCTGACCGTGCTGACGGTCGATACCTGGCCGGCGAATTACTGGACGCAGCTCGAAAATTCCATCGACTACGCTCATACCGAATTTCTCCATTGGCATTTCAACTTCAAAACGCCGAAGAAGATCGAGGTTGACGAGACCGCGTACGGCGTCAGGGTCTGCGTCCCCGGCTTGAGCGACACGGCGATCCATTACGACACGATGTATTTCGTGATGCCGAACACGCATGAATGGGCCGGCCCGCCGGGCAAGGACTCGACCATGGGAAATTTCGCGCGCAGCTGGCGCATCCCGCGCGACGACGAATCCCATATCCGCTTCGATCTCCGCATCTATCCGTTCGAGGACAAGAACAACGAAGGGTTCGTCAAGCGGGTTGCGGCGCGGATCGGCCAAAAGGAAAGCGGCTACGTCGGCAAGCTCGCGCAAAAGATCATCGACGGCGAGATGGATTTCCAGGCGTTCAAGGACGACGCCTCGCTGGGCGGCGGCTACCTCACGACGATCCAGGACTGCACCGTCATGGCGAGTCTGGGCCCGATGACGACCCGCGAGCACAAGGAGATGCTCGGTCAGACCGATCTCGCCATCGCGCATTTGCGCCGGCTGTGGAAGCAGGAGCTTCAGGCTTTCGCCGCCGGCGAGAAGCTGCGCGATTGGAAGCGCCCGGCCTCGCTGTGGGAGGCCCTGGCGCCGACGAACGGGGCGGCATAAGGGGGCGCCCACGGTGAGCGACGATCGAAATCTCGTTCCGCGATTTCCTGCGCACCGGACCCGGCACGATCGCGGGGCGGTATCTGCGCTCGTTCTGGCAGCCGGTCTATCGCGGCGAGGACTTGCCCGTCGGCAAGGCGAAGCCGGTGCGGATCATGAGCGAGGATTTCGCGCTCTATCGCGGAAAGAGCGGCGCCGCCCATCTGGTCGAGCCGCGCTGCGCGCATCGCGGCGCCAAGCTCTCGGTCGGCTGGGTCGAAGGCGACGCCATCAAATGCGCCTATCACGGCTGGAGCTATGGCCCGGGCGGCCAATGCGTCGGCCAGCCCGCCGAGCCGCGTCCGTTCTGCGACAAGGTGTCGATCCGCGCCTATCCGACCCGCGAATATCTCGGCCTCATCTTCGCCTATCTCGGCGAGGGCGAGCCGCCGGAATTCGAGCGCTTTCCCGAATACGAGCGCGGCGCGCATGTGAAGCTGCTCACCACCGGAACCTGGCCGGCCAATTACTGGGCGCAGCTCGAGAATTCGCTCGATTACGCGCATACCGAGTTCCTGCACTGGCATTTCCATTTCAAGACGCCGCCCAGGGTCAACGTCGAAGAGACCGAATACGGGGTGAAGGTGGACGTGCCGGGATTGAGCGGCCAGAAAGCCGCCTACGACACGATGTATTTCGCCATGCCCAACACGCATGAATGGGCGGCGCCGCCGCTGAACGGCGAGAAGGTCGGCAATTACGCGCGCAGTTGGCGCATTCCGCGGGACGACGAATCCCATATCCGATTCGACCTCCGGGTCTATCCGCTCGAGGGCAAGGACGCCGAGGACTTCCTCGAGCGTTCCGAGGCGCGCGGGCTCACGCTATCGGCCCGGGGCGTCCCCGGCATCGCGCGCTCGATCCTCGAGGGCGAGCTCGATTTCGCCACGGTGAAGATGAAGCCCGAGCTCGCCGGCGGCCAGCTCGTCCAGATCCAGGACTGCACGGTGATGACGAGTTTGGGGCCGATGGCGAGCCGCGAGCACAAGGAGATGCTCGGCCAGACCGATCTGGCGATTGCCCTGCTGCGCCGGCTGTGGAAGCAGGAGCTTCAGGCTTTTGCCGCCGGGTTGAAGACGCGAGAGTGGAAGCGCCCCGACATGCTCTGGGGCGAGATGTCGGCGTGAGGCCGGATCGAAAGGACGAGAGGATGGCCGCGAAGACGAAGCCGGCGCGGGCGCGCGCGATAGGCAAAGGCGCCAACGGCGAGCGCGAGCTGGGCGTCGTCGATTTCTGCCGCACCGGCGCGGATACCATCGCCGGCAAATATCTGCGCGCCTTCTGGCATCCCGTCTATCGCGGAGCCGACCTCGCGCGCGGGCAGGCCAAGCCGATCCGGATCATGGGCGAGGATTTGACGCTCTATCGCGGCGAGGACGGTGCGGCGCGGGTCGTGGCCGGACGATGCGCGCATCGCGGCGCCAAGCTGTCGATCGGCTGGGTCGAGGGCAACGCCATCAAATGCGCCTATCACGGCTGGGCCTATGACGGCGACGGGCGCTGCGTGCGCCAGCCCGCCGAGCCGCGCCCGTTCTGCGACAAGGTCAGCATCAAATCCTACCCGACGCGGGAATATCTCGGCATGATCTTCGGCTATTTCGGCGCCGGCGAGCCGCCGGAGTTGCCGCGCTATCCCGAGTTCGAGAACGAGGAATATTTCGTCGATCTCGGCACCAACATCTGGAACTGCAATTATTGGGCGCAGCTCGAGAATGCGCTCGACATCGCGCATACCGAGTTCCTGCATTGGCATTTCCATTTCAAGACGCCGGAGCGAACGCTGGTCGAGCAAACGCCGTTCGGGGTGAAGGCCTATTCGCCCGGCTTGAGCGGCGTCGCCGAGTTCTACGACACGGTCTATTTCCACATGCCCAACACCCATGAATGGGTGTCGCCGCCCGTGCCCGGCGAGAAGGTCGGGTTCTTCGCCAAGAGCTGGCGCATTCCGCGCGACGACCAATCGCATATCCGCTTCGACCTCAAGGTCGTCCCCGTGACGGGCGAGGAGAAACGCCAATACGTCGAGCGAGAGAAGATCCGCCAGCAAAGCTCGTACCGCGGCCGCATCAACGAGTTCGCGGCCGACATCCTCTCGGGCAGGCTCGAATTCCGGCAGTTGAAGGCCCAGAACGAGATCAGGGGCAGCGACCTCGTGAACATCCAGGACTGCACGGTGATGACCAGTCTCGAGCCGATGGCGGACCGGGATTACGACGAGATGCTGGGCCAGACCGATCTCGGCATCGCGATGCTGCGCCGGCTGTGGAAGCAGGAGCTGCAAAGCTTCGCCACGGGCGGCAAGCTGACCGACTGGCCGCGCCCCGCTACGCTGTGGAGCGCGATGACGGCGTAGGCGCGGCGGTATTCGCAAGAGCTCGAAAGGAGAAAGCCATGCCCTTAGACGCTGGCAGCGGCGGCCGCGGCCGCCGCCCCTCGCGCAACGTGCTCGGCGAACGGCTCGAACACTGCTCGCTGAAGCCGATGACCGGATTCTATCGCAACGGCTGCTGCGATACCGGCCCCGAGGATGTCGGCAGCCACACCGTGTGCATTGTCGCGACCGCCGACTTCCTCGAATTCTCGAAGTCGCGCGGCAACGATCTGTCGACGCCGATGCCGGAATACGGCTTTCCCGGCCTCCTGCCCGGCGATCGCTGGTGCCTGTGCGCACCGCGGTGGCAAGAGGCGTTGGAAGCCGGCCACGCGCCGCGCGTCGTGCTGCGCGCGACGCACGAAGGAGCGCTCGGCGACTGCGCCCTCGCCGATCTGAAGCGCCACGCCATCGATTTGGCGTAAACTCGCCGCGCTAGGCGCCGCGCACGCGGTCGATCACCGAGAACGAATCCTTCGGCGCCGCGTCGGCGCGCCAGGCGACATGTCCGTCGGGCCGGACGAGGACGAGGCTACGCTCATAGAGCGCGGCGATTTTCGGATCGGCGAGATCGACGACCTTCAAGGGCAGGCGACGTTCAGCCGCAGCCGCGATCAGCCCATCGCCGGAGGGCGGGTCGCGCCCGAGCCGCAGCAGGGTGAAGCCGCCGCCGTAGAGATCGAGGGTCGAGCGTCCCGGTCCGATCCAGGCATGCGGCGCGCGCGTGCCCGGCCGCGCCGAGGGAACGAACTCGGCGGTTTCGAGAGGGATCGCGGGCGAGCCGTCGGGAACGCAGATAGGCGAGCCCTCGTAGCAATAGCCGAGCCGCAAATTCTCGGTGAAAATCGGGCTGGTCGCGCCGCTCGAGCGGCGATAGGCCTCGGCCCAGCGCCGCCGCACCGCCGCGCCTTCGGCTGAATCCTCGGCGATCTCGGGCCCGCCCGGAAGCGCCGCGAGCAGGACGAACTCGTCGGTCGAGGCGTGAACATTATGGAGCGCGATCGGCTTGCGCTCCGCCTCGTAGGATCGCAGCAACCCGGCGCCGCCCCAACCCTGGAACACTGCAACGAGTTTCCAGCCGAGATCGACCGCATCGGCCAAGCCGGTGTGGAGGCCAAGCCCGCCCGTCGGCGAGTTCTGATGCGCGGCGTCGCCGGCGATGAAGACGCGGCCCTGCCCGTAGCTTCGGGCCACGCGCTCGCGCCGCTCCCACGACATCACCGATAGAATCTCGTAAGGGACATCGGTGCCGGCGAGCCTTCGCATGTATTTGTCGCCGTCGAAGGCGGTGTCCGCCTTCAGCACGGAAAGCCGCCACAATTCCTTGCCGTCGATGCCGATGATCTCGCCCCAAGTGCCGCCGGCATCGGTGAAGCGAAAGAACCGCGCCCAGCCCTTATCGTGAATCTTCATCAGCTCGGGCGAGCGGAAATAGACGTTGACGCTGTTGGCGACGACGCCCTGTCCCTCGTAGCCGGGATCGAGCGCCGTGACCACGGCGCCGTCGGCGCCGTCGCATCCGATAAGATAGCTGGCCGCGATGATCTCGCTCGTTCCGGTTTTCCGGTCGGTCGCGACCGCGCGCACGCAATCGGAATCCTGGGTGAAGGAATCGAGGCTCGTGAGCAGCCGGATCGTCACCGAGGGCAGCGAAGAGGCGCGCTCGAACAAGATCGGATCGTAGAAGATTTGCGCGCAGGCGGCGCGCGGCTCGGGCGTGTAGGGAACCTTCTGCTCGATATAGGCCGGCACCTTGTGCCGCGCGAGCTCGTAGCCGACCATGCTGGTGCAATAGACCAGATCTTGCGGATGGATTTGCGGCCATCCCGTGCGCTTGACCTTCTCGGCGATGCCCCAGCGGCGGTTGAACTCCATGCCGCGGATGGAGAGCCCGCTCATCTTCGGCACGCTGATGCTGCCGTCGCGGCGTTCCAGCACCACGCATTCGATCCCGGCCATGCCAAGCTCGATCGCCAGCGCGAGTCCCACCGGCCCGCCGCCCGCGATCAGAACCGGAAGGATCTTCGTCGCTCATCGAAACCCGCTTGTCCCCTGCGCAACCGTAGGCGGAAAGGCGCCGAGCGGTCAACGCGCGCGAGGCCGCACCCGCCGGCCGTTGCATTCGCCGGCGGGAAGCGCGAAGATCGCGTCAAACAGGGAGGTGGAGCGATGACCGACCTTCACGACAAGTTAGCGGCCGTCAATGTCTTGGCGATGTGGGAGCAGGAGCTGCGGCCCAATCGCCCGCTCGTTACATCCCAGATTTGGCGCTGGCAGGCGATGACTCCTCTCATCGACGATGCCGTGTCGGCGACCAACATGGACGATGCCGAGCGGCGGGTGCTGATCCTCAGGAATCCCGGCCTCGCAAGCGGCGGCGACGGCGCGGCGCCGAACCTCTCCGTCAATCTGCAGGTGCTGATGCCCGGCGAGCGGGCGCGGCCGCATCGCCATACGATGCACGCGCTGCGCTTCGTGCTCGAAGGCAGCGGCACGACCACCACCGTCGAAGGCAAGATCTGCCCGATGCTGCCGGGCGATCTGGTGCTCACTCCCGGCATGACCTGGCACCAGCACGCCAATGACGGGAACGAGCGCGCGGTATGGGTCGATGCGCTCGACGTGCCCGTTCACGGCTATCTCGACAACCGCGTCTTCGAGCCCGGTCCGGTGCATGGCGCGCTCGAGGTGCCGCCCGACGCCGTCTTCGCCGCCGGCCTCGCGCCCGACCGGCCAAGCTCGAGCTGGGCCTATTCGCCGAAGTTCCGTTATCCTTGGGAAGCGACCGCCGCCGCGCTCGAAGCGTTGAAGCCGGCGGCGGACGGCCTGCGCCGCTTGCGCTATGTCAATCCCGCGACCGGCGGCGCGATCCTGTTGACCATCGACTGCTATGTCCTCGGTCTCGCCAAGGGCGTTGAAACGGCAGCCTATCGAACCAACAGCAATGCGGTCTGCGTCGTCGTCGAGGGCGACGGGCAATCGCGCATCGGCGACGATACCGTGAGCTGGGGACCCAAGGACATTTTCACGCTCCCGCACGGGCAATGGATCAGCCACAAGGCGTCGAACGCGAGAACGCGGCTGTTTCAGATCACGGACCGCGAGCTGTTCCGCCGGCTCGACTTTTTGCGCGACGAAACCCGTCCGTAGAACCGGCTTCGGATCGGCCGATTGCCAGGGCGCGGCGGTTCGCGGTAGTGTTCGGCCGCAATCGTGTCGCCGAGGGTTGGCCATGGCGCGTCGCGTTCCTGGACCGCTTTATTTTGAGCAGATCGGAGCCAGCGGCACGCCGATGCTCTTTCTTCATTCGACGCCCGACGATCACCGGCTGTGGCTGTTCCAGACCGCGCATTTCTCCGCGCATTATCGAACCATCGCGGTCGATATCGGCGGCTATGGACGCTCGCCCGCGGTTCAGGAAGGCGTCACGGTGTCCGATCAGGCTCAAGCGTGCTGGGAGGTCGTCGATCGCATCAGTTCGGGCGGTGCGATCATACACGGCAACTCGATGGGCGCCGGAATCGCCACCGCGATGGCCCATCGGCAGCCCGGGCGAGTCCTCGCGCTCATTTTGTCGGGTTGCGGATTCAGCCCATCGAACGAAGTCTTCTTGCGCTGGATCGAGCGCTACCGCAGCGAGGGGCTGGCCTTGCGCCACGAGCAGGTGCTCGATCACCTCGCCCCCGCCTCGCGCGAAAACCCGATCCTGCAGTATTACGCGCGCATGGTGGTGGAGCTCGACAATCACGGCACGCTCGCCAGCATCATCGCGATGAACCAAGGCCTGTCGCATCGCGAGCCGGAATCCTATTACCGCGATATCGCGGTTCCGACGCTCATCATCACCGGCAAGCTCGATCGCAGCTATGCCAGCGCCTTCGAGCTGCAAAAGCTCATCAAAGGCTGCGAGCTTCCGAGCGATCGAGGGCGTCGCCCATGCGCCGATGATCGAGGCGCCCTGGGAGTACGATCGCCATGCGATCGAATTCCTCGGCCGGCTCGGCCTTTATCCCGGAGAGACGCGATGAAACGCGACGAGCAGGAGCTCTTGGCGCGGACCGGTCCGGGCACGCCGATGGGCGCGCTGCTGCGGCGCTACTGGACCCCGGCGGTGCTCTCGCGCGAGCTCGAGGCCGATGGGGCGCCGGTGCGCGTGCGCCTCCTTGGCGAAGACCTCATCGCTTTTCGCGACAGCCAGGGACGGCCCGGCTTGCTGGGCGAGCATTGCGCGCATCGCGGCGCCTCGCTCTATTTCGCCAAGAACGGCGAAAGCGGCCTCCGGTGCTGGTATCACGGCTGGAAATACGACATCGCCGGCAATTGCGTTGACATGCCGAACGAGCCGCCGCAAACGCGGTTTTGCGACCAGGTGAAGCATACGGCCTATCCCTGCATCGACCGCAACGGCGTCATCTGGACCTATATGGGACCGCCGGCGCGGCAGCCCGCGCTGCCGGAACTGGAATGGAATCTGGTGCCCGAGAGCCACGTCTATGCCTCGAAGCGGTTGCAGGACTGCCATTGGCTGCAGGGCATGGAGGGCGATCTCGATTCGAGCCATCTCAACTTCCTGCACGGGCGCGAGACGATCTCGGCGTCGCCCTCGCACGGCAAATACGAATCCGGCAAATGGATGGCCGACGATCCCAATCCGAAGATCGAGATCGTCCAGACGCAAGGCGGAATCCTGCAAGGCGCGCGGCGCGACGCCGACGAGAAGCACTATTACTGGCGGATCGGCGAATGGTTCCTGCCGTTCTTTACGACGATCCCCGGCTTCCCCGGCGACGCGCCCTTCGGCGGCCATGCCTGGGTCCCGTCCGACGACGACAAGACCTGGTGCTTCGCCTTCTCCTGGCATCCGGTGCGCCCGCTCACGGAAGCCGAGTTGAAGCGTATGCTGACGGGTTGGGGCATGCACTCGCTGTTGATGCCCGGAACGTCCCTTGCCGCCCATAACAAGAGCAACGGATACGCGCCCGACGACGCCGCGCCAGCGAGGCAGCCCTGGGAGCGGATCAAGATTTTCCAGGACCAGGATACGGCCATCACCGAGAGCATCGGCGCGCGCTACGACCGGACGCTCGAATGCCTCGGCAGCACCGACGCGCTGATACTGCAAACGCGGCGGCGCCTCATGGCCGCGGCGCGGGCGCTTCAGGACGGCCAGGAGCCCGTCGTCAACGCGCGGGATTATCGGCTGCGGCCGCTATCCTGCGTTCTGCCGCGCGAGACTCGTTCGTGGTCGGAAGCGGTCGCCGACGCACTCGATGCCCGCCCGGAGACCTATCGGCTCTCGGTCTGACACAGGTCTCGGTCCGCGGCGCGCTGGCTCGGCGCCGATGTCCGGTTAGGCCTCTGATGAACCGGGCCAACGCGCATCGCCTCACCGACCAATCCGACGCCCTCATCGAGGCGCCGACGCTCATTGTCATGGGTACGGAGGACCGCAGCTACGCCTCGTCTTTCGACCTGCAAAAGGCGATCCCGGGGAGCGAGCATAAAAGTGGCGCCCGCGAGCGGCGATAGCCGGCGAGATCGACCGCGATGGTCCGGTACCACGACGACAAATGCGCGGTCTGGAAGAGCCACAGCCGGTGATCGTCGGGCGTCGAGTGGCAAAAGATCATCGGCGTGCCGGTGGCGCCGAGCTGCTCGTAATAAAGCGGACCTGGAATATGGTTCGCCATCGGAGAGCGGGGCGGCGGCGTCAGGTCACGAAGATCGGCGAATTCATTTCGAGACCGAGCAGGAATTGCCCCACGCTCTCGTAGTGGATATCGCGCGCCTGAGCCTGCTGGGCGATGGCGTGGATGTCGCGGAACCTGCGCTCGAAAGGCTGAGCGCCGAAAACCGAGGTCGCGCCCATCATGTGATAGGCCGCATCGACGACCGCTGCGGCCTCGTGAATCGTCCAGGTCGATGCCAGCCGAATCGCGATCCGATGCTCCATCGTCAGCGCGCTCGCCCGCGCGAGATCGCGCCAGATCTCCTCGGCGCAGCCGAAGAGATAGGCCCGGGCGCAGCGCAGCCGCGCCTCGCAGCGTCCGATCTGGGACTGGACGGCATGGTTGTCGCGCATCGCGTGCTTTACGCCGGACGATTTCTTGCCGCGCGCGGCGCCGGTCGCGGCATCGAGCATGGCGCGCGCGACCCCGAGCGCGACCGCGGCGAAGCCCAGCGCGAACATGGTGGCGGTGCTGAACCGGTAGAGCGGCCCCGCCTCGCGGCGCTCCGCCGGATCGTCGCGCGCCGCCGAGAATCGCTCCGGCACGAAGAGATCGCTGACCGAGTAATTGTCGGTGCCCGTGCCTTTGAGGCCGATGACGTCCCAGACATCATGCAGCGTCGCGCTCGCGACCGGAAACAGCATGGTGCGCAGGATGGCGGCACCGTCGGCCGCGATGACCGGCACATGGGCGCCGAGCCAGCCAGCCTGGCGGCAGCCGCTGGCGAAGGTCCAGCTTCCCGTGACGCGGTATCCGCCCTCGACGCGACATGCCACCGGCGCCGGCTGGCCCCAGGCGAGAATGCCGGGGCGCGCGGCGAAAATCTCGCGCGCGGCATCGCGATCGAGATAGGCCGCGATCATGGCGCAGACCCCACACTGGCCCAGGCACCAGGCCGTGCTGGCGTCCGCCGTCGCGATCTCAAGGAGAACCTGCATGAAGACCGGCGGAGGCAGCTCGGCTCCGCCGAGGCTGCGCGGCAGAAGCATGCGGTAGAAACCGCCATCGACGAGGGCGGCGACGACCGGAGCGGTCAGGCGGCGGCCGCGCGCGATCTCGTCGCCTGAGCCCTCGATCAACGGCCGCAGCGCGCGAGCGCGCTCGACAAAGTCCGCGGCGTCCGTCTCGTTCATGATCGCCGCGCCGCGCCTGGGGTGTGCCGCTCGAGAAAGCCGAGGACAACGCGGCCCTGCTCTTGGAGATGGTCGGGGGCTTTCCAGTCGCGCAGCATTTCGGCCTTGGGCAAAAGCTCGGCGAGCTCGAGGCCGGTCGCGGTCGGGTGCGGCTTGTCGTTGCCCGGCAGCACGAGCGCCGGCACCTCGCAGCGCCGCGCGAAATCGCGGCTCACGCTGAAGACGAAGTCGCCGCCCCACATCCGCTCGCCGAAAGCGCGCAACGCCGAATCATCGAGACCCGGCCGCCGGGCGCGCTGCTCCGCGGCCCATTCCGCGAATCCATCCTGGAAATAGGTCGGAAATTCCGGATTGAGCCCGATCGGGTTCTGCAGAACCATGGCGCTGAAGCGGGGGCGCGCGAGCTCGGCGAGAGCGAGGCAAAAGCTCGAACCGATGCAGCCGCCGAGCGTGTGGCAGGTCGCGATGCTGAGATGATCCATGAGCGCGAGCTGATCGGCGATATAGGTTCGCCAGCCGTCTTTTGCCGTGATCGCGCCGCGCGAGCGTCCGGCATTGCGCTGATCCATGGCGACGACGCGATAGCGCGAAGCGAGCAGCTCGGTCCAGTCATGCCAGGCGCGGGCCGGCCCGCCCGCCGGGGCATGCCACATCTCGATGCGCGAGCGCATGCCGCCGGGGGCGAGAAGCAACACGGGATAGCCTTTCCCGTACTCCTCGAAATAGATTTCCGCGTCAGCGAGCTCGAGTACCGGCATGGCGAACTCCCGATCTCTCGCGCCGCCATTCTAGAGGGTTGAGATCGAGCGGGTAAGGCGTTAGACGAGGCGAACAGAAAATATCCGCGACGACGGAATTGCAAACCGCTCGACAAGCGGCGATGATCCGGCGGCATCGCGGCCAAACCAGCGGTGCGGCGCGGCACGCGGGCGCGCCAGCGATGCTCATGGGGAGGCGACGATGAAATTTTCCTGGCCGGGCTTGCTCGCGATCGTTCTCGCGGTCGCCATGGCCGCGCCCGCCGGCGCGCAAACCAAGGTCGCGGTCGCGACCGGCTTCGCCAATGATTTTCTGCCAACCTGGGTCGCGCAAGAGAAGGGCTTCAACGTCAAGCGCGGCATCGATTTCGATATGATGCTGTACCCGGCGGCGCCGTCCGACCTGATGGCGGCGCTGTTTTCCAACTCGGCCCAGATCGCGCAAACGACGGCGACGACCTTCGCGCTCGCGAACGAGAATGGGCTGGACCTGGTGATCGTTGCCGGCGCGGGCATTCAGACCGCGGTCAACCCGCGGCAAGTGCTGGCGCGTCCGGCGGCCAACATCAAGACGCCCGCCGATTTCAAAGGCAAGAAGGTCGGCAGCCCGGGGCTCAACGGCGCGCTCCACATCATGTTCAAGAAATGGCTCAAGGTCGAGGGCGTCGATCCCGACTTCGTCACCTATATCGAGACCGCGCTGCCGCGGATGTCGGATCTGCTGACCCTCGGTCAGGTTGACGCGGTGCTCCCGGTCGAGCCGTTCCGCACCCGCATCATCCAGGCCGGCGCCGGCGTTCCGGCCGGCGATTACATCACCAGCGTCAATAAGATCACGCTGCTGTCGTTCTACGCCTCGACCCGGAAATGGGCGGAAGCCAATCCAGAAGCCGTCGCCGCCTTTCGCGAGATCCCTCAAAGAGGGCGAGGATCTCATCAAGACCAAGCCCGACGAGGCGCGGACGATCGAGGCCAAATACTTGAAGCTGCCGCCCGACGTCGTCGCCACCCTGCCTTTCACCGCGACCGAGGTCGCAGTTCCGGCGGCGCGGCTGCAATACTGGCTCGACATCTCCAAGGAGTTCGGCATCACCAAGGATTTGCCCGATGCCGCCAAGTTCATCGCAAAGTGACCGCCCGCCGCGTGCCGGCGAATAGTTTGGAGAAGCTCATGAGCCCGTCCCCGACTGCCCGATCCGACGAGGGTTTCGAATACATCTGGCAGCGCGGCGTCCATCCGCCCGAACGCCAATTTCCCAAGTTCGAGCAGCGCACCGAGCACCTCGAGAACGACGTGCTGTTGGAGCGCGACTTCGCCCTGCCGATGCGCGATGGCGTCAAGCTCTATGCCAATGTGTTTCGTCCCGCCTCGGGCGAGAGAGTTCCGGCGCTCATTGCCTGGGCCCCTTACGGCAAGGAAAACCCGGTGCGGTACGAGCCCTATTACAAGAACGGCGGGGTGAAGCCCGAGTGGCTTTCGAAATACGCGTGCTACGAGGCGCCCGACCCGCTCTATTGGGTGCCGCGCGGCTTCGCCATCGTGAACGTCGATTCGCGCGGCATGTGGCATTCCGAGGGCGAAGGCACCTTCCTCAATCACGCGGAGGGACGCGACGGTTACGACGCCGTCGAATTTCTCGCCCAACAGGACTGGTGCACCGGCAAGATCGGCCTCGCGGGCGTGTCCTATCTCGCGATCGTGCAATGGCAGATCGCGGCCGCGCGGCCGCCCCATCTCGCGGCGTTCAATCTGTGGGAAGGCGTCAGCGACATGTACCGGGAAATGCTGCTGCATGGCGGCATCCCCGAGACCAATTTCGTGCCGAAATGGAACGCGCGGCGGCTCAACCCGTCTTTCACCCGCTCGGAGGACTTGGTCGCGATGGTCAAGGCCCATCCGCTCTGGGACGCCTATTGGGAGACGAAGCGCGCGATGCTCAAAAACATCACCGCGCCCGCCTATATCGTCGCCGGCTGGGCCGACCACGGGCTCCATACGCGCGGCACGCTGCAAGGCTATCGTGAAATTTCGTCGCCGCAGAAATGGCTCGAGATTCACGGCCGCAAGAAATGGGAATATTTCATGCAGCCGGAAAACGTCGAGAAGCAGCGGCGCTTCTTCGACCATTTCCTCCGCGGAGTTGAAAACGACGTGCCGAAATGGCCCAAGGTGCTGCTCGAAGTCCGCGAGAAATACTATGTCGGCAAGTTCCGCGCGGAAAAGGAGTGGCCGATCGCGCGCACCCAATATAAGAAGCTCTATCTCGACGCGCGCTCGGGCAAGATGCGCGCGGCGCCTTACCGCGCGGCCCAGAAGCTCGCCTATGACGCGCCGGAAAACGGCATCCGCAGCCCCGCTTCCTATCACGAGAACCGCGCGGAATTCAGCTACCGCTTCGCCAAGCCGACGGAATTGACCGGCTACATGAAGCTGCGCCTATGGGTCGAGGCCCAAGGCAATGACGACATGGATCTCTTCGTCGCGCTCCAAAAATTCGACACGGCCGGCCGGCATGTCGGCTTCCCCGTCTACAACGCGATGGAGGACGGCCCCGTTGCGATGGGTTGGCTGCGCGTCTCGCATCGCGAACTCGACGAGAAGCGCTCGACGCCCGAGCAGCCCTGGCTGCTGCATCGCTGGCTTCTCAAATTGAAGCCGCGGCAGATCGTGCCGGTGGAAATCGAGATCTGGCCATCGAGCACCAAATTCCTCGCCGGGGAAACCTTGCGCGTAGTGGTCCAGGGCAGCGATATCTACGGCTATGCCGGCGTCGGCTACGGGCACCCAGAAACCATCAACAAGGGCCGCCACGTCATCCATACCGGCGGGAAATACGACTCGCACCTGCTCACGGCGATCGTTCCCCCGGCGCGCTGATGCCAGCCTAGAGCCGGAGCAGCCGTTCGACATTGCCATGGGCGAGCTTCTCGATGTCGTCGGGGCCGAGCGGCAGGTGCTTCAGGAAATCGACGCCGAGGCGGTTCGATTCGTAAGGCCAATCGACCGAGAAAATCACCTTGTCGATGCCGAGCACCGCGACCGTGCATTGTAAGGCGGCGATCGAGAAATTGCCGCTCGTCGTGACGGTCACGTTGTCGCGGACGTATTCCGCGAAGGTCTTTTTCAGGCCGCGGCGCTTGGCGGCGAGGCAGGTGTGGTCTTCCATGCGATGGAGGAAGAAGGGAATGCCCTCGCCGAGATGACCGAGGATCAGCTTGAGCCTCGGATAGGCGTCGAACACGCCCGAGAAAACGAGGCGCAGGAAATGCGATACCGTGTCGAGCGTGAAGCCCCAGGCGGCGCTGCTCAACTCCTCGTAGCCGTCGAAATAAGCCTGCTTCGCCGCAGGATGCGGGTCTCGAGGGTGGAGATAGATCGGCACGTCGAGCGCCTGGGCCGCCTCGAAGATCGGCCGGAACTTCTTGTCGTCGAGGAATTCGCCCCTGGTGTGGCCATTGATCATCGCGCCCTTGAAGCCGAGTTTCGTCACCGCGCGCTCGAGCTCCTTGACCGCAGCGGCGGGATCGGGCGTCGGCAGGGCGGCGAAAGCCGCGAAGCGCGTGGGGTGCGCCTTGGTCGCGGCGAACATTCGGTCGTTGGCATCCGTCGCCACGGCAATGGCATCGGCGGCATCGAGGGCTTGCGGCCCCGGCTGGGTCAACGACAGCACCTGAAGGTCGATGCCGAGCTCGTCCATCGCGGCCAGCCGCGTGTCGCCGATGTTCAGCAACTCCGCCGCGACGTCGTGACCGACGCGCAAATTGCGGTCGGGAACGGCGGTAAACCCGCGCGGCGCGGCCGCCTTCTTTGCTTCGTAGAGCGGCGTCGTGACATGCTCTTCGATGGCGATGATTCTCATCCTCCGTTCCTCCCCGTTATGTTCAGCCCCACGGTCCCTTCGCCGCGCCCGGCGGCGGCTCGGCGCCCGGGGATAATCCTGCGTCGGTGGGCGAGCCCCAAGGGCCGGCACGGGCGACGTCTTGATGTGGAGCGCCGGCGGCCGGCACCGGACCCGCTTCCTCCGCCGCCCCTCCACCCCCGATACTGCGCAGGCGCGCAATCCGGTCGGCGATCGGCGGATGGGTCGAAAAGAGGTCGCTAAAGTGCGAGCCCTTGGGCTCGGCGATGCACAAGGCCGAGACCGGCGAGTTCTTCGGCGCGATGGTCGTTTCGCTTTGCGCCAGCCTCTGCAGCGCGTGCATGAGCCCCGCCGGATCGCGCGTGAGCTTGACCGAGCTGGCATCGGCGAGATATTCGCGCTGGCGCGAGATCGCCATTTGCACGACCCGCGCGGCAAGCGGCGCGACCACGAGCACGACGGCGAGCAGCACCAGGACGACGAGGGTCAGCGCGATCCTGATCCCGGAGGCGCCGTCCGAGCGGCCGCCGCGCGAACGGTAGGGCACGACGCCGCCCCAGCGAAACGTCCATCCGGCGACGTTGCCGAGGAAATGCGCGAGCAGCACCATGACGCCCGCCATGGCCGCGACGACCGTGGTGTAGCGCACGTCGTAATCGGCCACGTGTCCCATCTCGTGGCCGACGACCCCCTGCAGCTCCTCGCGCGTGCACAAAGCGATGATGCCGCTCGTCGCGGTGATCATCGCGCGTTGGGGCGAGTAGCCGCTGGCGAAGGCGTTGAGCGCCGGCGTATCGACGACCATGGCGCGCGGCGTCGGCACGCCCGCGGCGATCGCCATCTCCTCGACGACGTCGATGAATTGCCGCTCGGCGAGGCTGGCCGGATTGGCCGGCCGGGCGCCGGCGAAGGAGGCGAGAATGTTCTCGCCGGCGAAGAGCGTGATCAATCCCCATGCGAGGCCGGCGCCCGATAGAATCGCGGCGCCCGCCAGCGCATCCGGCCGCGGCGGCCCGAACAGATCGAGCAAGACGGTGCCCACGGTGAGGCGCTCGACTTCGTCGGCGGGAAGATTCCAGATGAGCTGCAGCATGGCGACGCCCCAGCCGAGCGCATAGCCCAGCGCCGCCCCGATCGCGAGCAATATGACGAACAGCAGCACGGTGTTGCGCTTGTTGCGCGCGATCGCGCGCTCGAAATCGGTGCCGTAAAGGGCAGGCGAAGCGGGCGACATCCGTGCCCCGCGCTAGGTGAGCTTGACGTTCGGCACCGCCTCGACCGTGGCCCGCTCGGCCTCGGGAACCTGGAACATCGTCTCGGACGAAAAGCCGAAAGTGCGCCGCGAGCAGCACGCCGGGGAAGGACGCGACGCGGATGTTCTGCGCCTGGACGGCGTCGTTATAGTGCTGCCGGGCGAAGCTGATCTTGTTCTCGGTCGTCGCCAGCTCTTCCATCAGCCCGGTGACGTTCTGTTGCGAGCGGAGATTGGGATAGGATTCGACCAGCGCGAACAGGCCGCGCAGCGCGCCGCTCAACGTGTTCTCGGCCTTCATCGACTGCTCGGGGGTGTTGGCGGCGATCGCCTGATTGCGCGCCGCGATGACGGCCGTGAGCTGGCTCTGCTCGACCTGCATGGCGTCCTTGACCGCATTGACGAGATTGGGAATGAGGTCGTGGCGGCGCTTCAACTGGATATCGATCTGCGACCAGGCATTGCGCACTTCCTGCCGGCCGGCAACGAGGCCGTTATAGACGCCGATGACGACGAGCACCGCGATGACGACGATACCCAGAACGATCCATAGGCCCACCGACATCGCATCACCTCCTCGTTCCGAGCGCGTCGCGGCTCCGACATCGCGGGGCGAGAGTAACGGGAAAAGAGTGACGCTTTCAATCGGCTTGGGCCAGGCTAACGCAAATTGAGCTCGGCGCCCGCGCCCACCGGCAGCCTGCCAAAGATGATCGCCGCGAACACGGTGATCGCGGCAATGGTGAAATAGGCCGGCACGATGTCGTTGGGCATGAGCGTGGCATGGCCATGCCATTGCTGCGCGAAGCGGACGACGAGCGCGGCGAGGCCGACGCCGAAGCTCAGCCAAATCTGTTGCGACATCGACGCGAAGCTGGTGGCGCGGCCCATCAAACCGACCGGCATTTCGGCATATCCCAGCGACTGGATCGCGGTAAACTCGATCGAGCGCGACAGTCCGCCGATCAGCAGCGCAAAGAGGATGACCGGATAAGGCGTCGTCGCCCGGAACAGGCCGCAGCCGAGAAGATAGACGGCGGTCAGAATGGTGTTCGCGATCAAAAGACGCCGGATCCCCAGAAACCGCAGGACCGGCGTCACGGTGAATTTCATCAGCACCGACCCGGCGGCGGTGGCCAGCGTGGTGAGGCCGGCCTGAAAGGGCGTGAAGCCGAAGCCGAGCTGCAATAGAAGAGCCAGAAGGAAGACCTGGGAGGTCGCGCCGATATAGACGAACGCGCCGGCGGAAATCGAGGCGGCGAAGGTTCGGATCCGCAACAGGCCCAAATCGACGATCGGGCCATGCTTGTGCGCGGCATGAAGCACGTACAGCGCGCCGCAAACCGCGCCCGCCGCGATCAAGGCCACGATGACGGAGGTCGAACCAAGTCGCGACCCATCGCCTCGAATCCGAGGATGAGACCGGCGACCGCGAAGCCGACCAGCGCGAAGCCGAGCAGATCGAAGGGCGGAACGTCGCTTTCGCGAAGGTTCGGGATGAAGGCGTGAACGAGCAGGACGCCCAAAATCCCGATCGGCACGTTGATGAAGAAAATCCACGGCCACGAGAAATAGGTGACGATGAAGCCGCCGACCGAAGGACCCAGGATCGGTCCGAGCAGCGCCGGAATCGTGACGTAGTTCATCGCCTGGATGAGCTGCGACTTCGGCACGCTTCGCGCCACGATGGTCCGCCCCACCGGCGTCATCATGGCGCCGCCGATACCCTGCAAGGTGCGCGCGACGACGAGCTCGAGCAGCGATCGCGAGAGGCCGCACAGCAACGAGCTCAGCGCGAAGATGGCGATGGCCGCGATGAACACGTGCTTGCCGCCGAGCTTGTCGGCGAGCCAGCCGCTGACCGGCACGAAAACCGCCAGCGCCAGGAGATAGCAGGTAATCGCGAGATTGAGCTTCAGCGGGTCTTCGCCCAGCGATCGCGCCATGGTGGGGAGCGCGACCGTGATGACCGAGCCGTCGAACTGGTGCATGAACTGCGCGCAGCCGACGATGAAGGGCACGATGAAAGGGTGACGCCGCATCTAGACGCTTTCCAGCTTGCGGCGCGCCTTACCAGCGCTTTTTCGCGATGTCAAAGCGATTCCCCGCCGCTCTCTGAAAATTGCGCCGGGCTTCGCGATAGAGATTGCCATCGCGGCGGAAATGATACACCGTGCCCGCAAATTCCGGGGGAAGCGGCATGGCGGACGTCTCGATCCAATCCGAACGAATGATCGCGGCGCGGCTCGAGCGCCTTCCGATCTCGGCCTGGCACATCAGGGTTTCCGCCTTGCTGGGCGTCGCCATCTTCTTCGACGCCTTCGACTCCCTCGCGCTCGCCTATGTCCTGCCGGTATTGGTCGGCGCGTGGCACATCGTCCCGCAGCAGATCGGCGGCCTTATCGCCATCGGCAACGCCGGTCAGGCAATCGGCGCGCTGGGCTGCGGCGTGATCGCCGAGCGCTACGGTCGAGTGAAGACCGCCCAATGGACCATCCTGCTCTTCGCGGCGATGAGCCTCGCCTGCGCGTTCGCGCAGAATCTCGACCAGCTCTTCTGGTTCCGCTTCGTCCAGGGCATCGGCCTCGGCGGCGAGGTCCCGGTCGCCGCCGCCTATGTCACCGAGATCACGCGCGCGGATCGGCGGGGCACCGCCTATCTTTTCTATCAGCTCATCTTTCCCATCGGCTTCGTCCTTGCCGCTTTCGCCGGCGCGTGGATCGTGCCGCGCTACGGCTGGCAGTGGATGTTCATTATCGGCGTGGCGCCGGCCGCGATCGCCGCGGTGATGCGGCCCTTCTGCCAGGAATTGCCGCGCTGGCTGGCTTCGCGCGGACGCATCGCGGAGGCCGAACGCACGCTTGCCGAAATCGAGAACATCGTATCGCATGACGGCGCCAGGCCCTTGCCGACGCCGGTGCCCGTCGCCGCCGATTGGGGCGGCAAAGCGACGCGCTGGCGCGAATTGTTCGAGGGACGGTACCGCTCGCGCACCTTCGTTGCCTGGGCGCTATGGTCGTGCTCGTATCTCCTGTCCTACGGCATGCAGACCTGGCTGCCGACGCTCTACCGCACGGTCTACAATGTGCCATTGCAGCAGGCGCTCAACTATTCGCTCATCACCAACGTATGCGGCCTCATTGGGACGCTCATTTGCGCGGTGCTGATCGACCGGCTCGGGCGCCGATTGTGGTTCATCGGCACGTTCTTCCTGGTCGGCCTGCCGCTCCTCATCCTCTGGGCCACGGGCGCGGGCAGCGCGTTCGCCGTCGTCGTCGCAACGTCATTCTGCTTTACTTGGCTCGCCTCGATCTGCCTCGCCGTTTATCTTTATACGGCCGAGATCTACCCGACGCGCATGCGCGCCCTGGGAACGAGCTGGGCGACCTTCTGGCTCCGGATCGCGGCCACGATCGGGCCCTTGATGGTCGGGTTCTTTCTGCCCAGCTTCGGCATCGGCGGATTGTTTCTGATCTTCGGGGTCGTCGGCTGGCTGGGCTTCGTCGCCGCCTTCTTCGCGATCGAGCCGCGCGGCCGCATCCTCGAGGAGGTCTCGCCCTAATTCCGCTCGGAGCGCCGTTTGGCCGTCGCCGCCGCGTCGATCTCGCCGCTCGCGGCATCGACCGCCACGCCGTAGCGGGATAGCGCCGCCTCGGGCGTGACATAGCCCTCGACCACGTCGCGGGCGACATGCTCGGGGGGACGGAGCTTGGGATCGCCGAACCCGCCGCCGCCGCCCGAGCGGATCATGAACGCATCGCCCTGCTTCACCTTCAGCGCGAGCAGCTTCGCGTTCGGGATGTTCGGGCGCCATTCGCCGTCGATGCGCACCGCGATGGAATTGCCGGCGCCGTCGCCGCCGCCAAAGAGGCCCCAGGGCGGGCAATGCATGCGCTCGATCCTGGTGTTGACCGAAATCGGCGTCAGCGCCTGAACGACGAAATCGGCGCCGAGCCCGCCGCGCTGCCGGCCCGGACCGCCGCTGTCGGCGCGCAGCGAATAGCTTTCGATGAGCAGCGGAAACTTGCTCTCGACATGCTCGGACGGCGTGTTGTGGGTGTCGCCGTCATTGATGCAGACGGTGACCGAGACGCCGTCCTCGATGGATTTGGCGCCCCAGCCGCCGCCTATCGGCCCGACCGGGGTGATGAAAAAGCGGCCATCGGCCGGCGAAAACCCGTGGATCGCGGCATAGACCAGGTCGGCGTGATGGCCCGCGATGACGCGGTCGGGAATGGCGGGCGCAAGCGCCTTGAAGATCGTGTCGATGATGGTCATCGGAAACGACATCCAGTTCTGCAGCGGCGCCGGGCGCACCGCGCTGATCACGCGGCCAAGCGGCACGACCGCGTTGAGCGAGCGGAAGCTGCCTTCGTTGACTGGATATTCGGTGGGCGTGGTCAGGCATTTATAAGCGACCTGGCAGCAGGCAATGCCGGTGGCATGGCCGGAATTGTACCAGCCGCGGACCTGGCGGCTGACGTCGCTCAAGTCGATGGTCATCTCGTCGCCGCGCACCTCGACCCGCACGCGCAAGGGAACGCGCTGCCCGAGATCGAGCCCGTCGTCGTCCATGAAGGACTCCGCCTCGTAGACGCCGTCGGGTATCGAGAGCGTGTTGGCACGGGCGGTCGCCTCGGTATGGTCCATGATCACGGCGATGGAATCGAGCACGACGTCGCCGCCGTAACGCTCGACGAGCTCGAGAAAGCGTCGCTCGCCGGTGATCAGCGCCGCGACCTGCGCCCGGAGATCGCCCATCGCGATGTCGGGGAGGCGCACGTTCATCTTGATGATGTTGACGATGTCCTCGTTGACGACCCCGGCGTTTTGGTACTTCACCATCGGGATCTGCAATCCCTCCTGATAGATGTCGGTCGAGACCCGGCCGAGCGTGCCGCCGATATCGAGCCAATGCGCCATGCAGCAGGTAAAGGCGATCAGACGGCCGCGGTGAAAGATCGGCTTGCTGAAGGTGACGTGGTTGAGATGGCTTCCCGTGATGTAGCCGTCATTGGTCACGAGGATGTCGCCGGGATGGAGATTCTCCGGCCCGAAATGCTTGAGCTTGGCCTTCACCGTCTCCGACATGCCGCGGATGAACATCGGCAGCCCGAGGCCGATCGACACCGTGTCGCCGGTCGCGGTAAAGAGGCCCACCGTGAAATCGAGTCCCTCGTAGACGATGAGGTTGTAGGCCGTGCGCATGAGGTTCGTTTTCATTTCCTCGGTCACGGCGATGACGCCGTTGCGGATGATCTCGACCGCGATCGGATCGACCTTGGGTTTTGCCGCCGCGATCATCTTCCGCTCCCCACCGCGATGTCGAGGTTGCCCAGCGAATCGATACCCACCGCGTCCCCCGGAGCCAGCACCACCGTCGAGGCGTATTCCTCGATCAGCGCCGGCCCGAGGATGCGGTTGCCGGCGAGGAGCTTGGCGCGCCGATAATGCGGCGTCGCGACGAGACCGCCCTGCTCGCGGAAATACACTGGCTTGCGATCGCGCAGCGCCGCTCGAGGCGGCTCGGCGCCGCCCGCTTCAAGGTGCACGGGCGGCGGCTTGCGCACCGTGCCGATCACGGTGACGCGCAGGCTGACCAGCTCGGCGAGCTCCTTGGGCGCGGAGGTGCCGTAGCGTTGCAGATGCACCTCGTCGAATTCGCGCTTGATCGCGTCGCGATCCTGGCGGTCGAAATAGGCGCGCGGCAGCTCGACCGTCACGGCATGCTCTTGTCCGACATAGCGCATATCGGCGTAGCGCGTGACGAGAACCTCCTGCGGCCGCACCGACGACGCCTCGATCGAGGCGCGGCCGGCCTCTTCGAGCTCGCGATAAATGCCCTCGATCGCATCGAAAGGTGCGGTGGCGAGGCGCTGGAAGCAGGAGCGAACATAGTCGCGGCGCAGATCGCTGAACAGCATGCCATAAGCCGAGAAATGCCCGGGCGAGAGCGGGATCAGCACGCGCTTTATCCCGATCTCGCGCGCGATCGCCGAGGCGTGAAGCGGCCCCGCCCCGCCATAAACCACCATCGCGAAGCGGCCGACATCGAGCCCGCGCTCGGTCGTCACCGCCTTCACCGCATGCGACATCGACGTGACCGCGATGCGCAAAATGCCCTCGGCGGCTTCCATCAGCCCCAGCCCCAAGGGCTCGGCGACGCGCGTCCGCAATGCGGCCTCGGCCGCGTCACGGTCGAGCTTCATCTCGCCGCCCAGGAAATGATCGGGATCGAGCCGACCGAGCACGACATTGGCGTCGGTCACGGTCGGGTCGCGTCCGCCCTTGCCGTAACAGGCGGGGCCGGGCACCGAGCCGGCGCTCAACGGCCCCACCCGCAAGGCATTCCCGTCCATCACCCGCGCGATGCTGCCGCCGCCGGTGCCGACCTCGAAAATATCCATCATCGGAATCTGAATCGGCAGCGCGCGCTCGTACCCGCCGATAAGCGCGCTGCCCGAGGTGAGCGGGCGCCCTTCGCTGATGACGCCGGCCTTGGCCGTCGTGCCGCCCATGTCGAAGGCGATGGCGTCGCCAAGGCCGAGCTGCGCGCAGATCGCCTGCGCCCCGATCACGCCGGCGGCCGGTCCGGATTCGAGCATGCGGACGCACTCGCGCCGCGCCTCGCCGACGGGGAAGAGGCCGCCCGTCGATTGCACGACGTAGAAATCGCCGGCAAAGCGATGCTCGCGAAGATGCTCGTCGATCTGGCCCAGATAGGAATCGACGCGCGGCCCGATATAGGCGTTGGCGGCGACGGTCGAGGCGCGCTCGAACTCGCGGTATTCCTGCGAGAGAGCGTGCGAGGAAGACACGAAGGCAGCCGGAATCTCCTCGCGCACGATTTCCTCGACGCGGCGCTCATGCGACGGATTCCGGTAGGAATGAAGCAGCAGGATGGCGACGGCCTCGGCGCCGCGGATCTTCAACGCGCGCGCCAGCTCGCGAACCTTAGCCTCGTCGAGCTTCTCATGGACCGAGCCGTCGGCCTTCATGCGCTCGTTCACCTCGAAACGCCACGAGCGCCGCACCAGCGGCTCGTGCTTGCCGAAAAAGAGATTGTAGGCATCGGGCCGGTTGATGCGGCCGATCTCGTAGATGTCGCGGAAACCGCGGGTGATCAGGAGCGCGGTTTGCGCGCCGGTGCGCTCGAGCAGCGTATTGATGCCGATGGTCGTGCCATGGAGAAAGAGGTAGGCCTCCGCGACCGCGACGCCTGCGCCATCGAGGGAATGGCGGATGCCGTTGACCAAGGCCTCGGGCGTCGACAACGCCTTGCCGAAGGTGAGCTTGCCGCTTTGCTCGTCGAACGCCGCGAGATCGGTAAAGGTGCCGCCGATGTTGACAGCGATGCGCAGATGCGTGGCGGCGGGGGCTGGCGGAGGCATACGATATTTCTCGGCTGTTCTCGAACTCGGCAATTCGGCGGCGGAGAATAGCACGAGTGCCGTGCATTGCACCGGCTCTGCGCTGGGCCAAGCCCCTCCGGTTCACAGCGCGAAATGCCTATGCTAGCTTGCCCGTCGAGAAGGAGGCTCGTCCCATGAAGTTCATTCCGGCGCTGGCTCTCTCGGCGTTGCTGGCATGGGCCGCTCCGACGTTGCCCGCTTCGGCGCAGACCGCGCCGATGACTCCCGCGCTTGCCGCGGTCGTCGCGGCGGCCAATCGGGAGGGCGCGCTCGCGCTGCGCTCGACTAGCACCATCTTCGGCGGCGCCGATGGCGCCAAATTGGCCGAGGACGGCATCAACCAGATGTTCGGCACGCATCTCAAGGTCGAGTGGATTCCCGGCCCGGCTTACGGTCCGCTCGCGGCCACGCTCTATCAAGAAAAGCAGGGCGGCCAGCCGGCCTCGACCGATGTCTACACCTCGACCGCCGTTCAACTGACGCCCTATCTCGACAAGGGGCTCTTTCGTTCGGTCGATTGGGTGGCGCTCATGCCGTCGCGGATCGCCCCGGCCTTCGTCGAAGGCGGCGGCCAGGGCTTGCGCTATTCCGATTCGCAACCAGGCATTCTCTATAATCCGAAGGCGGCGCCGTGGGTCCCCGAGATCGCCGTCGCCGCCGATCTGCTGAAGCCGCAATACAAGGGCAAGTTCTACACGACCCCCTTCCTCGGCGGCTTCGACGTTCTCTTGGCCGACGATGTTTGGGGCGAGGCCAAGACCGAGGCCTACGTGCGCAAATTATCGCCGCAGCTTGCCGGGCTCGTCGGCTGCGAGGCCACCGACCGCATCGCCACCGGCGAGATTCCCGCCCTCGCCATCGATTGCGGCGGCGGCGGCCCCAATCGAATCCAGTATCGCGGCCGCGGCGTGCTCGCCAATCACGTCATCAGCGACATGGCCGAGGACCGCTATGGCTATCTGTCGATTCCGGTCAATGCCGCGCACCCCAATGCCGGAATTCTCTACGCGCTCTATATCTTGTCGCCGGAAGGCCAGCAGCGCATGTGTTGGGATTTGGGTGGCAGCGATCTCTACGCGTTTCCCGATTCGCGCGGCCGGCGCGACGCCGAAGCGCTCACCGCCACGGGCGTGAAATTCATCGATGTCTCGATCGCGTGGTGGCGTGCGCATCCCGGCCTCGACGCGGAAAATATCGAGCTCGCGAAGCTGGTCCGGCAGCAGTGACCGCCGCGCCATCCGCGAGGCGGAGCGCATCCCGCGGGGATATCGACGCGAAACGAACCGTATAACGGAGGTTCGTGGTTCAGGCACAAGGAATGTTGAGAATGCGTCGCGTCGCCCCGTTCGTTGCGTTGGCCGGAACCTTTGCCTTGAGCGCCTGCGTCGTGGCGCCGCCGACTGGCCCGGGTATCGTCGCGATGCCGCCGCAAGGCAAGGATTTGGCGGCGTTTCAGCAGGACGATGCCGCCTGCCGGCAATACGCTTCGCAGCAGATCGGCGGCGGATCGCCTGCCGCTGCGGCGCAGCAGAGCGCCGTCAGCAGCGCGGTCGTGGGCACGGCTGTGGGCGCCGCTATCGGGGCGGCGGCCGGAAATCCAGGCGCCGGCGCCGCCATTGGCGCGGCGAGCGGCTTGCTTGTCGGCAGCGCCGCAGGGGCCAACGCGGCCCAGGTCTCGGGCGCGAACCTCCAGCAGGCTTACGATGTCGCTTACGCGCAATGCATGACCGCCAAGGGCAATAGCGTGCCCGCCGCGGCTTCGATCGGGAGCGCCCCGGGCTATTCTTACGGTTCCTACGGCTATGCTTATCCTTATTACCCTTATCCGGCGGCTTATCCGTACGACTACCCTTATCCTTATATCGGTTTCGGCTACGTCGGCGGCTGGGGCCGCGGCGGCTGGGGCCGCGGCGGTTGGGGCCGCGGCGGTTGGGGGCGCCGCTAAGAATTCGCGAGCGGGAGGTCGCCCGCTGCTGCCCTATCCACGAACCACCTCAGTTCGCCGGTCGGATGGAGGCGCGCCGCTGGCAGGTCTTCGCCGCCGCGGCGGAGCCGGCCGAATACCGCCCGCTTCTCCTCTCCCGCGACCAAAAAGGCCACATGCCGGCTGCTCTCGAGTGTCGGATAAGTCAGCGTGATGCGCGCTTCGGACTTGACACCGACGACGGCGGCGACCCAGCGCTCGCGCTCCGCGAGGACGGCCATGCCCGGAAAGAGAGACGCGGTGTGCCCGTCCGGCCCCAACCCTAGGAGCATCACAGCAAAGAGCGGTCGAGCCGGGTCGAGGCGCGCCGCGCCATAGAAGGATTTAAGCTCGCGCTCGTAAGCGGACGCCGCCGCTTCAGGGCTGACGCCTTCGGTCGCGATAGGATGGATGTTGCCGGCGGGGATCGGCGCGCGCGACAAGAGCGCCTCTTGAACCATGCGGTAGTTGCTCAAGCAGTCGTCGTGCGGAACGAAGCGCTCGTCGCCCCAGAACCAATGCGCTCGCGACCACGGGAAGGCATCGCGATAGGGCGGTCCAGCCAGGCGTTGGTAAAGCAGCCGTGGGGTCGAGCCGCCGGACAGGGCGACGGCAAAGGCGCCAGCCTGCGCCAGCGCCAAATCGAGCATCCAATCCGCGACCCGGCGCGACAGGGCCTCGGGATCGGCGAGGATTTCGAGCTTTGCCTCGGAGGACCCGGTCATGCGGCTCCCGACCGCAGAACGAATTTCCGCACCGCTTTGGCAAAGCCGTCGTTCTCGTTGCTGTCGGTGACGACACTCGCCTGCGCCTTCACCTCGTCACTGGCATTGCCCATGGCGATGGAAAGGCCGCTTTTGCGGAACATGAGGACGTCGTTCGGCATGTCGCCGATCGTGGCGATTTGCGCGGGCGGAATGTTCAGAAGCTTGGACAGGGTGGCTGCGACCGCCCCTTTATTGGCTTGCGGATGGGTCACATCGAGAAAGTAGGGCTCCGAGCGCACAGCGCTTGCGGTGTCGCCTAGAATGTTTTGCGTCCGCTTTTCGCAGGCGGCGACGAGATCGACGTCGGCGGAGACCCCGACGATCTTCACCGCGCGCGCCAGATCCGCGTCCGTGAACGACGCTACCGTCTTCGGCTCGAACTTCAAAATCCAGGTCTCTCGCGCCACATGCGGCCCTTCTGGCTCGCGGACCAGCCATTCGTCAACCGTGTAGACCCAAAGGTCCAGCCCTTGATCGAGCATCAGCTTCACGGTCTGCTTGGCGGTCGCGGGATCGAGCATGTGGCTCTCGATGACGGAGAGATCGGGATTGACGACGACGCCGCCGTTGTAGCCGGCAATAGCGTCCCTGAGAGCGAGAGGCTCGATCAGCATGCTTAGGCCGCGCGGCGGCCGGCTGCTGGTGATGGCGAGCGCGACCCCGGCGTCGTGCAGCTCCTGCGCCACCGCTTTAGCCGCCGGGGTCAGAACCTTCTCCTCGGTAACCAGCGTGCCATCCACGTCCGCCAAGAGAAGGCGGATGTTCCGCTGCCCATTCACGGCTTCCGCTCCGGCGGCGGACTTACCGGCCGCCAGACTCGCCACCCGCCGCCCGCCAGCAGCGCGTTGGCCGCCTCCGGACCGTCGCTGCCGGAGTCATAGCGAGGGACCTCGACTTTCTCCGCCGCCCAGGCGTCGAGCACCGGCTGCACGATGCGCCAGGCCTGCTCCACCATGTCGGCGCGCATGAACAGCGTCGGGTCGCCGATCATCACGTCGTGGAGCAGCGTCTCGTACCCGACATTCGCCTCCTTGGGGAACCAGTCGTCGTAGCGGAAGTCCATCTTCACGGCGGCGAGGTCCATGAACGGCCCCGGGCGCTTAACCTCGAACTGCAAGGAGATTCCCTTGTCCGGCGCGATGCCCAGCACCAGCCAATTGGGCAACAGAGTGTGGACGGGCGTGCCCTGGAATGCCGTGTAGGGCGCCTGCTTGAAGCAAATGGCGATCTCCGTGCGGCGCCCCGACAAATGCTTGCCGGTACGAATATAGAAGGGCACGCCGGCCCAGCGCCAATTGTCGATCTCGAGCTGCATCGCGACATAGGTCTCGACGCTCGATTCGGCTGCCACGTTGGGCTCGTCGCGATAGGCCTTCACGGGCTTGCCCTGCACCGTTCCGGCTCCATACTGGCCGCGCACCGTCCGTGCCGGCTGGACCGCGGGCATCGCGGCGAGGACATCCGCTATCCTCGAGCGGATCGAAGCGTCGCCGAAGCCCGTGGGCGGCTCCATGGCCACCAGCGAGAGCAACGTGAAGACGTGGCTCGGAACCATGTCGCGCAGCGCGCCCGTCGCCTCGTAGAACTTGCCGCGCTGCTCCACGCCCACCGTCTCGGCCGCGGTGATCTGCACGTGATCGATCCGGTCGCGGTTCCAGATCGGCTCGAAAAGCCCGTTGGCGAAACGAAACGCCATGATGCTTTGGACCGTGCTCTTGCCGAGATAATGGTCGATCCGGAAAATCTGATCCTCGCGCAGGGTGCGCAGGATACTGGCGTTCAGCTCGCGCGCGGAATCGAGGCTGTGGCCGAACGGCTTCTCGATCACCACGCGGCGCCAGAACCGACGCCTCCCGTTCTGGTCTTCGTTTTGATCGGTGAGCTTCGCCTTGCCGAGCTGCTCCACCACCGTGCCGAAGAAGCCGTCCTCGACCGCGAGATAGAAGATGGCGTTGCCCTCGGTGCCACGATCCCTTTCGGCCTCGCCGAGCGCGCCGCGTAGTTTTTCGTAAAGCTCCGGCGTCGTGAGATCGCCGCGGACATAGGACATTTTGTCCGCAAGCCGCTGCCACGCCGCCTCATCGATGTGGTCGACATCGAACTGGTTGGCGGCGCCGCCGACAAAGCTTTTCAGCATGTCGAGAAGGCGGGCGCGCCAGCTTTCCGCCGTTTCCGCGGCGCGGGCCACGCCGATCAACGCGAAATCTTTCCGGCAGCACGTTGCTGAGCGAGAGGTTGTAGAGCGCCGGGATCACGAGCCGCTTGGCCAGGTCGCCGCTGGCGCCGAAAATCACCATGGCGCAGGGATCGGGCGGGCGGGCCTGGCGCGCCGGCGGCAGCGGGGACTCGACCCGTTGCTCGCTCGCGGCGATTCGGCCCGGCCCAACGTCTGACATGGGACTACTCCACGGCGCGTTTTGCCGCCGCGCGGCCCGGTGATTCTTTGGGCCTTGGTTCGGGATCGATGGGCTCGCCACCCTCGACATGCCCGCCGAAGCCGAAGCGCATGGCCGAGAGCATCTTTTCCCCGAAAGTGTGCTCGCGCCGCGAACGGAATCGCGCGTAGAGCGCCGTGGAGAGCACGTCCGCCGGGACCGCTTCCTCGATAGCGGCTTCGACGGTCCAGCGACCCTCGCCGGAATCCTGGACGTAGCCGGAGAAATTTTCCAGCTGAGGATCCTTTGCCAGCGCGGCGGCGCCGAGATCGAGCAGCCAGGACGAGATGACGCTGCCGCGCCGCCAAACCTCAGCGATGTCCGGCAGCGTCAACGCGAAACGCTCGTCCTCGGGCAGATCGTTCGAGTCCTTGTTGCGCAGGATGTCGAAGCCCTCGGCATAGGCCTGCATCAATCCGTACTCGATGCCGTTATGCACCATCTTGACGAAATGCCCGGCGCCAGACGGCCCCGCATGAATGTAGCCGCGCTCGGCCCGCGGGTCGCCCATCCGGCCTGGTGTGCGCGGGATATCGCCGAGGCCGGGAGCGAGCGCCGCGAAGATCGGATCGAGGTGGTCCACAGTCTCCTTCGGGCCGCCGATCATCATGCAATAGCCGCGCTCGATTCCCCAGACGCCGCCCGACGTGCCGCAATCGACATAGCGGATGCCCTTCTCGGCCAATTTCCTCGCGCGGCGGATGTCGTCCTTATAAAAGGAATTGCCGCCATCGATCAGGATGTCGTCGCGCTCGAGCAGGCCGGCGAGAGTCTCGACCGCTTCCTCGGTGATCCGGCCGGCCGGCAGCATCAGCCAGACTGCGCGCGGCCTTTCCCCGAGCGCCTTCACCATTTCCGCGAGAGACCCGGCGGCTGCGGCACCGTCCTTCGCCAGCGCCTCTCGCGCCGTGGCATTGGTGTCGAACACCACGCAATGGTGACCCGCCTTCATCAGGCGGCGCGAGATGTTGCCGCCCATGCGGCCGAGTCCGATCACGCCGATCCGCATTTGCGTCACTCCTTGAGCGCTGCATCGATGGCGCGGGCCAGCTCCGCCAACCCGGCATCGAGATCCTTCAGATGAACCCGCAGCGCGCGCCGGCCGCGCTCGGCTAGCACATCGAGATCGCCGCGCGCCTGCGCCGCCTTCACCACGCCGAAGCTGTAGGAATGGCCGGGCACGTCGATATCGGCCGGATCGTCGCAGGTGAGCTGCAGGAAGACGCCGGAATTAGGCCCGCCCTTATATGCTTGGCCGGTCGAATGCTGAAAGCGGGGTCCGAAACCGAGGCAAGTAGCGGCGTGGGTTTTGTCGCGAATGCGCGCTCGCATCGCGGTCAGCGCCCGCGTGTGCGCATCGTTGCGCTGGATGTATGCCAGGAGCGCGACGTAATCGCCCGCTTGCACGCGGCTGAAATGGCTCTTCAGATAGCCGGACAGGGTGTTGTGCTGACCGAGTTCGGCGGCGTTGCGCGGATCGGCGAAAAGCGCCACGCCATTCTCGCGGAACATCGGCGCCTCCGTCGGCAAGCGATGCGATTTCTCATAGGCGTCGGTCAGCGCACGAGTCTTGTCCTTGCTCGCCTCGACATCCGGCTGGTCGAACGGGTCGATGCCGATGATCGCGCCGGCCACGGCGGTGGCAATCTCCCAGCGGAAGAACTCCTGGCCAATATGCCAGATGTCCTCGACAAAGATCCGCGCGACCGGATGGCCGGCCCGCTCCAGCGCGTTGACGGCCTCGCGCTGCGCGGGATCGTCCTGCCCGTCGAGCTCGAGATAGGCAAAGAATCGGTCGCTGCCATAGCGCTCGGGCGTGGTGACCGGCTCGCCGGCCAGGGGAATGAGGCCGCGCCCGTCTTTGCCCGTGCTCTCCGCCAGAAGCTGCTCCAGCCAGGCGCCGAGATCGGCGATCCCCGGCGAGGCGATGATCGTCACCTTGTTGCGGCCGAAGCGTGCCGCGGCGACGCCCATCGCTAGGCCGAGCCGCACCCCTGAATTCTCCGCCGGCGGAACGTCGCGGCCGCAGCCTCGTTCCATCGCCTGCGCGGTCTCGAGTAGGCGTTTGACGTCAAGACCCATCGCCGCCGCCGGCGCCAGCCCGAATTTCGACAGCACCGAGTAGCGGCCCCCGATCGACGGGATGCCATAGAAGATATGGGCAAAGCGCAGCTCCTTGGCGCGCCGCTCCAGCGGAGACCCGGGATCGGTCACCGCGACGAAGTTCTCGCCGGCTCTATCCTTGCCGATCAGCGCGCCGACGCGGTCGAGGAAATATTCCATGAAAATGTTGGGTTCCAGCGTGCTGCCGGATTTCGAGGAAACGATGAACAGCGTCTTGCCAAGATCGACCGCCCGCTCGATCGCCGCGATCTGCGCGGGATCGGTGCTGTCGAGCATGTTGAACCGCGGCCAGCCCATTTGCCGCGAGAAGGTCTCGCCCAGCACTTCCGGCCCCAGGCTCGAGCCTCCCATGCCCAGCAGGACGAGGTCGGTGAACCCGCGCCGCTTAACTTCCTCCGCAAAACCCTGCAGCCGCTCGATATCGGCGAGCTCCCGCTCCACGACGTCGAGCCAGCCGAGCCATTTGTCCTCGTCCGCTTCGGTCCACAGCGACTTGTCGCCGGCCCACAGCCGGCGAATGCGGCCCTCCTTGCGCCAGGCCTCCATCTCCGCGTCGAAGGCTGTCTTCATTTCCGGGGAGCCCGGCGCAATCTCCAGCCTTGCCCGGCCGCCCTCGAGCAGCGCGCGGCGACGTTGCGCGATGGCGCCGAGCAGTTTGTCGAACGCGTCCGCGAATTGCTGCACCCCGTCCTTGACCAGCTCCTCCGTGATCTCCTTGAGCGAGATGCCGTGCTGCTCGAGCGCGGCGAGCACGGCGCGGGCGCCCTCTATGTCGTACTCCACGGCGTCGAGCGTCCCCTCGCCGTGGTCGCGATACGCATCCATGGTCGCCGGCGGAATGGTGTTCGACGGTGTCGCGGCCGATCAGCGCCTCGACATACATCGTGTCCTTGTAGGCCGGGTTCTTGGTGCTGGTGGAAGCCCAAAGCAGGCGCTGGGTGTTCGCGCCGGATGCCGCAAGGGGCTCCCAGCGCGGGCCGGAGAACAGCGCCTTGTAACGGACGTAGGCGAGCTTCGCGTTGGCGATCGCCGCCTTGCCACGGAGCCGGTCGGCCAGCCCCTTGTCGGCGATCTCGTCCAGCTGCTTGTCGACGGCCGCGTCGATGCGACTGACGAACATGCTCGCGACGCTGCCGATCTTCGAGACGTCGCCGCCGGCCCGCTTCAGATCCTCGAGCCCCGAGATATAGGCTTCGACCACCTGCTCGTAGACCTCGAGCGAGAACAGCAAGGTGACGTTGATGTTCAGCCCGCGAGCGATGAGCTCGCGGATCGCGGTGACGCCGGCCGGCGTCGCCGGCACCTTTACCATCAGGCGCCCACCTCAGGAATCCGCGACGCCGGGTTTCTCGGAAGGAGAGTATCGTGCGCTTTTGGTCTTTTTTCCTTCTCATCGCCGCGATGGCTGCGCAAACCCAAACCGGCGAGGTCACTACCCGCGAAGAGACTCCCACTTTTCAATCGAGCGTGAGCCTGGTGCGCGTTCCCGTGGTGGTCCGCGACAAGCAGGGACGCGCTCTCGGGAGCTTCCGTAAGGAAGATTTTCAGCTCACCGACCGCGGCAAGCCGCAGGAGATCGCGCAGTTCGCCATCGAGAGCAGCGCCGCGCAGCCGATTCGCGCCGGGGGTGCCCGGCCCGAGGCGCCTCAAGCGGAGACCTCGGCGGAACTAGCTGCGGCCTCCAAGCCGGCAGTGCCCGCCCGCTTCGTCGCCTTTGTCTTCGACGACGTCCATCTCAAAATGGAAGACCTGGTGAACGCTCGCAAGGCTGCGCTCCAGCACCTCGAGCCGGGCATACCCCCGCAGGAACGCGTGGCCTTGCTCACGCTCTCCGGAAGCGTGTCGCTCGAATTCACCAATGACGTGGCGAAATTCCGCGAGATGCTGATGAAGATCATGCCCGTGCCGCCGCGCGTGTATTTCCCTCCCGCCAGCTTCTACCTGGCTGATCAGTTTATGAGGAGTCCCGGCGACGAGCAGGCGACCTGCATCTTCACGCCCCCTGCTCGGTGGATTGCAGCCAACTGATGCCACCGGTGCTGCGGATGCAGACCGAGGTGACCATCGAGTGCCTTCCACTGGCATGTCAGCTGGCGCTCAGGCTCCCGACATAGCCAGGGAAACGTTTCGCTCCGTTTACAATGATGGCGCGAGCGAAGCCAGCAATGCCTTCCGCATCCTCAACAACGTGGTGCGGCTGCTCGGCTCCATGCCAGGCGACCGGGTTATGAATTAGGCAATTAGTC
>CAWDLZ010000030.1:0-6312 GCA_963803265.1 uncultured Alphaproteobacteria bacterium | reverse complement strand
TGGTCCCTTGCAATGGGTTCAAACCCGTGGTGATCCCCACGGCTCCCGCGCCGGACAGGAACCCCAGAAGCCATTGCACCTTTGCGTCGGCCTGCCCGTTGTGCCGGGCGGCCAACCAGCTTTCGCAGGACTGCGTCCCCTCGCCGGCGGTCGTGGCCATTGGCTGGGCGCGCGCCGGGCTGCACAGGAACGCGACAGCCAGGAGTATCGTTGCCAGAACAAACCGGCTGCACGCACGTGGGTGCAATGGATGTTTGCCTGCGCCTGAAGTTCCCGATCGAGCGGCAGCCGCCATCCGGTTTGCCGATGATTTTGTCTCCCGGGCCGCTACCATGCCTGCCTCCATTGCCTCGATGGACTGTTCCGCTGTGGCGTTCCCTGGCAGCGGACGGCCGCCATGCCCCGGATGAACCGATGATGAGCAGAGCTTGCCGCAGCGTGACCCATCGAACAACCGGCCGGCGGCAGGACGGCGCGGGGGGGAACGCATCCAACGCCGGTCTTGCTCCGGCTGACCGACGGCAAGCCGATCGCGGTAGGGACGCCCATTACTGGGCGCCCCCCGCACAGATCCGTACGTGCGGCTTTCCCGCATACGGCTCCCACCTTGGGTGTTTGACGGCGAAGCGCTGCTTGGCCATGGATGAAGGATACGCGGCTTGGGGAGCCAGTCGTCCGCCAGCTTCGCGATCCGAGCCCACGTGAAGTCGATCCTTCTGGCTGCGTCGCCGAAGCGTGCGCCGCCAGAGGTCGGTGACCTCGTACTCGGAACGCCGACGAGCGCGCGGCTGTTCGTCGGCACGGCGTGGTAGTTGAAGTAGCCGCTCACGACCTGCCTCAGCCATTTCCCCTGTTCGGGGATCGGCTGGTGCATTCGCCGTCGCAGTTCCTCCTTGATCTCCTGGAGCTTCGCCCGCATGCGGTCGCGCCGGGTCTTCCGTTTGAGCAGGAAGTTGCCCCGGCGGGATTTGCCGCAGATGAAGGTGAAGCCCAGGAAGTTGAAGGTCTCCGGTTTGCCGAGCCCGCGCTGCTCGCGTTTGGCCGCCGCGTGGCGGCCAAACTCGATCAGGCGGGTCTTCTCCGGATGCAGCGACAGCGCGAACTCCTCCAGCCGCTCGCGCATCGCATCCCAGAAGCGCCGGGCGTCGGCCTCGTGCTCGAAGCCGACCACGATGTCGTCGGCATAGCGCACGATGATCATGTCGCCCGTGGCCTCGCGCCGTCGCCAGCGTTCGGCCCAGAGGTCGAAGACGTAGTGCAGGTAGATGTTGGCGAGCAGCGGCGAAATCACCGATCCCTGCCCCGTCCCCTTGTCACTGACCGTCACGACCCCGTCTTCGAGGATGCCCGCCTTGAGCCATTTCTGGATCAGGCGGATGATGCGCGGGTCGCCGATCCGATGCTCCAGGAAGCGGACCAGCCATTCCTGGCTGACCGCGTCGAAGAAGCTCCGGATGTCGGCGTCCAAGTATCCAGTTCACCTTCGTGCTGGTGATCCCGACCACCAGCGCATCCAGCGCATCGTGCTGGCCGCGTCCGGGCCGGAACCCGTACGAGAACCCGAGGAAGTCTTCCTCGTAGATCGCGTTCAGCACCGTGACGGTCGCCCCCTGGACGATCTTGTCCTCCAGGGCGGCAATCGCGAGCGGCCGCTGTCGGCCGTCCGGCTTCGGTATGTACGTCCGGCGGCGACGGCAGCGCCCGATACGCTCCCCGTGTGGACCCGTGCGTGCAGGTCCTCGAGCCTTGGCTCGAGGTCTGCCTCGTAGTCCTGCCACGTCAGCCCGTCCACGCCGGCGGCGGCATCGCGCTTGAGCGCGAAGAACGCCAGTCCGAAGCAGTATCGACGCTGATGTGGTGGAGGAGCGCGGTGAACCGTTCCTTCTTCCTTTGCCTTGCGGCTTGCCGTATGCGCTCCAGCGCCTGTGATCACGCTTTCCCGGTCCTGCGCCCGGCGCGTGCTTTGCTGGCCCGCATTCCCCTTGGTCCCCGCCCTTCGCTCCACCGGCTCCGCAGCGGATCGCCCGGCCTTGTTCGCCGGCTTCACAGCTACTATGGCGGAGTCCGACTTCTCGCGCCCGTGCATCATCGGCTACGGCTCCTCGCCTTCCCGATGCGGACCGGCGTGGCGTCGCCGCTCCGGCCAGACGCGGGACCTCCCAGGTTCCGACGCGTTCCTTTTGCGCGTGATGTGGTCTTCGACCCCGGCAGGGCGACAGCGCCTCGCATAGCGGCGCTGCACATGTTGCCTTCGACTGATTATGACGGTCTCCGCCCCTGCGATATTGAGCATTTCGTGGCTCAATCGCACACCCCACGCAATCGCTGTGTACGCTTCGTGGCCGGCGTTGCCGCCGGCTCACGCAACACTCGCTACCAGGCGGCCCGCTACGGCCTTACCCGGGCCGGTCTTCCACCGGCTGGATCGCGCCAGCTTCCTGGCGCACCGTTTCTCACACTGTCGCGGGATGCTGGCGACGGGCGTTGGGTTGCGTTCAGGTCGTGACCGAGCGGCTCGGTAAGCTCGGTGTCAGCGCCGGGCAAGATTTTGTGGTTTCTGGGTCCTCGCTGTTTCGTGTGGGTAGCAGCGGCCGCTGACCTTCGTCGGGCCAACCGCGTCAACTGCCGCTTGCGGCCGAGCTCCCCCTTTGTACGGCGAACCACCAGCCAGGTTTCTTGGTTCGGCTGAGCGCCGTTTCTTCGTCCCGGCCTGACGATTGCAGGGCGTCGCGCGCAGCCGCAGTCAAGGCATGCAATCGGGCCTGACCCGAGGGATGGCCGCAGGCCACCGCCGAAGGCGGCGCGTAGCGTCCTGTGTGCTGGGCATGTCCAGCAGCCTGGGGGTGAAAGTCCCCTGTGCAACCTGATGGAGGTGAAGCACGAGTGAAGCGCAAGGGCGGAACCGCGAGGGACCGTCTGAAGGAAGCGTGGAGCGAAATCGCGACCTGACGAACAGCAACCGGATATGAGGCAGCGATTGGTCGGACGAGCGGGCAGGATGTCGCGAAGTCCATATCCATCAAGGGCCAGGGCTGTAAATCCGGCGGGTGCGCGAGGAAGGCTGTGGGGCTTACCCCAGGAGATCTGTGTCGTGTCCGTCCGGGAAACCGGGCGGACTG
The DNA here is from genome assembly GCA_963803265.1 of uncultured Alphaproteobacteria bacterium. Lineage (GTDB taxonomy): Bacteria > Pseudomonadota > Alphaproteobacteria > ATCC43930 > CGMCC-115725 > CAIKMD01. The sequence goes on along the minus strand of CAWDLZ010000030.1, from coordinate 3,193 downwards.
AGGGAGCCGCGAGGCGCCCTGACCGCGGCACAGAAGTCAGCAGAGGGCGTAGTAGGCCGCTTCGGCGGCCGAAGGCCCGAACGGTCCCCGAAAAAGGGGTTGAAGGAGAGGGCAAGTAGCCTGGACGTCTCATGATCACACCGCGACCGCCATTCCAGTTCACGTTGGACTTGCCGATGCCTGGCAGGGGTGAAGCCCCGCGTCCGGCCGCGCGAGAGGTCGAAGTGACCGCGGCGACGTCCGAAGCCGAAAGCCCGGCACCCGCTGCATATCTGATGGAGGCGATCTGTGACCCGGATAACATAGAAGCGGCGTTGCGTGCGGTGGTGCGCAACAAGGGGGCACCGGGCGTCAACGGGATCACCGTTCGACAACTCCCGGACATCCTGAAAGCGCGCTGGCCGGAGCTCGAACATCAACTGCTCCAGGGTTGCTACCAGCCGCAACCGGTGCGTCGGGTGCAAATCCCGAAGCCGGCCGGCGGGACACGTAACCTCGGCATTCCAACCGTGATTGATCGCGTGATCCAGCAGGCGGTGCTCCAGCGGCTCCAACCGCTGTGGGACCCGACGTTCAGCGAGCACAGCTACGGCTTCCGGCCGGGCCGCTCCGCCCAGCAAGCGGTGAAACAGGCGCAAGCCTATGTCACCGACGGCTATCGGTTCGTTGTCGATATAGACCTAGCGAAATTTTTGCGACCGGGTTAATCACGACAAACTCATGGCCCGCGTGGCGGCGCGCATGCAGGACCGCCGGGTGCTTCGGCTTATCCGAAGCTACCTGACGGCTGGCGTGCTCAACAGCGGGCTGTTCGAAGCCAGTCGGGAGGGGACCCCGCAAGGTGGTCCGCTCTCGCCACTGCTCTCGAACCTCGTGCTGGACGAACTGGATCGCGAACTTGAGCGTCGTGGCCACCAGTTCGTGCGATATGCGGATGACTGTAACGTCTATGTCCGCAGCGAGAAGGCTGGCCTCCGGGTCATGGCGAGTTTGACCCGCTTCATCGAAGGGCGTCTCAGGTTGCAGGTCAACGCGCAAAAGGTATCTGCTCGACCCCGGTTTGATGCGGGTTTCGATGGGCAATTCGCCCCCGCTCTGACTAACCGAAAAATCAATTGACGCGGTCACGGTCGAGTCGATTCTAAACGAGGGCGTGTCCGAGCTTCCCGACCTCAACCACCTGAGTCACGCCGAAAAAGACGCCCTGATCCGGGCGCTGTGGGCGCAGGTGCAGAGCCTGACGGCTCGGGTTGCGGCGCTCGAAGCCAGGCTCGGCGAACCGTCAAAAACCCCAGACAATTCCAGCCTGCCGCCGTCGAAGGGGCAGAAACCGAACAAGCCGGAGAACGCCAAGCGTGTTGGGCCACGCCCGGGCAGCCTTGGCCGCAAAGGCGGCGGTCGTCCGCTGGCCTGCGATCCCGACGAGACGGTGACCGCCAAGCCAGTTGCCTGCGCCCATTGCCAGGCCGTGCTGACAGACGCCGATCAGGTGCTGCACGGTCGTTACGACAAGATCGACCTGCCGGTGGTGCGCCCCATGGTGACCCGCGTAGAACGCTATGCGGGGCATTGCCCGTGCTGCGGCGGCGTCACCCTGGCGGCGATCCCCGCGGGCCTCGAAGACGGCTCGCCGTTCAGCGTGCATATCGTGGCGTTAGCACTCTACCTGCGCTTCACCCACGCGATCAGCTACCGTCGTCTGGTTCAGTTGTTCCTGCACCTCTATGCACTCCAGATCAGCGAGGGCGCGCTGGACGCGATGTTGCAGCGTGCCAAACCCTGTTTCGACAGCGAGGTCACGGCCATTCTCGCCCGGCTGCGCCGCTCGCGGATCGTCGGCTCCGATGAGACCACGGTGCGCATCGACGGCCGGACCCATTGGAACTGGGTGTTTCAGAACGATCAGGTGGTGATCCACGTGGTGCGCAGCAGCCGCGCCGCCAGCGTGGTCACCGAGACCATGGCGGGCCATCGACCCAGCATCTGGGTGTCCGATCTCTATGGCGCGCAGCAGGGGCATGCCGATCTCTGGCAGATCTGTCTGGCGCACCAGTTACGCGATTGCAAATACGCCATCGAGGCGGGCGATACGATCTTCGCCCCACAGATGAAGGCACTGCTGCTGCGGGCCGTCGTCCTGGCGCGGCGGCGCAAGAGCTTGGCCGAGAGCACGCGACGCAGCCACCTGCGGAGGTTGGATCACGCGTTGAACGCAATCATGGTGCTGGCACCGACCAACCGTCATGGTAGGCGGCTGCGAAAACGTTACGGCAAGCTGAGAAGTCACCTGTTCACTTTCCTGGAGCATCCCGACGCTCCGCCGGATAACAATGCCAGCGAGAGGGAATTGCGGCCCACAGCCACCTACCGCAAAGTCACGGGCGGCTTCCGTTCGAAGTGGGGTGCCGATCTGTTCGCTGGCGTTCGATCCGTCGTGGGTACCGCGGCACGACGGGGAACGAACGCGTATCAGGCAATTTGTGCAGTCCTAGACGGCGAGTCTGTCATTCAGCCGGGTTGAGCAGATACCGCAAAAGAGTGCCGTCGCCCGGCCGTGGCAGCGGTTGTTCCTTGGCTTCACGGTCACGGACGATCCGCAGCCCCGGCGGCGCATCGCCGACAAGGCCGTCGCTCGGTTCAAGGACCGGGTGCGCGACCTGACACGGCGGCATCGCGGGGTCAGCCTGGGACAGATGATCGCTGACCTGAACCCGCTGTTGCGGGGATGGGCCGGATATTTCGGCTTCAGCCAGTTGCACGAGTTGGCATCGCTGGACGGCTGGACACGGAGACGCCTGCGTTGCGTCGCCTGGGTCCAGTGGAAGACGCGTGGCCGGCGCTATCGGGAACTGCGCCACCTGAAGGGTCCCCGAGACGGCTGGCGAGCGAAGCCCTCGTGCAGTCCTAAGGGTTCTTGGCGGCTCAGCTTCTGCGAGGGCTCTGCATAGCGCCTTCACCAACAGCTCGCTTCTGTCGTCTAGGGTCTGCCGCCCATGAACAAGCTGGTGAGCGCTTAATCCGCCGAACCGCCGTATACGGACCCGTATGCACGGTGGTGTGGGAGGGGCGGCGCCGTGAGGCTTCCCCCTATCCCGATTGACCGCGCCGAGCACGGCGCCACGTTTGGGCAGGTCGGGACAACTGCGGAACGAGCTCCATGCTAGACACTAACCCATCTTATTCACCGCATAGC
>CAWDLZ010000029.1:0-271314 GCA_963803265.1 uncultured Alphaproteobacteria bacterium | reverse complement strand
GACGCCTTCGTGCGGGCCAACATGACGACGATTTATCACCCCGCCGGCACCTGCAAGATCGGCTCCGATGCGATGGCGGTGGTTGACCCCGAGTTCCGCGTGCGCGGAACCGAGCGGCTGCGCGTCATCGACGCCTCGGTCATGCCGCTGCCGATCGGCGGAAATTTGAATGCTCCGGTAATGATGATCGCCGAGAAGGCGTCCGACATGATCCGCGGCCGGCCAGCTTTGCCGCGCGAGGCGGTTTAGAAAGCGGCTTGCACATCCAACCCGGTGATCGGGATTCTCGGCGTTGATGGATTGATAGGGGCGATCCGTCCCAAAAAGAGCCTCGCCGCCCAAGGCGTCAAAGCCTCGCCGAGTATCCCTGCCCACGACTTCGACGACGGCTCCAATCGCCTGTTCGCGCGGCCCCGACCCAAAGAGGCCGCGATCAAGGATCAAAAGGGGCGGTTATCAGCTCGCTTCGACATCGTCCAAAGCCTATTCGGCAGCAGCGCTTTGAACCGCCGGCTCCTCCGCAAGCAGCCGCTCAATCATTCGCCGCGCCTGAAGACCGCCAGCGTCGCCGACGAGGTCGATTTGCGGCGCGGCGGGGTTCAGACCGATGATGCGCTGCTCCGCCTCCAGCATCAGCTTGTCCTCGTCGAAGGCGACCGCTGTCGAGCGAAGTACCGCCTCGGTCATTGACTTGTCTTCGACCGCGTAGTTGCGGCAACTGCCCCAGAAATAGTGGCAGCTCGTCTCGGTCTCGGGTGTCATCGAATCGAGAACGACCAGCTTGCGGTTGACGCGGTTGCTAGGATCGTCGGGCTTCTTGCCGGCTTCGACGGCACTGATCTCGATCACCACGTTGGCCGGCGGGGTGAAGGTCATGATCTTGGTCGAATCGGTGCGGATCGTGTCGCCTTGCGCGATCTGGCGCGCCGAGGGCGAGAGATTGCGGGCGACGCGCACGCCGCGCAGGAAATTCGGCCCGCGTTCCCATGTCAGCTGGGGACTGGTATCGTCCCCGGCCCCGATCGTCTTGATATGCAGGAACGCTAGGTGAGAAAGGTCGAGCAGGTTGTCCACGAGCAGCATGTAGTTAGCCTTGACATCGAGGCAGGCGCCGCAACCGGCCCAACCGGGCGCATCGTACCAATGGAAGGCCGGCGCCGTCTTGGGGTCGGCCAGCGCCGGATCGCCCATCCAGATCCAGACCCAGCCATGCGTCTCGCACAGCGGATAGGACTTCACCTGCGAGTTCGGCGGCAGCTTTTCCTGGCCCGGCGCCCAGATCACGCGCCCGCCCGGCTCGTAGAGGAGGCCGTGATAGCCGCAGCGCAGATTGTCGCCCTCGATCTGGCCCTTGGAGAGCGGCGCGCGGCGGTGGCAACAGCGGTCCTCGAGCGCGACCGCGGTACCGTCCGTCTTGCGGTACATTACGACTGGCTCGTTCAGGAAGATACCGGGCAAGCGGTTCCCGTTCGATTTCCGCCGAAAGCGCCGCACAATACCACTGGTTTCGAAGTGCTTGCATGACGTTCTTCCCTAATATTTACGCCCGAGTTTACCACAGGCCCGTGCCAATCGTCATCGCCGGGCTCAAAGGAGCGTTGCCCCTACGGACCCACCACGGCGCGACCGCGCGACACCCAGAAGCCGAGATAGATCAAAGGCATCATGGCCACGAGCATGATCACGACGACGGCCGAGGCCGGCGCGAACTGCGAGCCGGTCCAGAGATTCCAGATCTCGACCGCCAGCGGCAGATTGTCATTGGTCGAGAGCAGCACCGGGACGGTCAGCTCGCGATAGGTCAGCAGCGCAATCCAGATGAAGGCGTAGCCGAGGCTCGGACGCAGCAACGGCCCGAGCACGCTGCGCATCACGCCACCGAGACCCGCGCCGGCCATCTGGGCCGCCTCCTCGAGCTCGCGATGGATTTGGATGAGGGCGCTGTTGGTGATGCGCGTCGCGTAAGAGATGCGCGACACGACGTAGACTAGCAGCAGCAGCCAGACAGTCCCGTAGATCGGCAACACGCGCTGCAGCACGAAGAGCGCGAGCACAAGCGCCGCCATCGAGAACACGATGCTCGGCACCGACAGCGGCAGGAAGGCGACGAAATCGAACAGCGCTCGGCCGGGAATGCGCGAGCGCAGCACGATCCAGCTGATCGACAACGCGATCGCGAGCGTGATCACCGGCGCCAACACCATCAGGACCGCCGTATTCGCCAAGCCGCGCCACACCATCTCCATCGGCAAATGCGCGTAATTGGCGAGCGACATCGAGCTGATCGCTTCCGGCGTCGGCGGCTCGGGGAACTGGATGGTCGAGGTCCAGAAGATCACCAAGACCGGCAAGACCTGCGAGAGGAAGAGATAGATGCCGACGAAAGCGATGGCGAGCGCCTTGCCGCCGCCGCTGAGCGCGATAAGGCGCGGCCGGTAGCCCTTGCCGGTAACGACCGCGTATTGCGGCGCGCGTCTTTGCATTCGCGAATACCACCACGACAGCACGAGCCCGAGCGCCACGGTGACGGTGGAGAACGCGGCGACGTCGCCATATTGCGGATCGCCCTGCGCCGGCTGCATCTGGTCGTAGGTATAGGTCGCGAAGGTATAGATCTTGCCGGCGAGACCGATGATCGCCGGCACGTCGAAGGCCGAGAAGCCGATCATGAAGATGAAGATGCCGGCGGCCAGCAGTCCCGGCCAAGCAAGCGGAAAGGTCACGCGCAGCAGTGCGCCGTGTGGGCGCGCGCCGCTCATCGCCGCCGCGTCCTCGAGCGACGGGTCCATCGCACGGAGCACCACCGAGGTCATGATGAAAGCGACGGGCGCGAGACCGAGCCCCTGCACCCACCCCATGCCCCACAAATTGGTGATGCTGATGGGGGGACCGGAGAGGTGGAAGAGCGCGATGAGCGCGGTGTTGACCATGCCGATGCGCGGATGCAGCAGGAACTCCCATCCGATCGCCGTCGCAAAGCCCGGCACCAGCAGCCCTATCGTCATGGTCGCGAAGACCAGGGTCTTCGCCGGGAAGTCCGTGCGCTCGATGATCCAGGCCATGGGCGCGCCGATGGCCATCGCAACGACGAGGGTGAGCCCCGAGAATACGAAGGTGTTGGCGAGTGTGCGCCAGACAAACGGATCGCCGAAGGTATCGATGTAATTGGCAGCTGTGTAGGCGAGATCTGGATCGCCGGGCTCGCCGTCAATGAGGCTGAGCCATAGCACGATCGCAAGCAGGACGAGGACGACGAGGCTCGCCAGCCCCGCCGTTAGGCCCATCGCGATCACCCAGCCGCTCGGCCGCTCGCCCTTGCGCCGCGCCAGCTGCATAGCGAGGGTGACGGCGCTCATTAAAGTTCCGGAACCACGATTATCCCGGACCGACCCTCAGCCGCCGATCGCCTCCTTCAACGCCTTGCCGAGCTTGGCGCCAGACTGATCGACGCCCGGGTTGTCTTGCCAGAACTGGTAGTCGATGCGCCGGAATTTGATGCCCTTCGCCTCGGTATCGGCGACGAATTTGTGCATCGTCGTCTCGGGATAATAATCGAGATCGATCCCGATGCCGTTCGCGATGCCGCGCTGGCCCTGCTGGGTCAGCAGATAGAGCGTGAAGAGGATCGCGGCGTTCGGATGCTGCGCGTTTTTCGGGATCAGAAGCTCGTAATATTGCAGCTGCGCCGCGTCGCTCGGGACGGCGAGGCCGAGCTTGCCCTTGTACGGCGCCACGTTGGGCTCGCCGCCGGTGCAATCGAGCACGAGAGCCTGGAACTCGCCGGAGGCGACGCGATCCTGGCCACCGCAATTGAGGATGCCTTGCGCCTGACGACCGAGCTTCGCGATGTAATCGATCATCTTCGCTTCGCCTTCCCAGCTCTTGGCCGACATCGCGTCGAAGCCGTTGGCGAAAGCGGTGGTGCCGAACCGGCCCTTGTATTGAGGCTGCAACAAATCGTCGATTGTCTTGACCTTGGCGAAATCGGCGCCTGTCGCCGTGTTGTAGAGAACGCCGGGCGTGCCGGTCGAAAAACCGATGCTGAAACCGTCAGCGCCGATCTGCTGCGCGATGATGCGCTGCGGCCACAGCGTTTGCCACGGCACCTTGACGAACATCCCCGTCTTTAGCAGCGGATCGTATTGCGCGATGCCGGCGGCCCAAACATCCACCGAGGACGGCTGGTTGGCGCGGTATTCGGTCGCGATCTTCGCCCCGACGATGCCGAACGGTCCGCCGTTGGTGATGTTGAAATCGAGATCGACGCCGAAATTCTCCTTGATCCACGCCTTCGCCGCGTCGATGTTCGGCTGAAAGCCGAACACCAGCGGGTTGGTGCTGCTGAGCAGCACCTTTTCGGCCTTCGCTCCGTCGATGATCTTCTGCAGCTCGGGCGTCATCGGCGGCTTATCCGCGCCTTGCGTCTGCGCCCCCGCGCTGCAGGCCACCCCGATCGTCACGAGCGCCGCCGCCGCGGCCATTACTCTTCGTATCATCGTCTTCCTCCCCATCGCGGCGTCAGTTCCGCCGTAACCGAACCTATTTTAGCCGATTTCCCCAGATCCCCACGGACTCTGGCGCGATCTTGACCTTCTTTCAGCTCCAATAGCAAGACGGTTCATCCGCGAGCGACTGGCGCAGGAAGGGCCAATTTCGTACTTCCGAGTAGAACCCGCCCCCATTCACCGCATGTGTTCGACAAGGGATTTTTACGAACGAACGTTCGGTTCCCGCCTCTTAGCGCTCACGCGTCCGCCCGCTGCTCACTTCCGACTGTGACCCGGAACGGTCCTACCGAGCCAATGGACCGTCATCAGGCCATGGCGCGATGCAGTTCGCCGGGTCGGGAATGCCCTTGATGAGACCGTGCTCGCGCGAAACCCCAATCCAGAATACAAGGCCCTGGGGCGTCGCTGGGGCATCCAGATTGGCAAGTATCGTGACCGTCGCCGCAGCCTGGGGCAGAAGCTTGGCGTATTTTTCGATCGTGTCGCGTACCGAAGCCGCGTGTGCCGTGTCATTCACGTAGGCTGTCGCCTCGTCGAGCGCGCCGCGAAAGGCCTTTGTTGCTTCGCCGTTCTTTGCGAGAGAAACGCGTGTTGCCGCCTAGACGACGACTGTCGTGCCACCCGGTGCAACGGAGTAGTTGTGGCCGATGTCGTACCCGACCTTGCCGTCTATCGTTCGGCCCCGAAAGGGACTGACAGCCAGGGCCGCATCGACAAGGCCAGATTGCAGGTAACCGTGCCGGCCAGATCGGTATAGGCCATCGGCTTGACCGCGCCGTTCCTCTTATCGGCCGCCGCAGCGGCGTCCGCGATCTTCTGACCGTCGGGCATGAGGAACGAGCCGTTGAAGTCGAAGAACGCCATGAATATTTGCGCCGGCGGCGGCGCCGCGCCGTTACTGGCTGACGACCACCAGATCGACCTGATCGGTCGCCGGGCCGTTGTCCGCACGGTTGCCGAGCGCACGAACATCCATGCGCTGGCTGTCCACCCCCTTGACGATCAGATAGTGCCGGACCGCGATGGCACGGGCCAGTGAGATGCGCCGTGACTCGACCGCTTGAGCATCGCCGCCAGTGGCATGCGCCACGAGCTGGACCCGCAACGCGTCATTGGTCGCCAGCTTGGCTGCGACGGCATCAAGGAGTGATTGCGAGCCGGGCGGCAGATCGGTCAGTCCCAAGGCGAATTTGATCGCATCCGAGGCGACACCCATGCTGGACGCCGAGGCGAGCTGAACCATCGGATCCGACGCGACACCCGTGCCGGCGGCGGAAGCTAACTGAACCGCCGCAGGATATTGCGACGGCTTCGGGGCCGGCGGCGCGGCTGGCGGCGCAGCGGCGGTGCCCTCGGGCGGGGGCTGCACCGTCGGCTTGGGCGCTTCCTCGTGTACCGGAGCCGGCGGCAGGACCGGCGCGGTCAGCGCTTGGTCTTGTTGCGGGAGCGCCGGCATCGCCGCGGGCGGCGGAGAGGTCAAGGCCGCCACTGCGGGCGGCGTTGCCTGCGCGACTGCGACCTCATCATACGCGACGGCTCGATCGGCGATGCGCGCGGCTGGCGTAACGAAATGAACGAGCGAGACTCTGGGACCTCCGCTCGCCCGGGCGAGGCGCGGAGTCATAGGCTCTAAGCGTCCTGCCCGGGAGGGCGCGGCGCCGGCCAGGCGCGTCGGAGCCGGGCCGAGCCGGTCCAGCACAGTCAGATCGACGGCGACAGTGGGTGACCGTTTGCTAATCATCGGGTCTGGCGCGGCGCCAGCCAAGCGCCTTGGCGCCAGGCCGAACCCGTCGAGCACGGTCAGATCGACGGTGACACTGGGTGACGGATTGCTAATTGCCTGGGCGGGCGCGGCGCCGGGCAGGCGCGTCGGCGGAGGGCGCAGCACGATCCGGCGCGCCACCGCCGGTTTGGTTTGCACCCTTGGGGCCGGCGGCGTGGCGAGAGCGGTCGCCGTCGCGGTGGGGGCGGACGCGTGCAACGCCGGAAACAGCTGGGGCAGAGTCGGCGCCGGGCCAAGCCGCTCGAGGACCGTGAGATCGACGGTGACGCCGGGTGAAATTTCGCCGCCGATGATGCTCTGGGCGTCCGCGCTCGAGATCATTGCCGTGCCGAGCGCAGCAAGCAGCGCCACGCGCCATCGGCGGTCCATACGCCAGACGCTGCGAACCTTCGGAAACCGGTGCGCGAGAACAGCCATCATTCACAGTACCACTGCCTACGGCTCGCGGTCACGAACCATAGCTCAAACAGGAGCGCGGCGCCAGGTTCACGTTGTTGCAGCGGGAAGAACTGCCTGAATTAGCGGGTTGGTGAAAAACTCGGTGCTTCTGATCAATCACGCAGCAATTTAGTCAAGCGCCCCTCCCTCGTGAATCATTGTCGCGGGGCGGCTCCGTGAAACGCCCCGCTCTTGCGGTGACGACGCGTAAAAAATCCTTTTTTATCAAGCGATTAGAAGTCGTGAGAACGGCCCTTGAAGACCATTGTCGGCCGCGAGCACGTCGCCGGGAGGCGGCATGGCTTGCCCGCCGGCCAGATCGCCGAAATGCCCGCTGGCGTGGCGAGCCAAAATGATTCCGGCAGAAAATGATCCGGGGATTTCCCGCGGTTCTAAGCGGAATTCCCGGAGGTCCTCGATGCGCTGGAAGAGCCCCGGTGCGCCACGGCGGATCGGAGATCTTTGGGACCGGTCACGGTACGGATATACGGATTTTTTTCCGCGTTGTCTTTCGGCACTTCAGCGCTCACAGGTTCGATGGTCCCGAGGGCGGTCCGGGGCTGCGAAACGAGCATTGATCGATGCGGAGTTTATTGAGCCGAAACCCTTGAGTGGTTATTTTACTCGAGGTCCTTTCTCTAGGTTGCGAGCCGATTTGGCTTATATCGGCGGTCATGAATTTTGTCAAAAGCGAGGCTAATATACGTTTGTTAGATATTATAGCGTGTTATATACCGGCGTTAATATACGAAGTTAAATATTAGCAGGAATCGCGGTATCGTTAAAAAATCTGCTCGTGAAACCAGTGCGGGGCGGACGTTGATTATTTATCCATTTTTAATAGAGACTTGTTACTATTATCTAATAAATCAGATAAGATCAGTTTCTTGTATCCTTATTTTCCTGTGGCTTCCTTGGTCTACGGGTCAGATTTCCGCTCAAGGATGCTGCACCAAAAAGAAATCCCGTCCAACCGCGCGAAGCGCTAGGCGGTTAATCATTCGACGGGCGACGGCAGCAAAGGCAGCGAGGTGCTCAGTCCCTAAGCGGCGTGGCGCCGCGAGCGATGGAACCTCGCGAGTTTTCGTCAGTTGAGACCTACCCGAATTGTTGCCAATGGCCTCTAATGGGACTCTGGCCGTCCGGGACGGAGCGCCGCACTCTCCAAATTCGTAGTCTGGTGGTTTATCCAATCGAATTACGGGGGCCGCGCGGACGCCTCTCGGCGGTAAGCCTACGCGATGGCACGACGCCCGCGAGAGCCGGCGCGAAAGCGGCTTGTCGCTGCAAGGAAGATTGCGTAGGATCGAAAGCCGCTGTGCTTTCGGTATCCGCGCCCGGTCGGGGCTTCGTCAACGATCACGGGTTTCGTTCAGTGGCAAGCGCAGATAATGACAGCCCGATGTCACAAGGGGTGGCCCTAACGCATGCCCGTTTCGCGGTCAAAAATTCTGGCGGTCGCCACAACGCTTGCCCTCGCCGGCTGCTCTTACGGCAATGACCTGCTCGACTGGGCGACGGGCAGCGCGCCGCCCGCCGCGTCGGGCTCGCAGGCGCAGAACACCGGCGGCACGACGATCCCGGTTGCGCCGGCCGCCACCGAGGCCAAACCGCAGCCGACAAACACCGCCTCGCCGCTCCCAGGAGCCACCGCCGCGACCGCCGCGCCAGCGTCCGGCGCGACATTCGTCGGGCAGAAGGCGCAGGCGCTCGCCGCCGAGCTTGGCCAACTTCAGGGCAACCTCGCGCAACATCAACAGGCGCTGCAATCGGCCCTCGACCGGATGGCCGACGACGTCGCGCAACTCAACACGATCTCCGACCAGGCCGCGACCGATTCCTCGTTCGGTAACCATCTGCTGGGCGAGGTTCGCTCCGCCTATACGCAGCAAGGCGGCGTCAACGCCGACCGCGACCGGCTTCGGCAAATCGAGACGCAGACCATCGCCGCCCTCGGCGCGAGCAATCAACTTCGCACCAGCGTCAGCGACGAGATCGCCCGGCAAAACGCCTACCTCGCGAGTGAGCGCAACAATCTCGCCGCGATGGCATCGGCCATCCAGAACGGCCAGATCGAGCAACCGAGCCTCGCCAATCGCAGCTTGGGCGCAAGCCCGCCGCCGGCCGCTGCGCCCGCTCCAGCGCTACGCGCCAGAACCGCGCCCAGTGCCGCCACGGCGAGCGCGACGGAAGATCGCCCGCTGGTCGTCATCCGGTTCGACCAGCCCAATGTCGATTACAATCAGCCCCTCTACGTGGCGGTGAGTAGCGCGCTCGAGCGCAAGGCCAGCGCCACCTTCACGATCATGGCGGTGTCGCCGAACGCCGGCACGCCGGCCGAGGTCGCGGTCAACACCGATGCCTCGCGGCAGAATGCCGAGAATGTTCTGCGCTCGCTGACCAGCATGGGTCTGCCGGCCGACAGGATTACGCTCGCCGCGGCGACGAGCCCGGACATTCAGAGCAACGAGGTCCGGATCTTCGTGCATTGATGGGCGCGATGACCGCGTCCGCCACTCCCCTCGACGCCAAGACCTTTCCCGTCACCTGGGAAGAGCTTCACCGCCATGCCCGCGCGCTCGCCTGGCGGCTCTTGGATCTCGGGCCCTGGCGGGGGATCGTCGCGGTGACGCGCGGCGCGAGCCGCCAGCGCCGTTAGGTGCATCGACTTTATTTGAGGTCCCCAATGCGGAAAATTTCGCGCGAGACGCAACATTCTGCCCACGTGACTGCAAATGAAACGGCCGGCTGCGGCACTTCCGCGACATCCCGCGAAAGGCGACGGATAACCGCTTCTAGCCCCGAAGCGGAAGCTCGCGGGTCCCGATCAGCCGCAATTTATGAGTTTACGGAGTAGGTTACAGGGCTTCTGCGGTGAGCCTGTTGAACTCTTGGACCGTGAAAGCCCGCGCAATTGTCGCTCAGACCTCTCGCGCGACGCCATGCCGATAGCGACCTTCGTCATTGCTTCGCCGGTGGACATGTCGCCGACGGGGACCACGTCACCAATGATAAGGCCCGGTTATCAGAGGTTACCGGGACGCTCGGTGGAAATCTTGGCTCGGCGCTCGGGTCTCCCATTTTGTGCGGGCGGGAATAAACATGAGCCGCCTCACACTGGGCATTGGAGAGTGTATCTTCCACGAGCGGGCTCGGCGGCTGCGAGTAAGCCCATCGGGTAAGGCACATCCGGGCTGAAATGCGCACCAATTCGTCCCTAATCGGTGCGGCCCAGAACGCCCGGGGATGGCCGAACAGAATCGCTGAACTTTATCCGGGTCACACCGTATCGTGACTCCGAATTCCATCTCCTGAGCCATCATTGTTACTTTTAATATCAGACCGTTAAGCGGTGGGTCTAAGAACGGACATCGGCCGGGAGGGGGAAGCACGGGGATGCCGTTTATTGCTTTTCGGCCCAGCTTGAAGTCTCACGCACCGCCGTGTTCCCGGTACCAGCGTGCGGCACCGGGATGGAGCGGCACGTCCATCGGCGTCGCGTCGGTTTCGTGGAAGACCTGCGCGATGCCCGTGTAGGTCCCTTCCTCCCACGGCATCTCGTCCTCGCGCGCGGCGAAAGCGGCGCAGACATCGTAGGCAACCTGATCGGGCAGGGCGGCGCTGGTATAGAGGGGCCAGCCGCTGAAATCGATGCAAGGGTGATCTTGCGTCAATTGCGGGTAATGGCTCGTCGGGAGGAGGCACGCGGCGCCAGCCCAGCGCGTCGAGATGGGCGAAGGCGTCGGCCTCCAGCTCGATCGGCGCCAGGCCGCAGTTGAGCGCCTCGCCGACCCAGGTGCGGATGCCTTCGTCGAACACCGCGTCGATCGTGCCGTCGCGCATCCCGGCCATACGCCGCTTGTCGTTCGGCGGACCGGCGGGGTGGATCCTCCCGCCCCAGGATTCAATCTCGGCGAGGCTCATCCCGTAAAACGCCAAGAGCTGATTGATCAGCACCAAGGTCGAATGCGTCGGGTCCTCGCGCAGCGACATTTGGAGCGGATAACGCGCCTTCTTCACGTCGGCGAGCGAGCGGAAGCCCAGCTTCTTGCGGATCGCAATGACGAAACGGTCCCAACTCGGATAGGAGCCGACGATCCGCACCTGCAGCGGCGCGGTGAACAGGCCGACGCCGCGATAGGCCTGGGTCAGCATCGCCGATGGGTTGACGAAAGCCATTTCGATGCCGCCCCGCGCCACTTCATGGGCGAGGATCGCCGAGCCGCTCGACATGCGCAGCGACGGCATGAAGGTCTCGGCCGATCCGCTGCCCACGACGATGCACATGTCGCGATTGCCGCCATATCGGGTCAATGGATTGCCTGCGATGTGCAATCCTAGTTCCCACAGCATTTTCGCGCGGCGAAAATTCGCTCCCGAGGGAAGTTTTTCCATGGTCAATCGTCCGCCATAACCGGAAGGATGAGTTGCGAGGGATGCTCGGCATCGTGATGGATCGTGTCAGTGCCCATCTTGTCGGGCCGATAGATATGATAGAAGAGCGCATCGGTAACCGGCGAATCCCCATTGACGATCTCGACCCGGATGCGGTTGCCCTTGCGAAAGCGGTAGGCGATGGGCTGAAGGGGGATCTCGATCCGATAGACCTTGCCCGGCGTCAGCGGCGTCGCTTTCTCATGCGTGTAATAGGGCGCATCGTCGCCGCTGCGCGCTGCGTCGCGGTCCATATGCGAAGCCCTGAGCCAACCCTTGGTGACGATGAAATAATCGGGCTGGAGCCCCTGGGCGCGCAGCTCCGCGCCCTGCTGGAACTGCTCCGACAGCTTCACACAGAAATCCATATCGGCCTGCGTCGAGGAGGCATAGAGCACCAGCCTGGCGTCGCCCGCGATCTCCATGTCGGAATCGAGCGGCGGACCGGTGAAGGTGAGGACGGCGCGCGCCGGGTCGGATCCTTGCGGCCCCAGCGCCACCACGCCGAGCGCCCAGCTCGGATGCGGATAGGAATAGCTGGTCTTACCGCCGCTCGCGCCCTTCGCTCCTGCCAGCGTGCCGTCGTTCAAGGAGGTGACGCTCCTGCTCGGGCCTTGGGCGAGATAAAACGCGGTCGCGCGCGCGCCCGGAGGCGGCCAAGTCGCCGCCGATTTCATCGCGCCGGTGTTCCGCACGGTGTATTCGACGTCCGCTCGCGCTTCGTGGCTGGTCTTCGCATTCTTGAGATAGCGGTCATAGAAGGGCAGCAGATATTTTTCGTGAAACTCGACGGTCGAGAAATCGCGTTGTGCGGTGAAGGGCGTCGGGGTGCCCGAGATGAACAGCTTCTTCGGTCCTCTCGCGCGCTGATAGCCGAGGATGTTTCCGGCGCAGTGCAGGTCCATTTTCGCCCAGACGCCGATCGAGTAGAGCGGCACCTTGATCTCGTGGAGATGCTCGACGGCGGCGCGCTCCTTCCAGAAATCGTCGTAGAAGGGGTGAAGCTGCACGTCGTAAAAGAGATCGTGCGGCAGCGCGCGCGGGTGATCGCCATTGGTTGGATAAAGATTCGGCACGCGGACGCTCGAATTGTACCAATAGGAGAGAAAATTTCCCTCGATCCCGCCGGGATATGCCATGAAGCGATAGGGATCGTTAAGTCCGTCATAGGCGCCGAGGCAGGCAAGGTGCGGCGGGTTCTGGATGCCCATAAACCACTGGCTCATGCAATAGTAGGATTCGCCGATGCCGCCAACCTTGCCGTTCGACCAAGGCTGCGTTCCGATCCACTCGATTAGATCGTAAAGATCCGTTTGCTCCTTGCGGTCGAGAAAGCGGTAGTCGCCTTCGGAAAAGCCGGTGCCGCGCGCATCGGCATGGACATAGGCGTAGCCGTGCTCGACATACCACTCGATCGGCCCGGTTTCCCGCCACAAAAAGACTGGCGTCGTGGGCAGCGCGTTATTATCGTAGCGATAGGGGCTTACTGCAAACAACGCTGGGAACGGGCCGCTGGCCTCCGGGCGATAGATGCGGAGGCCAATCTTCGCGCCGTCGCGAACGCGGACCTGGACGTCCTTTTCCTCGATCAATGCTTACTCCGCGGCCACGATCCGTTTGGCGTTGAGACGATTGATGGCGAAGCACAATACCGCGCCGATCGCGAACGGCAGCGCGGCCCACATGTACAGCTGCTGGATCGGGAGAGCGAGGAAGAGCGCGCCGAGGAGCGGCCCGATGATCGAGCCGAGTCGCCCGATGCCGAGCTCCCATCCCGAGCCGTTGGAGCGGAGCGAGGTCGGATAGATCATTGCCCCGGCGACGTTGATCCCGGACTGGATGCCCAGCACGCAGAAGCCGGCGAAGAACGCCGCGATCAACAGCATCGGCTGCGAGGTCACGCCGATGAAGCCGAGCGAGCCTACGACCGGCACCGCAATCACGAAGAGGATCGTGATGACAGCGAAGCGGTGCTTGTCAATCCACTTGCACAAGCTCAAGGCGCCGACCGAGCCGCCGACCTGCAGCGCGGAATTGGTGAGCGCCGCCGCGGTAGGCGGCAGATGCGCCGCCGTCACGAGGAGCGTCGGCGTCCAGCTCGCCAGGAAGAAATAGCCCATCAGATTGAGCGCGAATAGCAGCCACAGCAGCGGCGTGATCAGCTGCAGCCCGTCGCGGAAAAGGTAAACCGGCGAGAAGCCGGCGTAGTTCTTCTCGTCCTCGATCACGAAGCGCGCATCGACGGGAATCGTGACGCCAGGACTGAACTCGGCGAGCAGCTTTTCCATCCCTTTGCGGTGGTGCTCGTGGAGCGCCATGTACTTGATCGATTCGGGCAGGCCGAACATGGCGCATACCGCGACGACGATCGGCGCGATGCCGCCAACGAGAAACAGGATTTGCCAGCCATGGGTCGGAACCCACAACGCCGCGATGAAGCCGGGAATGGCGCCGCCCAGCGGCACCAGGCCGACGGCGATGATCGCCATGGTCGCGCGCAGGTGGCGCGGGGCGGATTCAGCGTTCAGGGCGATGACGTTCGGGATGACGCCGCCGATGCCGATGCCGGCGAGAAAGCGCAGCCAGAACATTTGGCCGAGATCCGTTGCGTAGGCCGCGATCCAGGTAAAGACGCCGAAGAGCACCAGCGCGCCGACGAGCGCCGTCTTGCGGCCATAGCGGTCGCCGATCCAGCCGAATAGCGCCGAGCCGAACAAAATGCCGATCAGGCTCGCGCTCAATACCGGCCCTAGCGCAGAGGGGTTGACGTGCCACTCTTGGACCAGATGAGGCGCGGCAAAAGCGATGGCGCCGATGTCATAGCCGTCGATGAACACGATGAAGAGCGACCAGACGAGCAGCTTGATGTGAAATGCGCTGATCCCGCGCTCGTCGACGAGATGCGAGACTTGTACGACCCGTTGTTCCGCCATGACCTCTCCCCCGATTTGTGCGTGATGCTAGGCTATGGTGGACCAAATGAGAAGCGCGCCGCGATCACGCTACCGCGCGTTTCAGTTCGGGCTCCGCATGTTTCTGCGCGGGATAGGGATAGGTGCCGAGCGCCAGCAGCAGGCCACACGCGACGACCAGCGCGCCCGCGAAGAACAAGAAGGCGGGCGTATAGGTATGGAGCTTGTCGAACGACAACCCGCCGATCAGCGCGCCGACGCCGTTGCCGATGTTGAAGCAGGCGAAGCTGACTCCGTAGATCTTGCCATAGGCCTTCATGCCCAGATAGCGGCTGAGAAAGAACGCCATCAGATCGACCTCGGCGCCGATGCCGAGCCCGCATAGCGCCGTGCCGATGAGGGGCACCGCCCCGCCGGCGCCGCTCGCCAGCATCAGGATGCCGGCGATCGGGATCGCGAAGCACGCAGCGGCCACCATCGGCCCATTGAACCGGTCGAGGCACCAGCCCGATATGACCCGGCCGAATATGAGCGCGATGCCGGCCGTGCCGAGCGAAGAGGCCGCGATTTGCAGCGGAATGCCGCGATCCTGCAGAAGGGCTACGACATGCGCGAGGGTGCCGTTGATCGCGACGCCGCCGAGGAAGAACGCGAAGGTCATGGCCCCCCAACGCCAGGTCTTGAACGCCTCAAACGCCGTCAGCCCGGGCAGGTGGGCTATGGAAGCGCTGCGCGCCGCGGGATGGAACTCGGGCGGATCGCGAATGAACAGCACCACCGGGATCCATGAACAGAGGACAATCGCCGCCGCCAAGCCGAGATAGGCCGACCGCCAGCCGTAATGGTTGATCAAATAGGCGGTCAGTTGCGGAATGACCGCCGTGCCGATGCCGATGCCGGCGAGGGCGACGCCGAGCGCCAGACCGCGGATATGGTCGAACCAGCGCACGATCACGATGCTGAAGGCGACGGGCGAGGCACCCGCGCTGAACAAATTGGCGAACACGAACAACGAATAGATCACCAGCGGCGCCGAGGTCAGAAGCGAGTTCCCCGAGATCCCGAGGGCGAATAGCAGGACGCCCGGCACCATGATCCGCCGCGCGCCGTAGCGGTCGATGAGGTAGCCAACGGTCGGCCCGCCGATCAGGCCGACCAGGGTGGCGACGATCGAGGCCGAGGACAACAGCGCCCGGCCGATGCCGAGGTCCTGGGTGACTGGCCTCAGGAAGACTGCAAGGGCGAAGACGAGGATCGGTCCGGGACCGACGATCATCCCGAAAAAGGACGCAACCAGAACCAACCAGCGATTGTTGAACATGGCGCTTGCTCCCCGCTCAGGTCCGGCGCGCCTATGCCTGGCGCGTCCGTTACCTCCTCAGGATAGAGCGTCGCTCATCGGCGCGGGATTTTCAATGCCATCATCTCCGACTCTGGCCTCACCCTCGCGAACCGGCTATCCTCGGTCCAAATCAGCGGGAGGATCGGGCTATGTCTCAGATCGTCGACATTCACACGCATTGCTCCGTGCCGAGTACTTCCGATCCTTTGGGCATCGGCGATGCGATGCGCGGCACCCGGGTCGGGCGGAACATGGCATCGAGTTTTCGCGGCCTGCCCTCGGTCGGCTATTACGAGTTGACCGATTTCGACCTCCAGCAGGAGGTCAGCCACAAGGCCGGCATCGGGCGGCGGCTGATGAGCAGCCCCTTCGGCGCCGAAGTGATCGTCGCCTTGACGAAAAAATCGCCGCTCGATGTGGTGAAGGTCAGCAACGATGACGTTGCCGCGATCGTCGATCGCAGCAAGGGCACGACCTGGGGTCTCGGCGTCGTCAACCCGCTTGACAAGGACATGATCCGCGAGGCCGAGCGGTGCATGGGCCCAATGGGATTCAAGGGCCTGATGATCAACACAAGCTGGCAGGGCCGCTTTCCGGATACCGAGGAATCCTATCCGTTCTGGGAATACGCGCAGGACAAGCAGGTGCCGCTCTTCATGCACCCGGTCCGCGTGCCGATCGGACACGAGCAGCAGATGGACCAATACAAGCTCGACGAGCTGGTCGGCCGGCCGTTCGATACCGCCATGGCCCTCGCGCGCATGATCCTGTCGGGCCTCTTCGACCGCTATCCGCGCCTCAAGATCGTCGTTGCGCATATGGGGGGCGGGCTGCTGCCGGTGATGGGCCGGCTCAATTTCGGCTGGCGGCTCGGCAGCGAGGGCATGCCCGAGCGCGCCAAGATCAAGTGCCAGCGCTTGCCGAGCGAGTATCTCGCGGAGCATCTCCGCGTCAACACCATGGGCATCTGGGGCCCGCATCTGCGCGAGGCGGTCGAGGTGTTCGGCCCGGACCGCGTGATGTTCGGCACCGATTACGGTCCCGTGCCGATCGATCCGAAAGAGCACGTCGATCTCGTGAACGAGCTCAAGATCACGCCGGACGAGAAAGAGAAGATCTTCTGGCGCAACGCCGATGCGTTCTTCAACCTCGGCATGGCGTAACCGGCGAGCCGGCCCGGCCGCGCGGGCCGGCGTCAGATCTTGCTATGCGTGCCGTCGCAGAACGGCTTGTTGCCCGAGGCCTTGCAGCCGCATAGCCAGACCTGCTCGGTTTTCTGCGCCTTGAAGACGAGAGGCCTCAATCCGACCGCCTTGTGCGAGCCGTCGCAGAAGGGTTGCGTCGCGCTGCGGCCGCAGGCGCACCAAGCATATTCTTTGCCGGCCTCGACGGGGACGCCGTACGGCGATTTCTGTGCGGGGATGGGAGCGCTCATCTCGAATCTGCCTTGATGATAATCGGGGCTAAAACCGCGGCCAGAATAGCCGAGTTGTCGATTCTGGGCTAGGCTCGGCACATTACCGGTCATCTCGTCGGATTAGGTGGAAACGCCATGCCAGATCAGATCGCTGAAACCCGCGCCGCTGCGAAACCGAGGCTCGACTTCCAGGAGCATCTCGCCGATCTCGATGCGCAGGGACTCCTCGTGTGTATCGATCGCCCGATCAACAAGGATACCGAGTTGCATCCGCTGGTGCGCTGGCAATTTCTTGGCGGCATCTCCGAAGCTGAGCGCAAGGCATTCCTGTTCACCAATGTCGTCGATTCCCATGGCAAGAAATACGACATGCCGGTCGTGGTGGGCGCGCTCGCGGCCTCGGCCCGTATCTACGCGCAGGGCATGGGCAGGAAAGTGGAAGAGATCGGTCCGGCCTGGCTCGCCGCGATCGACCATCCGATCCCGCCGGTCCGTCAGGCCAACGCGGTCCCGTGCCAAGATGTCGTAATCAAGGGCGATGCGCTAACGAAGCCTGGCGGCGGCTTATCGCTTCTGCCGGTGCCGGTCTCGACGCCCGGATTCGACGCGGCACCTTACCTGACGGCGACGTTATGCATCACGCGCGATCCGGAATCCGGCATCCCCAATATGGGAATGTATCGCGCCGCGCTGAAATCGCAGGACCGGCTGGCGGTCCGCATGGTGGCGCAGGTCGGCGGCGCCGGCGGCTACCAGCACTGGCTCAAATACCGCGCGCTGAAGAAAAAGATGCCGATCGCGATCGTCATCGGCGCGGCGCCGGTGGTGTGCTTCACCGGTCCGCAAAAGCTCGGGCAGGACGTCGACGAGATGGCGGTGGCGGGCGCGCTGGCGGGCCAGGCAATCGCGACGGCGAAATGCGTCACCGTCGATCTCGATGTGCCGGCGGATGCCGAGATCGTCATCGAGGGCATCATCGATCCCGAGATTTTGGAGCCCGAGGCGCCGTTCGGCGAGAGCAATGGCTATCTCGCGCTCGAAGGCTTCAACATGCCGATGCAGGTCACCGCGATCACGCATAAGAAAAATCCGGTCTTCTGTTCCATCATCAGCCAGGTGACGCCGTCGGAATCGAGCCTCATCAAGCGCGTCGCCTACGAGCCGCTGTTTCTCGCGCATTTGCGGGACCATCTCGGCATCAAAGGCGTCAAGCGCGTCGTCCTGCACGAGCCGCTGACCAATCTGAGGCCGGTGATCCTCGTGCAATTGGCGCGCGGCACGGCTCGGACCGAGGTTTGGCGCGCGCTTCACGGCGCATCCACCTACCTCGCCAATTGCGGCAAGATCTGTATCGCCGTGAGCGAGGACATCGAGCCGAGCAACGCCGATGCGGTGTTCTGGTCGATGGCCTATCGCAGCACGCCGATCGAGGACGTGCAACTCGTGCCGTATCGCGGAGGCGGGCAGGGCAGTCGCGCCGGCGGCAATCGCACCGATTCGTCGATGCTGATCGACGCGACGCAAAAGCGCGATATGCCGCCGCTGGCCTTGCCGAAAAAGGAGTTCATGGAGAATTCGCGCAAGATCTGGGAAGAGCTCGGCCTGCCGGCGCTCCACGTCCGGCCACCCTGGCACGGTTATTCGCTGGGGGCTTGGAACGAGACCTGGGAGCGCTTTGCGGCACGCGCTGCCGCCGGCGACTGGGAGCGGAACGGCGAGGAGACGCTGGCGCGGACGAGGACGGGCCTCGAGCCGGAAACCTCGGTGTGGTTGGTGGAAAAGCCGGAAGGCGAAAATTAGGACGAAAGGAGCGAGCGATGGCGGCCCGAGCAAAGATCGACAAGCGCAAGATCAAATCCTACACCCGCCCCAAGGGGCTGGCGTTCAACATCACGAAGCTCGGCCACGTCGTCCTCAACGTCGCCGATGTCGAGCGCTCGACGCGCTTTTATACCGAGGTGATGGGGTTCCGGGTGTCGGATGTCTACACCGAGGACATGGCGCCGGGCGGCATGGTGTTCTTCCACTGCAACAACGATCACCATGGGCTAGCGGTGGTCGGCTCGATGACCGGCGCTTCGCCCGCGGTCGAACTCAATCACGTCGCGTTCGAGGTCGCGACCCTCGACGAGGTGATCCTCGCGCGCAATCACCTTAAGAAGCTCGACGTGCCAATCGATTTCGAGGGTCGGCGGCGGGCCGGTGCGCAAATTGCGGTGGAGTTCCGCGATCCCGATGGCCACCGCCTCGAAATCTATTGGGGCCTCGATCAGGTCGGTACGGACGGCCGCACGCGTCCCGAGGAGGAGTGGATCTGGGCGCACAGCCTCGACGACGCGATCGACAATCCGGTGCGCGGCCAGGACACCACGCTCCACGATCCGTCGCTCTACCGGAAGCTCACTCCCGAGGAGCGTGAGCGCCAGCGCGAGCACTCGATCGCGACCCAGCGGGTGAAGCTGGGCCACGAGAATTAAGTTCGGTGGTGTATCAGGACCGGTTCCCTCCGGCACTGTTCGGCGACGATCTAGTGCGGCGAATCCGAAATTCGCCGTTTCTCGGAGCAAGGCCGTGAGCGAATTTCGGATTCAAAGCCATACTGGCATTTTATTGTTTCTGGTGCGGCTTTCGGATTTGAAGTTCCTCAACGCGAATGCCGCGCTGATCTTAGGGACTTCAAATCCGCCACACTAGGGCCCAATTTCTTTCCGGAACGTGGCCCGTGCAAGAATGGTGACGGGATTGTGAACCGCAAGGAACGTCGCGCGTCCAAGAAGGACCGTAGCACGCCGCGTTCCGGCGCGCCGCTAGGAGCGCTCTTTGCTCGCGCGCTCGCTCGCCATCAGGCCGGAAGCCTGGCCGAGGCCGAAGCTCTTTACCGGCAAGCGCTCGCGCTGAAGCCGGATCTCGCCGAGGGCCACAACAATTTAGGCAATGCGCTCGAAGCGCAAGGCAAGCTGGCTGAGGCAGTCGCAAGCTATCGACGCGCGGCGGCGCTTCGGCCGAGCGACGCTGGGATGAATTACAATCTCGCGGCGGCGCTTCTTGCCGCCGGCGAAGTGCGGAAAGCGCTGAACGTCGCGTGCGACGCGCTGAAGATTGCCGAGACGCCGGAGATCAAGTCGCTGATCGCCGACGGCATCAAGGAATTGCGTGCCGGTGACGAGGATCCCGGTTTGCGCGATATTCTGCGCCGAGCCTTGTCCGAGCCCTGGGGCCGGCCGCAAGACCTCGCGCCGGCGGCGACGCGCCTTGTCAAGCTTTCGCGGCCCGCGACTCTGCGGGAAGCCTCGGGCAATGCCCTCTTTCAAGCGTTGCTCGAGAACGTCGCCATTGCCGATCTCGAACTCGAATCGCTGCTCACCGGGTTCCGGTCGGCGATCCTAGACATGGCGGCAAGCACGGCCGCGATTGAGCCGAAAATTCTGGCGGTTTGCGCCGCGCTCGCTCGCCAATGCTTCGTCAACGAATATCTCTATGATTGCAGCGCTGCGGAAGTCGCGCGCGCCGAAAGATTGCGCGATGACCTGCTCGCCGCGCTGCGGGCCAGCGCCGGCGTTCCGCCGATCTGGATCGCCGCTGTCGCGGCCTATTTTGCGCTCGATCGCGTGCCGGGCGCGGAACTTCTGCTTGAGCGCGAATGGCCCGATCCGATCGCGGCGCTTCTGACGCAGCAGCTGCGCGAGCCGGCCAAGGAGCGCTCCTTGCTGGCATCGATTCCGTGCCTCACCGCCATCGCCGATCGCACCTCGCTCGAGGTTCAGCGCCAATACGAGGAAAATCCCTACCCACGCTGGGTAAAGGTTTCGCCGCCCGCGCGCACCACGACGATCGACGATTTCCTCGCCGGCCATTTGCCGCGCGCGCCGTTCCGTCCCCTAGCGAGAGAGCGCGACATCGAGAATTCTGGTCGCGGGTTGCGGCACTGGCCAACATTCGATCGAGACCGCGCGGCTCTTCGCCGGCGCTCGGATCCTCGCGATCGATCTCAGCCGTGCTAGCCTCGCCTATGACAAAAGACAGACCGAGGCGGCCGGTCTCGCCACCATCGACTATGCCCAGGCCGATATTCTCCAACTGGGATCGCTGGGACGATCTTTTGACGTGATCGAGGCGAGCGGCGTGCTGCACCATCTGGCCGAGCCGATGGCGGGATGGCGCGTCCTCGTTTCGCTGCTGCGGCCAGGTGGGGTGATGTGGGTCGGGCTTTACAGCGCCTTGGCGCGACGCGACGTGGGCGCCGCGCGCGACTTCATCGCGCAGAGCGGCTTGGCCGGCGGCGCGGATGACATCCGCCGCGCGCGCCGAGCGCTCATTGCCGCCGGCGGGGACGCGCCCTTCGCCGCGATCGCCAAGACGTCGGATTTCTTCACGATTAGCACCTGCCGTGACCTATTGTTTCACGTCGAAGAGCATTGCCTGACCATTCCCGACATTGCGGCGTTTTTGACGGCAAATCATCTGACCTTCCTCGGCTTCGACATCGACAAACGGGTCGCCGCGCGATATCGGGCGCGTTTCCCCGCCGATCGGAGCATGACCGAGTTGGGGCGTTGGCACGAATTCGAGAGCGAAAATCCGGTGACGTTCCGCACCATGTATCAATTCTGGGTGCAACGGGCGGGCTAGAGGCTCGGCCCATATCGAGCTATTATTCAGCTCGGCCCGATGGGGCCGCAAATGCTCGGGCGCAAGGGAGGGCGCGGCGGTGGCCTACGAGGTCCATGCCGAGGACATCGAATATCTGCGCCACGACGGGAAGCCGCTGCTCGCACGCCTTTATCGGCCGCGCGGTGCGGGGCCCTTCCCGGGCGTGGTCGAGGTTCACGGCGGCGCCTGGACGACGGGTGACCGCTTGACCAATGTCGCCATTCACGAACCGCTTGCGAGGAGCGGCGTCGTCGTGATGGCGATTGATTTCCGCATGCCGCCCGAGGCGAAATATCCCGCCGCGATCTGCGACGTGAATTTCGCGATACGCTGGCTCAAGCAGCATGAGCGCGAGTTCAACCTGCGCGCCGAATTGGTCGGCGGAGTGGGCGCGTCGAGCGGCGGGCATTTGATGGCACTTTCGGCGCTGCGGCCGCGCGATCCGCGTTACGCCGCAATACCGTTGCCGGGCGCCGTTGTCGATGCCGGCGTAGCTTTTCTCGTGCTGTGCTGGCCGATCACCGATCCGCTTGCGCGCTATCGCATGGTGAGAGCGAACGGCAATGCAAGGCTCGTCGCGGCGCATCAAGTTTTTTGGCCCGACGAGGCGGCGATGGCGGATGCCAATCCGCAACTCATTCTCGAGCGCGGCGAGCGCGCGCCCCTGCCGCCGGCTCTGGTGATCCAGGGCAGCTACGATGAGAATGTGACGCCCGATATGGCCGACCGTTTCGCCGCCGCCTACCGAAAGGCCGGCGGCACGGTCGAGCTTGAGAAATTCGCGGGCCAGCCCCATGCCTTCGTTGCTGCCGATCCGGCTTCGCCCGCCGCCGTAAAGGCGGTCGAGACTATCGTCGCTTTCGTCCGCCGCCAAACTTCCTAAGCCCCGGGCGCCATGCTAGATGTCTTGGCATCGCAATCCGACACGGGAGGGAGCGCTATGGCCAAGATCAGACATATTGCGCTGGCGACGAACGACCCGGTGAAGACCGCGGAGTTCTACAAGAAAGCCTTTGATTTCAAGGAAGTGGGCCGGACCGGCAACCCCGATAGTCCGACCGGCATCGCCTGGGGCATCTATCTCAGCGATGGCACGCTGAACCTCGCCGTCTTGAAGTTCAAGAACGTCGATCAGCTCGGCCGCGGGCTCGACTATGTCGGCATCCATCATTTTGGCATCCTGATCGATGATCTGCCGTCCTATCTGGAGAAGGTCGAAGCGTTAGGCGCGCCCTGCTTCATGAAGGCCGAGGCCGGCATGGGTGATGTCTTCTTCGAAACCAAGTTCCGCGGCCCCGATGGCGTCGTGTTCGATCTCTCCGACCACCCTTGGGTCGGCGCCGCGCCGGAGAATGTCGGCGAAGTGAAGGTCGAGGCGACCGAGCCGGCGGAGTAGAACGCGCGTCTCGCGGCCGCGCATCCGAGATTTAGGGAGGGACGATCATGACGACCGCCGATTCCGGAAGAAACATCGCCAACGAGCCGCAAGGCATCGAGCGGCCTCTGCCCTCGGAAGGCAAGAGCCTCTGGGGCAGCGATGTCGCGGCCGACATGATGCGGGCGCTGGACATTCCCTATGTCGCGCTCAATCCCGGCGCCTCCTATCGCGGCCTGCATGACAGCCTCGTGAACCGGCTCGGCAACGAACGGCCGCAGATGCTGCTCTGCCTTCACGAGGAGGCCGCGGTCGCGCTCGCCCATGGCTGGGCCAAGGTGACCGGCAAGCCGATGGGCGCGATCGTCCATAGCAATGTCGGGCTGCTCCACGGCTCGATGGCGGTGTTCAATGCGTGGATGGATCGCGCGCCGCTGCTGCTGTTCGGCGCGACCGGCCCCGTCGATGCGCAAAAGCGCCGGCCCTGGATAGACTGGATTCACACCACCAAGGATCAGGCGGCGCTGATCCGTCATTTCATCAAATGGGACGATCAGCCCGGATCGGTCGCCGCCATCCCCGAGGCGATGCTGCGCGCGAAGCAGATTTCGACGACCGCGCCTTGCGGCCCAACCTATATCTGCTTCGATGCGGCGCTGCAGGAGCAGCGCATCGAGGCCTTGCCGGAGATGCCCGATGCGGCGCGCTTCGCCGCGCCGGTGAGCGTCGCGCCGCCGCCCGGACAAGTCGAGGAAGTAGCTAAGAAGCTCCACGCCGCCGAGCGGCCGCTCATCCTGATGGGCCGTTTCTCGCGCAGCGAATCCGGCTGGGCCGAGCGCATAGCGCTGGCCGAGGCGTTGGGCGCGGTCGTCTTCACCGAAATGAAGCATGGCGCGGCTTTCCCGACGGATCATTCGTTGATGGGCGTGCCGCCAATAGGACAGACATCGCCGGCCGCCAACGAGCTGTTGCGCCAAGCCGATGTCGTGCTCTCTCTCGACTGGATGGATCTTGGCGGCTTGTTGCAAGGCGCCTGGCGCAAGGAAAAGCCCCGCTCGACCATCATCCGCGTCTCGGTCGATCAGTATTCCCATCGCGGCTGGGGCACCGAGTACCAGATCCTGCCGCCTTCCGACCTTTACATCATGGCCGAGACCGATCCGACGGTTTCGGCGCTGCTCGCCGCGGTCAAGCGCTTGGGCGCGCATACGGCGCAGGCGTGGCCGGGCCGCAAGCCGCATACGCCGCCGCCGCCAATCGCGCCCGACGCCGCGGGCACGATCTATGTGCCGATGATCGCGGAGGTGCTGCGGCGGCTGACGGCTGGGCGCAAGACCAGCCTCTTGCGGCATTCGCTGTCCTGGCACGGCCATTTCTGGCCGATGAAGGAGCCGCTTGACTTCATGGGCAGCGACGGCGGCGGGGGCGTCGGCTCGGGTCCAGGCACCTCGGTCGGCATGGCGCTCGCCCTGAAGGGCAGCGGCCGCTTACCGATCGCCGTGCTCGGCGATGGCGACTTCATGATGGGCAACCCCGCGATCTGGACGGGCGTGCATTACCAGGTGCCGCTGCTGATCGTCATCTGCAACAACCGCTCCTTCTATAATGACGAGCTGCATCAGGAGCGCGTCGCCAAGGAACGCGATCGCCCGCCCGCCAATAAATGGATCGGCCAGCAGATCATCGGTCCCGACATCGACCTCGCCGGCATCGCGCGCGCGCAAGGCGCCGTCGGCATCGGGCCGGTGCAAACTCTGTCCGAGCTCGACGGCAAGCTCAAGGAGGCGATCGCCGCGGTCGATGCCGGCAAGGTCGCGGTGGTCGATGTCCGGGTTGCGGGCGGTTACGATGCCGGAGCCTCGGCCAACGTGCCGCGCGGGATGAAGGACTAGCGGCGTCGGACCTAAGGAGCCAGAGCGGGCAGAGATGATTCGCCCGTTGCGGTGCTTCGGTCTAGTATCGCGCCAACGAATCGAACGGAGGGCGATGTGACAACCGAATACCGTCTTTTGAGCTATCGCGATCACGGCGGCGTGGCGCGCGCCGGGGTGCTGGTGGGCGAACGCGTGCTGCCGGCAGCGCCGCTCATGGAAGGCGCGCTCGGCATCGACGCGTCCTCGGTCCTCGGGCTGCTGCAATCTTGGAGCGAGGTGCATCCGCGCCTGGTCGCCGCGGCGGCCCGGGCCAAGCCGACCGACGGGCGCTCTTTGGACGAAGTAGCCCTGCTGGCGCCGATCCTCTATCCGGGCTCGGTGTTCTGCGCGGGCGCCAATTACTGGGATCACATGAAAGAGATGAACGAGCGCCAGGCGCGAATCTCCGGCAAGGAGCCGGCGGCGCCGACGAAGGCGAAGAAACCTTGGTTCTTCATCAAGACCGGGCCGCATTCGATCGTCGGTCCGGGCGCCGAGGTCCGTATGCCCCCGCAATCGCAAAAGCTCGATTGGGAAGCCGAGATCGGAGTCGTGATCGGCAAACCGGCGCGCAACATACCGGTCGAGCGCGCCTTCGATGTCATCGCGGGTTATCTTTGCGTCAACGATCTGTCCGCGCGCGATCTCGGGACGCAACCCGATCGCGCCGGGTCCGCCATGTTCATGGATTGGCTGGGCCAGAAATGCTTCGACGACGCAGCGCCGATGGGGCCGTGGCTCACCCCGGCGGCTTTCGTGCCCGATCCGAACGATATGACCGTGCGGCTCTGGGTCAACGGCGTCCTCAAGCAGGACTCGAATTCCAAGAACATGATTCACGGCATCGCCGAGCAGATCGCGGCTTTGAGCGCTCAGCTCACGCTACGGCCAGGCGACGTGATCGCCACCGGCACGCCGGCGGGCGTCGGCGCCGGGCGCGGCGAGAGCGGCGAGTTCTTGAAGGTCGGCGACGAGGTGAAGATCGAGGTGCAATATTGCGGCACCCTCGTCAACCGGATGGTGGCCGCGTAGCCCGCCACGCCCGACGCGCGGGCGAAGGAGCGGCAGGCAAAGAAGGACTATGACGCGCGATGAACAAGGAATGGAAGATCGCCGCTCCCGGCGCGTTTCTGGCGAGCGAGAGCGACGCGGGGTACCGTGTCTTCGTGCGCGATCTCATCGTCCCGTGCAGCCTCGGAATCTATTTGCGCGAGAAGGGGCTAGAGCGGCGCGTCCGGGTGAATGCCGAGATCGCGATAAGCGAGGCAGTGTCGGGCAATGACGATTTCGCCGAAGTCGTGAACTACGAGAGCATCGTCGCCGGCATCAAAGCCGTCGCCCAAGCCGGGCACATCAACCTCGTCGAGACGCTCGCCGAGCGGATCGCGGCGATGTGCCTCGCCGATGCCCGCGTCAGCGCCGCGCGCGTCGTCGTCGAAAAGCTCGAGGTCTATCCCGATGCCGAGAGCGTCGGCGTCGCGATCGAGCGCCGTCGAAGTGTCTGAAGGATCGGATCTTTAGCCGCCACTCGCGATGGCCTGCCACATGGCGATGGCCTGGCGGGTTTCGGCCACGTCGTGCACGCGCAGGATTTGCGCGCCTTGTCTCACCGCTTGGAGCGCCCCGGCGATCGAGCCCGGCAGGCGCGCTTCGACCGCCACGCCGCCTCCGACACTGCCGATCGTCGATTTGCGCGACAAGCCGACGAGAACGCCGCAGCCGAGCCCGTGGAACAGGCTTAGCCGCGCGAGGATTTCGAGATTGTGCGCGACCGTCTTGCCGAAGCCGATGCCCGGATCGATCGCGATGCGGTCGAGCGGCACGCCCGCCGCATTGCAGGCGGCGACGCGACGCGCGAGGTAATCGGCGATGTCGAGCGAAGCCAGATCGTAGCGCGGCTCGCGCTGCATGGTGCCCGGCACGCCTTGCATGTGCATGCGCACGACCGGCGTGCCGAACCGCGCGACCAGATCGAGGCTGCCCGCGCCCTCGAGCGCCGAAACATCGTTGACGATGCGCACGCCCCAACCGATCGCGGCCGCCATCACCGCGGCATGGCGCGTATCGACCGAGATCGCGGCGCCGGTGCCGACGAGCGTCCGCACCACCGGCTCGAGCCGGTGCAATTCTTCCTCCGGGGATACGGGCGCGGCGCCGGGTCGGGTCGATTCTGCGCCGATATCGAGAATGTCGGCGCCAGCCGCAGCCATGGCGCGGCCCGACGCTACGGCCTGCTCGGGATCGCCGCCGATGCCGCCGAAAAGACTGTCGGGCGTGACGTTGAGGATGCCCATGACGAGAGGGCGGTCGAGTTCGAGGCCCGCCCAGCGCTCGCGTCTTTCGCTGAGGCGCGTCAGCTGAATTTCGATCCGGGCGCTCACGGCGGCGCTTTGGTGGCTCAGCCATGAACGCAGCTGGCGCAATGGCGCGAGCGCCGCGACGATTCCCGGCGGGGTCCGCGCCAGCACCTCGACGAACGTAAAGACGGTCGCGCCGCCGGCGAGCGGAAGCGCTGTGCCGCGATCGAGCGCCGTGGTTGCGGCGCCGCCGGTCAGCAGGCCGACCGGGCGCAGCCGCAAACCGGTGACGGCGGCCGCGTCAAGCGCGTCGAGCTCGATCGCCGTCGGCTGCGGCGCGACAGGAGCGGGACGGGGCGGGGAGAGAGGCATGTTAGGCATGAACCGAGCGCCATTGTGCCAAAACCCAGCGGCAAAAACAGGGCTGGTTTTTCATCCCACCACTTTTTGGGCGCGGGTGAAATGTGTTTCCAATAAAGCCTCGCCCGTTAATAAGTATTGATGAACATGGTTAATAACAAATTGCTAGACACGCGACTTTCCCTGTAATAGATTTCGGAAACCATAGAAACAATGGCGCTTTTCTAGTTGTAATATTTGTTGACACCTCGGCTTCTACTTTAACGAATTCGTTAATTTCGAGGTGAACGCGAAACGGGCCTGGGCCGATCACCGGCCCGAGCCTTGGCGGAGGTTGAGATGGGTTGGCGACGGGTAATCGTCGGGATCGGGATGGCAATGGCGGGCTGTTTCGCCATGGCTACGGCGCATGCGCAGAGCTTGACGGATACCGTGAAGATCGCGGTCACGACCAATCCCAAGATCGAATCGATGGTTCACAATCGCGAGTTGGTCGATGCTGAGATGCGGCGCGCGCGCGGGCTTTACCTGCCGCAGCTCGACGTGCACAGCGCGATCGGTCCCGAATACACCGAGAACATCCTTACCCAGGGCACTAACGGCCAGCACATCCGCAGTGAGATGGGCGCGATCCTTGCCGAAAAGATCTATGACGGGGGCAATATCAGCGGCCAAGTGGATAATGAGCGGGCGCGGTCCAAATCGGCGGCGTGGCGCGTCCGCGAGAACGCCGAGGATGTCGCGCTCGATGCCGTCGAAGCCCATCTCGACGTGGTGCGGCTGCGCCATGTCTACGAGTTTTCCGACGCCAATGTGAAGGCGCACCAGGATCTGCTTGCCCGCGTGCAGCAGCGCAGCAACGGCGGCGCGGGGCGCGAGGCGGATGTCGAGCAGGCGCAAAGCCGGCTCGAGCAAGCCGAAGCCGAGCGCGACGAAACCCGCGGCCTCGTTGAGGACGCCGAGGCGCGCTATCTCGCCGTCGTCGGCCGTCCGCCGGCGACGCTGGAAGAAGCTGCGGTGCCGGCTGGCGCTTTAACCGCCGACATCGCGGCGGAGCTCAATCAGCTTCAAGTGCATAATCCGCAGGTCAAGGCGCGCGAGGCCGATATCGAGGCGGCGCAGGGATTGGTCGAACAGGCCGATTCCCGCTTCGATCCGACCGTTTCGTTCGAGCTCAGCGGAGACAAAAATCGCAACGTCGGTGGCTTCCCCGGGCGCGACAACGAGGCGCGGGCGCTGTTGGTGCTGCGCTGGAACCTTTACTCGGGCGGCTCCGACGTGGCGAACCGCGAATCGGCCTATGCTCAGGTGGCAGAGGCGAAGACCGACCGGATGGAAGCGCTGCGCGAGGCCGAGGAAAATCTGCGCCAGTCCGAGGCGGACTATGACTCGGCGCAACGCCGCATCCCGACGCTTCAGAGCTCGCTCCAACACAATCAGCAGGTGCGCGACGCCTACGACCAACAATACCAGATCGGTCAGCGCACCTTGCTTGATCTACTCGATGCCCAAAACGAGGTCTTTCAAGCGCAGACGAGGCTTGCGACCGCTCAGGGTCAGGCCGCCTTCAGCGCCTACCGCGTTCTCGCCGTCGAAGGAATGCTGCTCAGCACGCTCAACGTCGCGCCGCCCGAGGCCGCCGATCCGACCAAGCCGGCGGGCATCGCGCCGCGGCCCGAGGGCTGAGAACAGAGGCGGCGCGCGGATCGCGGCCGCAGGGTGAGGGATGAGCCACCGAGCTTCACGTCGCGGAGCCAGCCGACGCGGCGGCGGCGCCGGAAACGGTTGACCAGCCGGTCCTCACCGCGCTGTCGATGCTTGCCGGGCTGCTCGAGCGGCCGATCTCGCCGCGCGCGCTCGTAGCCGGCCTGCCGGTCGAGGGCGAAACCCTGTCGCCCGAGCTCGTTGTTCGCGCGGCCCGGCGTGCCGGGCTTTCCGCCCGCTGGCAGCAGCGTCCGCTCGCAGCGATCTCGCCGCTCAATCTGCCCTGTCTCTTGCTGCTTGAGCGTAACGGCGCTTGTGTGCTGACCGGGATGAGCGAGGGTGAACTCGAGTTGCTCCTGCCGGAGCACGGCATGGCGCCGATTTGGCTGCCGGCCGACGAGCTGCAGTCGTGCTACGCAGGCTACGCGCTTTTCGCCAAGGCCGAATACCGCTTCGATCGCCGAACCGAGGAGATCGTGGCAACGCCGGAGGCGCGGCGTTCGTGGTTCTGGGGCACGCTCGCGGCGTTCTGGCGGGTCTACGCTCATGCTATCGTGGCCTCGCTGGTGGTGAATTTAGTGGCGCTCGCCAGTCCGCTCTTCGTGATGAACGTCTATGACCGGGTCGTGCCGAACAACGCGGTCGAGACGTTATGGGTGCTGGCGAGCGGGGTCTTCGTCGCCTTCCTATTCGATTTTCTACTGCGCACTGCGCGCAGCTATTTCGTTGACACTGCCGGCAAGAACGCCGATGTCGTGCTCGCGAGCAGGATCTTCGAGCGACGTCCTCGGCATGCGCTTCGAGGCGCGACCGGCCTCGGTCGGCGCGCTCGCGGCGAATTTGCGCGAATATGAGACGTTGCGCGAATTTTTTACCTCGACCACGCTGCTGGCGCTGGCGGATCTCCCCTTCGCGCTGCTCTTCATCCTCATCATCGCCTTCATCGCGGGACCGGTCGCGCTGGTGCCGCTGCTGGCCGTGCCGCTGCTGCTCGCGGTCGGATTCGCCCTCCAGCTCGCGCTTCGCGAGGTCACGGGCGAGACCATGCGCGAGAATTTCCAGAAGCACGCGATCCTGGTGGAATTGCTGGAAGGGCTCGATACCATCAAGATCACCGGCTCCGAAGGCCGCGCCCAGCGCCTATGGGAGCAGTTTATCGGCCGCACCGCCCGCACCGCGGCGAAGGCGCGCTTCATCTCGACCATCGGCGTCAACCTCGCCACCTTCACGCAGAACGTCGTCAGCGTTCTCGTCGTCGTGGTCGGCGTTTACGAGATCGCAGCCGGCAACCTCACCACCGGCGCGCTGGTTGCGGCCTCGCTGTTGTCGGCGCGCGCGATGGCGCCTTTGGCCCAGCTTGCGTCGCTGTTGGTGCGCCTCAGTACCTCCTTCACGTCGCTGCGCTCGCTGGACAAGGTGATGAAAACGCCGCTCGAGCGGCCGGCTGGCGCCGCTTTCCTGCACCGTCCGAAGGCCGCGGGCGAGGTCGAGTTCCGCGACGTCGTGTTCGCCTATCCCGGCCAAAGCCAATCGGCGCTCGCCGGGGTGAGCTTCCATGTCGCGCCCGGGGAAAAGGTCGGGATCATCGGCCGGATCGGTTCGGGCAAGAGCACCCTGGCGCGGCTGCTCACCGGGCTCTATCGGCCAAGCGCGGGTGCGATCCTTCTCGACGGCACCGATCTGCGCCAGCTCGACCCCGCCGATCTTCGGCGCAATGTCGGCTATGTCCCGCAAGAGGCGTTCCTCTTTTTCGGCTCGGTGCGCGACAACATCGCGCTTGCCGCGCCGAACGCCTCGCATGGGGCGATCCTCGCCGCGGCGACCGTCGCGGGAGTCGACGATTTTCTAAAGCGTAGCCCCGAGGGCTATGATACGCCGGTTGGCGAGAACGGGCGCCAGCTCTCGGGCGGCCAGCGTGCGGCGGTGACCGTCGCGCGGGCGCTCCTTTGCGATCCGCCGGTGCTGATCATGGACGAGCCGAGTGGAGCGATGGATTCCGGCGCCGAGGCGCGCCTCAAAGAGCGCCTCGCCGAGATTCTGCCGGCGAAGACGCTGCTGCTCGCGACCCATCATCCTTCCATGCTCGAGCTCGTGGACCGGCTGATCGTCATCGACGGCGGCCGGATCGTCGCCGACGGGCCGCGCGATGTCGTGCTGCGGGAGCTGAACGCGGGCAAGCTGCGCGTCGCCGCCGGGGCAGGGGCGCAATGAGCCACAAGATCGAGACCGATTTCCTGGCCGATTACGAATACGCGCTGAAGGCCCGGGTCAGCCGCTTCTCGCATCTGCTGACGCTCGGCGTGTGCCTGTTCGTCCTCGTCTTCATCATCTGGGCTCACTTTGCCACGCTCGATGAAGTCACGCGCGCCGATGCCCGCGTCGTCCCCTCGACCAAGATCCAGGTCGTTCAAAATCTCGAGGGCGGCATCCTGTCGGAGCTCCTCGTGCACGATGGCCAGATCGTGCAGAAGGGCGATGTGCTCCTGCGCATCGCCAATACCGGCGCCGAGGCGCAATACCAAGACAGCCGTACTCAATATCTCACCCTCGAGGCCATGAATGCGCGGCTCCAAGCCGAAAGCGACGATCAAGCGCCAAGATTCCCCGACGAGGTGATGAAAGAGGCGCCCACGATCGCGCGAAGCGAGATGGCGCTCTACACCACGCAGATCGACGAGCTTAAATCGAACCTCGCCGTGATGAACGACCAGCTCGCCCAGAAACAGCAGGAGATCGCCGAGCTGCAATCGAAGGAGCAGACGCTCACCCGCTCGCTCGACTTGGCGCGTCAGGAGCACGACATGACCGCGCCGCTTGTTGCTTCGGGCGCGGCGTCGAAGCTCGAGCTCGTGAAGCTTGAGCGCGATGTCAGCGACCTCGATGGCCAGCTCAATGACGTGAAGCTGTCGATCCCGCAAGCCGAGTCCGCGCGCGACGAGGCGATGAAGCGCATCCAGGAGAAGACCGCGACTTTCCATTCCGCCGCCCAGGCCGAGCTCAACAAGCACGCCGCCGAACTCGCCGCGCTGTCGCAGCAGATTTTGCCGGAGCACGACCGCGTCTCCCGCACCGAGGTCCGCTCGCCCGTGCGCGGCACGGTCAAGGACGTCAAGGTCACCAGCATAGGCGAAGTCATCAAGCCAGGCGAGGATCTGGTGGAGATCGTTCCGCTCGAGGACACGTTGCTGGTCGAGGCGAAGATCCGGCCGGCGGACGTCGCCTTCCTGCGCCCTGGCGAGGACGCGATGGTCAAGATCACGGCCTATGATTTCTCGATCTATGGCGGGCTCACGGCGAAGCTCGAGGAGATCAGCGCCGACGCCATCAAGGATGACGGGCCGCGTGGCGACAGCTTCTTCCGCGTCATGTTGCGCACCGACAAGACTTTGCTGGGCAGCGACGCGAACCCGCTGCCGATCATTCCGGGCATGACCGCCACGGTCGAAATCCTGACCGGGCATAAGACCGTTCTCGCCTACCTGTTAAAGCCGCTGCTGAAGGCGAAGGAAACGGCGCTGCGCGAGCGCTGAGAGCGTCAGCTTGCATCGTCGAACGCTTGAGCCATGACCAGCTTATCCGCAGTCTGGCGCCGGGCAGGCGCCAAGCGCAAATTATTACCCTTCATTAACCGTATTGACACGAATCGGGAGCAGTCTGGCGCGCGGTCGTCCGCCGCTACGGGGGAGGAAATGCGCTATCTCGCGTTGATCATCGCGATCGTGGGCACGTTGGCGTTCGGCGCGCTCGTCTTCTGGTCGAAGCTGCTTTATGTGCCCTTCGCGGTCTGCGCCGTCCTTTCCGCCGTCGGCGTCTGGGACATGGTGCAGACCAAGCACAGCCTCAGGCGGAACTATCCTATCCTTGCGAACATAAGGTTCCTGCTTGAAACCGTGCGGCCGGAAATCCGTCAGTATTTCCTCGAAAGCGATCTCGACGGCACCCCCTTCAACCGCTCGAAACGCGCTGTGGTCTATCAGCGCGCGAAGAGCGTCCTCGACAAGCGCCCTTTCGGCACGCAGCAGGAAGTCTATGGCGACAACTTCGAATGGATCAATCATTCGCTGGCACCGCGCCCGGTCGGGGGCCACGATTTCCGCGTAACCGTGGGTGGCACGCAGTGCGACCGGCCTTATTCGATATCGCTTTACAACATTTCGGCGATGAGCTTCGGCGCACTCAGCGCCAATGCGATCCGCGCGCTCAACAAGGGTGCCAAGCTGGGCGGCTTTGCGCACGACACCGGCGAGGGCGGCTTCAGCCAATATCACCGCGAATTCGGCGGCGACATCACCTGGGAAATCGGGAGCGGCTATTTCGGCTGCCGCGACGAGGCGGGCCACTTCTCGGCCAAGCGCTTTGCCGAGACGGCCACCGATCCCCAGATAAAGATGATCGAGGTCAAGCTGTCGCAGGGCGCCAAGCCGGGTCATGGCGGCGTGCTGCCCGGGCCTAAGGTTTCGGCCGAGATCGCGGCAGCGCGCGGCGTACCGCAAGGTCAGGACTGCGTTTCGCCGTCCGGCCACTCGGCCTTTTCCACGCCGATCGAACTGATGCAGTTTATTGCCACGCTGCGCAAGCTCTCCGGCGGCAAGCCGGTTGGCTTCAAGCTTTGCATTGGCCACCCGTGGGAGTTCATGGCGATCTGCAAGGCCATGCTGGAAACCGGCATCCGCGCCGATTTCGTCGTAATCGACGGCACGGAAGGCGGCACCGGCGCCGCCCCGCTGGAATTCACCGATCACGTCGGCACCCCCTTGCGCGAGGGATTGACCTTCGCGCGCAATTGCCTCATCGGCGCGGGCCTGCGCGACGATATCCGCATCGGCGCCGCCGGCCGCGTCGTGACCGCTTTCGATATCGCGCGCGCCCTGGCGCTGGGCGCCGACTGGTGCAATGCCGCGCGTGGCTTCATGTTCGCACTGGGCTGCATCCAGTCGCTGTCGTGCCATACCGATCACTGTCCTACCGGCGTCGCAACTCAGGACCAGCGGCGCCAAAAAGCGCTGGTCGTTCCCGACAAGGCCGAGCGCGTCCGCCGCTTTCACGACAACACGCTGGCGGCGCTGGCAGAACTGGTCGGCGCGGCGGGCCTCGATCAGGCTGCCGAAATCGGGCCGCATTACATTTTGCGGCGTCTGTCGCCGAGCAAGGTTAGCACTTTCGCCGAGGTCTATCCGGCGTTGGCGCCGGGCGCCTTGCTGAACGGCACGGCCGAAGTCTATTACACGCGCAATTGGGCGCTGGCCGATGCCAGAAGCTTCGCTGCGCGGGAGATAGCCCGCGCGGTCGCCTGAGCGTCACAGCTACGGAGCGCCGAGAGCGCTAGAAGCTGAACATATCCATCAGATCGCCGATCGCCGGTGCGTTGGCTGGCGCGTAAGGATTGACCGCACCCGGCACCGGGTTCGGCAGATTGTCGCGGCTGCGCTTCGTCACCGGTGGCACCGACCAGTTCTTCTCGATGAATTTCAAAATCGAGACATGGTCGGCATAGGAATGGACGATGTTGCCACCCTTTGAAAAGGGCGAGATCGCGATGAGCGGTATGCGCGTGCCGTCGCCGAAGAAATCGAGCGGCTGGATATAACCCGAATCCCAATAGCCGCCGCCCTCGTCGAAGGTAAGCAGGATCACGGTGTCGGCCCAGAGATGGGGACGCGCCTGCACCGCCGTCACGAGCTTCTTGATGAAGGATTCGAAGATGTCGAGCTTCGACGAGGCGGGATGGCCGTCATTGATCCCGCTCGGCTTGACGAAGGACACCGCCGGCAAGACACCGGCGGAGACCTCGGCGTAAAAATCGTCAAGGTCCTTGATATGCGCGGCGCGTCTCGCCGGGCTCGTCATGATGGACGTCGTATATTGCAAGAAATTGCAGATGTTGCAGTAGCGCTGATCCTTCGGGTTGGCGACATAGGCCTTCCATCCTTCGCCATAATAGGTGAAGGAGATTTTCTTTTGCAGCAGCGCGTCGCCGATGGTCCGGAGATTCGAGGGCGGAATGGTGAAACGGTCGCCCGCGTTGACGCTGCCGTCGCCGAGGTAGCCGGGGTTGTAGTTGTTGACGAGGTAGTAATGACCCGCCTCGCAATTGGGCTTGGCGGCGATGGCGCTTAGATAATCGAGGATGGGCTTTACCCCCGGCTGGCTCGCATCGGCGCAGGCGACATAGGAACCACCGGCATAACCGTCTTGGCGATAGAAATTATTGGTGCCCGGCTGCGGATCTGGATTCTCGATCTGCGACGCCGGAGGTTTGGCGGCATGGCCCTTGCCGTCGCTGTACCAGACCATGTCGCCGCTGCCGAGCATCACATGATTGGCACCGGTGCCGCCATCGGCTGCCTGATGGTAATTGTCGCTCATCGTGTAGGCATCGGCGAGCGATTTCAGATAGGGAGCATCGCCTTCCGCCACATTGTAGAAGCCGAGCGCGGCCGAGCCTTCGCCGGTGCTGCGATCGTCGATATGCGCGGGCCGGGGCTTCCCGTTGCTGCCGCCGCCGACCGTCGCCTCGACCCAGGCAAATAGATCGTTTAGGCAACCGCTGGGATCGGCGGCGCTGGCGTGCGCCGCGCTGCAATCGGTCTGCTGCCACATCTGGAAGAAGCGATGGGCCGGGTTGGCGGTAAAGGCGCCATAAGGAATGGCCGGCGTCAGAGGATAAGGCCCGTTGGGTAGCGACGCCGCATTCGCGAGACGCGTATCGAGCGAATCACGGGGCAGGCCGGTCCCACCCGTGAGCAGCAATTTACCGTCCGCGGCCAGAATCCCGGAATCCTCGCGCATAGCGCGCTTCAGCGTCGCGAAAGGCGGCCCGCGCCGATCGCTTGGCACCGACGGCGCACCGTCGGTCATCGCCGGCGGCAGGGTCGCGTAAGGTTCCTTATCTTCGGGCGCGATCTCGTAGTGCGAGATCACTTGGGCCCGGAACTGCGCCGCCTTGGCAAAGTTCGGACCCGGCGTGCCGTCTTCGTTGACGATGCCTTCGGAGAGTAGATTGAACACCGTCTGGCCCGGTTGCGGACGGTAGGTGCCGAAGACGTTATCGAAGCTGCGGTTCTCGGCGATCACCACGATGACGTGCTTGATCGGTGTCGTGGTCTTGCCGTCATTGAGCCCGGGGTCGGCGGCGCGCGCCAGTGATGCGAGGAGGATCAAATACGCGCCCGCCAATCCCGCGATCGACCGCATATCGCTCTCCTGTCCCTCATTCCGTTGGTCTTCAGCGGCGGTCGAACTTCGCCAAGTCAAAGCGCAAGGTCAGGCGGTTGACGCCGTCCGTCCGCTGATACTCCATACCCTGCGCGAACTGTCGAATCAGGTGGATCCCCAATCCGCCGATCGCCGCCTCGCCAAGCGTCACGGGCGCCGCCGGAGGGGCAACTTGGCGCGGGTCGAAGGCGGTGCCGTGATCCTCGATCGTGACCGTGACCGCATCGGCCTCGCGCGCCAGCGCCAGGTGCACGTCCCTGTTGAGTCCCGGTCCTTCCGCCTGGCCCACGAAGCTGTAACGGACGATGTTGGATACCGCTTCTTCGAAGCAGAGCTGAAGCGCGAACACCATCGATGGCGGCAGCGCCAACCGTTTGGCGACGTTATCTGTCCAGCCCGTGACGCGCGCCAATTCCGCCATTTCGGCCCGAACGTCTAGCGTCTCAAGCATCGGATCCGAGATTTCGATCGAGTGGGGGAACAGGGGTCTAAACGGAGACCGTAACGATCGCGGCGTCCAGGTCGTGAAGGATCGGGATGACGGTATTGGTTCCGCTGCTAACCAGCACCTTTTCGACATCGGGCGTCGGCTTAAGCAGCGCCATGAAGCCGCCTTTGGCCTTAACGATCTTCGCGCCGATGAGCAGCGTACGGATGCCCATCGAGGCGAGAAAGGGGACCTGTTCCAAGTCAACGATGAGCCTCCTTTGACTACCGACGATGACGTTGAATTGCAGATCGATCTCTTGTGCTCCCTGGAGGTCGAGGCGGCCGGCGAGGTTTACCTTCGCAATGCCGCCGGCGATCGGTTCGACGATTATTTCCATCGTGTCGTTCCATCCGTTTCGAACCTGGCAAAAGCGCCATGCCCGAAGAGAACGGTAGCATAGCATCAAGCGGCTTGGGAGCCAGAGAAACGCGGAAATCATGACGCTTTCATGAAGGGAAACGACTATGGAAATATGACGCTTTCATGGAAAAATCAGAATTTCGTGCATTCGCCAGATTGTTATCGATTGAATAAAAGACGCGGATACGCTTACTTTGGCAGTACCATTCGAAGGGCTGTGTGTCAGCCGGAAGCAGACGGCATGGCTGATGTTTTCGGCATGATGGACTTTCCCCAGTCGATGGGAGAACCAGAATCCGTTACGGCGATCCTCGATCAGTCTCCGATCGGCGTTACGATCGTCGGCTCGGATCTGAGCATCCGCTACGCCAATGCGCACCTCGCGCAAATGGTGGCAATCGACCCGGCCCAGGGCGCATGGCCGTTGCTCGATCATTTTATTGCCGATGCCGATGATCGGCTTCTGTTCCGCGCGGCGCTGACCGGCGGACAAGGGCTCGCGAGGCGGGATTAACCCATCGCTAAGGCTCGTGCCGCCATCATCGGCGCATGGATCAATCTTGGGGCGCGATGCCGACGAATTTCTCCGGCCAAATCGTGCTGGGCGTCTATGTGTTCGCGCTGGTGCTGGCGGCGGTCAGCGATTTCGTCAGCCTGCGAATTCCGAATTGGCTTACCGGCGCGTTGGCGTTGGCATTTCCGGTCGCGGCTTTGCTCGCCGGCCACGGCGTCGATTGGCTTTCCCATCTCGAAGCCGGCGGCGCGGCTCTCCTCGGCGCGGCCGTGCTGTTCGCCTGCCGTATGGTGGGTGGCGGCGACGTGAAACTGATCGCGGCCACTGCGTTGTGGACCGGGCTCAACTTGATCGTGCCGTTTCTATTTTTGGTAGCGATCGTGGGCGGGATATTCGCCGCTATCGTGCTCGGCCTGCGCCAGCCGATCGTCCACGCGACTTTGCTGGCGACTATGCGGCGGCTGCCGGATTTTGCGCATAAGCAGATGCCGATTCCCTACGGCATTCCGATCGCGATCGCCGGCATCCTGATGGCGCCGCGGCTGCCCTTCCTGAACTGATTTAGCCGAGTTTAAGACTTCGCGC
Source organism: uncultured Alphaproteobacteria bacterium (assembly GCA_963803265.1). Classification (GTDB taxonomy): domain Bacteria; phylum Pseudomonadota; class Alphaproteobacteria; order ATCC43930; family CGMCC-115725; genus CAIKMD01. Next base: position 233,017 of record CAWDLZ010000029.1, on the reverse strand, counting down.
CCATCAATGGGACGACAACCCGCTGAGCCAGGCAGGCATGGCCGTGCCAGGCACGCGCCTTCGTCCGCGCGGCGCGGCTTGACGGTTGGAGCGGAAATGACCCGATTTCGCTATATCGCCGTGGCGCTCGTCGCGCTGGCGCCGATCGGCGCCCAGGCGGCGTGTTCGGGTCCGTGGCCAGCCCCGACCTTCGCCGTCGCGGTCGAAGACCCGCCGGTGGCGTACGACTTTAACGAGGACCGAGCGGCGCTGGCGAAGATCGCGGGCAAAAACGGAATGCCTAGTCTCGGTCAGGCGGAAATACCCTACGGCATCACCATCGGCCGGTACGATCTCGACATCGTCGTCGAAACCGACAGCGTTCGCAACGGGCCGGGATTGTGCACCCATCTCCGCTCAGCCCACGCCGTGGTCGGGCTAAAGCAACTCGACGTCGTCATTGACCGCCGCTTCGGCGCGGGCAGCTGTCAGCGCCAAGCCGTCCTCGATCACGAGCGCCAGCATGTCGAGATCTTCCGCGAGGCAATTCGCTATTACGAGCCCGCAATCGAGCGGGCCTTGGCCGCGGCAACGATCCCCAAATCGGTCTCCGTCGCCGATCGCGACGCGGCGCGCGACGCTTATCTGCGGCCGCTCACCGAGGCCGTGGCGCCGATCTTCGAGGCGATCAACGGACGGGCGCGAGCTGGGAATGCTCGAATCGACATACCAAGGACTTACAATGAGGTCTTTGAGAAATGCCCGAGCTGGTGATGGCGGGATAAGGGGCAATTGCCGCGTATTCGAGATTTAACACGAGCTTCACTCGTTAAGTCTAAGATCAGGCGTCATTAAACGGCATCTCGGTGATCGAGACGCCTCCACGAAACGGCAAAGTCGGGGCGACCCGGCGACGCAAAGCCTCCGGTCCATACTTCGAGCATGGATAGCGGGGCTACCGAATGAGGTCGCGGGATGTCCCGTTTCCGCCTTGGTTTCACCGTCGCGCTCGTCGGCGCCGCTCTCTGGACGGCAGCCCCCCCGCGCCATGGCCGGGCCGAAGAATTGGCCATGCTGCCGTCGGGGCTCGACTCGGGCGAGAACCTCGCCGACAAGCCGATCTTCGGCAGGCGGGAAATCCACGTCGCTGGGATCGGGCAATTCTATAAATGGACAGACATGCTGGCACGCTGGGCCGTCGAGGTCGCCCAAGTCGATGCCTGTGCCGTAGCCGCGTCTGCGCTGTCAACTTGCGTGCCCGAGGAATGGGCGAGCCTGACCGAGCGCTTGAAGGGGCTCGCCCCTCGCGCCATGCTTGACGAAGTCAATCGCGCGATCAACGCTCATCCCTACGTCTCCTCGCTGGACAATTGGGGAACCGCCGATCACTGGGAAACGCCGTTCGAATTCATGAGCCGAAACGGCCAGTGCGAGGATTACGCGATCGCGAAATTCATGATTCTGCGCGCCATGGGGTTTGCCAACGATCAGCTCCGCATCGTCGTGCTGCGCGACGAGGCGCGCCAGGTCGACCATGCCGTCCTCGTCGCAATTCTTGACAACCAGGCGTGGCTGCTCGATAGCCTCAGCGACGATGTCGCCGCGGTTGTCAGCTCGCCGCAGTACCGCGCCTATTATTCGATCAACGAGACCGGATGGTGGCTTGCTTTGCCGAATCCGATCGCATTCTCGGCCGGGTTCGTCGCGCGCATCGCTTCACACTGATTGTTATGCGTTCGCAAGGACTTGCGAGGCGATTTCGAATCATCTTGCCATCCCATCGACGAGTCGTTAGGGTCACCATGGTGAACGGCGGGGGCAAGAAATTAAACATGCGGGCCCCGCCGGCGCGGGCGATGGGCGGGCACAAGAAATCGCCGATTGGTTCGGTTTACTGGCGGCCCTGACGCGCTGCATTCGGCTGCGGGGCTTTCTGGCGGGCGACGAGGCAGCGAACGGCGCACGGACGGGATCGGGGGCGGGATGGCGAAGGTTTCGCGGTTCATCGGGGACCAGCTTTTTCCCGAGCGACGACTCCTCGTGCAGAGCGGCGGCGGCCTGCGTCATGTGTCGTTGCCCGGCTGGCTTCAAGCAATGGTGCTCGCGGCGTGCCTCGCCTCGTTCGGCGGCGGCGCTTATCTTTCGGTGGGTTTCGCCCGTCTCCACGGCATTCGTTCGACGCGCATCGGCGTCGCGCTCGTCCCCAATCCTGTCCCGCCGGCTGCGGTACCGGCGGTCGACCAGGCTGGCACCGAGCAGATGCAGCGCGATCTGGCGCAGCTGCGTCAGGAACTTGCCGCGGTCAAACAAAACTCTGCCGATAGCAATGCGCGCTACCTGGAGACGCAGGGCAAACTCGCCGCGTTGACCAGCGACAACGACAAGATGCGCAGCGATCTCGACGCGTCCGCGGCGCAGGTTAAGGAGCTGCAAGATGCGCGCGACGACGCCGAGCGCCGCGCCAAGGCGGCCGAGCTCGCGCTCAACGCCAAATCCGGCAGTGTCAGCCAAATCTCGAAGAGCCTCGACGAGGATGAGTCCCTCCTCCAGGATTCGGAAGCCCAGCGCGGCGCGCTGCAGAACCGCGTGCAGCAGCTCCAGACTGAGGTTCAGGCGGCCAATGGCCGCGCCGCGCAGTTCGCAACTCAGCTCGATGGCGGGAATCGCGCGCCGCCGCTCCCGGCTCCTGCGGCGCCCGCGGCGCCGCAGCAGAGCAGCGAGGGGTCGGCCACGGTTCCTCCCTTGGCGTTATCGCAGGAAAGCAACGCGCCAACGGTTCCCCCGAAAAAGCCCGATGCCGTGCCGCACGCCCAGGCGGCATCCTCGGGAGCTCGAAAAATTGCTGGCTTCGACCGGCGTCGATGTCGAGCGCCTCCTGGACAAGCTTGAAACGACCCCGAGTGGGCAAGGCGGCCCGTTCATCGCGCTCGACGATGCGCGCCTAGCGGACTTCGGCGGACAGCGCCTCGAAGACCTCAAGAAGCTCGCGAAGATGCTGCCGCTCGCGCCCCCCCTCGATTCGTATCAAATCGAAAGCGGCTTTGGCCCGCGCGTGGATCCGATCAATCATCGCCCGTCCTTCCATCCGGGTCTCGATCTCTCGGCGCCCTATCTGAGCGCTGTGTACAGCACGGCGCCCGGCACCGTCATCTTCACCGGGACGAAGGAAGGATATGGCCGGACCGTCGATATCGATCACGGTCACGGTATCGTCACGCGATACGCGCATCTTCACCGCATCTTGGTGGCTCGCGGTCAGAAGGTCGGTGCCCACGTCGAAGTCGGCGAGCTCGGCAGCACCGGACGCACGACCGGCCCGCATGTTCACTACGAAGTGCAGGTCAATGGCTCGCCGGTGGATCCGGCAAAATTCATGGCGGCAGGACGAAATGTGGTTCAAATTAGTGGAAATTAGCGGCGCCAAGTCTGTGCGGCGCACCGTGCCTACTATCCTGAGCGAGGGCTTCCAGATGGAAGGCGACGTCGTTTGCGCCGGCGAGGTCTTCATGGGCGGGACGCTCACGGGCAATCTCACCGCCGGCAAGGTGACGATCCCCGATGGCGGCTCGATCAACGGCTCGATCGAGGCCGAGACGGTGATCGTCAACGGCACGCTGTCGGGCAGGCTCGTGGCTGTCGATGTCGTGCTGGGGCGCACGGCCCGCGTCACCGCCGACATCGTATACTGCTCGATCCGGATCGAGCCGGGCGCGGTGTTAGAAGGTTATAGCCGGCGCGTCGAGCGCGACGCGATACCGAACGACAACGCCGAGCAGCTCTTGCCGTCGCTGCGGAGCTTGCGCAACGCGGCTGGTCGCTCCGACCTCCCCGAGCCCGCCGAGGCCAGCTAACCGGCTGCGCGGTTCGAGCAAGGGTCCGGCTCGATTCGGACGGACCGCGCTTTAGCCATCAATCGCGGCGGCGAAGCTCGCGCTGTCAACATTTCCGCCCAAGGCGATCACGACCACCGTTTTACCTGCGACATCAAGCCTTCCTGCGATACATGCGGCGAGCGCCGCCGCGCCGCTTGGCTCGAGCACGAGCTTGTATTCCTCGAACGCCACTTTCATCGCGCGACCGACCTCCCGGTCGGCGACCGCGAATCCGCCGGCGAGGTACCGTCGCGCAAGGGCGAAGGTGAACTCGCCCGGCATCGGCGCCAGGAGCGCGTCGCAAATCGAGCGCGCCGCCGGATCGTTGGCGACCCGCCGGCCCGCCGCGAGCGAGCGGCGCATATCGTCAAGGCCTTCGGGCTCGGCGGCATAGACCGCAGTGCCGGGGCTTGCCTCGGCGAGCGCCGTCGCGATCCCCGCGACCAATCCGCCGCCGCTGCAGCTCGCGATCACGGCATCGGGCACGCGGCCGCACGCCTTCGCTGCGACCGCGACCTCGAGACCGATGGTGCCCTGGCCGGCGATGATTCGCGCGTCGTCGTAAGGCGGCAGCAGCTCGGCGCCGCGTTGTTGCGCCAGCGTCGCGCCAATCGCTTCGCGATTCTCCCGGTAGCGCTCGTAGAACACGATCTCCGCGCCATAGGCGCGTGTGTTCGCGATCTTGATCGCCGGCGCGTCCGCGGGCATCACGATGACCGCCGGCATGTCGAGAAGTTGCGCGGCCGCGGCGACGCCCTGAGCATGATTGCCGGAAGAATAGGCAACGACACCGGCGGCGCGCCGCGCGGGCGCAAGCTGCGCGAGCGCATTATAGGCGCCGCGGAATTTGAACGAGCCGGTGCGTTGCAGGCATTCGGCCTTGATTAGCAAGCGCCCGCCGAGGCGCGCATCGACGAGGGGCGAGGACAGCAACGGGGTCGCCGTCGCCTTGCCGTCGAGCCGGGAAGCCGCCGCGCGAATGTCGGCGGCGTCGGGCAGCTTCGGATCGGCCATCGCTCAGCGCTTCAGATCGCCCGCCAGCGATAAGCTCGGCAGCTTGGTCCCGAGCCGCAGCCGGTAAATCTGCAGATTCTCGAGCACGCGCTGGACGTAATTGCGGGTTTCGGGGATTGGGATGCTTTCGATCCAATCGACGACGTCGACGCTCGCCGTTCGCGGATCGCCATGATCCTGCATCCATTGGTGCACGCGCGCCGGCCCGGCATTATAGGCCGCCACGGCGAGCACGTAGGAGCCGGAGAAATCGTCGATCAGCGAATCGAGATAGGCGCGTCCCAGCGTGAGGTTATAGGCGATGTCGGTGGTCAGCCGCCCGCGCGAGAAGGGCAGATTGAGATCCTTCGCGATCTGGCTAGCGGTGGCCGGCATGAGCTGCATCAAGCCGAGGGCGCCCGCGCCCGAGGTCGCGCTCGCATCGAACGCGCTCTCCTGCCGCGTCAGCGCGAGCACGAGCGGCGCCTCGATATTGCCGCCCGGCGGTAGGCGGGCGATCGGATAACCCTCTTCGAGCAGCGTGATGCCGGCATAACTGGCGTGCTTAGCCGCAGTGACGGCGATATCGGACCGGTCGAGCGCCCGTGCGAGTCGCGCCGTTAGCGCGAATTGCGCGGGCGTCCGCGCCTCGTCGTCGAGGCGCCGCAGGAAGATCGGCACGTCGTCGTTATCGCCGAGCGCGGCCAAATCGCGCGCCGCCCGCGCCAGATCGTTGGCCTCGTAGGCCGCCGTCTCGGCCGCGGTCGGTACCGGCTCGGGCGCGACCGCTGCCAGGCCGGCGCTGCCGAGACGGGTCGCGGCGAGCTGTCCGTAATAGGTCGTGATCTGCCGCGCGGCGTTCGTGTACCAAGTGTTGGCGAGCGTGGCTTCGCCCATCGTCTCGGCCGCGCGCGCTGCCCAATAAGCGCCGCGCGCCAAGCTGATCGGCAGCTTGACGTCGTCATAGAGGCGGACGAAGTGGTTGAAGGCGATGTTCGGCTGATGGAGATTGCGCAGCGCGATCCATCCGGCGAGGAATTCGAGCTCGGCGAAGGTCTCTCCGTTGGACAGCCCGTGCTGGGCGGCGAGCCGATAGGCGCGCGGCGCTTGATTTTCGTCGAGCAGCCGGCGGGCGAGAATGAGCCGCTCGGTGGCCCAGGCCTCGGGACGGCCGAGTTGGGCCGGCGCGTGTTCGAGGATATCGGCCGCGTCATCGTCGAGGTTTTTGCGGCGCCGCCAACGCATTCGCTCGAACAACAGACCGGGATCGTTCTGCAGCTGCGCCGGCACGCGGGCGATCAGCGTTTCGACCCCCGGAGCCATCGCCGCGAGCCCGAGACGCGCTCGACCGAGCGCCGCGGTTTCCGGTCCGACATGGTTGAGCATATGCTCGGCTTCCTCGGCCTGGCCGTCCCAGATCAAGCGGTCGAGGCGGCGCGCATTGTCCTGGCCGCGCAGCACATCGTGATACCCCTGGAGCATCAGCCTTTCCTCTATCGCCGAGAAGTCGCCCTCGATCCAGGTCTCGCGGATCGTCCGGATCGCGTCGTCCTGGCGCCCGGCTGCCATCAGCATGTCGGCTTCGCGCAGCCGCGCCGCCGGCGACACCGGCGGATGCGCCGCGAACCACACCGCGAGCTGCGTATCGGTCGCGGTCCCGATTGCTGCCTCGGCGGCTTGGCGCAGCAGCTTTTGTCGGGGCCAATCGGCGTGGCTGTCGGCGAAACTAGCGATCTCGGCGAAGCTCGCGGCGCCGCCATGGGTATATTGCAGCCAGCGCAGGATGGTGGCTGGCAGCGGATCTTGCGCCTCAGCCGCGAGGCGCCGGGCGTCCGCCCAATCGCCGCGCTTGGCTGCGGCGAAGGCGTCGGCATAGATCTGGCGATCGCCATCCGATAATTGCGCCGCGTGCGTCGCCGCCGCCGCGAAGACGGCGAACGACAGCGCCGCGAAGAGAACGACAGCCCGCGCGAGATTCATTCGGTTCCTGCTTCTCCAGCGCATTATTCTAATCGCTATCCCCTGCGAGACAAAGGAATTCGCCCTGGTTGCCGGGCACGCCACGTTGCCCTATCGTCTTTCGCCGCAACCCCCCGCGTCGGTGGAGGCCAGAATGCTGAAAGGGTCGCTCGTCGCGCTGATCACGCCGTTCCGCAACGGGGCCGTGGACGAGAAGGCATTCCAGGATTTCGTGGATTGGCAAATCGAACAAGGAACTCATGGCGTCGTGCCTTGCGGCACCACCGGCGAGTCGCCGACTTTGAGCCATGAAGAGCACAAACGCGTCGTCGAGTTGTGCATCGAGGTGGCCAAGGGCCGGGTTCCGGTGGTCGCGGGCACCGGCTCCAACTCGACCGCCGAGGCGATCGAATTGACGCGCCATGCCAAGGCGGCGGGCGCCGATGCCGCGCTGGTCGTGACGCCCTATTACAACAAGCCGACACAAGAGGGGCTCTATCAGCATTACAAGGCGATCAGCGAGGCCGTCGATCTGCCGCTCGTCATATACAACATTCCGCCGCGCTGCGTGGTCGATATGAGCGTCGCCACCATGGCGCGGCTCGCCAAACTGCCCAACATTGTGGGCGTGAAGGACGCGACCAACGATCTCGCGCGGCCGTTGCGCACCCGCGCCGCGATCGGTCCCGACTTCGCCATGCTCTCGGGCGAGGACGGGACGGCGATGGCGTTCCTGGCCCAGGGCGGCGATGGCTGCATTTCGGTGACGGCCAATGTCGCGCCGCGCGCCTGCGCCGACATGCACGAAGCATGGCGGAGGGGCGACGCCGCCGCGGCGATGAAGATCAACACGCGCCTCGCGCCGCTGCACGATGCGTTGTTCGTCGAGACCAGTCCGGCCCCGGTGAAATACGCGGCGTCGCTGCTTGGCCAATTGACGCCAGAGGTGCGCCTGCCGCTGGTATCCGCGAGCCCGCAGGCGCAGGAGACGGTGCGCGCCGCCATGCGCTCGGCGGGCGTGGCTGAACTGATCCGAGCCTCATGGCGCTGCGCGGAGACGAGCGTTACGTCGCGCTGAACCGGCGGGCGCGGCACGACTATTTCATCGAAGACACGATCGAGGCCGGGATCGAGCTCACCGGCACTGAGGTCAAGGTGCTGCGCGCGGGCCTCGCCAGCATCGCCGAGGCCTATGCCGCCGAGATCGCGGGCGAGCTTTATCTCATCAACGCCAACATCCCCGAATATCCGGCCGCGCGCTTCAACCACGCGCCGCGCCGGCGCCGCCGGCTGCTGCTGCATCGGCGCGAGATCAACCGTCTCTTAGGCGCGATCAAGCGCGAGGGCATCACGGTTGTGCCGCTGTCGGTCTATTTCAACGAGCGCGGCCGCGCCAAGATCGAGCTGGGCCTGGCCAAGGGCAAACGCAAATCCGACAAGCGCGAGGCGACGAAGGCGCGCGACTGGCGCCGCGACAAGGCCCGGATCTTGCGGGCGCGGACCGGCTGAGGCATGGCGCTCAAAGCGGCGCGGGGCGATCGAGCAACTCGCGCACCGCGGCGACTACGGCCTCGAACATCGCCGGCGTGAGCTTGCCGGTATTCGTGTTGAGCCGCGAGCAATGATAACTGTCGGCGAGGACGGTGCCCCGCGTCAGGCGATGGATCGCGCCGTGGCGGAAGGCGAAGGCGGATTTTTTCTCGGCCAATGCCGCCAGCACGGCGCCATGCGCGACGAGGCCGAGCGCGAGGATCGCCTCGAGCCGCGTCATCGCCGCGATCTCGGCGACCAGAAACGGGCGGCACGCGGCGATTTCAGCGGGCAGGGGCTTGTTGGCGGGCGGCACGCAGCGCACCGCGTTGCTGATCCGGCAATCGATCAGGGCCAGGCGGTCATCGGCGCGCTCGGCGTAGCGGCCGCGCGCAAAGCCGAATTTCGCCAAGGTGCCATAGAGCAGGTCGCCGGCCCAATCACCCGTGAAAGGCCGTCCGGTGCGGTTGGCGCCCTGGAGGCCCGGCGCGAGGCCGACGATCAACAACCGTGAGTCGATCCCGCCAAAGGCCGGCACTGGCGCGTTATGCCAGTCGGGATGCGCCCTGCGCTGAGCCCTCCGAAATCGGGCAAGCCGAGGGCACAGCGAACAGTCTCGGCCGGGATCGAGCGCCACCTCGCGCCGCGCCCCGGCGTCAGGCGTCGTTGTCGGAATATTGCTGTTCGCGTTGATGGGCGTGGCTGCGCATGATCTGCGGCGCCAGCTCTTGCAACTCGACGAAGATGTCGGCCTGGCGGCGCAGCTCGTCGGCGATCATTGGCGGCGATGAGCGCAGCGTCGAGACCACCGTGACGCGCACGCCTTTTCTCTGCACTGCCTCGACGAGGCGGCGAAAGTCGCCGTCGCCCGAGAACAGCACGATATGATCGAGCGAGGCCGCCATCTCCATCACGTCGATCGCGAGCTCGACGTCCATGTTGCCCTTGAGCTTGCGGCGGCCCGTCGCGTCGGTGAATTCCTTGGTCGGCTTCGTGACCATGGTGTAGCCGTTGTAATCGAGCCAATCGACCAGCGGCCGCAGCGGCGAATATTCCTGATCCTCGATCAGCGCGGTGTAGTAGAATGCACGAACGAGCCGGGCCTTGCCGCCGAACAGCTCGAGCAGCCGCTTGTAATCGATGTCAAAGGCGAGCGCCCGCGCCGCGGCATAAAGATTGGCGCCGTCGATGAACAGGGCAATCCGCTCTTCAGGATAAAACAACATATCGCGCTCCATTAATGACCAGGAATTTATGGCTTTATTTGGCGCTCTCCCGCGCGCGCCGTCAAGCGAGCGCCTTGCGATCGCGCCGCTGTTTCTTTTCGTCGAGCGTGCCGTAATATGGCGCGTTGCATCCCAGCCGAGACCGCGCAATCGGCGCGCGCATTCTTTCGCGCGATTGCAAGTTCATTCCCGCTCGCGCGAGGTATTGCCGCACTCGTTCGTCGATCTCCATATTCTCGATACCGAGCCCGATTTTTGAATATGATACCGAAGCGTACCTGCCCGCGAAGTGATCCGACCGACTTCTTACCGAACCATAAGGACCGCGCCATGCCATCGAAGCTGAAGATCACGCTGACTTGCGCCGATTACGAGATTACCCGGCCGCTCAAGGAAGGCCGCGTTGAAGCCGACGGCATCGATCTCACGATGCTGTGCGCGACCTCGTCGCGCGATCGCCATTGGCGGCTCGACCGCAATGCCGAATGCGATGCCGGCGAATTCAACCTGTGCGGCTATTACATGGCGCGCGACCGCGGTCATCCTTACGTCGCGCTGCCGATTTTCCTGCATCGGCGGTTCCGCCACGGCTTCCTGTTCGTCAACGCGGCGAAGGGGATCGCGAAGGCGTCCCAATTGAAAGGTGGCAAATTCGGCTGCAGCGGCGGCATGCTCGCCGCGGCCTGCACCTGGCTCAGAGGCACGCTGGGCGAACATTATGGACTCTCGCACAAGGACGTCGCTTGGTACACCGATCGGCCGCACGACATTCCTTTTGCCAAGCAAGAGGGCTTCAACATCGAAATCATCGAGCACGGTCCGAGCGTCGAAGAGCGGCTGCTCTCGGGCGAGATCGACGCCATGATGTCGGCCGGCTATCCGCGCTCGCTCCTCGCCGGCGATAAGCGGATCGCGCGGCTCTTTCCCGACTATAAGCAGGCCGAGATCGACTATTACCGCAAGACCAAGATATTCCCCATAATGCACACGCTCATCATCAAGGAAGAGCTGATCGCGAAAAATCCGTGGGTCCCGGAAAACCTCGCTTATGCATTCAACGAGTCCAAGAAGATCGCGCTGCAGCATCTCAAGAACCCGCGCATCCTGCCGCTCGCGTTCTATAGCTCGACCAGCGACGAGCAAACCGCGCTCTTGGGTCCCGATCCGTGGCAGTACGGGCTCAACGACATCAACCGACACAATGTCGAGACCGCGCTCAAATACACCTATGAGCAGGGGCTGATCGGCAAGCACCCGAAGATCGCGGAGATGTTCCACAAAATCGACGATTGGGCGTGGTCGGGGACCGAGGGCTTCTGAGGCGGCGGCTCGCGCGGCGCCGATGATCCTCCTGGGCCTCGGGGCCAATTTGCCAAGCGCGGCCGGGCCGCCGCAAGCGACGCTCGAAGCGGCGCTCGCCGCACTGGGCGCGGCTGGTGTCGTGACGCTTTCGCGCTCGCGCTGGTGGCGCACGGCGCCGGTGCCGATGTCGGACCAGCCCTGGTTCTTGAACGGCGTAGCTGCGGTCGCGACGGGTCTGGGCCCGGCCGAGCTGTTCTTGCTGATGCGGACGATCGAGCTGCGTTTCGGCCGAAAGCGCGGCATCCCAAACGCGGCGCGCAGCCTCGACCTCGATCTCCTCGATTATGATGGACGAGTAGTGGACGCGCCGGGTCTCGTCCTGCCCCATCCGCGCCTCGCCGAGCGCGCTTTCGTCCTGCTTCCGCTCGCCGAGATCGCGCCCGGCTGGCGCCATCCGAAATCGCGACTTTCGGTCGAAGCCTTGATCGCCGCCCTGCCGCAAGGGCAAAAGGCCGAGCCGATCGGTCCGTGACCGATCAAATCTGCCGTGAAACCTCGGTTCCGGGCCAGACCCCTGTTGCAGGACCGGTAGAGGTCTCTTATATTCAAAATTGAAATATTCTTACGGGAGATTTGGTCGAATGGCTCGGGTTACCGTCGAAGATTGCGTCCTACGAATTCCGAACCGGTTCGAGCTGGCGCTTCTCGCGGCGCAGCGGGCCCGCGACATTGCCGGCGGCGCGCCGCTCACGGTCGATCGCGACAACGACAAGGGACCGGTCGTCGCCTTGCGCGAGATCGCCGACGACACCATTCCGCGCGAAACCTTGTTCGAAAACGCGATCAAGGGCATGCAGAAGCATGTCGAGATCGACGAGCCCGAGGAAGACCACGACGTCGAGATCGGGGCACCGGCAAGCTGGGCGGCCGATCTGGCGCCGCTGGAAGGCGAGGACGAAGACGAGGTCGATGAGGCCGGGGTCGAGGCCGAGCCTCTGGACCACTTGCTCGCGGAACCCGACGCGGGCGTGGGGCTGGACGAGGTCGTGCCGCCCGCTCTGCCGGAAGGCGAAGCCGAGGCGGGCGACCTCACAGAATAACCGGATGCAGGGCGGCGAACCCCTTTCTCGCGCCGCCGCTGCCGTCCCTGCCGGGGCGCCCGAATCGCGCGCCGTCATGATGCGGCAATTCGAGTTGGTCGAACGGGTCAAGTCCTACGACCCGAATGCCGACGAGGACGCGCTCAATCGCGCCTATGTGTATTCGATGAAAGCGCACGGCGCGCAGCTTCGCGCGTCCGGCGATCCCTATTTCTCCCATCCGGTCGAGGTCGCCGGCATTTTGTCGGGGATGAAACTCGATTGCGCCTCGATCATCACCGGGCCTCTTGCACGACACGGTCGAGGACACGCTTGCGACGCTCCACGATATCGAGCGCGTCTTCGGCGCCGATATCGGGCGCCTCGTCGATGGGGTGACCAAACTGTCGCGTCTCGAATTACAGTCGGATCAGACGAAGCAGGCCGAGAATTTCCGCAAGCTCGTCCTCGCGATGTCGGAAGACATCCGCGTCCTGCTGGTGAAGCTGGCGGATCGGCTGCACAACATGCGGACGCTGCGCTTCATCAAGGATCCCGACAAGCGCCGCCGCACCGCGCGCGAGACCATGGAGATCTACGCGCCGCTCGCCGAACGCATCGGCATGCACGAGATCAAGGACGAGCTCGAGGATCTGGCCTTCGCCGAGCTCTATCCCGACGCGAACGAGAGCATCAGGGCGCGGCTCGCTTTCCTGCAAGGACAAGGGTGGCGGCGTCGTCCAGCGCATCCTGAAAGAGCTCGGCGAAACGCTGACGAAGAGCGGGGTGAAGGCCGACCTGTCGGGGCGCGAGAAATCGCCCTATTCGATCTGGCGCAAGATGCAAAGGAAGAACGTCGCGTTCGAGCAACTCTCCGACATCATGGCCTTCCGCGTGGTCGTCGATAGCGTCGAGGCGTGCTACCACGCACTGGGCGTCGTCCACAGCACCTATCCGGTCGTGCCGGGCCGCTTCAAGCGACTATATCTCGACGCCTAAGCCCAATAATTATCGCTCCCTCCACACCGGCGTGATCGGTCCCGAGCGCCAGCGCATCGAGCTGCAAATCCGCACCCACGAGATGCACGAGGTCGCCGAGCTCGGCGTCGCCGCGCACTGGGTCTACAAGCAATCGGTCTCGCCGCGCACCGAAGGCCGGCAGTACCGCTGGCTGCGCGAGCTGCTCGATATTCTCGAACATGCCTCCGATCCGCAGGAATTCCTCGAGCACACCAAGCTCGAGATGTTTCAGGATCAGGTGTTTTGCTTCACGCCCAAGGGCGATCTGATTGAGCTGCCGCGCGGCTCGACCCCGGTCGATTTCGCCTATGCCGTCCATTCCGAGATCGGCGATAGCTGCGTTGGCGCCAAGGTGAACGGCAAGCTCGTCCCCTTGCGCACGCAGCTCGTCAACGGCGATCAGGTCGAGGTCGTGACTTCGAAGGCGCAAACGCCGTCGCCGACGTGGGAGCGTTTCGTCGTCACCGGCAAGGCGCGCGCGCGGATCCGCCGCTTCGTCCGCACGCAGCAACGCCAGCAATATCTCGATCTCGGCAAGGCCATTCTGCAAAAGGCGTTTCGGCAGGAGGGCCACGACCATGAACGAGAAATCGCTCGGCACCGTCCTCGCCACGTTCAGTTGCGCGAGCGCCCGAGGATCTCTACGTCGCCGTCGGCGAAGGGCTGCACACCGGTCGCGAGATCGTCCATTCGCTTTACCCGCCCAAGGCCGACGCGGAAGTCGGCAAGGTGGTGCCGCTGGCGCCGGCGCGCGGCAAGAAGGCGGCCCAAAACGCCGTGCCGATTCGCGGCCTCATTCCCGGCATGGCGGTGCACTATGCCGGCTGCTGCCACCCCCTGCCGGGCGATCGGATCGTCGGCATCGTCCACACCGGCAAGGGCGTGACCGTTCACACCATCGATTGCGAGACGCTTGGCCACTTTTGCCGAGACTCCCGAGCGCTGGCTCGACGTCGCCTGGGATGCGGACGCCTCCTCGGGCGCCCATGTCGGGCGCATCGAAGTGACGCTGGGGAACGAGCCGGGCGGCCTGGGCAGCCTCACCACCGTGATCGGCAAGGGCGGCGGCAACATCACCAATCTCAAGATCACCAACCGTTCGATCGATTTTTTCGAGATACTCGTCGATGTCGAGGTCCAGAATCTACGCCACCTCACCAACATCATCGCGGCGCTGCGCGCGACGCCGGTCATCAACTCGGTCGAGCGCGCGCGGGGCTGACGATGCGGGATAAGCCTGCGCTGCGCCTCGGCGTCAACATCGATCACGTCGCCACCATTCGCAACGCGCGCGGCGGCCGGCATCCCGATCCAGTGCGCGCCGCGCGCCTTGCCCAGCAGGCGGGCGCAGACGGCATCACGGCGCATCTGCGCGAAGACCGCCGCCATATCGGCGACGACGACATTGCGAGGCTCGTCGGCGAGATCGATCTTCCGCTGAACTTGGAGATGGCCGCGACGCCCGAGATGCTTGGCATAGCACTCGCGCACAAGCCGCACGCCACGTGCCTGGTTCCCGAAAAACGCGCGGAGCTGACGACGGAAGGCGGCCTCGATGTCGCGGCCCGTGCTACGCAGCTCGCGCCGGTGATAGCGCGCTTGCGCGATTCGGGCATCCGGGTCTCGCTCTTCGTCGATCCCGAGCGGCGCCAGATCGAGAGCGCGATGCGCCTCGGCACGCCGGTCGTCGAGCTGCATACCGGCGCCTATTGCGCTGCCGCTGGGTTAGAGCGCCGGCGCGAGCTCGATCGCATCGCGGCCGCCGCCGCATATGCGCAAGAGCTCGGTCTCGAATGCCATGCCGGCCACGGGCTCGGATTCGACAGTGTCGGGCCGATTGCCGCGATTCTCGCGATCGTCGAGCTCAATATCGGGCATTTCCTCGTGGGCGAGGCGATCTTTGTCGGTCTCGACAGCGCGGTGAAGCGGATGCGCGCGCTGATGCAAGAAGCCCGCGCCGCCTCGCTTGGCACTGAAAGCGCGGTAGGCGCGGGATGATCCTCGGGATCGGCAGCGATCTAATCGACATCCGGCGCATCGAACGCACGCTCGAGCGCTATGGCGATCGCTTCGTCGCCCGCATCTTCACCGACGAGGAAATTCGGCGCTCGGAACGCCGCGTCAATCGCGCCGCCTCTTACGCCAAGCGCTATGCCGCCAAAGAAGCGTGTTCCAAGGCGCTGGGCACCGGCTTTCGCAGCGGCGTCTACTGGCGCGATCTTGGCGTCGTGAACCTCGCCTCGGGGAGGCCGACCCTGGTGCTCACCGGAGGCGCGTTGCGACGCCTCGGCGCCATGACCCCGTCGGGCATGACCGCGCGAATCGAGCTGACCCTCAGCGACGAAAAGCCGCTTGCCAGCGCCTTCGTCATCATCAGCGCCGAGCCCGAGTCGGCCTGCTACCCTTGACTTCGCGCCCGCCCGGCGGCTAAGTCTGGCCGCGAGAGCGGCCCTCGCCGATGCCGCGAAACTTCGAGATTCTCGTTCGTTAGAGAGCGTTCTTAATGGCCAGCAAATCCTCGGGGGACTCGGCGAAACGCTCAAGACGGTCGTCTATGCGATCATCATCGCGCTCTTCATCCGGACCTTCTTCTACGAGCCGTTCAGCATTCCATCGGCCTCGATGGTGCCCACGCTGCTCGTGGGCGATTACCTGTTCGTCTCGAAATTCTCCTATGGCTACAGCCGCTATTCCATGCCGCTGGGCCTGCCGTTGTTCTCCGGGCGGGTCTTCTTCAACGAGCCGCAGCGCGGCGACGTGGTGGTGTTCAAGCTGCCGCGCGATCCCTCGATCGATTTCATAAAACGCATCGTGGGCCTGCCCGGCGACAAGCTCCAGATGAAGGATGGCGTCCTCAACATCAACGGCCAGCCGGTCAAGCGCGACCGCATCGGAACCTATTTCTACTCGGAAAACGACGTCACCTCGACCTATACCGAGTACGTCGAGACGCTGCCCAACGGCTACCAGCACGACATCATCCAAATCAGCGACGAAGGGCCACTCGACAACACCGGAGTCTTCTCAGTGCCCCCCGGGTCCTATTTCATGATGGGCGACAACCGCGACAACTCGGCCGACAGCCGCGATCCCGACAGCGGCGTCGGCTTCGTTCCAGCGGAAAACCTCGTTGGTCGCGCCCAGTTCCTGTTCTTCTCCACCGATGGCTATGCGCGGTGGTGGGAAATATGGAGGTGGCCGTTCACGATCCGCTACAGCCGCCTGTTCCAGGGCATTCATTGACCATGGACGCCGTGACCGACAGCCTCGTCTCGCTCGAGGAGGCGCTCGGACACCATTTCGCCAAGCGCGATCTGCTGATCGAGGCGCTGACCCATGCCAGTGCGGTGCGGCGGCGCGGCATCGCCAAGCGCGGCTATGAGCGGCTCGAATTCCTCGGCGACCGGGTCCTCGGCCTCGTCGTCGCTGAGCTTCTGTGGCGCCGCTTCCCGACCGAGGCGGAGGGCGAGCTCACCCGCCGTCACACCCATCTGGTGCGGCGCGAGGCGCTCGCCGAAGTCGCCGCGGCTGTGGCGCTGGGGCCCCGGCTTCAGGTCTCGGCCGGCGAAGACGCGGCCGGAGTGCGCGAAAATCCGAGCGTTCTCGCCGATGCCTGCGAGGCGGTGATCGCCGCGCTTTATCTCGATGGCGGGCTCGAAGCCGCGCGGCGCTTCGTCGCCACGCGTTGGGAAGCGCGCCTCGCCGCCCTCAGCGAGCCGCCGCGCGATCCCAAGACCACGCTGCAGGAATGGGTCCAGGCGCGCGGCCTGCCGCTGCCCGATTATCGCACCGTGGCGACCGAGGGCCCGGCGCATCGCCGCCGCTTCACCGTGACGGTGACGATCGCGGGGCTCGAGCCGGCGACCGCGATGGGATCGTCGAAGCGCGCGGCCGAGATCGCGGCGGCGGCGGCGGCGCTCGCCGCGCTCCACAACGGCACATGAACGACGTTAGGCGCTGCGGTTACATCGCACTCGTCGGCGCGCCGAATGCCGGCAAATCGACGCTGCTGAACCTGCTCGTCGGCACCAAGCTCGCGATCGTCAGCCCCAAGGTGCAGACGACGCGCAGCCGGGTGCTAGGGCTGGCACTGCGCGGCACGGCGCAACTGATTTTCGTCGACACGCCCGGCATCTTCGCGCCCCGGCGCCGGCTCGACCGCGCCATGGTGGCGGCGGCCTGGGCGGGCGCCGAGGACGCCGACATTGTCGTGGTGCTGGTCGATGCCGCACGCGGTTTCGACGGCGATACGCGCGGCATCCTCGAGCGCTTGAAGGCGGCCGGACGGCGGCCGGTGATCGCGCTCAACAAGGTCGACCTCGTGAAGCGCGAAACGCTGCTGCCGCTCGCCGACGCCCTCGGCCGAGCCTGCGATGTCGAGCGCCTGTTCATGATCTCGAGCACGACCGGCGACGGCACCGCCGATCTTGCCGATTATCTGGCCGGCGCGGTGCCGGAAGGCCCGTGGCTCTTCCCCGAAGACCAGTTGACCGACCTGCCCGAGCGCCTGCTGGCCGCCGAGATCACGCGCGAGCAGATTTTTCTGCAGCTTCGCGAGGAGTTGCCCTATGCCGCGACGGTCGAGACCGAAGGCTGGGAAGAGCGCGAAGATGGCAGCGTCAAGATCACCCAGACGATTCATGTCGAGCGCCCCGGTCAGAAAGCGATCGTCCTTGGCAAGGGCGGCGCGCAGATCAAGCGCATCGGCGCGACCGCGCGCGCCGAGCTCGAGCGGTTGTTGGAGCGCCGCGTTCATCTGTTCCTCTTCGTGCGCGTCAGTGAGGGTTGGGCCGAGGATCGCGCCCATTATCAGGCGATCGGGCTCGATTTCGCCGAATGATCGCGAGGCTCCGGCCGGAACGCGCGTCGCGCTGGTGGGCGTTCCTGCTCTCTCTGGTGCTGCCGGGCCTCGGCCAAGCCTTTAACGGCGAGTATTATCGTGGCGCCGGTTTCGCCGCCGCTGCGATTGCGAGCGCGGTGCCGGTCGAATTCACGGCCTATGTCTATCCCGGCTGGCCGGCCTGGCTCGTTTTCCTCCTCATCGTGGCCGGCGTCGCCCTGGGATTTCTGATCGCGATCGCGGCCGGGGTCGATGCGTTCCAGCGCCGCGCCGGCGCCGATCGTCGGCGCCTCTTGCGCTGGCGGCGCTATCTCGTCTATGCCGCATTCATCGTGGCGCTGGCCTTCCCCGTCGAGCAGGTTTTCGGTTGGCGCTCCTGGTCAACCTATCGGACGCCGAGTGGATCGATGGAGCCGACCGTGCTGGCCGGCGATTATTGGTGGGGCGTCGAGAACGCCTATGCCGATCGCGCGCCCGAGCGCGGCGATGTCGCGGTCTTCAAGCTCCCGGCCGATCCGTCGATCGATTTCGTCAAGCGCGTGATCGGACTGCCCGGAGACCGCGTCCAGGTGAAAAGCGGTGTCGTCTATATCAATGACGTGGCCGTGCGGCGAGAAGTCCGCGATCTGGCGCTCTACCCGAGCCGGACCGCCCGCCACCGCTATCGCGAGACGCTCCCGAATGGCGTTAGTTACCGCATCATCGTGAGCGGCGACGATCTTCCGGCCGAGAACACGGGCCTGTTCACGGTGCCGCCGGGAAGCTATTTCATGATGGGCGACAATCGCGACGATTCCGCCGATAGCCGCGTTGACGGGAGCGGCGTCGGCTTCGTGCCGGCGGAAAACTTCGTCGCGCGCGCCGGCATCGTTTATTTTTCCAGCAATCGCTCCACCCGCCCGTGGCAGATCTGGGAATGGCCCGCCGCGATCCGGTGGCGGCGGATCGGTCTGGGGCTTGACGGCTCGTGACGCCGCGAGAAGCTGCGAAAGGCGACGATGCAGTGGAGCGATGAAGGCGTGGTGCTGGCGGCGCGCCGCCACGGCGAGCGCGCGCTGGTCGTGCAGGTGCTGACGCGCGAGCATGGCCGTCACGCCGGTCTGCTGCGCGGCGGTCAGTCGCCGCGCAGCCGCGCCCAATGGCAGATCGGCAGTCGCCTGTTGGTGACCTGGAAGGCGCGCCTCGCCGAGCATTTGGGCTCGTTCATCGGCGAGCTCGTCGAAAGTCAAGCGGGGCGCTTGCTCGATGACCGGGCGCGGTTGGCGGCGCTCGCATCGGCTTCGGCGCTGGCGGCCGCGACGTTGCCCGAGCGCGAGCCGCATCCCCGCGCCTTTGACGGGTTGCGCGCGCTGATCGCGGCGCTCGCCGAGGACGACCGCTGGGCGGTCGTGTTCGTCGAGTGGGAGATGGCGCTCCTCGAAGAGCTGGGCTTCGGCCTCGATCGCTCATGCTGCGCGGCGACCGGCGTGACCGATAATCTGATCTATGTCTCGCCGCGGTCCGGCCAAGCGGTATCGGCTGCCGCCGGCGCGGCTTATCGCGACAAGCTGCTGCGGCTGCCGCCCTTCCTGCGCCAAGGCGCCGCGAACCTGCGCCCCGAGCCGGAAGATGTTCTGGATGGGCTGGCGCTCACCGGCTTCTTTCTCGAGCGCCGCGTCTTCGCCCCGCACGGGCGGAAGCTGCCGGCCGCGCGTTCGCGATATATTGACGCGTTGCGCCAGGTTCTTACTATACCTAGCGTATGAGCACCGCGACGGAGAAAGGCGAGCTGCGCGATATCCCGTTCGCCGAGGCGCTGGGCGAGCGCTATCTCTCCTATGCGCTCTCGACCATCGTCGCGCGCTCGCTGCCCGATGTTCGCGACGGGCTGAAGCCGGTGCACCGGCGCTTGCTGTTCGCGATGCGCCAGCTCCATCTCGACCCGAAATCGGGCTACAAGAAATCGGCGCGCGTCGTCGGCGACGTGATCGGCAAATTCCATCCCCATGGCGACATCGCGGTCTACGAGGCGCTGGTGCGCCTGGCACAGGATTTCGCGCAACGCTATCCGCTGATCGACGGTCAGGGCAATTTCGGCAATATCGACGGCGATGGCGCGGCCGCGATGCGCTACACCGAAAGCCGCATGACCGAGGTGGCCCAGGCGCTGCTCGCCGGCATCGACGAGAACGCGGTCGATTTCCGCCCCACCTATGACGGCGAGAGCGAAGAGCCGGTGGTGCTGCCGGCGCGCTTTCCCAATCTTTTGGCGAACGGCGCCTCGGGCATCGCCGTCGGCATGGCGACCAGCATCCCGCCCCATAACATCGTCGAGCTGTGCGACGCGCTGGCCAATCTGGTGCGGCGTCCGAAAGCTACCACCATCGCGGATTTGGTCGAGCTGATTCCCGGGCCCGATTTCCCAACCGGCGGCGTGCTGATCGAACCGCGCGCCTCGGTGGTGCAGGCTTATGCGACCGGCCGCGGCAGTTTCCGCCTGCGCGCGCGCTGGGTCGTCGAAGAGCAAGCCCGTGGCCTCTATCAGGTCGTCGTCACCGAGATTCCCTATCAGGTGCAGAAGTCGCGGCTGATCGAGCGCATCGCGGCGCTGTTGGAAGAGAAGAAGCTGCCGCTCCTTGCCGACATTCGCGACGAATTCACCGACGTCGTGCGCCTCGTGCTCGAGCCGAAGACCCGCAACGTCGAGGCCGCCGTGCTGATGGAATCCTTGTTCCGCGCGACCGAGCTCGAAGTGCGGATTCCCTTGAACCTCAACGTGCTCGACGCTGAGAGCGTGCCGCGGGTGATGGATTTGAAGGAAGCGCTGCAAGCCTTCCTCGATCACCGCCGCGAAGTCTTGCTGCGCCGCACCGCGTTCCGCCTCGCCGAGATCGCGCGCCGCGCCGAGATCCTGCGCGGTCAGATGATCGTCTATCTCCATCTCGACGAGGTCATCCGGATCATCCGCGACCATGACGATGCCAAGGAGCGCATGATCAAGCGCTGGAAGCTCAGCGAGGTTCAGGCCGAGGCGATCCTGAATTTGCGCTTGCGCGCCCTGCGCAAGCTCGAGGAGATCGCGATCCGGCAAGAGCTCGCCGCGCTGACCTCCGAGGAAAAAGAGCTGAAGGCGCTGGCAAAGGACGAGAAGGCGCAATGGAAGGCGATCCAGGCCGAGATCGCCGAGATTCGTAAGGAGTTCGGGCCGGCGACGCTGCTGGGCAAGCGCCGCACCACGATCGGCCAGCCCCCCGCCGATATCGAGGTTCCTCTCGAGGCGCTGGTGGAGCGCGAGCCCGCGACCGTGCTCTGCTCGGCCAAGGGCTGGATTCGCGCGGTGAAGGGTCGCAACCTTGTCCTCGCCGACGTGAAGTACAAGGAAGGCGACGAGGCGCGTTTTGCGATCGAGGCATCGACCGCCGACAAGCTGCTGCTGTTCGCGAGCAACGGCCGGTTCTACACGCTCGATGTCGGCAAGCTGCCGGGCGGGCGCGGGGCCGGCGAGCCGATCCGGCTGATGATCGACCTCGATAACGAGCACGATGTCGTGGCCCTTCTCGCCTATCGGCCGGGCGTAAAGCTTTTGCTCGCGGCGAGTGACGGGCGCGGCTTCGTCGTGCCGGCCGACGAGGTTCTGGCGCAGACGCGCAACGGCAAGCAGGTGCTCAATCTCGGCGACGGCGCGACCGCGCGGGTCTGCGTCGCGGCCGCGGGCGATACCGTCGCGGTGGTGGGCGACAACCACAAGCTGCTCCTATTCCCGCTGGCCGAAATGCCGGAGTTGGCGCGCGGGCGCGGCGTGATCCTGCAGCGCTATCACGAAGGCGGTCTGGCCGACGCGACGGTGTTCCATCTCGCCGACGGCCTCGCCTGGCGCCAGGGCGAGAGTCGCGTCCGCACCGAGACCGAGCTGTTGACCTGGCAGGGTCAGCGCGCGGGCGCCGGAAGGGTCGCTCCCCGTGGCTTTCCGCGCAGCAATCGTTTCGGGTAAGCTCGAGCCGATGAGCGATATCGTCACGCTCAACACCAAAGGAATGAAATGCCCGCTGCCGGTCCTCAAGGCGCGCAAGGCGATGAAGGGCCTGCCGGCGGGCGGAACCCTACGCGTGCTCGCGACCGATCCCGGCGCGGTCAAGGATTTCGAGCATTTCTGCCGGGTCACTGGCGCGACGCTGCTCGATTGCCGCGAGGAGCCCGGCGGCGTGATCGAGTTCACGATCCGTAAGGCGCCCTAATCCGCTCGCTTCGTTCCCGCTTCCCGGTAATGGCGCGCGGCGTCTGGATGGAGCGGGATGGCGACGCCCCCGCTAAATCCATCGCCCGCGCGACCCGCCTATTTCGGCGGCCAGGAGCGGGCCTTGCTGACGGTGATCGACTTGGCCGACAGCGTCCCGTCCGCGCCGGCGATGGCCTGGTTGACGGTGACCTCGGCGCGCTTGACCAGCAGCTTACGCGTGCCCGGCCGAATGGCGACGATCGGCGTGCCTTTCGGCACGTCGATGTCGAAGCTCTGCCCGCCCGTGGTGAGGGTGATCGCTCCGTCCTTCCCATGGACCACCACGGCGGTAACATCGGCATTGGTCATGGTGGCGCCGGGCTCCGGTTGCCACGGTCGGTGGCCTTCGCCAAGGTGGGAGCCGAGCGGAAAGATGTGGACCTCGATCGCCCGCCACCGGTTATTAGCCTCGGGCCGCGCGGCGGTGCCGACGAAGCGTCCCGGCTTGATGTCGGTGAGCCGGGCCGGCACCACCAGGGTTACGGTCGCATCCGGCGTCAAGGCGACGGTCACGATCTTGCCGTCCGCCGATTTGACGGTGAGAAGGTCGCCTTGGACGCGCGCGATTTGGCCGCGCAAGCGCGCGGCCGGGCCTTGCGCCTGGGCGGACGAAACCGCCGGCAGGAGGAGCGCCGCGATCAGCAGCGCGGCGCGAATGAAGCGTGGTCGTGACATGGCGTCGCTCCCTTGAGTTTCGCCGATTGAAGCGGATCGGGCGGCGTATTCATACTTCTAAATCCGCCTCCGGCCGCCCTTGCCAAGCCGCCGCTTTCGCTCTATTTACTTAGTGTTTCGTTCACTCAACCCCTCACGCGGGGATGCGGCCTTCGTTTTCGCGAAGACCGCTCCGGTGTCGGCATGAAGCCGATAGGTCCCCCGCGGCGGCTCAACCGGAGAAGGATCCGAAGTCATGCCTATCCCCAGCTTTACCATGCGCCAGCTCCTGGAAGCGGGCGTCCATTTCGGCCATCACACGCGGCGCTGGAATCCGAAGATGCAAGGCTACATCTTCGGCGTCCGCAACCACGTCCACATCATCGACCTCGAGCAGACCGTGCCGCTCTTGGCGCGCGCACTCACCGCGATCCGCGACGTCGCGGCCTCGGGCGGGCGCGTCTTGTTCGTCGGCACCAAGCGGCAGGCGCAAGAGGCGATCGCCGAATCCGCTAAACGCTGCGGTCAATATTACGTCGATCACCGCTGGCTCGGCGGCATGCTCACGAATTTCAAGACCATTTCGCAATCGATCAAGCGCCTGCGCGAGCTCGACGAGACTATCAGCCAGCCCGAGGCAGGGTTGACGAAACGCGAGCTGCTGTCGCTGACGCGCGACCGCGACAAGCTCGAGCGCGCGCTCGGCGGAATCAAGGAGATGGGCGGGCTCCCCGACATCCTCTTCGTCATCGACACCAACAAGGAAGCGATCGCTATCCAGGAAGCGAATAAGCTCAAGATCCCGGTTGTCGCGATACTCGACAGCAATTCCGATCCCGCCGGCATTACCTACCCGGTTCCGGGCAATGACGACGCGATGCGCGCGGTGCATCTCTATTGCGAACTGGTCTCGAGCGCGGTGCTCGACGGGCTCCAGGCCGAAGCCGTCGCTTCGGGCGTCGATATCGGTGCGCAAGCGATGGTGCCGGCCGAGGAGTTTGCCCCGGCGCCGGAAGCCGCCGCCGAACAACCTTCGGCGTGAGCGGGAGCAGAGCCATGGCTGAAATCACCGCAGCGCTCGTCAAGGAACTACGCGAGAAGACCGGCGCCGGCATGATGGATTGCAAGCGCGCCCTGAGCGAAACCGCGGGCGATCTCGAAGGCGCGGTGGATTGGCTCAGGAAGAAGGGTCTCGCGGCCGCCGCCAAGAAGGCCGGACGCATCGCCGCCGAAGGTCTGATCGGCGTCGCGGTCAAGGGCAAGGTCGGCGCCGTGGTCGAGGTCAACGCCGAAACCGATTTCGTCGCGCGCAACGAGACCTTCCAGAAATTCGTCCGCGCCGTCGCCGAGCTTGCGCTCGGCCACAAGAATATCGAACGGCTCATAGCCGCGTCCTACCCGGGTACCGGCCGCAGCGTCGCCGAAGAACTCGCCCATCTCATCGCGACCATCGGCGAGAACGTGTCAGTGCGGCGGATGGCGCGGCTCGAGGTCGCGCACGGCGCGGTCGGGTCTTACGTCCACAACGCGGCCGGCCCCGATCTGGGCAAGATCGGGGTGCTCGTCGCGCTCGAGTCGACCGGAGATGCCGAGCGACTAGCCGGAGTTGGGCGCCAGCTTGCCATGCACGTCGCGGCGGCAAAGCCCTCTTACCTCGATATCGCCCTCGATGCCGGCGGCCGATCTCGCGCGCGAGCGCGACGTGCTGCACGAGCAGGCCAAGGCGACCGGCAAAGCCGATGCCGTGATCGATAAGATGGTCGAGGGACGGTTGCGCAAATTTTACGAAGAGTGCGTCCTATCCGAACAGATATTCGTCATCGACGACGAAACCAAGGTGGCGAAAGTGGTCGACTTGGCCGCCGAGGAAGTCGGCGCCCCGGTCAAGCTCGCGGGTTTCGAGCGGCTGGTGCTGGGCGAGGGCATCGAGAAAGAGCAAACCGACTTCGCCGCCGAAGTGGCGGCGACTCTGAAACATTGACCATCCTGCCGACTCGGGGAAGAGCGGAGGGGCGAGACGGAACGGCGCCGGTCATGTATGATCCGCGCCACTCGAATTCGGGTCTGATCGGATGGCAGCGGAACCCAAATACCGGCGTGTCCTCCTGAAGCTCAGCGGCGAGGCGCTGATGGGCGAGCAGGGCTACGGGCTCGACCCCGAAACCATCTCCCGGATTGCCGCCGAAGTCAAAACCGTTCACGACAGTGGCGTGCAGGTCGCGATGGTCGTCGGCGGCGGCAACATCTTTCGCGGCCTCTCGGGCACTGCCGGCGGGATGGAGCGCGCGACCGGCGACTACATGGGGATGCTGGCTACGATCATCAACTCGCTCGCGATGCAGAGCGCGCTCGAGCGGCTCGGCGTGCAGACGCGGGTGCAGAGCGCGATTTCGATGCAAGCCGTGTGCGAGCCCTATATCCGGCGCCGCGCCATCCGCCACATGGAAAAGGGCCGCGCCGTGATCTTCGCGGCGGGCACCGGCAATCCTTTCTTCACCACCGATACCGCGGCGGCGTTGCGCGCCTCGGAAACGGAATGCGACGCGCTGATGAAGGCGACCAAGGTCGATGGCGTCTACAGCGCCGATCCGGCCAGCGACAAGAAGGCGGTGCGCTACGAACGGCTGAACTATCTCGAGGTGCTGTCGCGCGACCTTCGTGTCATGGACGCCGCGGCGATCTCGCTTGCGCGCGAGAATCGGATTCCGATCCTGGTCTTTTCGATCCACGACAAGGGCGGCTTCGCCGAGGTCGTGTCGGGCAGGGGACGCTTCACCATCATCAGTGAAGAAGGGATGCGGCCATGAGCGAGGACAAGATCATCGCCGATTTGCGCCGGCGCATGGAAAGCGCGATCGAGGTGCTGCGCAAGGAGTTCGTCGGTCTGCGGACCGGCCGGGCCTCGGCGAATCTGCTCGATCCCGTGCACGTCGAAGCCTATGGCAATAGGTTGCCGTTGAACCAGATCGGCACGGTCAGCGTGCCCGAGCCGCGGCTGATCCTGGTTCAGGTCTGGGACCGCGGCAACGTCAAGCCGACCGAGAAGGCGATCCGCGACGCCGGTCTCGGACTCAATCCGCAAAGCGACGGCCAGACCATCCGCGTGCCGGTCCCGGATCTGTCCGAGGAACGGCGCAAGGAACTTACCCGCGTCGCCGCCAAATACACCGAGCAAGCGCGCGTCTCGGTGCGCAACGTGCGCCGCGACGGGCTCGACCTGCTGAAGAAGCAGGAAAAGGACGGCGCCATCTCGCAGGATCAGCATCGCAAGCTCGAAAAGGACATCCAAGCTCTGACCGACGCCACGATCACGCGCGTCGACGAGTTGCTGGCCGCCAAGGACAAGGAGATACTCCAGGTCTGATGTCGGGCGAGCGCGGTTCCTCGGCGCCGGCGCCGCCGGCGCATGTCGCGATCATCATGGACGGCAACGGGCGCTGGGCCAAGGCTCGCGGCCTGCCGCGCGTCGCCGGCCATCGCCGCGGCGCCGACGCCGTGCGCCGGACCGTCGCAGCCGCGGTCGAGCTTGGCATTTCCTACCTTACGCTGTTCGGCTTCTCGTCCGAAAACTGGAAGCGCTCGCCCGACGAGATCGGCGACCTGATGGGCCTACTGCGGCATTATTTGCGCGGCGAGATCGCCGAGCTGCATCAGCAGGGCGTCCGGGTCAGGGTCATCGGCGATCGTGCGCGGCTCGCGGCGGACATCGTCACGCTCATCGTAAACGCCGAGGAGCTCACGCGCGACAACCGACGCCTCACCCTGGTCGTGGCCCTCTCCTATGGCGGGCGCAACGACATCGTGCAGGCGGCGCGCAAGCTCGTCGCCGAGGCCGCAGCGCGCCGCATCGCTCCCGAGCAAATCGACGAATCGCTGTTCCCCGATTACCTGTTGACCGCCGGGATTCCCGATCCCGATCTTCTCATCCGCACCAGTGGCGAGCAGCGCATCAGCAACTTTTTGCTATGGCAGACCGCCTATGCCGAGCTGGTCTTCACCGACACGCTATGGCCCGATTTCAGCAAAGACGATCTCGAACGGGCCGTGCGCGATTTTCACGGCCGCGACCGTCGCTACGGCGCCTCCATTGGCTCGAGGTAATTCGGCTCCGCGAAGCGCGGCCGCGCTCTATCTCAGGATCGCATCGTCGCTGGTCATGATGCCGGTGGCGCTTGCCGCGGCCTGGCTCGGCTCGATCTTCCTCGCGGCGCTGGTCATGGTCGGCGCCGCCGGCATGGCCCGGGAATGGGCAAGGCTTACCGGCGCCGTCTCGCCCTTGCTGGGCTCCCCGGTGATCATCACCGCCGTCGCGGCGGTTGCTTGCATGGCGCTGGGCTGGGATCGCATCGCGGTCGTCGTCGCCGTGCTCGGCAGCGTTGTAGTGTGGTTCTGGGCGGCTGTGTCGCGCGCTCCGGCGCCGCGATGGACCGCCGCCGGCACGCTGTGGCTCACGCTGCCCTCGATCGGGGTGATGTGGATCGGCGCGCGGGCGGACGGGCGCGCGGGACTGATCTGGCTGCTGGCGGTGGTGTGGGCGAGCGATATCGGCGCCTATTTCATCGGCCGTGCGGTCGGCGGCGCGCGGCTGGCGCCGCATCTGTCGCCCAACAAGACTTGGGCCGGTGCGGTTGGCGGACTCGCTTGCGCGGCGCTTGTCGGGGCCGTGACGGCGCAGCTCGCGGCGGCGCCGTCGGTCATCGTCGTGGCCGTCAGCCTGGTGCTGGGCGCGGCGGCACAACTCGGCGACCTCGCCGAATCTCTAGCGAAAAGGAAGTTCGGCGCCAAGGATTCCGGCGGCCTGATCCCGGGTCACGGCGGGTTGCTCGATCGGCTCGATTCGCTGCTGATGGCAGCGGCGGCCGATTGGCTGCTTATTTTCCTCGCGGGCGCAAGTCCCCTCGACTGGAGGTTTTAACCGTGGCCCAGGCGAATCTAAGCTTTATTTCATCTTGCGCGCGCGCGATATTTGCTATCCTCGGTCATCGGTAGCTCGGAACAGGGTTCATTCATGGGTTCGTTCACCGGCGGCATCGGCTATGTAGTGCTCTGGTTTCTTATCATCCTGACCGTCCTCGTCTTCGTCCACGAGTTCGGCCATTACATCGTGGCGCGCTGGAACGGCGTTCGCGTCGAGGTATTCTCGATTGGTTTCGGCCCCGAGCTCTTCGGCTGGAACGACCGCGCCGGAACGCGTTGGAAATTCAGCGCGGTGCCCTTGGGCGGCTACGTCAAGATGTTCGGCGACGCCGATCCGGCGTCGATGCCCGCGACCGATCTGCCGGCGATGACCGAGGCCGAGCGCGCGGTCTCCTTTCACCACAAGCGCTTGCCGCAGCGCGCCGCCATCGTGGCGGCCGGGCCGGCGGCAAATTTTATCTTCGCGATCGTCCTGCTGGCGGCCATTTTCGCGACGGTCGGCCAGCGCTTCACTCCGCCCGACGTCGACAAGGTCTTGCACGGCAGCGCCGCCGAAGCGGGCGGGCTACAGCCGGGCGATGTCTTCCTCGCCATCGACGGCCGGCCGGTCGAGACCTTCGAGGATGTCCAGAACGTCGTGCGCCTCAACCTCGGGGTTCCCATGAACTCTTCTGGTAAGGCGCGCTGGCGTCGAGACGACACTATCGATCACGCCCACGCTCAGCAAGCAGACCGACCGCTTCGGCAACACCCACGAATTCGGCGTGCTCGGCGTCGAGAGCCACGGTATCGACTATATTCGCCGCGATCCGGCGAGCGCGCTGTGGCGCGCGACCGGCGAGACCGTGAACATTTCGGTCAGCACGCTGCAGGCGGTGTGGCAAATGATCATCGGGGCGCGCAGCACGGACGAGCTCGGCGGCCCGCTTCGGATCGCGCAAATGTCGGGCGAGGTGGCGCAGTACGGCTTCGTCGCGGTCCTCAGCTTCATGGCGGTGCTGTCGATCAATCTCGGGCTCATCAACCTTTTCCCGATTCCGGTCCTTGACGGCGGACATCTTCTGTTTTATGCCGCCGAGGCAATTCGCGGTAAGCCACTGGGCCAGCGCGCGCAGGAATACGGCTTTCGCCTGGGCCTCGCGCTGGTTCTGACGCTGATGGTATTTGCCACCTGGAACGACCTTGTTCACCTCAAAGTCGTGGAATTTCTAAAGGGTTTGGTCACCTAGAGCGCGGTCCATTCGAATCGAATCGGAACGCTGCTCTAACTTCTCTCACTTCTCGATTCGATGGTGTTTTCCATGGCGAAGCAGTATCTACTTCGCCGGAAAATGCTCTAGGCTTCGACCGACGGGACGTGGTGCGGAACAGGGGGAAGTGTTGCGGAGTTTCCTTGGTGCGGCGCGGCGCTTCGCCTTCGCGATTGGTCTGATCGCGGCATCGGCGTCCGGCGCTGCGCTCGCGCAGGCGCCATCGGCGCCGCAGGCGTCCGCGGAACTGGTGGCGCAAGCGGGCGGCACCATCCAGGAAATTCGGATCGAGGGCACCCAGCGCGTCGAGCCCGATACGGTGCGCTCCTATCTCCAGGTCCAGCCGGGCGAACCGTACGACGCGCAGAAGCTCGATGCCTCGCTGAAGGCTTTGTTTGCGACCGGCCTCTTTTCCGATGTGACCATTAGGCGCGACGGCGACGCCCTCGTCGTGCATGTCGTCGAGAACCCGGTGATCAACCGCATCGCCTTCGAAGGCAATTCCAAGCTCACGGACGAGAGCCTCACCGACGAAATACAGCTGCGCCCGCGCCTCGTTTATACCCGGGAGAAGGTGCAAAGCGACGTCGCCCGCATCCTCGAATTGTACCGGCGCTCGGGACGCTTCGCCGCCACCGTCCAGCCCAAGGTGATCGAGCTGCCGCAGAACCGCGTCAACCTCGTCTTCGAGATCGATGAAGGTCCCGCGACCGGAATCCGCAGCATTACCTTTCTCGGCAATCACGTCTTCAGCGAGTCGACGTTGCGCGACGTGATCTCGACCACGGAATCGCGTTGGTACCGCTTCCTCAGCAACAGCGACAATTATGACCCCGACCGGCTGACCTACGATCGCGAATTGCTGCGCAAGTTCTACCTCACCCAGGGCTATCCCGATTTCCGCGTTGTCTCGGCGGTAGCGGAGCTGACGCCCGATCGCGAGGGCTTCATGCTCACCTTCACCCTCGAAGAGGGCGCCCGCTATCATTTCGGCAAGATCGCGATCACCAGCGAGCTGAAGGATGTCGATCCGGCGTTCTTGCGCGGGCTGCTGACGGTCCATGAGGGCAGTTGGTACAACGCGGACGAGCTCGACACATCGATCTCGGCGATCACCGACGCGCTGGGCGACCGCGGCTACGCCTTCGTCGTCGTCACGCCAACCGTCAAGCGCAACGCCGATACGAAGACCATCGACGTCAGCTTCGACGTGAAGGAAGGTCCGCGGGTCTATGTCGAGCGGATCGACATCACCGGCAATCTGCGTACCCAGGATAAGGTTATCCGGCGCGAGTTCCGGCTCGTCGAAGGCGACGCGTTCAATTCGACGAAGCTGCAGCGCTCGGAGCAGCGCATCAAAAACCTCAACTTCTTCAAGACCGTCGATGTCACCAACACCCCCGGCAGCGCGCCGGACAAAACGATCATCCATGTCGATGTGCAAGAGGAATCGACCGGCGATTTCTCGGTCGGCGTCGGCTACTCGACGACGGATGGACCCTTGGCGAATATCGGCGTCCACGAGCGCAATCTCCTGGGCCAGGGGCTGGATTTGCGGCTCGACACGACCGTCGCCTATCGCGATCAACAGGCCGAACTGAGCTTCACCCAACCCTATTTCCTGGACCGCAATCTGGCTGCGGGCTTCGACCTTTTTGCCTTGCAGCGCGACAACTCGTATTATGATGGCTATACGGAGACGTCGTATGGCAACTCGTTTCGCCTCGGCTATCAGTTCACCGAATTCCTTCGCCAGACGCTTACCTATACTTTGCGCGAAGACGTGATCAGCGACGTGCAATCAGGCGCGTCGATCTACATTCTTCAGGAGGCCGGATCGCGGCTTTCGTCGATCGCCGGCGAGTCGATGCTCTACGACAAGCGCGACAGCCCCACCAAGCCAACCTCGGGTTACTACTTGCAGCAAGCGACCGATGTCGCTGGGCTCGGCGGCCAGGCCTATTTTCTGCGCAACAGCGTCAGTGCCGGCTATTACTATCCGATCGCGCCCAGCTGGGTGGCGAGCACGAAGGGCGAAGTCGGCTATATCTTCGGACTCAGCGACACGGTGCAAATCGAGGACCGCTATTTCATTGGCGGCGACAATCTGCGCGGCTTCGCTAACGGCGGCATCGGACCGCGCGATACCATGGCGGACGAAGCCCTCGGCGCCAACAAATATTGGCTCGGGTCGGTTCAGCTCGCGATGCCGCTCGGCCTGCCTAAAGAGTTCGGACTCAGCGGCCATGTCTTCAGCGATTTCGGCGCCGCCTGGTCGGTCGACGCCAGCGGTCCGAACATCGCTCAAAGCACTGCTCCCGTGGTTTCGGTCGGTTACGGCCTCTCGTGGGATTCGCCGCTCGGCCCGTTGCGGGTAGATCTGGCCATGCCGGTCCTGCTCCAATCCTTCGACAAGAAGGAGTTCTTCCGGGTCGGTTTCGGGTCGAATTTCTAAATGCGCTCCGGTGTCAAGCTCGGCCTGGCCGGATCGCTGGTCATCGTGCTGCTTTTCGCCGGTATGTCAGCGCGGGCGCAAAAGGCGCCGAATGTCGCACCGCCCGTCATCATCATCGTCGACGTTCAGCAGATATTACACGATTCGCTCGCCGCCAAGAACGTGCAAGAGCAGATGAACCTTCGGACCGAGAGCTATACCAAGGAGGTCTCGGAGCAGGAAGCCACGCTACAGCGGACGCAGAACGATCTCGAGAGCCAGCGAACCGTGCTGGCGGCGGACGCGTTCAACGCCAAGATGCGCGATTTCCAGCAGCACTACGACGCGCTCGATCACGGCGTGCAGGTTACGCGCCAAGCCCTGCAGCAGGCCTATAACGACGCCATGACCAAGGTGGAAAACACCGCGCTGCAAATCATCGCCGACATCGCGGCCGAGCGGAAAGCGAATCTCGTCGTCGCCAAGGCCGCCGTTTTGTTCGACGCGCAGGGCCTCGACATCACGCCCGAGGTGCTCGCGCGGCTTGATACCAGGCTTCCCGACGTGACGCTCGACCTGCCGCCGGATTCGGGTCTCGCCTTATCTCCGGTTTCTTCGCCGCCGCTCGCAGCGCCGCAGCCAGCCGCTCATTGAGCCATGACCGATCCGCGCTTCTTCACGGTGCCGAGCCCGCTCAGCGTGGCCGAGATTGCGCGGCGCATCGGTGCCGAGATCGCCGGCGCGACCGAGCCCGAGCGTATGCTTCGCGACGTCGCTCCGCTCGAAACCGCGACGGCGCAGGATCTTTCCTTCCTCGACAACCGCCATTACATCGAGGCCCTGCGCAAGACGCGGGCCGGCGCCGTGATCCTCGATCCGAAGCTTGCCCCCGAGGCGCCTCGCGGTGTCGCGCTGCTGGTCACGCCTCAGCCCTACCGCGCTTATGCGCTTGCGGCGCAGGCGTTCCATCCCGAGCCGCCGCCCGTGCCCGGCGTGGCGGCATCCGCGTTTGTCGACCCGACGGCGCGATTGGGCGAAGGCTGTGCGGTCGAGGCGGGCGCCGTGATCGGACCGGGCGCCGAGATCGGCCAGCGCGTCCTCATCGGCGTCAACGCCGCGATCGGAGCGCGCGTCGTGCTGGGGGACGATGTCCGCGTCGGCGCCAATGCGAGCCTCAGCCATTGCATCGTCGGCGCGCGCGTGCGGATCTATCCTGGCGCGCGCATCGGGCAGGATGGCTTCGGCTTCGCTCCCGATCCGGTCGCGCCGGTGAAGGTACCGCAGCTCGGCCGGGTGATCGTCGGCGACGATGTCGAGATCGGCGCCAATACCACGGTCGATCGCGGCTCGGGGCACGATACCGTGATCGGCTCGGGGACGATGATTGATAATCTCGTCCAGATCGGGCACAACGTGCAAATCGGTAGGGGTTGCGTGGTGGTGGCGCAGGTCGGTATTTCCGGCAGCACGCGCATCGGCGATTTCGTCATGATCGGCGGTCAAGCGGGGCTGATCGGTCATCTTACCGTCGGCGATGGCGCGCGCATCGCGGCGCAGTCCGGTCTGATGCACGATGTTGCGCCGGGCGTGACGGTCTTAGGCAGCCCGGCCCAGCCGAGCGGCGATTTTTACCGTCAGGTTCTGGCGCTGAAGCGTCTGGCGGCGAAGAAGGGCGGCTAGGATGGAAGCCACCGGCCAGCAAACGGTTACGCCCGAGATCGATATTCTGCGGATCATGGAGATGATTCCGCATCGCCCGCCATTCCTGATGATCGACCGCGTGGTCAATGTCGTGCGCGGCGTCAGCGCAACCGGCGTCAAGAATGTCAGCATCGACGAGCATTACTTCCAGGGTCACTTTCCGCGGCGGCCGGTGATGCCCGGCGTCCTGATCATCGAAGCGATGGCGCAGACAGCGGCGGTGCTCGTCGTCGATGCGCTGGGCGAGGAGGCCGCCGGCAAGCTCGTCTATTTCACCAGCATCGACGAGGCGCGCTTCCGCCGTCCGGTGGTTCCAGGCGATGCGCTCTTGCTCAATGTCGAACGGCTGCGCCAGCGCGGCAGTCTCTGGAAGTTCCGAGCGGTTGCGACGGTCGTGGACAAGCTCGTCGCCGAGGCGAGCTATGGCGCCATGATCATGGATTTTTGATCCCCGATGTCCGCCATTCATCCGACAGCCGTCATCGAGCCGGGCGCCCGGATCGGCCAAGGCGTCAAGGTCGGCCCGTTCTGCCATGTCGGCGCCGATGTCGAGCTGGGCGAGGGCGTCGAGCTGATCTCGCATGTCGCCGTGGCTGGTCGCACCTCGATTGGCGATGGCACGCGCGTCTTTCCCTTCGCCTCGATCGGCCAGCCGCCGCAGGATCTGAAATACCGGGGCGAACCATCCCGTCTCGTCATCGGCCGCAACAACATCATCCGCGAGCACGTGACGATGAATCCCGGCACTGCCGGGGGCGGCATGGTGACGCGCATCGGCGATGGCGGCCTGTTCATGGTGGGCGTTCATGTCGCGCATGATTGCGTGATCGGCGACGGCGTGATCATGGCCAACAACGCGACGCTCGCCGGTCACGTCACGGTCGGCGATTACGCCGTCTTCGGCGGGCTCTCGGCGGCGCACCAATTCGTCCGCATCGGCCGGCTCGCCATGGTCGGCGGCGTGACCGGGGTCGAGCGCGACGTCATTCCCTACGGCTCGGCGCTCGGCGATCGGGCGCGGCTCTCGGGGCTCAACATCGTCGGCATGCAGCGCCGCGGTTTCGCGCGCGACGAGATTCAGGCGCTGCGCACCGCCTATCAGCTTCTCTTCGAGGGCGAGACCGGGACCTTTGCCGAGCGCCTCGATCAAGTCGCGGTGCGCTTTCCCGACGTCGCGCCGGTAAAGGATGTGCTGGAGTTCATTCGCGGCTCCTCGAGCCGCGGCCTGTGCCAGCCCAAGGCGGAGAATGGCGGCTAAGCTTGGCATCGTCGCCGGCAGCGGCGAGTTGCCCCGGCGCCTCGTCGCGGCGTGTCGCGCACAAGGGCGTCCGTTCTTCGTGTTGGCGCTGGCGGAAGCCGCCGACCGGGATGCGTTCGCGGATGTTCCGCATGGCACGATCAGGCTTGGCGCGGCGGCCGAAGGCTTCCGGCTGTTGCGCGCCAATGACGTCGAAGAACTGGTGCTGGCCGGGGCGGTGCGGCGGCCGAGGCTCGGGGCGATGTGGCCAGATTGGCGGATGGCGCGGTTCCTCGCCAAGGTTGGATACCGTGCGCTCGGCGATAACGGCTTGCTGAGCGCCGTCATCAAGGAACTCGAAGTCGAGGGGTTTCGCGTGGTCGGCGCGGACAGCATCCTCAGCGGCGATTTAGCCACGCTGGGGCCGCTGGGCGCGCAACGGCCCGACGCTCCAGCCTGGTCCGATATCGCGACCGGCATCGCGGCGGCGCGCGCTTTAGGCGCGCGCGATCTTGGCCAGGCGGTCGTGGTGCGGCACGGAATCGTCGCTCGGCGTCGAGGCGGTCGAAGGGACCGACGCTTTGATCGCCAGTTGCGGCACCGCGCGCGGTGACGAGGCGGGCGGCGTGCTGGTGAAGATGTCGAAACCCGGACAGGAACGCCGCGCCGATCTGCCGACCATTGGGCCGGGCACGGTCGCCGCCGCCGCCCAGGCCGGCTTGACCGGCATCGCGATTGAGGCCGGAGCGACCTTGGTGCTCGATTGCGATGCCGTAATCGCGGCCGCCGACCGAGCGGGAATTTTCGTGGTGGGTGTCGCGGCGGACGCTGCGCCCCCGTGACCGAGGAGGCGCCGCTCATCTATATTGTCACTGGCGAGCCATCCGGCGATTTCCTCGGCGGCAAGCTGATGGCGGCGCTGAAGCAGCGCACAGGCGGCAAGCTGCGCTTCGCCGGTATCGGCGGCGAGTATATGGCGGCGCAAGGCCTGTCGAGCCGGGTGCCGCTGTCGGAGCTCGCGATCATGGGCTTGGCCGAGGTTTTGCCCGCGGCGCGCCGCATTTTCCACTACGTCGCCGATACCGTCGCGGATATCGAGCGTCAGCGTCCGGCCGCGCTCGTCACGATAGACAGCTCGGGCTTTACGTGGCGCATCGCCGAGCGGCTGCGGCGCCGCGGCAACCCGATCCCGCTCATTCATTATGTCGCGCCAATGGTGTGGGCGTGGCGGGGCGGAAGGGCGCGGCGCATGGCGCGGTGGTACGATGATTTGATGACATTGCTGCCTTTCGAGCCGCCTTATTTTACCAAGGTCGGTCTGTCCTGCGCCTATGTCGGCCATCCGGTCGTCGAAAGCGGCGCCGATATGGGCGACGGCGCCGCGTTCCGACGACGCCACGCGGTGCCGGGCGATGTGCCGCTAATCACCGTGCTGCCCGGCAGCCGCCGTGGCGAGGTGAGCCGGCTGTTGCCGATTTTCGCCGCGGCGGTCGAGCGCGTCGCGGCACGCCATCCGCGGCTGCGGATCGTGGTGCCGACAGTCGAGACCGTGGCGGATCGGGTCGCGGCTTCCGTTGGCGCGTGGACGCTGCCGACCATCTTATTGCGCGGTCCGGACGAAAAATACGACGCCTTCGCAGCGAGCGACGTGGCGCTTGCCGCATCGGGAACCGTCGCACTCGAACTCGCGATGGCAAAGCTGCCGGCGGTCATCGCCTATCGCGGCAATCCCTTGACCCATGCCTACCTGGCTCGCGTCGTTAAGGTGCGCTACGCCAATTTGGTCAATCTGATCCTGGATCGCGAAGCGGTGCCGGAATTTCTGCAATACAAGTGCACGCCCGAGCGCCTCGCCGCCGCGGTGAACTCGCTGCTCGACAATGCCGCGGCGCGGGCCGCGCAAATCGCCGCTTGCCAGGAGGCGCTGCACGTGCTGGGCTATGGCGAAATTTCGCCGAGCCTGCGCGCCGCAGACGAAGTGCTTGGCGTTATGGCGCGCAAGGCAAAAACCTGAGGAGGCCACCATGGAGAGAGCGACCGCTGTCAAACCCGGCACCGCTATCGACCCGAGCCGCTTCCGCTTGCTGCATACCATGCTCCGGGTATTCGATCTCGAACGCTCGATCGACTTTTATTGCCGCCTCATGGGCATGAAGCTCTTGCGCAAGCGCGAGGTCGAGGCCGGCCGCTATACCATCGCCTTCGTCGGTTATGGCGACGATGCCGCCAACGCGGTGGTCGAGCTGACCTACAACTGGGACCAGAAAGAGCCCTACACGATCGGCTCGGGCTTCGGGCATCTCGCGATTGCCGTCGACGATCTTCACGGCATCTGCGCGGCACTGCAAAGGGAGGGCGTGAAAATCCCGCGTCCACCCGGACCGCTGAAATTCGGTACGGTGAACATCGCCTTCATCGAAGACCCCGACGGCTACAAGATCGAGTTGATCGAGCGGGCATGAAGCCTGACGTGCGCAGCTCGAAGATGAACTCCTTGAACCTGCAAGTAACGGCTGCGTAATGCCGAGTTCCGAGGCGCCAGCGGAGCCGCCGCGCCACTGGTGGCGCTTCCTCATCGAGGAGCGTCTACGCGGTTATTTCATCGCCGGCATCCTGGTGACCGGCCCGACCGCGCTGACCCTCTACCTGACCTGGGTGCTGGTCGATTTCATCGATACCTCGGTCGGGCACCTTCTGCCGAAGGAGTACAATCCCGAGACCTACCTGCCGTTCTACGTACCCGGAATCGGCCTCGTGATCGCGGTCGTCGGGCTCACCCTGATCGGCGCCGCGACCGCCGGCTATCTCGGCCGGATTTTGCTTCGCCTTTCCGAGCGGATCCTGGCGCGCATGCCGATCGTGCGCGGCGTCTATGCCGCGGTAAAACAGATTTTCGAGACGGTTCTCGCCAAGCAGTCCACCAGTTTCCGCGAAGTCGTGCTGGTCGAATGGCCGCGCCGCGAGATGTGGACCATCGGCTTTGTCACCGCGTCCGTCGAAGGCGAGATCGGAAATCTTGCCGGACAGGATGCGATTGCGATCTACGTTCCGACGACGCCCAACCCGACGGGTGGGTACCTCGTCTTCGTGCCGCGCAGGGACGTCGTCACCCTCGGTATGTCGGTCGAGGATGCCATCAAATACGTGATCTCAACCGGCATCGTCACCCCGGGCGAGACCCTTAAGCGGTGAGGTGCGATGTCATGGTCTCGGCCTGGCGGGCACGCCCGAAAAGCTTGCCCGCAACGTGACGCCGGTGAACAGCGCGCGTTTCATCGGCTGGCGACCTTGGGCAGGGCGTAGCGGCTGTCGATCAGCTCGTCGGCCTTGACGTCGCCCTTCAATAGATTTTGCGATTTGTACCAGGCGATCTGGCTTGCCACGCTGGCGGCGTCGATCCGGCCTTCAGGATCGACATAAGGGATCGCGCGGGCGATTTCAGCTGGCGCGACACCGGTGAAATGCGACATCAGCGCCAGCATCGCCGGCGCCGCTGGCCCGTCCTGGCGCTTGCCGTCCGCGGCCGTGAAGGCGTCGTGGAAGTCGCGCATTCCCTTTCGGTAGGCGATCATGAAATGCCTCACCATATCGCCGCGCTCGTTGGCCGCCTTGGTCGAGACGAAGGCGGCGCTGCCGGTGGGGTTGGGCGCGATGTCGGTTGCCCAGGCCAGCAGCTTGATCTCGCCCTTCTGAATGGGCGTCAGCGCCGGGGCGCTGGGCATCACGGCCGCATCGACCGTGCCGCCGATCAGGGCCGCGATCACGTTGGTGTTGGACTGCAGTGCCCTGACGGTGACGGCGCTCATCGGGAAGCCGTCTTTCTCGGCAAGCTGGCCGATGGCGTAGTGCAGGCTGGTGCCGAATTGGCTAACGGCGATGCTGTGGCCGGGCAAGTCGTGGGGCGATTTAAGCCCGGCATCATACGCTTTGTTCGAGCCCAGAAAGGCCAGGTTGAAAAAGCCCGGCGCATCGCCGCCCGACGAGGCGACGAGGCGCAACTGGCCCTGCGCCGCAAGGGTGTAGAAACTCGCCGACAGGCCGGCGACCCCGAACTCGACATCGCCCGAGGCGACCGCCACGGCAATGGGCTGAGCGGAATCGAACAACACCATCTGGACGTCGAGGCCTTCGGCCGTGAAATAGCCGCGCTCGACCGCGATCGGCACTGCCGGGTAGCCGATCAGCTTGGACAGGCCGACCTTCACGGTTTCGGCCCGCGCGGAAGGGCCGCCGAGAACCGCCAGCGCCACCAAAGCGGCGCACCAAGCCTGTGCCACCATGCCGATCATGTCCGGTCTCCTTCGGCTCATTTACCTGCGGTCACGGGCACCGCATACCGGGCGTCGATCAGTTCCTCGGCCTTGACCTCGCCCTTTAAAAGCCCCTGCGATTGGTACCAGGCGATCTGGCGCGCGATGTCGGCCGCGTCGATGCGGCCCGACGCGTCGATATAGGGTATCGCGCGGTCGATGTCGGCGGCGGCAACGCCGGTATAGTTCGATAGCAGCACGAGCATCGCCGGTGCGGTCGGGCCGTCCGCCCGCTGTCCGTTCGGCCCGGTGAAGGCGTCGTGATAATCCTTCATTCCCTTGCGGTAGGCATTGAGGAAGCGCTTCACCAAATCGCCCTTGGTATTGGCGGTCTTGGTCCCGGTGAAGGCGGCGCTGCCGGTCCAGCCCGGCACGAGATCGCCGACCCAGCCGAGCAGCCTGATGTCGCCCTTTTGTATGAGCGGCAGGACGGGCGTGCCCGGCAGCACGCCGGCATCGAGGGTTCCCCCGGTCAGCGCCGAAATCACGTTGCTGTTGGATTGCAGCGGCTTGATCGTCACCGCGCTCATCGGAAATCCCAATTTCTCGGACAGCAATCCGATGCTGTAATGGAGGCTGGTCCCGACCTGGGTGATTCCGATCGCGTGGCCGGGCAAATCCTTGGCGGTTTTTAATCCCGCGTTGTACGCCCTGTTCGAGGCGAGAAACACCAGGTTATAAAAGCCCGGCTGCTCGCCGGCCGACGAGGCGATAAGGCGAAGCTGGCCACGCGCCGCGAGGGTATAGAATCCCGCCGACAGGCCGGAGACGCCGAAATCGACGTCGCCCGAGGCAACCGCGACCGCGATCGGCTGCGCGGAATCGAAAAACACCATCTGCGCGTCGATGCCTTCGGCCTTGAAATAGCCCCGCTCGATCGCGATCGGCGTCGCCGGGTAGGACAGCAGCCTGGAAAGTCCGATCTTGATCGACTCGGCTTGGGCTTGCGTCGCGCCGAGCGCGGCAAAACCCACAGCCAGCGCAATCATCACATGCCCGAATGGATTGGTCATTGCGTCCTCCCATTACCCCGCTCGGATGTAGCGTACGGCGTGGTCGCGGCCAAACAGATAAAGCAGGGTGGCCAATGCTTTCCCGCGCGGCGAGGATAGCGCCGGATCGCGCGCCAACACCAGTTTCGCGTCTTCGCGCGCGACAGCGAGCAGATCGCCGTGAACCGCGAGATCGGCGAGGCGTAACTCCGGCAGCCCGCTTTGCCGCGTGCCGAGAATTTCGCCC
Source organism: uncultured Alphaproteobacteria bacterium (assembly GCA_963803265.1). Lineage (GTDB taxonomy): Bacteria > Pseudomonadota > Alphaproteobacteria > ATCC43930 > CGMCC-115725 > CAIKMD01. The sequence goes on along the minus strand of CAWDLZ010000029.1, from coordinate 193,220 downwards.
GCGCCTCTAAGGCGGAGATCTTCCTCGGCGATGCGGAAGCCGTCATCGCTCTCGCGCAGGATCGAGAGCCGCGCCTTGGCGGTCGCCGTCAGCTTCCCGCTAGAGACGAGGAGGCAGGTCGATGGCCGGTCGCTGCGCCCGATGCGGCCGCGCAATTGATGAAGCTGAGCAAGGCCGAAACGCTCGGCGTGCTCGATCACCATGATGGTGGCGGCGGGCACGTCCACGCCCACTTCTACGACCGTTGTGGCGACGAGGAGATCGATGTCGCCGCTGGCGAACGCCTCCATCACCGCGTCGCGCTCGGCACCCGTCATCTTGCCGTGGACGAGGCCGACTCGCGCGCCGAAGCTGTTGTGGAGATGCTCGTAGCGCTCGGTGGCGGCGGCTAGGTCGCTCAGTTCGGATTCGTCGACCAAAGGACAGATCCAATAAATTTTCGCCGAGCTATCGAGCGCGCGCCGCACCGCCGCGACGACCTCGTCGAGCCGTTCGACCGGCAGGATGCGGGTGACGACCGGTTTGCGGCCTGCCGGCTTTTCGGTAAGCTGCGAGGCGTCGAGATCGCCATAGGCCGTCAGCATTAAGGTGCGCGGGATCGGCGTTGCGGTCATCACCAGAATGTCGACGGCGCGGCCTTTTCCGGCGAGCGCCATACGCTGCTCGACGCCGAAGCGATGCTGCTCGTCGATGACGGCGAGCGCCAAACCATGGTAGGCGACATCCTCCGAAAACAGCGCATGCGTCCCGACGAGGATGCCGATCTCGCCGGCGGCAAGACGCTCCAAGAGCGCCGCGCGCGTGCGGCCCTTCTCGCGGCCGGTAAGGAGCGCGATCTCTACGCCAGAGCCGGCGGCGAGCTGCGTCAGCGTCGCGTAATGCTGGCGCGCGAGGATTTCCGTGGGCGCCATTAGGGCGGCTTGCGCGCCGGTCTCGACCGCATCGAGCATGGCGGCCAGCGCGACCACGGTCTTGCCGCTGCCGACATCGCCCTGGAGTAGCCGCATCATGCGCGACGGCGCCGCCATGTCGGCGGAGATTTCGTCGATCGCTCGGGCTTGGCTATCGGTGAGCTGGAAGGGCAGCGTGCCGATCACCTTGCGGCGCAGCTCGCCCGTCGCCACCAGGGCGCGGCCCGGGATGTGCTTGACGTGGCTCACGCATCAGCCCGAGCGCCAATTGGTTTGCCAGAAGCTCGTCGAAGGCGAGACGCTGCCGTGCCGGCGCGGCCGGCGAGAGGTCGGCGATGTCTTCGGGGGCATGGACCTTCCCGAGCGCTTGACGCCAGGATAGCCAGTTCTCGCGGTGCAAATAGGCGGGGTCGAGCCATTCAGGGAGTTCGTGCGCGCGCAAGAGCGCGCCGGCGACGGCCTTCTGCACGACCCGCAGGCTCAGTCCCGCGGTAAGGCCATAGACGGGCTCGATCAGCGATAGCCGGGCGGCTTCGTCGGGCGCGAGAACGTGATCGGGATGGGTGATTTGAATTTGATTGTTGAAATGCTCGACCCGGCCGCTCACCACCCGCGTCGCGCCGAGCGGCAGCAGCCTCTCCAGGTAATCGGTTGCGCCGTGAAAGAAGACCAGGAACAGCGTACCGGTCTCATCGTGGCAACGCACCCGGTAGGGCTGGCGCTTGTTGTGCGGCGCTTCGTGCGCCTCGACCGTCACCGTCATGGTAGCGATCGCGCCGGCTGGCGCGTCGGCGATCTTGGGCTGGAAGCGGCGGTCGATGATGTCGGTGGGCACATGCCACAGCAGATCGACGACCTGCTCGATGCCGAGCCGCTCGAACAGCTTGCCCAATCTCGGTCCGACGCCCTTGAGTGACGTGACCGGCGCAAACAGTGGAAAGAGAATCTCGGGACGCAAGCGCCACTCGTCCCCCTTGCTGTTACACTCTCATCAGCCGCTTGGCGTTGCCGCTCAAAATCTTGGCTTTGTCGGCCTGGTTGAGCTGCATCTTATTCAGCCAGTCGGTGCCGGGCTTGCTCTCGATGTAGGGATAGTCGACGGAGAACATCACCCGGTCGATGCCGATCTCGGTGATCGAGCATTGCAGCGCCGCGTTCGAGAAGAAGCCGCTCGTCGTGATGTAGAAGTTCTCGCAAAAATAATCGCGGAAGGTCTTGCCTGGGCCGATCTCGGCCAGCGTCTCGCTCTCGCGATAGAGGAGGAAGGGCAAGCCCTCGCCCATATGGCCGAGAATGATCTGGAGCTTGGGGTATTTGTCGAAGACGCCCGAGAGCACCATACGCAACCCTGCGGTCGCGGTCTCGATGGTGAAGCCCCAGCCCGCGCCCGAGAGTACCGGCCATTTCTTCAGGTAATCCTTGAGATAGACCTCGGCGACGGCGGGATGCACCTGAGCGGGATGCATGTAGATCGGCACCTCGAGAGCGGCCGCCCGCTCGAAGATGGGCCAGAAGCGCTTATCGTCGAAGAACACGCCGTTCGTCGGCCCGTGCACCATCGCGCCCTTGAAGCTCAGTTTCGTCACCGTGCGCTCGAGTTCGTCGGCCGCGGCCTTGGGCTCGGGCGTCGGCAGATTGGCGAAGCCATAGAACCGCGTTGGATAGGCGCGGCACGCCTGGGCAAGCCGGTCGTTCGAGCCGCGCGCGATGCGCACGGCCGATTCGGCATCCACGCGCTGCGTCGAGGGCGCGCCGTGGCCGAGGATCTGAACGTCGATCCCGGCCTCATCCATCGCGGCGAGGCGCAGGGGCCCGATCTCGTTGAGCCTTCTCACGATATCGGGCGCGCGTCCGTGATCGCCGCCGCTCGCCGCGACGAGTTCGGCATCCCAGTAATGCTCTTCGAGCGCGATGACGAACGGCTTATCGGCCATGAGTTTCTCCCCAGCGAAGTTACAACTTCAAGAGTTGCTTGGCGTTGCCGCTCAGGATTTTCGCCTTGTCGGCGGCGTTGAGCGCAAGCGCCGCGATCCAGGCCGCGCCCGCCGGATTGTCCTCATAAGGATAATCGACCGAGAACATTACCCGGTCGATACCGATCTCGGTGATGCAGCATTGCAGCGCGGGATCGGAGAAGAATCCGCTGGTGGTGACATAGAAATGCTCGCAGAACACCTCGCGGAAGGATTTACTCGTCGCTCTGTTGCCGCGCCACTGGAAATTCTTATTGATGCGCCAGAGAGCGAACGGCAGGCCCTCGCCGAGATGGCCGAGAATGATCTGGAGCTTGGGGTATTTGTCGAAGATGCCGCTCAAGACCAGGCGCAAGCCGGCGGTGGCGGTCTCCACGTTGAAGCCCCAGCCCGCGACCGCGATCACCGGCCAATCGGCGAGGTAGTCCTTGTAATACGCCTCGACCACCGCTGGATGGGGATAGGCCGGATGGAGGTAGATCGGCACGTCGAGCGCCTGGGCACGCTCGAAGATCGGCCAGAACCGCTTGTCGTCGTGGAAGACGCCGCCGGTGAGGGCGTGGATCATGGCGCCCTTGAAGCCGTATTTCGTGACCGTGCGCTCAAGCTCGTCCGCTGCTGCCTTGGGATCGGGCGTGGGCAGAACGGTGAAGGCAGCAAAGCGCTTGGGGTGGGCGCGGCAGGCCTCGTTGAGGCGGTCATTGGCGCGCCGCGCGAGGGTAACGGCACTCTCGGCGTCGATGTTCTGCACCGAAGGCGCGCTCTGGGACAGCACCTGGAGATCGATACCGGCCTCGTCCATCTCCTTGATCCGGACCGCACCGAGATCGGCCAGGCGCTCGGCGGTGCCCGGTGGCCCCCACAGCTCGGCGGCAGCGACGGCGGCCAATTTCGCCCGGATCTCGGCGTCCATGAAATGTTCTTCGAGCGCGATGACGAACGGCTTATCGGCCATTTGTGCCTTCCTCGCGAAATTACAGCTTCAAGAGCCGCTTGGCGTTGCCGCTTAGGATTTTCTCCTTGTCGGTGGCGTTGAGCGCGAGCGCCGCGATCCAGGCCGCGCCGGGCGGATTGTCGACGAAGGGATAATCGACCGAGAACATCACCCGGTCGATGCCCATCTCGGTGATGCAGCATTGCAGCGCGGGATCGGAGAAGAATCCGCTGGTGGTGACATAGAAATGCTCGCAGAACACCTCGCGGAAGGATTTATCGGCCGCCTTATTGCCGCGCCGCTGGAAGGCCTGATTGATGCGCCAGAGATAGAAGGGCAGGCCCTCGCCGAGATGGCCGAGGATGATCTGCAGCCTGGGATAGGCGTCGAACATGCCGCTCAGGACCATGCGGATGCCCTGGGTCGCGGTCTCGACGGTGAAGCCCCAGCCCGCGCTCGCGATCACCGGCCAATCGGCGACGTATTCCTTGTAATACGCCTCGATCACCGCCGGATGGGGATAGGCCGGATGGATGTAGATCGGCACGTCGAGCGCCTGGGCGCGTTCATAGATGGGCCAGAAGCGCCGGTCGTCATGAAAGAGGCCGTTGGTCAGCCCGTGGATCATCGCACCCTTGAAGCCGTATTTCGTGACCGTGCGCTCTAGCTCGTCAGCCGCCGCCTTGGGATCGGGCGTGGGCAGCACGGTGAAGCCGGCAAAGCGCTTGGGATGGGCGCGGCAGGCGTCGTTCAAGCGGTCGTTCGCCCGGCGCGATAGGGCGACGGCGCTGTCGGCGTCCATCTTCTGCACCGAGGGCGCGCCCTGCGAGAGCACCTGGATATCGATGCCGGCCTCGTCCATCTCCTTGATGCGAAGCGCACCGAGATCGGCTAGGCGCTCGGCCGTGCGCGGCGGCGCGCCGGCGGCGGCATCGACGGCGGCCAGTTTCGCCCGGATCTCGGCGTCCATGAAATGCTCTTCGAGCGCGATCACGAGCGGCTTTTGCGCCATGGTTCCTCCGTCGGGCGTTTGGCCTGTTCTAACAGGCTGAGGGCTTGATCGCAATTCGGCGGCGAGACACAGTGGCGGCATGACAGAAACGCCGGAGACCCGCAGGAAGCGGCTCCTCTATCAAAGCGGACACCGCGGTACCAAGGAGAGCGATCTCCTGATAGGTGCGTTTGCGGCCGCGTATCTCGACAGCTTCGCCCCAGCTCAGCTTGATCGCTATGAAGCGCTTCTCGAGACCAGCGATGCCGAGCTGTTCGATTGGGTCGCGCGCCGGGCCGTGCCGCCGCCGGAAAAGATGACCGACGTGCTGAGCCTCCTCTTGAGCTTCCGTTATCCGGGAGCATCGTGACCGACCTCGCGACATTTTTTGCGCGGCCCGGAAGGGTCGAGATCGCTGCCACACCCGAAGGCCATGACGCTTTCGTGCTAGGCGGGCTCGTCGAGCGCGGTTTTGTCGGCACTCTTCTCTATGTCTGCCGCGACGATGGCCGCATGGCGCGCAGCCGGCAGGCGCTCGAATTTTTTCACCCCCAAATCGAGGTTTTGACCTTTCCGGCCTGGGACTGTCTGCCCTATGACCGTGTCTCGCCCAACGCGGAGATCGTCAGCCGAAGGATCGACACGCTGACCCGGCTCGTCGAGGCCGGCGCGGACCAGCGCATCGTGCTGACGACCGTCAACGCCGCGCTCCAGCGCGTGGCGCCGCGCAAGCTGTTCGAGGGCCGCGTGCTGCGGCTCGCGTCGGGCGGCACGATGCCGGTCGACCGGCTGATCGGCATCCTCGCGCGCAACGGCTATACCCGCACTGACACGGTGCGCGAGCATGGCGAGTTCGCGGTGCGCGGGGGCATCGTCGACCTCTATCCTTCGGGCGCGCGGGCGCCAGTGCGGCTCGATTTCTTCGGCGACATGATCGAAGGCTTGCGCAGCTTCGATGCCCTGACCCAGCGCAGCATCGGCGTGCTTGATGCGCTTGCCGTGAAGCCGGTCAGCGAAGTGCTGCTCGACGAGGCCGCGATCCATCGCTTCCGCTCGCGTTATCGCGAGCAGTTCGGGACGGTCGCCGATGACGATCCGCTTTACGAGGCGATCAGCGCCGGACATCGCTATATCGGCATGGAGCATTGGCTGCCGCTTTATTACGAAACCCTCGAGACGATCTTCGATTATCTGCCGGGCGCCGCGCTGGCGCTCGATCATCAGGCTGAACTCTGTCCGCGCCGACCGGCTGGCCACGATCGCGGACTTTTACGCAGCCCGCCGCGAAGTCGGCGCGGTGAGGGGCGCAACCAGCTATCGCGCGGTGCGGCCCGATCAGCTCTTCCTGAGCGAGGCGCAATGGAACGCGATCCTCGCCCATCGCGCCGTCGCGCAGATCTCGCCTTTCGAATCCGTGCATGGCGCGGGCGGCGGCGAGCGGCCGGAGCGTAGTTCGCCCGCCGCTGCTCCACCGGCGCGGCCGGGCTTCGAATTCTCGGCGGCGCGCGCCGATCCGGCGCGCAACCTCTTCGATGTCGTGCGCGAAAGGCTGGCGGAAGAAATGCAGGCCGGCCGGGGCGTGCTGGTCGCCGCCTATAGCGCGGGCTCGGCCGAGCGGCTGGGCGCTCTGTTGACGGAACATGGCGCGGGCACGACGGCGGCGGTCGCGCATTGGCGCGATTTCTGCTCGCTTCCGGCCGGAGTCATCGGGCTCGCCGTCCTGGCGCTCGAGCGTGGATACGGCTTTGCCGATGTCGCCTTGGTCACCGAGCAGGACATTCTAGGCGACCGGCTGGCCCGGCCGCCGCGGCGGCGCGCCAATTACGACCAGTTCGTCGCCGAAGTCTCCTCGCTCGCGCCTGGCGACCTCGTCGTTCATGCCGAGCATGGCATCGGCCGCTACGACGGACTTGTCACGCTCGAAGTGGCGGGCGCGCCGCATGATTGCCTGCGCGTCCTTTATGCCGGCGACGACAAGCTGTTCGTGCCGGTCGAGAACATCGAGGTGCTGTCGCGCTACGGCTCCGAGAACGCCGAGGTGCCGCTCGACCGGCTGGGCGCTTTGTCGTGGCAATCGCGCAAGGCGCGGGTCAAGAAGCGGATCAAGGACATCGCCGAAGAGCTGATCGCGATCGCTGCGCAGCGCCAGTTGCGCGAGGGCGAGACCATGACGCCGCCCGAGGGCCTCTACGAGGAATTCGCCGCGCGCTTTCCCTATCCCGAAACCGACGACCAGGAGCGCGCCATTCTCGAGACGCTGGGCGACATGGCGTCGGGACGACCGATGGATCGCCTGATTTGCGGCGATGTCGGTTTCGGCAAGACTGAGGTAGCGATGCGCGCGGCGTTTGTCGCGGCCATGACCGGGTCGCAGGTCGCGATCGTGGTGCCGACCACGCTGCTCGCGCGCCAGCATTTCCGAACCGTCAAGGAGCGCTTCGCGGGGCTGCCGCTGCGCGTCGAGCAATTGTCCCGCCTCGTCGCTCCGAAGCAGGCGGCGACGATCAAGCGGGACCTGGCCGAAGGCCGCGTCGACATCGTCGTCGGCACCCATGCGCTCCTCGCCAAGAACGTCACCTTCCTGCGCCTCGGGCTGCTCGTCGTCGACGAGGAGCAGCATTTCGGCGTCGGCCAGAAAGAGCGGCTGAAACAATTGAAGGCGAACGTTCACGTCCTGACGCTGACCGCGACGCCGATTCCGCGGACCATGCAGCTGGCCTTAGCGGGGGTGCGGGAAATGAGCGTCATCGCGACGCCGCCTGTCGATCGCCTCGCGGTGCGGACTTTCGTGCTGCCCTACGACCCAGTGGTCCTGCGCGAAGCGATTCTGCGCGAATTGCACCGCGGGGGGCAGTCTTTCTGCGTAGTACCTCGGATTGGCGACCTCGACGAGCTTCAGGCGCAATTGAAAGAGCTGGTCCCCGAGGCAAAGCTTGCCGTGGCGCATGGCCAGATGGCTCCGAGTTCGCCTCGAAGCGGTGATGACCGCGTTCGACGATCATGCCTACGATATCTTGCTGTCCACCAACATCATCGAATCCGGGCTCGATATTCCGACCGCCAACACGCTGATCGTCCACCGCGCCGACATGTTCGGCCTGGCGCAGCTCTATCAGCTCCGCGGTCGGATCGGGCGCGGCAAGCTGCGCGCCTATGCCTATTTCACGCTGCCCGCGGGAAAAATGCTCACCGAATCCGCGCGGCGCCGACTCGAAGTGATGCAAACCCTCGACACGCTGGGCGCGGGATTTTCGCTGGCCAGCCACGATCTCGACATTCGCGGCGCGGGCAACTTGCTCGGCGAGGAGCAATCCGGCCATGTCCGCGAAGTCGGGATCGAGCTTTACCAGCACCTTCTGGAAGAGGCCGTGGTCGCTGCAAGGAGCGGCGAGGCGATGCCGGGTGGGCCCCGGGACGAATGGACGCCGCAGATCACCATCGGCACGCCGGTCCTCATTCCCGAGACCTATGTCGCCGACCTGCCGGTGCGGCTCGGACTTTATCGCCGCATCGCCCAGCTACTCGACCGGCGCGAGATCGATGCTTTCGCCGCCGAGCTGATCGACCGCTTCGGGCCATTGCCGATAGAGGTTGACAACCTGTTGGCAATCATCGCGATCAAGCGGCTATGCCGCGACGCCGGGGTCGAGAAGGTCGAGGCGGGCGAGAAGGGCGCATCGATCGCCTTTCACGGCAATCGCTTCGCCAACCCGTCGGGATTGGTCGCGTTCCTGCAGGAAAATGCCGACACGGCCAAGCTTCGCGCCGATCAGCGCATCGTGATCATGCGCGATTGGTCGGATACGAATGACCGGCTGCGCGGCATTAACGCGATCCTGCGGCGTCTTGCTGCGATCGCCGCCGCGGCCCCGGCGGAATTCGCCAGGGCGAAGTGAGGTAAAGTCGTTGGCGCGCTACTTCGCCGTGGCTTCCGCGCCGTTCTGCACGAGATCGAAGACCGGCAGGAAGAACTCGGGCTCCTGCGCGCCGGAAATCGCGTATTGCCCGGCGAAGATGTAGCACGGCACCGCATTGACCCCGAGGCGGCGCGCATTGCGGTCCTCGGCGATGATTTCCTCGCGCTCGCCGGCGCCGGCGAGGAAGCCCCGCGCCTCGCTGTCGTCGATGCCGCACTCCGCGGCAATCTCGGCCAGGGTGGAGAGATCGCCGATGTCGCGACCTTCCAAGAAATAGCCGCGAAACAGCCGATCCACCACCGCGTCGGCGACGCCTCGACTGGTGGCGAAACGGATCAGGCGATGGGCGTTCCGGGTGTTGGGGCTGCGGCGGATGCGGTCGAAGGCGAAATCGATTCCCACCGTCGCGCCGGCTTCGGCGATGGTCTGATGAATGCGGCGAGAATGGCCGCTCCCGCCGAACTTCGACGCGATATAATCCGCCCGCGCCATGCCTTCCTCGGGCATGTCGGGATTGAGCAGGAACGGCCGCCAGGTGATCTCGGCCTCGATCTCGCGGCGCAGCAATAGCGCCTTTTCGAGCCGCCGCTTTCCGATGAAGCACCACGGGCAGACCACGTCGGAGATGATGTCGATGCGCACAAACATAGTATAGCACGACCTTGACCTCGCGGAACTGGGGAACAAGGATGGCGCGCATGGCGGATTTCAACCTGGCCGGGCGGGTGGCGCTCGTCACCGGCGCGTCGCGCGGCCTCGGGCGGCACTTTGCCGGAGTGCTGGCGAAGGCGGGCGCCGCAGTCGCCGTGACGGGGCGGGCTCGCGATCGCTTGGCCGAGGCGGCCGCCGAGATCCAGGCGGAAGGCGGCCGGGCAGTGGCGATTCCATTGGATGTTGCCGATGGAAGGAGCGTGCGCGAGGGCATGGCGGCGGCGGAGCAGGCGCTAGGACCGCTCGATATCCTCGTCAACAATGCCGGGATCGCGATCTCGAAGCCGCTGCTCGAGCACACCGAGGCGGATTGGGATGCCGTGCTCGACACCAATCTCAAGGGCGCCTGGCTGATGTCGCGCGAGGCCGCCGCGCGCTGGATCGAGTTGCGGCAACCGGGGCGCATCGTCAATATCAGCTCGCTCTTGGCGCTCCGCACCGAACGCAACACGCCGAGCTACAACGCGGCCAAGGCCGGGCTCGATCATCTGACGCGCACCCTTGCGGTCGAGCTTGCGCGCTACGGTATCACCGTGAACGCGATCGCGCCGGGCTATGTCGAGACCGACATGAACCGCGCCTTCCTCGCGAGCGCGACCGGCAAAGCGCTGATCTCGCGCATTCCCTTGAATTGGGTCGGCGAGCCAGGCGATCTCGATGGCGCGTTGCTGCTGCTCGCGTCGGGTGCCGGCGCCTACCTCAACGGCGTGGTATTGCCGGTCGATGGCGGCCATGCGGTCAGCGTTGTGTGATGCCGCGCGATCCCGTCGTGTCCGAAAACGCCCTGCTGAATTACCTCGCTTGCGTCGCGCGCGCCGAAAGGGTGGAAGAGGGCCGAGTAACAAAATTGCGCGGCGGCGCGGTCATGCAGCACTATCGGCTCGACCTCGCCTTGCGCGGCGGCCCTTTCGCCGGGAAGCAACGCTGGGTGCTGCGCCGGGATGGCGCGACGAAGCTCGGGCTCGGCCTCCCTCGGGCCCATGAATTCGCCCTGCAGCGGGCGCTGTTCGAGGCCGGCATGAAAGTGGCCGAGCCGCTCTTCATGTGTTGCGATTCCGATCTCTTGGGCGCGCCGTTCTTCGTGATGCGCTTTCTCCCGGGCGAGGCCGATGGCGCGGCCGTGGTCGCGAAAGGGACGAACGAGGCGCTGGCGGAACAGCTTGGGCGGGAGTTGGCGCGGCTTCATGCCCTGCGCCTGGGGAACCGCTTGCATTTTCTGCACCCGCCGCCGGCTGATCCGGCCCAAGCGCGGATCGAGGAATGCGCGCGCCTCCTCGCCGATGATGAGGACCCGCACCCCGTGGCAGAATGGGGGCTGCGCTGGCTTCGCGAGCACGCGCCGACGCCCGCGCCGGCGGTGCTCTGCCACGGCGATTTTCGCACCGGAAATTATCTCGCCGATGACAATGGCCTCGCTGGCGTGCTCGATTGGGATTTCGCCGGATGGGGCGACGGGCACGAGGACATCGCGTGGTTCTGCTCGCTGTGCTGGCGATTCGGCGCGGGCGGGCGCGAGGCTGGGGGGATCGCCTCGCGCGCGGCCCTTTATCGCGGTTACGAAGCGCGATCGGCTAGCCCGATCGACCCAGTTCGAGTCCACTATTGGGAGGTGATGGCGGCTCTGCGCTGGCTTGTCCTTGCCTTGAAGCAGCGCGACCGTTACCTCAAGCAAGGCGAGCAATCGCTCGATCTCGCGCTTACTGGGCGTCGGCCCGCCGAATGCGAGCTGGCGATCCTGCAGCTCACGGCCGGTTCTAGAGTCGCATTTTATGGAGGTTTCTCGACCGGGGCTCTTGGCGAGATGCGCGACCGCCCGAGCGGGGACGAGTTGGCGAGGCTGGTTCGCGAGCTCGGCGGCGAGCCGGCGCTGGTCGCGCGCTGTCTCGCGATCGCCGAGCGCGAGCAGAGGCTCGGCGCGACCGCTTTCGCGGATTGCCGCGCGGCGCTTTCGGGACGGTATGGCGAGGCCGGGGATCGAGAGCTGTTGACACGGTTGGCCGCGGAGGTGCGCGACGGCTCCGATGATCGGGGGCTCCGCGCCATGCTCTGGGCCATCACAGTGCAGAAGCTTCAGGAGAGCAACCCAGAGTTCCTTAGCGCGAACGGATTCGTTGAAGACCCGGTCTTACCAGAAGGGCGCAGCCCTGCGACAAGCCTTGGCGATGGCCGGGAAGGTTTGGCGGCGTGCCTCGATGTCGCGCGCCAGCCAGCCTCTGACGAGGCCCTGTGAGCGCGAGGACAACGGCAGCTCGGCAATTAGGTCGCAAGCGATCAGCGAATCATTGAGTTGGCCCAGCACATCCTGGACGGCGATAACCCGCCGCAGGTAATCGCCGACCTCAGGTTTGCCGAATAAATTCGAGAACATTTCAATTGGATAGCGAACCTTCTTTGCGTAAATCCGAAGTGCGTGGAAGGACGCGTGATCGGTCAGATCCACAGCTTTGAGGCGCTTTCTCAAGCGATCATGATGTTTCGCTAGAAGATCGACGGCGAACTCTTTCAGATCACGGTTCCATCCCTCAGAAAATTCCGGGCCCGGATGGTGGAGCCAGGATGCCCGTTCGATAGCATTTGCGACCTCTGCTGCTTCGGCAGGGAAGTCGGCCGTCTCCGGCAGAGCTCGCCGTCGCGCCGCGCGCGCACAGGTTTCGAGCTCGAGTAGGGCAGGCTCGTCCGGTAAGGCCGCGCTCATCGCCATCAGCGTCCCGGCGAGGAACACGTCCCAGTCGCGCACCCGGCCGTAGCGCTTGGCGACGGCGGCCAAGCGGGTGCTGAGGTTACGGCGCTCGGCATCGGGCATGACGGCGCGGAACGCAGAGAGCAGCGAGCGCAACCGGCGCAGCCCGACCCGGAAGCGGTGGATGGTCTCGGGGCGGTCCGGCTCGCCGTGCTGGGCGGACGCGCGCAGGCTGCGAACGCTGGATGTCAGGATGACGGCAAAGCCGGCACCGACGCTCGCGTCGCTAGGGAGCGACGGAAACGGGCCGTGCCGAAACTCGGCAACGGGTTCGGCCGCTAGACCGCGCCTCACCGTTTCCGTCATTGTAATTCGCCTCCGGAGCGAGGGAGTTTTAAGGCTTTCCCGCCCGCTTTGCAAGGAAGCGCGGCTGGAATTCCGCGCATTATTATTTTGCTGGTGAAGCCTCCTGTGATGTATTGAGCTTAGATCGTGGTCTAGAGGTACTGGATGAAGCCGGAGATCGTCGTCGCGCCACTGCTCTACGCCCCTGTGATGGCTGGACTGGAGCAGGAATTCACCGTCCACGAGTTGTGGCGGGCGAGCAATCCGATCGCGTTTCTCCGACCCCTCAAGGACCGGGTCCGCGGCTTTGCGAGCTTCAACTCTTTTCCCATTTCGGCCGAACTGATCGCGGCGTTACCCAAGCTTGAGATCATCGCCACGATGAGCGTCGGCGTCGATCACATTGACCTCGAGGCGGCACGGGAGCGAGGCATCTCGGTGACCAGCGCGCCCGGGGTTCTGACCGATTGCGTCGCCGATCTCGGCATGGCGCTGGTGCTGACGGTGGCGCGACGGCTCGTGGCCGGCGATCGCTTCGTGCGCAGCGGCGGCTGGCTGAAAGGCGGCTTCCCGCTCGCGACCAAGGTCGGCGGCGCGACGATGGGAATCGTGGGCTTAGGGCGCATCGGCAAGGCGGTGGCCAAGCGTGCCGAAAGCTTCGGCATGCGCATCGTCTATCACGGCAGACGCCCGCAACCCGACGTAGCTTTCCCATTCTTTGGCGATTTGAAAGCGATGGCGGCGGCCAGCGATTACCTGATGCTCACCTGTCCGGGCGGGGCGGCAACGCGGCATTTGATCGACGGCGAAATCCTGGCCGCGCTAGGGCTCGAGGGGGTGCTCATTAACATCGCGCGCGGCTCGGTGGTGGACGAGGCGGCGCTGGTGGCGGCGCTCAAGGCGGGCCAGCTTGGCGGTGCCGGGCTCGATGTCTTCGCCGACGAGCCGCGCGTGCCAGAGGCACTCCTTACGCTGGACAATGTCGTGCTCACGCCTCATGTCGCGAGCGCCACCCATGCCACTCGCGCCGCCATGGGGCAACTCATGATCGACAATTTGAAGGCGCATTTCGCCGGCCAGCCGCTCATCACGCCGGTCGGATAAGACCGCGGTTCACTGTTCATGACGCTGCCAGGGGAACCCGGTTGGGCGCAGTCCCGAGCCGGGCCGGCGCGTTGATGCGCTCCAATTCCAGCAGCAAAGCGTTCTGATCGAGTGCGCCGCCGCCATAGGCGACGAGATCGCGGTACAGCGCGGTCACGGCTTCCGACAAAGGCAGGCGGAGCTTGGCGTCTTTCGCCGCGGCAAGGATCGTGTCCTGGTCCTTCAATTGCACCCGGGCGCGGCCGCCGGGAACGAAATCGCGCTCGATCATGCGCTTGCCGTGGAGCGTCAGAATTCGGCTATCTGCAAAGCCGCCCATCAAGGCGTCGCGCACCGCTGCGGGATCGGCACCCGAGGCGGCCGCCAGCAGCAGCGCCTCGCCGACAGCGCCGATGGTGATGGCGACAATCGCCTGGTTGCAGCATTTGGCGAGCTGGCCAGTACCGGCGGGACCGACGCGGGTCGCGCGGCCCAGCTTCGCGAAAACGGGAAGCGCCCGCGTGAAATCCGCCGCGCTGCCACCCACCATGATGGCGAGACTTCCGGCGCCCGCGCCAATGACGCCACCCGAGACCGGCGCATCGAGATAGGCGATGCCCCGGGCCGCGAAGCGCTCGGCGTGGACGCGCGCCAGCGGTGGCGGGCTCGAGCTCATGTCGATGACCAGCGTTCCCGGCGCGACAGCGGAGGCAGCGCCGCCGGGACCGAACAGCACGCTTTCGACGACTGGGCCGTTTTCCAACATGGTGATGAGGATATCGGCGTCGGCCGCGGCCTCGGCCGGCGTTGCCGCGATGCGAGAGCCGGGTCCCGCCACGGCCGCCGCCTTGGCGCTAGTGCGGTTCCACAGCGTGAGCGGGAAGCCGGCCGCGATCAGCCGCGAGGCCATCGGCGTGCCCATCAGCCCCAGCCCGAGAAAAGCGATGCGCCCAGTCATGCTAATATCCTCCGCGATCAACCCTCATACCACGCACCGAGGAGCCCGCCCATGCCGGACGACCCCAAGAAGCCGACGCTGCGCAGCACCGCCTGGTTCGGCAAGCAGGACCGCGAAGGCTTCAATCACCGCGCCTGGATGCGAAACCAGGGTTTTCCAAGCCATTTGTTCGACGGGCGCCCGGTCATCGGCATCTGCAATACCTGGTCCGAGCTAACGCCGTGCAACGCGCATTTCCGGCGGATCGCCGATCATGTGAAGCGCGGCGTTTACGAGATGGGCGGGTTTCCGCTCGAATTTCCGGTGATGAGCTTGGGCGAGACGCTGATGCGTCCGACCACGATGCTTTATCGCAATCTCGCCAGCATGGATGTCGAGGAATCGATCCGTGCCAATCCGCTCGATGGCCTCGTGTTGCTGGTCGGCTGCGACAAGACCACGCCGGCGCTGATGATGGGTGCGGCGAGCTGCGACTTGCCCGCAATCGTGGTTTCGGGGGGGCCGATGCTCAACGGCAAGTTCCGTGGCGAGGAGATCGGCTCGGGCACCGATCTCTGGACGATGAGCGAGGCGGTTCGTGCCGGCACGATGGAACTGGCCGATTTCATGGATGCCGAAGGCTGTATGTCGCGCTCGGCTGGGCATTGCATGACCATGGGCACGGCCTCGACCATGGCCAGCTTGGTCGAGGCACTTGGCATGGGGCTACCGAGCAACGCCGCCATTCCCGCAGTCGATGCCCGCCGCTATGTGCTGGCGCATATGGCCGGAAGGCGCGCGGTCGAGTTGGTCCGCGAGAATGTTTCAATGTCGCGGATCCTGACTCGCCAAGCCTTCGAAAACGCGATCCGGGTCAATGCCGCTATCGGGGGCTCGACCAACGCCATCGTGCATCTCCTGGCGCTGGCTGGGCGAGTGGGGGTGCCGCTCGATCTGGAAGATTTTGATCGGCTTGGCCATCGCGTCCCTTTGATAGTAAATTTAAGGCCTTCCGGTCGCTTCTTAATGGAGGACTTCTACTATGCCGGGGGGCTTTCGGCGGTGCTTCGCGAGCTCGGGCCCATGCTTCACCAGGACTCGCTGACAGTCACCGGGAAGACGCTGGGCGAGAACAACGCCGCCGCGCCGTGTTGGAATCGCGAAGTCATCTGCACGCTGGCCGCGCCTTTGCAGGAAAACGCGGGGATCGCAGTGCTGCGGGGCAATCTCTGCCCGGACGGGGCGGTGATCAAGCCCTCGGCGGCCACGCCTTCCTTAATGCGCCATCGCGGCAGGGCAGTGGTATTCGAGAGCATCGAGGAATTTAAGGCGCAGATCGACTCACCTGATCTCGATGTCGACGAAACCAGCGTCATGGTCCTGAAAGGCGCCGGACCGCGGGGCTATCCAGGCTTTCCCGAGGTCGGCAATCTGCCCCTTCCCCGGAAAGTGCTGCAGAAGGGCTTCACCGACATGGTGCGCATCTCGGACGCGCGGATGAGCGGCACGGCCTATGGGACGGTGGTGCTGCATGTCTCGCCCGAGGCGGCGGTGGGCGGGACGCTCGCGCTCGTCCGCAACGGCGACCTGATCGAGTTGGACGTGCCGGAGCGGCGCCTGAACCTCGATCTCCCGGAGGCCGAAATCGCGCGTCGGCGCGCCGAATGGCGAGCGGCGCCGCCGCAGGGCGACCGCGGCTATGTGAAACTCTATGTTGAGCACGTGACGCAGGCGCATCTCGGCTGCGATCTCGACTTTCTGGTCGGAAAAAGTGGCGCCAAGGTGCCCCGGCCGGCCCATTAACCGCCGGGTTCAAGGCCTATAAATACCGCGTCGGCCAGTTGATCGTGCGCCACATATGGGAAGACGGGCTGTCGTCGAAGCCCAGGCCTTCCTCCGGCTGGCGGAAGTTGCGGCCGATGATGTCGAGGAAATCGTCCATGCTCGGCTTGGCATCTGGATCGAAGGAATAGATGTCGTTGACGCAGATCTGCCGCGCGGTCATGTACCACTTGTGGCTGCGCGCTGTCTCGTAATCGCGCTGGATATAGGGCTCGGGCGTGTAGTCTTCGCCGAACAAGCGGACGTACATCTCGGGATATTTGTAGCCAGCCGCTTCGTCGGCGTAGAAACGCAGCGCTTGATGGGCTCGGATAGCCCAGCTTACTTCCTCGTCGACATAGGGCGCGACCAGCTGCGCTCCCCAATAGCCGTGATCCGAGCGGATGAAGCCGGTCACCCCGATGTCGTGGAGGAGGCAGGCGAGGATCACTTTTTCGCTATACCCGCCCTTCAGGGCGTGCGTCGCGCTTTGCAGCAAGTGATTCGCCGGGCCGAAGCGATAGGTGAAGAAGTCCAACAGGGTCGGCTTCGGTGGCATCGGCTTCAGGCGCGGATCGGGCCCTTGCAACGCGTGCTTGCCGGGCGGGATCGCGAATTCGCCCGGGCCGGTCGGATCCTGGTCGCCCGAGGTGAACAACACCGAATGCACGGGAACCTTGTCGAGTTCCGCGATCATCTTATGCTCGAGCGCATCGGCGCGCTCGGACGACGTCATCCTGGCCGTCCCGCTGGCTCCTTCCGCTGCCATTCGTATCTCCCGGAATTTGAATGCCGGATGGTGCGCCCGCTCTGGACCAATGGCAAGCCTGCCGAGCCCGCTCAATGGCTGGCCGGGTGCTCGCGCTGACGATAATCGGCCATCCCTAGGGCAAGGCTGGCTCCCGCCGTCGATCCTGCGCGGCAAGACGGTATTGGGGCTTGCCTTCGGCATCGGCGAGGCCGAAGGCCTCGATCCGGGCCAGCACATCCTGGAAATGGGCGGCGGCGCCCCGGCGTCCGGCGCCTTCGAGCCAATTCTGATCGAGAAAGGAAGCGAGGCCGGGCTGCCCGAGCTCGACCTCCCATAACACCCCCAAAAGCGAGGCCAAGGCTTCCTCGGCCTCGCGTTCCAACCCGAAAACCATCGCATCCCTCTCGGCGGCGTCACGATCGCCGGTCTCGGGACCAGGTCCAAGACCGAAATCGATGCGCCGGCGCCGTGCTTCCGGCGCGATTTGAAAATGCGCGATCTCATGGAGCACGACGTAAGCCTCGGTCTCGCTGCGCAACGCCCGACCGCTCCAGCCATAATCGAGCTTTGGGCTGCCCGGTAATAGACCCATGCCGAATAAAGCGGCAAGACCGAGCGCTGCCTTGTGATGCGCCTCGGCCTCTGGCCCGGTCGCGCGTTGCGCGGCCGCGGGCTCTGCAATTCGCAGAAATACGACTCGGGAATGCGAATTGAGCGTCGCAGCAAAGCGGTTGACAACCGCACTGAGGCGGTCGGGGGTGATCGGGGTCAGAATCATCGTGCCGGGGGCGCGAAGGGACCGGCCCGGGGCGCTTGGCCGATGAGAATGTCTCTGCTATGCAGGACAGCCTCGCCCTGCTCCGCGATACGCTCAGCAGCGGCGCGATCGGCCAGAGCTCCGACCCGAACCCGATAAAGCGGCTTCCGGTGGCTGTATCCTCGTTCTATAACAATGGCTTTTAAACCATTCTTAAGAAGTTTAGCGGCGAGGTTTTCGGCGTCCTGACGGGGATGGAAGGCGCCGAACTGCACCCAATGCCGGCCAGGACCGGTGGCATTGCGCATCGCTGCGGCCGGCGCTGCCGTCGCCATCGCGCGGTGGAGCAAGGGCGAAATGTGTAGGGCGTTCCGGGCTTTCAGGGCCTCCGCCGCAGCGGTAGTGTGGTCCGAATCGCCTCTCGTGCGTACCCGGAGATAACGCTTCCCCGCCTTGCCGGGCGCGGTGGTGATCGTGGCCTCGATCCCAAGAGCGGCGAGATTCTGGCGCAACACTCCGGCGTAGTGCTCGCCGTCATAGGCACCGAATTCGATCCAATAGCGCGGCACGGCAGCGGCGACATTCGCCGGTGCCGCAGCCGGCGAAATCACGGCCAACGACGGCGCCGCCTCGGACGGCGCGGCGCTTTCCGGTGGCGCCACAGGGGCGGGCGCCGTCGGAACAGCAGCGCTCGGCGGCGGTACAGGCTGTGGCGACTCGACGGCTGGAACCGTCGCTGGCAGTGGCGCTTTTTCGGGCGTAGTCACGGCGAGTTGGGGCGGCATTACCGGCATGGCAGGTTGTGGTTCGCCCGCAGGCGCCGGCCGCTCCGCGACCGAAGGTACCGGCTGCGACCGAAATTGATCGAAATAAACCGCGCCGAAGACCCCCAGAACCAGGGCTAATAGACCAAGCAGGAGCAGCGCGGCGCGCAATGCCCCACCGGACCGCGGCGAAGATCTGGTCTTTTCGTCCAAGGTTCGGATATCCCGGCTCGCTCGCTGATTAACCATAACACGCGGCATCATCGATCTCGACTCGCGATCGTGCGATTCTATCGAGAAACTTGTGGATGACGGGGATATTTCCCCGGCCTAGACCCGAATCACCGAAACTTGTGGCACAGTGGCAACGGAGTTCCCACATCGCTGCTAAGGTCTTCCGAGGGTTGCGAAACCGCCGACGTTGAGGCAGAGTGACGCGCCTTCAAGGCTTTGGCTTCGGCGCAACGCGGCCGGGAATTCCTCGCGGGTTCGTTTGTTTTCAAGGCCCGGCGCGGGGGATTGATTTGCCGGGGTGTCGGAATCTTGAGTGGACGCGCCGAAGGTAACGCAGGTCGCCTTGCGGCGCATGGTTGGTGAAGTAGGGAGAATAAGGCCTTGGAGCCCACGAATATTGCGGCCCCGGACTATTTCCACAAAGTCGTCGATTGCCAGTGGGCCTGCCCGGCGCACACGCCGGTGCCGGAATACATCCGAATGATCGCGGCCGGGCGTTACACCGACGCCTATATGGTCAATTGGAAATCCAATGTATTTCCCGGGATTCTTGGACGCACCTGCGATCGGCCTTGCGAGCCCGCCTGCCGCCGCGGGCGGGTCGAGAAGGAGCCCGTGGCGATCTGCCGCCTCAAGCGAGTCGCCGCCGACAACAAGGAGGATATCCGCACCTTGTTGCCGAGCATTCCGGCGCACAAGAACGGCAAGAAAATCGCGCTGGTCGGCGCCGGCCCGGCGTCGCTGACGGTGGCGCGCGACTTGGCGCCTCTGGGCTATACCCTGGTGATGTTCGACGGCGACCCGAAGGTTGGCGGCATGATGCGGACCCAGATACCGCGCTTTCGCCTGCCGGAAGCGGTGACCGACGAGGAGTGCGGCTATATTGTCGAGATGGGCGTCGACACCCGCTTTGGCCAGCGCATCGATAGTTTGAAAGAGCTGCTGAAGGAGGATTACGACGCGATCTTCGTCGGATCGGGCGCGCCGCGCGGCCGCGAGCTCGAATTCCTGGCCGGCAGGAGGCCAGGGCCAACATCCATATCGGAATCGACTGGCTGTCCAGCGTTTCCTTCGGCCATATCGACAAGATCGGAAAGCGCGTGATCGTCCTCGGCGGCGGCAACACCGCGATGGATTGCTGTCGGACCTCGCGGCGCCTCGGCGGCGAGGACGTGAAGGTCATCGTTCGCAGCGGCTTCGAGGAGATGAAAGCCTCGCCTTGGGAAAAAGAAGACGCCATGCACGAGGACATCCCGATCCTCAACATGCTGGTGCCGAAGGAATTCACCCATCGGAACGGTCGCCTTACCGGCGTGCTGTTCGAGAAGGTCGCGGCGCAATACGACGCCAAGGGCAAGCGCTCGCTGGTCCCGACCGGCGAGCCCGATCAGCATATCGAGTGCGACGACGTTCTGGTCGCGGTTGGCCAGGAGAACGCCTTTCCCTGGATCGAGCGCGACATCGGCATGCAGTTCGACAAGTGGGACATGCCGGCCGTCGATCCGGCGACCATGCAATCCTCCATCCCCAACGTGTTCTTCGGCGGCGACGCCGCTTTCGGCCCCAAGAACATCATTTGGGCGGTCGCGCATGGCCACGAGGCCGCGATCTCGATCGACAAGCTGTGCCGCGGCGAAAACATCAAAGAGCGGCTGCCCATGAGTATCGCGATCTCCAGCCAGAAAATGGGCATCCACGAATGGAGCTATGACAACGACATCTCGAACGATCTGCGTTACCGGGTGCCGCTCCGCGAGAAGGCGGTGGCGCTGAAGAACGTGAAGCTGGAGGTCGAGCTGGGCTTCGACCGCAAGCTCGGCTTTCTCGAGGCCGAGCGCTGCCTCAACTGCGATGTGCAGACCGTGTTCACGCCGTCCTTATGCATCGAATGCGACGCCTGCGTCGATATCTGCCCGATGGATTGCATCACCTTCACCGGCAATGCTCCCGAGGAGGAGTTGCGCGGCCATCTCCAGGCCCCGGCGAAGAACCATACCCAGGACATCTACGTTTCGTCCGAGCTGAAGACCGGCCGCATCATGGCCAAGGACGAGGATGTCTGCCTGCATTGCGGCCTGTGCGCCGAGCGCTGCCCGACCGGCGCCTGGGATATGCAGAAATTCCTTCTCGATATGACACTGGCTGGAGCGACATGCCAAAGCCGATAGAAAGCGTCAACGATTTCGTCGTCAAGTTCGCGAACGTCAACGGTTCGGGCTCGGCGAGCGCCAACGAGCTGTTCGCGCGCTCGATCTTGCGCATGGGCGTGCCGGTGGCGTCGCGCAACATCTTTCCCTCGAATATCCAAGGCCTGCCGACCTGGTACGAGGTCAGGGTCTCGGAGGCCGGCCATCTCGGCCGGCGCGGCGGGGTCGATCTGATGGTGGCGATGAACCCGCAGACCTGGAGCGCGGACGTGGCCGAGATCGAGCCCGGCGGCTATCTCTTTTACGACTCGACGAAGCCGATGCCGCCGGCGAAATTTCGCGACGACATCAACGTCGTCGGCATGCCGCTGACCGAGATCTGCAACCGCGCCTTCACCGATCCGCGCCAGCGCCAATTGTTCAAGAATATCATCTATGTCGGCGCGCTGGCGGCGCTCCTCAACATGGACGTAGGCGTGATCGAGACGCTGATTTCCGAGGAGTTCCAAGGCAAGGAAAAGCTGATCGCCCCCAACATCAAGGCGCTGCACTTGGGCCTCGAGCGACGCCAAGGCCAGCCTGGCGCCGTTGGGGATAAGGGTGAAAAAGTCCGACCAGGTCGGCGACCGCATCTTCCTCGACGGCAACAGCGCCGCGGCCTTGGGCGCGGTCTATGGCGGCGCCACGGTGTGCGCGTGGTATCCGATCACGCCCTCGACCGCCTTGGCCGAGGCCTTCATGCGCCACTGCCGGCGCTATCGCATGGATAAGGCGACCGGCAAGGCAAAATACGGCATCGTCCAGGGCGAGGACGAGCTGGCCTCGATCGGCATCGTCATCGGCGCGGGCTGGAACGGAGCGCGCGCCTTCACCTGCACCTCGGGACCGGGCGTTTCGCTGATGACCGAGTTCCTCGGGCTCGCCTATTACGCGGAGATACCGGCCGTCATCTTCGACGTGCAGCGCGGCGGGCCCTCGACCGGCATGCCGACCCGCACCCAGCAGGCCGATCTCATCGGCGCGGCCTATGCCTCGCATGGCGACACCAAGCATCCGCTGCTGTTCCCCGAGGACCCGCGCGAATGCTTCGAGATGGGCGCCCTGTCCTTCGACATCGCCGACCGGCTGCAATCGCCGGTTTTCGTCATGCTCGACCTCGATATCGGCATGAACGAGTGGCTGTGCCGGCCGCTCGCCTGGGACGACAGCCGAAGGCTCGACCGCGGCAAGGTGATGACCTACGACGATCTGGAGGCGGGCAAGGAATTCGGCCGCTATAACGACGTCGATGGCGACGGCATCGGCTATCGCACCTATCCCGGCACCCATCCGACCAAGGGCAGCTATTTCACCCGCGGCTCCTCCCATGACCGTTTCGCCAAGTACAGCGAGGCGGGCGGGGTCTATGTCGACAACATGCAGCGCCTGTTGCGCAAGTTCGAGACCGCGAAGAAGCTCATTCCCGCGCCGGTGCGCCGCGACGCCAAGCAGAAGACCAAATACGGCGCGCTCTATTTCGGCTCGACCAGCCCCGCGATGCGCGAGGCGCTCGAAGCCTTCGACGCCCAGGGCATTCATCTCGATGCCATGCGCCTGCGCGGCTTTCCGTTCGCCGACGAGGTCATCAACTTCGTCGCCGAGCACGAGCAGGTCTTCCTCGTCGAGCAAAATCGCGACGCCCAGCTTCGCACGCTGCTCTTCAACGAGGGCAATATCGACCCCGCCAAGGTAGTGCCGGTGCTGCATTATGACGGCACGCCGATCACCGCCCGCTTCATCATCGACAAGATCGCCGGCCTGCTGCGCGCCCGCAATGTCGCGCCTTTAAGGGAAGTCGCCCGATGACCTATCTCGCCAAGCCCAAGCTCCATCACGCAGAGCTTCCGACCAACAAGCTCGGCTTCACCCATCGCGACTACGAGGGCTCGGTCTCGACCCTATGCGCCGGTTGCGGCCACGATTCGATCAGCGCCGCGATCATCCATGCCTGCTTCGAGCTCGATCTGCCGCCGCACCGCATCGCCAAAATGTCGGGCATCGGCTGCTCTTCCAAGACGCCGGACTATTTTCTCGGCAACTCCCACGGCTTCAACAGCGTCCATGGCCGGATGCCCTCGGTGCTCACCGGCGCCAACCTCGCCAATCGCGATCTCATCTATCTCGGCGTCTCGGGCGATGGCGACAGCGCCTCCATCGGCTTCGGCCAGTTTGCTCACAGCATCCGGCGCGGCGTGAACATGCTTTACATCGTCGAGAACAATGGCGTCTATGGCCTGACCAAGGGCCAGTTCTCGGCGACCTCGGACAAGGGCTCGAAGAGCAAATACGGCGCCGTCAACAACGATTCCGCCATCGATCTCGTCGCCATGGCGCTGCAGCTCGGCGCCACTTACGTGGCGCGCGGGTTCTCGGGCGATAAGGAGCAGCTCGTCCCCCTCATTAAGGCCGGGCTCAGCCATAATGGCGCCGCCTTCATCGACTGCATCAGCCCCTGCGTCGCCTTCAACAACCATGTCGGCTCGACCAAGAGCTTCGATTATGTGCGCGAACACA
The DNA here is from genome assembly GCA_963803265.1 of uncultured Alphaproteobacteria bacterium. Taxonomy (GTDB): domain Bacteria; phylum Pseudomonadota; class Alphaproteobacteria; order ATCC43930; family CGMCC-115725; genus CAIKMD01. The sequence continues at coordinate 169,711 of CAWDLZ010000029.1, read as the reverse complement.
ACGAGACCGTGAACCGGCTCGACGTCATGGTCGATCACGAGCCGATCACGGCCGATTACGCGCCCGGCACGGTCGAGATCGTGACCCAGCATGACGGCTCGGTGCTGCGCTTGCGCAAGCTCGCCGCGCATTACGATCCGAGCGACCGCATCGCCGCGATGACCTATCTCCAGGAGCGCGCGGCGGCCGGCGAAATCGTCACCGGCCTGCTCTATGTCGATCCCGAAGGCCAGGATATGCACGATTATCTCGGCACGGTCGCGACGCCCCTCAATCAGCTCGATACCGCGGATCTGGTGCCGGGCCAGGCCGCGCTCGACAAGCTGAACGACGATCTGCGGTAACGGGCGCAATTTCTGGCAAGGCGATGCGGCGGCAGATGTTCCGTCCCGTCGGCGCTTTCTAACCCATTGATTCAACGAGGCCATGACCAATAGGGATGCATCGGTGGAACTCGCCGTGCCGGTCCTCATCGTCGGCGGCGGCCCGGTCGGCATGACCCTAGCGATGAGCCTTCATGCCCAGGCGGTTCCCTGCGTCGTCGTCAATACCGAGGTCGGCCCGCGCTGGCACCCCAAGGGCAGCACGCAAAGCGCCCGGACGATGGAGCATTATCGCCGGCTCGGCATCTCCGCGCAGCTCCGCAGCCTCGGTTTGGCCGCCGATTACCCGCTCGATATCGGCTATTTCACCCGGCTCACCGGATGGGAGCTGGCGCGTTTGAAGCAGCCCTCCGAGCGCGAGAAGATGGCGGCCGTCGCCGCCGCCGGGCCGACCGACCAGGTCCCCGAGCCGCTCCTGCGCCTCAATCAGATGCATTGCGAGGACTTCCTCTACCGGCACATCCAGACCCTCGAAGGGGTCGAGGTGCGCTTCGGCTGGCAATGCATCGACTACAGCGACCGCAACGACGGCGTCGCCGCCGTGATCGAAGAGGTCGAAACCGGACGCCGGCAGAATGTGCGCGCGGCCTACGTCGTCGGCTGCGACGGCGGACGAGGCCTGGTGAGGCGCAAGCTCGGCGTCCATTACAGCGGCGGATCGGTCGGGCCGCCGGGCTATCTCAACGGTCCGATGGTCTCGACCTATGTCCGCGTGCCGGAATTCTTCAAGCACATCCCGCATCCGCGCTGCTGGCAGTATTGGACGGTCAATCGCGATATCCGCAGCAACACCATGATCGTCGATCAGTCCGACAGGATCCTGTTCGGCACCACCCTGCGCAATCCCGAGGACAAGCCGGACCCGGCCGTGATCGCGCGCCAATTCCGCGCGAGCTACGGCCAGGACATCGAATTCCAGTTCCACGACCACAAGCCATGGACCGCCGGCCATGCCCTGGTCGCCGACAGCTTCGGCGCCGGCCGCGCCTTCCTGTGCGGCGATTCCGCGCACCTGTTCACGCCCACGGGCGGCTTCGGCCTCAACACCGGCATCGACGACGCCGTCAATCTCGCCTGGAAGCTCGCCGGTCTGACGCGGGGCTGGGGCGGGGCTAAGCTGCTCGATGCTTACGAGATCGAGCGCCGTCCGATCGCCCAGCGCAACACCGCGGCGTCGAAGGCGCTGGCCCGCAGCGTCGGCGCGGTTCCCATCGGCGAGGCGATCAACGAGGAATCCGCGGCGGGCGAGGCCGCGCGGGCCGAAGCGGCGGCGTTTCTCTCGACCTTCGGCGAGGAGTTCGCCTCGCTCGGCGTCCAGCTCGGCGCCCGCTACGACGGGTCGCCGATCGTCGCCGGCGACGGCACCGCGCCGCCCCCCGACGATCCGGCGGTCTATCGGCCGAGCGCCTGTCCGGGCGGCCGGGCGCCGCATCTATGGCTGGCGGATCGCAGCTCGCTCTACGATCATTTCGGTCGAGGCTTTACCCTGATCCGCTTCGCCGGCGCGCCGGACACGGCGCCGCTCGAGGCGGCGGCGCGGGCGCGGGGCGTGCCCTTGAAGACGCTCGATGTCGAGCTCGACGCCGGGCGGGACCTCTATGAGCGCGATCTCGCCTTGGTCCGCCCCGATCACCACGTCGCCTGGCGCGGCAATCGCTTGCCCGAGGACAGCGCGGCGCTGATCGCGCGCGTTACCGGCGGGGCTGGCTAGCCGCCATAGAAGACGTTGTCGCCGAGGTCCTTCATCTCGAGGATCGCGGCGTCGGGCCTACCGCTAAGCGGCTTCATCACCTGCGCCTCGACGACCTCGCCCAGGACCACGTGATGATCGCCTTGCTCGACGATCGCGGTGACCTTGCATTCGACCGCCGCGATCGCATTGGCCAGGATGGGCGCCCCGGTCGCGCCTCTGGTGTAATCCTGGCCGCTGATCTTGCCGTCCGCCACAACGGCCGGCTTGAAGAAGGTGAAGGCGAGGCCCTTCTGGTCCTTGCCCAGCATGTTGAGCGCGAAGGTCCTGGTGTTCTTGACCAGCGCATAGGCGCCGGAATCGGTCTTCACGCCGACGACGACAAGGGGCGGCGCGAACGCGCTTTGCGTCACCCAGTTCACGGTGGCGGCGGCGACCCCGCCCTTGCCGTCATCGACGGTCATCACATAGATCCCGTAAGGGATCATGCGCAATGCGGTCTTCTTGGCTTCGGCGTTCATCGGGGCCTCCCTTAATTACGAAACGCGGCTGGGCCGGTTCTAGCTCAATCTTCATTCCGCGGCGAGCGCGGCCAGCCACTCCTCGGGAATGACGCCGCTCGCGCTTCCCTTGCCGACATAATAGCTCCACAGCTTCGCCGCGTGGCGCTGGCGGTCGAAATCATCGCGGAAGGCGGCCATTTCCTTAGCTGTCAGCGGGATCACCGTGCCGAGCGTGGCGGCGCGGTAGAGCGCCTCGGCGTTCTCGACGAAATGGATGCAGTCCGCGAGGAGCGCAGGCAAATCCTCGGCCACCACCACCTGGCCATGGGCGCGGATCAAGAGCGCCTGATGCGCGCCCAGGCTCGCGGCGAGCGCGCGGCCCAGGGCCGGGGTCGAGACATGGCTCGGATCGGGATGGGTAGGGATGCCGCTTTCCCAGCGCACCGCGTGGTTCTTGATCGGCTGGAGCGAGACCTCCTCGACCAGCGTGAAGGCGGTCGCGAGGTCGTGATGGAAATGCGCGACCGCGTTGACGTCGGGCCGGGCGCGGAAAATCTCGGTGTGGATGAACACTTCCGAGGGCGGCCGCGCGCTCTTCGAGGCCGCGCGCGACTTCCCGTCCATGCCGCAGACGAGGAGATGCTCGGGCCGCAGGCTGGCGCGGCTCTGATCGACCGGCTGGATGAGGAATTCGCCGCGCCCCGGAAGCCGAACGCTGACATGGCCGCTATAGCCGAGGATGTTCTCGGCGTTGAGCAGCAGGCTGACCGCCGCGACCTGGTGCCTGAGCCTGTCCTCGGCGGCGTCCATCAGCGGTACAGCTCGGGCCATTTGGCGCGAATCTTGGCGGCGAATTCGGGCGAGGTCTGGGCGACCTTGGGGAAGCTGTCGAGCTTTTCGTAAGGGCGGCACGCGTCGATCACCATGCGCGAATTATAAAGCCGCGAATAATCGAACACCATGGTATCGAGCCGCGACGACCAGCAATTGTCCAGGAGCGTGGTGCGCGTCTTGGGGTCGCAGCGCGTGCCCATCGCCCAGATCACCTCGTGAATGTCGGTCGGGTCGATGTCGTCGTCCACCACCACGATCCAGCGCCCGATATAGCCGACCGGGTTGACCTGGCTGGCGACCAGGCCAACCTGGGTCGAATGGCCGAAGTAGCGCTGCTTGACCGCGACCACGCAGAAGGTGCGGCCCGCGCCCGCTTGATGAAGCCAGGCGCCGGTCACGTCGGGAATGCCCGCGCCTTCGAGCGAATCGAGGAGCGCGGCCGAGCGTAGAAAGCAGCGCTCGAAGAGATGCGAATGCGGCGGCTTGTTGCTGGCCGCGCAGGTCAGGATCGGATCGTCGCGGTGATAAACGCGCCGGATGCGGATGACCGGCTCGTCCTTGGCCTCGCCGGCGTAATAGCCGTGCCACTCGCCGAAAGGCCCCTCCCGCGTGACCTCGCCGGGCAGGATTTCGCCTTCCAGCACGATCTCGGAGCGCGCGGGAAAGGGCAGCTTCGTCAACTCGCCCTCGATCAACTCCATCGGCCGGTCGATCAAGCCGCCGGCCCACTCGTATTCCGGCATGTTGTCCGACATGGTGTAGCCCGCGGCGAGATAGGTGATCGGATCGCAGCCGACGATGATGGCGACCGGGCAGGGCTTGCCGGCTTTCAGATATTTGTCGCGGTGGATGCGGCCCTGCTTGCCGTTCGAGATATAGGAGGCGCAAGTGTTGGCGCCTGTCACCTGCACGCGATAGGTGCCGACATTGATGCGGCCCGTGTCGGGATCGCGCGTGACGACGCCGCAAGCGGTGCCGATATAGCGCCCGCCATCCTCCTCGTGATGAATCGGCACCGGAAACTTGAGCAGGTCGACGGCGTTGTCGCGCACCACGTTCTCGAGCACCGGGCCTTCGGTCACCGTCTTGGGCGCGATGCGCTTGAAGCCTTTCTTGATGGTCTTGCGGAAATGGTCGAGCATTTCCTTGCGATCGCTCGACAAGGAAGGCGCCATGCCGAGCGCCAGGGCGAGGCGAAAGGGCGAGCCGAACATGCCGTAAAGGCAACGGTAATTCTTGGGATAATCGGGAATCTCGTCGAACACCAGCATCGGCGATTTCTCGACCTTCTGGCGGTACAGCACCTCGGCCACCGCGCCCAGCTCGCGATCCCAATGCGCGTCATGGACGATCGCGAGCTCGCCCTGCGCCGCGACCGCCGCGATGAATTCGCGCAAATCGTTCTGGGGAATGGCGTCGGTTGTCACATCGGTCTCCGTTCTCGTCCGGCGCGGCCATCGCCTCAAGCGCGCTCGCCGCGGGATCGCCGGTATGCTCGCGGCATGTCAATCGAGGCACGGCTCCTCCCGGTCCGGTTATGGAACGGAGCTTAACCCTCCGGGGGCGATCAATCCACTTGGGCGCAAGCCGCGAGGGCGAAGCCGCGCGGACGAGGCGCCGCGTCAGCGCGAGAACAGGAAGCGCGTGGTGTATTCGAGCGTTGGCTGCACGACGCGGCCCACGGGCGCGCTGAGGCCCAAGGGCTTCAGGATCATCTTGACCGCCATGTGGTAGGGAAAGCTGGTGCGGCCGATGCGGCGGAAATTGGCGCGAAATCCGGCATAGTCCCGCTCGGTGAACTTCTTATCCGGGTTGGCGACCAGGAACACGTGCTTGAAGGCGATCTTGGCGTCCTCGGCCTTGACCCCGATGCTGCGCAGCCACAATTGGCGCAGCACGGCGAGCCGGCTCGGCCGCTCGCGCTCGCGATACTGCAAGAAGAAATGATAGAAATGCTTGTAGTGGCGCACCTCGTCGCCGCTGATGTTGGCGGTGATCTGCCTCAGCACGGGCTCGGGCGCGGCCTCGGACAGGGTGCGATAGAACGAGGAGGTCCCGGTTTCGACGACGCACCGCGCCACCATCTCGAGCGAGCGGCTCGGGGCGAGGCTTTCGAGGTTGCAAAGCCGGCTATATTCCTCAAGAAAGCCGCGATAAGCGCGCTCCCAGTCGAAGCTGGGCCAGACCGCCTGAACGTAGCGCTTCAACGCCGCGCCGTGCTGGACCTCCTCATGCTCCCAGTAATTGGCGAGCCAATCGGAGATTTTCTCGTCGCCGCGATAGAACGCGATCAGGTTGCCGGTATAAAGGTCCGAAGTGATCTCGATGAAGGACGCGGCGGTGAGGATGTAGAACAGGTCGAGCCGGTTCCGGATGAGGTCGCGGTCGATCGTCTCGTAGGGGATCTCGGCCATGGTCCACGAGGCTCCCCCGACGCGGCCTTGCGCTTGCTGATCTGCCATCGAACCCCCGCCTCCAGAACGGTCTTCTGGGCCAGCCAGTGGTGATATTATAGTCGAACCGAGACGGAATTGTGCCTCCCAAATGGCAGGCCGGAGAACCGCCGCATAGCCACCACTCGCAAAACGCATTAGCCGGTCGAGGTTCGATGGCGTCCGCCCCAATCGCCACTTATGCCGAGTTTTGGCAATATTATTTGCGGGAACATTCGCGCCCGGCGACCCGCGCCTGCCACTATGTCGGGACCGGCCTGGCGGCGTTGTGCCTCATCGCCGCGGCCGCGATCGGGAGCTTCTGGCTGCTGCTGGCCACGCTCCCGGCCGGCTATGGACCGGCCTGGATCGGTCATGTCGCGGTGGAGCGCAACCGGCCGGCCACTTTCCGCTATCCGCTGTGGTCGCTCGTCAGCGATTTCCGGCTGTGCGGCGTCTTTTTGTCCGGGCGGCTCGGAGCCGAGCTGCAAAAGGCGGGAATTGCTCGCTCGGCGCGAACGCGCTAGCCATCCGGTCGGGGGGATCCATGACAACCACAATCGATGTCTCGCAAGTGATCGACCGGGAGAAGCTCGGGCGATACCAGTACCTTACCTTTGCATTTTGCACGCTTTTCCTGTTCTTCGACGGCATCGACGGACAGATGATCGGATATGCCGCGCCCGCGATCATCCGGGATTGGAAGATCGATCGCATCGCGCTCAGCCCGATCCTGACCACCGGCATTCTCGGCACCGCGCTCGGCGCGATGTTCTTCGGTATCCTTGCCGATCGCATCGGCCGCCGCGGCTCGACGCTGCTCTGTCTCGCCACCTTCGGCGTCTTCAACGTGCTTACCGCGACCGCCCATTCGGTCGAGAGCCTGATGGTCTATCGCTTCCTGGTGGGGCTCGGCATCGGCGGCGGCATGCCCAACGGCTACGCGCTGGTATCGGAATATTTTCCGCATCGGATGCGCGCGACCGTCATCATGCTCGCGGGCACCGGCTATGCCTTCGGCAACGCGCTTTGCGGCTGGGGCGCGTCCTGGCTGATTCCTGCCTATGGCTGGCCATCGGTGTTTTACGTCGGCGGTTTCGGGCCGCTGGCGTTGCTGGTCTTGCTATGGCCGGTCCTGCCGGAATTGGTGCGCTATCTCGTCGTGACGGAGAAGCCCGCCGCGCGGGTCGCGGCGCTGCTGCGCAAGGTCAATCCCGCGGCCGCGATTCCGGCCGACGCGCGGTTCGTGGTGAGCGAAGAGCGCGCCAAGGGGATTCCCGTCAAGCATCTGTTCACCGAGGGCCGCGCCTGGGTCACGATCTTCCTCTGGGTCACCGTGGCGTCGAATCTTCTGGTGCTGTCCTTCCTGCTGAACTGGTTCCCGACCTTGATCAGCGGCGCCGGCATGGGTCTGGCCCAGGCGATGCGAGCCGCGGCGATGTTTTCGCTGGGCGGTACGATCGGCGGCGCGCTCCTCGGGTTCCTGATCGACCGCTGGGGCGCGCATTGGGTGCTCGGCACCGGTTTCGTGATCACGGCGATATGCGTCGCGGCGATCGGTCCCAATCACGGGTCGTTCGGCGCCTTGGCGCCGCTGATGTTCGCGATCGGGTTTTTCGTCGCCGGCGGCAACGCGGGCACCAGCGCCTATGCCGGCAAGCTTTATCCAACCGCGATCCGCTCGACCGGCATCGGCTGGTCGCTCGGCATCGGCCGGTTCGCGCAGCTCTTGAGCCCCATCCTCGGCGCCGTCATGATCGCGCTGCATTGGCAGCTGCCGGCGTTCTTTTATGCCGTCGCCGTGCCGGCGCTCGTCGCCGCCATCGCGATCTTCCTCACCGAAAGGTCGCGCCCGAAGGACGAGGCGGGCGCGCCCGGGCTCGCGCGCAAAGCGGCGGAATGAGCCGCGCTGCGGGCTCGCCGCGCTGGCGGCCGGGGTTTGGCGGATGGGGTGAGATTCGAACTCACGAGACCCTTGCGGGCCTGCCGGTTTTCAAGACCGGTGCCTTCAACCGCTCGGCCACCCATCCGCTTGGCACCAGAACGGCCTAGCAAGTGGCCGCGGGGCAGGGAAGGGGCAAGTGCTAGAGCGTGATCGTTTCAGGTCGACCCGTTCCGTCCTCTCCCTTCGCTCTTCTCCCTTTGGGAGGAGAGGCCGCGAGCGCAGCGAGCGGGTGAGGATGGCTGATTCGATCTGACCCAATACTGCTCTAGCCTTTTGCCTCGACCGCAGCGGCGTTGCGCCCCGCGATATAGCCCTGGCAGGCGGCGCGGGCGAGGCCGTGCTGGCTGAAGCCGCCTGCGGATTCGCCACCGCAATAGAGGCCCGGGATGATCTGGCCGGTCATGTCCAGCACCTGGCAGCGCGCATTTATGCGCAGGCCGGCGCGCGTATCGTGCACGACCGGCGTCGCCCAGGCGGCGTAAAACGGCGGCGTCGCGATTTTCCATAGCGGCCTCGGCTTGCCGAAATCCGCGTCCGCGCCCGCATCGACGAAGCCATTGTAGCGCGCGACGGTCGCTTCGAGGCTTTCGGGCGGCATCGGACGGCGCTGGTATTTCATGACGATCTTGCGCGCGAGCTCGGCGAGGGTGTCGGCGCGGAAGAAGAATCCGGCGGCGACGTCGACGTGGGGCGGCTCGGGAATCCAATTCTCGCGCGCGACCGCATCGGCGTCGAAGATCGCCCAGATCGGGCCGCCGCCATTGTGCCCGTCGTCGAAGCCGGCGAGCGCGGCGTTGATGAAGTTGTTCGGGTTCCAGGCGAGGTTCCTGACGTTGAGGTAGCTGCCCGGGAAGTAGGGGTCGATCGTCTTGTAATTGTTGCCGAGGAATTGCTCGCCGGTCTCGTCGTAGAAACGCCGGCCGAGCATGTTGACGAGGATCGCGTCCTGCCAATTCGCGACGCGCAAGCCCGAGGCGCGGGCGCGGTCGAAAACCGCGCTGCCCGGCATCCATTGCAGATTGCGGTAGCCGTATTGACAGCCGATCAAGCCGGCCTTGGTCAAGGCCAGCCCGACCTCGCTGGTCTGGTTGGCGAGGCCCCAGAGCGATGCGCCGACCGCCATCGCGGCCAGCTCGCCGCTGGCGTCCTGGTCCGACCAGGGCATGCCGGCGAGGCCGCAATATTCCTCGGTCAGGCGCGGATCGAACATGCGGCGGAAATTGACGTTGCCGGTCGAGCCGCCGGTGGCGATAACGACCGCCTTGCGCGCGCGAATGCCGATGCGTCGCGCCGCGATGCTCGACGGCGATGCCGAGGACGCGGCCCGCGCTCGGCGTCTCGCGATGAATGGCGGTCATCTTGTGCTCGAGCAGGATCTCGACCCCGGCCTTGCGCGCCGCGGCCTCGAGCGGCCGCATCAGCCCGTTGCCCGTGGACATCGTCGCGCGCACCGCCGGATCGGCCGGCTTGCCGGTCTGTACCAGCGGCCAGTCCATGGCCGCGGCGTGCATCTCGCGCGGCATCGAGTTGCCGACCCCATTCCCGCCGCGGTCGTCGGGCGCCTTGTCGACGAAGATCACGCCATGCGCGACGAGCCATTCGAAGGCGGCGGCGCTGTGGTCGGCGAAGGCGCGGACGATCTCGCGGTCGTTGTAGCGGTAATCGGGAAAGCCGTTGCTGCCGACCACCGACCAGTCCGTCAAGTCGCGGAAGAGGAGATCGGGCGTGTCGGCGATGCCGTGCCGGGCTTGAGCGCTCGTGCCTCCCCCCAGGGGGACGTTGCCACCGCTGGCGATGGCGTGGCCGCCGATATCCGCCTGCGCCTCGACCAGGATCACCGAGGCGCCGGCCTCGCGCGCGACGATGGCCGCGGGCAGGCCCGTCGCCCCCGAGCCGATCACGACGACATCCGCCTCGCGCGCCCAAGCGTGCGAGAATGCTCCCTGCTTGTCCAATGCCGTAACCCCCTTCACCGCCCGACGCGCCGCAGCCTAGATAATATCCGACGGCGGGGAAACCGGGGATTTGAGGGGCGTTCCCGGGCGCGTCGGCACTGACGAGCTGCGCGCGCCTTCCTAAATTTCGAGGGATGCTGCCGCGCGGAACGAAGCTCTTGACGGGGCAGCGCGCGACCCGCAGGCTCGCGCTTCTTTCGCGCTCTTCCCAAGGAACCTTCGCGCATAAAATGGCGGTCTCCTCCACCTCGGGCAACCTACCGCTCCACGGCTTGCGTGTCCTCGAGCTGGGGCACATCGTGGCCGGGCCGACGGCGTCCTTGATCCTCGCCGATTTGGGCGCCGACGTGATCAAGGTCGAGAACCCGGACGGCGGCGACCAGGCGCGGCGAATGCCCGGCGCCGGATCGGGCTATTACTTCTTCAACCGCAACAAGCGCAGCGTCGCCATCGACCTCAAATCCGCCTTGGGCAAGACCTTGTTCTTGACGCTCGCCCGTTCTTCCGACGTGTGCCTCGACAATTACGCGCCCGGCGCGCTCGACCGCCTCGGGCTGGGCTTCGACGCGCTGGCGGCGGAAAATTCCCGCCTCATCTACATGGCGATCAAGGGCTTCCTGCCCGGTCCTTACGAGCTCAGGCCCTCGCTCGACGAGTTGGCGCAGATGATGGGCGGTCTCGCCTTCATGACCGGGCCGCCCGGGCAGCCGCTGCGCGCCGGCGCGTCCGTCATCGATATCGGCGCCGCCACCTATGGCGTGATCGGCATCCTCGCGGCGCTCCACCAGCGCGCGGAAACGGGGCGCGGCCAGATGATCACCTCAGGCCTTTTCGAAACCACCGTGTTCTGGGTGGGCCAATGGATGGCGCGCGCGGCGGCGACCGGCCAGCCTTCGCGCCCCATGGCCGAGGTCGGGCAGTCCTTGCGGATGGGGTGGGGCATCTTTCATTTATTCGCGACCGCCGACGACCAGCAGGTTTTCATCGGCGTCACTTCCAACGCGCATTGGGAAAGATTCTGCGCGGCGTTCGAGCTCAATGAGCTGTTCGCGGACGAGCGGCTGAATACCAATGAAAAGCGCGTCGTGGCGCAGGAGTGGATGCTGCCGCGCCTGCGCGGGGTCGTCGCCCGCTACAACGCCGCCGAGTTGCAGCGCAAGCTCGAGCAGGCAAGCGTCCCCTACGCGCCCTTGCGCCGGCCGGACCAGCTACGGGACGATCCCCACCTGAAGGCAAGCGGGCAGCTCCTACGGGTGCCGATGGCGGAAGGGCAAATCGCGGATCTGCCGAAGCTTCCCTTTACCAGCAACGAATACGATTTCGGGATAAGGCTGCCGCCGCCGAAGCTGGGCGAGCATACGCGCGAGGTGCTGGGCGAGGCCGGGCTCGATCGAGCCCAGATCGATGCGCTGATCGCGGCCGGCGTGGTGGTCCAAGGCGAGGGCCGCTGACCGGCCGCTCGCCCTGGCGCGTCAGGCTCCGACCATCTCGGCGGGGCGCACGCGCGTCACCTGATGCGCGTGGAGGGCGGGCAGCACCTCGGTGCCGAAGCGCCGGATCTGCTCCATGAACATCTCATGCGGCATGGCGCCGAGATTGACGTTCAAGAGGCACGCCGTTGACGCCGGCATGCTCGGCCTCGTCGATAAGCCGCTCGATCACTTCCTTGGGCGAGCCCCAGGCGGCGCGTTCGGCGACGCGCTTCTCGACATCGGCCATGGTGAACGGGCCGGCCTTGACGCGCTCGCCGCCGAAGCCAGCGCGGTTCTCGGGCCGGACATAATCGTAGGACGCCGGATTGCGCGCCGAGCCGAGGCGGCTCAGCGCCTGGCTGTTGCCGTGGCCGAACAGCATGTTCTGAAAATAGCAGTAATAGGGACCATATTGCTCGATCGCCTGCGCCCGGCTGTCGGCGACCCAGGCATCGGCGAACAGCGTCATCCGATCGGGCGAGATTTTGTGCCCGCTCCGCGCCACCGCCTTGGCGTAATAGCCGACGATGTCCTCGATCACGCCGCGCGCGAATTCGGGCAGCACGATCGAGAAATTGCGCGCGCCCGCCCAATCGAGCGTCTCCTTGGTGCCGGTGACCGGGATCCAGATCTCGGGAAAGGGCTGCTGCAACGGGCGCGGCCAGATCGACACTTCCTCGAACGACCAGAACTGGCCGTGATGGTGGAAGGTCTCCTCGGTCCATGCCTTCATGATGATCGTGAAGGATTCCTCGAACCGGGCGCGGGCCCCGGCGGCCTTCATCGAGAACACGTGGTATTCGCGCGGTGCGCCGCGCGCCAGCCCGACGATGACGCGGCCCTGCGAGAGATGATCGACCATCGCGGTCTCTTCCGCGATCCGCAGCGGATTGTGCATCGGCAAGAGATGGCCGAGGATCACGAATTTGAGGTTCTTCGTGTGCTGCGCGGCGGCGGCGACCATGATATTGGGCGAATTCATCATGCCGTGCGGCGTGGTGTGGTGCTCGTTGAAGCCGACGCCATCGAAGCCGAGCCGGTCCATCAGCGTCCACGCCTCGAGATGCTCGGCGTAATTGCGGCTTGCCACTTCCGGCTTGAAATACCTGCCGGGCAACGGATAAGGCAGGTCCTTGAATTCGGTGAACTGGTGGCCGTAGGGCACGAGATCGAAGAGATACACCTTCATGGCGCGCGGCTTTCTGTTCGGGATTGCTCGAGGATCGGTTTTTCTAGCGACGAAAAGCCATGGGACCGGATCAGATCGATCCCGCTGGCGGCACGCCGATGCCCGTGAGGACCGGCAGGCTCAATGGTGGAAGGACGGGTCGATGCGGTCGAGCTTGCGCAGCACCGCGGCCCATTCCGCCTGGCCGCCGCCGCTGGTGCGCTGCTTCTCGAATTGCTGCGCCGTGCGCTCGCACAGCTCGGGCGCGGGCTCGACGATCTCGGCGCCGCTCGCCATCAGCTTGAGCTGGGCCTCGGCGGTCCCCAGAAGCAGTCGCATCGAAGTCACCGCCTCGCAAATGTTCCGGCCGCAGGTGAGCAGCCCGTGATTGCGCAGGATGACGGTGCGGTTCCTTGGCCCGAGATCGCGGGCGAGGCGCGCGCATTCCTCCGAATTGGTCGCGATGCCCTCGAAATCGTGGTAGCTCACGCGATTGTAGAAGCCCATCGCGTCCTGGCTGAAGAATTTCAGCCCGCCCTTCAGCGCCGAGATGGCGACGCCGGCCTCGGTATGAAGGTGCATGACCGCCGCGATATCGGGCCGGGCCTCCAGCACGGCGGTGTGGATGGTGGTGGCCGCCGGGTTGATCGGCTTGTCCTCGCCGACCTGGCGGCCTGCCATGTCGAGCTTCAGGAGGCTCGACGCGGTGACTTCCTCGAACAGCAGCTCGTGCGGCTTGAGCAGGAAATACTCGGGCTCGCCCGGAACCCGCAGGGTGATGTGATTGTAAATCGAATCGTTCCACCCCGCATATTGCGCATAGCGATAGGCGGCGGCGAGATCGACGCGCGCTTGCCATTCCGCGGGCGGGGTGCTGTTGCGGAGCGTCGGCTCCTGGCGAAGCGCGGTCGGGGAAGCGGCCATGGCGATCTCCTCGGGAATTAGGCCTAGGCGTATCGGTTTTTCGCGGCCACATTACTATAAGCCGTCGGCCCAACTGCAACAACGCCGTTTTCGACGCTCAGGGACCAGCCCGCCATGCAGATCGTCGTGGTATCGGCGCCGATCGCCGAATATGCCTTCGCGCCGGTCGAAGACGAGATGCGGCGGCGCGGGCACGAGGTCGTTCGATATCAGGACATCGCGGCATTCCTCGCCACGACGGACGCGCTCGCCGCCGCCGATGTCCTCTACGGCAGCGGCTTTCCCTGCACGCGCGCGCTGCTAGCGGCGGCGCCGAATCTCCGCGCGGTGGTCACGCCGTGGATCGGAACCGAAGGTTTCGATCTCGCCGCGGCGACGGCGCTCGGCATTGTCGTCGCCAACGGCCAGGTGCCCGAGAATTACTTGAGCGTGGCCGAGGCGACGATCATGCTGATCCTCGCCTGCCTCTACAATTTTCCCGAGAAGATCGAGGCATTGAAGCGCAACGTGCCGCCGCCGCCGCGGCAAACGGCCCGGATGCTGCGCGGCAAGACGGTCGGCATGATCGGCTTCGGCAACATGGCGCGGGCGATCGCCCATCGCCTCGCCAATTGGGAGGTCGCGTTGCAGACCTATACCCCGCGCTTGCACGAGGCGCTGCCGCCGGCGGTGCGGCGCGTCGAGCTCGACGAGCTGTTGCGCACGAGCGATGTCGTCTGCCTGCTGGCGACGCTCAACGCCGAAAGCCGCGGCATGCTGACGCTCGACAAGCTGCGGCTCATGAAGCCGGAGTTGGTGCTGGTCAATACGGCGCGCGGCGGTCTCGTCGATGAGGCCGCGATCGCCGCGATCGCCAAGGAGGGCCGGCTCCACAAGATCGCGCTCGATGTCTACGACAAGGAGCCGCTGGCGCCGGACAGCGCGCTGCGCCAATTGCCCAACATGATCCTGACGCCGCACGCCGTCGGCCATTCCCGCGAAGGCGCCGAGGCGATCCCGCGCTGCGCGATCGAGAACATCGCGCTCGCGCTCGCCGGCCGGAGGCCGCTTTACGTCGTCAATCCCGAGGTGCTGCCGGAGTGGGAGCGGCGCTGGGGCGCTTGATCAATGCCGCCCGAGCGAGGGCGATACAACTTCGAGCACCTTGTTGCGGGTCTCGGGCGCGAAGATCAACATCGTCGAGCCGCCGACGATCGCGCATAGCGCGTAGACATAATAGACGACGCTGAGACCGAGATGGGGGATCGCCCATCCGATGAAGAGCGGGCCGATGACCGAGGCAAAGCGCACCCAGGCATTGCCGACGCCGACGCCGAGCGAGCGCATCTCGGTCGGATAGAGCTCGGCGGTATAGGTGCTGAGCCCGAGGGCGAGAATGCTGTTGAAGGCCTGCGACAGCATCAAGCAGGCCATGACGATGAGCAGCAAGAAGCTGTTGCCGTAAAGACCCATGAGGAACAGCGGAATCGAGCTCAACAACTGGCCCAAGGTGAAGAGCGGCTTGCGGCCATAGATATCGATGAGGAAGATGCCGCCGATCGTGAAGCCGAGCCCGAGGCCGCTCGCCCAGAAGCCATAGGAGATCGAAGTTCCGAGCGAGGCGCCGTAGATCGTGCGCAACAGCGAGGGCACCGAAGTGCCGAGCCCGTAGATGATGATATAGGTGCAAAACCAGACCACCCAGACCGCCACGGTGCGGCTGCGGTAGATGCCGCGCAGCATGTCGCCGACCCGCGCGTTCGAGCGGGTGATTGCCACGCCCGTGGTGGGTACGGGCCCCAAGGGCTTGGCCCCGTGTTCCGAAATGGTGTCCTCGATCGAGCTTAGAATTCGATTGGCCTCGTCGAAGCGGCCGTGCGTGGCGAGCCAGCGCGGCGATTCCGGCATCAGGCGGCGCAGCGGAAGGATGAGCACGGCCGGAATCGCCCCGATCAGGAACATCGCCTGCCAGCCGTAATGGGGCACGATCAGAAAGCTGATCCCCGAGACGAAGATGAAGCTGATCGAGAACCAAAGCTGGAAGCCGAGGCCGTAACGCCCGCGATGCGAGGCTTTGGCGAACTCGCCGATATAGCTCGCGAGGACCGGAATTTCGCCGCCGAGGCCCAGACCCTGAATGCCGCGGAACCACAGCAGCGATTGATAGTCCCAGGCGAAGGCGCAAACGACGCTCATCGCGGTGTAGAGGACGAGCGTATAGAGAACGACCGGCACGCGGCCGATGCGCTCGGCGAGCCAGCCGAAGAAAATGGAGCCGATGAGCTGACCGACATAACCCATCGAAATCAGCGACGTCCACTCCAGCGTGCTGAGGTGCCACAGCGGGATCAGCACGGGAAGCACATAGGCGATCGCGAGCGCGTCGAACCCGTCGAAGAACCAGCCGGTGCCGACGACGATCCCCATTCTGAGATGCCAGCGCGAGAAGGGCAGGCGCTCGATCCGCGCCGCGATCTGATACGGATCCTGTGTGACGGCTGCATCGGCCACGGCGCGCATCTCCCCGAGATTTTATGGGCGTTGCTTATAAGCGCTAATGCGCGGCGGAGCAAGGCGGCGCGTTGGTTCTCGATTGACCCTAACGCGATTCCGGCGCGATACTTTCGCGGTCGCGCATTCTCGCACGCAAAATAAGCAACCGGAGGAAACGATCATGGATGGAGACATTCGGCGGCGCAGTTTTCTGGTCGGGGCCGGCGCCGCAACGACGGCCGCGGCGCTGGCGCCCAGCCGCTCCGCGGCGGCCGAGCAGCTTGCCGAGGAAGCGCCCGCCGCTCCGAGCCCGAGCGCGCCCGTGGACGTCAAGAGTTTCGTCGTGCTGCATCAGATCGTGAAGGCGGGACGCGATAATCTGATGAAGAACAACCTCAGGGCTTGGAACTATCTCATCGGCGCCGCCGACACCGAGACCACGCTGCGGCACAATCGCCAGGCGCTCGATTTCGATCGCCTTCAAGCCGCGCCTGCTGCATGGCGTCGGCAAGGTCGATCTCACCAGCAAGCTTCTCGGCCGCAAGATGCGGATCCCCGTGCTGCTCTCGGGCATGGGCTCGGTCGGTGCGCTCGATCCGGCGGGCGGCGCGGCCGTGGCGCGCGCGGCGGACAAGTTCGGCGTCGGCTGCGGCGTCAGCTCCGTGGCCAAGCCCGGGCTCGAGGAGATCGGCGCGGCTTCGCCATGCCCTAAGCTCTATCAACTTTATGTCGGCGGCGACGATGCCTGGATCGACGCGGTGGCGGCGCGGGCGATCAAGGCGGGCTATGTCGCCCTGTGCTTCACCGTCGACGGCGCCAATTTCAGCCGGCGCGAGCGCGACATCATCACCGGCGGGCTCAATTCCAGCCTCAGCGACACGCCCGATCCCTATCTCTCGACCGTCAATTGGGACATCGTCAAGCGCTTCAAGGATCGTCACAAGAATCTGCCGGTCGGCATCAAGGGGATTTCTTCCGGCGAGGATGCCGAGCTCGCGGTCAAGGCCGGCATGTCGGTGGTGTGGGTGTCGACCCACGGCGGAAGGCAGCTCGATTTCGCGCGCGGCTCGATGGAAGTGCTGCCCGAGGTGGTGAAGGCGGTGAAGGGCAAGGCGACGATCATCGTCGATAGCGGCTTTTGCCGCGGCAGCGACGTCATCAAGGCTCTCGCCATGGGCGCCGATGCGGTCGGGGTCGGCAAGCTGCAAGGCTACGCGCTGGGCGCCGCCGGCGAGGCGGGCGTGGTGCGGATGCTCGAGCTGCTGGAGAAGGAGATGACGGCCTCGGCCGCCAATCTCGGGGCCAAGAGGATCGCCGACCTCAACCCCTCCTATCTCGTGCCGGCCAAGCCGGTGAACGAGCCGAGCCTTTTCAGCGCCTTTCCCCTGCTCGACAAGGCTTAGAGCGGGACCCGCTAAGGCACGGCGACGCCGAAGCGCTCGGCGACGCGGACCACTTCCTTCCAGGTGGCGGCGGGAATCGCGATCCCCGCCCGTTGCCGCTCGAGAAGCTCGCGCGCGCCGCGCTCGCCCGGCATGAGGATTTCCGCGACGCCCTCCTGGCGCGGCAGCGCCTTCAGATCCGTCACGGTGCGCTCGACGCTCGCCCGGAAGAGATCGAGCGCGCCGAACGCCACCACGTCGATGGCGACGAGGAACGCGTTCTGGCGGTGCTTCTTGGCGTCCGCGGTGCCCTCTAGCGTATCGACGAGGATCGGGTTCGACGCGAGGATGCTCGCGATGCATTCGATCATCAGCGAGAGCCCCGAGCCCTTGGGTCCGCCGAGCGGCAGGGGCAGCGCGGCGCGTTTCGGATCGGTGGTCGGCTTGCCGTCCTCGTCGAGCGCCCAGCCTTCGGGAATCCTCTGCCCGGTGCGCGCGGCGTGAACGATCTTGCCCAGCGCCACGACGCCCGTCGCCATGTCGAGAACGAGCGGCTCGCCCGCGCCGCGCGGCACCGCGACCGAGAACGGGTTGGTCGCGACGCCGACCTCGCGCGCGCCGTGATAGATCATGTTGGGCCATGACGCCGATCCGGCGAAGGCCGCCATTCCCTCGAGCGCCGCGAGACGCGTGTAATAGCCGAGCGCGGCGGTGTGGGTGGTGCGCCGCACCAGCGCGAGCCCGATGCCGCCCAGCCTTGCCTTGCGCGCGGCCTCGGCGGCGGCAAAGGACATCGTCACCTGTCCTGGGCCGCGATCGCCTTCGATCAGCACCGCGGCGGGCAACTCCTTCGCGATCCGGATCTCGGGCCGCACGTTCATTTCGCCGGCGTCGATGATCTCGATATAGCGCGGGATGCGCTGGACGCCATGCGAGGGCGCGCCCCTGAGATCGGCCCAGACCAGAACCTCGGCGACGGTGGCGGCATGCGCGGCCGACATCCCGGCCGCCTCGAAGATCGACGCAGCGAGAGCCTTGAGCCGCTCGGCCGCTAGGGTGACGCCGTCCGCCATCTTATCTTAGCGGCGCGACGGGCAGGAATTTGTCGAGCCAGGCGCGGATGATCGCGATGACGCGCGGATTTTCCTGCGAGAACATGAAATGATCGACATCCGGCAACAGGTGGAGATCGGTGCTGGCCTTGCCGGCGTGCTGAAAGAGGGCGAGCGATTGCTCGGTCGGCGTCACCGAATCGTTCGAGGAATGCAGCAGCAGCAGCGGCCGCGGCGCGATCTTTCCGACCACGTCGTTGGCGCGGAAATCATACATGCTCTCGACCGTCTCGAAAGTGAACTCCATGATCGAGTTCTGCGCGAGATGGCCGCGCAGATGCTCGGGGATCGGCACGATGTCGAAGCGCGGCACCATCATCGAGATGCCCTTCGCGCGCTGTTCCTTGCCGCGCGCCATCATCTCGGTGAATTTTCGCCAGGCCTCGGGCGAGGCATGCTGGCGGCGGAACTTCGATTCGCCGTCGCCCCAGCCGCCCGACGAAATGACGGCCGCCACGCGGCTGTCGACGCCGCCGGCATAGACCGCGACCGCGGCGCCGAAGCTGCTCCCCACCACGGCGATCCGCGCCGGATCGATCTCGGGCCTGGTCGCGAGATAGCTCAGCGCCGAGCGCGTATCCTCGACCTGCTCGAGGCATACGGTGTTGGCGCGCTTGCCTTCGCTCTCGCCGCAGCCGCGGAAGTCGAAGCGCAGGGCGACATAGCCCCATTCGTTGAGCATCTGTGCCGGAAGCACGCAGTTGCTGCTGGTTTTGTTGGAGCCGAAGCCATGCAGAACCATGAAGGCGGGGCGGCGCTCGCCCGGCTTCATTCCCGCGGGATGCTGCACCACGCCGGAAATCTTCAATCCGCCCGATTGGAAAGTGACGCGTTCTTCCATGGCCTTGTGCCTCCTTCGCCTGTACCGCCGTGCGATCCCGCAACGGGATCGGCGCGAGGGTAGGGAGTTCCGCTTCTCGACGCCACCCCTGTTACATTCATGCGTGTTTACAGCCTCGGACGAAAAGGAGCATCCTAAGGCGTTCACGGCACTAACGAAGGGAGGGCATCATGGCGAAGTATTTGGTGCAAGGTTCCTATACGGTCGATGGCTTGAAGGGCTTGCAGAAGGAAAAGGCGACCTCGCGCAAGGCCGCGGTCGCCAAGGCCTGCGAAGCGTCCGGCGGCAGGCTCGAAAGTTTCTACTACTCGTTCGGCGGGGACGATGTGGTGGCGGTCTTCGATATGCCCGACAACGTGGCGGCGGCGGCGCTGGCCGTGGCGGTGTGCGCGGCCGGGCTGGTGCGCATCCGCACCACGCCGTTGCTGACTATCGAGGAAATGGACAAGGCGCTCGGGACGTCGACCTCCTATCGCGCGCCGGGGCATTAGCAGATCGTAGCGGCGGCTGCGCCGCGACAACACCGCTGGGGGGAATATCGGCGATGTCGAGCGCGAAAGATCGCATCGCGACGCGTAGGCGCGCGGCTTTTCTGCTCGCGGCCTGCGCAGTCGCGTGCGTTCTCTCGCCGCGGCCTGCGGCCGCCGAAGCCGTCAAGATCGGCCTCATCAAGCTCGCCTCCGACGGCGCGGTTTATCTCGCGATGGAGAACGGCTATTTCGCCGCCGAGGGCCTGACGCCGGAACTGGTCTATTTCGAGGCCGCGAACGCGATCGCCGTCGCCGGCGTATCGGGCGATGTCGATTTCGGCGTCAGCGCGCCCTCCGTCCCGCTCTATACGCTGGGCGGCCAAGGCGCGCTCAAGATCATCGCCGGCAATACGCTCGAGGCGCCGGGCTATCACTATTGGGCCCTCGTTGCTTCCAACCGCGCCGAGGCGGCAGGGCTCAAATCCTACTCGGATCTGGGCGGGCACTCCGTCGCCATCACCCAGATCGGCGGCCCGAACCATTACGTTCTGTCGCTGCTCGAGGAAAAGTTCCGCATCGCCCCGTCGAGCGTGAAGATCGCGGCGCTCCAGGCGCTCCCGAATCTGGTTTCGGCGGTCACCGGCGGCCAGACCGATTTCGGCATCGCGGTTGCAACGGTCGTCGTCCCGGGCATCGATCGCGGCGATATGAAGCTCGTCGGTTGGACCGGCGAGGTCGTGCCGTGGCAGAGCGGCGTCGTTTACACCGCGACCAAGACCATCGAGCAAAAGCCCGGCCTCGTCGAGCGCTTCCTCAGAGCGTTCCACAAAGGGGCAAAGGACTATCACGACGCCTTCTCCGGCCCGGACGACCGCCCGCAGGACGGGCCGACCGCAGCCAAGACGGTGGCGGTTCTCGCGAAATATGTCGGCCAAACCGAGCCGCAAGTGCGGCTCGGGCTGCCCCTCATCGATGCCGAGGCGCGGCTCGACGTGAAGGACATCCTCCACCAGATCGACTGGTACAAGTCGCAAGGCATGGTGAAGCCCGAGGTCGATGGCAACGCGATCATCGATCAGCGCTACGTCGTGCCGCTGCCGCAGCGATGAAGCGCGCCGTTTTGCCCGCCATCGCGCTCCGGCTGTTTTCGCCCGCTCAGGGCTCGATCAAGGGCAATCCCGATCCGGCGAGCCGGATCGCGCCGTGATGTAAGATAGGCGCCCGGCACGAGAGGAGGTCGCCTCGATGCAGCCTAAGGACCACGGCGCGGTCGATTACATCGCTGGGACGCGCGCGTTGCTGCCTTTGCTCGAAGCGGCGGCGCCGCGGATCGAAGCGGAGCGCCGGTTTCCCGCCGATGTGCTGGCCGCGCTGCACGAGGCCGGGCTGTTCCGTCTCGCGTTGCCGCGCTCCATAGGAGGCGTCGAGCTCGACCTGCCGAGCTTCGTCAAGCTCGTCGAGGTGCTGGGGCAGGCGGATGCGAGCGTGGCGTGGTGCGTCAGCCAGGCCGGCGGCTGCGCCACGGCGGCGGCTTATCTGGCGCCTTCGGTCGCGCGGGAAATTTTCGGCGATCCACACTCGGCAATGGCGTGGGGGCCGCCCATCGGCGCGGGCTCGAAAGCCTATGCCGTCGCGGGCGGGTACCGGCTCACCGGCACCTGGCAGTTCGCGAGCGGCGCGCCCCACGCGACTTGGCTGGGCGCCACGAACTGCCAAGTCTTCGAGCCCGACGGAGCGCCGCGCCGCGATGCCAAGGGCGCGGCCGTCGCGCGGCGGGCGATGCTGTTCCCGAAGGCAAGCGCCGCGATCGCCGATGTCTGGGACGTGATCGGCCTCAAAGGCACCGGGAGCGACAATTTCGCGGTGACGGATCTGTTCGTGCCGGAACCATACAGCTTCGTGATGGACAGCGCGGCGGATCGGCGCGAGGCGGGACCGCTCTATCGATTCTCGACGCTCAGCCTCTATGGCTATGCCTTCGCCGGCGCGGCGCTGGGGATTGCGCGCGCGGCGCTCGATGCCTTCATTCGCCTGGCGAGCGAGAAAGTGCCCTACCGCTTTTCCGCCGCGCTGCGCGAGCACGCGACGGTGCAGTCGCAAGTCGCCATCGCCGACGCCAGGCTGCGCTCGGCCCGGCTGTTCCTGATGCACTCGCTTGAAGAGACCTGGGACACGGTCCTGCGTACCGGCGAGCCGACGCTCGACCAGCGCCTCACCCTGCGCTTGGCGACCACGCACACGATCCGCGAGGCCAAGGATGTCGTCGCGACCGTCTACGAATTCGCCGGCTCGACCGCGATCTTCGCCGACAATCCGTTCGAGCGGCGGTTTCGCGACATTCACGCCATGACCCAGCACATGCAGGCGCGGTTCACGAATTACGAAACCGTCGGGCAGGCGCTGCTCGGCCTCACCCCCGCTCCGTTCATCTAAGTTGACCGGGGCGCTCGATTGGGGAGAATGCCTCAACACCAGCGAGGAAGCGCGGCATGGAATTGGGCGATGGCACGACGAGCGTCGATCTGGGCGGCGTCTCGGTCGAATTGAATGTTCGCGGCCGCGGCAAGCCGCTCTTGTTCCTCCATCCCGAGATCGGTTTCGACCGCGCCGGTCCCGCGCTCGATGCGCTCGCCCAGCACATGCGGGTGATCGCGCCGACTCATCCCGGCTATGGCGGGGTCAAGGCGCCGTCCGAGCTGACGACGATCGACGATCTGGCCTATCTCTATCTCGATTTGCTCGACCGGCTCGACCTCAAGGATGTCGCGCTCGTAGGATTAGGCCTCGGCGGCTGGATCGCGGCCGAGATCGCGGTGAAGACGACGGCGCGCCTCAGCCATCTGGTGCTGGGCGACGCGTTCGGCATCAAGGTCGGCGATCGCGAGAGCCGCGACATTTTCGACATGTACTTCGTGACCGAGGCCGATCTCGCCAAGGTCGTGTATTTCGACCAGGAGCTAGCGAAGCGCGATCTCGCAAAACTGCCCGACGACGAGCTTTACGCCATGGCGCGCGCCCGCGAGGCGACGGCGCGCTACGGCTGGAAGCCTTACATGCACGATCCGAAATTGAAGGGCCGTCTGCATCGGATCGACGTGCCGACGCTGGTGTTGTGGGGCGCCGAGGATCGCATCGTCGGGCCCGATTACGGCCGCGCCTATTGCGCCGCCATTCCGGCCGCGCGGTTCCATGCGATCGAGCGCGCCGGGCATTTCCCGCATGTCGAGCAGCCAGCGGAATTCGCCCGGCTCGCGCTGAGCTTTATCAAGGGGTAGAGACCATGAAAGTCTTTCACTTCACCGAACAGCCCTACGCGCCGGCCTGGCGGGATCACGGCGGCAGCTTGCGCATCACCATCCCGAACCGGCGCATGGACCCGATTGTCGCGGGCGATCTGCTGCACCGCTATTACGACGAATGGCAGCTCACCGACGAATTAGGGCTCGACATCATGGTCAACGAGCATCACAGCACCGCGACCTGCATGGCCTCGACGGTGGTGGTGACGCTCGCCATCCTGGCGCGGATCACCAAGCGCGCGCGGCTCCTGGTGCTGGGCTATCCGCTGGCGCACCGCACCGATCCGCTACGCGTCGCCGAGGAGCTGTCGGCCATCGACGTCGTGTCGCGCGGACGCTTGGACATGGGATTCGTCAAGGGCGTGCCGTCGGAATTCGCGCCGTCCAACCAGAATCCGGTGGGCGTCGAGGAGCGCTTTTGGGAAGCGCACGACTTCATCATCAAGGCGATGACCAGCCATTACGGCCCGTTCAATTGGGAAAGCGAGAATTTCCACTATCGCCAGGTCAATGTCTGGCCGCGCCCGGTGCAGCAACCGCATCCGCCGGTATGGAGCACGACCGGCAGCAAGCATAACGCGGTAAGGCTCGGCGCAAAGGGCTACGTCATGGCGACGCTCGGCACCGGCTACGCGACCAGGGCGCTCTACGACGCCTATCGCGAAGCCTATCGCGCCGCGCATCAACGCGAGGCGCCGGCCGACCGCTTCGGCTATCTCGGCCTGATGGCGGTGGGCGAGACCGAGGCCGAGGGGCGCCGGCGCGGCGAGCTCGTCGCCGATTACTTGCGCACCCTGCCGTTCACCCCCGCGCCGTTCCGCAATCCGCCCGGCTATATTTCGGTGGACGACAGCGTCCGGCTCATGAAGGCGTCGGGCCATCCGCCCAATCGCAGCTTCACCAAGGACGGTCGCGCCATCAACATGATGACCGGCAGCGTGCAGGACTTGATCGACGCCGGCATCCTGTTCTGCGGCACGCCCGATCAGGTCTATGCCCAGATCGTCGATTTCGCGGAAAGCTGCGGCGGGTTGGGCAATTTGCTCTCGATGAGCCATGCCGGCTTCATGTCGCACGAGGACACGGCGGCGAACCTCACCCTCTTTGCCAAGGAAGTTCTGCCGAGGCTCCAGGAATATCGCCAGCCCACCGCCAGGGCGGCCGCCGAATAGGCACGGCCGCGCTTGAAGCCGCGCCTCACCTTGCGCGTCGATCTCGCCGCCGGCCGCTCGGTTGGGCCGGGCAAGATGCGGCTTCTCGAGGCCGTGCAATCGACCGGCTCCATCAGCAGCGCGGGCCGCGCGCTCGGCATGTCCTATCGCCGGGCCTGGCTGCTCATCGATCAGATGAATCGCGCGTTCCGGCGCAAGGTGGTGACGACGCGGCTGGGCGGCAAAAGCGGCGGCGGCGCGCGCGTCACGCCGTTCGGCTGCGAAGTGTTGAAGCGCTATCGCGCGATCGAGGCTGGCGCGGCCAAGGCGACCAAGGCTCATCTCGCCTTTCTCGCCCGCGCCTTGCGCTGACGGATTACTTCAAGATCGCGAAGCCCTGTTTCTCGAAAAACGGCTTGGCCTCGTCCGAGCGCAGGAAAGCGAGAAACCGCACGGCGGCCGGGCTCTTGCTGGCCGTCGTCAGGGCGATCGGATAGATGATCGGCGGATAGGTATCGGGGGGAAAAAAGCCGACGATCTTAACCCCGGTATCGGCGGCCGCGTCGGTCTGATAGACGATGCCGAACGGCGCCTCCTTGCGCGAGACATAGAGGAGCGCGGCGCGCACGTCCTCCGCGCGCGCGACCTTGGCCTCGACCGCCGGCCACACGCCCAGCTTTTGGAGCGCGGCCTTGCCGTATTTCCCCGCCGGAACCGCGTCCGGGTCGGCCATCGCCAAATGCC
This sequence comes from uncultured Alphaproteobacteria bacterium, assembly GCA_963803265.1. Lineage (GTDB taxonomy): Bacteria > Pseudomonadota > Alphaproteobacteria > ATCC43930 > CGMCC-115725 > CAIKMD01. The sequence goes on along the minus strand of CAWDLZ010000029.1, from coordinate 144,934 downwards.
CGTCGCCGAGCACCGCCGCCAAGGGAAAGCCCGGCTCGATCTTGACCGCCGCCGTGCTGTCGGCGGGCGCGATCAGGACGAGAAGGTTGCCGAGGAAATCGACGCGGCTGCCGGGCACGATGAGATTGTGTTGCTGGACGTCGTTCATCCAATCGCGATCGGCGGAGATGAAGATGTCGGCGGGCGCCCCGTTCTCGATCTGCTTGGCGAGCGCGGAACTCGCCGCGTAAGAGACGTTCACCTTGTCGCCGCCGTGAGCTTCGAACGCGGCGACGGCGTCGTCCAGCGCGTTCTTCAGGCTCGCCGCGGCGAAGACCAGCACGTCGTCGGCGAAGGCGGGGGCAGCCGCGACCGACAGGAACATCGTCGCCAGAGCCGCGGCGCATACCAGGCGAATTGGGGAAATCCAGGACACTTTCACCGCCTCCGCGCGCTATATTTTCCTAAATATAGCGGCGTTTTCAGGCGGGCGCTAGACGGTTTCGAGCGCCGGCCCGGCGGCGGTTGCGGCGGCGAGGGCGAGGGCGCATTGCTCGAATACGGCGGCCCAGTCGCCCGCGCTTTGCTGGCGGAACAGCAGCATGCTCGGATACCACGGGCTGTCCGTGCGCTTCTCCAACCAGCGCCAATCCGCGGCGCTGGGCAACAACAGCCAGCAATTCTTGTCGAGCGCGCCGGCGAGATGCGCGACCGTGCCGTTGACCGCGATGACGAGATCAAGGAGGGCGATGGCGGCGGCCGCGTCGGCGGCGTCGCCCAGATGCGGCGTCAGATCGACAATGCGGTCGGCGAAGGGGCTCTGGGCCAGCTCGGCGGCGGCCGGGCCGCGCTGCAGGCTGAAGAAGCTGACGCCGCGGGTGCCGAGAATCGGGCGCAGGGCATCGAGCTTGATCGATCGGCTCGCGCCGTCCGCCGATTTCGGAATCGCTGCCCCAGCTGAGGCCGATCTTGATGGTGTCCGTGGCGACGAGCGGCGCCAGCGCGGCGACGCCCGCCGGATCGACGGCGAGGTAGGGCACGTCGCGCGGGATCGTGGCGAGCGTCGTCCCCAGGCGATGCATCGCGCTCATCAACGGCAGATGGGCGTCGAAGGCCGGCATTGCCTCCCCGATCGCGACCACGCCGTCGATCCCTGAAACGGTGCCCATGAGCCGCACCAGCGCCGGCGGGCAGGCGAGGACGATGCGGCTCGCGAGGCCGCGCAGCAGCGGCGCGAAGCGCACGAACTGGATGGTGTCGGCCAAGCCTTCCTCGGACCACAGCAGCAGCGTCTTGTCGCCCAGGGGTTGGCCGTCCCACAAGGGCGCATTGAGCGCCGGCATCGTCGCGCCGCGCCAATTGCGCCAGCGCCATTCGAACTCGGCGCTGCCGGCCCGCACGTCGCCCTTGGCCATGAGCGCCATGGCGAGGCCCATATGCGCTCCGGCATAGTCGCCACACTGCGCGATCGCGCGGCGGAAATACTCGATCGCGCCGTCGGTATCGCCGGCGACGCGCAGCGAGGCGCCGAGATTGGTGAGCGCTTCGGGATTGTCCGGCCGAATTTGCAGCGCGCGGCGCTGCAGGCGAATCGCCTCGTCGAGCCGTCCGGCGATGCGCTCGTTATTGCCGAGATTGCCGAGCGCCTGGATGTGGTCGGGCTTCAGCTCGAGCGCGCGGCGATAATGCAGCGCGGCCTGATCGCCGAGCCCGGCGCTATCCAGCGCCACGGCGAGATTGTTGTGGCCGTCGGCATAGCCCGGCTTCAATTCGAGCGCCTTGACGAGGCAGGCGATGGCTTCCTGAAGATTGCCTTGCTCCTTGAGCGCCATGCCGAGATTGCTCAGCGCGAGCGGATAATCGGGGCGCTTCTCCAGCGCGCGGCGATAGCACGCCACCGCGTCGTCGAGGCGGCCGAAGCGGCGCAGCAGCACGCCCAGATTGTTGAGCGTCTCGGGCCGATGGCTGCGCTCGCCGATCAGCGCTTGGCGGGCAACTTCGCCGACCAGGCGATGGACCGCGGATTGCTCGCCGCCGCCCTGCTCGGGTCCGAAGGCGCGCAGTAGCGCATAGCAGGGCGCCGCGGCCGCGAGGCCGATCCAGCTGGCCTCGGTGTCGGACGGCAGGAACAGCCAGGCCGGCCGGTCGAGGGCGCTGGCGAGATGCGCCAATCCCATATCGGTGGTGACGACGAGGTCGAGCTGACGCAACGCCCCGGCATAGCGGTAGAAATCGGTCAGCTCCGGCGTGAGATCGGCGATGCGGTCGTCCGCCGGGCGCGGGCTGAGCGCGAAGAAGCTTACGCCGGGCACGTCGAGCAGCGCGTTCAAGGCCTCGTCATGGCCGCTCCAGGCCAGTCCGATCTTGAGATCGTCGCCGGCCATGGCGACGCCGAGATTGACGACGCGCGAGGGGTCGAGGGCGAGGCGGCGCAGCCGCATCATGATGTCCTGCGCCTCGTTGGCCTTGCCGGCCTCGGCCATCAGCGCGCCGAGGCGGAACAGGAGGTCGGGGCTTTGCGGCTGGAGCGCGAGCCCGGCAATGACCTGATCGACGGCGCCGGACGAGCGGTACTGGCGCAGCGCGGTTATGAAGGATGCGCCGAACGCAGCCGGAAGCGGCGGCGGCATAGGCTGAGCGGCGGAATCGGCGGGCACGGCGTTGCCGAACACGGCCAGCGCGCCCGCGATCTGCTCGACCACGCGGTCCCAGGCACCGGTCTGGGTCTGGCGATAAAGCAGCAGGCTCGGATACCACCGCGAATCCGTGCCGTCGCCGGGCCAGCGCCAATCGCCGCTGGTCGGCAGCATGACCCAGGCGGGACGACCGATCGCACCGGCGATATGCGCGGCGACGCTGTCCACCGTGACAACGAGATCCAGTTGGCTTACCGCCGCCGCCATGTCGGCGAGATCGGCCAGCTTGCCCGAGATGTCGGCGATACGGCCATTGAACGGACCGGAAGCGATCTCCTGCGCCCCGCCATGATCGAGGCCATAGAAACGCAAGCCCGGAATCTGGAGGAGCGGCGCCAGAGCGGCAAGCGGCATGGCGCGGCGACGGTCCTTGGCGCCGCCGTTCCAGATCAGGCCGACCTTGAAGCCGCCTGCCTGCGCCGGCACGAGAGCGCCGGCGCGCGCCGGATCGGCGGCGAGATAGGCGGCCGAGGCGGGAATTGTCTGGGCGGTGATGCCGAGGCGGTTGAGCAAGCTGGTGAGCGGAATATAGGCATGGACCGGCGGCAGCGGCTCGCCATGCGCGACCACCTGATCGATGCCGGGCGCGGTCGCGGCGAGACGCGCCAGCGGCGCGGGGCAGGCGAATACGATGCGGCCCGCCGCCGGGCGCAACATCGGCGCGAAACGGATCAACAGGATCGCGTCGGCGAAGCCGGTATCGGCCCAGAGCAGCAAGCTTCGCCCCGCGAGCGGCTTGCCGTCCCACAGCGGCAGATTGAGCCGCGCGGCGCCGGGCCGGCGCAAGCGCCATTCGTATTCGGCGCTGCCGGTCGCGAGCTCGCCCTGCTCCATCAGGCAGAGGCCGAGATTGGTGTGGAGCGTCGGGTCCTCGGGCGCGCCGGCGATCGCGCTGCGCAAGCCGGAGATGGCGTCATCGAGCTTGCCCTGGTCGCGGCGGGCCATGGCGAGCCCGTTGAGCGCCGCCGGGTGACCGGGCCGCGCGCGCAGAACCTGCTCGAAGCATTGCGCGGCTTCCTCGGCGCGGCCGGTCTCGCCCAGCGCGGTGGCCAAAACGAACATTGCCTCGGGATCCTGGGGCCGCAGCCGCAAGGCGAGGCGCGCGCATTGCACGGCCTGATCGCCACGCCCAAGCGTCGTGAGGCACAGGCCGAGATTGATGAGAACGTCGGGCGAGTCGGAATGCACGGTCAAGGCGTGGCGCAGATGGGTCACCGCCTCTTCGACCCGGCCCCGGAGACGCAGCACGTTGCCGAGGTTGTTGAGGACGCTGACATTGTTCGGGAGCGCCTTGCGCACTTCCTCGAGGTAATGAATGGCTTCGTCGAGCTTGCCGGAAGAGGCGAGCACCGTGCCGAGCAGGAATTGCAGATCGGTGTTCTGCAGCGGGCTCTCGAGCGCCGTCCGCAAGGTCTTTTCTGCTTCGCCGAAGCGATGCTGGCTCATGGCCTCGAGGACCCAGTCCTTGAGGCTCGCCATCGTCATCACGTTGCGGTCGCCATCCATCGTCCGCCCCTCGAAAAATCATCCGGTGCCACCGCGCATTGCCGCGGAGCCTCGGCAGTTTCTAAAGAAAAATGGTAAATTATTTGCGATCAAGCGCGGTTTCGCGCGAGATCCGGCTCTTCAGCTTGCGTAAAGATTTCTTGCCAAAGATGAACGCGAATTCAAGCGCGGGCCACAAATGCGCCACCTTCGCCGTTTACGCTCTCTTTCGATGGCAATCGGTTGGGGAGTAAATGCGATGAGCCCGTGGTTGGCTGGAGAAGCGAAGTCTCGAGGAATTGCTTGGCGACGAGATCATGGGGCCGGTCGTCGCGAGCGCTGGAATGACCCGCGAGGCGCTCCGCCTACGCCTTGCCGAACTCGCGCGCCGGCTCGCCCGCCAGAGCGGGCGCGGGCAAAGCGGGCAGGCCGCGTGGTGCGTTGCGCTCGAGTGCTGACCGGGAATCCTCGACGACGAGCGGGATCTGCAAGACGGCCTTGAGGCCGGGATTGGCCGCTCCGGGCTTGCCGTCCTCCAGCCATACCGTACCGCCGTGAAGCTTCGCCACGGCGCGCACCAGGCTGAGCCCGAGCCCGTTTCCCGGCGTGCTGCGGCTGGTTTCTAACCGCACGAAGCGGTCGAACACCGCCTCGCGGCGCGCGGGCGGAACGCCCGGCCCGGAATCCGTCACCTCGACCCGCGCCGCGTCGCCGCGGGCCTGGGCCGAGAGCGCGACATATCCTTCAGGCGTGTATTTCAACGCATTGTCGACCAGATTGGCGATCGCCTGCGACAGCAGATGGAGATCGCCGAGGACGGTGAGGCTCGGCGCGATGTCGAGGACGAGCGCGACGCCTTTTTCCTCCGCCACCGGCTCGTAGAGCTCCGCGACGTCGCGGGCGATCTCGGCGAGATCGACCACCGCCATGCCGCCGCGCCGGGTGCCGGCCTCGGCCTCGGCGATGCTGAGGAGCGCGTTGAAGGTGCCGAGCAGGCGGTCGGCCTCGGCGATGGTGTCGCGCAGCGCCTCGGCATAGCGCGCCGCGTCGGGCTTCTCGATCAGGGTCACTTCGAGCCGCGCGCGCAAGCGGGCGAGGGGCGTGCGCAGATCATGCGCGATGTTGTCGGTCACTTGGCGCATGCCGATCATCAGCCGCTCGATCTGGTCGAGCATGGCGTTGAGGTTCTGCGCAAGCTGGTCGAATTCGTCGCCGCTCCCTGAAACCGGAACGCGCTGGCTCAGATCGCCATGGATGATGCGCGTGCTGGTGCGGTTCACGGCATCGACCCGGCGCAGCATATTGCGTGTCATGACGAGCCCGCCGGCGACGCCGAGCGCCAGCGTGATTAGCGAAGCCCAGCCCAGCGTGTCCGTGATGCGCTCGCGAAACACGCTGGCATCGTGCAGATCGCGGCCGACCAGCAGGCGAAAATTGCCCGGCAGGATGAAGACCGAGGCGAGGGCGTCGTCGGTTTCGGTCGCGCCGTTGCGCTGCTCCGTGACCGGAAAGCTGATCCAGCCGCCGCCGCTCTCGCGCGTCTGCGGCCATTGCGTGAGGTTGCCCGCGATCGGGTGGAGAAGAGGGTCGGTAATGAGATAAATCGAATCGTCGGCGTGGCTCGGCGTGCGCGCCTCGGCCGCGACGCGCTCTTGGATGATCGCGACCAGCCCGGCGAGATTGTGCTCCTGGTACTGCTCGGCGAGGCCGCGGATTTCCTCGTCGATGGTCTGCTCGGTCTGCCCCTCGATGAAATCGGCGGTCGAGAAATATATGAAGGCGAGGAGGGCCAGCACCGAGGTCGCGAACAGCCCGAAATAGCCCGCGGCGAGGCGGAAGGCGTTGGTGTTCATAAGGCGCGGCATCGCGGCTAATCCGCGCTCAAGCGGTATCCGGCGCCGCGCACGGTGTGGAGCAGCGGCTTGTCGAAGCCCTTGTCGATCTTCTGCCGGAGCCGGCTGATATGCACGTCGATCACGTTGGTCTGCGGATCGAAATGGTAATCCCACACGCTTTCCAACAGCATGGTGCGCGTCACCACGTGGCCGGCATGGCGCATGAGGAATTCGAGCAGCCGGTACTCCCGCGGCAGAAGCTCGATCTCCCGCGTGCCGCGACGCACGCTGCGTGCGAGCAGGTCCATGTCGAGGTCGCCGACCTTGAGCCGAAGTCGTCGCCGGTCTGCCGCTGCCTCGACGCAGCAGTGCCTCGATCCGAGCGAGCAGTTCGGCGAAGGCGAAGGGCTTGACCAGGTAATCGTCTCCGCCCGCGCGCAAGCCCTTCACCCGGTCGTCGACGGCGCCCAAGGCGCTGAGGATGAGGACAGGGGTGCGGATTTCCGCGTTGCGCAGCGCGGCAATGACGGCGAGCCCGTCCATTCCGGGCAGCATGCGGTCGACGATCACGACGTCATAATTGTTCGAAGTGGCCATGAACAGCCCGTCGCGCCCGTCATGCGACAAATCGACGACATAGCCGCTTTCGGAGAGACCCTTGACCAGATAGGCGGCGGCCTCGCGGTCGTCCTCAATAACCAGAAGTTTCATGGTGGAAGACCTTAGCCCCGACGCGACGCCAAGGCCAAGGGCGCGGACGGCAAACGCCGAGCCCCCTCATGTCAGCGTGACGAGCAGCGCGATCATCCAGCCAAGGACCAGCACGGCGGCACTTTCGCGGTCGATAGAGCGGTCGATTTTGCAAGCCATGAGCACCTCCTCTCAGCCTGTCCCAAGAAATATTACTGGAAGAACGAACCAAGAACAAGAGCGATGATGATATCGCGTCATCGGCCGATTGCGGCCGGCTGAAAGCCGTCATCGAAGCTGGTAAGCTCCCGCGCGGAAGAGATCCCGCTTATTCACCGAGGAGGCGAATATGGCCGAAGCGCAACACCAGCACGGCACTTCAAACCAGAAGGCCGCGGTCGCCGACGGCTTGAGCCGGCTTCTCGCCGATACTTTCGTGCTTTATCTCAAGACCCACGGCTTTCATTGGAACGTGGTCGGCCCGCGCTTTTACGAACTCCACAAGCTGTTCGAGGACCAATACAACGCGCTCTGGGAGTCGCTCGACGAGATCGCGGAACGGCTCCGCGCGTTGGGCGTTCGCGCCCCGGGCAGCTTCGCCGAATATGCCAAGCTGGCCTCGGTTCCCGAGGAAACTCGCGACCTGCCGGCGCCTGACATGATTCGCCAGTTGCTCGAGGGCAACCGCGCGCTCTCGCACGCCGCGCAGCATTTGGTCGAGATCGCCGATGCCGCCGGAGATGTCGGCACCGCCGATCTCGCCACCCTTCGCAGCGAGGCCTGCGACAAGGCCGCCTGGATGCTTGCGAGCCTGCTCCAGTCGGAGCATTAACCTCCGGCGAGCCGCTTCTCCGCCGCCCGGATCTCGGCGCGGGCGATCGAGCGCAGATGGACTTCGTCGGGTCCATCGACGATCTGCAAATAGCGCCCATGGGTCCAGATATCGGGCAGGGGCGTGTCCTGGGTCAGGCCCTTGGCGCCGAAGACCTGCATCGCGCGGTTGGCGATCGCCACCTCGATGCGCGGCACGATCACCTTGATGAGCGAGACTTCGCGGCGCGCCGCGCTGGTGCCGTGTTTGTCGATCAGCCAGGCGGTCTTGAGCACCAGCAATCGCGCTTGCTCGATCTCGATCCTCGACAGCGCGATCCACTCGCGGATCGTGCCGTGCTCGTGCAGCATCTGGCCGAAGGTGCGGCGCCGCAGTGAGCGCTCGATCATCAATTCGAGCGCCAGTTCGGCGGCGCCGATCGCTCTCATGCAATGATGGATGCGTCCCGGCCCGAGCCGCGCCTGCGCCAGGGCGAAGCCGCCGCCTTCCTCGCCCAGAATGTTGTCGAGCGGCACGCGAACATTGTCGAACAGCACCTCGCAATGGCCGTTCGGATGGATCTGGTGCATCACCGGCGGGTTGCGAACGATGGTGAGGCCCGGCGCGCCGGCGGGCACCAGCACCATGCTCTGGCGGCGATGCGCCTCGGGCCGCGCCGAGCTGGTCTGGCCCATCACAATGAAGAGCTTGGTGCGCGGATCGGCGGCATTGGTGATGAACCATTTCCGCCCGTCGATCACCCAGTCATTGCCATCGCGGCGGATCGAGGTGCGGATGTTGGTCGCGTCGGACGATGCCACGTCGGGCTCGGTCATGGCGAAGGAGGAGCGGATGCGGCCCTCGAGCAGCGGCTTCAGCCATTGCTCTTTTTGCGGCGGCGTGGCGGCCAGGTGAAGCAGCTCCATGTTGCCGGTGTCGGGCGCGCTGCAATTGAAGATTTCGGACGCCCAATCGATCCGCCCCATGATCTCGGCGCAGGGCGCGTAATCGAGATTGGAGAGAGCCGTGCCCGGCTCGTCGGGCTTCAAGCCCGGCAGGAACAGGTTCCACAGCCCTTGCGCGCGCGCCTCGGCTTTCAGCGCGTCGAGAAAAGGCGGCGGGAACACGCCGTCCTCTTCGACCACTCGCTCGTATTCCGCCTGACGTGGGACGACATGCGCGGCCATGAAGGCCTTGACCGCGGCTTGAACGCGCAGCGATTTTTCCGAGAAGTCGAAGTCCATTCCATTGCCCTCCCGCCGGCAAAAAGATGCGGCAAAGGCGCCGGCTTGTCTATGATGGCGCCATGAAATTCGCGGCCATCCTGCTCGCTCTGGGCCTCTCCGCCGCGCCGCCGGCCCGCGCCACGCATATCGCCGCCGATTCGGCGCAAGAAATCGTCGCCGCGGTTGCCGCGGCCAAGGCTGGCGACGTCGTCACGATCGGGCCGGGAAGCTACGAGCTACCCGGCTTGAAGCTCACCGCGAAGGGCGACGCGAGCCACAAGATCGTGCTGCGCGCCGCCCGTCCCGGCACGGTCGAGCTGCGCTCGCGCGCGATCGAGTTCATGAAGATCAGCGGCTCGGACTGGGTCGTGGAGAATCTCGACATCGCTGGCATCTGCGACAACGATAGCGATTGCGAGCATGCCTTTCACATCGTCGGCGCGGCCGACCGGACGGTGATCCGCCACAACCGGATCCGGGATTACAACGCCCACATCAAGGGCAATGGCGAGAACGGGCGGTTTCCGCGCGACGTGGTCATCGAGGACAACATGCTGTTCGATAGCCACCCGCGCGCGACCGACAATCCGATCGCGCCCGTGGACGTCGTGGGCGGCTCGCATTGGGTCGTGCGCGGCAACCTCATCGCCGATTTCGGCAAGCGGCTGACTCATCCCCCGATGGTGAAGGACGACAGGAGCTACGGCCTCTTTCTCAAAGGCAATTCGGAACGCGGCGTGATCGCCGGCAATGTCGTCGCTTGCGCGCTGGCGCGGCCGCCAACCCCGGCGGCGCGCGGAATCTCCTTTGGTGGCAGCATCACCGGCTCGGCTCAAGGTCTGTGCGACCAGGGCGACGACTGCTCGACCGAGCATCGGGACGGCGTCGTCGAAGGAAATATCGTGCTCAACTGCGCCGCCGAGCCCGGCATCTATCTCTACAAGGCGGCGCGCACGCGCATCCTCGGCAACATCGTCGCCGCCACCGCCGGCATCCTGGCGCGCGAAGAAGCGACCACGGCCGAGATCGACGATAATCGGCTCGATGGCCGCATCTGGGCCGAGTACGGCGCGACCGTGACGGCGCACGGGAACCAGATATTGAGCGCGCCGGAAGCCGCGACGCGCTTCATCCGGCCGCTCGAGCGGCCGATGTCCGTGAAGCCCGGCTCGAGCCTCGCCGCCGCGGCGCGGCAGATCGCCGCCTATCGCGCCTATCTCGCGGCGCTGGCGAAGCGATAGGCGCCGTCGTCGGGCGGCATGGCGGGAGGGCGCGGCTCCGTGCCCAGCGGATAGAGATTCTGGTAATCGGGCAGGAGCTTGACGCCCTCTGCCTGGCCGGGGTCGACCCCGGCGCCGATTGCGGGCGAGCCGGGCTTCAGGTGGTAATCGTATTTGGCCGGATCGACGAAGCCCGCGTCGCGCACCACGATGTTGCCGCCGCCGCCATTGTCGTCGAGGTAGCCGGGCTTGCTGCCGCTTGGATTGGCGATCACGTTGTGGATGAGCTTGCCACTGCCTTGCAGGGGATCGCCGGGGCCGGACAGGATGTTGTCGGCGACGAGGACCGGGCCCGGCGAGCGTGAATGCACGAAGACGCCGCTCGAGCGGTCGAGCACCATGGTGTTGCCGATGACGTAAAGCTCCTGGAAGGAATTGGTCGGCCCTTCCATCGCCATGGCGATGAAGTTGTAGTTCTGGGCCTTGGGCCCCTTCTCGATCACGTTGCCGATGATGTAGCCGCGTCCGCCATTGGAGAGGTCGATCGAATAGCTCGCGGTGCCGTCGGCGAGATCGAGGATGCGGTTGTAGAGGATGTAATCGATCTCGGCGCGCGACTTGATGTGATGACCGACGCTGGTGCCCTCGAAGACGCTGCCGCGCACCAACAGGGTGCGGACATGATTGATGTAGATGCCATGAACCTTGCCGGTGTCGGTGCCGTTGCGAACGAAGGCCGAGGAGTCGATGACGATGTCGCTCTCAGGATTGTCGCCGGCGAGGATGCCTTCCTGATTGTCATGGAAATAACAGCTGAAGATCGTGAGATTGGCGCCCTCGGCGCGAATGCCGGCGCCATTGCCGTCGCCGACCTTTGCGCCCGAGAACTCGATGTTCTCGATGTCGGTGTTCTTGCCGGCCGTCACCCAGATTGCCTTGCCTTGCGCGGCCTCGCCGTCGGCCTCGATGTGCGCGCGGCCGCCGATGCCGCGGATGACGAGATCGTCGGCCTTCCACACCGCGACGTCGCCGACGTAATTGACGGCGTCGATCGCGATGGTGTCGCCGTTCTGGGCGATGGCGGCGGCGGCGCTCGGCGTCTTCAATTCGCGCGACGGCCCGACTTGGAGGACGCGCCCCGAGCTGCGCGGCCGCGCCGGTGTCGCCGGAATGCCGGAAACGGAGGGCAGGCCGGCGCCGCTTCCCGCCTGGCTGGCCGGGGCGAGCGGCGCGGGCGCGGCCGGAGGTGAAGGGATGGCCGCGATGGAGCTCCCTGCCGGCTCGCCGGCATTCGGCGCGCTGGGTCCGAAGGTTACCGAGTTGAGGTCTTGCGGATCGACCGGCAGGGTGATGGTCCGGCCATCCTTCAATTTGATGGTCATGTCGGCGAGCGAAGGCGCCGCGAGGACGCCGAGCGCGAGGGCGGCCGGGAGGAACGCGAAAATCCGCTTCATGAAGCCTTGACCGTTCGCTGATGCGAGTTCCGGCAGGCTGCGCCAAACTCTTGAAAGGAAGGTAAAAAGGGGCAAACGGCCCGACGCCCGAGAGGGCGGCGAAGCCGCGGCTTCTCCATCCGATCGGCGGCGGAAAATTCGTCAAAATAAAGGTTGCACGGCCTTGAAGCATACGGTTCTATGCCGATCTACAATTCCGTACCGTCCCGGTCCTAATTGGATGCAGGCCGAAAATGGTCATTCTCAGCAAGCTCGCCGATTATGGCGTCATCGTCGCCAGCCATCTCGCCGCTCATCCGGAATTGCAGATGACGGCGGCGGTTCTCGCCAAGGGCACCAGCCTGCCGCGCGCTACCGTCGCCAAGGTGTTGAAGGCGCTGGCGCATAGCGGCATCGTCGCGGGCGCTCGCGGCGCCGCCGGCGGTTATCGCCTCGCCCGCTCGGCGGCCGCGATCTCGGTCGCCGATGTGGTGGCCGCCATCGATGGCGCGATGGGCATGACGCAATGCACGGTCCATGGGCCGAACTGCACCCGCACGCATTTCTGCGCGACCCGCCCGCATTGGCAGCGCATCAATCTCGCGGTCGGCACCGCGCTCCACGCCATCACCCTGGCCGAGATGGTCGATCCGTTCGCAGCGCCGTTGACGCGGGCGACGCCGCAACCCGAGGCGAGAACGACGGCATGACCGCGCCGGATGACAGCATGGAGGCGGTCCACGCCCTCGGCGCCGAAGGCTATAAATATGGCTTCGTCACGGACATCGAGAGCGACTCCGCGCCGCCGGGCTTGAACGAAGACACCGTCCGCTTCATCTCGGCCAAGAAGGGCGAACCGGCCTGGCTGCTCGATTGGCGGCTCGAAGCGTTCCGCCACTGGCAGAAGATGGTCAGCCCCGACTGGGCCAAGCTCCGCATCGCGCCCATCGATTATCAGGCCGCGACCTATTATTCCGCGCCGAAGAGCCAGGACGCGCCCAAATCCCTCGCCGAGGTCGATCCCGAGCTGTTGAGAACCTACGAAAAGCTCGGCATTCCGCTGGGCGAGCGCGCCGCCTTGGCGGGCGTCGCGGTGGACGCGGTGTTCGACAGCGTCTCGGTCGCGACGACGTTTAAGAGCAAGCTCGCCGAGCTCGGGATCATCTTCTGCTCGTTCGGCGAGGCGGTGAGGGAGCATCCCGATCTGGTGCGGAAATACCTCGGCTCGGTGGTGCCGCAGGGCGATAATTTCTTCGCCGCGCTCAATTCCGCGGTGTTCAGCGACGGCTCCTTCGCCTATGTGCCGCCGGGCATTCGCTGCCCGATGGAGCTATCGACCTATTTCCGCATCAATGCGGCCAAGACTGGCCAGTTCGAGCGCACGCTCCTCGTTTGCGACAAGGGCGGCTATGTGTCCTATCTCGAAGGCTGCACGGCGCCGCAGCGCGACGAGAACCAGCTTCACGCGGCCGTGGTCGAGCTGGTGGCCCTGGAAGACGCGGAAATCAAATACTCGACCGTCCAGAACTGGTATCCGGGAGATGCCGAAGGGAAGGGCGGGATCTACAATTTCGTGACCAAGCGCGGCGCTTGCCGCGGCGATCGAGCCAAGATATCCTGGACCCAGGTCGAGACCGGCTCGGCGATCACTTGGAAATATCCGAGCTGCCTCCTCGAAGGCGATCGTTCCATCGGCGAGTTCTACTCGGTGGCGATCACCAATAATCTGCAACAGGCCGACACCGGCACCAAGATGATCCATCTCGGCCGCTATACGCGTTCGACCATCATCTCCAAGGGCATCTCGGCCGGTCGCGGCCAGAACACCTATCGCGGCCTCGTCCGGGTGCAGCCCAAGGCGCAAAACGCTCGGAACTACACCCAATGCGATTCCCTGCTGATCGGCGACCGTTGCGGCGCCCATACTGTGCCCTATATCGAGGTGCGCAACCCTTCCGCTAAGGTCGAGCACGAGGCCACGACCTCGAAGATCAGCGACGATCAGATGTTCTATTGCCAGCAGCGCGGCCTCTCGCAAGAAGACGCGCTGTCGCTCATCGTCAACGGGTTCTGCAGCGCCGTGCTCAAGGAGTTGCCGATGGAGTTCGCGGTCGAGGCGCAGAAGCTCCTAGCGGTCAGCCTGGAAGGCAGCGTCGGTTGAAAAATGCCAAACAAAGCCAATTCCTGAAAAGAAACTAAATGTTAAAAATCAAAGGACTGCACGCGAAAATTATCGAAGGAAATGAGATCCTGAAAGGGATCGACCTCGAGGTGAAAGCCGGCGAGGTGCATGCCATCATGGGGCCGAACGGCTCGGGCAAGAGCACGCTCGCGAGCATCCTGGCCGGCCGCCCGGGCTACGAGGTGACCGCCGGCAGCGTGACCTATGAGGGCCGCGACCTTCTTGCCCTGCCGCCCGATCAGCGCGCGCGCGAGGGGGTGTTTCTCGCCTTCCAATACCCGGTCGAAATCCCCGGCGTGAACAACCTCTACTTCCTGCGCGCCGCGCTCAACGCGGTGCGCCGCCAGCGCGGCGAGAGCGACCTCGACGCGGGCCAGTTCCTGAAGGCCGTGCGCGCGACGCTGAGCCAGCTCGAAATCAGCGACGATTTGTTGCAGCGCGGCGTCAATGTCGGCTTCTCGGGAGGCGAGAAGAAGCGCAATGAGATTTTTCAGATGGCGATGCTCGAGCCCAAGCTCGCGATCCTGGACGAGACCGATAGCGGCCTCGATATCGACGCGTTGAAGCTGGTGGCGCGCGGCGTCAACAAGCTGCGCGCGCCCGGCCGCGCGATGATCCTCATCACCCATTACCAGCGCCTGCTCGATTACGTCGAGCCCGACCACGTTCATGTCCTGAGCCAGGGCAGGATCGTGCTATCGGGCGACAAGAGCCTGGCGCTCGAGCTGGAAAAGAAGGGCTACGCCATGCTCGGGGACGCGGCCTGAGGCGGCGATGAGCGTGAAGCCCGAAACGGTGCGCTATCGCGCGGCGTTCGATTCCCGCCAGGCCGTCGAGCCGGCGAGTCTCGCCCGGCAGCGCAAGGCCGCCTTCGCGCGCTTCGAGGAATTGGGCTTTCCCACCCGCCGCGACGAGGCGTGGCGCTTCACCGACCTCAAGCCGTTGCAGCGCACGATGTTCGAGCCGGCCGAAGCCGGCGCGCCGGCCGCGCCCGAGCTCGGCGATTGGCGTTTCCCCGGCGAGACTCACCGTCTCGTCTTCGTCAATGGAAGTTTCGCGCCCGAATTGTCGCGGATCGGCGATCTGCCCAAGGGCGCCTTTCTCGCCGCGATGGCGACGACGCTCCGTGACCGTCCCGAGCTGGCCGAGCATGCCCTCGACAACACCGACGCTGCCGGCGGCCAGGCTTTTTCCTCGCTCAACGCCGCGCTGTTCAGCGACGGTTTCGTCCTCGCCCTGGAAGATCGCGTGAAGCTCGCTCTGCCGGTCGAGATCGTTCACTGGGGCGCGGCGCCGGCCCGCGCGTTTCATCTCCGCAACCTCGCCGTACTGGGCGACGCGGCGGAGGCGACGCTCATCGAGAGCTATGCCGGGGAGGGCGAATACTGGACCAACTCCGTGAGCGTCTTCCGGCTCGGCGCCGGCGCGGCCCTGCGCCACGTCAAAGTCCAGGACGAGAGCCGCGCGGCGATTCACTTGGCGCATTTGCGCGCCGAGATCGCTGTGCGGCGCACGGTATGACAGTTTCGTGTTGACGCAGGGTGGCGCGCTGTCGCGTCACGACACCGCGGCGCGTTTCGAAGGCGCGCGCGGCGAGTGCCGCCTTAACGGCGCCTATCTTCTGCGCGGCGAGCAGGAGGCGACCAACGCCACCTTCGTCGATCACGCCAGTCCCGAATGCACCACCAGCGAGGTCTTCAAGGGCGTGGTCGACGGGCGCGCGCATGGCGTATTCCTCGGGCGCATCGCGGTGAGGCCGCACGCCCAGAAGACCGACGCGCATCAGCTCAACAAGAACCTGCTGCTGTCGCCCCGGGCCACGGTCGATACCAAGCCCGAGCTCGAGATCCTCGCCGACGACGTCAAATGCAGCCATGGCGCGACGGTCGGCGATATCGACGAGGCGGCGTTGTTCTACCTCGAGGCGCGCGGCATTCCCGCTGGGCAAGCGCGGCGCATGCTGATCGAAGCCTTTGTCGCCGACGCCCTCGACCGGGTGGATGACACCGCGCTGCGCGCCCATCTCGCCATCCCTGTCCAACGCTGGCTGGCCGGAGGCGAGCCATGAGCATCGCCGCCGATCGCAACGCCGAAGCGGGGTTCGATCCGCGCATTGTTAAGCGCGACTTCCCGATCTTCGCGCAACAACCCTGGCCTGGTGTTTCTCGACAGCGCGGCGAGCGCGCAAAAGCCCGCCGCCGTGATCGACCGGGTGAGCGATTTCTACCGCACCGACTATGCCAATGTTCATCGCGGCGTCTATCGGCTGAGCGCCAAAGCGAGCGCGCTCTATGAGAATGCGCGCGAGACCGCGCGGCGTTTCCTCAATGCCGGCGATGCGAGCGAGATCGTCTTTGTCCGCGGCGCGACCGAGGGCATCAATCTGGTGGTGCACAGCTGGGGTGGGGCTTTTTTGCGGGCTGAAGACGAGGTGCTGATCACCGAGCTCGAGCATCACGCCAATATCGTGCCCTGGCAGCTCTTGCGCGACCGCATCGGCTTCGCGCTCAAGGTGGCGCCGATCGACGCGACCGGCGGGCTCGACTTGGCCGCTCTCGATCGCCTTATCGGCCCGCGCACGAAGATGGTGGCGGTGACGCAGCTCGCCAATGCCACTGGCGCGCTCGTCCCGGTCGAGGCGGTCATCCGCCTTGCCCATGCCAAGGGGGTCAAGGTGCTGGTCGATGGCTGCCAGGCGGCGCCGCGCATGGCGGTCGATGTCCGCGCCATGGATTGCGATTTCTATGTCTTCTCCGGCCACAAGACCTACGGGCCGACCGGAATCGGCGTGCTCTATGGCAAGCGCGCCCTGCTTCAGGCAATGCCGCCTTGGCAGGGCGGCGGCGACATGATCGTCGAGGTCACTTTCGAGAAGACGACGTTCCAGGAGCCGCCGGCGCGGTTCGAGGCCGGCACGCCCGATATCTCGGGCGCGATCGGGCTAGGAACGGCGCTCGACTACATCGAGGCGCTGGGGCGCGACGCGATCGCGGCGCATGAGGCGGCCTTGACCGAATACGGCACCGGCGTCCTCTCGCGCATCGCGGGCGTGAGGCTGGCGCCGGCCGGACAGCGCCGTTTCGGCATTCTCTCGTTTTCGGTGGAGGGCATCCACCCGCATGACCTTGCCACCATCCTCGACCAGTATGGTGTCGCGGTGCGGGCCGGTCATCATTGCGCCCAGCCGTTGATCGAGAAGCTCGGCTTGGCGGCGACGACGCGCGCCTCGCTCGGCGTCTATAACGACGAGCGCGACATCGACGCGCTGGGCCAGGCGATCAAGGCGGCGCAGACGATGTTCGCGCGGGTGACATGACCATGGATTTGCGCGAGCTCTATCAGGACATCATTCTCGACCACGGCAGGAAGCCGCGCAATTTCCACGCCATGGCCCATCCCAGTCATTTCGCGCACGGCCATAATCCGCTCTGCGGCGACCGCGTGACGGTGTATCTCGAAGTCGAAGACGGACGCATCAAGGACGTCAGTTTCGAGGGCAGGGGCTGCGCGATCTCGACCGCGTCGGCCTCGCTGATGACCGAAGTGCTGAAAGGCAAGACGCTCGACGAGGCGAATGCGCTGTTCAAGGCTTTTTACGCCGAAGTGATGGGGACCGCGGCGCCCGCCGTGCCCGCTTCGCTGCAAGAGGATTTCGAGCGCCTCGCGCCGCTCGAAGGCGTGAAGGCGTATCCGACGCGGGTGAAATGCGCGACGCTGGCGTGGCACGCTTTCGAGGCGGCGCTGAAAAGCGGCGCGGTCGGCGCCACGGTCAAGACCGAGTAGCGGCGATGTCGAACGACGACCCCTTCGAATTCGAGCAGGAAACGCCGCCCGCGTCAGCCGAGGCCGAACGCCCCGAGGTCACCGAGAACGATCCCGCGCTCTTGGAAAAGGTGCTGGACGCGCTCAAGACCGTGCGGGATCCCGAAATTCCCGTTAATCTCGTCGATCTCGGATTGATCTACGAGCTGATCGTGAATCGGCAGGGCGTCGTCTATGTCGAGATGACCCTGACGGCGCCGTCTTGTCCGGTGGCGGGCGCGCTCCCCGGCCAGGTCCGCAATGCCATCGCCGCGGTCGAGGGGGTCAGCGACGCGCGGGTGAAGCTGGTCTGGGCGCCGAGCTGGGACATGACGCGAATGAGCGAAGCCGCGAAGCTCGAGCTCGGGATGCTTTAGCAGGGTCTCACGCGATCGTTACAGCAGGCGTCTTGGGCCGTCTCTATCATTCCCGCGCGCCGGTCGTTGTGAGGGGATAATGAAAATTCGTTTTCGGGTCGGGATGGTCGCGGCGAGCGCCTGGATTATTTTCGCGGCCGGCGCGGTCGCCTTCGCCCAGGATAAATCCGACGTGATCAAGACGCGGCACGATTTCATGGAAAGCCAGCAAAAGGCCGTCAACGCCGTCGCCGCTTTCGGCAAAGGCACCGGCGATCGCCAGGGCGCCATCGACGGCGTCAACACCTTGTTGGCCAAGTCCACCGAGCTGGGCGAGAAGCTTGCCGCATTCTTCCCGCCGGGCACCAGCATGGTCGATTTTCCGGGCAAGACTTACGCCAAGCCCGAGATCTGGCAGGAGTTCGACAAGTTCCAGGCGATGCCGGCCAAGCTGCACGACGCCGAGCTCAAATTGCTCGACACCGTCAAGACCGCCGACGCGGCAACGGTCGGCGCGGCCATGAGGACGCTCTATCGCGAGTTCCTGCAACGGGTGTCATACTCCCTATCGGGCCCCGGAGCCGAAGCAATAGCGGAAAGCCTTGGGGCGGCTTGTCCCGCGGCTCCGAGATCATCGATGTTCCGATCTAGTTTCGTGGTTCTTGCGCTGTTGGCGCTATCGGCCCAGGGCGCCCGCGCCGACGACGCCGCGACCGCGCGCGGCGCTTATTTGGCGGCCGCCGGCGATTGCGAGGCCTGCCATACCGACAAAAAGGCCAACGGCAAGCCCTTCGCTGGCGGGCGGGCGCTGGTCACGGCCTTCGGCACGTTTTACGCCCCCAACATCACGCCCGATCCGCGCACCGGCATCGGCAAATGGAGCGAGGCCGATTTCCATCGCGCCCTTCGCGAGGGCAAGAACGAGCACGGCGCCTACTATTATCCGGCGTTCCCGTTCCCGTCCTTCACGAACATGACCGATGCCGATATTTCCGATCTCTATGCCTTTCTCACGAGCCTTCCGCCGGTGCAGCACCGCGAGCAGCGCAACGAGGTCATGTTTCCCCTCGGCTGGCGCTTTCTCATGATCGGCTGGCGGACCCTGTTCTTTTCCGAAGGGCCGATCGCGCCCGTTGCTGGCCAGAGCGAGGAATGGAATCGCGGGCGTTATCTTGCCGAGGCGGTGGTGCATTGCGAGGAATGCCACACGCCGCGTAATTTCCTCGGCGCGCTCGATCATTCCCACGCCTTTGCCGGCAATCCGCACGGGCCGGACAAGCAGGACGCGCCCGACATTACCTCCGACAAAAAGGACGGCATCGGCGATTGGAGCGTTGCCGACGTCGAAGAGGTGCTCAACTCGGGGATGACGCCCGACGGTGAAGGAGTTGGCGCCGGCATGGGCGAAGTCGTCGAAGGGACGTCGAAGCTGACCGAAGCCGACCGCCATGCCATCGCGGTCTACGTGAAATCCCTCCCGGCTTTGCCGCGAACCCCTAAATAGATTGTCGGGACGGGTATTTCGCGCACCCGTCTTCTGCTAGCCTCCATCCCCGCAACATCCAAGCGTGAAGCATTCCCGTGCCGCCGATCATTCACACCGAAAAACTGAGCAAGACTTTCAAAGGGCGTGGCAAGGACACGGTCGAGGCGGTGCGCGGGATCGATCTCGACGTCGCCAAGGGCGAGATGTTCGGGCTGTTGGGCCCCAACGGTGCCGGCAAGACGACCGCCATGCGGATGCTGTGCACCTTGTTGGTGCCGACCGCGGGGAGCGCCACCGTCACCGGTTTCGATCTCGCCACGCAAGCCGGCGAAATCCGCAAGCATATCGGTTATGTCGGCCAGAAGGGCGGGATGGAGGCGGTCGCGACGGGGCGCGAAAATCTCATGCTGCAAGCCCAGCTGTACCGCATGAGCAAGGCCGAAGCGGCGCGGCGCACCGACGCGCTGATCGAGCGCCTCGAATCTGTCGAATTTCGCCGACCGCCACGCCGACACCTATTCGGGCGGGCAACGGCGGATCTTCGATCTCGCCTCGGGCGTGATCAATGCGCCCGAGCTGCTGTTCCTCGACGAGCCGACCACCGGCCTCGATCCGCAAAGCCGCGCGCGCGTATGGGAAGAGGTGAAGGCGCTGCACGAGCAGGGGACGACCATTTTCCTCACCACCCATTACCTCGAAGAAGCGGATGCGCTGTGCGACCGGGTTGCGATCGTCGATTTTGGGAAAATCGTGGCCTTGGGCAGTCCCGCCGAGCTCAAGAAGCAGATCGCCGGCGACATCCTCACCCTCGGCTTCGAGACCGAGGCGCAGCTCGAAGCCGCGACCGGAGTGCTGCAAGACAATCCGTTGATCCTGGAAAAGCACGTCAATGGCGCCATCCTGCAACTCTATGTCGACAAGGGCGACGAGGCGCTTCCGATCGTCTTCAGGCTGCTCGGGCAGACCCATGTACCGCCCAAGACCGTGCAACTTTCGCGGCCCTCGCTCGACGACGTGTTCCTGAAGCTCACCGGCCGAAGCCTGCGCGAAGCCGAAACGACCAACGGCTAACGGACCCATTCATGCGCGATATCTATCTGATCACGATCAACGAGCTCTTGGTGACGGTTCGCAACCGCTTCTGGATCTTTCACGGCCTGTTCCAGCCAATCATCTATTTGGTGCTGTTCGGACCGCTCTTGAATGGAGTTTCGGGCACGCGCGGCTTTCCCGGCGGCAGCGCGATCCAGTTCTTCGCACCCGGCCTTCTCATCATGAACGCTCTGTTCAGCGCCGGGTTCGAAGGCTTCACGCTGCAGGACAAGGTCGATTCCGGCTTTCTCGAGCGCCTGCGCGTCACGCCGGTCAGCCGCTTGTCGCTGGCGTTCGGTTTCATCTTGCAGTCCACGGTCACGCTGCTGTTCCAGAGCGTCGTCCTGCTGGTGTGCTCGCTGGTCTTCGGTCTTCAAATCGATCCTTTGGGCGCGGTTGCGCTGGCGTTTTTGCTGATCCTGATCGGCGTCACGATGGCCTCGCTGTCCTACTGCCTGGCCCTGATAACGCGCGAGGGCGGCGTTCTCGCCGGCATCACCAACACCTTCATCCTTCCGCTCCTCATCTTGTCGGGCGTGATGCTGCCGATCAGCTTCGGGCCGCCGATCATCCAGGCGCTGTCCAAATTCGACCCGCTCCTTTATGCGGTCAACGCGGCCCGTGCGATGATCAACGGCAACCTCTACGACCCCTCGATCCCGCTGGCCTTCGTCGTCTTCATCGGCGTGTCCTTGGTGACCTTGGCCTTGTTCATACGCGCCATGCGCGAAGCGGTCGCGTGAGCCTCGCGACAATCTTTTTTGCGGGCGTTTCCCGCGCGCGCGCTTTATGATCGAGGCCGGTTTGCCCTTGGGTGATCTCGATGTGGTTCAAGAAGGCGGCAGGTGGCGCGCCGCCGGCCGAGGATTTCGGGGGGGTTGCCACGGGTCAGGTGTTTCGGTTAACCGGGGTAGCATCGATCCGCTGGGAAGTGGGTGCCGTGTTCCGGTCCTGGGAGCCATCGCCCCATGTCCGCCTCACGCGGGTCGGCGTGCCCAGCGACATGAAGACCGTCGCGCTCGAGACCCTGCGCGACCCACGCTTCTTTCAGCCCGAAAATTAACCCGCTTTGCGCCGAGCGGATTCCCGCCCTTCGCTTCGGAGGGCTTCGTTAGCGCGTTCTACATTGGCCCGGTGATAGCGTGATCGGTGGTGCTGGCAGGTTGCGCGCGAGGCGGTTACAAGGACAAGAACATCATGCTTTATCAAGCTTATCAGGGCCAAAGCGATGCCTTTGCCCCATTCCGTGTGATGGCCAGGGCGGGGCGGGATTTCCTTAACCAACCCGGGCTGGCTTTCGCCGACCACCCGCTGCTGCGCCATGCGGCGGCAGGCTGCGAGCTGGTGGCGCGGCTGGGAATTTCGCACCGCCGGCCCGAATTCGGCATCGCCTCGACCCTGATCGGCAACCGGGCCGTGGCGGTGACCGAAGCGCCAGTGGCTCGGATGCCATTCTGCACGCTGCTGCATTTTCGCAAGGAAACCGCGATCGAGCAGCCGCGCGTCCTCCTGGTGGCGCCGCTCTCGGGGCATTTCGCCACCTTGCTGCGCGGCACGGTCGAAGCCCTGCTGCCCGATCATGATGTCTATGTGACCGATTGGATCAACGCGCGCAACGTGCCGCTGCGCCATGGCGGCTTCGATCTCGACGATCATATCGAGCTGATGATGGCCTATATGCGCCGCCTTGCCCCCGATCTGAATGTCATCGCGGTGTGCCAACCCGCGGTACCGGTTCTGGCGGCGGCTGCGCTGCTGGCGCAGGCGGGCGACGCGGCCCAGCCCCGGACGCTCACTCTCATGGGCGGCCCGATCGACACGGGGGTCAACCCTACCCAGGTAAGCCGCTTCGCCGAGTCGCGGTCGCTTGCCTGGCTCGAAGCCAACTTCATCAACACTGTGCCCTTGCACCACGCCGGCGCGTTCCGGCGTGTCTATCCCGGCTTCCTCCAGCTTGCCGGGTTCCTGAGCATGAATCTCGAGCGTCATGTGAGCGCTCATGCCGATCTCTATCGGAATTTGGTGACGGGCGATGACGAAAGCGCCGAGGCGACGCGCAAATTTTACGACGAATACGCTTCGGTCATGGACCTGCCCGCGGATTTCTACCTGCAGACCATCGATCGCGTGTTCCACCGCCGCGATCTTGCCCGCGGTGCGTTCGTCTCGCGCGGTCGAGCGGTCGATCCCGGCGCCATCGCCCGTACCGCCGTCCTTGCCATCGAAGGCGAGAACGACGACATCTGCGCGGTCGGCCAGACCGCTGCCGTGCATGGGTTGTTGACCGGGCTGGCGGACGGGAAAAAGGGGCACCATCTCCAGCGCGGGGCCGGCCATTACGGGGTCTTCAACGGCCGCCGTTGGCGCAACGAGATTTATCCGAAGTTGCGTGACTTCATCCGCGATTGCGGGTGAAATGGCGTTCCAGCCGCGCCGGTGGAGCAGCGGCTGGGGAAATCAGACCAGCGGCACCGGTCCTTTCGACAGGGGCTCGGGAGCAGCGGCGGCAACAAGAAGACGGTAATCCGGGAGAGGCCATGGCACGATCGGGCAAGGTCATCATCACCTGCGCGGTGACGGGATCGATCCATACCCCCACCATGAGTCCCTATCTGCCGATCACGCCAGACGAGGTGGCGAGCCAGGCCATTGGCGCGGCCGAGGCTGGGGCGGCGATCCTTCATCTTCATGCCCGCGATCCCAAGGATGGGCGGCCGACGCCGGATCCCGCCGTGTTCATGGAATTCCTGCCGCGGATCAAACAGGCGACCCAGGCGGTCGTGAACATCACTACCGGCGGCGGCCACAAGATGACGCTCGACGAGCGCTTGGCCGCGCCGCTCCTGACCTCGCCCGAGATGTGCTCGCTCAATATGGGATCGATGAATTTCGGCCTCTATCCCATGCTGGACCGCCACCGCGACTTCAGGCATGACTGGGAGCGGCCCTACCTCGAAGGCACAAGAGACCTGATTTTCCGCAATACCTTCGCTGACATCGAGCGTATCCTTAAGGACTTAGGGCAGGTTCACGGGACGCGGTTCGAGTTCGAGTGCTATGACGTCGGGCATCTCTATAATCTCGCGCATTTCCTCGACCGCAAGCTGGTCGAGCCGCCGCTCTTCGTACAGACGATCTTCGGCATCCTCGGCGGAATCGGCGCCGATCCCGATAATCTCGCTCACATGAAGCGGATCGCGGATAAGCTCTTCGGCGACTCGTATTACTGGTCGATTCTCGCCGCCGGACGGCATCAGATGCCGTTCGTCACGATGGGCGCGATCATGGGCGGGAATGTCCGGGTCGGGCTCGAGGATTCGCTCTATCTCGGCAAGGGCCAGCTCGCCAAGACCAACGCCGAGCAGGTCACGCGCATCCGTTCGATCTTGGAGAACCTGTCGCTGGAGATTGCTTCGCCGGCCGAGGCGCGCCAGATGCTCAAGCTCAAAGGCGGCGATCAGGTCAAGTTTTGAGATGATCGACAAGCGCGTGGACAGCCTTGCCGCGGCGATCGCCGGCGTCACCGATGGGGCGACGGTGCTGTGCGGCGGGTTCGGCGCCGTCGGCGAGCCGTTCGAGCTGATCGAGGCGCTGATCGAGCTCGGCGTGCGCGACCTGGTCGTCGTTTGCAACAATGCCGGCAGCGGATTGATCGGCGTGGCGGCCCTGTTGAAGGCGGGCCGCGCCCGGAAACTGGTCTGCTCTTATCCGCGCTCGACCGATCCGCAAGTTATTGACGGGCTCTATCGAGACCGCAAGATCGAACTCGAGATCATGCCCCAGGGCACGCTCAGCGAGCGTCTGCGCGCCGCCGGGGCGGGGATCGGCGGTTTCTTCACCCGCGTCGGCGCCGAAACCAAGCTCGCCTCGGGCAAGGAGACGAGGCTGATCGACGGAGTTCTCCATGTCCTCGAGCCGCCGCTGCCGGGCGACATCGCGCTCATCAAGGCGCACCGCGCCGATCGTTGGGGCAACCTCGTCTATCGCAAGGCGGCGCGCAATTTCAATCCGGTGATGGCGATGGCGGCGAAGATCACCGCCGCCCAAGTATCGCAGGTGGTGGAACTGGGCGCGCTCGACCCCGAGGCGATCGCGACGCCGGGAATTTTCGTCGACCGCGTGGTGGTCGTATGATGCCTCGCGAGGGAGGCCGCATGACACCTTTGTCGCGCCGCCAGATGGCCTGGCGCGCCGCCCAGGATCTGGCCGAGGGCCACTATGTCAATCTCGGCATCGGCCTGCCGACCTTGGTGGCGGATTTCGTGCCCGAAGGCCGCGAGGTCGTGTTTCACAGCGAGAACGGCATTCTCGGCATGGGCGGCGCGCCGCTGCCGGGCGAGGAGGACAGAGAGCTCATCAACGCGAGCAAGGGTCTCACGACGCTGCGGCCGGGCGGCGCCTATTTCCACCACAACGACGCGTTCCTGATGATCCGGGGCGGGCATATCGACGTATCGATCATGGGCGCCTATGAGGTGTCGGCCGGGGGCGACCTCGCGAATTGGGCGACCCACGACGCGACGCTCGCGCCGGGCGTTGGCGGCGCGATGGATCTGGCGGCGGGCGCGAAAGAAGTGCGCGTGCTGATGGAGCACAATGCGAAAGACGGCGCGCCGCGCATCCGCGCGCGCTGCGCCTTTCCGCTCACGGCGAGCGCTTGCGTGACGCGGGTCTACACCAACCTGGCCGTGCTCGATATCGCGCACGAAGGCGTGGTGGTGCGCGAGATGGTCGCGGGGCTGGACATCGGCGGCTTGCAAAAGCTCACCGAGCCGAAACTGTTGCTCGCCAATGACTGGAAAAAGCTTACGGCGCCGTAACTGCGCTAAGCGTCATCTTTCGCCTTCACGGAGAATTGCTCGCGCTATTCCCTGGCGGTTCCAGGAGTTGCAAGCCGTTCATAGAGGCGCGATGCGCGGGGATGAACTTGCTCCAATGTTTTGCTCCCGTGATCGTTATGTTGCATCTGCGTTAAGCGCTTGGTTAAATCTCTGTAATGCGCTGTAATTGCATGGGGCTACGGCGAATTCGGCGTGTTCGCATTTGCACAATGGGCGCCTATATCTCTATGGGCGAGGAGCGGCGGCATTCAATATCCGGCGCGCCTTCGACCCAGCCGATAACAGGAACCACGACATGAGCAAATGGAGCAACACTGTGAACAAATCGATCCTCGGAGTGACCTTGGCGCTCGGCCTCGCGGCCGGGATCGCCAGTGCGGCCCGCGCCGACCAGCTCGGCCTCGTCTCGCCGGCGACGACATCGCAGGCGACCCAAAGCGCCTCGATCAACGCTTACAAAGCCAACGTCAATCCGGACGCGACCGTACCGACAACCGGCGTCTATGACGAAAGCGATCGCTTCGTCGGACCGAACGGCTACCCGCTCCCGGGCGACCCCACGATCGCCGGGCAGGACTAAGCCATCTGGGCCGCATTTCGCAAGGCGGCTATGAGGATCGAGGCGGCACCAACGCGGTGCCGCCTCGAGCTTTATCTGCGGCTCTAAGACGCCGTCGCGCCGTGCTCTTGCAGCCAGGCGATCAGCTTTGGCGAGAGCGGCTTGGCTTTGCGCGCGGCGCGATCCATGAAGACCAGCACGACCTCCTCGATCGCGATGCAGGTCTCGCCCTTGAATACCGCCTGCTGCAGCCGGAATGAGGTCCGGCCGTATTTCAATGCGCGCAGGCCGACATCGACCGTGGCTGGAAAGCGCAGCTCGGCTTTGTAGTCGACCTCGACGCGAACGACGTTGAAATTCTCGTCCGGCTCGAGAAGACCGAGTTGCGGATTGCGCGTGATCGAGACCCGCGCGGTCTCGAAGTAGCTCAGGAACACCGTGTGATTGACATGGCCGTTGCTGTCGGTGTCGCTGTATCGCACATGCTCCTGCGCCCAGAGCTTGTAGGACCCGCGCTGGGTTGCCGCGGGCGCTGGCGGTTGGGCGTCGTTCATGCCATGCGCTCGATCACGGCGGCGATGCCCTGGCCGACCCCGATGCACATCGTGACCAGGGCGTAGCGCCCACCGGTCTTGTGGAGCTGGCGCATGGCGGTGAGGGCAAGGCGCGCGCCCGAGGCGCCCAGGGGATGCCCGATCGCGATCGCGCCGCCATTGGGGTTGATGCGGTCGTCGTTGAAGTCGAGCCCCATCAGCTTCAAGCAGCCGAGCACTTGGGCCGCGAACGCCTCGTTCAGCTCGATCACGTCGATGTCCTTGAGCGCGAGCCCGGCGCGCTCCAGCGCCTTTTTCGACGACGGCACGGGGCCGAGCCCCATCACGCGGGGCGGCACGCCGGCCACCGCCGCCGAAACGATGCGCGCCAAAGGCTTGGCCCCGGCTTTTTCGCCGGCCTGCCGGGTGCCAATGACGAGCGCGGCGGCGCCGTCGTTGATGCCCGAGGCGTTGCCCGCCGTCGTCACGCCATTGGGGTTGAGCGGCTTTAGCTCCATCAGCCGCTCGAGGGTGCTGTTGGGGCGTGGATGCTCGTCCTGCGCGACGACGATGCCGGTGCCCTTCTTGGTGCCGGGCACGGTGACCGCGAGCAGCTCGCCGTCATAGAAGCCCGCGGCTTTGGCCTTGGCGTATTTCTCCTGCGAGGCGAGGGCGAATTTGTCGCTGTCCTCGCGCGAAATCGCCTGCTCGCGAGCGACGTTGTCGGCGGTCTCGGCCATGGTATCGGCGCCATAGGCCTTCTCGACCTTGGGGTTGGGAAAGCGCGCGCCGATGGTCGAATCGAACATCCGGTGCTCGCGGCCATAAGCGCTCTCGGATTTCGCCAGCACGAAGGGGGCGCGGCTCATGCTCTCGACGCCGCCGGCGATGAACAGCTCGCCCTGGCCGGTGCTGGCCGCGCGGGCGGTGTCGCAAATGGCGGCGAGGCCGCTGCCGCACAGGCGATTGACGGTCAGCGCGCCGATTTCGACGGGAAGCCCGGCGAGGAGGGCGGCGTGGCGGGCGACGTTGCGCGCATCCTCGCCGGCCTGATTGGTGCAGCCGATCACCGCGTCCTCGTAATCTTGCGGCTTGAACTTGTTGCGCCCGATCACTTCCCTGATAACGCCGGCGAGCAGATCGTCGGGCCGCACCGGCGCCAGCGCGCCTGCGTGGCGGCCGATCGGCGTGCGCAAGCCGTCATAGATATAGGCGTCGAGCATGCTGGATTTCCTTGTGCCTCGTCGGGTAGCCGGAAATTAGGCAATGCAAGGCGCGCCGACAAGCGATATGGATAGGCATGCGCGACTTCGTTCAGCCCCGCCGCTCGGCGGCGATCGGCGCCGCGGCGATGGCCGCCACTTCGCACCCGCTGGCCACGCTCGCGGCCATCGATACATTGCGCCAGGGCGGCAACGCGGTCGATGCCGCGATCGCCACCATCGCAGTCTTGTGCGTGGTCGAGCCGCATATGACCGGGATCGGCGGCGATTGCTTCGTGCTCTATTCCCCGAAGGGCGGCTTGCCGCTGGCGCTCAACGGCTCGGGCCGCGCGCCGCTCAAGGCGACCGTGGATTGGTATACCGAGCATGGCATCGACGCGATCGAGGTCACCTCGCCGCATGCCGTCACCGTGCCAGGCGCGGTCGACGCCTGGTGCCGGATCCTGTCGGATCACGGCACCAAGGAGATGGACGAGCTGTTCCGTCCGGCGATCCGGCTGGCGGAAGAGGGCTACGCGATCACGCCACGGGTCGCCGCCGACTTCGCCGGCAGCTTTCCCAAGGTGATGCTCGATCCCGACGCCGCGCGCGTGTTCGCTCCGGCGCGGCGGCCGCTCGGGCTGGGCGAGAAGCTGCGCCAACCTGCCCTGGCCGGAACCTTGCGGCGGATCGCGCGGGCCGGCCGCGCCGGATTCTACGAAGGCGAGGTCGCGGCCGAGATTGTCGCCAAGCTCAACCGATTGGGCGGGCTCCATACGCTTGAGGATTTCGCGGCCCAGCGTTGCGAGTACGTGTCGCCGATCTCGGCGCCTTACCGCGAGCATGAGCTGTTCGAGTGCCCGCCCAACGGCCAGGGCCTCGCGGCACTGATGATCCTGCGCATTCTCGCCGGCTATGAACTGGGCGGCGAGCGCTTCACCGACGCGGACCGCATCCATTTATTGGCAGAAGCGGCGAAGGCCGCCTATCGCGAGCGCGACGCCGCTTTCGCCGACCCGCGCTTCGTGGCCACGGATATCGAGTATTATCTATCGGAGGAATACGCCGATTCGGCGCGCCGGAAAATCCGGCTCGACCAGGCTTCCGACACCGTCCATTGGGACGGGGCCGAGCACAAGGACACGGTCTATTTCTGCGTCGTCGATCGCGACGGCAATGCGATCTCGTTCATCAACTCGCTGTTCCACGATTTCGGCAGCGGAATCCTGGTTCCGAACTGTGGCGTCATGCTGCACAATCGCGCGATCTCTTTCAGCCTCTCGCCGGGCCATCCCAACGCGATCGCGCCGGGCAAGCGACCGATGCACACGATCATCCCGGGCATGCTGGTCAAGGGCGGCAAAGCTGTCATGCCCTTCGGCGTGATGGGCGGCCATTTCCAGTCGATCGGCCATGCTCACATACTGATCGAGATGCTCGATTGCGGCCTCGATCCACAGGCAGCGGCTGAGGCGCCGCGCAGCTTCGCCTTTGACGGCTCACTGGCGCTTGAAGCGACGGTGCCCGAAGCGATCGTCTTGGATCTCGCCAGGCGTGGGCATCGCGTGGTGCGCGCCGGGCCGCTGGGAGGTTGCCAGGCGATCTGGATCGACCACGCGCGGGGCATCCTTATCGGCGGCTCCGACCCGCGGAAGGACGGCATGGCGCTCGGGATTTGAGCCACGCCCCCGCCCGTGGAGCAGCGGCGGGAGAATAAAAGTCCCGCTTGGCAGCCGGACGGCGCTCAAGTATGAGAGTCGCTCTCCGAGGCGCCATCGAGATTCCCGAGTAATATTAAGGAAATAGGCGCTGTGCCTGCGGCGCGCGGTGATGGAAGAAGAATGGCCGAACTGAAGCTGCTATATGGGCTCGCCTTCGCGGATCTTTACGCCCGCGACGGCCTGGCGCGCGTTGACTGCGCGTTCCTCGACCATGTGCAGGCGGCCGATGTCGAGCTGTTCAACCGTCTCATGGCCGGCCGCCGCGCGCCCGAGGCGCTTAGCCCCAAGCATCATTCCGAGCTGCTGATCGCGCTCGCGCCGCATCTCGAGGATTTCATCGCCGCGCTGTTCGGGATTGCGGCGGAGGTTCGCGCCCTGCAGGCTCGGCATGCCGCCCTCGGGCCGATTTACACGGTCAAGCGGTTGTTCGTTCAAAGACGAGCCGCCAAGGGCATGACGCCGGAAGCGACCGCGCAGATCGACGGTCCGGCGCTGGCGCTGGCGCTCGAAGCGCGCTTTGGCGAGCCGCTCACCGAAGCAAGCTTCGCCAAGCATGTGGCGGCTTGGCTCGAGGACGAGCCCAGACACGCCGACGCGCTCGACGAAGCGGCGCGCTATGCCGGCTGGGCGACCCATGCGCCGGAAGGCCGCAAGCGCCACGGCAAGGGCGTGCTGTTCAAGGTGCCGCACCGCCTCAACATGACCCATCTGGTGCCGGTGACCACGATCACCGAACACGGCGTCACGATGCTGCATCTGCCCGAGCATGACCGCCGCCGGCGTGAGGGATTCGCTCTGACCGATCCGGGGATGGCGCTGACCGGCGCGCTCGACCAGGCGAATTACTGCATCTGGTGCCACGAGCAGGGCAAGGACAGTTGCTCGCACGGCATCAAGGACAAGAAGACCGGCAAGTTTCAGGACACGGTGTTCGGCGTCACGCTCGCGGGCTGCCCGCTCGAAGAAAAAATCTCCGAGATGAACCTGGTGAAGGCGCAGGGCAACAGCATCGGCGCCCTCGCCATCGTCGCCATCGACAATCCGATGATGGCCGCCACCGGGCATCGCATCTGCAATGACTGCATGAAGGCCTGCATCTATCAAAAGCAGGACCCGGTGGATATTCCCCAGGTCGAGACGCGCAATCTCAGGGACGTGCTGGACCTGCCCTGGGGGTTCGAGATCTATTCGCTGTTGACGCGCTGGAACCCGCTCGATCTGCGCCGGCCGCTGCCCAGGCCCGACACCGGCTACAAGGTGCTGATTGTGGGCTTGGGGCCGGCGGGATTCACCCTCGCGCATCATCTGATGAATGAAGGGCATCATGTCTTCGGCATCGATGGTCTCAAGATCGAGCCTTTGCCCGACGCGTTGGCCGGCAAGAACTTCCGCCCCGTGCGCGATCGCGCCGAATTGTGGGACGGGCTCGACGACAGGGTGATGGCGGGGTTCGGCGGCGTCGCCGAATACGGCATCACCGTGCGCTGGGACAAGAATTTCCTCAAGGTGATCCGGCTGTTGTTGGAGCGGCGCGCGCAATTCTCGATGTATGGCGGGGTCCGCTTCGGCGGCACCCTCACGATCGAGGATGCGTTCGGTTTAGGCTTCGACCACATCGCGCTGTGCGCCGGCGCGGGACGCCCGACCATCGTGGCGATGAAGAACGGCCTCGCGCGCGGCGTGCGCCAGGCCTCGGACTTTCTCATGGCGTTGCAATTGACCGGCGCCGCCAAGGCATCGAGCCTCGCCAATCTCACGGTGCGATTGCCGATCGTGGTGATCGGCGGCGGCCTCACCGCCATCGACACGGCGACGGAATTGCTTGCCTATTACCCCGTTCAGGTCGAGAAATTTCTCGCCCGATACGAGATTCTGGCGGCCGAGCGCGGCGAGGCGGAAGTGCGCGCGGGCTGGAGCGACGAGGAGAAGGGCGTCGCCGCGACCTTCATCGCCCACGCCAAGGCGATCCGCGCCGAGCGTATGCAGGCGAAACTCGAGGGCCGGCCCGCGCGCATTTCCGAGCTTCTCGGCAAATGGGGCGGTGTCACGATCGCCTATCGCCGGCGCCTCATCGACGCGCCAAGCTACACGCTCAACCACGAGGAAGTGGCGAAGGCGATGGAAGAGGGCATCCGCTTCGCCGAATTGCTCGCGCCCGAGGCGGTCGAGATCGACCGATACGGCCACGCCGAAGCGCTGACCCTGTTTCGCTATCGCATCGACGAGGAAAGCGGAAAACTGGTGGCGGCCGACGAGCGGGTGACGCTGCCGGCGCGCAGCATCCTGGTCGCCGCCGGCACCCAGCCCAATACCGTGCTCGGCCGCGAGGATGGGCAGATCCAGATCGATGGCCGGTATTTCCAGGCCTTTGATGAGAATGGAAACAAGGTCACGCCCGAGCGCGTGGCCAAGCCCGATCAAGTGCAAGTGCTGATGAGCCATCGGCTCGACGGACGCACGATCAGCTTCTTCGGCGATTTGCATCCCTCTTTTGCCGGCAATGTGGTGAAGGCGATGGGCGGCGCGAAGCTCGGCTATCCGGTGGTGAGCCGGATGCTGGCGCGCCGCGAGCCCAGCGCGCCCGCGCCGGCCGCGCTCGCCGCCCGCCTCGACGACGAACTGCGCGCGCGCGTTCACGCGGTCATCGAGCTTGCGCCGAAGATCGTCGAGGTCGTGGTGCGCGCGCCGATAGC
This sequence comes from uncultured Alphaproteobacteria bacterium, assembly GCA_963803265.1. Taxonomy (GTDB): domain Bacteria; phylum Pseudomonadota; class Alphaproteobacteria; order ATCC43930; family CGMCC-115725; genus CAIKMD01. The sequence goes on along the minus strand of CAWDLZ010000029.1, from coordinate 113,093 downwards.
CGCTCGCGCGTTCAAGCCCGGCCAGTTCTATCGCCTGCAGAATTACGAGACGCAAGCCTTGCGCAGCGCCGGCACAGTGCTGGCGATGGAAGGTCTGGCACTGACCGGCGCGTCGGTTGACCCGGCGCAGGGACTCTTGTCCACGATCGTCCTGGAGACCGGCGGCTCATCCGATCTCTGCTCGGTGCTGCGGCCGGGCGAGCCCGTCATCCTGATGGGGCCGACCGGCACGCCGACCGAGGTGCCGGGCGGCGAGACCGTGATCCTCGTCGGCGGCGGGCTCGGCAATGCGGTGCTGTTGTCGATCGGCCGCGCGCTTCGCACCGCCGGCTCGACGGTGCTTTATTTCGCCGGCTACAAAAAACCGCAGGATCGCTACAAGGTCCCCGAGATCGAGGCCGCCGCCGACGTCGTGGTGTGGTGCTGCGACGTGGCGCCCGGCTTCACGCCCTCGCGGCCGCAGGACAAGACCTTCATCGGCAACATCGTCCAAGCCATGGCAGCCTACGGGATGGGTCGCCTCGGCGACATCCCCATTCACCTGGATCAAGCCGACCGCCTGATCGTGATCGGCTCGGACGCGATGATGGCGGCGGTCGCGGCGGCGGGCAAAGGCGTCTTGAAGCCCTATCTCAAGCCGGGGATTCGCGCGATCGCATCGATCAACTCGCCGATGCAATGCATGATGAAGGAAATCTGCGCCCAATGCCTTCAAGTGCAGAAGGATCCAGCGACCGGCGCGGAGACCGTGGTGTTTTCCTGCTTCAACCAGGATCAGCCGCTCGACCGCGTCGATTTCACGGCGCTGCACCAGCGTCTGTCGCAGAACAGCCTTGCGGAGAAGCTCGGCGCCTTGTGGATCGATCGCTGCCTCAAGCAGCTGGGTATGCGCGAAGCGGCGGAGTAGGGACCGCTTTATCGAAGGGCGCTCAGTCGAGGATACGGCGCCAGCCGTTGCGCTCGAGCGCTTCGAGCGGGCGGAAGCGCGCCTTGTAAGACATCTTGGCGCTATCGGCGATCCAATAGCCGAGATAGACATGCGCGAGATGCCGGCGGCGCGCCTCGTCGATGAGCGCCAGCACGAGTAGCGTCCCGAGGCTACGCTTGGCAAGCTCGGGCGCATAGAAGCTGTAAACGGCTGAAAGCCCGTCATCGAGCGGATCGAACAGGCACGCGCCGAGCAGCGTGCCGTCGCCGTCGCGGAGCTCGACGAGCTGGGTAGCGACCGGGCTGTCCTCGATCATCGCCTGGTAATCGCCGAAAGTCATCGCCGCCATGTCGCTGTCGGCGTGGCGCGAGCGCTGGTAGCGCTGGAACAGGCGGAACTGCTCGAGCGTTGCATCGGGATCGAGAGATCGCGCGATAAGGCCGCGGTTGTAGTTGCGGATGCGCCGCAGCGAGCGGGTTTCGACGAAATCGGCGACCGGAATCCGCACCGGCACGCAAGCGTCGCAGCCGACACAGGCGGATCGGTAGGCGAGATGGTGGCTGCGGCGGAACCCGGCACGCGATAGTTCGTTATAAAGGGATGACGCGTGCCGGCCGGCCAGCTCGGTGACGAGCTTGCGCTCGAGCTTGTTCGGCAGATAAGGGCAGGGCAGGGCCGCCGTGCGGTAGAAGTGCTGAGGCGCAACGGAAAGCCGCTCCGGCGACGACCGCCGCTCGCGCCGCAACCCCTTGCCCTGGCCCTGGCCGTCACCCTCGGGCATCGCCTGTCTTTCGATTTCGCGGTCTCCACTTTCCGATTATGGCGGAGACGGCGCTGGTGTCTAGATCGTTTTGCCGGCTGCTGCTCCACCGGCGCAGCCGGCTAGCTGAGGCCGATCATGATTTGCTTGCGATAGGCCGGGCGCTCGCCGAGGCGGCGGTACCAGGCTTCGAGATGGGGCAGGTCGCGGCGCTCGATCGGCAGCGTGTAGAAGCGATAGGTCAGGATGCCGACCGGAATGTCGCCGATGCTGAATTCCGCGCCTCCGACATAGGGGCTCTCGCCGAGATAGCGGTCGAGCATGGCCAAGCATTTGTTGGTGCGGGCGACGCTCTCCTCGATCTTCGCGGTGTCGCGATTGGCGGGTGTCGCGCGGATCAAGCCCCAAAACGCCGGCGTGATCGCGGGCGTCAGCGTCGTCAGCGCCCAATCGAGCCAGCGGTCGCCACGGGCGCGGTCGCGCGGATCGGCGGGCAGGACCCGGCCGCTGCCGTGAGTCCCGGCCAGGTAGCGCAGGATCGCGTTCGACTCCCAGAGGACGAAGTCGTCCTCGACGAGAGTGGGCACCAGCTCGTTCGGATTGAGCCGGCGGTAATCCTCGGTGTGGTTGCCGCCGTGATCGAGCCCGTAAAGCTCGAGGCTGAAGGGCATGCCGAGCTCGTCGAGCAGCCACAGCACCTTTTGCGTGTTGTAGGAATTCGGCCGGCCCAAAATCCGCAGCATGCGCGCATCATGGCGCGGCGCGTCGGAGAGTCGAACTCGGCAGCCGGCTCAGGGCTTGGCGGGCGCCGCTTCGGCCGGCGCTTCCTTGGCCTCGCGCATGAGGACGATGCTGATGCGCCGGTTCTCGGGCGCGGAAGCGTCGCTCTTGTCGAGCGGATCGCCGTCGGCCATGCCGACCACGCGCTGCAGCCGATCGGCCGACAGCCCGTCGGCAAGGAATTCGCGGCGGCTGGCATTGGCGCGGTCGGCCGACAGTTCCCAATTGGTGTATTTGGCGCCCAGCGCATATTGCGTCGCATCGGTATGCCCGGTGATCGAGATCTTGTTGGGCAGCTTCTGGATCACTTGCGCCACCAACGCCACCAGCTTCTTCGCCGAATCGTCCATCTCGGCCGAGCCCAGCGGGAACATCGGCGTCTTGTCCTGATCGACGAGCTGGATGCGCAGCCCGTCGGGCGTTTCGTCGATCATCAGGTTCTTGGCGAGGGCCTGGAAGCTCGGGCACGTTGTTGACCGCGGTCTCCAGAGCCGCCTTGGCCTCCTCGAAGCGCTTCTCCTCGCGGCCGGCGAGCTGCTTTTGCAGCTCCTCATCGCTGAGCTTCGAAGGCGGCGCACCGGCGCTGTCGGTCTGATCTTGGTCGTCGCCCGCGCTGCCGCCCTCATTGCCGTCATCGCCCTCATTGGGCTGGCGTAGCGCAGTCTGGCTGATCTGGAAGCTCGGCTGCGACATCGAGACGGTCTCGCTGCCAGGGCTGCCGACGGTCAGGCCGCCGAGGACCCCGCCCGCGCCGCTGTTCGATTTCGAGGTGATGGTCGGCTCGAAATAATCGGCGATGCCGCGTTTTTGCACGTCGGTGGTGACGTTGAGCAGCCAGAGCAGCAAAAAGAACGCCATCATCGCGGTCACGAAATCGGCATAGGCCACTTTCCATGCGCCGCCGTGATGGGCGGCGTGACCGCCCTTCTTGATCTTCTTGACGATGATCGGCGCGGCGGCTTTTTTCGCCATGACTCAGGCCGCCGCGGGCATGTTCTCCACCGCCCCTTCGACCTCGTAAAAGGTCGGCCGGACATCGGTGTTGAGCGCCTTCCGGGCGAACTCCACGGCGACGCTGGGCGCGTAGCCTTGCATATAGGCGAGGATGCCGGCCTTCATGCAGAGGAAATAGCGCTCTTCCGCCTCGCCGCGCGCCTTGATGGCGGAAGCGATCGGCGCGACGAACCCGTAGGACAACAGGACGCCCATGAAGGTTCCAACGAGCGCGCCGGCGATGAGGTGGCCGAGCACCGCGGGCGGCTCGGTAATGGAGCCCATGGTGTGGATGACGCCGAGGACGGCGGCGACGATGCCGAGCGCGGGCAAGCCGTCGGCCACGGCGCTGATCGCGCTGACGACGGCGTGATGCTCGGTGCGGTGGGTTTCGATGTCCTCGTCCATCAGCGTTTCCATCTCGTGATGGTTGTCGGTGCCGAGGGTGAGGAGGCGGAGGTAGTCGCACAAGAACACCACCGCGTGATGATCCCCGGCGAATTTCGGGAAGCGCTGGAACAACGCGCTCTCGTCCGGCTTCTCGACATGCTGCTCGAGCGCGAGCGCGCCCTTCGTCTTCGCCATCTTGAACACCGAATAGAGCAGGGTCAGCAGCTCGAGATAGGCGTCCTTGTCGTGTTTCTCGCCCTTCAGCAGGCCCGGGATCGCCTTGCCGGTCGCGGACAGCACCGGCTTGCGGTTCGAGATGATGAAGGCGCCGACCGCGGCGCCGACGATGATCATGATCTCGAAGGGTTGGAACAGAACCAAGAGATTCCCGCCATTGGCGATATAACCGCCGATGACGCTGGCGATGACGATGACCGCGCCGACGATGACGAGCATGGCTGGTGAGGGCCCCGTTGGACCACCGTAAATTGCGGGATTTACGTTAAGAATCCCTTTCGCGCCGCGGTTTTCCTGCCTATCATCGGGCCGGCATCACGACATCGGAAACGAGGCCTATCCCCTTGCCGCGCAATCCTTCCCAGCCCTTGGGCGCGTTCCCGAGGCTGCGCCTCCGGCGCAACCGGCGCGACGCCTGGACGCGGGCGCTCGTGGCCGAGAACGTCCTCACCCCGGCCGATTTTCTGTGGCCGGTCTTCGTCCATGACGGCGTGGCGGCGCGCGTGGCGATACCCTCCATGCCGGGGGTGGAGCGCTTGTCGCTTCCCGCCTTGGTCGAGGCGGCGGGCGAAGCGCGGGCGCTCGGCATCCCAGTGATCGCGCTATTCCCGGCGACGCCGCTCGAGCGCAAGACCGAGGAGGGCGACGAGGCGCTCAATCCCGACAACATCGTTTGCCGCGCCACCAGGGCGGTGAAGGAGGCGTTTCCCGATCTCGGCGTGATGTGCGACGTGGCGCTCGACCCCTACACGACGCACGGCCATGACGGCGTCCTGCGCAAGGGCTATGTCGCCAATGACGAGACCGTGGAGATTCTCTGCAAGCAGGCGCTGGTGCAGGCTGAGGCGGGCTGCGATCTCATCGCACCGTCCGACATGATGGACGGCCGGGTCGGCGCGATCCGCGATGCGCTCGATGGCAAAGGTTTCGATGGCGTCCGCATCATGTCCTACGCAGCGAAATACGCCTCGGGCTTTTACGGACCGTTCCGCGACGCGGTCGGCTCCAAATCCGCGCTCGGCAAGGCCGACAAGCGCTCCTATCAGATGGACCCGGCGAATGGCGACGAGGCGCTGCGCGAGGTCGCGCTCGACATCGCCGAGGGCGCCGACATGGTGATGGTGAAGCCGGCGCTGCCTTATCTCGACATCATTCGCCGGGTGAAGGACCGCTTCGGCATGCCGACCTTCGCCTATCAGGTCAGCGGCGAATATGCGATGCTGCACGCCGCGATCGAGCGCGGCTGGCTCGAGCGATCGGTCGTGATGGAAGCGCTGATGTCGATCAAGCGGGCAGGGGCCGACGGCATCCTCACCTATGCCGCGGTCGATGCCGCGCGGCAGCTCAGGAAGGGCTGAGCTTCACCCAGGTCAGCTCGTGCTTGTTGGCGTGGAGGTGCAGGAGGCGCGAGCCCGGAATCGCGGCAAAGCGCGCCTGTGTCTCGAAATCGGTCGCGCCCTGGAACTTGATCGTGCACAGGAAGTTCGCAACCGTGCCTGCCGCCAGGAATTTCTCGACGAGCGTCAGCAGGCGCTTCGGATAAGCGACGACATCCGAGAACAACCAGTTGACCGCGCCGAATTCTTCTGGGGTCAACGCGAACGCGCTGGCCTTGCGAAACTCGATCCCCGGCAGGGCGGCGATGCGGGGATCGAGCGCTGCCTTATCGACCGCGATCACCGAGCCGCCCAGGCGCTGCAGCACCCAGCTCCAGCCGCCGGGCGCGGCGCCGAGATCGAGACAGACCTCGCCGCGCTTGGGTTGGACACCCAAGACGGTGAACGCCTCCCACAGCTTGAGATAGGCGCGGCTCGGCGGCGCCGCGTGGTCCTCGACGAAGTGGGGCTCGCCATTCGGGAACGGGCTGGAGCAGCGCGCGGCGGCGAGGATCGTCTCGGGCTCGATCAAGCTCCAGGAGCCGAGCGGCGCGGTCGGCGCAGGCATGCCGAAGGTCAGTGGCTTGGCCGAGACTTCTGGGAAGCTTCGCGGCGATCAGCGCGGCGCGGCGGTGATGCGTCACGGAATAGAGCGCCCAATTGCGTTGAACGCTGCGCAATTGCTTGGCGGCGTCGCCGATCGAGCGGACGGACAAGCGTACCGGGTCGTACCAGATGTTCGCGGCCCAGGCGATCGCGCGCGGCGGTCCCGGCGCGAGGACGAGGCGGCCGTGAGTCTCGAGCTTCTCGCCGCCCAGCTCGTGCTGAAGCTCGGCGAGGAACCCGTCGGGCGCGAGATAGCCGGTGAGCTCAGGCAAGCAGAAAATCGCGTATCGCGCCGATTTGATCCGCCGCCATCAAGGCGGGAGCGTGGCCGATTCCGGGAAACTCGACGAGCCGCGCGCAAGGGCCGCGCCGCGTCATTGCCGCTGCGACCTCTGCGGGCAGAATGTCCGATATCGCGCCGCGCAACGCCAGCACCGGACATTTTATCGCATCCCATTGCGCCCACAGATCGACATCCTCGATCGGTCCGCTGTTCAAAGCCGCTGCGATCTTCGGGTCATAGGCGAGACCCAAACTGCCGTCGGGCTTGCGCCGCGCGCTGTGGCTCGCGAGGTGACGCCATTGCGCATCGTCGAGCGGGCCGAAAGGCGCATGAATCAGGCGCAGGCATGCTTCGAGCGCGGCAAGGTCGGGAAAGCTCGGATCGAGCCCGACATAGGCGGCGATGCGTAGGAGCGCGGCCTTCGGCACCAACGGCCCGACATCGTTGAGGACGAGCCGCCGGATCGGGGCATTGGGCAGCGCCGCCATCAGGATGCCGATTATGCCGCCCATCGAGCTGCCGACAAAATCGAGCCGCTCGACGTCAAGCCGGGCAATCAGCGCGGCGATGTCGGCGAGATAGACGGAATAATTGTAATCGGCCGCGTCGGCGAGAAATTCGCTGTTGCCGCGGCCCGCGATATCGGGGCAGACCACGCGATACTGCGGCGACAGCGCCTCGGCCAGCGCGTCGAAGTCGCGGCCATTGCGGGTGAGACCGTGAATGCACAGCAAGGTCGGCGCGTCCGCCGGTCCGGGCCATTCGGCATAGGCGAGACGATGAAAGCCGTGCGGCCCGAGGCAGGAAATTCCGCGCTCGATCATTGGGCGACCATCGCGCAAGCGACGCCGCGGATCAAGCGTTGCCGGGCCGCGGGGCTTCGGCTAAGACGGAGACCGATTTCTTTGGGGTGGCATCATGGCCTCTCGAGGGCCGCTATCGGGCGTTAGCGTCGTCGATCTGTCGCGCATCCTCGCAGGGCCTTACTGCACTTTGCTGATGGCCGAGTTGGGCGCGAGGGTCATCAAGGTCGAGCAGCCGCGCACCGGCGATGACGCGCGCGAATACGGCCCCTTCGTCAACGGCAAGTCGGCCTATTTCGCCTCGATCAATCGCGGCAAGCAATCGATCGCGCTCGATCTCAAATCGCCGGACGACCGGCGCATCTTCGATAAGCTTTTGGAGAAAGCCGACGTGCTCGTAGAGAATTTCCGTCCCGGCACGATGGAAAAGCTCGGGCTTGGCTGGGAGACGCTTCATCCGCGCTACCCTGCGCTAATCTATGCCTGCGCCTCAGGCTTCGGTCATACCGGCCCGAACTCGACCGATCCCGCTTACGACATGGTCGTGCAGGGACTGGGGGGCATGATGAGCGTCACCGGCTTTCCCGGCGGCCCGCCGGCGCGCGTCGGCATGTCGATCGGCGATATCGGCGCGGGGCTATACACGGCGATCGCGGTCAACGCCGCGCTCTACCATCGCCTCAAGACCGGCGAGGCGACGAAGATCGACATCGGCATGTTCGATTGTCAGCTTGCGCTGCTCGAAGCCGTGGTCGTGCGCTATACGGTGGAAGGCAAAATCCCGGGGCCGCTCGGGGCGCGCCATGCGACGATCACGCCGTTCCAGGCATTCAAGACCGGGGACGGCAACATCATCATCGCCGCCGGCAATGACGGGTTGTTCGTCAAGCTTGCCGCCGCGCTCGGCCGGCCCGAGATGGCGCAAAACCCGGACTACAAGACCAACGCGCTGCGCTTGCGGCATCAGCAGCGATTGGAGAGCGAGATCGAGGCGGTACTCGAGGCGAACACCACCGCCGAGTGGATCGCGATTCTCGGCAAGGCGGGCGTGCCGTGCGGTCCCATCAACAATATCGCCCAGGCCCTAGCCCATCCGCAGGTCGCGGCGCGCAATATGCTGGTTTCGGTGCCGGATGGCAGCGGCGGAACCTTCAAGCTTTCGGGCAATCCCTTGAAAATGTCGGCGTTCGCGGATCCGGCGACTCGTGATCCCGCGCCCGATCTTGACGCCGACCGAGCGGCGATCCTGAAAGAGCTGGGACTTTAGTGCATGAAGGCTTCGACGATCTCGTGCTCGCGGCAGGTGGTGCGGCGCATGTCGCGCTTGTATGTCAAATCCTCGAACGGCGTCGCGCGGTGCATCACGCAGCGATTGTCCCAGATCACGACATCGCCGCGCGTCCATTCGTGGCGATAGACGAATTGCCGCTGGGTCGCGAAGTCCGTCAGCTCCTTCAGCAGGGCTTTTCCGTCTTCGACGGGCAGCCCCACGATATGCGAGGCGTGCGAGGCGAGGTAGAGGGTCTTCCGCCCCGAGGTCGGATGGACCTGCGCGATGCGATGCTCGGCGGGCGGGCGTGACTTGATTTCCTCCCTCGTCGGCTCCGGGAAACCGGACAGCATCCGCGAATGCCAGATCGAGTGCGAGGCGACGAGGTTCTCGATCCTCGCCTTCATCGCCTCGGGCAGCGCGTCATAGGCGGCGCGCTCGTCGGCGAATTCGGTATCGCCGTCTTGCGGCGGGACGACATGGGCATTCAGCAAGGAATAGGTCGCGCGGTTCGGGTGGAACGACATATCCGTGTGCCACAGCCGGTTGCCGTTGTTGAAGGCGCGCGCGCGGCTGTCGGGCGCCTGGATGTTGCCGTCGGGATCGAGATTGCCGACATCGACCAGCTCGGGATGAGCGGCGAGCCGCTCCTTCCGGCCGGTAACGGTCAGCACGCGACCGCGCTGCATCGGGCCGAGATTGCGGCTGAAGGCGATGTGCTGATCGTCGGTTAGCGGGACCGCGTTCGGGTAGACGCAGACCGCGTAAGCGTCCATCAGCGCCATCACCGCGCGCGCCTCGTCCTGGAGTAAAGGCCTCGTCAGGTCGAGTCCGGTGACGCGCGCGGCGAAAATGGGGTGCAGGGGTTCGACGGCGAAGGGCATGTCGGTCTCCAGGGAGACCACGAAGATAGCGCCGATCCGGGGCGAGCGTATAGACTGATCGAAGATGTGGCGCGTCCTCCGCCGAATCGTGCTGAGCCTCCTGTTGCTCGCCGTCATCGGCGCCAGCGGCGCCTATCTGTGGCTGCGCTCCTCGCTGCCGATCACCAACGGCGTTCTCGCTTTGCCCGGCCTTGGCAGCGCGGTCACCGTCACCCGCGACGCTCACGGCATCCCGACCATCGCGGCCCAGAACGACCGCGACGCGGCCTTTGCCCTCGGCTTCGTTCATGCCCAGGACCGCCTGTTCCAGATGGATTTGATGCGCCGCTACGGTGCTGGCAGGCTGGCCGAGTGGTTCGGTCCGCGCGCGCTCGCCAGCGACCGGGCGATGCGCACGCTCGGCCTCTACCGATCGGCGGCCGAGCAGTATCCGCTCTTATCGCCCGCCCTGCGCGGCGTCTACGATGGCTACGCCGCGGGCGTCAACGCCTTCCTCGCCACCAGACGTGCGCTGCCGCCCGAATACGCCGTGCTGGGCGTGCGGCCCGAAGCCTGGACGCCGATCAATTCGCTGGTCTGGGGCAAGATCATGGATTTAAGGCTCACCACCAATTATCGGTTAGAGATGCTGCGCCAGCTTCTCTCGCAACGCCTCGGGCCGGCCGAGCTTGGCGTGCTGTTTCCGGCCTATCCGAGCGACGCGCCCATCGTCCTGGGCGATATCGGAGGGGTGCTCGATGGCCTGCCGCCGCAGGCGCCGGCTTCGAATGAATGGGTGGTCAACGGCCAGCATTCCGCCTCGGGCAAGCCGATCCTCGCCAATGACACGCATCTCGACTTCTCGGCGCCAGGCGTATGGTATCTCGCGCGGATCGAGACGCCAGGCGACACCCTCTCCGGCGTCACTTCGGCGGGCTGGCCGATGGTGGTGATCGGACATAATCGGCGCATCGCCTGGGGCTTCAGCACGACCGGCGGCGATGTCGAGGATGTCTTCGTCGAGAAAGTGGATCCCGCCGATCCGAGCCGTTACCTGACCGAAGCCGGCTCGGTGCCATTCGTGACCCGTCAAGAGAAGATCCTGGTTCGCGGCGGCGATCCGGTGACGATCACGGTCCGGGCGACACGGCACGGACCGGTGATCTCGGATGCCGGGGCAAGCAAGCCGGTGCTGGCGCTATCCGCCACGTGGCTGCAGGGCGAGGATCGCACGCCGCAGGCGCTGTGGGACATGACGCATGCGCGCGACTGGGACGCCTTTCATGCCGCCTTGCGCCCAGCCGTCGCGCCCGAGCAGGACATCGTCTATGCCGATATTGCTGGGAATATCGGCTTTCTCGCCCCGGCTCGGATACCGATTCGCGCCAAGGGCGATGGCGCCATGCCTGTGCCGGGCTGGACCGGAGAATACGAATGGACCGGGTTCGTGCCCTTCGAGGCGCTGCCGTTGGGGTTCAATCCGCCGAGCGGACGATTCTATGCCGCTAACAACAAGATCGTGCCGGATTCCTATCCCTATCTCATTACTCGCGACTGGGAGCTGCCCTATCGCGCCGAACGGATCGGCGAATTGCTCGATGCCGTGCCGGTGCAGTCGCCCGACGGCTCGGCCGCGATGCAGGGCGATACGCTATCCGAGGCGGCGCTGCACCTGTTGCCTCTGATGCTCGGCGCTACCCCGTCCTCGCCCAATCGGGCGGAGGCGATCCGGCTGCTGGCGACATGGGACGGGCGGATGACGCGCGATCGGATCGAGCCGCTGCTGTTCATCGCCTGGCTGCGCGAATTCAACCGCCAAATTTTCGCGGAAAAGCTAGGGCCCGATTTCAATGCTTATTGGGGACTCCATCCCGACGTGATCGAGAATATCCTCCGCGCCCATGCCGAATGGTGCAAGCGCAGCGACACGCCCGAGGCCGAGACCTGCCCGCGACAGCTTGGCGCGGCGCTCGATCGCGCGCTCGCCGAGTTGAGCCAGCGCTATGGGGCCGACATGAAGGACTGGCGCTGGGGCGTGGCGCATCCGGCGAGCTTTTCACATCCGGTATGGTCGCGACTGCCCGTCATCGGCGCTTGGCTCGGCCTTGCGATTCCCGACGATGGCAGCTTCGATACCATCGACAACGCTACCATGGCGGTCGGGAATGAGACCCAGCCCTTCACTGCGGTTCACGGGCCGACCCTGCGGATGATCGTCGATATGGCCGCGCCGGACGCGGCGCGCTTCATGGTGACGCCCGGCCAGTCCGGTAACCCGTTGTCGCCGCATTACGGCGACCTGATGGCGCCCTGGCGCGACGTGACCTATCTCAGGTTCAGCGCCGATGCCGGCGGTGGCAAGCTGAGCCTCGTGCCGCCCTGAGCGGACAACGCGACAGCCGGAATTATTTTGCTTTATATTCAATTATTTAAATAATTTACCTTAAGTTGTTCCTCGGCCGTTTCATCGCAGGGCGCGTAACCGAACTTTAATGCATGCGACCCTAAACTTCGCGACAAGTTTTCGCTCGCGAGGTTTCAATGCAATCCGCATATCTCGATCTCATCGCCCTGGTTGAGCGGCTTCACCGCCAATTCCTCGAAGTCGTGAAGCTCGAGCTCGACTCCAACGGCGTGCATGACATCAATAACGTGCAGGCCATGATCCTCTACAACATCGGCGATCTTGAGATGACGGTCGGCGAGTTGACCCTCAGAGGTTGCTATCTCGGCTCGAACGTCTCCTATAACGTCAAAAAGATGCTCGAGAACGGCTATATCGTGCAGGAGCGCTCCTCGCATGACCGCCGCTCGGTGCGTGTCCGCCTGTCCGACAAGGGGATGGCCCTGCAGCAGCGGCTGAAGCGGATGCATGAGCGACATATGTCCTCGCTCAGCCAGGGGGTGGTGCAGAGCGACGATTTGGTCTCCTCGCACCGCACATTGCGCAGGCTGGAGCGATTCTGGACTCACGCGGTCGAGCTGGGGACGCGCGTCGCGGCCTTCACGCCGGCGGCGTGATCTTCGCTCGCCCGACTTGCAAGATATTTTAGAAGGCGGCGATCCCAGTCATCGCCCGGCCGAGGATGAGCGCGTGGATGTCATGCGTGCCCTCATAGGTGTTGACGGTCTCGAGATTCATCATGTGGCGGATCACGTGATACTCGTTGACGATGCCGTTGGCGCCATGCATGTCGCGGGCGGCGCGGGCAATGTCGAGCGACTTGCCGGTCGAGTTCCGCTTCAGGATCGAGACCATTTCCGGCGTGGCCCGGCCTTGGTCCTTGAGCCTTCCTAAGCGTAAACAGGCATGCAAGCCGATCGTGATCTCGGTCATCATGTCGGCAAGTTTCTTCTGCACAAGTTGCGTTCCTGCCAAGGGCTTGCCGAAAGCGTGCCGCGACAGCGTGTAGTCGCGCGCGGCGTGCCAGCAAAACTCGGCCGCCCCCAGGGCGCCCCAGGCGATGCCGTAGCGCGCATTGTCGAGGCAGGTGAAGGGGCCGCGCAGCCCGGTGACGCCGGGCAGCAAGTTCGCCTCGGGCACGAACACGTCGGCCATCACGATCTCGCCGGTGATCGAGGCGCGCAAGCTGAACTTGCCCTCGATGTTCGGCGTCGATAGCCCAGTCATGCCGCGCTCCAGGATGAAGCCGCGAATGACGTCGTCGAGCTTCGCCCACACCACCATGACATCGGCGACCGGCGAATTGCTGATCCACATCTTGGCGCCATTCAACACATAGCCGCCATCGACTCGTCTGGCGCGGCTGGTCATCCCGCCGGCATCCGAGCCGTGGTCGGGCTCGGTCAGGCCGAAGCAGCCGATCAACTCGCCGGTCGCGAGCTTGGGCAGGTATTTCTGCTTCTGCTCCTCGGTGCCGAAATCGTTGATCGGCCCCATCACCAGCGACGACTGCACGCTCAAGGTTGAGCGGTAGCCGCTATCCACCCGCTCGAGCTCGCGCGCGACCAGGCCGTAGCAGACATAATTGACCCCGGCGCAGCCATGACCCGAGATCGTCGCGCCGAGAAAACCGAGCTTGCCCATCTCGGGCAGAATCTCGCGATCGAAACGCTCGCCGCGGAAGGCTTGCTTGATCCGCGGCATGAGTTTGTCCTGGGCATAAGCGCGGGCGCTGTCGCGCACCATCCGCTCGTCGCTCGATAATTCCTCTTCGAGCAAAAGCGGATCCTGCCAGGTGAAGCTGGGCCTTTCCTTGCGCGGCGCGGTCGCCATCGACGTTTCTCCAATTATCCGACAAAGGGCGGTATTCTAGCGGCATGGCGGCGGAGCGCGAGATCATCTTTGAATTTTTGCGTGTCGGCGGCACGGTGAAGGTGACCGCGGTCGATGCCGCGACCGGCATCGAGGCCACGATCGTCGGCGTTCCTGCGGCGGGCGAGGCGGCATTGAAGCGCCTCGCCAAGCAGAAGCTCGATTACGTGATGGCGAAGCGCCGTAGCACCTAGACGTGCGAAGGCAAACCAGCGGTGTTTAGGCCGGGCGGAGCCGCGCCTTGGACGGCGGCTTGACGATGGTCCGTAGCCCACCCACGACCGCCACCGCGGCGGTCGAGGCCAACACCACCCAAGCCGGCCGCAAGCCCGTGTCGAGCGAGAGATCGGCCATGAGCACCAGGGGGACGGGCGCGCCCATCGCGAGCCAGAAATAGAACGCCTCGCCCAAGGCAGTGCCGATTCCCGCGACGAGGCTCATGCCGGCCATCGTCCGCGGCGACAGCCCGCCGCGGCCGGAATACCAGACGATCGCGCGGCAGCCCATCAGCCAGGCATAAATGCCCGCCATAACCGAGGGCTCCCATTCGTCGAGCTTCGACTGCATGAAGAAATGGATGACGGCGAGGAGGCCGACGCCGTAAGCGATTCGATGGAGTTTCTGCCAGCGCCTCGGCCCCAGGCGGCGCTGCCAGCCATCGGTCGAGGTCGTCGCCAGAACGGCAAGGCTGAAGAGCGCGGTGAAGCCGATGGTGAGGTAAATCCGCAGCACGATTTCCGAGATCACGGTCGGGATGTCGAACGCCTCGTCGGCGATATAAAGCAAGATATGTGTCGCGCCATAGCAGAAGGCGGCGACGCCGATCATGCGCCGGACCTGCAGCAATCCCGGCCATTGCAGCACGATGCGGGCCGGCGTGATCGTCAGCGAGATGAAGATAAGCCGGATCGTCCAATCGCCGAATTCATGGATCGCCTCGGTCAAGGGCATGGCGCCGAGCTGGTCGAGCGAGAACCACGCCGTGGTCAAGGAACCCGGGATGAACAGCGCGACCAGCACCGCCGTCTTGAAGGGCGAGAATTTGCCGCTGTAATCGTGCCAGGGAGCTTTGCGAAGAATCATGGCGGGGTGTTTCTAGCGCGGGCCCCGGCGCCACCCAATCGAAATCCCATCACGATTCGGCGACCCCGCCGGATGGAATGCCGCCTTGCCGGAAGCCGCCGCACCGCATAACGTGGCCGGCATGGCTTATTTCGTCCAGCAGCTCATCAACGGCCTGACGCTCGGGGCGATCTACGGCCTCATCGCCATCGGCTACACGATGGTTTACGGCATCATCGGCATGATCAACTTCGCCCATGGCGAGATCTACATGATCGGCGCCTTCGTCTCGCTGATCACCTTCCTCGTCCTGGGGATCGTCGGCATCACTTATGTTCCGCTGGCGCTGATGCTGGTGCTGATCTCGGCCATGGGCTTCACCGCGGTCTATGGCTGGACGGTCGAGCGCATCGCCTATCGCCCGCTTGCGCGGCTCGTTCCGCCTGGCGCCGCTCATCTCTGCGATCGGGATGTCGATCTTCCTGCAGAATTACGTCCAGCTGCTGCAAGGCGCGCAGGTCAAGACCCTGCCGCCGGTCGTGCAGGGCGGCTTCCAGCTCATGGAAACCAACGGCTTCGTCGTGCAACTGAGTTACCTGCAGATCGTCATCATGCTGGTGACCGTCGCGCTGATGGCCGGGTTCAGCGTAATGATCGCGGCTACCCCATTGGGTCGGGCGCAGCGCGCCTGCGAGCAGGACATGACGATGGCGGCGCTGCTCGGGATCGATGTCGACCGCACGATCTCGACCACCTTCATCATCGGCGCGGCGCTCGCGGCGGTCGCCGGCCTGATGGTGACGCTTTATTACGGCGTCATCGATTTCTTCATCGGCTTTCTGGCGGGCATCAAGGCGTTCACCGCCGCGGTGCTGGGCGGCATCGGCTCGCTGCCCGGCGCGATGCTGGGCGGGCTGCTGATCGGTCTCACCGAGGCCTTTTGGTCGGGCTATTTCTCGGCGGCATACAAGGACGTCGCGGTGTTCGCGATCCTGATCCTCGTACTGATCTTCCGGCCATCCGGCCTGCTCGGACGGCCGGATATCGAGAAAGTTTGATGAAGCTGCGAGCGCTGCGCGAACGGATGCCGCGCTCGCGGCTTTCGTGGCGCTGATCCTTGCCATCCCCTTGGTCGGCTTCGACACGGTCGACGTGAATGGCGGCGTCGGCATCCAGACCCGCTTCTCCTGGGTCGCGATCGCGGTCGCGGCGGTGTTCTTCGGCCGGATTGGCATTGGATTTCTGCCGCGGCTGCCACGCATCGGCGCCGCGCCGCGCCTGGCGGCGCTCACCTCAAGCCACGCGACGCTCTACGGCTGGTGCGGGCTTGGCTTGGCGGCCGCGTGGCCGTTCCTGCCGTTCTCTTCGCGCTATCTCGTCGATCTCGCCACCAACGTGCTGATCTACATCATGCTCGGCTGGGGCCTCAACATCGTGGTCGGATTGGCCGGGCTGCTTGAACCTCGGCTATGCCGCGTTCTACGCCGTCGGGGCCTATGGCTTCGCCTTGTTCGCGCAATGGTTCCGACTTGAGCTTCTGGCAGGCGTTGCCGATCTCGGGCGCGCTCGCCGCCGTCGTCGGCGTCCTGCTCGGATTTCCGATCCTGCGTCTGCGCGGCGATTATCTCGCGATCGTCACCTTGGGCTTCGGCGAGATCATCCGCATCGTTCTGTTGAATTGGTCCTCGCTCACCGGCGGACCCAACGGCATCAACGACATTCCGCGGCCAAGTTTCCTCGGCCTGCCGCTGACCGCGAGCGCACCGGCGGGTCAGCAAACCTTCGCGCAGTTCTTCGGCATTCCATTCGATCCCGGCCAGCGCATCGTGTTCCTCTATTTCGTGATCCTGGCGCTCGCCCTCGCCACCAATTTTCTCACTCTGCGGCTGCGGCGGCTGCCGGTGGGGCGCGCCTGGGAGGCGCTGCGCGAAGACGAGATCGCGTGCCGCGCGCTCGGCATCAACCCGACCAATGTGAAGCTTTCGGCCTTCGCCACCGGCGCGCTGCTCGCCGGCTTCGCCGGCGCGTTCTTCGCGACGCGCGAAGGCTTCATCAGCCCGGAAAGCTTCACTTTCCAGGAATCCGCGACCGTGCTCGCCATCGTCGTTCTCGGCGGCATGGGCACGCAGTCGGGGGTGGTGCTGGCCGCGATCGTCCTGGTGACGCTGCCGGAATTCGGGCGCGAGTTCACCCAGTTCCGCATGCTGCTGTTCGGCGCGGCGATGGTCGCCATCATGGTCTGGCGCCCGCGCGGCCTGCTCGCCATGCGCGCGCCCTCGATCAGGCTCAAAGAGGCCGGATCGTGACGGCCGAGCCGCTCCTCGAGGTCGCGGCGCTCAGCATGCGCTTCGGCGGGCTCGTCGCGGTGGATCGCCTCTCCTTCACCGCTTTCGAGCGCGACATCACCGCGATCATCGGTCCCAATGGCGCCGGCAAGACCACGGTCTTCAACTGCCTCACCGGCTTCTACCGGCCGAGCGGAGGGAGCCTTCGTCTCAACCGCGGCGGCAAGGTCCTGCCGCTCGAGCGCATGGCGGGCCACCGCATCGGACGCGCCGGCGTCGCGCGCACCTTCCAGAACATCCGGCTCTTCGCCGGCATGACCGTGCTCGAGAATCTGATCGTGGCGCAACACAACACGCTGATGCGCGCGAGCTTGTGGACCGTCGGCGGGCTGGTCGGCTGGCGGCCTTACCGCGTGGCCGAGGCGGCGGCGCTCGACAAGGCGCGTTATTGGCTCGACCGGGTGGGCCTCGTCGGCGGCGCCGACCTCGCGGCCGGCACCTTGCCCTACGGTGCGCAACGCCGGCTCGAGATCGCGCGCGCGATGTGCACCGATCCGGTCCTGCTCTGCTTGGACGAACCGGCGGCGGGGCTCAACGCACGCGAATCCGCCGACCTCAACCTGCTGCTGCTGTCGATCCGCGACCAGCACGGCGTCGGCATCTTGTTGATCGAGCACGACATGAGCGTGGTGATGAGCATCTCCGATCACATCGTGGTGCTCGACTACGGCCGCAAGATCGCCGATGGCACGCCCGCGGCGGTGCGCCGCGATCCCGCCGTCATCACCGCGTATCTCGGCGAGCCCGAGGCCTGATCCGATGCTATCGGTCGCGGGGGTTCACAGCTTTTACGGCAATATCGAGGCGCTGAAGGGCGTCGACGTCACGGTCTCCGACTGGCGAAATCGTCGCGCTGATCGGCGCCAACGGCGCGGGGAAATCGACGCTGCTGATGACGATTTGCGGCCGGCCGCGCGCGGCGCAGGGCCGCATCGTCTTCGATGGCGCGGACATCACCGGGCTTGCGACCGAGAAGATCATGCGGCGGGGCATTTCGCATGCGCCCGAAGGCCGACGCATCTTTCCGCGCATGACCGTCCTGGAAAATCTCCAGATCGGCGCGACCGTGGCCGATCCGCGCCATTTCGCGGACGATCTCGATCAAGTGCTGACCCTGTTTCCCATCCTCAAGGAGCGCCAGGGCCAGCGCGGCGGGACGCTCTCGGGCGGCGAGCAGCAGATGCTGGCGATCGCCCGCGCGTTGATGAGCCGGCCGCGGCTGCTGCTCCTGGACGAGCCCTCGCTCGGCCTCGCACCGCTCATCGTCAAGCAGATCTTCGACACCATCCGCGCGATCAATCGCGAGCGGCAGATCACGATTTTCCTGGTCGAGCAGAACGCGCATCACGCGCTCCGGCTCGCCGACCGCGGCTATGTCATGCAGAACGGGCGAATCGCGCTCAGCGGTACCGGCCGAGAGCTGCTCGACAACGAGGAAGTTCGCGCCGCCTATCTCGAAGGCGGGAGATGAGATAGGAGGGCGGCCCCCGATCCCGCTCGTGGAGGCGAACATGGCGGAGAAGGACGCACCGAAACCGGCCGGCTCCGCGCCCGAACAGCCCCATGCCGAGCGGCCGGAGGATGCGCCGGTCATCCCCGGCTATTGGGGTCCGAACATGCTCATCTATGGCGACATTTCGCGGACGCTGCTGCGCATGCACCGCAATGTCGCCGTGCACATGGATGCCCATAAGCGGCTGATGGAGCGGCTGCAGGCGGTGTTCGCCCATGAGCAGGCGATGGTCCTCGAGCTGGCGAAGATCGTCGACGACACCATGGCCCAAGCCTCGGGCAAGCCGGCCGCCGATCGGCCGACGCCCGGCCCAGAGAACCTGCAGCGCGTCTTCGATCACGCGGCCAATGCCATGCAGGAATCCGGCAAGATGCTGACCGATATTCAATTGGAGGCACTGGCGTTGTTGCGGCACTATGTCGAGTATGCTGGCAAGGATGCCGAGAAATCGGAAGAACCCGAGGGGAAGAAGAAAACATGAAGCTTAAGAGCGGTGTGCTTTTCGCCGGCTTGCTGATGCTCTGCGCGGGAGCCGCGCGGGCCGAGGACATCCAGATCGCGGTGGCCGGCCCGATCACCGGCTCGGACGCCGCCGTCGGCGAGCAGATGCGGCGCGGCTCCAACCAAGCGGTCGCCGACATCAACGCGAAAGGCGGCGTGCTCGGGAAAAAACTCGTGCTGCAAATCGGCGACGACGCTTGCGATCCCAAGCAAGCGGTCGCCATCGCCAATAAATTCGCGGTCAGCGGCGTGGTGTTCGTCGCCGGGCATTACTGCTCGAGCACCTCGATCCCGGCCTCGGCGATCTATGCCGATGCCGGCATTCTCGAGATCACGCCGGCCTCGACCAATCCCGCTTATACCGACGATGCCGCCAAAAAGGGCTGGATCAACGTGTTTCGGATTTGCGGCCGCGACGACGTGCAGGGCAAGGTCGCGGGCGCCTACATCGCCGAGCGGCTGAAGGGCAAGCCGGTCGCGATCATCGACGACAAGACCACTTATGGCAAAGGTCTCGCCGACGAGACGCGCAAGGCGCTCCACGCCGCCGGCGTGACCGAGGTCGTTGACGAATTCGATCAACCAGGGCGACAAGGATTTCTCGGCGCTGGTCAGCAAAATGAAGGAGGCCAAGGTCGGCGTGATTTATTTCGGCGGCTATTACACCGAGGCCGGGCTGATCGTGCGCCAATCGAAGGACCAAGGGCTCAATGCCGTGCTGGTGGGCGGCGACGCCCTCGTGACCTCGGAGTTCTGGAAGATCACGGGCGATGCAGGGGCGGGGACGCTGATGACGTTCTCGCCCGATCCGCGCAAGATTCCGGCGGCGGCGCCAGTGGTCGCCGAGTTCGCGCAGCAGGGCTATGATCCCGAGGGCTATACGCTCTATACTTATGCTGCAGTGCAGATTTTCGCCGCCGCCGCCGCACAGGCGAAATCGGTCAAGGTCGAAGACCTCTCGAAAGTCCTGCATACGGCCCGGCTCGATACCGTGCTCGGTCCTATCGGCTTTGACGCCAAGGGCGACGTGATCGGCCCGGGCTATGTCATGTTCGTCTGGCAGGACGGAAAATACAGCGAAACCAATGGGTAAGCCGTTTCCGGGTTGGACCCACGACCTTTAGTGGCCGGCTGACAGGCGTCCGCGATATCTGGTAGTATCGCGGCTTAGCTTGGAGCTTGCCGGAAACCATGACCGATACCGTTGCCGCCGCCGCCGACCATGGCGGTTATGATCTGAAATGCATCCTCGTGCCCGAGCTGCGCGCGCTCGGGGTCGAGGTGCTGGACCTTGGCACCGACAGCACGGCGCCGGTCGATTATCCGAACTTCGCCAACGCGGTCTGCGCGGCGATTCTAGCCGGCAAGGCGCAGCGCGGGCTGCTGATCTGCGGGACCGGCATCGGCATGGCGATCGCGGCCAACCGCTATCGCGCCATTCGCTGCGCCGTCGGCCACGATACGACGACCGCGCGGCTCGCGCGCCAGCACAATGACGCGAACGTGCTGGCGCTGGGCGGGCGAATTCTGGGGAGCGAAGTTGCCAAGGATTGCGTCAAGGTCTTTTTCACCACCGCGTTCGAGGGCGGCCGCCACGCCAGGCGCGTTGCCCTCTTGTCTTGATCGAGGTTGTCTCGCATGTCCGCACCTCAGCAAAAGCTCTCCGATGTCAACCGGTTCTTCGGCGCGTCCCTCGCCGAGGTCGATCCCGAGATCTCGGCCGCGATCGGCCTGGAACTGGGCCGGCAACGCGACCGGATCGAGCTGATCGCGTCCGAAAATATCGTGTCGCGCGCCGTTCTCGAGGCGCAAGGCTCGGTCCTGACCAACAAATACGCCGAAGGCTATCCCGGACGGCGCTATTACGGCGGCTGCGAGTTCGTGGACATCGTCGAGCAAGTGGCGATCGATCGGGCCAAGCGGCTCTTTGCCTGCGGCTTCGCCAATGTTCAGGCGCATTCCGGATCGCAGGCCAATCAGGCGGTGCTGCTCGCCTTGCTCAAGCCCGGCGACACGCTGATGGGCATGTCGCTCGCCGCCGGCGGCCATCTGACGCATGGCGCGCCGCCCAACCTCTCGGGCAAGTGGTTTCGAGCCGTGCAGTACGGCGTTCGGCGCGATGACGCCCGAATCGACTTCGACGAGGTCGAGCGCCTCGCCGTGGCGGAAAAGCCGAAGCTCATCATCGCCGGCGGCTCGGCCTATCCGCGCATCATCGATTTCGCGCGCTTCCGCCGGATCGCCGACGAAGTCGGCGCCTATTTGATGGTCGACATGGCGCATTTTGCCGGTCTCGTCGCCGGCGGCGTCCATCCCAGCCCTTTGCCGCACGCCCATGTCGTGACGACTACGACGCACAAGACGCTGCGCGGTCCGCGCGGCGGCATGATCCTCGGCAACGACGAAGAGATCGGCAAGAAGATCAACAGCGCGATCTTCCCGGGCCTTCAGGGCGGACCGCTGATGCATGTGATCGCAGGCAAGGCGGTGATGCTGGGCGAGGCGCTGCGGCCCGACTTCAAGCTCTATGCCCGCGCGGTCGTGGACAATGCGAAGACGCTGGCGGCGACGCTGGCCGCGCGCGGCCTCGCGATCGTCTCGGGCGGCACCGACACGCATCTCATGCTGGTCGATCTGCGCCCGAAGGGCGTCACCGGCAAGGCGGCGGAAATCGCGCTCGATCGCGCCGGCATGACCTGCAACAAGAACGGCATACCCTTCGATCCCGAGAAACCGACCGTGACCTCGGGCATCCGGCTGGGCAGTCCCGCGGCGACCACGCGCGGCTTCGCACCGGCCGAATTTCGCCAGGTCGGCGAGCTGATCGCCGAGGTGCTCGATGGGCTTCATGCCAATGGCGATAGCGGGAACGGCGCCGTCGAGGAGGCGGCGCGGCGCAAGGTTGCCGCGCTGTGCGCCGCCTTCCCGGTCTATCCGGGCTAATGGTTGGGGGAGTAGAGGATCATGCGCTGCCCGTTCTGCGGAGCCGAGGATACCCAGGTGAAGGATTCGCGGCCGACCGAGGACAACGCGGCGATCCGCCGCCGCCGTCTTTGCCCGAACTGCGCCGCGCGCTTCACCACTTTCGAGCGCGTGCAGTTGCGCGAGCTGACCGTGGTCAAGAAGAACGGCCAGCGCGAGCCCTTCGAGCGCGACAAGCTCGCGCGCTCGATCCTGATCTCGCTGAGCAAGCGCCCGGTCGAGCCCGAGCGCGTCGAGCGGGTCATCAACTCGATCGTGCGCCAGCTCGAAAGCTCCGGCGAAAGCGACATCCCGAGCGACATGATCGGCGAGATGGTGATGGAAGCGCTGGCGACGCTCGACCAAGTCGCCTATGTCCGCTTCGCTTCGGTCTACCGCAATTTCCGCGAAGCCAAGGATTTCGGCGAGTTCATCGGCCGCATCCGCGCCGACGCCGACAACGACTGAGGCGATGGCCGAGCGCCGTTTCATGCACGCGGCCCTCGCCCTGGCGCGGCGCGGGCTAGGGACGACCTGGCCCAACCCCACGGTCGGCTGCGTCATCGTGAAGGACGGCGCCGTCGTCGGCCGCGGCTGGACCCAGCCCGGCGGCCGGCCGCATGGCGAGACCGAGGCGCTGGCCCGCGCCGGCGCGGGCGCCGCAGGCGCCACTGCCTATGTCAGCCTCGAGCCGTGCTGCCATCACGGCAGGACCCCGCCCTGCACCGATGCGCTGATCGCCGCCGGCATCGCCCGCGTCGTCGTGGCCATCGAGGATCCCGATCCCCGCGTCGCCGGGCGCGGTTTGGCCATGCTGCGCGCCGCCGGCATCGCAGTCGAGACCGGCCTTCTCGCCGCCCAAGCGGCGGAAATCAACGCCGGATTTCTCGCGCGGCTCGCCACGGGTCGCCCGCTGGTCACCTTGAAGCTCGCGGCGACCCTCGACGGCAAGATCGCCACCGCCACAGGCGAGAGCCGCTGGATCACCGGCGAGACCGCGCGCCAGCGCGCGCATCTGCTGCGCGCGACGCATGATGCGGTAATGGTCGGCGCCAACACGGTCATCGCGGACGATCCGCTGCTGACCTGCCGCCTGCCGGGCCTCGAATCGCGCAAGCCCGTGCGCCTCGTCGTCGATGGCGGCTTGCGCGTGCCGCTCACCGCAAAGCTGGTGGTCGAAGCCCGGCAGGCACCGACCTGGATCCTTCATCGCCACGGCATCGACGCGGCGCGCGGCCGCGCCTTCCGCGATTGCGGCGTCGATCTGATCGAGGCGCCCGAGACGCCGCTGGGCGAACTCGATCTCCGCGCCGCCTTGGCCGAGCTGGGCCAGCGCGGCCTGACCCGAATCCTCGTCGAGGGCGGCGCGCGGCTCGCCGGCGCGCTGCTCGAGGCCGATCTCGTCGATCGCGTGGCGTGGTTCCATGCGCCGATTCTTCTCGGCGGCGATGCGCTTCCGGCGATCGAGGCGTTCGGCGTCACCGAGCTCAAATCCGCGCCCCGATTCAAGCGGCTGTCGCTCGCGGAGCTCGGCGAGGATGTGCTCGAAATCCTGACCCGGGCGCCCGAGGCGAGCTGACATGTTCACCGGAATCATCGCCGACGTCGGCGAGCTGCGCGCGGTCAAGCCGGGCGGCGATACCACCTATGTCATCGCAACCCGGCTCGATTTGCGCGATCTCGGCGTCGGCGCGTCGATCGCGTGCTCGGGAGTGTGCCTCACCGTGGTCGAAACCCAGGACGATTGGTTCGCGGTTCAGGCCTCGGCCGAGACGCTGGCGCGCACGACGCTCTCGGCCTGGCGGGTCGGCACGCGGATCAATCTCGAGCGCGCGCTAAGGGCGGGCGACGAGCTCGGCGGGCATCTGGTGTCTGGCCATGTCGATGCCGTCGCCGTGATCGTCGAGCGCCGCCCGGAAGGAGATTCCCAGCGCTTTGCCTTTTCCGTGCCCGATGCCTTCGCCGCCGCCATCGCGCCCAAGGGATCGGTCGCGCTCGACGGCGTGTCGCTGACCGTCAACGACGTCCAAGGCAGCCGGTTCGGCGTCAATATCATCCCGCACACGCTGAGCCACACCACGTTCGGCGCATCGAGGATCGGGGATCGGGTCAATTTTGAAGTGGATACGCTCGCACGCTATGTCGCGCGGGCTTTGGGAAGGACGATCGGAGTCTAGTTCGAATACCGCGTGACCGGCCCCGGTGCCGGGGCTATAAACCGCGACAGGCTCAATAGCGTGGGCATGCAATAGGTTAGAAGCATGAGTTTCGTCGAAATCATATCGCCGATCGAGGAGATCATCGAGGAGGCGCGCAACGGGCGGATGTTCATCCTGGTCGACGACGAGGACCGCGAGAACGAGGGCGACCTGGTCATTCCGGCGCAGATGGCGACGCCGGACGCGATCAACTTCATGGCCAAGCACGGCCGCGGCCTGATCTGCCTGGCGCTGACCGCGCGAGCGCGTCGAGCAGCTTCGGCCTCCCGCTGATGGCGCAGCACAACGGCACGCCGCCACCAGACCGCGTTCACGGTCTCGATCGAGGCGCGAGAAGGCGTCACCACCGGCATCTCGGCGCCCGACCGCGCCCGCACGATTGCGGTCGCCATCGACCCATCGAAGGGCCCCGCCGACATCGTCACGCCCGGCCACGTGTTTCCGCTGCTGGCGCGCGACGGCGGCGTGCTGGTGCGCGCCGGCCATACCGAGGCTGCGGTCGACATCGCCCGGCTCGCCGGGCTCAACCCGTCGGGCGTGATCTGCGAGATCATGAACGACGACGGCACCATGGCGCGCCGGCCTGACCTGATCGCGTTCGCCCAGTTGCCACGGCCTCAAGCTCGCGCACCATCGCCGATCTGATCGCCTATCGCCGGCGCCACGACCGGATCGTCGAGCGCAAGCTGGAAACCGCCTTCACCAGCCGTTTCGGCGGCGAATGGCGCCTCCACATCTATGTCAACACAGGTGCCCTATGCCGAGCACATCGCGCTGGTGAAGGGCGATCTCGCCAAGGGCCGGCCCGGTGCTGGTGCGCATGCATGCGATCAACATGCTCGACGACGCGTTCGGCAATGCCGGCGAGCGCGCGGGCGTGCTGCGGGCCGCCATGCTGATGATCGCCAAGGAAGGCCGCGGCGTCGTGGTGGCTGATCCGCGAGCCCACGCTCGACCATCGCTGACCGAGCGGGTGCGCGGCATGATGCAGGGCGAGCGCTTCGTGCCGGCGCTGCGCGATTACGGCATCGGCGCGCAGATCCTGCTCGACCTCGGCGTCCGCGACATGATCCTGCTGTCGAACACGGAGCGCACGATCGTCGCCCTCGAAGGCTACGGCCTCACCATCTCCGAGCGCCGGCCGATCGCCGTTCCCGGAGAATGACATGGCGCCGCCGCGCATCCTGATCGTCGAGGCGCCGTACTACGCCCATATTTCGAGCGAGCTCGCCAAAGGCGCGACCGCGGCGCTCGAAGAGGCTCAGGCGCGCTACGAGCGCGTCGTGGTTCCGGGCGCGTTCGAGATTCCCGCCGCGATCCGTTTTGCCGCCATGTCCAAAACGCCTTATGACGGATATGTGGCGCTTGGCTGCGTCATCCGCGGCGAGACCACCCATTACGAGCATGTCTGCACCGAAAGCGCGCATGGGCTGCAAAGCCTCGCGCTCGAGCGCAATCTCGCTATCGGCTTCGGCATCCTCACGGTCGAGAACGAGGAGCAGGCGCTCGCGCGCGCGCGGGTCGACAAGCGCAACAAGGGCGGCGAGGCGGCGCGGGCCTGTCTCGCCATGGTCGAGCTCAAGCGCCGTTTTGGCCTCTCACCGTGACGGGCACCGCGTCCGGACAGCCGGGAAGAAAACGCAGCGCGGCGCGCCTCGCCGCGGTGCAGGCGCTCTACCAGATCGAGCTAACCGGCGGCTCGGCCGCCAATGTCGTGAGGGAGTTCTTGATGCACCGCTTCGGCGGCGGCGAGGACGACACGCCGGGTGCCGCCGACGAAGCTCTCTTTGCCGATCTCGTGGAAGGCGCCTCGGCGCGGCGCGACGAGCTCGACCGGCAGATTTCTGCGGTGCTAACGCCGGACTGGCCGCTCGCCCGGCTTGAAGTCATTCTCCGCGCCATTCTGCGCGCCGGCGCCTATGAGCTGATCGCCCGCCCCGACGTGCCGGCGCGCGTCGCGATCAGCGAATATATCGATATCGCCCATGCGTTTTTCGCCGGCAAGGAGCCTGGGCTGGTAAACGGCGTTCTCGATGCACTTGCTCGAACGTTCCGGCCCGCGGGCTCGCGAGAGGAATCGGGTGACCGCGCCGCGCCCGCTCGGTGAGTTCGAACGCATCGCGCGATTTTTCGCGCCGCTGGCGGTGCCGGGCGCGCTCGGCCTCGCCGACGACGTTGCGCTGATCGACGGGCCGGCCGGCGAGGACTATGTGCTGACGACCGATACCATCGTCGAAGGCATCGATTATTTTCCCGACGAGCCCGCGGGCCAAGTTGCGCAAAAGCTGCTGCGCGTCAATTTGTCCGATCTCGCCGCCAAGGGCGCGGAGCCCTTGTTTTACCTGCTGACAACCGTCTTGCCCGCGACGCGCGACGAAGCCTGGCTCGAAGCCTTCGCCGCCGGGCTTGCCGCCGATCAAGAGGAATTCGGGATCGGGCTATTGGGTGGCGATAGCAGCGCGACCCCGGGTCCAACCACCTTGTCGGCGACGGCGATCGGCCGCATCGCCAAGGGCAAGGCAGTGCTGCGGAGCGGCGCTCGCGCCGGCGACCTCGTCTTCGTCTCGGGCACGCTCGGGGATTCCGCGCTGGGGCTCGGGGTGTTGAAGGGAGAGGTCAGGGGCCTTGGCGCCGCCGAGCGCGATTTCCTGGTCGATCGCTATCGCCTGCCGCGGCCGCGCGTCGCGCTGGGACGGCGCCTCGTTGGCATCGCGCGCGCGATGATCGACATATCGGACGGTCTGATGGCCGATCTTGGGCATCTCTGCGAAGCCTCCAACCTCGGCGCCGTCATCGACGCAGCGCGGTTGCCGCTGTCGCCGGCGGCGCGACGGGCGGTGAACGCCGACCCCACACTCGACCAGGCGGCGGTTGGCGGCGGCGACGATTACGAGCTGGTTTTCACCGCGCCCGCCGCGGCGGCGGACGCGGTCGCCGCGGCCGCGCGCGATGCCGGAATCGCCGTGACCGAGATCGGCCGGATGACGGCGGGCGCGGGCGTCGTGCTGCGCGATGCGAAGGGAGCGGCGATCGAGGTCAAGCTCGCCGGCTATCGCCATTTCTAGATTCTTTGCCGGTGCCGCATTGTGGCTGCTCGTCGCCGCGCAAGCGGTCGCGGCCGACCGCTCGCCCGTATCGCCGCTCTATGTCACCTTCCCGGCGATCTTCGTGCCGATCATCGAAGGCGACCGGGTGACGCGGCAGATCGGTGTCACGCTCGATCTCGAGCTCTACAAGAGCGAGGACAGGGATGAGGTCGAAGCCAAGCGCGCGCTGCTCAACGACGCCTTCCTCCGCGACTTGTACGCTTTCTTCCAGCAGCGCGCCGAGACCCGCGATATCGACGAGAGCTATCTCAAGACCCGACTGCTTGCGACCGCCAACGCAGTGGTCGGCCCGCACCTGTTGCGGCAAGTCCTGATCGAGCAGCTGTTCGAGCAGCCGAAATAGGTTTGCCCCGCGATGCTAGCGAAACTTACAGCATGAGGTCGTGGCGGGGCGGCTTACCCAGCATCACTTGGCCCCAATCGCGGGCATGAAGCGCGACATTGTTGGTGATGTGCTGGCGCCCGGCGGTGATGTCGGCGACAATCCTGCCGTAAGGGTGCCGGTCGTAGAGGCCGGCCGCGCCAGTCGCCGCCAGCAGCCGGCTCGCCGCCACCCGGCAGCGTTCGGTGTTGAGCGCGAGCTGGTATTTGACCTGCAAGCGTTCCTCGATCGGCGGCGTCTCGCCCCGCTCGGCATGATCGGCGAGGCGCGCGAAGTTGCGGGCGAGCACGGCTCTGGCTTCGTCGATGGCGGTCGCGGCCTCGGCGCAAACCAGATCGATGTCGGGATCGGGGCGCCGCGGTCCGCCGCGCTCCCTGAGCTCAGCTGTGAGACCGTCGAGCATGCCCTTAAGTGCGCCCACCGCCGCGTTCGAGACGCCGCTGGCGAAGACCAGGCCGAACGGCAGGCGATAGAGAGGCGAGGGGTTGACCGTCTGCCCAGGACCCACGCAGTTGAACAGGTCGATCATGCGATGCGCGCGATGAAGCGGGACGAACGCGTCGGTGACGACGAGGTCGTGGCTTCCGGTGCCCCTCAACCCGGCGACGTGCCAGGTATCGAGAATCTCGAAATCGCGGCGCGGCACCAGCATCAGCCAGTCGCCGTCTGGCGACGGACCGGTGCCGCCGCCGAGCAAGGCCCAGCCGGCGTGGTTGCAGCCGCTGGAATAGCCCCATTGCCCAGCGAGGCGAAACCCGCCTTCGACCGGCGTGGCGGTCCCCGAGCGCCGGGGCGCGCAACATATGAGCGTCGAATCGTCGCCGCCCCAAACCTCCGCGGCGGCGCGGTCATCGAACAGCGCCAGGACCCACGGAATGACGCCAAGCACGCCAACGATCCAGGCCGCCGACATGTCGCCTTCGCCGACCGCCATCTCGGCATCGTAGAGCGCGGTTGGCGACATCTCGTAGCCGCCCCAGCGCTTGGGTTGGAGCGCGCGGAACACGCCGGCTTCCCGAAGCGCGCCCACGACCTCGGGCGCAACGCAGGCATGGCGCTCGCCATCGGCGGCGCGCGCCGCGATGAGCGGGATGAGCGCACGCGCGCGGCGGAGCAATTCGGTCGAATCTGGCGTCATGAGCGTCGATTTTAGGGCGGTTTCGTCGAGCCGTCGAATCCGGCGTTGCCTCGACGGCACGCTTCCGGCATATTCCGCGCGCTTTTGAAGGCGGTCAATTTTTGGGCAAAGGGCAAGACCAATGAATATGGCCTATGGGCTGATCGTCGGCGCAGGGGTGCTGGCGATTCTTTATGGGCTGGTGACCAGCCGGCAAGTGCTCGCCGCCGATGCCGGCACCGCTCGCATGCAGGAGATCGCCGCCGCGATTCAAGAAGGCGCGCGCGCCTATCTCAACCGGCAATATCGCACCATCGCCGTCGCCGGGATCGTGATTTTCGCGATCCTGCTGGCCACCTTGGGTTGGCGCGCTGGGCTCGGCTTCGTCATCGGCTCGGTGCTGTCGGGCTCGGCCGGCTATATCGGCATGAATGTTTCGGTGCGCGCCAATGTCCGCACCGCGCAAGCCGCGCGCAACGGCCTCGCCGCGGGATTGAACCTGTCGTTCAAATCGGGCGCGGTGACCGGCATGCTGGTAGTCGGATTGGGTCTGCTCGGCGTGTCGCTCTATTACATCTTCCTGCGCTCCACGCTGCCTTCCGACAATATGCGCCCCGTACTCGAAGCGCTGGTGGCGCTTTCGTTCGGCGCCTCGCTGATTTCGATCTTCGCGCGATTGGGCGGCGGCATCTTCACGAAGGGCGCGGATGTCGGCGCCGACCTCGTCGGCAAGGTCGAGGCCGGCATTCCCGAGGACGATCCGCGCAACCCGGCGGTGATCGCCGACAACGTCGGCGACAATGTCGGCGATTGCGCCGGCATGGCCGCCGATCTGTTCGAGACCTACGCCGTGACTGTGGTGGCGACCATGCTGCTCGCCAACATTTTCTTCGGGGGCGCGGCGCGCGACACCATGCTGCTGTTTCCGTTGCTGGTCGGCGCGGTGTGCATCATCGCGTCGGTGATCGCCACCTATTTCGTGCGTTTGGGCCCGGGCGGCCGGATCATGGCGGCGCTGTACAAGGGCCTCATTGCGGCCGCCATCCTATCGGCGCTGGCGATCGCTGGCGTGATCGCCGAGACCATCGGCTTCGGCACCTCGCTCACGATGACGACCGGCGCGGTCGTAACCGGGGGCGAGATCTATGGCTGCGCGTTGACCGGCCTCGTCGTCACCGGTCTGCTCGTGGTGATCACCGAGTATTACACCGGGACCGAATATCGGCCGGTGCGCTCGATCGCGCAAAGCTCGACGACCGGCCACGGCACCAATGTCATCCAGGGCCTCGCCGTCTCGATGGAGTCGACGGCCCTCCCGGTGATCGTGATTTGCGGCGGCATCTTGGTATCGTTCCTGCTCGCAGGGTTGTTCGGCATCGCCGTCGCGGTGACCACCATGCTGTCGCTCGCGGGCATGATCATCGCGCTCGACGCCTACGGTCCGGTCACGGACAATGCCGGCGGCATCGCGGAGATGGCCGATCTGCCGCCCGAGGTCCGCAAGACCACCGACGCGCTCGACGCGGTCGGCAATACCACCAAGGCGGTGACCAAAGGCTACGCCATCGGCTCCGCGGCTCTCGCCTCGCTCGTCCTGTTCACGGCCTATACCGAGAATCTGCACCATTATTTCGGCAATCTCGACGTCCGCTTTTCGCTGCAGGACCCTTACGTCGTCATCGGCCTGTTCGTCGGCGGCTTGCTGCCCTATCTGTTCGGAGCGATGGGCATGACGGCGGTCGGCCGCGCGGCCGGCTCCGTGGTCGTCGAGGTGCGCCGCCAGTTCAAGGAAATCCCCGGCATCATGGCGGGGACGGGCAAGCCCGATTACAGCCGCGCGGTGGACATGCTCACCAAGGCCGCGATCAAGGAAATGATCGTGCCTTCGTTGCTGCCGGTGCTGGCGCCGGTCGCGCTTTATTTCGTCATCGCGGCGATCAGCGGCCAGGCCGCGGGATTCAGCGCCCTCGGCGCGATGCTGCTGGGTACCATCGTCACCGGAATCTTCGTTGCGATCTCGATGACGTCGGGCGGCGGTGCTTGGGACAACGCCAAGAAATACATCGAGGCGGGCCACTTCGGCGGCAAGGGCTCGGACGCCCACAAGGCAGCGGTGACCGGCGATACCGTCGGCGACCCCTACAAGGACACCGCCGGCCCCGCAGTGAACCCGATGATCAAAATCACCAACATCGTGGCGATTCTGTTGCTGGCGATCCTCGCCGCGGCGCATTGAAAGGCGACGTGATCGCAGCTGGGGCGATCAGGTATTCGGGGGCCTAGGGTTGGCCGCCGGGGTTCGGCGAGCCGGGGCCGCCGTTACCGCCGTTCTTGCCGCCGGCGCCGCTGAACTTGCCGAAATTGCCGATCAGCTGCTCGAGGAAGGTGAACTCGCGGCCCTGAGCCGGCGTCGCGATCGGATCGGGCGTGACCGCCTGAGCGTCTTGCGGACCCTTGCTCGAAACCTCCGTGACGAGGCCGTTCTGGTCGAAATGAATCGCGACCACGCGCTGATCGAGAACGGTCGGATTGAGAAAGGCGACTTGCCTCGTGACCTTGCTGATGTAATACCAGGTATCGCCGTCGAAGGCGGCAACGTTCGACGGCGAGCCCAAGAGGCGGGTCACCGTCGCCTTGTCGGTCTGGCCGGGCTTGATCTGCGCCAGCGCGTCCGGGCTCGGCAGGTTGCCGTGGTCGTCGATCGGAACCCCGCAAGACGCCAGCGTCGCCAGGCAGACAGCGAAAGCGAAGCGGCGCAAGGTCCGATGTCGTGACGGCGGTACGTTGTGTATCATCGCCGGGAACATGCCCGCGCCCGGGCGGCTCTGTCAATCTCCCCGCCGAGCGGTCGCCCTTTCGTTAACGCCAGGTCGCTTATGCCGTTTACCGCGTTGTTTCGCCGCAATCCCCACCGCGTCGCCGCCCATGACACCTATCGGCTCATCGTGGCGCGTGCGCGCAACGGCCTGTTCTTCACCGCACTCGGCGTGCCCGATACGCTCGACGGACGCTACGAGTTGATCGCACTCCATGCTTTCCTGGTGCTCAACCGACTGAAGGCGGATCACGGGCAAACCGCCGATTTCGCGCAATCCGTGTTCGACACGATGTTCGCGGATCTCGATCGCGGCCTGCGCGAGATGGGTGCGGGCGATCTCGGCGTGGGCCGCCGCGTCAAGGCAATGGCCACCGGCTTTTATGGCCGCATCCTCGCCTATGAGCAGGGTCTCGCCGCCGGCGCGGCGCTCGGCGACGCATTGCGCCGCAACCTCTATGGCACCGTGACGCCAAGCGAAGGCCAACTGGCGGCCATGACCCGCTATCTCCACCGCCAGCGCGCTGCCTTGGCCGCCGAGCCGGTCGCAGACCTGCTCTCGGGAAAGGTTAACTTCTTACCATTAGATATTGAAAATGAGCAAGATTTCTGAATTTCATCGGCCGATTTCGGTCGCGCGGCTA
This sequence comes from uncultured Alphaproteobacteria bacterium, assembly GCA_963803265.1. GTDB lineage: Bacteria > Pseudomonadota > Alphaproteobacteria > ATCC43930 > CGMCC-115725 > CAIKMD01. The sequence continues at coordinate 80,862 of CAWDLZ010000029.1, read as the reverse complement.
GCATCCGCCCCGGCAAGCTATGAGATTATCGCTACGGCTGCCGAGCGTGCCGCCCTGGCGAAGCGCTTTCAGTTGCTCGCGCTCGATCGCCTGGCGGCGCAAGTGCGGCTCGACCGGCTGCCGGGCGCATGCTATCGGCTATCGGCGCGTTTATCCGCCGCCGTGGTTCAGGCCTGCATCGCCACGCTCGAGCCAGTGGCGAGCGAGGTCGAAGAAGACTTCTCGGTGCTCTACGGCGCGCTCGACGAAACCCGTGAGGTCGTGCTCGATAGCGAGGCCGAGCCGGTCGAGCCATTTTCCGACGGCGCCGTCAACATCGGCGAGGCGGTCGCGCAGCAACTTTCGCTGGCGCTCGATCCGTTTCCGCGCGCGCCGGGCGCCGAACTGCCGAAGCTCAACCCTTGCCGGCCTCTCGCCAAGCCTGGCTCAGCCCTTCGCTATCCTCGCTAAACTGCGGAAAGACCGGGATTCCTGAGCACGCGGCGGCAACAAGGTTGCCAGTGACCGGGTTTTTGGCTACTTAGCTGCGGCTCGTCCTGTCGAGTAGAATAAAGGTGTTGCCATGGCCGTTCCCAAAAAGAAGACCTCGACCTCGCGCCGTAATATGCGGCGTTCCCATCACGGCCTGGCGCCGGCGAGCTATATCGAATGCTCGAATTGTGGCGAGATGAAGCGATCGCACCATATCTGCAAGGCCTGCGGTCATTACGGCGACCGTGAGGTGTTGGCGGTCGCGGCCGAGAAGACGTGAGCGGCGGCGCGCGAGGGCCGTGAGGGGTGAGCGACCGCATTGTCGTCGCACTCGATGCCATGGGCGGAGACCAAGCGCCCGCCATGGTCATAAAAGGCGCGGCGGTCGCGCTAGAGCGTACCCCCCAGCTCGAATTCCTGCTGTTCGGGGTCGAGGGTCGCATCCGGCCCATCCTCGAGACCCTGCCGCAACTGGCGCGGCATTGCCAGATCCGCCACACCGATGAGTTTATCACCGGCGACGCCAAGCCATCGGTGGCCCTGCGGTCGGGGCGGAACTCGTCGATGCGTCTCATGCTCGACGCCGTGGCCGCGGGCGAGGCGGACTGCGCGGTTTCGGCGGGCAATACCGGCGCGCTCATGGCGATGGCGAAATTCGCCCTGAAGACGCTGCCCGGCATCGACCGCCCGGCGATGTGCGCCGTTTTTCCCGACGAGGCGCGCCGAAAGCGCGATGCTCGATCTCGGCGCCAATGTCGAGTGCGACGCGGAAAATCTGGTGCAGTTCGCGCTGATGGGCGAGGTCTTCGCCCGTACCGTCCTCGGCCTGTCGCGGCCCAGCGTCGGGTTGTTGAACATCGGCTCCGAGGATTTGAAGGGCAACGACGCGGTGCGCGGGGCGGCGATGCGGCTGCGCGCGCCGGGATCGCCAATCAATTTCCACGGCTATATCGAGGGCGATGAGATCGGCGCGGGTGTCGTCGATGTGATCGTCACCGACGGGTTTACCGGCAATGTCGCGATCAAGACGGCCGAGGGCACCGCCAAGCTGTTCATGGAATTCGTGCGCGCCGCCTTCGCCAGTTCGCTGGCCGCGAGGATCGGCTATATCTTCGTCCGGCCCGCGCTCCAGAAGCTGCGGAAAAGGCTCGATGTGCGCCGCTATAACGGCGCGGTGTTCCTAGGGCTCGAAGGCATCCTGGTGAAGAGCCATGGCGGCACCGACGAACTGGGCTTCGCCAGCGCGATCGGCGTCGGCGCCGATATGTGCGTCAACGGTTTCCTCGATAAGATCCGTGAGGACATCGCGCGCATGAGCGCGGATAGCGAAGTGACGGTAAAGCCGCAAACGGCCATTCACTGACATGGAGTTCCGCGCGCAGGTTCTGGGCTGCGGCGGCTATCTGCCCGAGCGCGTCGTCACCAACGCCGAGCTCGCCGCCAAGCTCGACACCTCGGACGAATGGATCCTCCAGCGCACCGGCATCCGCCAGCGCCATATCGCCGCCTCAGGCGAATATACCTCGGACCTCGCGACCCGCGCCGCGCGCCACGCGCTCCAATCCGCTGGCGTGAAGCCGGACGAAATCGACCTCATCGTGCTCGCGACCTCGACGCCGGACAACACCTTTCCAGCCACCGCCGCCAAGGTGCAGGCGCGGCTCGGCGTGACGAACGGCGCGGCTTTCGACGTTCAGGCGGTGTGCACGGGGTTCATTTATGCGCTCGCGGTCGCCGATAATTTCCTGCGCGCCGGACAATCGAAGACCGCGCTGGTGATCGGGGCCGAGACCTTTTCGCGGATTCTCGATTGGCAGGATCGCGCCACCTGCGTGCTGTTCGGCGACGGCGCCGGAGCCATGGTGTTGCGCGGCGTGGCCTCGAACGGCAGTACGGCCGAGCGCGGCGTGCTCTCGACCCATCTCCACTGCGAAGGCGCCTATTACGATCTGCTTTACGTCGATGGCGGACCGTCGACCACCGGCACGGCGGGGTTCTTGCGGATGGAGGGCAGGGAGGTATTTCGCCATGCCGTTCGGCGCCTCGCAGAAGTCGTGGACGAGGCGCTCGCCGCCAACGGGCTCTCGGAACGCGACATCGACTGGCTTGTGCCGCACCAGGCCAACCGCCGCATCATCGACGCGATGGCCAAAAAGCTGGCGTTGCCGCCCGACAAAGTGGTGCTGACCATCGACCGGCATGCCAATACCTCGGCGGCCTCGGTGCCGCTGGCCCTGGCCGAAGCGGCCGAAGACGGGCGCATTCGCCCCGGTCAGCTGGTTCTGGCCGAGGCGATGGGCGGCGGTTTGACCTGGGGCGCGGCGCTGCTGCGCTGGTAGCCGCAGGTTTGCTCAAGAATCTTCGCACAAGCATCTGTAATTGCAAATTTTCTCCCGCCAGTCTATGTTTTGGCTAATCGGGGGAGGCAGTCCATGGCGGGACAAACGGTTACGCGAGCGCAGCTCAGCGAGGCCGTGTATCAGGAGGTCGGATTATCGCGTAACGAGTTCGGCGGAATTGGTGGAGATTGTGCTGAACGAGATCTCCGAAGCCTTGGCGCGCGGCGAGATGGTGAAGATTTCCTCGTTCGGCAGTTTCGCCGTCCGCAAGAAAGGACGGCGCATCGGCCGCAATCCCAAGACCGGCACCGAAGTCCCGATTAATCCGCGCCGCGTGCTCGTGTTCCGAGCCTCGCATGTCCTCAAGGACCACATCAATTCGGCGCTGCGCAAGCAAGGCTCGAGCGACGCCATGACCACTCGGTTGCCCGACCTCTTTTCTACGCCGCCGCGCCCGGCCGGCGCGCGCCGCGCCCCGAAATCCGCCGAGGCGTTCCGCACCATCAGCGAAGTCGCCGACGAGCTCGAAGTGCCGCAACACGTGCTGCGCTTTTGGGAATCGAAATTCCCACAGATCAAGCCGCTAAAGCGCGCCGGCGGGCGGCGCTATTACCGGCCGGACGACGTGCTGTTGTTGCGGCGCATCCGGCAATGCCTGTACGACCAGGGCTACACCATCAAGGGCGTGCAGAAGCTGCTGCGCGAAGGCGCGCTTAAGGCGGACGAGGCGCCGCGTGCGGCGCCTCTGGCACCCGCCGCGCGGGTCGCCAAATCCGAGACGTTGCGCGCCGAGCTTTTGGAGATTCGCGCCGAACTGGTGGCCTTGCGCGACCTCCTCAAAAAGCCGCCAGGATAAGACTTACGCGCTCAATCCGGGCACGATGCGCAGCGCGTTGTCGCGTTGGATCGCTTGCAGCTCTTTCCTCGAGACGAGATGAAGCGCCTCTAATTCGCGCACGCTGAGGCCGGTCGAGAAGAACGGAAATTCATCGGGGCCAGCATCGCCGGCCGGTTGGTCAAGCTAGCGCAGTCGTGATAATGGCGCCGCAGTTCGTAGATCGCGCGATGGAGCAGGCGCCGCGGCGGGGAAGGCCGCGCTCGCTGCGAGCATGCCCGCCAGCCTGAGAAGCCGCCGCCGCGCGAGGCCGCTACGGCGCCGATCCTGTCTCACGCGTTTCCTCCCTGGCTATGGCGGCCACTGCTCCGCCGGCGTGGCCGCGTTAGGTGCGCGTTGCATCGCCGCTTCGCGCTTACTATAGTCTCTGGACAGGGGCGGGCAGTAGCGCAGCCTGGTAGCGCATCAGCATGGGGTGCTGAGGGTCGCGAGTTCGAATCTCGCCTGCCCGACCATCTTCCGTCATCCGAACAGCCGACCGAGAGCGACGTGCCCGAGCCGATTTCCGCAGCCCGACGGCGATGGACCTTCGCGGCGGCGATGGTGGTGAGCTTCGTCGCGGCGACCGAGGCCACCATCGTCGCCACGGCGATGCCGACGATCGTCGGCGCGCTCGGCGATTTCGAGCTGTTCAGCTGGGTGTTCACCGCCTACCTGCTCACCCAGGGCGTGACCGTTCCGATCTACGGCCGGCTGTGCGATTTCTACGGCCGCAAGCCGGTGCTTTATTTCGGCATCTTCGTTTTCATCATCGGCTCGCTGCTGTGCGGCTTCGCTTGGAACATGACGTCGCTGATCGTGTTCCGCGTCGTGCAGGGCATCGGCTCCGGATCGCTGGCCACCGTGTCGCAAACCATGGTCAGCGACCTTTATCCGCCGCCCGAGCGCGCCAAGGTCCAAGGCTACATCTCCAGCACGTTCGCGACCTCGGCGCTGATTGGCCCCGTGCTCGGCGCCTTCATCGTCGCGCATTGGAGCTGGCAATGGATCTTCTGGATCAACGTGCCGATCTGCATCGTCACGATCGTGATGCTGGCAGCGACGTTCCGCGAACACATCGAGTATCGCCGGCACGAGATCGATTATCTCGGCTCGGCGCTGATGGCGCTCGCGACCGGGCTCCTGATGTATGCGCTGACACGCGCGGCGGCGCTCGCGGGGACCACCGTCGCCGTGTTGCTCATCGGCGCGGCGGTGGCGTTCGGGCTGCTTCTGCTGCAGGAAATGCGCGTCCGCGAGCCGATGCTGCCGCTCGAGATCTGGCGCAACCGCATGGTCGCGCTCGGCAACCTCGCCAGCATGTCCTTGGGCGGCGCGCAAATGGCCGTCACCGCCTTCCTGCCCGCCTTCATCCAGGGCGTGCTGGGCGGTAGCCCGCTCCAGGCCGGCTTCGCGTTGACCGCCATGTCGATGGCGTGGCCGACCGGCGGCTTCATCGCCGCGCGCAGCCTCTTGAAAGTCACCTATCGGCGGTCGTCGGGCCTGGGCGCCGCCGTATTCATCGCCGGCACGATCACGATGGCGCTGCTCACGCCCGCGCTGGGCATCGCTTTCGTGATCGCCAGCGCCTTCATCACTGGCCTCGGCATGGGCCTTACCAATATGGGATTCTATGTCGGCATCCAGTCAAGCGTCGATTGGCACCAGCGTGGTGCGGTGACGTCCAGCTTCAATTACTCGCGCATCGTCGGCCAGTCGGTCGGCACGGCGGTGTTCGGCGGCATCGTCAATGCCGCGCTGGCCGCGCAGGTAACGGGCGGCGGCGACTTGGTCAGCCGCCTCCTCGACCCAGCGCTGCGCCGGAGCCTTTCCGCGGCCGCGCTGGCACCGGCGGTTGACGCCTTCGCCGGCGCGGTCCATCGCATCTATGAGATCAACGTCATCTTGGCACTCTTGATGATGGTCTGGGCGCTGGCCCTTCCGCGCGGCGTGAGCCTCCATTCCCACGGCCAGAAGTAGGAATAGTAAGTTTTGATAAACAGTAAGATGAAGTACGATTCTCGGCTAAACTGTCAGTTCATTCCGCTCGGCCATGGATCGCGGCACGGCCCAGTACGGTCAGCTTGCAGACCAGCCAATCGGGCTTTAGCGGATTGGCATACCAGGGCTCGGCCCAGCCCTGCTCGACGCAGGCACGGACCGTGCGCGGATCGACATGCTGGCCGTACTCATCGAACAAGGGGAGCTTCCCACCGGGCTGGTCGAGGCCGCGTTTCAGCCAGGTCCGCTGCACCGGGGTGGGTGAATGCCGTTTCGGTTCGGCTTCGAGGTTCATGAAGGCTCCCCGCCGAGCGCATATTAAACTCAACCGGGAAAACCGCATAGCGTGGCGAATCCGATCCGCCACGCCGGGCCGCAGAGTTGCGGCGATCCCGGCGCATCGAGGAGGCAATCATGTCGGTGATGTTCATCTATGCCACGGTCGCCGATGCCGAGGAGGCGCGGCGCATCGGCCGCAGCGCAGTCGAAGAGCGGCTGGCCGCTTGCGCCAACATCATTCCCGGCGCGACCTCGATTTTTCGCTGGGACGGGCAAACTCAAGAAGCCCCCGAGGCGGTGCTCATCCTCAAGACCAGCGAAGAGAAACTCGAGCGGCTGATCGCGCGCGTGAAAGCTCTGCACTCTTACGAGTGTCCCTGCATCGAGGCCCTGCCGGTGGTGGAGGGCAACCGCGATTTCCTCGCTTGGGTGATGCGCGAGACCGACAGCGATCCGAGCTGGTTGGCCAGCGACGACTAGGCGCCGCCCAGCGAGGCCCATGGACATTCGCGGCCGGCTCGGCTTCTATACGATCGGTGGGCGAAGCGGGAAGGCGACATGCCGGATGTTGCAAGCGACGTCATCGAGGTCATCGCGAAGCAGGCAAAGACCGAGCCCGGCAAAATCGCGCGCGAGACCTTGCTGGCGGACCTCGATCTCCATTCCTTCGACCAGATCGAGCTCATCTTCGCGCTCGAAGAGAAATTCGATATCGAGATTCCCTTCAACGCCAACGAAACCTCGGCCGGCGCCAGCTTTATCAATGCCGGCGACGTGATCGACGCGATCGCCAAGCTCGTCGGCGAGCAGAAGGGCGCGTCGGCGTGACGCCAGCTTGCGTCTGGCGATGAACCGGGTTGTCGTAACCGGGTTGGGCGTCTGTGCCGCGCTTGGCAAGAACGCCGTTGACTTCGCGACCGCGCTGGCGGCCGGGAAAAGCGCCATCGCTCCCATCACCATCATCCCGACCGAAGGGCTCCTCACCAAGATCGGCGCTCAAGTTGGCGATTTCGACCCGAGCGCGTATTTCGAGAGCGGCAAGCTCGGGCTGCTCGACCGCTGCGCGCAATTCGCGCTGGTGGCGGCGCGCGAAGCGGTCGCCCAGAGCGGCTTGAATTTCCGCGACGGATTGGGCGCGCGCAGCGCCGCGATCATCGGCACGGGCGTCGGCGGCCAGACCACGCAAGACGAGAACTACCATCGGATCTACAGCGAAGGCGCCAAGCGCCTCCATCCCTTTACCATCCCCAAGTTGATGATCAACGCGCCATGCAGTCACATCACCATCGAGCACGGGATCACCGGACCGTCCTTCGTCGTGGCGAGCGCGTGCTCGTCGTCCAACCATGCCATCGGCGTCGCCTTTAACATGGTGCGCGCGGGCGCGGTCGATGCCGCGCTGACGGGCGGCACCGAGGCGGTCTTCACCTTCGGCACGATCAAGGGCTGGGAAGCGCTGCGCGTGATGGCGCCCGATACCTGCCGCCCATTCTCGCGCGACCGCAAAGGCATGGTGCTGGGCGAGGGGGCGGCGATCGTGGTGCTGGAAAGCCGCGCGCGCGCGGTGGCGCGGGGCGCCGAGATTCTGGCCGAGATCATCGGCTGCGGGGCGAGTTCGGATGCCGGCGATATCGTGATGCCGGCGGCGGCAGGGGCGGCGAGCGCCATTGCGGCCTGCCTCGCCGATGCCGGGATCGCGCCCGGCGATGTCGATTACGTCAACGCGCACGGCACCGCGACAGCGGCCAATGACATCGCGGAAACCCAGGCGCTGCACATGGTCTTCGGAGAGCACGCCAAAAAACTCGCGGTGTCCTCGACCAAGTCGATGCATGGCCACACGCTCGGCGCGGCCGGCGCGATCGAATTAGCCGCGACCATCCTGGCGATGCGCGGCGGCTTCATACCCCCCACGGCCAACTTCACCGAGCGCGATCCCCAATGCGATCTCGACTATGTGCCGAACGAGGCACGCGACCGGCGGATCGATCTCGCGATCTCCAATTCCTTCGCCTTCGGCGGCCACAACGCCGTCGTGGCGATCCGGCGCGGGTAAATTACATTAAATTCCAAGCCGCGGCAGCTCGATGGCGGGGCACCGATCCATCACCACCGCGATGCCCTGCGCCTCGGCCTTGGCAGCGGCCGCGTCGTCACGCACCCCGAGTTGCATCCACACCGCCTTGACGCCCTTGGCGATTGCCTCGTTGACGACTGGCGCGACCAACTCCGAACGGCGGAAAATGTTGACCAAATCGACCGGCCCGGGAATCTCGGCAAGCGAGCCGACGACTTTCTCGCCGTGGATCGTTTCGCCGATGGCTTGCGGATTAACCGGAATGACGCGGTAGCCCCGGCCTTGCAAGAACCGCATCACGCGATAGCTTGGCCGGTCGGGGCGGGGGCTGGCGCCGACCATGGCAATGACGCGCACGCCGCGAAAGATGCCGCGCAGCTTGTCATCGCTATAGACGTCGTCGCTCATCGTCCTTCCCAAACCGGCGCGCGCTTTTGCAGAAAGGCATCGACGCCTTCCTCGGCGTCGCGCGCCAGCATGTTGCGCGTCATCACCTCGCTGGCATAGGCATAGGCGGCTTCGAGTCCAAGCTCGGCCTGCGCATAGAAGGCCGCCTTGCCGATGGCGAGGGTGAGCGGCGATTTCGCGGCGATTTCGCGCGCCAGCATGCCGACCGCGTCGTCGAGCCGCGCCGCCGGAACGACGCGGTTGACGAGACCCCAGGCCAGCGCTTGCTCGGCGTCGATCATTGCGCCCGTCAACAGCATCTCCATCGCCCGCTTCCGTCCGATCGCGCGCGATAGCGCTACCATCGGCGTCGAGCAGAACAGGCCGATATTGACGCCGGGCGTGGCGAAGCGCGCCTCTTCGGCCGCGATCGCGAGATCGCAGGACGCGACGAGCTGGCAGCCGGCCGCGGTCGCTACGCCGTGAACGCGCGCGATGACGGGCTTCGCCAGCTTGACGATGCCGGTCATGAGGCGCGAGCACTGGGCGAATACCGCCTCGTAACGCTGCCGCTCCGGATTGGCGCGGAGCTCGCGCAAATCGTGACCGGCGCAAAACGCCGGGCCGGCGCCGGCGATCACGACAACGCGCACGTCGCGGTCCCGGGCGGCCGCATCGAGCTCGACCTCAAGCGCGCTCATCAACGCCACCGACAACGCATTGCGCGCGGCCGGACGATTGAGCGTGAGAAAGGCGACACCGTCCTCGGTTCGGCGCAGCACCAAAGGCTCGTCACTCACCCTGCGCTCCTCCTGTTTCGGCCACGACACCATCCTTAGCACCGCCGGGAAAGCGGCGAAACGCCGCGCCGGCCATATTCGCTTGCCTGCCCGGTATGCTGGAATTACCCTGATCGCGAGATGACTCGCGCCAAGCCTCGCACGCGAATCGGAACGGTGCCCGCCGGCATCGGGATGGCCTTCCTCGCGGTCGCGATTCAGGTCCTGCTGCCGTTCCTCGTGGCCTACGAGATCGCGCTGATGGCGTCGCCCGCCTATGCCGGCACCGTGACCTTCATCTGCTCGGCCTCGGGCACCCACTCGCAAGTCCCGGACGGCTCGAATCAATCGCATCATGGGCTCTCGGATGGTTGTCCGCTCTGCACCGCGATGGCCGCCGGTCAGGCCTTCACGACGCCCAGTCCGGTCGCTCTGCCGCTTCCGCGCGTGGTGGAAGGCGATATCGTCACCGCGCCGATCGCGCCGCGCATCGCGCCGATCGTCGCCGCGCCTTATCAGTCACGCGCACCCCCTTCTTCGGTCTGAATGCAGCCCGTCGCCGCCAGCCTTTTCGCAGGCTGGCACACCGCATTAAGACCGAAGGATTTTCGAAATGAACAAACCGCTTCGCGGGTCGATGTTCCGTTCACGGGACATCGCGCCATCCGTTGCATTTGCCGCATCCGCCTTCGCCTCATCGCTTTGCATCGCCCCAACCGCGAGCTTAGCCTGCGCCTGCGGCTGCGGCGTCTTCGACGTCGGCACCAGCTCGATGTTTCCAACCGGCTCGGGCGGCACCGCGTATCTCGGTTACGACTACCAGGATCAGAACCAAAATCGGAGCGGAGACCGCCAGCGCACCCGCGGCTAATAACGGTGACAAGGAGATCCGCACGAACTTCTTCACCGCCGGCCTTCAGTATATGTTCGACCGCAGCTCGGGAATCGAGGTCGAGCTACCGTTTTGGGATCGGACGTTCAGGACCGACACCAATTTTCCGAGCCCCCCGCCCGATATCGTATCGACCGAGTGGGCGGATTTCGGCGACGTCCGGATCAAGGGCATCTACACGGGGTTTTCCGAAGACCTGTCGAGTGGCGTGACCTATGGTCTCAAGCTGCCAACCGGTAACTTCACCTATAACCCGGCGATCGTCGATCGTGACAGCCAGATCGGCACCGGCAGCACCGACATCCTGCTCGGTGGATTCCACCGCCAGGCTCTGACGAGCGACAATATCTGGAGCTGGTTCGTTCAGGCGCAATTGGATCAGCCGGTCCTGACTCAGCAAGATTACCGTCCGGGCAGCGAACTCGATACCGCCGCGGGCGTTCACTACAACGGCTGGATGCTCGGAAACTTGATGATCACCCCCGTGGCTCAGGTCATCGTTTCCGAGCGCACCCGCGACAGCGGTGCGGCATCGGCGAGCCCAGTTGCGTCCGGATATCAGCGCGTCCTGCTGTCTCCCGGGGTCGAGGTCGCCGTGAACCAGGTCTCGGCTTATGCCGATGTGGAAGTGCCGGTCTATGAGCACTTCACCGGCAATCAGCTGGCGGCGCCGTGGCTGCTCAAAGTCATCGTCGCATACCATTTTTAGGCGATAGCGAGGTCCCATGCGCAGAATACTGTCGTTTGTACCGGTGACGGCGGGCTTCATCGCGCTCGTCCTCGCGTCTGGTTTTGCATTGGGAGCCGCGGAAGTCGGGCAGCCGGCGCCATCGCTAACCGCGATGCAATTGGACGGCGGCAGCTTCGACCTTGGCGCATTGCGCGGCAAGGTCGTCGTGGTCAATTTCTGGGCGACGTGGTGCGTGCCTTGCCGCCAGGAGATGCCAGCGCTCGACGCGTTCTATCGGAAATATCATGCCCAGGGCCTCGATGTAATCGGCATCAGCGCCGACCGGCCCCGCGACCGTGGCGATGCCGTCAAGGTGATGCAGGCCTTCGCCTATCCCGCCGCCATGCTCAGCGACGCCAAGGCGAACGGCTTCGGCAAGCCGGCGGCCTTGCCCATTACCTATATCATCGATCCGGCAGGCATGGTGCGTGCAGTCATGACGCCCGACAAGATCGAAATCACGGAAGCCTCGCTCGAGCAGGCCGCGACGCCGCTCCTGCCCGTCAATCACGGCGGATCGTGAAGGTGAAGCTCGCACATAACCGAACATGTGCATTCGTTTGACAAGAGGAGAGTGAGCATGACGAAGACCATTCTGAACGTTCTTGCCGGATTGTTGTTGACCCTCGCCCTCGGCGCCGGCGTCGCGCGGGCCGACAATGGCGGCATCCGCATCGAGCAGGCGTGGGGCCGCGCCACGCCCGGTAACGCCAAGACCGGCGCGTTCTATCTCTCGATCACCAATACCGGCAGCGCGCCCGACCGACTCACCGCCGCCAGCACGCCTGCCGCCAACAGCGTGCAATTGCACGAGACCATTATGGTGAACAACGTGATGGAAATGCGCCCCTTGCCGTCGGTGACCATCGAGCCAGGCAAGACGGTCGTGTTCGAGCCCGGGCACGATCACATCATGCTGATGGGATTGAAAGCGCCCCTGAAAGCTGGCGACAAGGTTCCACTGACTCTGACATTCGATCACGCCGGCGCGCAGCAAGTCATGGTCGCGATCGGAAAGGTCGGGGCGATGAAGGCGGGCGACTCGGAGAGCATGCCAGGAATGTCCGACATGCCGGGCATGCAGCATTGAGGGCGGCCGACCAGCCGATTTTTAGGCGGCGCGACCACGCGGCCGACTCCGCGCTGGCTCAGTCCGACGAATCCGATCCACGTATTCGATCCGCGTCATTGGGTCGCAGCGGACAGCTCCTCCGCGTGCTTTCACACAAGAACGGAGGCGCCTTTAGCGACGAGTTCGACATCGCGCCTTGAACACGCCCGAGTACCAAGGCAGGCGCGAGCGTCGCAGGGCGGTCAGCAGATATTATGCTGTAGGAATAATAGGCTATATCCGCAAACGCATTCGAAACATTAGCGACTCCGCCGCACAGCAAACTGTCCGGGACGGGCCAAGCCGGGTCAGGGAACCGGGTTCGATTCCGCTGGCGTGTCACCGTGCGGTCTTGGAACCGGAATAAATCCGTCATTGGCCGCTGATACGCAATCCTCGCCACAAACGAAAGGCGAGAATCGAATGCAGCAATTCGCTCACAAATATCCGGGACTGGTCGCGGCGATCGGCGCCCTGGAAACCACATGAACCACTTCTCGGGGGTCACCAGCTATCGCGCGATCTGGATTTCCGACCTACATCTCGGGACGCGCGGCTCGAAGGCCCATTTCCTGCTGGATTTCCTGCGCCACACCGACTCGGAATTTCTCTACCTCGTGGGCGACATCGTCGACGGCTGGCGCATGCGCAAATCCTGGTATTGGGCGCAGAGCCATAACGACGTGATCCAGAAGGTGCTGCGCAAGGCGCGCAAGGGCACCAAGGTGATCTACATTCCCGGAAATCACGACGAGTGGCTGCGCGACTACACCGACTTGCAGTTGGGCGGCGTGCTGCTCTTGCCCGAGGCGATCCACGTCACCGCCGACGGCAGGCGGCTGCTCGTCATGCATGGCGACGCCTTCGACGGTGTCGTGCGCTATGCGCGCTGGCTCGCTCATCTGGGCGATGGCGCCTACGAGCTGGCGCTCATGTTCAACACCGTCTTCAACCATGTCCGGCGGCGGCTGGGCTATCCTTATTGGTCGCTCTCCGCCTATCTCAAATCGCGGGTCAAGAACGCGGTCCAGTTCATCGACGATTTCGCCAACGCCATCGCCGTCGCGGCCCGCGAGCGCGATGTCGATGGAGTCGTGTGCGGCCACATCCATCACGCCGAGATGCGGCATATCGGCGAAGTGCTCTACTGCAACGATGGCGACTGGGTCGAAAGCTGCACCGCGCTGGTCGAGCATGTCGATGGCCGGCTCGAAATCCTGCACTGGATGTCGCTGCGCGCGCTCGATCCGCTCACGCCGGCGCCGCGCGAGCTGGCGCTGGCCGACGAGGATTCATGAGGATCCTCCTTGCCAGTGCAGAAAGGATTTAAGTGACTCTCGCGACCTGGGCGGCAGGGCTCTGCGTCTTCGCCACGACGCTTCACCTCGCCAGCGTGACCCTTGCCGGCGTGCAGTGCCGCGTCCGCGCGCGGCGCCCGCGTCCGCCCGACGACGCCCCCCCGGTCACGCTGGTGCGCCCGCTCTGCAAAGTCGAAAATTTCATTGAAGAGACATTGGGTTCCACTTTCCGGCTGGACTATCCGAACTACGAAATCATTTTCTGTCTCGAGCGGGCCGACGATCCCGTCGCGCCGATCGTGCGCCGGCTGATCCATGCGCATCCGCGGGTGCCGGCCCGCCTGCTGATCGGCGCCGACGGTAGAAGCCCAAACCCGAAGCTCAACAACGTGATCAAGGGGTGGGACGCAGCGCGGCACGAATGGATCATTCTTGCCGACAGTAACGTCCTGATGCCGCCCGATTATATTCAGCGGCTGCTGGCCGGCTGGCGCAGCGATACCGGTCTCGTTTGCTCGATGCCGATCGCATCGCAGCCGGCAAACTTCTGGGCCGAGCTCGAATGCGCGTTTCTCAATACGTTCCAGGCGCGGTGGCAATATGCCGCGGACCAGATCGGCTGCGGTTTCGCCCAGGGCAAGAGCATGCTGTTTCGTCGCGATATCGTCGAGCGCGGCGGCGGTATCCGGGCGCTCGGCGCCGAGATGGCCGAAGATGCGGCGGCGACCAAGCTGATCCGTGCGGCCGGTCTCAGGGTGCGTCTCGTCGAAAATCCCTTCGAGCAGCCGCTCGGTCGCCGAAGTGCGGCGGAAGTCTGGAAGCGACAATCGCGCTGGGCTAGGCTTAGGCGGATGACCTTTCCCCTTTTCTTCGTCCCCGAGTTGCTTGTCGGGAGCGCCTTTCCGGTCCTTGCCGGAGCCTATGCGGCGGCCGCATACGGCCTAAACGCGGCGGCGGTCGGCGCGGTGCTGTTGGCCGGCTGGTTCGGAGCGGAAGCGGCGCTAGCGCGCCGTGCAGGCTGGCATCTCTCATTGCAGACGCTGCTCGCGTTTCTGCTCCGGGACCTGTTGTTGCCCGTGCTCTGGATCGACGCTTGGCTTAGCGACGAATTCGTGTGGCGAGGCAATGAGATGCGCCCGCCATCGACGCGCGCGGAACTGTCGTGAGAATGGCGGGTTGACCCGCTCCACTACGCGACGGCTGACATCGCGGCCGCACCGAGCCAGCAAGGAACTGGCGGGCGCGGTTGGAGAGCCAGCGGGAATGCAGTGGAACCGCGGCGAAAGGGCTGCGAGCTTCCGCAGCATGCTTATTTTCTCATCGGTCCTGATCATCGGAGGCCTCGTCTTCGTCGCGCTTCACGAGATGACGCGAGAGGTCAGCTTTCACGCGCTCGCCGGAACCTTGCGGTCGATGCCTCTGCGAACCATCATCGCGGCGCTCGGCGCCACTGTCGCAAGCTACGCCGCGGTCTTCGCGGGCGATCTCGTGGGCCTGCGCTACGCCGGCGCCAAGCCCTCGCTGCCGGCAACGCTATTGGCATCGTTCTGCGGCTCTTCGCTCGGCAACGCCATCGGTTTCGGCTCGTTGTCCGGTGGCGCCGTCCGATATCGCCTTTATGCCGCCGCCGGCCTCTCCCCGCGGCAGATTGCGCGGGTCACGATCTTCATCGCGGCGGCCTTCGGCATCGGCGTGGCCACGACGACTGCCCTTGGGCTCGCGATCCGCACTCGGGAGATCGCGCAACTATTGGCTATGTCGCCGCTGCCGCTCGGCGGCGCGGCCGGCCTCGTGTTGGGGCTTACGGCGGCCTTGATAGTCTTTTGTGCGACCGGGCGAATGCCGCTCCGCGTCGGCCCGTTGCGCATCGAGCTGCCCAGCTCCCGGCTTGTTCTCGTCCAGCTCGGTATCACCATGATCGATGTCGTCGCCGCCGCGACATCGCTTTGGGTGCTGCTTCCGGCAATCGGCATCGACTTCGTGGCCTTCGCCACCATCTACGCAGCGGCTCTCGGCCTCGGCGTTCTGAGCCACGCCCCCGGCGGCCTCGGCGTCTTCGAGGCAGCGCTTCTCTACAGCATCGGAGCGGTGGGGCCGACGGGCGCGCTCCTGGCGGCGCTGCTCGCGTATCGGGCGATCTACTTTCTTCTACCTCTCGTCGTCGCGTCCACGCTGTTGGTGGGGTCGGAAATCACGCGTTCTCTCGGCAGGGCCGACACTGCGAAATAAATTCCCGTGCGCTGCTCTCCCACGACCGCGTCAGCGCGAAGGCGCGGCAAGCCTCACGTGAAATCGTCAAAGCCTTGAGGCAAGCCGCGCCTAGATCCTCGTCAAGCACCCCGATGGGATTGTCGCCGATTACGTCCTTCGGTCCGGTCACGGGGTAGGCCGCGACAGGAACGCCGGACGCCAGCGCCTCGAGCTGGACCACGCCGTAGGTATCGGTTCGAACTCGGAAACACGAATACGTCTGCCGCCGCGAGCGATGCGGCAAGAGCTTCGCCCTCGAGAAGGCCGAGAAAATGGGCCTTCGGAAACCGGCGTTGCAGCTCGGCCGATTGCGGGCCATCTCCGATGACGATCTTTGATCCGGGCAAGTCGAGCGCCAAAAATGCCGCCAAATTTTTCTCCACCGCGACGCGTCCGACGCTGGCGAAGATCGGGCGGGGCAGATCGAGCCTCGCGGCGCGCTCAGGCTTGAATAGATCGGTGTCAACCCCTCTGGTCCACATTACGAGATTCTTGAATCCGCGACTGCTTAGCTCGTTCATCAAGGATGGCGTAGAGACCATCGTAGCCTTGGCAGCCCCATGAAAGCGGCGCAGAGCCGCATAGCTCCACGATTCAGGGATCGGTAGCCGTGCGGAAATATACTCCGGAAAGCGCGTCATATAGCTGGTCGTGAACGAAAGTCCCTGGCGAAGACATTGGCGCCGCACCATATGCCCGATCGGTCCTTCCGTGGCTATGTGCAGGCAGTCTGGCGCTGCCTCGGCGATCCGACGCGCAATTTCACGCCGGTTTGGTACGGCGCAGCGGATACTCGAGTAGGTCGGCAAGGCGAATGAAGGGAACCCTTCCGGCGTCAAAAATTCAATCTCGACGCCAAGCGTTCGGGCAACGGCGGCGAGAGACTCCAGGGTTCGCACGACGCCGTTGACCTGCGGGCGCCACGCATCGGTCGCTATCAGTATTCTCATCGCGGCGGGCCGATTACAATTTCACGGGATTTCATGGCAGCCGCATCAGAGGCCTTCCCATGCGAACCGTGGCGCCTTCCCGCACCGCGTCGCAGAGGGTGAAACCCTTTGGAGCAAAAACGATGATGGTCGAGCCATGTTGGAACCAACCCATCTCCTGACCTTTTTTGAAGGCGGCTTCGCAAGGGATTTCGGTCGCCCCTCGATACTGCCCGCTAAGGACAATGTCGAGGAAGTGGAGCCGGATACTGGCAACAAGGATTGCGGCCACCGGCACCAGCGTCACGATTTCGCCCGCTCCGCCGAGCACGGTGCGAAGGATAGCGCGCTCGTTCTTGCAGAACAATTTGGCGACGCGCTTGAGCGCGATCGGGTTGACGTTCCACGTGTCGCCGGCGATATACGTAACTTTGTCGACGGTGCAATCATAGGGCGCGTGGAAGCGGTGGTACATGCTTGAAGTCAGACGCAGCGTGACGTATTGACCATCGCGGTAGTAATCGACGAGCTGGGGATCTACCAACAATTCTTGTAGCTTGTAGGGAAATCCCTTAGCCTGGATCACCTCGTCCCCACGAATAGGTCCCGACGCACCGACGATCGCATCGCATGGACTGGTCATAACAGACGGATCGGGGTCGACGGGGCGCGCGCCCGCCTTTAGTTCCCTCGTGAAGCACGCGTGCAGGCTATCGAAGCGTTGCTCTCGCGAATCGCTCAGGTCGAGATCGCTAAACAGCCGCCAGATCCCGATCGACGCCCGCGCCAATAGCGGATCCTCGATCTGACTGAACCAACCGATAAAGCGATTCGCGAGCTGGCGCGGAAGGCGGTTGGTGAGCAGGAAGTTTACCTCCTCCGGGAGCGAGATTCTTCGAGCTTCCGATCGCGTTGTCATCTTTTTGTAAAGGAGATCGCGTAATGACTGCGGCAATGGAGACGGCCATCACGACAGCAACCTTTTTCGCGGTGGGCGCCCTGGTCTTGGCCGCGTCAACGATTAGACTGAAGGCGCGTCTCGAACTGTCGAAGGCCAAGCACCCGTCTCTCGCCGGGCATTCTCGCATCGCCCGGCAAGTGGCGTCGCTGGTGCCGTTCTACCAGTACGACGAAATGCAATTCTTCAAGGCCGATGGCGCGCCGGATGCCGTCGTCGCGCAACGGCGCGCCGATTTTGGGCGGCTCGCCGATCTCTATCGGACACGATACGCCCGTACGCTGGGGCTGACGGCGGAAGCCACCGACCTCATCTCGGATTTGCGGTTTACCGAGGCCTACCGCGTGCCGTTTCAATTCAGTCGGTTCGCGCGCAGCCACCTGCCGGTCGGCGCCTTTCTCGAATCGTCGTCCGGCGTCACGACAACCGATCTCGATGGAAACTCTTGTTACGATCTTACCGGTTCCTACGGCGTGAACCTTTTCGGTTACGATTTCTACAAGGAGTGCATCGATCGAGGTCGCGAGCGCGTTCGCGCCCTCGGTCCGGTGTTGGGCTCCTACCATCCCGTCGTTGCCGATAACGCGAGAAGGCTCACGCGCATATCGGGGATGGACGAGGTTTCGTTTCACATGTCCGGAACGGAAGCCGTGATGCAGGCCGTGACGCTTGCGCGCTATCATACCAGGCGAACGCACCTGGTGCGCTTTTGCGGCGCCTATCATGGCTGGTGGGGCGAAGTGCAGCCCGGCGTCGGCAATCCGATGCCGGCCCATGAAACATACACGCTCAAGGAAATGTCCGAGGACTCGCTCCGCGTGCTGCGCCGGCGACGCGACATTGCCTGCGTGCTGATCAACCCGTTGCAGGCCTTGCATCCGAATTGCGCAGCGCCCACCGACTCGACCCTCATAGACAGCGCGCGGAAGCCGCATCTCGACCGCGTGGCCTATATCGAATGGCTGAAGCAACTCCGCGATGTCTGCACCGAGCGCGGCATCGTCTTGATTTTCGACGAAGTATTCCTTGGCTTCCGGCTCGCGCCGGGAGGTGCACAAGAATATTACGGCGTCCAAGCCGACCTGGTCACCTATGGCAAGACGCTGGGCGGCGGTCTGCCTATCGGCGCCGTTTGCGGCCGCAGGCATCTCATGAAGCGCTTCCGCGAGGATCGGCCGGCCGACATCTGCTTCGCGCGCGGTACGTTCAATTCGCATCCTTATGTCATGGCGGCGATGAATGAATTCTTGCGCGCGCTTGATGAGCCCGCGATCGGCGCCCTGTACCGCGATCTCGACGCGACTTGGGACCGGCGGGCCACCGCGCTGAACCGGCGTCTCAGCGACGCCGGGTTGCCGGTTCAGGTCGCCAATCTCTCCTCGGTTTGGATGATCTACTACACCCGGCCTTCGACTTATAATTGGATGTTCCAATACTACCTGCGCGCCGAAGGCTTGGCACTGAGCTGGGTCGGCACCGGAAGACTCATCTTCAGCCTGAATTACACCGAACTCGACTTCGCCGCAGTCGCCGATCGCTTCCTCGCCGCGGCCGAAGCGATGCGGCGAGGCGGCTGGTGGTGGGAAGAGCCGCTCGGCAGCAACAAGAGCATCAAGCGCCGGATCCTGCGCGAGATGATTTCTCATCGGCTCTCGCCGAGTTGGGTCAGCGGGCCACGGCTCGAAGGTCGCTCCAGGTCCGCTTCAACGGTGATGATCGAGCGCCGCGGCGTCCATCATTTCGTCCATGTCGGTCGTCTCGTCCGTCATTTCGCGACGCAACAGTTGAAACGGCGACTTGTGATACAGCATGATATCGTTGATCGGATCAGTGATGATTTTGGTTGCCCACACCAGCCCGGTTTGCACGTCCCGGATGAAGAATAGCTGGACAGTCCGGAAGATCAGTCCGCCGATGCCGATAGCGAGCCACATTACCCCAATCTGATGAAGAAATTCCTTGGCGTTGGCGTGGGGCTTGACGAGGCCAAATAGGCCCGGCTCGAGATAGAGCACGAGCGGCGACACTGCCCAAATCGCAAGCAACACGATTTTGCGCCTGAGATTGTAGCCGACCTTGACCGCTTCCTTATATTCGTGGGTTGCGTGGTTGAGGGTATCGTAGCCTTTCGGCTCGAAAAAGAAGTGGCCGGTTTGACGGCTCGTCATCGCGACCATCCACCCGATCAGCGCCGCCGCCACCGGACTCCAAATCATGGCGACGTAAGCGGCAAGGAAGCTGGTGGCGCTCAGCAGGTGGAGAGATTGGTTGACGAGGCTGTGGTGGTAGTATCGATGATCGTCCCAACGCTGAGTCTTAAGCGTCTGCATAAATCCAGTCATCGCGGTTCTCCTTTTTTCTTCATCGAGGTTGTCGGCGGCATATCATGGTTCGACGAGGCCAGGGCCGAATCGAACGCGCGAGATTCCGCGATCGGCTCCCGCGGCGCAGATCACGAATGCGGACCCTTGTTGTCCTTCATAAATCGGAGGAGCGAAAAATGACCGAACGGCGGCATGGCCCGGCGCTCGATCAGGCGTACATCGTCTCGCCGTTCGGCCCAGCGAGCGAAGAGGTCCCAAGGAAACTCCGTCCGCCACCCGAGGCGGCGAACGATCGGTTGCAGGATTTGCTCGACCACGCGCCGGACGCCGGTCTCGGCGCCGACTCGACTGACGAGAACGATCTCGCCGCCCGGCCTCAACACGCGTACGAATTCGTCGAGCGCCGCCTCGGGGTTTGGCACGGTGGAAATAACGTAATGCGCCACGACGACGTCGAATGAGGCATCCGGGAAGGACAGATGCTCGGCATCCATTACCTCCAGTCTGACCACGTTGCCGAGCGAGAGCTTCCGCCACCCGCTCTTGCGCCTTGCGCAGCATGGCCTCCGAGAGATCGATTCCGACGATGCGATTTTCGGAGGAGTAGTTGGGAAGCGAGATTCCGGTTCCAACGCCGACTTCGAGAATCCGTCCGCCGACTCGCTCCGCTGCCGCGATCGCCGCCTGACGCCCGCGATCGAACACTGCACCGAATACCAGATCGTAGACCGGAGCCCAGCGTGCATACGCCTTCTTTACGGTAATCGCGTCGAGATCTGCAGTCATTCTTGTTCCAATTACGCCCTGCGCGTGATCGCTTAACTTTACCGTCACGCTAGCGACGAGCTGTTACATTTCAATGACGCGCTGCTCCTTGCGGGCGAACTTCATTCCGTGGCCGAGTCGCGACCTCCTTTCGCCGCACGGTCTTGAAAACAGAATGAATTCGTCACGGATCGCCGCCCCGCGCGAGGCCGAATCGGAATCCGTCATCCGGATGCTGCGGCGCTGCAAGAGCCAATCATCGTCTCGCTTCGGCAGAACCGCGCCGGCCGGCTGGGTGATGCGGATAGAGATGGTATCCTTAGGCTGGCTCAATAATGATCTCGTCGATGTCTCGCAGCGGACATAATCCAAGAGTACGATGACTTACCGGCGATAATCGCCGCGGGCATCGGCGCCTGGGCGAGCCGTAGATATACGAAAGAGAGATCGCGCCACACTCTCGTCGAGGGATGGGCGATCGCAGATAATCCGGCCATCGTCTGCCCGAGTACTGCTTAACGCCGCGAGCGGATGAAGCTGGGTAGAGACGATGGAATGCGTCCGGTGGTAAAGTGATTACTTGCTGGAGCCGCGTAGAACCTTGCCGGTGCGAGGCATTAGGTAAGGCAGCAGAAGCTGCGGGAGAGGCATCATGCATACTCCAGAGCAATTGCGCGAAGGCTCCCGATTGGCGAGAAAGGCCGCGGAGGAAGAGTCCACTCCGCACCTGAAGCGCTTGCTGGCTGAACACGCTCTCGCCTTGGCTCAGCTCGCCGAGAGGATCGTGCGCGAAGCACAAGCGGCGCGAGCGGATTTAGCCTCTTGATTCGCCGTAAGGCCGCCCGGGGGACCGGCTGCGCCAACGTCTCTTATCGCACCTGGATGATCTTGATCAATGCGGCGGAGGGACGCCCATATAAATATCATTCGGTCAGGGTTTCCAGGCGATGCGTTCCGCCAATCGGAGGAGCTGACGAGATGAGCGAAAGATACGTGGAGAGCAGCGCGGACGGGCCGGCAAATTTTGCGGTTCGAGCGCCCGAGCGTCACGCAGTCGCAAGCCATCGGGACGAGGAGATAGAAATCGAGCTGCAAGATGCTCTGGCCCGGGAAGAGGCCCTGCTTCGTCAAATGGCCGAGTTGACCCGGCAACAGGGCGCATTGAGCGAACTCTTGGGCTCGGGAGAGAATGCCCGGACCCGCATTGCGAGTCTCACCCTGCGCGAGCGCCAGATCATGCTGCTCGTCCTTAACGGCCATTCCAATAAGAGCATCGCCGCGGACATCGGCATCAGCTAGCGCACCGTCGAAAACCATCGCGCAGCGATGATGCGGAAGTTGGGCACGAAATCCGTTCCGGCGTTAGACAGGCTCGCACTCGCCGCAACGTAGCATCGCGCCGGCGAACCTACGTCGGGGATCGGAATTCTCGCAACCGCGACGCCAGCCGAAGAATCGCGAGACAATGACAATACCGTCCCGCGGGATCGGCGCTATCAACCGGCAGCTTGAACGCTTGAAATTCGGAGAAGCCCAAGAACGGAGCCCACAAGACAACCACCGTCCTTCGCCGTCATGGCGCGGCGAACCTGGCACAGCTCTCCTGGGTCACGAGGCCGACCGATTGCTGCTTGAATTCCGTGCGATAGGCGGCGATGACGTCGGAAATCCGCTTGGCGGGATCGCTCTCGAGATCGGCCGCGGCGAAGAGAATCTTGGTCGCCTCGCGGGCGAGCTTGTTGGTTCGCGGATCGAGCCAATCGCCCTCGCCGTCTTCCACGGTGAAGCCGTCGGGAAAATTCGGCGCGATCACCCGAATGACGAAATCCGACCATTCCGCATCGGTCAAAGGCCCACGGCCGGGAATGTCGCGGCCGAAGAACAGCTGCGCGACCACCAGCTTCGATTCTTCGGAGAAGAGACAGCCGGCTGCTGGCTGTGCCGCGGAAGTGCAGCCGGCGAGCACCGAGAGGAGCAATGGAAAGAGAAGAACGCGCAAAAAAGTCAGTCGTCTTGCGATCCGGTGCTGCACTGACGCTTCCGGCTATTTCGCCGCAACCGGGCCGCGCGCGAAAGCCGGCATGATCTCGGCCGCGAAGCTGCGCAGCGTCGCGATCGAGCCGCTGGGATCGACGATCAGAACCTGCTCGACGCCGCCGGCCTCGAGGAGCTTTAAGCGCGCGATGATCTCGTCGGGCGTGCCCAAGAGCGCCGCATCGTCGAGCTCGACCGGCGGGCCCGCATAATTCTTGAGGTTGGCATAGCGCTCGGCGCCGCGCCCACGCGCGAGAGTGCCAATATTCTTCAGCATGCCGAGCCGCATCGCCAGTGCCTTCTCGCGCTCCGCCGGGCTGCGAAGGAGCTGCAAGCCTCGTGTCACGCCGATCATCATCGGATCATAGGCGCGGCCCGCCTTCGCGCATTCGTCTCGGAAGGCGGCGATGCGTTCGGCGATGAGGTCGATGGGGGCGAGCTGATCGAGCAAAAGGTTGTAGCCCTCGCGTGCGGCGCGGCGGATCGATTCCTCGCTGCCGGCGCCGAGCCAGAACGGCGGGTGCGGACGCTGCACGGGCGAGGGCTCGACGACGACGTTTTCGAAATGCCACCGCTTGCCGTGGTGCGAGAAGCGCGCCCCACCGCTCCACGCCTTGCGTATCACCTCCATCGCCTCGTCGAAGCGCTCGGTCGCCTCGTCCATCGGCACGCAGAAGCCACTGAACTCGGGCTCGCGATAGCCCTTGCCGACGCCGAATTCGAGCCGGCCGTTCGATAAGAGATCGAGCGTCGCAGCCTGTTCCGCAACCAGCACCGGATTGTGCCACGGCAGCACGACGACGGCGGTGCCGAGACGGATGCGCTTGGTGCAGGCGGCGAGGTAGGTGAGGAAGCCGAGCGAGGCCGAGACCTGGCCGGCGCCGGTGAAATGATGCTCGACCACGAAGACGCTGCGGAAGCCCAGCTCCTCGGCCTCGCGCACATAGGCAATGTAATCGAGATAGCCTTGGCTGTCGCCGAGCGGCCCTTCGCCCTTGGATCGCGCGCCGCCGAAAAGTCCGAATTCCATGTCGGCACTTTAAGCGCGAGGCGGGGCCGGCGGCAACCGGCGCGTCGGTAGATTATCCCGCCGCCGACTGCAGCAGCAATTCCAGCGCGCGCAGCACCGTCGCGCGGCGGACCGTCGCGCGGTCGCCGGGAAAGATATAATGCTCGGTGCGCGGTATTTGCCCGCGCCGCGCAATCCCGAGATAGACGAGCCCGACCGGCTTCTCTGCCGTGCCGCCGGCGGGTCCGGCGATGCCGGTGACAGCGACGGCGAGATCGACGGGCGCAACCCTCAGCGCGCCCGACGCCATCGCCGAGGCTACTTCCGCGCTGACCGCGCCGTGCGCGGCGATCAGCGCCTTCGGCACGCCGAGGAGCTCGGTCTTGGCCGCGTTGGAATAGGTGACGAAGCCGCGCTCCATCACGTCGGACGAGCCGGCGATGCCGGTGAGCGCAGCGGCGATCAGCCCGCCGGTACAGCTTTCGGCGGTCGCGAGCATGAGCTTTTTGGGCTTCTTGGCGCGGCACCGCGCCAACACCTGCTCGGCCAATTGATCCACTTCGTCATCGCTCAAGCAGAAATCTCCCCGCCGCCAGCACGAGCGCGGCATAGAGAGCGGCGAATATATCGTCCAGCATGATGCCCAGCCCGCCCGACAGCTCGCGGTCGGCCCAACTCGCGGGCCATGGCTTCCAGATATCGAACAGGCGGAACAGCACGAAGCCGGCGCCGTAAAGCAGGAAATCGGCCGGCACGAAGGCCAGCGTCAAAAATTGCCCCGCGACCTCGTCCACGACGACGAACCTCGGGTCCTTAATATGGGTGCGCCGCGCCACCGCATCGCTGGCCCACCAGCCCACTGCGAACAAGGCCGCCGCCGCGGCCAGCACCCCTGGGGTTCCGGCGTAACGCGCGACCAGCCAGGCAAAGGGCAAAGCGGCGAGCGAGCCCCAGCTCCCCGGCGCCCAAGGCAGCCTGCCGCAGCCGAACCAGGTTGCGATCACCGTCACCACGGTCATCAGACCGGCAACCGCAACGTCGCTACCGCCTGCGCCGCGATACCTTCGCCGCGCCCGGTAAAGCCGAGCTGCTCGGTGGTCGTGGCCTTCACGCTGACGCGGGATTTGGCGAGCCCCAGGATTTCCGCGATGCGCGCCACCATCGCGTCGCGATACGGCCCGATGCGCGGATTTTCGCAAATCAGCGTCACGTCGACGTGCACGATGCCGCCGCGCCGCCCGGCGACGAGATCGGCGGCATGACGCAAAAAGAGCTGCGAGGCCGCGTTGCGCCATTTCGGGTCGCTCGGCGGAAAGTGCATGCCGATATCGCCGTTGCCCAATGCGCCCAGGATCGCGTCGGTGAGCGCGTGGAGGCCGACATCGGCATCGGAATGACCGACGAGGCCGCGCATGAACGGCACTTTGACGCCGCACAGCCAGACGTGATCGCCCTGCCCGAAGGCATGGACATCGAAGCCAAGTCCCGTGCGGAACTCGGCCGCGCCGCAGGCGAGCAAGCGCTCGGCGCGCGCGAAATCGGCGGGCTCGGTGACTTTGAAGTTGTCCTCGCTGCCGGCGACGAGGCGCACCGTCAATCCGGCGCGCTCGGCCACGGCGGCGTCGTCGGGCAGATCCTCGCCCGCGATCGCGCGATGCGCTGCGAGGATCGCCTGGAAATCGAATCCCTGCGGGGTCAGGGCACGCCACAGATCGGCGCGGTCAAGCGCCGCCACGACGGTTTCGCCCGCGCCGCGCTTCACCGTGTCGCGCAGCGGCAGGGCAGGGATCGCACCCGGCGCCTGGTCCAGCGCGGCGAGCACGCGCTCGATCGTCGCATCGTCGAGAAACGGCCGCGCCGCGTCATGAATGAGAACGCGCTGCGGCGCCAGCCCGGTCAGGCTTTCGAGGCCGAGCCGAACCGAGTTCCTGGCGCCTGGCGCCGCCCGGCACCGGCGGCAGCAAGTCAAGCCCCGAGACCGCCTCGTCGTAAAGAGCTTGATCGTCCGGGTGATAGACGACGCGCACTTCTGCGATCGCGGGATGATTCCGGAGGGTCTCGACCCCATGGCGCAGCAGCGGGCGGCCGCCGAGCCGAAGATATTGCTTCGGTGTCGTGCCGCCGAGGCGCCGCCCGCGCCCGGCCGCCACCACCAGCGCAATGGTTGATGTCATGCCGCGCAGGCTAGTCCCCCACTCGGCCACTTGCCAAGCGGACGCCGTGGCTGTTTAAGCCAAAACGGCCTGCGACGATTTGGTATGTTTTTATGGTGCACTGCACTAGATTATGCTCAATTGGCGAGCGATTACGACTTTGCATAAAAAATGAGCATTTCGCTTGGCGGCATCACCATCGAGGACGCGGTTATCCTGGCACCGATGTCCGGGGTTACGGATCTGCCGTTCCGCCGGCTGGTCAAGCGCCACGGCGCGGGGCTCGTCGTCTCCGAGATGATCGCCAGCGAGGCGATGATCCGCGAGACGCGGCAATCGCTGACCATGGCCAGCGAATTGCGCTGACGAGCAGCCGATGGCGGTGCAGCTCGCGGGATGCGAGCCGCATGTCATGGCCGAGGCGGCGCGGCTCAATGCCGATCGCGGCGCCGCCATCATCGACATCAATTTCGGTTGCCCGGTGAAAAAGGTCGTGAACGGGCAGGCCGGCTCGGCGCTGATGCGCGACGAAGGCCAGGCCGCGCGCATTCTCCGGGCCGTGGTGAGGGCGGTCGATCTGCCGGTCACCCTCAAGATGCGCACGGGCTGGGACGAGCGCACGCGCAACGCGCCGGCGCTCGCGCGGATCGCCGAAGAGTGCGGCATCCGGATGATCTCCGTCCATGGCCGCACGCGCTGCCAGTTTTACGACGGCAGCGCCGATTGGGAATTCATCCGTGCGGTGAAGCAAGCCGTGCGCATTCCGGTAATCGCCAATGGCGACATCACGAGTTTGGAGGCCGCGCAAACTGCTTTGGCGCAGTCGGGCGCCGATGGGCTGATGATTGGCCGCGGCGCTTACGGCCGGCCCTGGTTCGTCCGCCAGGTAATCCATTTCCTCAAGACCGGCCAGCGCCTGCCTGATCCGCCCCTCGCCGAGCAATGGGCGACCGTGCTCGGCCACTATGACGACATGCTGGCGCATTACGGGGTTCGATCGGCAGCCGCATCGCGCGAAAACATCTCGGCTGGTATTCGAAAGGGCTGCCGGGCTCGGCCGAGTTCCGCGCCGCCGTCAATCGCACCGCCGAGCCCGAGGCGGTCAAGGCGATGCTCCGCGACTTCTTCGATGCCGCTCATAGCGGAGGCGGCTTGATGCCGGCCGCGAACACCATTTTCCGCCCCCGCCCACCGGAGGCCACGGTCGAGGCGCGCACCGTGCTGGCCGCGCTGCCCGATCCGGTGCTGGTCGTCGATGACGGCGGCAGGCTGCGCTACGCCAATCCTGCTGCCGAGGAATTTTTTGACGCCGGCGCGGTGACGCTGATGGGGCTCGCGCTGACCGAGCTGCTGCCCGCCGACAGTCCGCTCTTCGCGCTGATCGAGTCGGTCCGTGTCAACGGCCACAGCGTGTCGGAATACGGCGTCGGCCTCGACACGCCGCGCATGGGCTCGCGGCTCCTCACCATCCAGGCGGCGCCCTTGGGCGAGGAACCGGGTTACGTCGTGGTCACGCTGCAAGGCCGCTCGATCGCCGACAAGATCGACCGCCAACTCACGCATCGCAACGCCGCCCGCTCGGTGACCGCGATGGCGGCGATGCTGGCCCATGAAGTGAAAAACCCGCTCTCGGGCATCCGCGGCGCGGCCCAGCTTCTCGAACAGAACGCGAGCGCGGCCGATCGCGAATTGACGCGCCTCATCTGCGACGAGGCCGATCGCATCTGCGCGCTCGTCGACCGGATGGACGTGTTCTCGGATCGGCGCCCGCTCGAGCGCGGCAACGTGAACATTCACGAGGTGCTCGAGCGCGTCCGGCGTGCGGCGCAGTCGGGCTTCGCGCGCAACCTCCGGTTCGTCGAGGAGTACGATCCGTCGTTGCCGCCCGTGCTATGGCAACCGCGACCTCCTCATCCAGGCCTTCCTCAATCTCGTCAAGAACGCGGCCGAGGCCGCGCCGCCGCAGGGCGGCGAGATCATCCTCTCGACCGCGTTCCAGCAGGGCGTGCGGCTGGCGGTCCCGGGCAGCGAGAGCCGCGTGCATTTGCCGCTGGTGGTTTCGGTTATCGACAATGGCGACGGGCATTCCCGAAGATCTTCGCCCGCATCTCTTCGATCCCTTCGTCTCCACCAAGCACAATGGCAGCGGCCTCGGACTGGCACTGGTCGCGAAGGTGGTCGGCGACCATGGCGGGGTGATCGCGTTCGACAGCCAGCCGCGGCGCACTGCGTTCCGCGTCTATCTTCCAGTCGCGCCGCGCGAGACGCCGAAATGACGGCACCGGCAACTATCCTCATCGCCGACGACGACCGTGCGATTCGCACCGTGCTGAGCGAGGCCTTGGGTCGCCTCGGCCACGACGTGCGCACCACGAGCAACGCGGCGACGTTGTGGCGCTGGGTATCGGACGGCGAGGGCGATCTCGTCATCACCGACGTGCTGATGCCCGACGAGAATGGCCTCGATCTCGTGCCGCGCATCAAGAAGCTCCGGCCCGAGCTGCGCATCGTCGTGATGAGCGCGCAGAACACGCTGATGACCGCGGTGAAGGCGACCGAGCGGGGCGCTTTCGAGTATCTGCCCGAAGCCTTTCGACCTTCGCGAACTCGTCGCGGTCGTCGAACGCGCGCTGACCGTGCCGCATGGCGCGGCCGTGCCCGCGGCCGGCATCGACGACCCCGAGGATCAGCTGCCGCTCATCGGCCGGTCGCCCGCGATGCAGGAAATCTACCGCGTCCTGGCGCGGCTCATGGGCACCGACCTAACCGTGATGATCGCGGGCGAAAGCGGCACCGGCAAGGAGCTGGTGGCCCGCGCGCTGCACGATTACGGCAAGCGCCGCGCCGGGCCGTTTGTCGCGATCAACATGGCGGCGATTCCGCGTGAGCTGATCGAGAGCGAGCTGTTCGGCCACGAGAAAGGCTCCTTCACCGGGGCGATGGCGCGCGGCGTCGGACGATTCGAGCAGGCCCAGAGCGGCACCCTCTTCCTCGACGAGATCGGCGACATGCCGCTTGGAGGCGCAGACGCGGCTGCTGCGGGTGCTGCAACAGGGCGAATACACGACCGTGGGCGGCCGCACGCCGATCCGCGCCGATGTTCGCATCGTCGCCGCGACTCACCGCGACCTGCGCCAGCTCATCCGCCAAGGGCTGTTTCGCGAGGATCTGTTCTATCGCCTCAACGTCGTGCCGATCCGGCTGCCGCCCTTGCGCGAGCGCACCGAGGATATCCCGGCTCTGGTGCGGCATTTCTTCGCCCAGGCCGGCACCGAGGGGCTGCCGGTGAAGGCCCTCGATCAGGCGGCGATGGACCGGCTCAAGGCCTATCGCTGGCCGGGCAATGTGCGCGAGCTCGAAAATCTTGCCCGCCGTTTGGCCGCCCTCTATTCCCAGGAAGTCATCGGCATGGACGCGATCGAGGCCGAGCTCGCCGAGGCGGCGCCAGCGGCGACCGCGAGTCCGAGCGACGAAAGCCTCAGCGCCGCGGCCGAGCGCCATCTGCGCGACTATTTCTCGGCTCATAAGGGCGGCCTGCCGCCATCGGGCCTCTATGACCGCGTCCTGCGCGAGATCGAGCGGCCGCTCATCCAGCTCAGCTTGAGCGCGACGCGCGGCAACCAAATCAAGGCGGCCCAGCTTTTAGGTCTCAATCGCAACACCCTGCGCAAGAAAGTGCGCGAATTGGACATCGATGTCGCTCGCGGCCTAAAATAAGGCCATGATCGGATCGAGGGGGTTCGAGCGGTGGGCCGGGCGCGTCGGGCGCGGTCGCAAGCTCGCCGTGGCGCTTGGCGTGGTCACGATCCTGACGGGCGCCGCGACGATCGCGACCCTGCGGGGGTACTGGCCCGGCGCCGCGAACCTGCATCTCGACCAGCTCTTTCTGCTGTTGAACCTCGTCTTGCTCCTGCCGCTCATCGCGATCGTCGCGTGGCGGCTGATGCAGCTCCGCGCGGAGCGTCGGAGCGGTCTGGCGGGCTCGCGGCTCCATACGAGGCTCGTCGTGCTGTTCAGCCTGGTCGCGGTGATCCCGACCGTCATCGTCGCGATCTTCTCCTACCTCCTGTTCAGCTTCGGCGTGCAGGCCTGGTTCAGCGAGCGCGTCCGCACCGCGGTGACCGGATCGCTCGCCGTCGCCGAGGCCTATCTGCACGAGCATCAGCAGACGATTCGCGCCGACGTCGTCAGCATGGCCAACGACCTGAACCGCGACGCGAATTTGCTCAGCCTCGATCCCACGCGATTCAACGAGATCGTGCAAGCGCAGGCGGCGCTGCGCTCGCTCAGCGAGGCGATCGTCTTCGACGGTCAAGGGCATCTTTTGGCGCGCAGCACCTTCGGCTTCGCGCTCGAGCTTCAGCCGGTTCCGGACTGGGCCTTGGCGTCGGCGCGCTCGGGCGATGTCGCGGTGATGACCAACGACAATGATGACCGCGTGCGCGCGCTGGTGCGGCTCGACCGCTATGGCGACGTGTTCCTTTATGCCGGCCGCTTCATCGACCCCGGGGTCATCGCCCATGTCAATGAAACGCAGGGCGCGGTCGAGCAATATGAGCAGCTCGAAGGTCAGCGCTCGCACTACCAGATCGCGTTTTCGGTGCTGTTTTTCGGCGTCGGTCTCCTGCTGCTGACGGGCGCGGTTTGGGTGGGCTTGCGCTTTGCGACGCGGATGGCGCGGCCTCTCGCCTCGCTGGCGGCGGCGGCGGAGCGGGTTCGCAGCGGCGATCTGTCGGTGCGCGTGCCGGCAGGAGACAGCGACGAGGAATTCAGCTCGCTATCGCGCGCGTTCAACCGCATGACGCATCAACTGCAGACCCAGCAGAGCGAGCTGATCGAGGCCAACCGCCAGCTCGACCAGCGACGGCGTTTCAGCGAGACCGTGCTGTCCGGCGTTTCGGCCGGCGTCATCGGGCTCGACCAGCAGGGCCGCATCAACCTGCCGAACCGCTCGGCCTCGCTGCTGCTCGGCGCCGATCTCGACCACCAGATCGGCAAGGGCTTGGCCGAAATCGTGCCCGAGATGGCCGGTCTGCTGGAGGAAGCGGAGCGTCGCCCGGATCGCCTCGCCGCAATCCCAGGTTCAGCTCGTGCGGCTCGGGCGGGCGCGCACGCTGCTGGTTCGCATCGCCGCCGAGCGCATGGAGGGCGAGGCAAAAGGCTATGTCGCCACCTTCGATGACATCACCGAGTTGCTGATCGCGCAGCGCAAGGCGGCCTGGGCCGATGTGGCGCGCCGGATCGCGCACGAGATCAAGAATCCGCTGACGCCGATCCAGCTCTCGGCGGAACGGCTCAAGCGCAAATATCTCGGCGAGATCAAGAACGACCCCGATACCTTCACCGCGTGCACCGACACGATCATCCGCCATGTCGGCGAAATCGGGCGGATGGTGGACGAATTCTCGTCCTTCGCGCGCATGCCCGCGCCGGTTCTGCGCGACGAGGACGTCGGCGAGATCGTGCGCCGGGCGGCCTTTCTGCAGCGCGCGGCGACGCCCGAGATGCGCGTCGAGACGGTGTTGCCGGCGGCACCGATTCGCATCGCGTGCGATTCCCGCCTGGTCGCGCAAGCGCTCGTCAATCTGATGAAGAACGCCGCGGAATCGATCAATGCGCGCGACGGTGACGCGCCACCTGGCGAAATCGACGTGCGACTGAGCGAATCCGACGGCGATGATCGTGCTCGCGGTCGAGGACAATGGCCGCGGCCTTCCGCGGGAAGAGCGCGAGCGCCTGACCGAGCCTTACGTGACCACGCGGGTGAAGGGCACAGGGCTCGGCCTTGCCATTGTAAAAAAAATCATGGAAGACCATGATGGTGCGTTGGTGCTGGGGATCGCGACGGGGGCGGGGCGTGCGTGAAGCTGGTTTTTCACCGTCACGATGGAAAGGTGGCGGACCGGAAAGCGGGCGAAAGGGTGGAAGCCTAGTCGATGCCGCAGGACATACTTGTCGTCGATGACGAGGCCGACATCCGCACGCTGATGTGCGGCATTCTCGCCGACGAGGGCTACGACACCCGTCAGGCGGGCAACAGCGACGGCGCCTTGGCCGCCATCCGCTCGCGCCAGCCTTCGCTCGTCGTGTTGGATATCTGGCTGCAGGGCAGCGAGCTCGACGGGCTCGAGATCCTGAAGATCGTCAAGCGCGAGCTGCCGCAGCTTGCCGGTAGTGATGATCTCCGGTCACGGCAACATCGAAACCGCCGTCGCGGCGATCAAGCACGGCGCCTATGACTTCATCGAAAAGCCGTTTAAGTCGGACCGCCTTCTCCTGGTCGTCGAGCGCGCGATCGAGGCCACACGCCTGCGCCGCGAGAACGACGAACTCAGGTGCGGGCCGGCGGCGAGGAGGATCTGATCGGCGCGTCACACGCCATCGCCCAGCTTCGCCAGCACGTCGAGCGTATCGCTCCCACCAACAGCCGAGTCCTCATCACCGGCCTGGCCGGCGTCGGCAAGGAGGTCGTGGCGCGCCTCCTCCATGCCCGCTCGCGCCGCGCCAAGGGCCCGTTCGTCGTGCTGCAGTTGCGCGACCATGCGGCCCGAGCGCTTCGAGTTCGAGCTATTCGGCACCGAGGCCGGAGTCGAGGGGCCCGATGCGCCGCGCAAGGTCGGCACTTTCGAGCAAGCGCATGGCGGCACGCTATTCCTCGACGAGGTCGCGGACATGCCGCTCGAGACTCAGGGGAAGATCGTCCGCGCGCTGCAGGACCAGACCTTCGAGCGCGTCGGCGGCGTCCGGGTGCGGGTCGATGTGCGGGTGATCGCCTCGACCCATCGCGACCTCGCCCTCGAAATCGCCGCCGGCCGGTTCCGCGAGGACCTCTATTACCGGCTCGCCGTGGTGCCCATCCAAGTGCCGCCGCTGTGCCAGCGCGTCGAGGACATTCCCGCGCTCGCCCGCCACTTCATGGCGCGCGCGGCGGAGGCCGCGCGCCTGACGCCGCGCGACTTCGGCGACGATGCGATGGCCGCGCTGCAGGCCTATGAATGGCCGGGCAATGTGCGCCAGCTGCAAGAACGTGGTCGATTGGATTCTGATCATGGCGGCGGGGGCGGGGGAGCCGATCCGCGCCGACATGCTGCCGGCCGAGATCGGCGCGATCGCCCCCGCGGTGGCGAAATGGGACCGGGGCGGCGAGTTGATGGCGCTGCCCTTGCGGGACGCGCGCGAGATGTTCGAGCGCGAATACCTCCTGGCGCAGGTCACGCGCTTCGGCGGCAATATCTCGCGCACCGCGGCCTTCGTCGGCATGGAACGCTCGGCGCTCCACCGCAAGCTCAAAACGCTTGGTGTGTTCAACGGCGACCGCGCCGCCCGGGCCGACGCGTCCGAGCCGGGATGAATCTCCGAGACGCCTGAGCTATGCCGCGCATCGCTTATGTCAACGGCCGGTACCTCCCGCACCGCGACGCGGTCGTGCATATCGAGGATCGCGGCTTTCAATTCGCCGACGGCGTCTATGACGTGATCGCGATCCGGGGCGGCCGCTTCATCGACCAGGGATTGCACCTGGCGCGGCTTCACCGCTCGCTCGACGCGCTCGCGATCGTGCCGCCAATGAGCGATGCCGCGCTCGGGACCGTGCTGCGGGAGGTCGCGCGCCATAATCTGGTGCGCGAGGGTTTCGTCTATCTGCAAGTGACGCGCGGCACGGCGCCACGCGATTTCGCCTTTCCCGATCGCGTCCGGCCGAGCCTCGTCGTCACCGCGCGCCGCCGCGTTCTCGTCGACCCGGGGCTGCTCGCCGACGGCATCGCGGTCATCACTATTCCCGATCTTCGCTGGGCGCGGCCCGACATCAAATCGGTGGCGCTGCTGCCCAATGTCCTCGGCAAGGAGCGGGCGAAGCAGGCCGGCGCCTACGAGGCCTGGCAGGTCGATCGCGACGGCAACGTGACCGAGGGGACCTCGTCCAATGCCTGGATCGTCACTGCCTCCGGCGAGGTGGTGACGCGCCAAGCCGATACCGCGATCTTGAACGGCATCACGCGGCTGGGGCTGATCGCCGTCCTCGCCGCCGCGGGGCTGCGCCTCGTCGAGCGCAAGTTCAGCGTCGCCGAGGCCAAGGCGTCGACCGAGGCATGGCTGACGAGCAGCACTAATTTCCTGTTGCCGGTGGTGCGCATCGATGGTGCCCCGGTCGGCGAGGGGCGGCCGGGGAAGCTGGCGAAAA
Source organism: uncultured Alphaproteobacteria bacterium (assembly GCA_963803265.1). GTDB lineage: Bacteria > Pseudomonadota > Alphaproteobacteria > ATCC43930 > CGMCC-115725 > CAIKMD01. Next base: position 47,020 of record CAWDLZ010000029.1, on the reverse strand, counting down.
AACTCGGCGCTCTCTATGCCGAGTACGCAGCTTCCGGCGGGCAGGACGGGTGATGGCAGCGCCCCGCGCCATCGTGTTCGATTGGGACAATACCCTGATCGATAGCTGGGCGACCATCCACGAGGCGCTGGCGCTCACTTTTACCGCGATGGGCCGGGTTCCCTGGACGATCGAGGAAACCAAGGCGCGGGTGCGACACAGTCTGCGCGACGCCTTTCCGCCGCTGTTCGGCGAGCGCTGGGGCGAGGCCCAGATGCGCTATCTCGACCATTTCGCCGCGATCCATCTCGAGCGCCTCCGGCCGATCTCGGGCGCCGCCGAGCTGCTTGCCGAAATCGATGCGGCAGGGCTTTTCATGGCCGTCCTCAGCAACAAGACCGGCCGGCTCCTGCGGCGCGAGGTTGACCATCTCGGCTGGACCGGCCGATTCGCAAATCTCGTCGGCGCGGGCGACGCGCCAGCGGACAAGCCGGACACCGCGGCGATGCGGCTGGCGCTCGCGGGCAGCGGCGCCGACGGCGCGGCGGTCTGGTATATCGGCGATACCGCAATCGACATGGAATGCGCGGCCCGGGCGGGTTGCGTCGGCATCCTGGTCGGCACGCCGGACGCCGCCGATCAAGGTTTCGTCGCGTTCCCGCCGGCCCGGCGATTCGCTTCGCTCATTGAGTTGGGCCGGCATTTGGAGGCAGCACCGGGCCTCGGGTCCACCGGAACCCCGTGAGGATTCCGCCAGCGAAGACGCATTCGGCGGCGATTTCGCGCGCATAGGCACCGCTGGCAGGCACGTTGCGCCGCGTCGCGTCGATCTCGATGGTGGTGGCGTTGATATCGGCGGTGGTCTTGCGATCGGTGACGTCGATGTTGACCCCGGGGATGGCGCGCCGCATGATATCGACGCACCGGTCGCTCAGGCTCACCGTCCCGAACATCGTCGCGGCGTCGTATCCGACATTCTGCATGTGCCCGCAGCCGGCAAGCGCAAACGCTGCTAGGACCGGTCCCAGGCAGGCCCGGCCGATTTTGCGAAAAAGATCAAAAAGTTCCACCATTCCAATCGATTGTGCCCTCAGGCGCGGCAAAATACAAATCCCGGTCGGGCGAGGGGTTGTGATTTTCATTTCAACCCCAATTTTGTACACTACAAACGAGGCCAAACGGCGTCGCCTGACGGTCGGGACGAGGCCACGGAATCGGACCGGCCGCAATAACTCAAGAAGGGGAACCCCCATGTCGTCGGAGAAAACTCAAAATGTTCAGGACGTGTTTCTGAACAACGTCCGCAAGAACAAGACCCCGGTCACGGTTTTTCTTGTCAACGGCGTGAAGTTGCAAGGCATCATCACCTGGTTCGATAACTTCTGCGTGCTGTTGCGTCGCGATGCTCACTCGCAGCTCGTGTACAAGCATGCGATATCGACCGTGATGCCGGCGGCGCCGATTCAACTCTTCGAGCCCGGCCAAGCGAGCGAAGAAGAAGTCTAAGCCGATGGCCGCGCCGGAGCGAGAGCAGGGCTCCGTCGGACGCTGTTTCGTCATTCATCCGATCCGCCGGGCGCGGCCGTCCTCGCCGGACGAGGCGGCGCGTTCGCCCGAATCGAGCCTCGAGGAGGCCGTCGGCCTCGCGCGAGCCATTGCGCTCGAGGTAGTCGCGGCCGAGGTCGCGCGCGTCGCCTCATGGCGGCCGGCGACGCTCCTTGGCAGCGGCGCGGTCGCCAAATTCGGCGAGACCATCAAGACGCAGCGCATCGCCATCGTGGTGATCGACGCGAGCTTAAGTCCGGTGCAGCAGCGCAACCTCGAGCGCGCCTGGGGCTGCAAGGTCATCGACCGCACCGGTCTCATCCTCGAGATTTTCGGCGCGCGGGCGCGCACCCATGAGGGACGTCTCCAAGTCGAGCTGGCGGCGCTGACCTATCAACGCTCGCGCCTGGTGCGGTCGTGGACGCATCTCGAGCGCCAGCGCGGCGGCTTCGGGTTCCTCGGCGGTCCGGGCGAAAGCCAGCTCGAAATGGACCGCCGCCTCATCACCGACCGCATCGTCCATCTGAAGCGCGAACTCGAAGGGGTGAAGCGGACCCGCGCGCTGCATCGCGAGGCCCGCAAGCGCGTGCCTTATCCGGTCGTGGCGCTGGTCGGATACACCAACGCGGGCAAATCGACCCTGTTCAACCGGCTCACCAGCGCCGAGGCGGCGGCGGTGGACATGCTGTTCGCGACGCTCGATCCGGCGATGCGGCGGATGAAGCTGCCCTCGGGGCGGACGGCGATCCTGTCGGATACGGTCGGCTTCGTCTCTGACCTGCCGACGCAGCTCGTCGCCGCGTTCCGCGCCACGCTCGAAGAGGTCATCTCGGCCGATCTCATCGTTCATGTCCGCGACGTGCACCATCCCGAATCCGAGGCTCAACGCGACGACGTTCACGCGGTCTTGACCGAGCTCGGCCTGGGCGAGACCGTCGAGCACGGCATCATCGAGGCGCTCAACAAGATCGACCTGTTGACGACGGACGAGCGCGACCGGCTGCGCAACCAAGCGCGGCGCAACCGCGACGCGGTGCCGCTGTCGGCCGTCACGGGCGAGGGGTGCGACGCGCTCGTCGATCTGCTCGACCTGCGGCTCGATCGCGACCGGCGGCTCTTTCGCCTCGACGTGCCGTTGCAGGACGGCGCGGCGATCGCTTGGCTTTACAGCCACGGCCAGGTCCTCGAGCGCGAAGACGACGAGGCTCATGCCCATGTCGAGGTGCGCTTGAGCGCCGCCGATCTCGGCCGGTTTCGGACAGCGTTCTTGCCGCCGCAATGACCCTGGCTTAGAAGGGTAAGAGACACCCTGCGCTAGGAGCGGACATGGTCAACGTCACAGCGAAGGACCTCAGCCTGGAAGACCGTGTCAAGGCGATCGAGGACCGGCTCGAGATCCAGAATTTCATCGCCGGCTATCCGTTGAGCGCGGACGGCGCGTCGCGCGACTACGCCGACAAGTTCTCGGCCGCGGGCGCCATCCTCGACATGGCGGACGGACAGAAGCCGCACGCGATGATGATGGACGTTCTATCCTCGCCCGGCTTCCAAGAGGCATTGGGCCAGGGCATCTGTCATTTCGCCAGCCCACCTTATATCGAGATCGACGGCGACCGAGCGGTGGCGACCTCCTATTTGCAAATCCTTGCCGCGGCCACGGATGCCAAGCCCTTTGACTTGGCGGCGCATGGCAGCTCGAAGGGCTTTCGCACTTGGCGCATCGCCGTCAATCGCTGGGAGTTCGCTCGCAGCCCCGGGGGCTGGCGCTTCACGCGCCGCACTATCCGCGCCCTCGATCAGCCTGCGTCGCGCGCGTTGCTGCGCGAAGCGACGAAGAGCGGTGGTTGACTTCATGCGGGTCGTGCTGTGGGCACTGCTTGGAACTCGTGGCGGTCTCGGGCATCGCGCGCGCCGATAGCCCCCGCGTCGTCGTCAAGGGCGACGAGTTCAGCAAGGTCGTGCAGATCGAGGGCATCAGAGGGCCGGTCGATCCGCAGCCAGGAAGCGTCGGGATCGAATGGTTTCTCCGCAGCTTCATCGACAAGGACGCCCAGTCTACCGCGCATCAAGTCTATGTCGATTTCACCTATGCCGCCGGGACAATGGGCGGCTTTCGCGCTTCCGACGATCACGCGACCGCGCTGAAGGTCGATGCCATCTACCAGCATGGCTGTGGGTCCGACCGGTGCCTCAAACAGGACATCGTCGGCGTGACGCTCGACGAGGCGACGCTGAAAGCGCGCGCCGATCAGGGCTTCCGGATCAAGCTGGTCGCTAATAGCGGTTATTCCATCATTCTGAAGGTCACGCCGGAGATGATCTCGACGCAAGCTTATGCCGATCGCATGGTCCTGTCCGGCGCGGTCGTCGTCGGCCAAACCGTCAAGAGCGGCGATACGATCGCCGCCGCGCCCGATCCCGAAATCCTAAGCGGCGCACGACAGGCCCGGGCGATCATCGACCGGTTCACTCATGTGCGCTACCGGGTGATCGTCGCCGCGGCGGAATTTTGCGGCGAGCACGTAGCACCCGTGTCGGGCGTGTCCTTCGCCACCGCGTCGAATATCGCCGCGCCGTCGCGCCCGGCGATGCTCGCCGCCTATCCGCAGCTTGGCGAGGCGCTGACGGTGCTGGATGTGGTGCCGGGATCAGGCGCGGAACGCGGCGGCTTGCACGTCGGCGACGTGATCCTCACCATCGACGGCGCGGTGGTTCCGAAGGGCGAGCCGGCCGCCGCCGCAGCGCTCCAGATGATGCGCGCCGCGCAATACGCGCCGTTCAGGGTCGGCGTGCGGCGCGGCGGCGCGGCGCAGGAATTCACGGTCGCCCCGGCGCGCGCCTGCAGCTATCGCCTCGATCGCGCGAACGACGCTCTCGTCGACATCACCGGCAGCGGCGACTTCCACGGCGGCTTGCAGGATTTCGCGCGTTCCGACGACGAGCTGGCCGCGGCGATGGCATTCGGCCTCGCGATGGAAGCGAAGCCGGGCAGCGATGCCGAGGCCGACACGCTCGCCCTCGCGATCTTGGCGCGCGCCGGCTATGCGCTCGACGCCGCGCCGGAATTGTGGCGCCGGCTGGCCGAGGCCAAGGCGCCGCTGACGGTCTCGCATCCGGCGGCGCCCGAGCGTTTGGCCGCGATGCAGGACGCGGTCGCTGAGACTCGCGCGAAATTCTCAAAGACGGGTGTTGCGCCATGAAACTCGCCTTCCTCGGCCTCGGCGTGATGGGCTTTCCGATGGCCGGGCACCTTGCCAAGGCCGGCCACGAGGTCACGGTCTATAATCGCACCGCTTCCAAGGCCCGCGCCTGGGTCGCCCAACATGGCGGCACGCTGCGCGCGACGCCGGCCGAGGCGGCGGCGGACGCCGAGATCGTGTTTACCTGCGTCGGCAATGACGAGGATATGCGCCAGGTCGGTGCTCGGGGCTGCCGGCGCTTTCTTCGGCATGGCCAAGGGCGCGGTCCTGGTCGATCACACCACTGATTCGGCCGAGCTGGCGCGCGAGCTCGATCGCGCGGCGAAGGCGAGGGGGCTCGGCTTTCTCGACGCACCGGTGTCGGGCGGCCAGGCCGGCGCGGAAAGCGGCAAGCTCACGATCATGGTTGGCGGCGAGGTGGCGAGCTTTGCCATCGCCGAGAAGGCGATGGCGCAGTACGGCCGCGCCGTCACGCATATGGGTCCGGCCGGCAACGGCCAGCTCACCAAGATGGTCAACCAGATCCTGATCGCCGGCCTGGTTCAGGGCTTGGCCGAGGGGCTGAATTTCGCGATGCGCGCCGGGCTCGATGCGCGCAAGGCCGCCGGGGTGATCGCCAAGGGCGCGGCGCAATCCTGGCAGCTCGAGAACCGCTTCGCCACCATGCTCGAGGGCAAGTTCGATTTCGGCTTCGCGGTCGATTGGATGCGCAAGGACCTCGCGATCTGCCTCGCCGAGGCGCGCCGCAACAAATCGGCGCTGCCAGTCACAGCTCTCGTCGATCAATTCTACCAACGCGTCCAGGAGCGCGGCGGCGGCCGCTGGGACACGTCGAGCCTCATCGACCTGCTCGCGAAGCCGTAAAGCGCGAGCGCGCTTGACAGAGCGCGCTTCGCTCTCGATCCTGACGTCAAGAACCACGTGAATTGGGGAGGGCGATATGCGTTCGGGCAACACTCTGAAGGCGATTCTTTGCGGGATCGCGATGGCGGCCATCAACGTAGCGCCGGCGCGCGCGCAGGCGCCGCTCAATGTGCGGATCGCCTGGGTCGTTCCGCTCGGCAACTGGGCGTCGATCATCTACGACAAAAAGGACCTGATGACGCATTACGGCAAGACCTACACGGTCGAGCCGGTGCATTTCGCCGGCACGCCGCCGATGATCACGGCGCTCGCCACGGGCGATCTCGACATCGCCGATCTCGCTTATTCGTCCTTTGCGACGGCGGTCGAGAACGCGGGAATGAGCGATCTGCGCTACATCGCCGACGAGGCGCAGGACGGCGCTCACGGCCATGATTCGGGCGCCTATTACGTATTGAAGGATGGGCCGGTCAAGACCGTCGAGGATTTGAAGGGCAAGGTGGTCGCCGATGTCGGCGCCGGTTCGGCCATCGATATCGCGATCAGGGCGATGCTGAAGCACCACGGGCTCGAAGCGCCGCGCGACTACACCGTGATCGAGGCCGGCTTCCCCAACATGGAAGCCTTGCTGACGGAAAAGAAAGCCGATCTGGTCGCGGCGGTAGCGCCCTTCAACGCGACGCCGACCTTCATCGCCGAGGCAAGGCCGCTCTTCACCGACGTCGAGGCGCTGGGCGGGCCGACGCAGTTCGTGATCTGGACGGCGCATGAGGATTTTCTCAAGAAGAACCGCGCCGCGATGGTCGATCTTTTCGAGGACGCGATCCGCGTCGTGCGCTATCTGACCGACCCCAAGAATCACGACGCCGTCGTCGAGCTTGCCGCGCAGATCACGAAGCAGCCGCCCGAGCGCCTGCAATGGGTCTACGGCAAGCCCGATCTCTACCGCGATCCGAACATGCTGCCCAACCTCGCTAATCTGCAGCGCGCGGTCGACGCTCAGTACGACGTCGGCTTCCTCAAAGCCAAGCTCGACGTGAAGCCCTACGCCGATCTCAGCATGGTCAAGGAAGCGGCGGCGAGGATCAAATGAGCGCCGGAGGAAGGCTCGCCGCGTTCGGTCTTGCGGCCATCGCGGCGCTCGGCGCCCTGCCGGCCGCCGCCGCCGAGCTCGAGCATACGACGCTCGCCATTCCCGGCGATACCATCGGATTCATCACGCGCTACATCGCGGCGGACGAACGGCTTTGGGAGAAGCAGGGCCTCGACGTGAAGGTGCTGGACATCCAGGGCATCGGCTCGATGAACGCGGTGATTTCGGGCTCGGTGGATTTCTCGATGTCGTCCGGGCCCTCGATCACGCGCGCCGATTTCCGCGGACAAAAGCTCGTGGCGCTCGCCACAGCGATCAACCAATCGGACGAGGACATCGTCATCCGCAAGGACATCGCCGATACCGGGCATTTCGATCCCAACGCTCCGCTCGCGGTGCGGGGCAAGCTCTTGCGCGGGCTGACCATCGCCATGGGCGGCGTCGGCGCCATCCCCGACATCGTGCTGAAGGTGGTGGCCATCGAAGCCGGCCTCGGACGCGACGATGTGGTGGCCCCGGCGATGCAGCCGCCGGAATACATGGCGGCCTTCGACCGCAAGGCGATCGACGGCTTCGTGAGCGGTCCGCCCTTCATCCAGGAGGCGGTGCTTGGCGGCACCGGCGTGATCCTCTCGGATTCGGCCAAGGGCGAGCCCAGGCAGTACTCGCCGGTCTCGGCCGGTTTGCTCCTGGCGCGCGCCGATTTCTGTCCGGCGCACCGCTCGATCTGCGTCAAGATGGTGCATGGCATCGTCGAGGCGGCGAGGTTCCTCCATGAGCATCGCCGGGAATCGATCGCGGTGGCGAAGGCCCATTTCGCGAATTACAGCGACGCGGTGCTCGCGGCGTCGATCGACATGCTGACGGCGATGACGCCGTCGCCGCCGCTGACGACGGTGAAGATGCTCGAAAACAGCGACCTGATGAACATCGCCGCGGGATTCCTGAAGCCCGAGGACAAGCTCAAGCGCTACGACGACATCATCGACAACGAGTTCACCGAGTAGCGGGGGGCGGCTCGTCCCGCTTGGCGGCTTGCCATAGCGCCTCCATCTCGTCGAGCGTCGCGTCTCCGGGCGACTTGCCCGCCAGCGCCAGCAACGCCTCGACGCGACGGAAGCGGCGCTCGAATTTGCCGGAAGCGCCGCGCAGCGCCTGCTCTGGATCGGTCTCGAGATGGCGCGCGAGGTTGACGACCGCGAACAGAAGATCGCCCAGCTCGTCCTCGATCCGCGCCGGGCCTTCGACGAGCGCTTCGCGAAGCTCGCCCACTTCCTCGGCGATCTTGTCGAAGATCGGCTCGGCGGTGGGCCAGTCGAAGCCCACCCGGGCGGCGCGGCGCTGCAATTTCGCGGCGCGGGTGAGGGCGGGCAATCCGGGCCCGACGCCGTCGAGCGCGCTTGAGGCACCCTTGGCCTGGCGCTCGCCGGCCTTTTGCTCCTCCCAGGCCTGGGTCTGAGCAGCGGCCGAGTTGATTGCGGCATCGCCGAAGACATGAGGATGGCGGCGCACCATCTTGTCCGAGATCGCGCCGGCGACTTCGTCGAAGGTGAATTTTCCTGCTTCCTCGGCCATGCGGGAATGGAACACAACCTGCAAAAGGAGGTCGCCCAGCTCCTCCCGCAGAGCCGCCGTGTCGCCCGATTCGGCGGCCTCCGCGACCTCATAGGCTTCCTCGATCGTGTAGGGCGCGATGGTCCGGAAGCTCTGCGCCACGTCCCAGGGACAGCCGGTATCGGGGTCGCGCAGCCGCGCCATGATCCCGAGAAGGCGCTCGAGCTGAAGGATTTTGGTCATGTCAGGGCTTTCCGCTGAGGCTGATTGAATGCTGTAATATCAGAGGGGTCTCGGGATAGGTTCATGCGCAGTCTCATAATAAATAGCGCATAATGTATATTATGGGAAATTTATACGCGATGTTTCACTTGACAACCCCACACGCTAGGATTAGGCTTGTTTCCATTAGGAGATAAACCATGTCGAAGCCCGCTCTTTCCGCCGATCAATTCCATAACGAAGAAGCCGCCTTTGCCTGGGTCGAGGCGCACCTTTGGCCAAATGGCCCGGTCTGCCCTCATTGTGGCAACATGGACGCGGCGCGGATTGGACGGCTTGAAGGCAAGTCCAGCCGCCCTGGCCTGCGCAAATGCTATGTCTGCCGCAAGGGCTTTACCGTGCGGATTGGCACCATTTTCGAGGATAGCCACCTTGCCTTGAGGCTGTGGCTCCAGGCGATCTACATGCTTTGCAGTAGCAAGAAAGGCGTCAGCACCCGCCAGCTTCAGCGGACCTTGGGTTGCGGCCTCAAGACCGCTTGGTTCCTCGGGCACCGCATTCGGCACGTCATGGCTCCAGGCGCGGACGTCGGCCCCATCGGCGGCAGCGGCAAGATCGTCGAGGCCGACGAGACCTTTTTCTCGCAGGCCATGGGTCGGGACAAGGAGCAAGGCGGCTATTCGCACAAGATCAAGGTTCTGAGCCTTGTCGAGCGTGGCAGCGCAACCCGTTCCATGAAAATCGAGAATGCAAACAGCTACGAGATCAAGACCGCTATTGGCAAGAACGTCGCCAAAGGAAGCCGCCTGTTCACCGATGGCGCGCAATACTATAAGGGCATCCTGCCGGTCGCCGGGCACGAAAGCGTTGATCACTCCAAGGGCGAATACGCGCGCAAGGGCGAGCATGGCGTAGTTCACACCAACACCCTTGAGGGCTTCTTTAGCGTGTTTAAGCGCGGTCTCGTCGGTATCTACCAGCATATCGACGAGCGGCACGTTGACCGCTATCTGGCCGAGTTCGATTTCCGGCAGAACACCCGCGCGAAGCTCGGGGTGGACGATGCCACGCGGGCCGAGATCGCCTTGAAGGGCGCGAAGGGCAAGCGGCTTACTTATGCGACGCCTCACAGCGATCAAGGCGCCGAAGCGCTCACCTAAGGATCGGCGCGGCAAGCGCCGCTGGCGAGGCCGGTTCAAGCAAGAGGAATCGAAGCAATTACGGTTGCCATTCAAAGAATGAGAACAAAACATGACAAACGCGGAACTCGCCGAACTGCGCGGCGAAATCTTTGGCTGCAAAATCATCATGTTCAACATTCTCAGCGAAATCGCCGGAATGAAGCCCGATCCGCAGACGTATCTCGCCACCCTAGAGCAAGCCGCAATCGAAGGAATAGCGAAGGCACCGACGCCTGCGACCGTTCGGCCGCAGCATCTCCGGGCATTCCAGAACGCCGCAGCAGGCATTGTCGCCCAAGCTCTTGAAGCCGTTCGGGCTGCACATCGGCTAGCGACGCCACAAGGTCGGGCATGAGAATGAAGCTGCCTGGCAGGCTGTAGGATGGCGGCTCATCTGTTATCATCGGCCAATGTCCTGGCATGAATTCCTCATTCTTGTGGGCTTGCCGCTCGCGTTGGCGGCTTGCACCACGGCGCGGCAAACCGCTCTCCCAGGCGGCGGACAAGGCTACGCGATCGGGTGCAGCGGCATTCAGCATACGATGGACGATTGCTACGCGCGGGCCGCGGAAATGTGCCCCGCCGGATACGATATCGTCGCCGCAGACGAAGAATCGACGCCGGTAATAAACCCCTACCAGCGGTCAATGTACGTTCGGTGCCGATAGAATTCAGCGAGAACCCCGTGCCCCGCAAAACTGCTCCGAAGCCCGACGATCCCGTGCAATCCAAGCGCTTCATCGAAGCCGCCAAGAAGGCCGAGGTGGACGAAGACCCAAAGGCTTTTGAGCGTGCGTTCAAGAAGGTCATCAAAGCTAGATCACCCCCGCCAACTCGCGAATAAAGGTTCGAACATTATTAAAAATCGCCTCTGCTTCCTCAGGCGTATAAGTCTGCTTCGGGTGCATTACCTCGTTCCGCCATGCCACCTTTACGCCATAAAGATGCGACGAAACCTCAGCGAGTGCCTTGGTGCGAGATTGCTTGTGGTCTAGCGCTTTAATAGCCTTGTTTGTCTCGTCCAAAATGTTTTGCCAATTTTTCTCGGAAACGAGAGCAACCCCGAGCGTCTCGCCTAATTTCTGGACCCCAAGCTCCATCACCCGCATCAAATGAAAAACACAAGCAGTCGGGCGGCTTAAGGCTAGGCATTTGGCCGCTTCGTCGGCGTCTTCCGCAATCGCGGGGATTTTGTCTGTCATCTCTTTTACGAAGATCGGAGAGGACGGCTCGTACCAGTCCCTTTCTTTATTGGTTAGACAAAGGAAATGCATCTGCTCGCATTCATCGGTTAACCGATTCCCCAGTTCGGCCAACATTTCTGTCATCTGTTTGTTGGTAAGAGCCTTTTCTTCGTCCTCACATCTTGCGACAATTCTTGCGAGTTGACGTGCACTCAGCGTCAACCCGAGTTGTTTGAACGGTGGTATGTAAGATTTCAGATGTCCCGCGTCATTCTTCCGAGACTCTTTCTTCCTAGGGTCGGTAGGCGGCGCCTTACTGAGATTCTCGGTTAATCGACCAATCTCTCGTGTCATGCCCAAGAAGTGCTCGGCCGGAAATCGAATCATGTCCCACAGGCTCCACAGCCGGCGGGTTTCCCAAAGCGGGGATTCAGATTTGAGGCCGGCGGTCCCAAGGTCCATAATCTATACCTCGGGGCTGGGGTTGCGAAGTGAAACATCACGAATTTATAATTAACCCATCATAGCCTGGCTCGACGCCCTCGGGCAGAACCCGCTTCAAAGCCTCGTAGTCCAAGCTCTGATCCATATGCGTGAGGATCGCCCGGCGCGGCTTCACCCGCGCGATCCAGGCCAGCGTCCTCTCGATGTGGGCATGGGTCGGATGCGGCTTTTCGCGAAAAGCATCGACGATCCAAACCTCGATGCCGCTGAGCGCGGCGAACGCCGCCTCGTCGAGCGCGAGCACGTCGGTGGAATAGCCGAAGCGCCCGAGACGAAAGCCGAGTGATTGGGAAAAGCCGTGATCCTGGGTGAACGGCACCACCGACAGCCCGGCCGCGGCGAAGGGTCCGAGGATTTCGTGCGGCTCGACCGCGGGCTTGTAGAAGGCGGATTGCGCCGCCGGATCGACCGCGGCGAAAATGTAGCCGAAGCGCTGCTTCAGCTCCCGAAGCGTCGCGGGATCGGCATAGATCGGCAGCGCCTTTCCGATCGCGCGGTTGACCGAGCGCAGATCGTCGATGCCATGGGTGTGGTCGGCATGAATGTGGGTGAACAGCACCGCGTCGATGCGCTGGACCTGCGCATCGAGCAACTGCTCGCGCAGATCGGGCGAGGTATCGACGAGGAGGGACGCGCCCTCGTCCTCGACCAGGATCGAGCAGCGGCGGCGCCGGTTCTTCGGGTTCGCGGGGTCGCACGCGCCCCAATCGCCGCCGACGCGCGGCACGCCCCAGGACGGGCCGCAACCGAGCATGGTGACGCGCATCAGCTTAGGCCCGGCGGCCGCGCCTTGGCGAACAGCCGGAAGAAATTATCGGTCGTTGCGGCGGCCAGCGCCTCGGGCGCGATGCCCTTCAACTGGGCGACCATGGCGGCGGTATAGGTGATAAAGGCCGGCTCGTTACGCTTCCCCCTGAGCGGCACCGGCGCCAGATAGGGCGCGTCGGTCTCGACCAGAATCCGATCGAGCGGCAAGTCGCGCGCGATCTCGCGCAGACCTTGCGCCGTCTTGAAGGTGACGATGCCCGAGAGCGAGATGTAAAAGCCCAGCGCCAGCGCGCGCTCGGCCAATTCGCGCCCGGTGCTGAAGCAATGGATGACGCCCGAGGTCGCGTGCGTCTCCTCCAGAATCGCGATGGTTTCGGGATCGGCATCGCGGGTATGGACGATTAGCGGCACCCCGGCCTCGCGAGCGGCCGCGATATGGACGCGAAAAATCTCGACTTGGACATCGCGCGGGCTATGCTCGTAATAGAAATCGAGCCCGGTCTCGCCGATGCCGACGACCTTGGGATGGCGCGTCGCCTCGATGAGCGCGGCCACCGTCGCCCTGGGCTCGACCGCGGCCTCGTGCGGGTGGACGCCGACGCTGCACCAGATGTCAGCGTCGCCTTCGGCGATCGCGCGCACGGCAGGAAACTCGTCGAGCTTCGTTCCGATGGTAAGCAGCGTCCGCACCCCTGCCCGCCTCGCCCGCGCGATGATTTCGGGCCGCTCGGCGCCTTCCGCGAAATCGAGATGGCAATGGCTATCGACCAGCATGGCGCTCACTTCGGCGCGAGCGCGATCTGCGCTTCGGCCGTGACCGAGACGGCGGCCTCACCCGGCTCGGCGACGGGCGGCGCGGCTTGGGCACCAGCGATCATCGTCAGCACCCGCGGTTGCGGCGAGGCTTGCGTCGTTGCGTTGCCGAGCTGGAGATCGCGGTAACCCTCGACGCGCATGCCGAGCGAGGCGGCGACGCGCGCGGCGCGCTGCTGCAGGCGGGCGAGCGCGGTATCGGTCAGCTCGTCCTCGACGGCGCGCTGGGCTTCCTTGGAGAGTTCGGGAGAAAGGCTCGTTACCACCAGCCCGTCCTGCTGCAAGGCGCCGACGAGCGCCAGAAGCGCCGCGAAGTCCTTGCCCGTAAGGGCGATCGTTTGGCTGCCATGCCAAAGCGCCGGCGCCTTGTCGGGGCGCTCCTGATAGACGGAGTAGCCGGTGGTCTCGACCGCGATGCCGGGCGTTGACTTGGCGCGCGCTACCGCAGCGGTCGTCAGGCGATTGATATCGGCTTGGAGCTTCGCCGCATCGGCGTTCTCGGCCTCGGCGCCGAGCTCGGCGCGTAACGTGTCGCGCGGAACGTTGCGCTCGGCCCGTTCGGTGAGATGCAACACCGTGGTATCGCTCGGGCCAGGCGGCGTCTGCGCCACGGCCGGAACGGCCAGGACGACCAATAGGACGATGATTCCGGCGCGCGTCATGCGCTCGCCGCTTCGACGAAGCGCGGAAAGACGCCCGAGGGGTTGGGCAGCGCGGTGCCGGGGGAGAGCGCCCTATCGAGCATGGCGAAATCGCGGCTGTCCGCCGGCACGGCAAGCTGATCGAGCAGCTTTGCTGCCGCCTCGGGCACGACGGGCTGGACGAGGATCGCCAAATGCCGGATCGCCTCGGCGAGCACGTAGAGCACGGTCGCCATCCGCGCCGGATCGGTCTTGCGCAGGGTCCAGGGCGCCTCGGCGTCGACATAGCGATTGGCGTCCCCGACCACCTGCCACAAGGTTTCGAGCGCGCGGTGAAAGCTCTGCTCGGCATAGTCGGCGCGTAGTTTCGGCAGCAGCGCGCGCGCCGATGCCAGCAAGGCCTCGTCGGCCGCAACGAGCGTGGCCGGCGCCGGCACCTTGGCGTCGCAATTCTTGTTGATGAAGCTCAACACCCGCTGCGCGAGATTTCCCAGATCGTTGGCGAGGTCGCCATTGATGCGCCCGACCATCGCGCGATGCGAAAAATCGCCGTCGCTGCCGAAAGGCAGCTCGCGCAACATGAAATAGCGCACCGGATCGACGCCGTATTGATCGACCAATTGCTTCGGCGTGATGAAATTTCCGTCCGATTTCGACATCTTCCTGCCCTCGACCGTCCACCAGCCATGGGCGAAGACGCGCCGCGGCACCGCGAGCTCGGCGGCCATCAGAAAGGCCGGCCAGTAGACGCAGTGGAAACGCACGATGTCCTTGCCCACCATGTGGAGATCGGCCGGCCAGAAGGTTTGGAAATCGGCGGACCGGGTATTGGGATAGCCGATCGCGGTGAGGTAATTGGCGAGCGCGTCGAGCCAGACATACATGACATGCTTGTCGTTGCCCGGCACGGGCACGCCCCATTTGAAGCTGGTGCGCGAGATCGAGAGATCGTTGAGCCCGCCCTTGACGAAGCTGACGATCTCGTTGCGACGCGCGCGCGGCGCGATGAAATCGGGATGGGCGTCGTAATAGGCGAGCAACCGCTCCTGCCACGCCGAGAGCCGGAAGAAATAGTTCTCTTCCTCGACCCATTCGACCTCGGCGCCGGTCGGGGCCTTGCCGTCCTTCAACTCGCTGGCTTCGTAGAACGCCTCGTCGCGCACCGAATACCAGCCGGCAAAGCGCCCGAGATAGATCTCGCCGCGCTTTTCCAGCTCTTGCCAAAGCGCCTGACTGGCGCGGATGTGGCGCGGCTCGGTAGTGCGGATGAACTGGTCCTCGCTGACGTCCATCAGCCGGTTCATGTCGCGGAAATTCTGCGACACCCGGTCGCAGAAGGCTTGCGGATCGATGCCCGCCGCACGCGCGGATTTCTCGACCTTCTGGCCGTGCTCGTCGGTGCCGGTCAGGAACAGCACGCGCCGTCCGTCGAGCCGCATGAAGCGCGCCAACGCATCGACCGCCACGGTCGTGTAGGCATGACCGAGATGCGGCTGGTCATTGACGTAATAGATCGGCGTCGTGACGTAAAAGGGCTGGCCGCCGGCCATCTTCTCTCCTTAGCATGCGAAACTCAGCGCGCGGCCTCTTCCAGGGCAAAACAGGCATTCAGCACGACCTGCTTGCGGTCGAGATTGATGCGGCCTCCTTGCGCGAAGAGATGGGTGAGCTTTTCCCACACCTCCACCCATTGATCAAGGCCGCGGCGCGCGGCGAGGGCCCGCATCACGCGCTCCTCTTCGGGCGAGACCTTGGCGCCCTGCTGCCCGCCCAAGGCGACGAGCCGCGCTATCGAGGCCGATAAGAGCTCGCCGAAGAGCTCGAAACCGTCTTCCGCCCCGGCCCGCGCCAAGCGCTCGGCCAAGCCGTGAATTGCCTCATAATCGACACGAGGAAGGTTGCGTAATATATTAAAAGCACTGTTATAAATTACAACGCCGTCACTCGAGGCCAAGTCGAGCGCCCGGCCGATGCTGCCGTCGGCAAGACGGCTGAGCATGGCGCGGTCCGTGGCGCTAAGATCGGGCCGGAAGCGCTGCAGCAACTCGGCCATCACGTCGTCGGCCAGGGGCTTCATCGCGAGCATCCGGCAGCGCGAGCGAATGGTCGGCAGCACCATCCCCGGACTGTCGCTCGCCAGCAGCAGCACAGTCTGTCTTGGCGGCTCCTCGAGGATTTTGAGGAGGCTGTTGGCGGCAGGGATATTCAGCAAATCGGCGCCGTCCACCACCACGACGCGCCAGCCGCCCTGGGCCGAGGTCAAATGCAGGAATTCGGCGACGCCCCTTGCCTCCTCGGCGACGATCTCGCGCCGTTGCCGCTTGCGCTTCGGGTCCAGTCCACGCTCGACGACCAGCAGGTCGGGATGGCCCCCGGACACCACCAGGCGGAAGCTCGCCTGACTGGGCGCGATCGCCAGCGAGGTCGCCGGCGCGGCAACGAGTCCGCCGGCGCCCGCGCCTTGCGCGAACAGGAAGCGCGCGAAGCGAAAGGCGAGTGTTGCCTTGCCGATGCCGCGCGGGCCGGCCAGCAGCCAGGCATGGCTAAGCCGGCCGGAATTATAGGCTTGGAGCAGCGCGGCCTCGGCCGCCTGGTGCCCGAGCAGCAGCGGATTCTCGCGCGGCGAAGGAATCTCGGGCGCGGCGTCGGCCGAGTCCGATTCGGTCTCGATGTCGTCGTCTTCGGCCATGGTCAAACCGCGACGCCAAGACGCTCGCGCACCGCCGCGAGGATCGCGGCGGCGACAGTGTCGATGCCGAGACTCGCATCGATCACCACGCAGCGCCGCTGCTGCTGCGCGGCGATCTCGAGGAAGCCCGCGCGCACCCGTTCATGGAATGCGGTCCCCTTACCCTCGAACCTTGTCTCGTCGCCCTTGCGCTGCGCGGCGCGCGCCAAGCCGGTCGCGACGGCCAGGTCGAGAACGAGCGTCAGATCGGGCTGGAACTCGCCGGCGACGAGGCGATGAAGCTCGGCAAGGCGCGCCAAATCCACGCCGCCGCCATGACCCTGATAGGCCGTGGTCGAATCCGCGAACCGGTCCGAGACCACAAATTTTCCGGCATCGAGCGCGGGCCACACCGTGTCCACGAGATGGCAGCGCCGCGCCGCCACCATCAGCAACGCCTCGCTCACCCCGTCCCAGCGCTCGGGCGCGCCGCTCAAGAGCAAGTTTCGGGATCTCGTCGGCGCCGGCCGCGCCGCCGGGCTCGCGCGTCGCAATCGCGGCCAATCCCGCAGCCGTGAGCTTGTCGACCAGCCGCTTTGCCTGGGTGGACTTGCCCGCGCCCTCCCCGCCCTCGAGGGTGATGAACTTGCCGCGGCTCAGTTGCGGCGTCCGAAGATCAGATAACCCGCAGCGAGCGCGGCGCGCGTGACGGGGCCGACCCGCTCGACCGGCTGCGCCGCGATCAGCGGCACGTCGATCGCGGCGCTGTCGGGCGCGGTCACTTGCAGGGTTCCGATCGCCTGGCCTTGGCTGACCGGCGCGGACGCCGCGTGGTCATAGATCGCGGCGACCTTCATTGCCGGGCGCGCCGTCCTAGGCAAGGTGACGATCACGTCCGAGGCGGTCGTCACCGGCACAGTGTCGGAAACGCCGAGCCACACTGGCGCCTCGTCCACCGTGTCGCCCGCCTTGACCAGCTTGTAATCGGCCCATTCGCGATAGGCCCAATCGAGCACCTTCTCGCTCTCCTGCGAGCGCTCCTTCATGCTGGACATGCCGGCCAGAACCTCGATCACGCGGCGGCCGTTGCGCAGGGCCGTGATGGTGAGCCCATAGCCGGCCTCCTCGGTGTGGCCGGTCTTCATGCCGTTGACGCCGAGATCCTTATAGAGCAGCGGATTCCGATTGCCTTGCTTGATCCCGTTATAGGTAAAGTCCTTCTCGGAATCGTAATGAAAATATTCGGGGAAGTCCCGAATCATGTCGCGCGCCAGGGTCGCGAGATCCCGCGCCGTCATGTATTCGCCTGGGTCGGGCAAGCCATCGACATCGGCGAAATGGCTGTTCTTAAGGCCGAGCTTTTGCGCCGTATCGTTCATCTGATCGACGAAGGCCGATGTGCTTCCCGCCAGACCCTCAGCCAGCACCACGCAGGCATCGTTGCCCGACTGGATGATCATGCCGCGGATCAAATCCTCGACCTTCACCTGCGCGCCGAGCGGCACGAACATGTTGGATTCGTTGGTCTTGTGCTTGGCCCAGGCGAGCTCGCTCACCGGCAGCGTGTCATCGAGCTTCGCCCGCCCGGACTTCAAATATCCGTAGACCACGTAAGCGGTCATGATCTTGCTCATCGAGGCGGGCGGGATGTGCTGATCGGCGCCCTTGTCGAGCAGGACGGTGCCGGTGTCGAAATCGACGACGACGGCGTTCCGCGCCGCGGTGTCAATGGAAGGCGGCGCGGCGGCGGCAGCTTCGGCGCCGAGCGCGAGCGCGGCACCCAATCCGGCGGCAAGGATGAATTGCGGATTCATGCGAATCACCCAAACAATGTGGCAAGGGGTTCCGTCGCAGCATAGCGGGAATTGCGGCTAAAATGCGATCCGTCAATCGACGACGATTCGCGCCTCTGGCGCGCCGGCGATGATTCGGTCGAGCAGGGCATCCGCCTGATCGACCGTCGCGACGGGGCCTAGGCGCACGCGATAGAACACGATGCCGTTGACCTTGGCATCGCTGACCGTTGTCGTCCCGACGCGGTCGAGCAGGGTTTTGAGCTTGACCGCATAGGCGACGTTGGCGAAGGAACCCGCCTGGATATAAATCTGACTCGGCTTGACCGGAACGGTGGTGACGGTCTCGGATAAGGGCGGCGGCTCGGCCACGACCTCCGCCACTCGCAGCGCGGGCGGCGGCGCCGGCAGAACCGGCCGCGGGCTGGCCGAAGCGACGACGCCCGGCGGCGGCGGCAATGCTTCGGCCGTGACGGGCGCGACCGGCTCGGCTTTGGGCTGCAACGCGGCGAGAGCGGGCTCGGCGCCGCGGCGGCCGGCAAGGCTCGCGACCTGGATCGATCGGCCCACGTCGATCTTCACGCGGACTTTGGCCGTGCCCTTGTCCTCGAAACCCAAAAGCTGCGCGGCGCGGCGCGACAAGTCGATGATGCGGCCGCGCGCATAAGGGCCGCGATCGTTGACCCGGACCTCGATTGTGCGGCCATTCTCGAGATTGGTCACCTGCACGACCGCCGGCATCGGCAAGGTACGATGCGCCGCGGTGAGCGCGTTCAGATCGAAGATCTCGCCATTGGCCGTATACCTGCCGTGGAACTGCTCGCCATACCACGAGGCTATGCCGGTTTCGTCATAGCTCCAGTCTTCCGCGGGGTAATACCAGGTGCCTTCGATCTGGTAGGGAGCGCCGACCTTGTAAGTGCCCTGCCCTGGCGCCGCCCCCGTCGGCGCCGTCGCCGTCGTGATTCGCGGCGCCGACGAGCACGCGGCCAGCAGAACCGCCGCGCCGCCGAAGGCGAGAATTCGAAACGAGCACCGCCCCATCCACCCCATCCGTCAATTCACGCTATCGGCGAGAGTGCCGACGGCAACCCCGAAATAGCTAGAATTATTCCAGCGCAAAATCACGCTGAAATTATCGTAAACCAAGAAAGCCGGGCTGTCGCTGCCGCCCGGCTGCAGCAACGAGGCGCGCAAGGGCGAAACCTCCAACGCGGTGCCATCGGCGCCACGCAGGCCGAGAGCCGCCCAATCGGCCAGCGGCCGTGGCGCGCCTTTGGCGGCAGCGGACGAATCGAACCCGGCTGGCAGGGTTACCGCCTCGCCCCAGCCTTGATCGCCATGCCAGCCGCGGCGCGCCAGATAATTCGCGATCGAAGCGAATACGTCTTCGGGTTTGGTCCAGATATCGGGCGTGCCGTCGCCGCGATAGCTCACCGCATAGGCGAGGAAGCTCGACGGCATGAACTGGCTCTGCCCCATCGCCCCCGCCCACGAGCCGATCATGGTCTTGGGATCGATATCGTCTTGCTGAACGATCAGCAGCGCGTTGATCAACTCGCGGCGGAAGAACGCGCTGCGCCGGCCATCGAAAGCCAGGGTCGCCAGCGCCGCCACCACCGGAAAGCTACCGATGGTGCGGCCGAAATCGGTTTCGATGCCCCAGAGCGCGACGATATAACGGGGTTGCACCCCATAGCGCCGGCCGATCTCGTCGAGCAGCGCCTGGTTGGCCCGATAATGGTCGCGCGCGGCGTCGCGCCGCGCCTGCGTCACCACCTTGTCGAGATATTGCGCGAAGGTGAGGGTGGTTTCGGGTTGCGCGCGATCCAGCTCGATCACCCGCTCGATCGGCTGAACTCCGGCGAGGGCGCGGTCGAAGGTCGCGGGCGCGATGCCCTGCGCCACGGCATCGGCGCGCAAACCTCCGAGCCAAGCCGCGAAGTCGCTGTCGGTCGCTTCGGCGCGACCGGCGACGCACAGCAAAACGAGAATCGCGAGCAACCAACGCATGATAGATGCATACAAAAGCGCCGCCCCCGGCGCCAGCGTTCTGAAATTACGACTCGATCATTAATTTGCGCAACCCAGTGCGCAGCGACTCGGGGAGCGGCGCGGAGCGGCGGGAATCGAGATCGAAATGCACCCCGGCCTGGTAAAACCGCGCCACGCGACGGCCGCCTCGCGCGAGCCTCATTTCGTGCAAAATTTTCACCGAGGACTTGCCGAGATCGAGCATGCCGCTCGACAGCGAAACGCTGTCGCCGAGTCGAGGCCGGGGTCCGAACAACTCCAGCCTGGTCTCGAAGGTCGCGAAGCCGCGATGCTCGGCCCGCATATAGGTGCTGGTCATCCCGGCCGCGTTCATGTTGATGAGATTCGCGGTCGAAAACCGGTCGAAGAAGCCGAACAGGGAGAAGCTCCCCGTGCGCGTCGGCCTCGCCGGTCTTGACCCGGCTGAGCCCGGTCGCGACCGGTCCCTTGCGCTCGGGCAGCGAGACCGGCTCGAAGGGCAGCTCGGCCCATTCGACCCGCGCGGCGGGCAGGGCGGCGCGCAAAGCCACCCAGGCCTCGCCATCCGGCGCGTCGAGGGCCAGAACCTGCTCGGCGATCGTGGTTGCGCCGCCGCCCATGCCGTTCGATGCGACATGGCCGATGCGCAGGCTCGCGGCGTCGATGGCGATGACGCCGCTCGCGATCGCGAGCGGATCGCCCGCGCGCAGCTCTGCGAGATAGCGCGTGGCGATGCCGAGCGTGCGCCACCGCGTACCCAGCACGAGAATCTGCATCAGCTCATCCGCCGCGTCGGCGAAGCGCTCGACGTAATAGGCGATATTGAGATGGCCGAAGGCGTCGCATTCCTGGATCACGACGCCGCCGCGATAGGTCTCGACGAGGCTGTTCATCCGAGCCTGCCGCTCACCTGTTTCTTCCACAGCGACCAGGCGCGCCGGTTCGTCGAACTCGACGCCGGCGATGCAAGTCTCGACCTCCTCGGGCGAGAGATAGGTGACGTCGCCGAGCCGCATCGCCTCCATTTGCATCCTGGCATTGAGCGCGGCATAGATCGCGCGGTAGACGGCGAGCGACAGCGACGAGGCCACCACCGTCGCGCCATGGCCGCGCATCAGCACCATCGGCTTGTCGGCCAGCACTCCGGCGAGCGCGCGGCCCAAGCCGGGCGAGCGGATCAGCATCTGGCCGTCATTGTTGAAGCGGCGGATCTCGAACACCGGCACCCCTAGCCCGACATGCGAGCTCATGTGATAGAGCGGCCGCAACGGCACCGCCGTGGCGCCGAACGGAATGAGCGGCGGCGCATGGGAATGGATCACCGCCATCACGTCGGGCCGCGCCTTATAGATCTCGCCGTGGATGTAGCGCTCGCTGTAATGCTGCTCGCCGCGGTCGGGCGTGGCCTCGCTATCGAGGGCGAATTCGCGAATGTCGGCCTTGGTCACGATGCCGGGCGCGACATAGCGCGACATGACGAACTTGCCCTTGTCCTTGTCGTGCCGCGCGCTGACATGGCCGAAGGCGTCGAGGATGTCGTGATCGAAGAGGATGAGATTGGCGGCGACCACATCTTCAACGAGGTCGCGCGACGCCGTGAGGATGCGGGACGTCCGGGCGGGTCTCCTTGGCATGGTCAAAGCAATCCCACGACCGCGCCGCTCATGCAAGTGGCAAGCGTGCCGGAGAGGATCGAGCGCAGACCGAGCGCCACGATATCGTGGCGGCGCTCGGGACACATCGCGCCCATGCCGCCGATCATGATGCCGGCGCTGCCGAAATTGGCGAAGCCGCACATCGCATAGGTGAGGATGAGGCGCGAATGCGCGCCCAGCACGTCGGGCGGCAGATGGGCCATGTCGACATACGAGATGAACTCGTTGAGCACGGTCTTGGTGCCCATGAGGTTGGCCGCGGCCGCGACTTCGCCCGCCGGTACGCCGATCAGCCACATCACCGGCCGGAAGAGATAGGAAAAGAGGAGTTGGAGCGTGACCGCATCGCCACCCATGGGCGGAAGCCACGACAGCGCCATGTTGACGAGGCTCACGCAGGCGATCGCCACCACCAGCATCGCGGCGATGTTGGCAAGGAAGACGATTCCGTCGCCCGTGCCCTTGGCCAGCGCATCCATCGCCGACAGCAGCGGCGCGCCGAGCGCGAGCTGAGCCTCGTCCGCTTTCTCGCCGCCGAACGGCACCATCAGCGCCGCGATGGCGAGGCCGGCGGGCGTGCTGATCACCGAGGCCGTGAGGATATTTCCGAGCGCCTCCGGAATGACCGGCCCAAGGATCGTGGCGTAGATCACCATCACCGTGCCGGCGATGCCGGCCATGCCGCAGGTCATCAGCGCGAACAACTCGCCGCGCTCCATCGGCGCGAGATAAGGCCGGACGAGGAGCGGTGCCTCGATATTGCCGACGAAGATGTGCACGGCCGCGCCGAGCCC
Organism: uncultured Alphaproteobacteria bacterium; assembly: GCA_963803265.1. GTDB lineage: Bacteria > Pseudomonadota > Alphaproteobacteria > ATCC43930 > CGMCC-115725 > CAIKMD01. The sequence continues at coordinate 24,549 of CAWDLZ010000029.1, read as the reverse complement.
AAGCGCGCCGCCCACCCCCATCGCGCGCCGCAACAGCCAGGCGAAGCCCTTGACGATGACTTGCAGAACCCCCCAATAGAACAACAGCGAGGCCAGCGCGCTGATCACCAGCACCAGCGGCAGGGCGCGGAATGCGAAGATGAAACTCGCCCCGGGCGTCGTCTCGGCGAAGGGCAAGGGGCCGCCGCCGAGGTAGCCGAAGACGAAACTCGTGCCGTCGTCGGTCGCGCGCTGGAGCGCATCGACGCCTCGGTCGAGGCACGAGAAAAGCCGAGGCGGCGAGCGGAAACTTGACCAGCAGCACGGCCAGCGCCCATTGCAGCCCGACGCCGGCAACGACCGTGCGTACGGGAACGCGCCACCGATTCTCGCTCAAGAGCCAAGCGACCAGCAGCAACGCGGCAATGCCGAGAAATCCACGCATCGCCCCTGCCCTAATGCCGACCGCCCGGCCGGATCAACGAAAGGCGATCATGTCCATTTTGGTGAGCATGACCTTTTGCGCGATGGTCAACGCGTTGCCGAGGATCCAAGCGACCGCCAGTTCCTCGAAAGGTTTCGCCCCGCTCATGCCGTCAACCGGCGCGACGACGTTGAAGCCCCACAGCGCCGCTTCGCCCGCGGTGAAGAGGACCGCCGCATCAGCCGAGGTGCCGACGAGGATCACATTCGTCACGCCCTTGTCCTTAAGCATCTTGTCTAGATCGGTGCCGATGAACTTGTCGGCCTGCGTGTTCACGAAGCTGGTGCCGGCGGGCGGCGCGACGTCGGGCACAACATCCTCGGGCTTGGTCCCGGGCCGCAGCGTCCAGAGGATTGTGACACCCTTGGCCGTGGCGGTCGCGATCAGCGCCTTGATCTTCGGGATGGAGGCGACGCAGCTCGGTCGGGCGGTTGCGTTGCAGCTCTGCTTGACCAAGTCCAACACGACGAGCGCCGTGGTCTTGGCATCGAGATTGGCCGGCTTCAGCGTCGGCGCCGGCTCGACCTTCACGCTGCTCCATTCGTCGATGATGGTCTGAGCCGAGGCTGGCAGGCAGAAAGACGCAGCCAGGGTTCCGGCCACAAGGGCGGCATAGGCGTGCTTCATGGTCCCCTCCCCGATGTGCAAGCGCCGAATACTGGGCGCGACGCCGTGGAATTTGCAAGCGCTACGGCTGTGCCGCGGGCTTGGCTTGATCGAGGTGAAGGACGACCCGAAATGCCGCCGGATCGTCGCGATGACGATCAATGGAGAAGCCGAGTACCCGGCACAGATCGAGCATCGCTTCGTTGTCGCGCGAGACATCGCCGACGAGCGCGCCGAGACCGCGTTGCCGCGCGACGTCGATGAGACGCGTCATCACCAGATGGCCGAGCCCGCGCCGCTTCCAATCGCTGCGCAGGGCAACCGCGAACTCGGCCTGTCGGTTGTCGGGATCGGCGGAATAACGCGCGACCCCGAGAGCCGTCTTGCCGTCCGCGGTCAGCGCGATCAGCGCCATTTCGCGATCATAATCGACCTGCGACAGGCGCGCGCCGAGCTGATGCGTGAGCTCGCGCATCGGCGCAAAAAAGCGGAAGCGCCGATCGTCCGGCGTCATGTGCGAGACGATATCCTTGAGCAACGGCTCGTCCTCGGGCTGCACCGGTTTCAAATGGATCGGCGTGCCGTCGCTTAGCCGCTCGTCGGAAATGAACCGCCGCGGATAGGGCGAGATCGACAGACGCGCAGCCGCCGTCGCGGTTGACGGCGAAACTCGAATGCGCGCATCGACCGCGATCACGCCCGCATCATCGGCCAGCACAGGATTGATATCGATTTCGGCGATTTCGGCATGATCGGCCGCGAGCGCCGCGACCTGAATCAGCACGCCGGCGATCGCGGAAAGGTCTGCGGGCTTGCGGTCGCGGTAGCCTTCAAGCAAGCGCGAGACGCGGGTGCGGGCGATCAGTGCCCGCGCCAGAGTCTCGTTGAGCGGCGGCAATTCGAGGGCGGTATCCTTGATCACCTCGACGGCGGTGCCGCCCTGACCGAACATCACGACTAAGCCGAAGATGGGATCGGTGCTCACGCCGACGATCAGTTCGATGGCGGTCGGACGGTAGACCATCGGCTGAACCAGAAATCCTTCGAGCTTCGCCGCCGGCTGCGCGGCCTTGACGCGGGCGAGCATCGCGATGGCTTCGTCGCGCACGCGTTCGCCGGACCCGAGATTGAGCGCGACCCCGCCAACATCGCTTTTATGCGTCACCTCGCGCGAGCGAATCTTCAGCGCCACGGGAAAGCCGATGCGCTCGGCAGCCGCCGCGGCTTCCTCGGGACTCGCGACCGAGACCGGCGCGGCAAGGGGAATACCGTAGGCGGCGAAGACCGTGGCGATCTCGTCGATGTCGAGCCAGCTTCTGTTCGCCGCCAAAGCCTGCGCGATGGCGCGGCGAGCCGCTGTCACATCGGGCGCGATGCGGCCGACAGCCGCCGGCGTCTCCATCATGCAGCTTCTTGGTTGCGCCGGTACCGAACGCCGTGCATGAAGCCGCGCACGGCGCTTTCCGGGGTCTGATAAGTGGCGATCCCGGACTCGACGAAAAGACGCCGTGCCGCGGCTGCCGATTGCTCGCCAAGCCACGCCGTAAGCAGGTTGCGGCGATTGCCGGATCGTTTCGCGGTCTCGACGACCGCTCGTGCACTGTCGATCGGGTCCGCCAAAGCCGTCGGGCAATTCAGCACCAGGATGGCGTCGTTTTGCTCGTCTTCGAGCAATACCCCGAGCGCCTTGGCATAACGGCTCGCATCGGCGTCGCCGATCATGTCAACCGGATTGCCGCGGCTCCAGGTGCGCGGCAGGGATGCGTCGAGGCTCGCGAAACTAATCGGCGACAGCGTGGCAAGCCGCCCGCCCAGTCCATTCAGCGCATCCGTCGCGAGCACGCCGGGACCGCCGCCATTAGTCAAGACGGCAAGCCGGTCGCCCTGTTGTTGCCGCGTCAGCGCCAGGGTCTCGACCGCGTCGAACAGCTCGGCCAGGTCATCGACGCGCAGCATCCCGGCACGGCGGAAAGCCGCGTCGTACACGGCATCCGAGCCGGCAAGCGCGCCGGTGTGCGAAGCCGCCACGCGCGCGCCTTCGGCGTATCGCCCGGCCTTCACGACGAGAACCGGCTTCAATCGCGCCGCGGCGCGCGCGGCCGACATGAATTTTCGCGCCTCTTTGATCGCTTCGACGTAGAGCAAGATCGCGCGCGTATTCATGTCGGTCGCGAGATAGTCGAGGAGGTCGCCGAAATCGACATCGGCCATATCGCCGAGCGAGACCACTTGCGAGAAACCGATCGCCTGCGCGGCGGCCCAATCGAGCACCGCGGTGATGATGGCGCCGGATTGGCTGAGGAAGGCGAGATCGCCCTGGAGCGGCGCGATATGCGAGAAGCTGGCGTCGAGGCCGATTCCTGGAACCATGACGCCGACGCAGTTCGGGCCGACCAGCCGCAAGAGATAGGTTCGCGCCGCGTCGAGCGCTTGCTGCTGCAGTTCCTTGCCGCGCTCGCCCAACTCGGCGAAGCCCGCGGTGATGACGACCGCGGCGCGCGTGCCGCGCTTGCCCAGCTCGGCAATGAGACCTGGAACGGTATCGGCGGGCGTCGCGATCACGGCCAAATCGGGTGCTACGGGAAGGCTCGCCACGTCGGGGTAGACGGTAAGACCGTCCAGCGCGGTCTCGTGCGGATTCACGGGCAAGATCGAGCCGGCAAAGCCGGCGCGGCAAAGATTGCGCAGCACGACGCGTCCGATCGTATTTGGGCGCGCCGATGCGCCAATCAGCGCGACGGAGCCCGGCTTGAAAATCTTGTCGAGATTGCGGACCGACATCGACACCTCGCCCTAAGACTTCTTATAGGACGATCTTTGCTCCCGATCGACCGATCGATTCATCTCGATCGCGGAGTCTCGCTCACGGTCCCAGGGCGGGTTTATCGGTTGATGCCCGCGAGGCGTGGGGCTGCGCGGATGCCGGTGCGATCACGCCCACGATCGGCGGCGTCTTTCTCAGAAGAACGGATCGGTCGGCGGCCCGCCCAAGAGCACTTGGCCATAATTGAGCGCCGGCATGTCCCAGCCGGCGACGATATGGCCCGATAGCGCGTGCAAGTCGCGGAACGAGCGCTGGACGTGGCCAGCATCGTAAATCCCGTTGCCGCCTTGCGCGCCCAATAAAAGCCCGGCTGCGCGCTGCAGCATCACGACCGAATAGCCCTGGTCGCGCCGGTTCCGCAGCCGCGTCTCCGTCGTCAAGGTCTTGTCGCCCATGATCGTGTCGATGGTTTCCTTGAGCGCCCGCTTGTAGAGCAAATCCGCCGCATCGATGAGCGCGCTCGCCTCGGCGACGCGAAGCTGGATGTTGGGCTTTCCCGCCAACGCCGAATGATCGAAGGTGCTCTGGCGCGCCTTCATCTCCTCGACGTAAGATTCGAGCGCGCCGCGCGCCATCCCGTTGGCGGGCGAGGTGATGCAGAACGGGAACACCGCCCAAACCGGCGCGCGGTAGAGCGGGGAGTCGTGTACCTTGGCGCCCGGCCCGGTGCCCTTCATGAGATCGTCGTTCGCGACCACGCGGTGCTCGGGCACGAACACGCCGTTGACCGCGACCGACTTGCTGCCGGTGCCGCGCAGGCCCATCACGTTCCAATCGTCGATCACCGCGACGTCGCTTTTGGGCACGAGGAGATAGCGGATATCGGGGATCGGCGGGTTCTGGCTCAGCATGCCGGCGAAGGCGGTCAGGATCATCCATTCCGCGTTGTTGACGCCGCTGCAGAACGACCACTTGCCCGAGAGACGATAGCCGCCCCGCGCCGGCTCGATCTTGCCGTTGGGCGCAAAGCTCGAGGCCGAGAGGGTGCGGTCCTTCGCCCAATATTCGTGCTGAGCCTCCTCGGGAAAGAGCGCGACGAAAAGATCGTGCACGCCCATCACCGTCCAAACCCAACCGGCCGAGCCGTCGCCGCGCGACAGCTCCGAGGCGATTCCGAAGGCGACGTTGACCCGAACCTCGGGCCCGCCGAATTTCTTGGGCTTCAGCAGATAGCAAAGCTCGGCGTCCCAGAAATCGGCGACGGTCTCGGCCGGCACGCGGCGCGCATCGCTGGTCGCTTGCGCGCGCTGGCGCAAGATCGGCGCGAGCTTGCGGGCCCGCTCGATCAGGGCCTCGCTTGTGTAGGCGGCGGGGCTTGAGGTCATTCGGATCCTCCCGGCGCTCGCCTCGGAATAATGGCCGAGCGGGGCCTGGCGTTTTCTCGTTCCCGGCGAGGGTCCTGCACGTATTTGGCGAAGTCAAGCGCAACGTGGTTGCGGCAAAGCCGAGCCGAGCCTAAGCTTTGGGCAAACGGCGATACGATAGAATTCCGGCCGATCGGGGGGAGGACATGTCGAACGTCAACGTCACCGAATTCATCGATCAGTGCCGGTTCAGCCGGCTTCAATTGATCATCGCGATTTGGTGCGGCGTCTTGACCGCGCTCGACGGGCTCGATGTCCAGGTTATCGCCTTCGTCGCGCCCATCATCGCGCCGGAATGGCATGTGGCGATCTCCGATTTCGGCCCGATCTTCGGACTCGGCCTCTTGGGTTTCTTGCTCGGCTCGCTCATCGCCGGCCCCCTGGCCGACAGCTATGGACGAAAGCCAGTGATCGTGATCGCGTCCGTGGCCATCGGCGTGTTCAGTCTCTTGACCGCCGGCGCGCATAGCATGACCGAGTTGCTGGCGCTGCGCGTCCTCACCGGGCTCGGCCTCGGCGGCGTGCTGCCGAACGCGGTGGCGCTGACCTCGGAATATGCGCCGCGACGCCGCCGCACCCTGGTGATCGCGGTGATGTTCTGCGGCTATTCGATCGGGGGCGCGATCAGCGCGTTGGTGAGTTCGCTTCTTATCCCGGTCTATGGCTGGCCTTCGGCCTTCCTTTTCGGCGGGACAATCCCCATCCTGCTCGCGCCGGCGATTTTTTGGTGGGTGCCGGAATCGATCAACTTCATGGTGCAACACGGCCAGCGGCCGAAGCTCGTCGCGTCGCTCCTCAATCGGATCGGCGGCGCGGCGCGGTTTCGCGGCGATGAGAGCTTTTTCCTCGCGGAAACGCGGCTCAAGGGCTTCACCGTGAAGCAGCTGTTCACCGAGCGCCGCGCCGCCACGACGACGCTGCTCTGGGCGGCGTTCTTTTGCAACTTGCTGGTGCTCTATCTGCTGGCGGCGTGGCTGCCGGCGATGATGCGCGAATCCGGCCTGCCGATCGCGACCGCGATCCGCTTCACCGCCTTCCTCAACCTGGGCGGCATCGTCGGCTCCTGCGCCTTCGGGCCGCTGTGCGACCGGCTCGGCTCGGCGCCGGTGATCGCGGCCCTGCATGTGCTCGCGGCGGTTTCGGTCGTGATCATCGCCCTGGCCGGCCCCGACGAGACCGTCGCTCGCGGTCGGCATTATCGGCGCCGGCTTCGGCGTCATCGGCGGCCTCAACTTCCTCAACGCGCTGGCGGCCAGCAAATATCCGACCGCGATCCGCTCGACCGGCCTGGGCTGGGCACTGGGCATCGGCCGTGTCGGCTCGATCATCGGTCCGTTGATGGCGGGGGTGTTGCTCGCCAACCATCTCGATATCCGTTCGCTTTATTTCATCGCGGCCGTGCCGGCGCTCCTCGTCAGCCTCGCGGTTCTGCCGCTCGGCCGCCGCGGCGCGCCGGAAGCCGCCGCAAAGCTCGTCGGCACGGCATGAATCACCCGCGAGACGGGCTTGGTTAATCTCCCATAAACCATATCCGCTCTAGCCTCGCGGCGGCGCGCGTCGGCGTGTCAGCCTCAGAGCCCGGAGTGGATTCAGCCATGGGTCTCGCCCTCCTGTCATCTCCACCGGCGCCGAAGATGCCAGCGCCGGCGTCGGCGGAATCGGCGCTGGCCGAAGCGCTGCTTCACTGGCGGGGCGGCAATCTGATCCAAGCCGAGGCGCTCTGCGCCCAGGTCCGGGCGCGACACCCGGATCACGTGCACGCGCTGATGCTGGCGGCGGCCATGCGTTCCAGCGCCGGCGATCTCGATGCCGCCGAGGCGTTGTTGTCCCGCACCGTCACCCTCGCGCCCGGCCGTCCGATGGCCTCGCATTTCATGGCGCAGCTTCAGCAACGGCGCGGCGACGACGCCAAAGCGGTAGCCTTGTTCGAAGCGGCGGCAAAAGCGCAGCCGAATTACGCGCCGACCCAGAACGATCTCGGCGTCTCGCTGCAGCGGCTCGGGCGGCATTCGGCTTCCGTAGCCGCCTTCGATCGCGCGATCGCGCTCGATCCCGGCTTCGCCACCGCGCATTGCAATCGCGGACTTGTCCTGCTTGCGATGGGGCGGGCGAGCGACGCAGCGCAGTCGTTGCGAGCGGTTCTCGGCTTGACGCCGAATTCGGCCGCGACCTGGTACACGCTCGGCCTCGCCCATCAAAGCATGTCCGAATTCGATCAAGCGGAGACGGCTTTTCGCCGGGCGCTCGAGCTCGATCCCGGCTGCGACGATGCGCGGCTCAATCTCGCGCATGCCCTCTATCGCGGCCATCGGCGCAAGGAAGCGACCTCGGATTTCGCCGAGTGGAGCAGGCGACAGGGGATAAAGGTCAAGCCCTGCCTCGGCGAGCCGCCTATCGCCCGCATGCTGCTCATCGGCGGCACCGGCCCGCACAATACACCGACCCATTTCCTCTTCGCCCCGAGGCATTTCGAGACCGTCACTCTCTATCTGCCGCCGGAAGAAATGCCGGAGGGTGATCTTGCGCTGCTCGATGCGTGCCCCGAATTCGACATGGTGTTCAACGCGGTCGGCGATCCGGATTGCGGCGCGTCCTACCTGAGGAGGATCGAAGCACTATCCCAGCACATCGACGTCCCCATCCTCAACCCGCCGGAGCGGGTCGCGCAAACCCGCCGCGATGACGTCGCCGCCGCCCTCGGCGATATCGCCGAGATCATCGTGCCTAGAACCCGGCGCGTGCCGCGTGCGGCGCTCGCCGAGCTGGCGGCGACCGGCGCTCCGGGCGATGCGCTATTGATTCGGCCCGCAGGGGCGCATGGCGGCGAGGATCTGCGGCGGATCGACGATCCTCGCGCCATCGCGCCCTATCTTGCAGAAATGCCCTTCGAGGAATTCTACCTCACCGAGTTCCGCGACTATCGCAGCGCCGACGGCTATTTCCGCAAATACCGGCTGATCTTCGTCGATCGCGAGATCTACCCTTATCACCTCGCGATTTGCGAGGACTGGCTGGCGCATTACTGGCGCGCCGACATGCGCAAACATGAATGGATGCGCCAAGAGGAAGCGGCCTTCCTCCGCGATTATTCGACGGTCTTTCGCGGCAAAGCCGCCGAGGCCCTGCATGAGATCGCACGGCGTCTCGATCTCGACTATGCGGGAATCGATTGCAGTCTCATGCGCGACGGAAGGCTCGTGCTGTTCGAGGCGAACGCCAGCATGCTGGTGCAACTCGGCGAGCCGATCGATGACTACCCCTACAAACATGCCTATGTGCCGCGGATCGCGAACGCGATGTGCCGGATGGTCGCCCGCCGTCGCGCCTGACCTAAAAGCGCCTGTGGCCGGCGCCTTGCCGGCGGTCTATCCTTACCCCATGTCGGACGCAATACTCGTGACAGGCGCCATGGGGCAGATCGGCTCGGAGCTGGTCCCGGCCTTGCGCGAACGCTACGGCCCCGGCCGCGTCGTCGCGAGCGACATAAGGATGCCCGGATCAGGAGCCTCTTGCGGCCAAGAACCCTTCGAGCATCTCGACTGCACCCGGGCCGACCGAATCCACGACGTGGTGCGGCGCCATGGCGTGGGGACGATCTATCATCTGGCGGCGATGCTTTCCGCCGTGGCCGAGGAACGGCCCCAGGTCGCCTGGAACCTCAATATGGGCGGGCTCTACAACGTGCTGGAGATCGCGCGGCAAAATCGCTGCGCGGTGTTTTTTCCGAGCTCCATCGGCGCCTTCGGGCCGACGACGCCGCGGGACATGGCCCCGCAAGACACGGTGCAGCGCCCCACCACGCTCTACGGCGTCAGCAAGGTCTCGGGCGAGCTCTTGTGCGACTATTACACGAAGCGCTTCGCGGTGGACGTGCGCGGATTGCGCCTGCCGGGCCTCATTTCCCATGTCGCGCCGCCCGGCGGCGGCACCACCGACTATGCCGTCGAGATCTTCTATCAGGCCGTCCGCTATCGGCACTACACCTGCTTCCTCCGCTCCGACACCGCTCTCGACATGATGTACATGCCGGATGCCATCGCCGCGATCCTCAAGCTGATGGCGGCCGATCCGGCCCGGCTCAAGCACCGCAACGCCTTTAACATCACCGCGATGAATTTCAGCCCGGAGCGCTTGGCTGCTCAGATCCGCAAGCACATTCCCGACTTCCGCATCGATTACGAAGTCGATCCGTCGCGCCAAGCGATCGCCGATTCCTGGCCGCGCTCGGTGGACGACAGCGCGGCGCGCGCGGAATGGGACTGGAGCCCCTGTTACGGCATCGAAGCGATGACCGAGGACATGCTCGAAAAGCTGGGAGGACGACTGAAGCCGGCGCGATAGACCGGCCACGCTGCGAGGAGGCGCGATTATGCCGCATGACCGGATGCAACGGATTTTGCTCACCGAGTTGCGGAAGCTCGAGTTGGAAGGCCGGAGCAAGGGCGCGGAAGCGGTCATCACCGGGGTGGTGCCGCCCCGGGGCGGGTGCGGCCCTCGCTACCGCATTGAGGGCGAAGGCGATAAGCCGTTTCTGCGGATGAATGCCAATAACTATCTCGGCCTGGCGCTGAGCGCTGAGGTCGTCGCCACCGAGGATAGCGGCGTTCGGCTCTTCGGAACCGGTCCGGGCGCGGTGCGCTTCATCAGCGGGACCTGGGCGCCGCATGTCGAACTGGAGCGCCGCCTCGCCGCCTTCCACGGGCGGGAAGCCGCGATGATATTGAGTTCCGCTTACGCCGCGATGATGGGGCTTTTGCCGCCGCTCGTAACCGCCGACACGGCCGTGATCAGCGACGCGCTCAATCACAACTGCATCATCAATGCCGCACGGCTCGCGCGCCCGCGCGAGCGCTACATGTACCGTCATCTCGACCTTGGCGAGCTCGAAGCACGGCTCGAAGAGGCGCAGCGATCTTGCCGGCGTGCAATGATCGTGACCGACGGCGTGTTCAGCATGCGCGGCGACCACGCGCCTTTGGCGGAGATCGGCGCTCTCGCCCGGCGATACGATGCGGCTTTTCCGGAGAATGTTCTGGTCGTCGTGGACGATTCCCACGGCGTCGGGGCCTTCGGGGCCACCGGCCGCGGCACCGAGGAAGCGACGGGCGGCACCGCCGACATCGTGGTCGGCACGCTCGGCAAGGCTTTCGGCGTCAACGGCGGCTACATCGCGGCGAGCGGCCCGGTCATCGCCTATCTGCGCGAGACCTCGCCCTTCTACATCTATTCCAATCCGATGGCGCCGGGCGAAGCGGCGGCCGCCGCCACAGCCGTGGCGATCGTCGATAGCCCGCTGGGCCGCGACAAGCTGCGGCATCTGCGCGAGATGACGGCGCGATTCCGAGCGGGGCTCATCCGGCTCGAATTCGAGACCATCGCCGGCGATCATCCCATCGTGCCGCTCCTCGTGCGCGATTCGCAGCGCACGGCCAAGCTTGTCGGCCATCTGCGGCAGCACGGCGTTCTCGTCACCGGGCTCAACTTTCCGGTCGTTCCGCGCGGCGACGAGGAAATCCGCTTCCAGATTTGCGCGGATCACACGCCCGGCGATATCGACGAGGCCCTCGGCATTCTCGCCGCCTTCGGTCCGCGCGGCTGATTGATCCAGATCAACGCCCGGCGCGCGATCCTGTGGGATTGATTGCCTAACCGAATAATACCGGGCATAAATTTGTTCATGGGCGGATTGGAACACGACCGCGAGGAATCGACGACGGCGAGCGCGGTTGCGATCGGGCTCAGAGTGAACGGCGCCGAGCATGCGCTCCAGGCCGAGCCGGAGATGACGCTGGCCGAGGCATTGCGCGGTCCGCTTGGGCTGAGCGGCACCAAGATCGCATGCAACCGCGGTGCCTGCTCGGCCTGCACGGTGTGGCTCGACGGCGAGCCGATTTGCGCCTGCACTGTCCTCGTCATCGATGTCGGCGAGCGCGCCGTCACGACGATCGAAGGGCTGGCGCGAGGCGAGGAGCTTCATCCCGTTCAAGAAGCCTTCATCGCCCATGATGCGATGCAATGCGGCTTTTGCACGCCGGGTCTCGTCATGAGCGCGGCCGCCTTGCTCGCGCACAACCCCAACCCGACGCTCGACGAGATCAAGGCATCCCTGAGCGGCCATTTTTGCCGGTGCGGCACTTACCCCAAAGTGTTCGAAGCGATTCTGGCCGCCAGCGCGGTCGCGGGGAAATGAACGTGCCCAAAGCGGGGTTGACGCGAAGCGAGATCTACCTCACCGGCATCGTCGGCGCGACATTGGGCGAGGTCGAACGTCGGGTCCCGAGCGACGAGCCGCCGCCCTTGGCTGGCAACGCGGCGCTCGATGTCATCGGCAAGCGCGTGCCGCGCCCCGATGGCCGCGCCAAGGTCACGGGCACCGCGCGCTTTACGGTCGACGTGAAATTGCCGGGCATGCTGGTCGCGCGAATCCTGCGTTCTCCCCATGCCCATGCCAGAGTGGTTTCGGTCGATATCGCTGCCGCGGCGCAGCACCCCGGCGTTCGGGCGATCCACGTCGTAAACGAGCCCGGCGAAAGCGAAATCCAGATCGCGCGCTACTGCGGCGAGGCGATTGCGGCGGTCGCGGCCACGACGCGGCAAGCCGCGGAAGAGGCGCTCGCGCTCATCACGGTCGAGTACGAGGTTCTGCCCTTCGTCGTCGATATGGACGAGGCACGCCAGCCTTATGCCCCGCCGGCTTTCGAATTCGTGCCGGAGGCGAGCGGCGGCAGCGTGCCCCGGTCGGGCAATGTCTGGGGGCCGACCACGGACGCTTTCACCGCCGGCGATCGCGGCGATGTCGCGCGCGGCTTTCGCGAGGCCGAGCTGGTCGTCGAAGGCGAGTTCCGGACCGCGGTTCAGACCCATTGCTGCCTCGAGCCTCATGCGATCGTCGCCGATTGGCAACCGCATCGGCTGACGGTTTACATCTCGACGCAGAATGTGATCGGCGTCCGCGACGAGCTCGCGGAAGCTTTCGGCTTGGCGCCGGACCGCGTCCGCGTGATTTCCGAGTTCATCGGCGGCGGCTTCGGCTCGAAGCTCTCGGGCGGCGATTACGGGCTCCTGGCGGTCGAGCTTTCGCGCAAGGCCGGTGCCCCCGTTTCGCTGGTGCTCGACCGGCGCGAGGAGCAGATCTCGAGCGGCAATCGGCCCGGCACCTGGCAGCGCTTGCGCATCGGCGCACGCGGCGACGGCACGCTGACGGCGATTTCGGTGCTGGCCTACGGCACGGCCGGCGTCGAGACGGGCGCCGGCGTCGGAAACATCGCCCAGGCGCTCTATGCCTGCCCGAATTTCGCGATGACGCATTACGATGTCTTCACGAATGCTGGTCCGGGCTGCGCGATGCGCGCGCCCGGCAATGTCCCGGGTGCGTTTGCCCTCGAGCAATTCATCGACCAGCTTGCCGAGCGGCTCGGTCTCGACCCGATCGCCTTGCGCGATCGCATCGACCCCAGTCCGGCGCGGCGCGAAGAGCGGCGCCGTGGCGCCGAGCGCGCCGGCTGGCACGCGCGCCACCTCGCCGGCGCCGAGCCTGGGCCGATCAAGCGCGGAATTGGCGTAGCGCAATCCTCCTGGCCGAGCATCGTCGATATGTCGAGTGCTTGCGAAGTGCGGATCGGCCGCGACGGAACGGTGGCGCTGCGGTCGGGCGTGCAGGACATCGGCACCGGCACGCGCACGGTTTTGGCTCAAGTCGTCGCCGAGGAGCTCGGGCTACGCGCCCAGGATATCGCGGTCTCGATCGGCGATTCGGACTTGCCCCGTGGGCAAAGCTCGGGCGGCAGCAAGATGACGGGCTCGATAACGCCCGCCGCCCGTAATGCCGCCCATAAGGCCTTGCATTCGCTTTACGCCGCCGCCGCGCCGAAGCTCGGCGCTACCGCCGGCGAGCTCGCGGCGAAAGGCGGCCGGATCTTCGTGCGCGCCGCGCCGTCGCGCGCCCTCGGCTTCCGCGAGGCAGCGTCCTTGCTCGAGGACGGGATCAGTATCGTTTCCGGCCGGCCGGCCGATTATGGCGGGTTCCGCTTGGCGCGCGAGGGCGGCGGCTTGGCAATGTCGGACCTTGGCGGGGTTCAGTTTGCCGCGGTCGCTGTCGATACCGAGACGGGAGCCGTGCGCGTCGAGCGGGTGGTCGCCGCGCATGATTGCGGCCGGCCCATCAACCCGATGCAGGTCGAAAGCCAGATTCACGGCGGCATCTTGATGGGAATTTCTTACGCCTTGCTCGAGAACCGGATCCTCGACCGCCGCAGCGGCGCCATGCTCAACGCCGACCTCGAATTCTACAAGCTCGTCGGCCCCAGCGAGGTGCCGGAGATCGACGTCATCCTGCTCGAAGACTATCACGGCCGAAGCTCGACCGATGCGTGCGGCGTGGCCGAGCCGGCGACCATCGCGACCGCCGCGGCCATCGCCAACGCCGTCTATAACGCCCTCGGCGTGCGCGTGTGCACGCTGCCGATGAACCCGGCGACAATTCTCGCGGCCCTCGGCCGAATTCCCGGCACCGGGTGGCGATTATGAACCGTTTCGGCTGGCTTGCGGCCCGAACCGTCGCCGAAGCGGCAAACGCCGCCTCGACCACGATGGCGGATGCCATGACGAGACCGTCCGAGGACGATTCTGTCCTAAAGGCGGGCGGGATCGATCTTATCGATCTCATGAAGGAAAACCTGATCGTGCCGCGCCGTATCGTCAATCTCAGAGAGGTGCCGGGTCTCGACACGATCGTCGAGGATCGCGACGGCGGCCTGCGTATCGGCGCTCTCGCCACCCTTGCGGCGATCGCGCGGCATCCGCGCTTGCGTCCGCGCCATGCCGCGCTTGCCGACGCGGTGGAGAGCTCCGGCAGTCCGCAATTGCGCAACCTTTCGACCCTTGGCGGGAATCTCCTGCAACGGCCGCGCTGCTGGTATTTTCGCTCGGCCGATTTCGCGTGCCGCCGCAAGGGCGGAGCTCATTGCCCCGCGCTCACGGGCGAAAATCAATACCACGCCATTTTCGACAACGATCTCTGCGCGATCGTCCATCCCTCGACGGCGGCGACGGCGCTGGTCGCGTTGGGCGCAGCGATCGAGCTCACCAATGCCCAGGGGCAGATGCGGCGGATCATGTTGGAGGATTTTTTCGTGTCTCCCGCTCGGGATGTCACGCGCGAGAACGATTTGCGCGCGGGCGAGGTTCTGACGCCGATCTCCTTGCCGCCGCAGCCCGAGACGACGCGCTCAGTACACCTCAAACAGGGCGAGAAGGATTCCTTCGATTGGCCCCTGGCCGATGTCGCGGTCGCGCTCGACCTCGCGCCGGAGGGCATCTGCCGCAGCGCGGCGATCGTGCTCGGCGCGGCCGCGCCGGTGCCCTATCGCGCGCGTCGAGCCGAATTGTCTCTCGCTGGCCGTGCCATCGATGGCGATGCGGCTGCGGCGGCGGCCCGCGCGGCGATAAGCGGCGCCAATCCGCTGGCCAAGAACACCTACAAAGTGCCGATTTTTGCCGCGCTCGTTCGGCGCGCGATCTTGCGCGCCGCCGGCACGGCGTGAGCCCGATCGCTAAGCAGGAGCGAAGACGATGACACCGCAAGCGGCCGCGCAGAAGTTTATTGGAGCTCGTCGTCGAGCTCCGCCCGTCGTTCCCGTGGAACTGCTCTCGGCAAGAGAGCATCTCAATCGACGTTTTGACACCCCTCAGGAGGTATGACAATGACAACGCTGTTGCCTTGGTCGAGCATCGAAATCGGCGATCTCGACATTTTTACGCCGTCACCGCCCTGCTTGCTCGTCCACACATCCTACATCGATGGCGAGCCCGAGAGCTCCGTCACCTATTTTTGGCAGGACGAAGATACCGGTCTCCTCAACCACGAAGTCCTGTTCCTGAAGCCAGTGAGCTTCGACGAGGCTCTCACCTGGGCGCAGGAGCACGCCGAGGACAAGAGCATCGAACGAATCCATGTGAAGCATGGCAGAGCGGCCGCGGTCGCCGCCCCGACGACGAAAAAGATGACAGCGGCCGCCAAGGGCCGCGGGCGAAAGAAAGCCGGCGCGGCAAAGCGAATGGCTCGCAAAACGCCAACCGCGAAGCGTCGCCGCAAGCGGGCGGCCTGACAAGGCTCGACAGGGCCAGCAGCGATCGAGTGACGGATCACCGTTCTAGGGACGGCGCTCGGACGCGCGAAGGGATCGCCGACTTCCTGTCTATCTGGACCGGTTTCCGAGAGATAGGATGGAAACGTGATCGAGAGGGAGAGGATGGCCGACGATCCGCTCGCGCGCACGCCGCTTTATGATCTTCACCGCAGCCTCGGCGCCAAATTCGTGCCGTTCGCCGGGTATGAGATGCCGGTACACTATCGTGCCGGCATCATGGCCGAGCATTTACATACGCGAAGCAAGGCAGGACTTTTCGACGTTTCGCATATGGGACAGGTCAGGCTGAGCGGCGTTGGCGCGGCGAACGCCCTCAATCGTCTCGTGCCGGCCGACGTCACGGCATTGGCGAAGGGCCGGATGCGCTACACGCTTCTTACCAATGACCGGGGCGGAATTCTTGACGACCTCATGATTACCAACGCCGGCGACCATTTCTTCGTCGTCGTGAACGCGGCACGCAAGGCGGATGACCTCGCGCATTTGCGGGAGCGCCTCGGCGCAGAAATCGCGATAACGCCGCTCGCCGACCGGGCCCTGCTCGCGCTGCAAGGTCCGTCGGCGGCTGCGGCGCTGGGGCGCCTCGCTGCCGCCACCTCTGCGATGGCCTTTATGAGCGGCGCCGCCATGGAGATCGAGGGCCTTTTCTGCTTCGTCACGCGGTCCGGCTACACCGGAGAGGACGGCTTCGAGATCTCCGCGCCCGCCTCGGGCGCCGAGCGGATTGCGCGGCGCCTCCTTGCCGATCCCGAGGTGATGCCGGTGGGCCTCGGCGCCCGCGACACATTGCGGCTCGAGGCGGGCCTTTGCCTTTACGGCCACGACATCGACGAGACGACGACGCTCGTTGAGGCCGATCTCGCCTGGACGGTTCCGAAGCATCGGCTGAGCGATGGCGGCTACCCAGGCGCCGACATCGTTCGCCGCCAGCTTGCGGAAGGCGCGCCGCGACGGCGCGTCGGCATCAAACTGGAGGGCCGGGCTCCGGCGCGCGAAGACACCGCGATCGTCGATGCGAATGGGAATGAAATCGGCCGGATTACCAGCGGTGGCTTCGGCCCCTCAATCGGCTGTCCGATCGCGATGGGCTACGTTGCCGTGTCGCACGCATCGACGGGCAGCGCGGTCGGGCTGATCGTGCGCGGCATATCGCGGCCGGCGCGCGTCGTTGCCCTGCCTTTCGTGCCGCACCACTATCACCGAGGTTGACAATGCCGCAGTTCCGCGAGGCCTGACATGAGCGTGGTCAAATACACAACGGGTCACGAATGGATCCGCATCGACGGCGACGAGGCGGTCATCGGCATCACCGACTTCGCGCAGAAACAGCTCGGCGACATCGTTTATGTCGAGCTGCCCGAGATCGGCCGCCACATCGAGCAGGGAAAGGAAGTGGCCGTGGTCGAGTTGTGCAAGGCCGCGAGCGACGTCTTTGCCCCGCTATCCGGCGAGGTGACCGCCGTCAACGAGGCACTGGCCACCGATCCCGCGCGGGTCAACGCCGATCCGATGGGGAAAGGGTGGTTCTTCAAGCTCCGCCCTTCCAATCTCAAGGAGCTCGACGGATTACTCGACGAGCGAGCCTACGCGGCGCTCATCGCGGAGCAGGCCTGATGCGCTACCTGCCCCATACCGAAGCGGATCGCCGCGCCATGCTCGAAGTCATCGGCGTGGCGCGGATCGAGGATTTCTTCCGCGACGTGCCGGAAGCCGCCCGGCTGGAAGCGCCGCTCGATCTGCCCAAGGCTTCCGGCGAGATCGAAGTCGAGCGCGCGCTGTCGCGGCTCGCGGCGAAGAACCTGCCGGCCGGTTCGGTGCCGAGCTTTCTCGGGGCCGGCGTCTACCGCCACCCGGTGCCCGCGGCGGTCGATTATCTCGTCGAGCGCGGCGAGTTTTTGACCTCCTATACGCCCTATCAGCCCGAGATCGCGCAAGGCACCTTGCAGGCGCTGTTCGAATTCCAGACCCAGGTGGCGCTCATCACCGACATGGAGGTCGCGAACGCCTCGCTCTATGACGGCGCCACGGCCACCGCCGAGGCGGTGATGATGTCCCACCGTCTGACACACCGGAAGAAAGCGATTCTCGCGGGCAATTTGCACCCCCATTACCGCGAGACGACGGCGACCTACGCGCGCTTCAACGGCTTCGAAATCCTGGCCCGCGAGCCCGATCCGGCGGATCGCGAAGACCTCGGCGAGCTGGTCGATAGCGAGACCTCGTGCGTCGTGGTGCAGAATCCGGGCTTTTTCGGTCAGGTGCGAGATTACACGGCGCTTGCCGCGGCCTGTCATCGCGCCGGCGCGCTTCTGGTCGTGGTCGTGACCGAAGTGGTTTCGCTCGGCCTCGTTCAACCGCCGGGCGCCATGGGCGCCGACATCGTCGCCGCCGAAGGCCAGTCGATCGGCAATGCGCTCAACTTCGGCGGGCCTCATCTCGGGCTCTTCGCGACACGCGAGAAGTTCGTGAGGCAGGTGCCGGGACGGCTGTGCGGGCAGACGGTCGATGCTGAAGGACGACGCGGTTTCGTGCTCACACTCGCGCCTCGGGAACAGCATATCCGGCGCGAAAAAGCGACCAGCAACATCTGCACCAATTCGGGGCTTTGCGCCCTCGCCTTCGCCATACACATGGCGCTTCTGGGCGAGGCCGGTTTCACCCGGCTCGCTGCGCTCAACCACGCGCGCGCCGTGACGCTCGCCGATGCTCTCGGCGCGATCCCAGGCGCAAGCCTCGTCAACGATTCGTTCTTCAACGAATTCACCTTGCGATTGCCGCGGCCGGCAGGCCCGATTGTCGAGGAACTCGCGCGGCGCGGCGTTCTCGCCGGCGTGCCCGTCAGCCGGCTGTGGCCGGACCGCCCGGAACTCGCCGACCTGCTTCTCGTAGCTACGACCGAAGCCAATACGGATGAGGATTTGGCCGCACTTGCCGCGGCGCTCCGGGAGGCGAGCCGATGAGCGAGTGGAGCAAAGCGCTTTCGGGCTTCAAGCAGACGGCCGAAGAGGGCGAGCCATCGAGCGGCAACCACGGGCTCGAGATCGAAGAGCTTCTCCTCTTCGAGCAAGACGCGGCCGGGCGGTGCGGCGTCGATCTGCCCGAGCCCCCTGCCCTCGCCGATCGCCTTGGCGCGGCGCGGCGCAAGGGCGCGATCGGATTGCCGGGCCTGAGCGAGCCGCAAGTCGTCCGCCATTACACCAGGCTATCGCAAAAGAATTACGGCATCGATACCGGAATCTACCCGTTGGGCTCGTGCACCATGAAGCACAATCCGCGGCTCAACGAGAAGCTGGCGCGGCTGCCCGGCTTTGCCGATATCCATCCGATGCAGCCGCTCTCGACCGTGCAGGGCGCGCTGGAGCTCATCGACACGCTGGCTTATTGGCTCAAGACTCTCACCGGAATGCCGGCGATCGCGATGAGTTCCGCCGCCGGTGCGCATGGCGAAATCTGCGGAATGATGTCCATCCGTGCCGCGCTCGAAGCGCGCGGCGAGCGCCGCAGCCGCGTGCTGGTGCCGGAATCGGCGCATGGCACGAATCCCGCCTCGGCCGCGACCTGCGGCTTCACCGTCGATCCGATTTCGGCGAATGCCAAGGGCTCGGTCGATCTTGGCGCCTTGAAGGCAAAGCTCGGCCCCGACGTCGCCGCGATCATGCTGACGAATCCCAATACCTGCGGCATGTTCGAGAGCGAGACTTTCTGCGATCGCCGATTCCATCCACGCGGTCGGTGCGTATTTCTATCTCGATGGCGCCAATTTCAACGCCCTCGTCGGGCGGGTGCGGCCCGGCGATCTCGGGATCGATTGCATGCATCTCAATCTGCACAAGACTTTTTCGACCCCGCACGGCGGCGGCGGCCCGGGCAGCGGCCCGGTCGTTCTGGCCGAGAGTCTCGCGCGTTTCGCGCCCCTTCCCTGGATCGTGCACGACGAGACCGGCTTTCGCCTGATCGAGGACGCCACGGGCGATGCCCGCGACAGCATCGGCCGGATCAAGGGAAATCACGGGCAGATGGGCGTTTTCGTGCGCACCCTCGCCTATTTGCTCAGCCATGGCTCGGACGGGCTTCGGCAGGTATCGGGCGACGCCGTCCTCAACGCCAACTATCTTCTCGCCAGCCTCGCCGGCATTCTTACGCCGTCCTTCGCCGGCCATTGCATGCATGAGGTCTTGTTCGACGACCGCTTCCTCGACCACACCGGCGTGACCACGCTCGACTTCGCCAAGGCGCTCATCGACGAGGGCTACCATCCCATGACGATGTATTTCCCGCTCGTCGTGCACGGCGCGCTGCTCGTCGAGCCGACCGAGAACGAAAGCAAGCAATCGCTCGATCGCTTTATCGCGGCAATGCAGAGCTTGGCGCAGCGCGCGAAAAAGCACGAGGCGGAATTCTTTCGCACCGCCCCGCATTTCGCGCCGCGCCGCCGCCTCGACGAGACCGCAGCGGCGCGGCATCCGGTATTGCGCTGGCGCAAGGCCGCACCCGGCCAAGCGGCGGAGTAGAGCGCTGCCCGCGAATTCGCTGCTTCACGGCCTCACGCCGCCAGCCGCGTCTCCTTCCTGTCGATCACCGCAAGGCCAAGGTTTTTCAGCAGCCGATAGATCGTGTCGATTTCTTCCTGCCGCGGCTTCGGCATCGGCGGCCGCATGAACGGGCTGGGGATGAGCCCGCGCAGCCAAGTCGCGGTCTTGTAGCGGATGTGCAGCCGGCCCATGTCGGCGATGTAATCCTGGAGCTGGTAGAGACCGCTATCCCAGATCTTGGTGGCGAGAGCCACGTCCTTTTTTTCCCACGCATCGAGATGATCGAGCATCGGCTCGAGCGCGAAATTCCAGAACCCGCTCAGCGTTCCATCGAAGGTGCCGCAGGCCTTGTATTCGTGAAACCGGACCGCGAGCGCGCCGAGGACGGCGACATGACGATCGAGCGACCGCAGGCCATTGGCGATGATCTTGAAGCCGTCATACATGTAGGTCATTTTCCAGCCGACGATGTTCGGCACCTCGCGGCAGATTTTCATGGTCGCGCCCAGCGGCAGACCGGGATTGAAAGGCGGCTTGGCGCCGCCCACCGGATGCGTGACGATCGGCAGATCGACGGCGCGATCCTGCTCCTTGATCTGGTCGAGCCAGACCTCGGGATAGTTATCGGCGTCCCAGCACGAGGTTACATCCTGGGCGCCGCCCGGCGGCGTGACAAAAATGCCTTGCGCGCCCAACGCCTTCGCGTCCCTCGCGGTCTCGACCGTTTCTTCCGTCGTGATCGCCCAGGTGCCGGCGATGATCGGCACTTTGCCGTACGCCTCTTCCATGGCGATCTCGAGAACGCGGCGCTTCTCTAGCCGCGTCAGATAAAAAATCTCGCCCGCTTCCGGATTGATGCACAAGCCGCCCTGGCGCAGAAAGCGCGGCTCGGCCAGGTAATAGCGGATGAACCGGCGAAAGGCCGGCTCGTCGATTTTCAGCTTGCCGTCGTAAGGCAGCATGATGGCGGTGTAGAGGCGATCGGCGATGCTGGTCATGCGGTTCTCCCTTGTTGAGCGGGTTCGTCTAAGGAACGCGCGGCGCCGGATTTTAACCGCGCCGTAAACCTTTCAAAAGTTTAAGTGGCTGCTATCCGCGCCCGGACTTATATCTCGATTGTCACCCTTGCTTCGTAGGAGACGAGCAATGCGCATCATCCCAACGGCTCTCTTGGCCGGTGCGGGCTCGCTCGTGATCGCCGGATCCGCGGCGGCGGAAAGCCTGCCGGCGCATACGATGACGATCCAGCTACCCGACGGTTCGATCGAGGAGATTCACTATACGGGCGACACCGCGCCGCAGATCGATGTCGTTCCCGCCATCTCCGCAATCGCCGCGCCCTCGCCGTTCTGGGCTTTCGGCCCGAACTCGCCGTTCGCCGCGATGGAGCAAATCTCGGCCGCGATGGACCGCGGAGACCGCCGCGCTGTTGCAGGAGACCCAAACGCTCGCGGCGACGCAATTCCCCGGATTCGACGGATTGATCCAGGTCAACAGGCGCAATCTGCCGCCCGGCGCCCAGAGCTACAGCTTCGTCGCCACCCTGTCGCCCGGCGGCGTCTGCACCCGCAGCGTGGAGATCACCTCCACTGTAGCCGGTGCGAAGCCGCAAATCGTGTCGCGCAGCTCCGGCAATTGCGGCGCGGCGGCGAATGCCGCGACCCCGGACGTTTCGCCGGCGTCGCGGCCTGGCGCCGAGATTCGTTCGGCCAAGTACGATGGCGCGCAGGAAGCCACCGCTCCGGTGCGGCAAGTGAGTTGGCAAAACTTCTGACGCGATGATCGGCGGCCCCTTCGCGGGGCCGCCTCATCGATGCGCCTTATTGGCCAGCGGCGGGCGCGGTCCAGGCTTTGAAATCGGCGTCGGAAACGCTCGGCAGCTTCTTCACGAAGGCGGCGATCGACCAGATTTCGCTATCGGCCGCGCCAAGGGGTCCGAAGGCCGGCATGCCTGTCATGTCGATGCCGTTCTTGATGACCCAAAATATCTGCCGCGCGTCGAGTTCCTTCGCGACGTCTTTGAGGCCCGGCGGATCTGGATGCAGCCCCTCGGAGAATTTCGCCCAGTCCACGCCCGGCCCGCCGTGGCAATTCGCGCAGCCTCGCGCCAGGAAAGCGCGCGCGCCGGCTTGCACGGTCGTGGGATCGTCGAGCGATGACGGCGCCATCTCGACGGCATGCCGGTCGATCGAGGCGTCCCGGACGAAGACGAGCGCTTTTGCGACAATGTCGGACTGCGCCTGGGTTCCCGCGACGCTATAGAATCCGCCGAAGAAATACGCCGCGGCGGCGATGCCGACAAGGATGGCAAGAAGACCGACGGCCGCGAGAAATCGCATGGGCGCCTCCTGTTCTAGCTGCGCCAGCGCAGCAGCCGCTTGGCGTTATCGACTTCGATCGCCCTGAGATCGCTTTCCGAGAATCCGCACTCGCGCAAGCCCTTCACGTGATCTTCGGCGTTGCGGTAGGGAAAATCGGTGCCGAAAAGAAGCTGCGTGATCGTCACCAGCTTGGTGATCGAAGCCATGGCATAAGGATGCGAGGCTTGCGCCGTGTCGTAATAGAAGCGCTTCAGATAATTGATGACTCCGTCGGGCACCAGCTCGGCGAGCTTCTTATCGGTCAGGGGATGGCGCGTGTAGCGCTCGAGGATGTACGGCATCGTGCCGCCGGCATGCGAAAAGATCCATTTGATATCCTTGAAACGGTGCGCGGCGCCGGAAAACAGCAGCCTTGCGATCGCGCGGCTGGTATCCGACGCGAACTCGATCACCGAATCGTTGACCGCCGGCATCAGCAGGTTGGTGGTGCAAGTCGGGGCAATCGGATGAGTGTAGATCAGCGCCTTGCGGCGATCGAGCTCCTCGAACAGCGGGAAATAGTAGGGGTCGCCCAGCCATTTGTCGCCGATATTGGTCATCATGTTGATGCCGTCGGCCTTCAGCGTATCGAGGGCGTATTCGATCTCGGCGAGACTGCCGGCGATGTCGAGGATCGGCAGGACCGCGAAAGTGCCGAACCGGCCGGGATGATCCTGGCCTTGGCGCGTCATGAATTCGTTCCAGGCGCGCGCCTGCTTGCGGGCTTCGCTTTGATCGCTCGGCCACACCACCACGGGATGGTTGAGCGACAGTACGGCGGTGGCGACGCCGTTCTTGTCCATGTCCTCGAGCGAATAGGCGGCCGTCCATTCCTTCATGTTGGGCGGAACGGCGCGGCGGCCAGCCGGAATCTTCTCGGAGGGCGTGGGATGATGATGAACGTCGATGCGGAACGGCTGGGCCATGGCTTCCTCCGGTCTTTCTTGGCGCGCCCCTCGACTATATTTTCGCAGGAAGGACCGGTCAAACGCGGCAGTCCCGCCACCTTCGGCCGCTCGAGCTTCAAGTCCGGGCCGAGGCGGTCAGACCCGCGTCCAACGGATCATGACGCCGGCGCCGCGACGGCGAGCTACATCTTCTTCGGCGTCAGCAGGCTTTGCGCCGCGACGGCATCCCTCTGCGCTGTCGTCATTCTCTTTGCCTTGAGACCGGCATTCGCCTTGGCGAGGGCTTGCCGAAGCAGCTTTTTCTGGCCCGCATCCTTGGTGTCGGGGATCGCGCCCGTGCCCTGATCCTTGCAGGGATTCAGTTCATTGGCATCGAAGCCCTTGCCCGTGGGGCCGACCAGGCAATTGACGACATGATGCAGATGCATCTGCGTCGTCTTCATATCGGTGGCGTGTGCCGCGAGGCCCGCATGTTGCGCGGCGGTGGCCATTTCCTGGGCCGGGTCGGCATCCGCCCTCGCCTGGGGCGCGGCGGCGATGACGAAACTGGCGAGGAATGCGGACGCGACGAAGATATTGCGGCTGTGCTTGGCGCTCATGATGTTCTCCCAGATTTCACGGCATTCCGGCAACGCGACGAAGCCAATAACCCTCGCAGCTCCGTTTGCTTATCGATCGGGTATGAAATCTATGTACCATCGTCGCAGCCTCAAAACAACGGCTATGAAGACCCGGTTCGCGATCGACAGCGCCGCTTCCTCTCGGTAAGAAATCGTTACGTTTCCGACGCTTATCGAGGGGTTATCGTCGCGGCTCGCACATCGCGCTGCCGCCGGTCACGAGCCCGCGCGATAGCCGAGCTTTTCGAGCCCCGCCGCCACGTAGCGCTCCAACCGCAATCCCATCAGGTACGCGACCTGGGCGTCGGTGGGGACGCGTCGCGTGCGGCCAAGCGCTCGCTCGAAGGTCAAGGATGGCGTCCGGGCGAACCAGACGAGCGCGAGCAATTCTCGCCGCGCCTCCACCGAGAGGCGCGCCAGGGCTTCGCGCAGCTGATCCCGCTCCTCGCTCTCGAACGCGGCGAAATCGATCGCGGTCGGCTTCAGGCGCACAGGGGATGCGGAGACCGCTGGGCGCGCGACGGCGCCTCGATCCAACACCGAGATATTCGACCATCGCCCGCTCGTCGCGGCTGCGCCGGAACGAGGCGTCCGCGATTGCGCGAGCATCTGCGACGTTAAGCGCCTTCAGCATCGGCCCTCCGCGCCCGGCTCGGGACGAAATAACCCGTCGAGGGTTCGTCGGACATTATATGGCAGCCAACCGGCGAGCTTTGCCACCTCT
>CAWDLZ010000028.1:0-16779 GCA_963803265.1 uncultured Alphaproteobacteria bacterium | reverse complement strand
AAATGAACGTGCCTTGCGGTGATGCCACTACCTTGCACTTTGCCGGCGGCCAGGCTGGGCAGTACTGGTCATTATGGCGCAGCACCAATGGCAAAACTGGCCGGCGAATCTGTATGAAGACATGTTACGCATAAACAATGAACAGACGGACGCGCTGCGCCTGGCCTTAAAGGACAACCAGGCGGCCAACCGGCCGGAGCAGCATGAGTTGAGCCAGTACGATGAAATCAGCCGCCTGAATAATGAACTGGTCTCGATGCAGCGCGAACTGGCCAGGAAAAACGCCGAACTGCAGCGCCTGAATGAACTGAAGAACCAGTTTTTGGGCATGGCTGCGCATGATCTGCGTAATCCCTTACAGGGCATCCTGTCTTACAGCGGTTTTTTGCTGGATTAATTTGCAGTTTATAGACTCACATTCAGGCTTGGTCATCCCTTGATCTAATCTTTTTTGTAAACCTTTACTCGGGATTTTATTTATGGATTTTAACCAAGCCACTTTTCTTAAGTCTTTTTTCCTCTTGTTAACCACAGCCTGGACTATCCCACAAGCCTGAGTAGCCGCGCACTTTAGCGCCCGGCTGCTCAAGGGTCCTCTATAGTCTAAACCGGTAGTAGAGATCATGGAAGGACAGTCTAATAAATCTTTTTCTCTGTCCCAGATTCTTCCCTTTTTCCATTCGATTTTTAAATTCCAAATATGATTCACACATAATTTTACAGCTGATCTATACTCCTTTACAAACTCCTCTAATATGGGAAGTTTTCCTATATTAGTATCTCTTCTAAAATAGTGAAAAGTAGACCGTATAAAAGTGGTTTTATTCATTATTTTGTTCATGGATTTGTTCATGCTATTCGATATTCCGCGGATCGAGCAGGATGGCGCGGCGCATCGCAGCGCGACCGCTATTGAGGTCGTTCGCCGCGACCAGCGCGGCGGCATACCGCTCGAACAGGGTCGCGTTGGTTGGAGCGATCTGTGTCGCCTGCCGATAGGTCGTCACGGCGCCGGCCAGGTCGCCCGAGGCGATCTGCAATCGCGCCATGGCGTCGAGCACCTCGATATCGTTAGGTAGCGTCGCCAGCAGGCCGCGCACCACCATCGTCGCGTCGTTCCAATCCTTTTGCGAGGCATAAAGACGGGCGAGGGCCAAACCCGGCGGCACCTCGTTGGGCGCGGCGTTGACCGCCTGCCTCAGCGCGTCGGTTGCGCCGGCGAGATCGTGATTGGCGAGAGCGACGTTGGAAAGCGCCATCAGACTCCGGACGTCCGCGGCATTGCGACGAACGAGGTCGCGGTAGGTCGCGATCGCATCGTCCGGGCGCCCCTGCGCGATGTAGACCTCGGCCAGATTGCGCCCGGCAACTGGAAAATCGGGATGCTGTTGGTAGATGCCGGCGAAAATCTTTTCCGCGTTCGCAAGATCGGTCTGGGCGACGCGGGCGAGCCCGAGAAGGTTGAGGGCGATCGGATTGTCGGGGTTGGCCTTCGCATAGGCTTCGGCGTGCGCGGCGGCGTCGCTGACACGGTTCGATCGTAGATCGGCCAGGATGAGCGCCGGTCCGGCAATTTGCACGCCGCCGGTTTCCTGGAACACCTGATCGAGCTGCTGGATCGCCTGGTCGGTCCCGCCCGCGGCATAGCGGGTCGAGGCCAGCTCGGTTCAAAGTTCGGGTCGCTCGTCCCCATTGCAGTGGCGTGCGTCAACGCCTGCGAGGCCTCGTCGTTCTTGCCCTCGGCGAGATAGGCGTTGGCCAACAGCACCCAGGCGCCGGCGTCATTGGGCGTGACCTTGAGGAGCGCTTCGAGATAGCGCGAGGCGCGCTCGAGCGAACCCTCGCGGATGGCGATCTCGGCCGCGAGTTTCGTCGCCATCGGGTTGTTGGGCACGCGACCGAGGAATTTGGTGAGATTGTCCTCGGCCTCGGATAGCTTGCCCTGGGCGAACTGCACATCGCCCAGCAGCAAGAAACCGACCGGGTAGTCGCGGAATTCGGGGATGAATTTCTGCAGCCGCGCATTGGCCTGATCGAGCCGGTTCTGGCGCGCATCAATGAGCGCCTGGAGGTAGTTCGCCTGGAAATCGTCGGGAACCTCGGCGAGGATGGCACGAATTTCCTGGCCGGCCACGTCGAGCTGATTCTTGGCCACGAGCAGATTGGCGCGGCCGAGATGCGCCGAGAAATTTTGCGGCTCGCGCGAGAGCACGTCGTTAAGATACGCGAGTCCGCCATCGAGGTCGCCGCGCATCCGAAGCACGTCGGCCTTGCTGATCTCGGCGTGGCTGTCTTTCGGATTGATCGCCAAGGCCTGGTCGATCTTCTGCTCGGCCGCTTGCGGCTGATTCTGCGCGAGCAAAAGCCGCGCGACGCCGAGCTTGGGGCCGACCGCGTTGGGATCGAGCTGCTCGGCCTCGCGCATGAGCGTTTCGGCCTGGGAAAGCTGACCGAGGCTGAGATAGGCGTGGCCGCGGAACAGCCGCACGGCGCTCTCCTGTTGCGGCGGCCGCGAACCGGCGGGCACGTCATGCAGGAGAATATCGAACTTGCCCGTGCGCAGGAGGGCCTCGGCGAGAATTGGCGCCACCTTGCCCTCGTCGGCGCCGCGTTGCAGCGCGATGCGCGCCTCGGCCTCGGCCGCCGGCAGGTTCGAAATTTGGAGATAGATCTTCGCTAGCTGGAAATGAATATCGGCATTCTCGGGCGCGGTGCGCGCGGCGTTCCGGAGCTCGATCGCCGCGCCCTTGAGATCGCCTTTCGCGGTGAGCGTCTGGGCGCTCTGGACATAGGCGTCGGCATCGGACGCCCAGGCGGGCGGCGGCGGCGCCACCGGCACGGCTCCCAAAAGCAGCGCCAAAGCAACGCCCGCGGCGAAAGAATTGCGAATTGCGGTCATCTCACCGTCCCTGCCCGGCCCGTGCCGAGGCAAAAATTGGTTCAGGAAGCAACGTTAAGTCCGAGGCCTTCCAAGAGTCCGTAAAGCGTGGGCCGGCTGATGCCCAAGAGCTTCGACGCGCGCGATAGATTGCCGTTGGTTTGCGCCAGCGCCATTTGCACGACGCCGCGCTCGGCCCGCGCTCGCGCCTCGCGCAGATCGAGCGAGCCGTTGGGCAGTTCCGCGGGCGCCAATTCCAGGTCGGCGGCGGACAGCGAGACGCCGTCGGCCATCACTACCGCGCGCTTCACCCGATTTTCGAGCTCGCGGACATTGCCGCGCCACGGGTGGATCGCGGTGGCGGCGAGCGCGTCGGAGCCGAAGCCCCTGAGCTTGCGCCCGAATTGCGCGTTGTACTTCTTGAGGAAATGGGTCGCCAGCAGGATTGGATCGCCCTCGCGCTCGCGTAAGGCGGGAATCGCAAGCCGCACCTCGTTGAGGCGGTAATAGAGATCCTCGCGAAAGCGTCCGGTGCTCATGAGATTGTCGAGGTCTTGATTGGTGGCGCAGACGATCCGGACATCGACCTGGATCGGGCGGTGGCCGCCGATCCGCTCGACCACCTGGTCCTGCAGGAAGCGCAGCAGCTTGACCTGCATCGGCAGCGGCAAGTCGCCGATCTCGTCGAGGAACAGGGTCCCTTGATGGGCGCCTTCGATCTTGCCGATGGTCTGCTTGATCGCGCCGGTGAAGGCGCCTTTTTCGTGGCCGAAAAGCTCGCTCTCAAGCAGCGTCTCGGGGATAGCGGCGCAATTGATCGCAACGAAGGGCTTCTTCGCGCGCGGCGAAAGGCGATGAATTGCATGCGCCAGAATCTCCTTGCCGGTGCCGCTTTCGCCCAACAGGAGAACGGCGACGTCGGTCGGGGCGACCTTTTCGACCGTGCGCAGCACGCGGGTCATCTGCGGACTGGCGGCGACGATGCCGTCGATCGGCGAGCGCGGCGTGAGCTCCAAAAGCCGGCGATTTTCCGCTTCGAGCTCGGCGAGCTTGCAGGCGCGCCCGACCATGTGGCGCAGGAGATCGGCATCCACGGGCTTGTGGTAGAAATCATAGGCTCCCAACGCGACGGCGCGCAGAGCGACCTCGTGGCTGTCTTGGGCGGTGGCGACGATGATCTTCGCTTCGGGCGCCACGGTGAGGATCGCCTCGAGCGCGGCGAGACCTTCGGCGGGCGACGCGATGTCGGGCGGAAGCCCGAGATCGAGAATGACGACGCTCGGCCGCACGCGGCGGAACTCGGGCAGCGCATCCTCGCGATTGCTCGCAACGGCAAGCTCGAAATCCGAGAGCGCCCAGCGAAGCTGTCGGGTCAGGCCCTCGTCGTCCTCGACCAGGAGAATGCTGTGTCTGATGTCTTTCATCGCCTCATGCGGCCGAGGACACGGCCCCTTCCTTCGCCAATGGAAGCACGATACGCATGGTGGTTCCGGCACCCGGCGCGCTGATCACCTCGAGTTCGCCGCCCGCCGCGCGCACCAATTCACGTGTCTGATAGGCGCCGATCCCGTGCCCGCCCGATTTCGTCGTCCGGAACGGGCGAAACAATTCGCCGTGAATGAATTCGCCATCCATCCCGGCGCCCTCGTCGGCGATCTCGATGACAAGTCTGCCGGCGCGACACTGAGCCCCAAGGTTGATTGCGGCGCCGGCGGGCGAGGCCTCGACGGCGTTGTCGATAAGATGGGTGAGCAGAGAGCCAAGCTCATCCGGGGCGATTCGCACCTGGGCGCCGGCGCAATCGATCACGGTTCGGATCGAGCCCCGGTTACGGTCGCACGCATCGACCACGGCGCGGATGACGGGGACGGGATCGATCGCCGTGGCGTTTTGGGCTTCGTTCACCTGGTTGGCGCGAAGCTGCTGCAGCAGGTCGTTCATCCGCGCCACCGAATGATCGATGGTGCCGAACACGTCGGCGCGAAACTCGGGATTGTCGCCGTGGCGCTTGGCGTTGACGAGGATCAGGTGCAACTGGCCGGCCAGGTTCTTGATGTCATGCGCGACGAAGGCGAAACGCTTGGCGTAGTCCTGGAGTTGGTTGGCGTCGTGGAGTTGCTGGGCCAGGCGCTCTTCGGCGATGTAGCTCGCCGCCTGGCGCGCGACCGCGCGCAACAGCTCGAAGCTTTCCCAGTTGAGGGTCGCGGGCGCGCGCGACGGGCTGAGGGTGATGAAGCCGATCATCCGCTCTTGCGCCACGAGCGGAACGGCGAGCCAGCAATCGCCCAAACCGGGATAGGCGCGGCCTTTGTGGAATTCCTGGATCCAGCGCCCGCCGCGCAGGCCTCGGACGAAGGCGCTATCGGCGGGTTCGACGGCGCCGGGCGGCAGCCGCGTGTTCCACAGCGCGACCGGCGCGAAATGCCCGCCCTCGTCCGCGCTTTCGCCGCCGAGCCTGAGCCACAGCGCTCCGCCGGGGCTGTCGATGATGTCGGCGATGCCTTGGATCACGCGGCGCTTGATAGCTTCGCTTTCGCCGCGCGCGGACAGCATGTCGATGAACTTCATCCATTCGATGCGATAGTCGTAGCGCTGCGTGAAAAAGTTTCGCGTGACGAAATATTTGAGCCGCGCGCGGGCGCTGCCCGAAGACAGGATCGCGGCCAGCAGCAGGAGGCTGGCGAAAACCGCGGTGACCTGGATAAGATCGCCCCAGCCTCCGCCGGCCTCGCGCAGCAATCCGCCGACCGCGCCGATCCCGACCAGAAAGATTCCCGATGCCAATAGGGTCACGCTGTGCAGCACGACCCGGCGCGATAGGTGGAGTCCGAGCCGCCAGTTCCGGTTCCGCGCCAAGGTCAGCGCGAGGAACGGCACGACGAGGCAACCGACCAGCGGCTGTGCTGCGGCGAAACTCGGATTGATCCGACCGAGCAGAAGCGCGTCGGAATAGAGGAAGAGTTGATAGGCAAAGAGGCCGCCGACGGCGATGCATAGCGGCACCACGTTCCAATGCTGCTTGGCCGAGGTGTTGCGGTAGAGATTCTCGACCAGCAGCAGGCCGATGATGGCGAGACCCTCACGACCGAGAATCTGCGTCGTGGCAAGTTGCACGGAGCCACGGCCCAGATAGGATGCGTCGTTGAACAGCACGGCGGCGCCGACGCCCAAGGCGACGAAACCGCAAACCGCCTTGAGGCGCGCGTCGATGCGCGGCACGAGGCTCGGCGCCAGCAGCAATTCGAGGAATAGTATCCAGGCGAGGGACGCGGCGCTCTCGAGCAGCGCGGCGAGACCGGCAAGACCGAAATCGCCGAACGCCAGGGCGGCGGCCCAGGCGACGCTCAGCCCACACGCAGCCGCGACGGCGGCGCTTTCGCGGCTCAACGGGCCGCGCCAAACCGTCACGCCAAGCAGCGCCGAAAAGCACGCGGCGCAGGCCAGGGCCGAGAGGGTCAATTCGGACATCGTCTAACGCGCGCCTTCGCGAAACAGGATGACGCGGACGGTATGGACGAGAATGACGAAATCCAGGAACACCGTGCGGTTCTTGACGTAGTAGAGGTCGTAGGCGAGCTTTTGCTTGGCGTCTTCGAGCGATGCGCCATAAGGGTAATTGACCTGCGCCCAGCCGGTGATGCCCGGCTTCACCGAATGGCGCTCGAGATAGAACGGAATGCTTTTCGCGAACTGTCGGACGAAGAAGGGACGCTCGGGGCGCGGGCCGACGAAGCTCATGTTGCCTATCAGAACGTTGAAGAGCTGCGGCAGCTCGTTGACGCGGAATTTTCGCATCACGGCGCCGACGCGCGTCACGCGCGGATCGCCATTGACCGCCCACTGGGCGATGCCCTCGCGCTCGGCATCGTCGCGCATGCTGCGGAACTTCAATAGCGTGAAGGTCTTGCCACCGGCGCCGACCCGCTCTTGGCGATAGAGCACCGGGCCCGCGCTTTCCGCCCTCACGGCCACGGCCGCGAGCACCATGACCGGCAGCGAGAAGATCAGCAGACCGGTCGCGACCGCGATGTCGAACAGCCGCTTCACCGCGGCATTAGTCGGACTGACGCGGAAGCCGTCGGAATAGATCAGCCAGCTCGGCTGCAGTGCCTCGATGTCGATGCGGCCATTCTCGCGCTCCCAGAAGGTCAGGTAATCGACCACGTTGAAACCCGCGAGCTTGCAATGGAGAAGCTGCGCGACCGGCATGCCGCGGCGCTCGTCGGTCGCGACCACGACCTCCTTGGCGCCGATCGTGCGGGCGTAACGCGCGAGCGCGTGCTCGTCGGTGGTGCGGTCGAGGTCCAAGGGCGCGCCCATGACGAGGCGCAGATCGCCGCAGGCATGAACGAAGGCCTTGGGCACGAAATAGCGGTTGCGGCCATGCTCGACGAGTTGCGCGATGCGCGCGGCGCGAACCCCGGTGCCCACCACGACGACGCGGCGGCGGAACAGATCGGAATCGGAAACGCGCAGGAATGACATCCGCGTGACCAGCACGCAGCTCATCCACACGAAGGTCGCCTTGAGGAACATGACCGACCAGCCGTCGCTCGGATTGATCAGGAAGCTCTTGGCTACGACTAGCGCGGCCAGCGCGGCCACCGGCGCCAGCAAGGTGAGCGCCATCAGCGCCTTGATGACCATCACCCGCGTGTCGAGGAAGACGTCGTAGTTGTAGAGCCCTACCGTCATCATCGAGACGCCGGCGGTGAGAGAGAGGCCGAGCGAGAACTGCGCCTGCACCTGGTTCAGGCTCTCATGCAGGAATTCTTCGGGGAAGACCGGCGGCGCGACGAAATAGAGCGCCGACGCGACCAACAGAACTTCGACGATGCCAAGGATCACCGCCGGGATGGGAACGAAATGCCCGAAAATCCGCAACATCCGATAACTACCCGCAACAAGGCCCGCGAAGCCGTTTGGTGCACAACCGGACCCCTGGGCGCAGGGCAACGGACGGACGGGGATCGGCGATGCAAGGCTTCTATAACTTATGTCGAAGATATTTCCAAGAAACAAATCGTTTTGTATAGAAGATAACCATGTTTCTTGCAGATTAACCATGAAAATACGGAATAATGGGAGTAGTTATGGTTAAGTTATCTCAGGCAATCCTCTAAATTGTTTGGTTAACCCCTATTAATGCTTAACGCTTCGCGGCGAGGCTGGCGCGCGTTAAAGTCGGTCGATCGAGAAAGGGGACGGCCATGGAATTCGGTTATTTCACGCTCAGCGACAACCACTATCGAGACAATCCGCGATCTCCCAATCGGTTCATCGCGGACATCCTCGACGAGACGCTGCACGCCGACGCGCTGGGCTTTCATTCGGCCTGGATCGGCGAGCACCATTTCAGCTCGCTCGGTGTGCTGTCCTGCCCGGATCTGGTGCTCGCCTATGCGGCGGCGCGCACACAGCGCATCCGCCTGGCGCCGGCGGTGACGGTGCTGCCGCTGCATCACCCGATCCGCGTCGCCGAGCAATGGGCAAGCCTCGATCTTCTCAGCGGCGGGCGTGTCGATTTTGCCGCCGGGCGCGGCTATGACCGCCGCGAATACCAGCCCTTCCACGTCTCGTTCGAGGACAATCAGGGAATTTTCGAGGAAGGGATGGCGGTGGTTCAGCGGCTGTGGTCGGCCAACGGGCCGATCACGCATGAGGGTCGGCATTACCAGTTCGAGAACATCGCGATCACGCCGCAGCCGTTGCAGCGGCCGATACCAACCTATGTCGCGTCCTTCTCCAAGCCCTCGATCGAGTTGGCTGGACGGCTCGGCTGCGGGCTGGTGGTCGCGCCCTTCGCCGCCGCGATGAGCTTTGGCGGGCTGAAGCAGGTCGCCGAGCTCTACCATGAGAGCTGCGCCGCCGCGGGAAAAAAGCCGGGCAGGCTGATCTGCAGCTATTTCACCCATTTTGCCGATAACGGGATAGAGGAGGCCACGCCGCCCGGGCGCGCCAAATCCGCTACTACAAGGAATGCGTGATCCCCGCCTTCCCCGGCGACCCCAAGACCGCGCCGCCGAGCTATCGCTATTTCATCGACATGGTGGCGCGGCTCCACGCGGTGAAGCCCGAGGATCTGACCGAGAATTCGGTGCTGCTCGGCTCACCGGCGCAGATCGCCGACACGCTTAAGAAGGTCGAGGCGGCCGGCTTCGATGAGGTGATTCTTTATTTCAACGTTGGCCTGAAGCCGCACGGCCAAGTAAAGGACGAGATGTCGCGCTTTGCCGAAGAGGTGCGGCCGGCGTTCCAGTAGTTAGGAAAGCTTCTCGAGCTCGTCCAACACCGCGCCGCCCATCTCGGCCGTGGAGACCTTGTTCATCCCCGGCTGCATGATGTCGCCGGTGCGCACGCCGCGGGCGAGCGCTTTTTGCACGGCGCGCTCGACCAGATCAGCCTCGTCCTTCATGTCGAAGGAATAGCGCAGCATCATTGCGAAGGAGAGGATGCATGCTAAGGGGTTGGCAGCACTGTGCCCCGCGATGTCGGGCGCGCTGCCATGGACGGGCTCGTACAGCGCCTTGCGCCTGCCGCTCGAATCCGCGGCCCCCAGCGAGGCCGAAGGCAACATGCCGAGCGACCCCGTCAGCATCGCCGCGCAATCCGAAAGAATATCGCCGAAGAGATTGTCGGTGACGATGACGTCGAACTGCTTGGGATTGCGCACGAGCTGCATCGCGCAGTTATCGGCATACATGTGCGAGAGCGCGACGTCGGCGTATTCCGCATCGTGGAGCTTTTGCACCTCCTCGCGCCACAGCTGGCCCGATTCCATGACATTGGCCTTCTCGACCGAGCAGACTTTGTTGCCGCGCATGCGCGCCAGCTCGAATCCGACCCGCGCGATCCGGACGATCTCGGCTGTCGTATAGACCTGGGTGTTGACGCCGCGGCGGCTGCCGTCGGGCAAGATTTCGATGCCGCGCGGCTCGCCGAAATAAACCCCGCCCGTGAGCTCGCGGATGATCAGGATGTCGAGCCCCTCGATCACTTCGGGCTTCAGGGTCGAGGCGCCGATCAAAGGCGCGAAGACCAGCGCGGGACGGAGATTCGCAAACAGATCCATGTCCTTGCGCAGACGCAAAAGCCCTCGCTCGGGCTTTTGCGCGAAGGGCAGATTATCCCATTTCGGGCCCCCGACCGCGCCGAACAGCACCGCGTCGGCTTCAAGCGCGCGCCGCATCGTCACCTCGGAGATCGGCGCGCCTTCGGCGTCGATCGCGGCGCCACCCACGAGGCCCTCGCTGACATCGAAGCGCGCGATGCGCTTCCTGTCGAACCATTCGATGACGCGGCCGGCCTCGTGCATCACCTCGGGGCCGATGCCATCGCCCGGGAGCGAGAGAATCTTGCGGTTGGCAACCATCGGTCCGCCGCTCACAGCCAGGGTTGGCTGAGGCGGCGCTTGGCCTCGAAAGCCGCGATCTGGGGTTCCTTCTTCAGCGTCAGCCCGACATCATCGAGTCCGTTCAACAAGCAATCCTTGAGAAACGGATCGATGTCGAACTTGACCGTGCCGCCGTCGGGACGGGTGATGGTCTGGCTGGCGAGATCGATGCTGAGACGGGCATTCGCGCCCTTCCTCGCATCCTCCATCAGCTCGGCGACGGTCTGCGGCGGCAGCTTGATCAGCAGCATGCCGTTCTTGAAGCTGTTGTTGTAGAAGATGTCGGCGAAGGACGACGCGATCACGCAGCGGATGCCGAAATCCATCAGCGCCCAGGGCGCGTGTTCGCGCGACGAGCCGCAACCGAAATTCTCGCCCGCGATCAGAATCTTGGCCTGCCGATAGGCCGGCTGGTTGAGGACAAAATCGGGATTCTCCGAGCCGTCCGCCCGATAGCGCAGCTCCTCGAACAAGGCCTTGCCCAGCCCGGTGCGCGCGATGGTCTTCAAATGCTGCTTGGGAATGATCTTGTCGGTATCGACATTGATGATCGGCAGCGGCGCGGCGACGCCGCTCAAAGTCGTGAATTTGTCCATCGCGGAACCTCGGCTTCTAAGGGGCGATTGTTAAGGGAGGGCCGGACCGAACGCAAGCGGGAGCCTTGCTTATGAGGCCCGGCGACCACACATTGAAGCGATGAGCGAACCTACCGACCGCCGCCCCGAGCCCGAGATCATCCCGCCCGGCCAGCCCGACCCGCGCGAAGCGCGCAGCAACCCGGGGGTCTGGACGTGGAGCAGCGACCGGCACGGCGCGCGCGTCCAATTTCACCAGCCCGGTCCGCTCGGCTTGATCGCGATTTTTCTCGTTCTCGCCGCGCTGTCGGCGCTGGGGCTGCTCATTTTCCTCGGCCTTGCCGCGATCATGCTGCCGCTCATCGGCGTGCTCGTCCTCGCCGGCATCGTCGCGGGCGTGCTGCGAAGACTCTAGCCGGCATTCAGCCCAGGTCGCGAACGTCGGCGAGCTTGCCGGTCACGGCCGCCGCCGCCGCCATCGCCGGGCTCATCAAATGGCTGCGCCCGCCGCGACCCTGGCGACCTTCGAAATTGCGGTTCGAGGTCGAGGCGCAGCGCTCGCCGGCTTCGAGCTTGTCGGCGTTCATGGCGAGACACATCGAACAGCCCGGCTCGCGCCATTCGAAGCCGGCCTCGATGAAGATGCGGTCGAGACCTTCTTCCTCGGCCTGATGCTTGACGAGGCCCGAGCCCGGAACCACCAGCGCGTTGACACTGGCCGCCACCTTGCGGCCCTTGGCCACCGCTGCGGCGGCGCGCAAATCCTCGATGCGCCCGTTCGTGCATGAGCCGATAAAGGCGCGCTGCACGGCTACGTCCTTCAACAACGTTCCCGGGGTGAGCCCCATATATTCGAGCGAGCGTTCGATGGCCGCGCGCCTGCCCGCGTCCCGCTCGTCAGAGGGATTGGGCACGGCGCCGGTGATCGGCAGCACGTCCTGCGGGCTCGTGCCCCAGGTCACTTGCGGCGCGATCTTAGCGGCATCGAGTCTCGTCTCGGTGTCGTATCTCGCGCCGGCATCGGACGGCAGCGTCTTCCAGAACGCCAGCGCCTGTTCCCACGCGCCCGCCTTGGGCGCCATCGGCCGGCCCCGCAAATAGTCGAAGGTGGTGTCGTCGGGCGCGATCAGCCCGGCGCGCGCGCCCGCCTCGATCGACATGTTGCACACCGTCATCCGGCCTTCCATCGACAGCTCGCGGATGGCCGAGCCGGCATATTCGATGACGTGGCCGGTGCCGCCGGCGGTGCCGATCTGGCCGATGATGGCGAGGATCAAATCCTTCGCGGTCACGCCGAAGCCGAGCTCGCCGTCGACCGCGATCAGCATGTTCTTGGCGCGGCGCTGAATCAGCGTCTGCGTCGCGAGCACATGCTCGACCTCGGAGGTGCCGATGCCGAAAGCGAGCGCGCCGAACGCGCCATGCGTCGCGGTGTGACTGTCGCCGCAGACGATGGTCATGCCCGGCTGGGTCATGCCCTGCTCGGGTCCGATGATGTGGACGATGCCCTGGCGGATATCGTTCATGCCGAAATAGGGAATGCCGAATTCGCGCACGTTGCGCTCGAGGGTCTCGACCTGAAGCCGCGATTCGGGCTCCTCGATGCCGCGCGAGCGATCGGTCGTCGGCACGTTGTGGTCGACAGTCGCGAGGGTCGCGTCGGGGTGCCGCACCTTGCGCCCGCCGAGGCGAAGGCCCTCGAAGGCCTGCGGGCTTGTCACCTCATGGACGAGATGCCGGTCGATGTAGAGGAGACAGGTACCGTCCGCTTGGCTGTCGACGAGATGACTGTCCCAGATCTTGTCGAAGAGGGTGCGTGGATTGGCCATGGCGATCAGGGCGCCTTGTCGCCGCTCGTCGCTTCCGCTCCGACCTCGTCGGGCGCGTTCTCGCGCGCGCGTTCGGTGATGCGCGCGGCCTTGCCGGTGAGCCCACGCAGATAATAGAGCTTGGCGCGGCGAACCGCGCCGCGGCGCACCACCTCGATCGCAGTGAGGCGCGGCGAATAGAGCGGGAAGACGCGCTCGACTCCTTCGCCGTAGGAGATCTTGCGCAAAGTGAAGTTGGAGTTGAGCCCGGAATTCTTGCGTGCGATGCACACGCCTTCGAAGGCCTGGATGCGCTCGCGCTCGCCCTCCACCACCTTGATGCTCACCTTGAGCGTGTCGCCAGGCCGGAATTCCGGCGTGGCGCGGGCAGCGGCGAGTTTCTTGAGCTCATCCTGCTCGAGCGATTGCAGCAAATTCATGTTCGGCCTCCGACCTATCTCTTTTCCGTCTCGCCCGCGCGGGCGAGATAACGGTCCCACAAATCCGGGCGGCGCTCTTGCGTCGCCCGTTCCGCCTCGGCCGCGCGCCAGCGGCGGATCTTCTCGTGATGTCCCGAGAGCAGCACCTCGGGCACGGCGCGGCCCTGCCATTCCTGGGGCCGCGTATAATGCGGATATTCGAGCAATCCGCGCTGAAAACTCTCTTCCTCGAGCGCCGCGGCATCGCCGACGACGCCGGGCTGAAGCCGGACGCAAGCGTCGATCAGCGCGATCGCCGCTGGCTCGCCGCCCGATAGGACGAAATCGCCGAGACTCAGCTCTTCGACGCCGCGCGCCTCCAGGACGCGCTGATCGATGCCCTCGAACCTTCCGCACAGCAGCCGCACGCCCGGCCCCGCCGCCAGCGCCGCGACGCGGGCCTGATCGAGCCGCTTGCCGCGCGGCGAAAGACAGATGACCGGCTCTGGCCGGTCGGTGCCGGCAATCGCGGCATCGACGACGTCGGGCCGCATCACCATGCCCGGTCCGCCGCCGAAGGGCGCGTCATCGACGGTGCGGTGCTTATCGCGCGCGAAATCGCGGATGTCGACTGTCTCGAGCCGCCACAGCCCTTCCGCCAGGGCCTTGCCCGCCAGCGAATGACCGAGCGGCCCTGGGAACATCTCGGGGAAAATGGTCAGCACCGTCGCGGTCCAGAGCGCCATGGTCAGGCCTCCTTGACGCGTTTCGGGCGGTCGAGCAATCCGGCGGGGGGTGCTACCACGAGCCTGCCGCCCGCGATGTCGACGACTGGCACCGCCGCCGCGGTGAAGGGCACCACCACCTGCGCGCCTTCCTCGGCCGCGATCTCGATGCTTGCCCCGGCGCCAAAATCGTGCACGGCCGCCACCACGCCGAGCTTGCTCCCGTCGCTTAAAGACGCCTCGAGACCGACGAGATCGGCCAAGTAATACTCCTCCGCGCCGGGCGCAGGCAGCGCCTCGCGGTCGAGATAGAGCCCTACGCCCTTGAGGCGCTCGGCCGCGTCGCGGTCGGCCACGCCCTCGATCCGCGCGATCAGCACGCCCTTGGCCGCGCCCACCAGCTCCAGCGCGAAGCACTGCTCGCCGCGCTCGTCCGCGAGCGGGCCATAGCCGGCGATCGCGGCCGGCTCAGCAGTGAAGCTTTTGACGCGCACCTGGCCTCTGACGCCGTGCGCGCCGGTGATGACGCCGAGGCACACGCGCTTCTCCAAGTTCAGCCGCCACCCGGCGTGGCCGGTGCGGCCGCCGCAGCAGTATCGCCCGCGCCCTTGGCGCGCTCTTGCGCCTTCGCGCGCGGCGCGGATTTCTTCGGCCGCTCGTGAATCATGGGCTTCGCGGTCAGACCGGCATCGCCGAGAAAGCGATGGACTCGCTCGCTCGGCAAGGCACCGGCCTTGAGCCAGTGCGCAATGCGCTCGGCCTTCAACACGAGACGCTCGG
Organism: uncultured Alphaproteobacteria bacterium; assembly: GCA_963803265.1. Lineage (GTDB taxonomy): Bacteria > Pseudomonadota > Alphaproteobacteria > ATCC43930 > CGMCC-115725 > CAIKMD01. The sequence continues at coordinate 2,201 of CAWDLZ010000028.1, read as the reverse complement.
GATGACCCTTGTCGAGCAACGGATTGTAGGTGCCGAGCTTTTCGAGAAAGCGGCCATCGCGCGGGCTGCGCGCGTCCGCGACCACGATCGAATAGAACGGCCGCTTCTTGGCGCCGCCGCGCGTCATGCGAATTTTGAGACCCATGAACTCTCCTGGTTGCGATGCCGTGATCTAGTGGCGCAGGCCGCTTGGCAGAAGCGCCGAGATACCGTGCCGCTGCAAGCCCTTTTTGCCGAGCTTGTTCATCCGTTTCATCATGTCCGCCATGTCCTGATACTGCTTCAGGAGGCGATTGATCTCCGGCACGGTGGTGCCCGAGCCGGCGGCGATGCGGCGGCGGCGCGACCCGTCCAAAATTCTCGGGTTGCGCTTCTCCGCTTTGGTCATCGACGAGATGATCGCTTCCTGTCGCTTGAGCAAGCCTTCGTCGAGCTTGGCTCCGTCAAGCTGTTTCTTGATCTTCTGGACGCCGGGCAGCATCCCCATGATGCCGCCCATGCCGCCCATCTTGCGAATCTGCTTTAGTTGCCCAGCGAGATCGTCGAGATCGAAACTGCCCTTTTGCAGTTTCTTGGCGAGCTTTTCCGCTTCGTCCTGATCGACGGTCTCGGCGGCCTTCTCGACGAGGCTGACGACGTCGCCCATGCCGAGGATGCGGTTGGCAATGCGCTCGGCGTGAAAGGCTTCGAGTGCGTCGAGCTTTTCGCCCGTGCCGATGAACTTGATCGGCCGCCCGGTCACGGCGCGCATGGAGAGCGCGGCGCCGCCGCGGGCATCGCCGTCGATGCGGGTCAGCACGATGCCGGTGATGCCGACGCGCTCGGCGAAGCTCTTGGCGAGGTTGACCGCGTCCTGGCCGGTGAGTGCATCGGCCACCAGCAAGGTCTCGGTCGGCTGGGTGGCATCGCGCACCGCGACTACTTCCTGCATCAGCATCTCGTCGATGTGAAGGCGGCCGGCGGTATCGAGAATGACAACGTCATAGCCTTCGCGCCGGCCAACATCGAGCGCGCGCTTGGCGATCGCGACCGGGCGCTCCAGCGCGACTACCGGAAGCGAAGTCACCGCGATCTGCCGTGCCAGCACCGCCAGCTGTTCTTGCGCCGCCGGGCGGTTCACGTCGAGCGAGGCCAGCAGCACCTTGCGCCGCTCGCGCTCTTTCAATAGCCGCGCGAGCTTGGCCGAGGTCGTCGTCTTGCCCGAGCCTTGGAGGCCGACCATCAGGACGACGACCGGCGGCACCGCGTTGAGGTCGAGCGCGCCGCAGCGCCTCGGCCCCGAGCGTCGCTGCGAGATGGTCGTGGACGATCTTGACCACCATCTGCGCCGGCGCGACCGAGCGCAGCACTTCCTGTCCGACCGCCTCGGCCCGTATGGCGTTGACGAAATCCTTGACCACCGGCAAGGCGACGTCCGCTTCCAGCAACGCCACGCGAATCTCGCGCATCGCCGCATCGACATCGCTCTCGCTCAGCGCCCCGTGGCGGCGCAGCCGGTCAAAAACGTCGGAAAAGCGGTTGCCCAGGCTTTCGAACATGGTCTCCAACACCGAACGAGCCAGTGCGCGACACTCGCGGACTGGCCGACCCCCAAGGGGCAGAAAGGCATAACGGCTTCACGGGAAGCGGGCGGTAAATTAGGGCCGACAGGCCCTTATGTCAATTCCAGCCTGCCTCTATTCCGCCGCAACAATAACGTCGCTTTGCCTTGGATGGGCGAGAGGGGCATCGCGTTGTCCGCTTGTCTCGCTTACGAGAAACAACCGAAAGCAGGATCTTTCCCTCCCATGACCAGCAAATTTACCCTCCAAGCCCTTGCGCTCGTCGGCATCCTTGCCCTCTCCGGCCTACCGGCCTTCGCCGCCGACATGACGCCCCCGACCCCGGCACCGGGCTCGGCGACCGGCACTTCCGAGAACGGGGATGCCAGTGCCCTGCCGTCCGCCAGCCACGACAAGAAAGTCGTGAAGGACAGCAAGGACAAGAAGAGCGAGCAACAGACCGCCAAGGCGGCGCCGACCGCTTCGGCCAGTGTCAGCGGCTCGACCACCACCTCGGTCCAGCACTGGGCCTCGCACGCCTAGCCAGCGTTTAGGCGCCGGCTAGCATTTTGTTTGCCCGCCGCTGCGCCACCGGCGCGGCCGGCTTGGTTGGACAGGCCAGCCGCTGCTCCACCGGCGCGGCTGGCGGTTGGACAGGCC
>CAWDLZ010000027.1:0-14405 GCA_963803265.1 uncultured Alphaproteobacteria bacterium | reverse complement strand
CCGTTCTCGCAGCGCCTTCTGGTCGAGCGCATCCGGGCGCTGCTGCGCCGCGCCGAGCTGGCGCGGGCGCCGCCGGCGAGACCGAGCCGGCGCTTCAGCGCGGTGAGCTGCGGCTCGATTCGGCGCGCCATCAATGCACCTGGAAGGGCGGCGAGGTCGACCTCACCGTCACCGAATTCTTGCTGCTGAAATCCTTGGCGCTCCGGCCCGGCCATGTCAAAAGCCGCGACCAACTCATGGATGGGGCCTACGGCGAGCATATTTACGTCGATGACCGCACCATCGACAGCCATGTGAAGCGCCTGCGCAAGAAATTCAAAGACATCGATTCCGACTTCGCGCAGATCGAAACGCTCTATGGCGTTGGATATCGCTACCGCGACGCCTGAGGCGCGAACCCGGCGGCAGTCACGGCCCAACGGCGGCGGCGGCGGCGCGTCTCGCCGCTGACTTGGCGCATCCTGGCGATCAATGTGTGGCGCTCGCCCTGTTGGGCGGCGGTCTTCTCTATCTCGGCGCCTACCGCCAGAATCTGATCGACGCGCAGATCGCGGCGCTCAAGACCCAAGGCGAGATTTTCGCCGCCGCGCTCGGCGAGGGCGCGGTGACGGAGGAGGCCGGCGACCGCGAATCCATTATTTCCGACCGCGCGCGCGACATGATGCGGCGCCTGGTCGAGCCGACTCATACGAGGGCGCGGTTGTTCGACGACAAGCGCCAGCTTCTCGGCGACACGCGCGTGCTCGGCGGCGCGAGCCAAGCGATCGAAATCGACCAATTGTCGGCGCCCGACGAGGGCAGTGTCGTGACCCGCCTGGCGGTCGAATTGTATGACCGCGCGATGGCGTGGATACCGTGGGGCGGCGACTACACGCCTTATGTCGAATCGGCCAATGCCGCGGATTATCCCGAGATTCAGCGCGCCTTTCAGGGCGACATCGCCACGGCGGTCCATCTCGATCCCAGCGGCGGCGGCCTCGTCATGACCGCGGCCGTGCCGGTGCAGCATTACAGGGAGGTGCTTGGCGTGGTCCTGCTGTCGGCCGGCAGCACCGATATCGAGCAGGCCGAGCGGGCCGTGCGGTTTTCAATCGCCAAGCTATTCCTGGTCGCGCTCGGCGTGACCGTGCTGCTGTCCATCTATCTCGCCGGCACGATCGTCCGCCCGGTGCGGCGTCTCGCCGCCGCGGCCGAACGCGTCCGCCGCGGTCAGGGCAGGCAGCTCGCGATCCCGGATTTCAGCGCGCGCGGCGACGAGATCGGCGACCTTTCGAACGCGCTGCGCGAGATGACCAGCGCGCTCTGGCAGCGTATGGACGCGATCGAGCATTTCGCCGCCGACGTCGCGCACGAGATCAAGAACCCCCTAACTTCGCTGCGCAGCGCCGTTGAAACCGCGGCGCTGGTCGCCGATCCGGAAAAGCAGCGCCGGCTCCTTGCCGTGGTGATCGAGGACGTGAAGCGCCTCGATCGGCTGATAACCGACATTTCCGCCGCCTCGAGGCTCGATGCCGAGCTGTCGCGCGACGAAAGCTCGACGGTGAAGCTGGGCCCCATGCTCGCGGGCCTCGTCGATCTCTATCGCGAGATTGCCGGCCCCGATGCCCCCGAATTGATCCTCGATCTGCCCGGCGCCTCGGGCACCACGCCGGCCGATCTGGCGGTGACGGGCGTCGAGGGACGCCTCGTCGAGGTCTTCCGCAACCTCATGGACAACGCCATTTCCTTCAGCTCGCCCGGCGGCACCATCGCCGTCCGCGCGCGCCGGATCGGCGATTCCGTGCGGGTCGCGGTCGAGGACGAGGGGCCCGGCATTCCCGAGGGCAAGCTCGCCGCGATCTTCGACCGCTTCTACAGCGAGCGCCCGCCGGGGGAAGCCTTCGGCACCCATTCCGGCCTCGGCCTCGCCATCGCACAGCAGATCGTCGCGGCCCATCACGGCACTATCCGGGCCGAGAACCGGGAGGACCGGAGCGGCACGAAGCGGGGCGCCCGCTTCATCGTCGAGCTGCCGGCAGAAACCTCGGCCGGATAAGGGCGCCGACAGCGATCGCTGGGCTGCTCCCATCGAGCGTGCATGGCAAGGGCCAAAAAAATCGAAAATCCATCCCTTGCGGTGTTTCGGAAAAGTAGCCACAAATTATTGATTAATAATACGCTTTGTTGGATGGTGCGATGCCAAACAGATTGACTTTGGCTAAAGGCCGGCGCACTAGAGCGGCGCATGATCCGGGTCTATGGCACTTCGGTTGCGCTCGGGGGCGATGGTATTTTGCTGCGCGGGCCGGCCGGGGGCGGCAAGTCGGATCTGGCCTTAAGATTGATCGATCAGGGTGGGCGCCTCGTGGCGGACGATCAGACCGAGCTGCATCTCGAGGGCGGCGAGATTTGGATGACCGCGCCGGCCTCGATCGAGGGCCGGATCGAAGTGCGCGGCCTTGGCATCTTGCCGGTGCCGTCCGTCCCGACCGCGCTGCTGCGCCTCGTCGCCGATCTGGTGCCGCCGGCCGAGATCGAGCGCATGCCCGAGCCGCGTGTGTGCGAATTGCTCGGCCGCCGCGTGCCGCTCATCGCGCTCGCCCCCTTCGAGGCCTCGGCGCCAGCCAAGTTGCGGCTCGCGCTGCGCCAGGCCGCCGCGCCGGTGGCGCCGTGATCGCGGCCCGATCCGCCGCCGGCGGCAGGCTCCTCGTCGTCACCGGCATGTCCGGGGCCGGGCGCTCGACGGCGCTCAAGACCTTCGAGGATTTGGGTTATGAAGCGGTCGACAATTTACCGCTCTCGCTCTTGCCCAACCTTGTCGTGCCAACGCTCTCGCGGCTGCCGCTCGCCGTGGGCGTCGATGTGCGCACCCGCGACTTCGCGGTCCCGGCTCTGGTCGAGGCGCTCGACCGGCTGGTGGTGGCGCACGATCTCGACCTCCGCATCGTGTTTCTCGACTGCGATGACGAGCGGCTCGAGCGCCGCTACACCGAGACGCGCCGCCGCCATCCTTTGGCCGCCGAGCGCCCGGTGGCCGACGGGATCAGGCTAGAGCGCGAGCGCGTCCGCCCCTTGCGCGACCGTGCCGATCTCGTCATCGACACCTCGCTGTTCAACCCCGGCGACTTGAAGCGCGTCCTGATCGGCCATTTCGGGATCGGTGCGGCGCCCGCCTTCCGCATCTTCGTCACCTCGTTTTCCTATCGCCAGGGCTTGCCGCGCGACGCCGATCTCGTTCTCGACGTCCGCTTCCTGCGCAATCCGCATTACGTTCCCGGCCTTCGAGCCTTGAGCGGCAAGGACCAAGCGGTCGGCGAGCACATCGCGGCCGATCCGGATTTTCAATCGCTGTTCGATCAGCTCTGCGCCTGGATCGGCCGGCTGCTGCCGCGTTACGAGCGCGAAGGCAAAAGCTACCTCACCATCGCCATCGGCTGCACCGGCGGTCGGCATCGCTCGGTCTATGTCGCCGAGCGGCTGGCGGCCTGGCTCGGCCGCGATGGCCGCCCGGTATCGGTCGCGCATCGCGATCTCGATTCATCGTCCGCGCCCGGCCTCGAAGTGCCCGAGGCCGTCGCAGCGGACGCCGCAATAAAGGATTTCGCATGATCGGAATGGTTCTCGTCACCCATGGCAGGCTGGCGGCCGAATTCATCGCCGCGCTCGAACATGTGGTCGGGCCGCAACGCAACATCGCCGCGGTATGCATCGGCGCCGATGACGACATGGAGCGCCGCCGCCAGGACATCCTGAGCGCGATCGCCGAGGTCGATGCCGGCAAGGGCGTGGTGCTGCTGACCGACATGTTCGGCGGCACGCCATCGAATCTCGCCATCTCGGTCATGGATAAGGCGCGGATCGAAGTGATCGCCGGCGTCAATCTTCCGCTGCTCATCAAGCTCGCCGGCTTGCGCGAAACCGAGACCTTGGCCGCCGCCGTCGCCGGCGCCCAGGAGGCCGGGCGCAAATACATCAACGTCGCTTCCCGGCTGTTGGCCGACGCGCGCTAATGGGCGATGCGCCCGCAACGCCCGCCGGCGCCGGCGCGACGCCGGTGCGGCGCACGGCGGTGATCTGCAACCGGCGTGGACTTCACGCGCGGGCCGCGGCCCGCTTCGTCAAACTGGCCTTCGAATTCGATGCCGACATCACCGTGACAAAGCACGAAATCTCAGTCTCGGGCCGCTCGATCATGGGCCTCATGATGCTGGCCGCGGCGCCCGGCACGGAGCTCGTGCTGTCCGCCACCGGGCCCGATGCCGGGCCCGCCATCGACGCGCTCGTCGCGCTCGTGGTTGGCGGCTTCGACGAATCCTAGGCCCGCTTCATGAAGCCCGAACGCTGCCTCGAAGGGCTCGGCATCTCGCCGGGAATCGCGATCGGGCCGGCCTTCGTGACCGACGACGCCATCGCCGTGCCCGAATACCGGCTCGAGGCGGGTCAAGTCGCCGCCGAGCTGCAGCGCTTTGCCGCGGCCGTCGCGCTGTCCGCCAAGCAGCTCAAGAAGCTCAAGGGCAAGTCCCAAAATCTGCCGGGCACGGCCAAGGAAGAGGTCGGCTATCTCCTCGATGCCCATCTCCACATGTTGGGGGACTCGCGTCTCGTGCGCGGCGTCGAGCAGCGCATCGAGGCCAGGCGCATCAATGCCGAGCGCGCGGTGATGGACGAGATCGCCGAGGTCGCCGAAAGCTTCGCCGCGATGGGCGACGCCTATCTCGCCGCGCGCATCGAGGACATCCGCGTGGTGGGTTCGCGCCTCGTGCGCAATTTGACCAAGACGCCCTATGCCGCGATCCAAAAGCAGGCCGAGGGCACGATAATCCTGGCCGAGGAGCTGACGCCCGCCGACACCGCGCTGATGGATCCGCGCCGCATCGCCGGCTTCGGCACCATCCTGGGCGGGGCCGAAAGTCACACCGCGATCATGGCGCGGGCGCTCAACCTGCCGGCGGTGCTGGGCGTCGCCGGGCTGCTCGACGAGGTCGAGTCGGGCGATCTGGTCGTCGTCGATGGCGCCGAGGGCATCGTCGTCCTCAACCCGACGCCGGGCACGGTCGCACGCTACGAGGTCAAGCGCGGAGACCTCGAGCGCGAGCTCCGCTCGCTTCAACGCCTGCGCCGCCTGCCGGCCACAACGCGCGACGGCGCCGAGATCGTGCTGCAAGCAAATCTTGAATTGCCCCGCGAACTCGATCAGGCGAGGGAGGCGGGCGCGGCCGGGATCGGCCTGCTGCGCACCGAATTCCTCTACATGAACCGCGAGGATCTGCCCGACGAGGACGAGCAATACGAATCCTATGCGGCGCTGGTGCGCGGCATGGGCGGCAAGCCCGTCACCATCCGCACCCTCGACATCGGCGGCGACAAGCTGGCCGCCCCCTTGGCGAGGATGCTGCCGGTCGAAGCCGCCAATCCCGCGCTGGGCTTGCGCGCGATTCGGCTGTCCTTGAAAGAGCGCAAATTGCTCGACGCTCAACTCGCGGCGATTCTCAGGGCGGCGGCGGTAGGGCCGGTTCGTATCCTTCTGCCAATGATCTCGGGCGTCGGCCAGCTGCGCCAGGTGCGCGACGCGCTCGCGCAGGTGGCGCGGCGCTTGAAGCGTCGCGGCGTGCGCCTGCCGAATCCGCTCCCGCCCGTGGGGGTGATGATCGAGATCCCGGCCGCGGCCCTGGCGGCCGACGCGCTCGCCGCGGCAGCCGATTTCTTCGCGATCGGCACCAACGACCTCATCCAATACACGCTCGCGATCGACCGCGGCGACGAATCCGTGGCCGATCTCTATAACCCGCTTCACCCGGCGGTGCTGCGGCTCATCCAATTCGCGGTCGAGGCGGCGGCGCGGGCGAAAAAGCCGGTCTGCCTGTGCGGCGAGATGGCGGGCGATCCGCGCTTTACCGCGCTCCTGCTAGGCTTCGGCATCACGAACCTGTCGATGGCGCCGAGCAACATCGCGCGCGTGAAGCAGCGCATCCGCTCGCTGGATCTCGCCGCCGCCTCGCGCCGAACCCTCGCCATCATGGACCAGCTCGACGACGGGCGAATCGCGGCCCTGCTCGACGATTTCAACGCGCTCGCCTGAGCGGCGAAGCGATCCGCTTTTTTCCTGCTAAAATCGGCGGACCGCGCCATACTCCGCGCCGCGAATCCAGGCGCGAAAGATGGGAATGGTGCCGGCATCCTTGGGGCTGATTCTTGCCGTCGCGGCGATTTTGGCCTTTTTCCTCTATCGGCAGGCGCGGCATGGCGCGGTCCTTGCCCGCGAGCGCGAGCGGCTGGCCGAGGCCGTGGCTGAGCGCGACGCGGCGCTCGGCGCGGCGCCGACCGCGCTCTATCTATTCCTCGCCGAAGGCCGCGAAAGCTTCGCGCCCGGCGCGCTGGCGGCGCTGGGCGCGCCCGAGCAGAGCTTCGCCGCGCTGCTCGCCCGATTCGCGAGCGCCGATGCGGCGGCGCTCGATCTCGCCGTGGCGCGCCTGCGGACCGAGGGCACGAGCTTCGCGCTGAGCGCCGATCTGGCCGAGGGCGGCGCGGTGTTCGACATCGCCGGCAAGCGGCTGGCGGGGTCGGCACGCCGCTTCCTCGGCGACGCCGTCTGGTTCGCGGACGCCACCGCCCGCAGCCGCGCCGAGCGCGAAAGCGGTCGCTTGCGCGCGGTCATTGACGCGCTGCCCTTTCCGATCTGGCGGCGGCGCGTCGCGGATCTGCGTATCGTCGATTGCAATCGCGCCTATACCCAAGCGGTCGATGCACCGCGCGAGAGCGCGCTCGCCCAAGGGCGCGAGCTCGCCGGCGCCGAGGCGGGCAAGGCGCTTGGCCGCGCGGCGCTGGGCGACGCCGGCACGGCGTCGCAGGACCGCCATGTCGTCGTTAACGGCTCGCGCCGCTGGATGGCGCTGACCGAGGCGCGTTTGGACGATGTCGAGCTGCTGGGATTTGCGCGCGACCAGACCGATCTCGAAGCGGCCGAGGCCGAGTTGCGGCGGCACGTGGCGGCGCATGCCGCGGTCCTCGAGCGCATCGCGGTGGCGATCGCGATCTATGGGCCCGACCGGCGGCTCAGCTTCTTCAATGCCGCCTTCGCGCAGCTGTGGCGGCTCGAAGAGGAGTGGCTGTCGAGCCATCCCCTGATCGAGGAAGTGATGGACCGGCTGCGCGAAGGGCGCCGGCTGCCCGAGGTCGCCGATTTCCGCGCCTTCCGGAGGCAATTGCTCGCTCAATTCACTTCCCTCATCGCCCCCCAGGAAGAATTGCTGCATTTGCCCGACGAGCGCACCTTGCGCCTCGTCGTCAGCCCTCATCCGTTCGGCGGGCTCACTTTCGCTTACGAGGACGTGACCGATCGCCTCGCGCTCGAGCGCTCCTATAACACCTTGATCGAGGTCCAGCGCGAAACGCTGGATCACCTCTACGAAGGCATTGCCGTCGTCGGCAGCGACGGGCGGCTGAAGCTGTGGAATCCGGCCTATGCCCAGATCTGGAAGCTCCGGTCCGAAGACCTCGCCGGCGAGCCTCACGTCGCCCAGATCACCGAGCGGATGCGCGGCTTCTTCGATGACGGCGGCGACTGGCCCGACCTGAAGTCGCGCCTCATCGCGCGCCTCACCACGGCCGAGCCGGCGAGCACGCGGCTCGAGCGCGGCGACGGCTCGGTGCTTCAGGCGGTGACGGTGCCGCTGCCCGACGGCAACATTCTCTTGAGCTATCTCGACACCACCGATTCGAGCCGGGTCGAGAGCGCGCTGCGCGAGCGCAACGAGGCGTTGGAGACGGCGGGCCGCCTCAAGAGCGAATTCATCGCCAACGTCTCCTACGAGCTGCGCACGCCCTTGAATGCGATCATCGGCTTCGCCGAGATTCTCGCGAACCAGTATTTCGGCGAGCTCAATCCGCGCCAGCTCGATTACAGCCGCTCGATCCTGGAGAGCTCGGGCCTGCTGCTCTCGCTCATCAACGACATCCTCGATCTCGCCACGATCGAGGCGGGCTACATGGAGCTCGACCGGCAGCCCGTCGATATTCACGCGCTGCTGACGGGCGTGCTGACGCTCGCGCGCGAGCGCGCGCGGGCGCAAGACCTTCATCTCGAATTCGACTGCGCGCCCGATATCGGCACGGTCCCGGGCGACGAGCGGCGCTTGAAGCAGGCGATGTTCAATCTGGTGTCGAACGCGCTCAAATTCACGCCCAAGGGCGGCATCGTGCGCCTGGCCGCGCGGCGCGAAGGCGACCGCGTCGCCCTGGTCGTCGCCGATACCGGCATCGGCGTCGCCGAAGAGGATCGCGAGCGCATCTTCGAGAAGTTCGAGCGCGGCAATCCCCAGGCCCGCCAATCGGGCGCCGGGCTGGGCCTCTCGCTCGTCAAAAGCTTCATCGAGCTGCATGGCGGCACGGTCGAGCTGCAGTCGCGCCCCGGCGAGGGCACTACCGTCACCTGCTGGCTCAAGGCGGAAGCGCCCGAGCGTCTCCCGGCGCGCCTCAACGCCTAGCGATTTCTCGGCCCGAAGCCGCGCCACGGAAACGATCCACGCGTGCGACGTTTACGCCGTGGACAGCGCCAAACCTCGACGCTAAAGAACGAACACACCATGGTTACGATCATCGACGGCAAAGCGGGCGGCCGGCTGGGCCTCGTCCGTCTATCTCTTCTTGCGGTCGCGACCGGGCTCATCACCGGCCTGGGCGCCGTTCTATTTCGTGCGCTGATCGCCGTGATCCACAATCTGTTTTTTCTCGGCACATTTTCTGTTTTCTATGACGCGAACATCTTCATGCCGCCAGGGCCGTGGGGAGCCTGGATCATTCTTGCGCCGGTGATCGGCAGCATCGCGGTCACGGCGCTGGTGACGAATTTCGCGCCCGAGGCGAAGGGCCACGGCGTTCCCGAGGTCATGGACGCGATCTTCTATCGCGAGGGCATCATCCGGCCGGTCGTCGCCGCGGTGAAATCGCTCGCTTCAGCCGTATCGATCGGAAGCGGCGCCGCAGTCGGCCGCGAGGGGCCGATCATCCAGATCGGCGCCTCGCTGGGCTCGAGCATCGGCCAGTTCATCACGATGGCGCCGTGGCAGCGTATTACGCTCGTCGCCGCGGGCGCCGGCGCCGGCATCGCGGCGACTTTCAACACGCCCATTGGCGGCGTGATGTTCGCGATCGAGCTCATGCTGCCCGAGGTGAGCGTTCGCACGTTTCTCCCCGTGGCGCTGGCCACCGGCACCGCAACCTTTGTCGGCAACTGGTTCCTCGGGCCGCAACCGGCCTTCGCGGTTCCGCCCCTGCCAGCGCTGGGCGAGCATCCCGCATCGGTGGCTGCTCTCGGCCTCTACGCGCTGCTAGGGGCCATCATCGGGCTTTCGGCGACCGCCTTCGTGCGTGCGCTTCCCGCCGCAGACGCGCTGTTCGACCGAATTTCGAACCATTATCTGAGACACGCGACCGGCATGCTGCTGGTCGGTGCGCTGATGTATGCGCTGTTCCGGTATTTCGGACATTACTACGTCGAGGGCGTCGGCTATTCGACGATCCAAGCGCTGCTCGCGGGAGGCCTAGCGCCGCTCGCGATCCTGCCGCTGCTTTACGTCGCAAAGCTCGCCGCGACGTCAATCAGCCTCGGCTCCGGCGCGTCGGGCGGCATCTTCTCGCCTTCGCTCTACATGGGCGCGACCCTCGGCGGCGCGTTCGGCCTGCTCGTCAACGCGATCCACCCGCTGCCCGATGCGAGCATCCCGACTTTCGCCATCGTCGGGATGGCGGCGATGGTCGGCGGCGGCACCGGGGCGGCGATGACCGCCGTCACGATGATCTTCGAGATGACCCGCGATTACGGGCTGGTCATGCCGATGATCGTCGCGGTCGCGCTGAGCATCGGCGTGCGGCGCGTGCTGTCGCGCGAGAACATCTACACGATCAAGCTGGTCGAACGGCGGCACCAGATCCCGAAGGCGATGCATGCGAACATGTTCCTGGTGCGTCACGCCAACGAGATCATGGACAAGGACGTCCTGGTATTGCCAGCCGAGACCGGCTTCGATTCCTTCCTTCGCCAGCCCGAGCACAAAGGCGCGCTGAAGCATGTCGTGGTGATCCGCGATAACCGAATCCTTGGGGTGCTGCGCGTCAATACGGGACTGCGCAGGGGCCTCGAGGCGGCCTACACCGGCGTCACGCTCGGCGAGGTGGCGCAACGCGACTTCACCATCGCCCGCGAGGACGACATCGCCTTCGAGGTGATCGAGCGGATGTGGCGCAAGGGCGGCGCCATGGCGGTCGTCGTCGCCGGCAAGGGCGTGCCGACCGGCGCCGATGTGAGGGGCATCATCAGCAAAGAGCATATCGCGGACTTGGTCGCCGACAGCGTCAAGGGCTATGCCTGAACCATTGTCCGGCGAATCGGCGTGGCCCCGGAGGGCCGCGCTTTGAAGTGGTCGAAAGGCTCGTTGGCGCCTTCCTGCCCTAGCTCCTGCCCGGCACGCCTTTGGTCGTCGAGTATTCGAAGTGCAGCGCCTGGCCAGGATGCACGAGCGGATAGATGGCATGGGCGGCGAGCGCGGCCTCTGCGAAACCCGACAGGATGAGCTTGAGCTTTCCCGGATAGGTCGCGATATCGCCGATCGCGAAAATGCCCGCGACCGAGCTCACGCAGGTGGCTGGCGCGACCGCGATATGATGATGATCGAGCGCGAGTCCCCAGCGCGCGATCGGTCCCAAATTCATCGAGAGCCCGAAGAACGGCAGCAGCACGTCGGCATCGAGCCGCCGCGTCTTGCCGTTCAAATCCGCGACGATCACCGCGGCAAGCCTGCCGCCTTCGCCTTCGAGCGCGTGAAGCTGATAGGGGATGACGAGATCGACGCGGCCGGCCTCGGCAAGCGCATCGAGCCGCGCCGCGGATTGGGGCGCGGCGCGGAATTTCGCGCGCCGGTGAACCACCATGACGCGCTCGGCGATGTCGGCGAGCGCGATCGCCCAGTCCACCGCCGAGTTGCCGCCGCCCGCGATCACGATGCGCTTGCCCCGGAACGCTTCGCGCCTGGTCACGAGATAGAAGACGCTGCTGCCCTCGTAAGCGTCGAGCCCTGCGAGCGGCGGCCGATTCGGCCCGAACGCGCCGACGCCGGCCGCGACGATCACGGCGCGCGCCGCGATCGCAGTGCCGCGCGAGGTCTCGAGGCGGAAGCCGCCGTCCTGGCGCTGCTCCAGGTGTTCCACCTGCTGGCCGAGGTGATAGGTCGGCGCGAAGGGCGCGGCCTGGGCCGCGAGCTTGGCGACCAATTCGGCCGCTTCGATCACCGGATAGCCGGGAATGTCGTAGATCGGTTTCTCGGGATAAAGGGCGCTGCATTGGCCGCCGGATTCGGCGAGCGCATCGACGACGTGGCATTTGAGGCCGAGCATGCCGCATTCGAACACGGCGAAGAGGCCCACGGGACCGGCGCCGATGATCGCCACGTCGGTTTGCTGAACCGGCTTTTCCATGGCAATAAGATGCCGGCGGGGCGGCGCGGGCGCAAGGTTGCGGCGCCACCGCCCGAGAGCCTAAAAGAATGAGATGGCCCCCGCCGCGACCCTGGTGATCGAGCTGCCCGACGAGGCGGCAACCGGCAATCTGGCCGCCGATCTCGCCCGGATGACGCTGCGGGGCGACGTGATCGGCCTGAGCGGTGCCCTCGGGGCAGGCAAGACCACGTTCGCGCGCTTCTTCATTCGCGCGCTCGGCGACGCCGCGGAGGTGCCAAGCCCGACCTTCACCTTGGTTGAGATCTACGAGCCGCGCCGGGGTCCGGCCATCTGGCATTTCGATCTCTATCGCCTGGCCAAGCCCGAAGACGCTTACGAGCTGGGATTGGAGGACGCGCTCGCTGAAGGGATCGCGCTGATCGAATGGCCGGAAAAGCTTGGGGCGCTGCTGCCGCGCGAGCATCTCGGCCTGACACTGACGCCCGGCCCGAGCGAGACGGCGCGGCGCGCCGAGCTTCGCGCCGGGCCGTCCTGGGCGGAACGGCTCAAGGGCTTGATTCGTGGTTGAGCGCCCATCCGCCATCGCAGGCTTTCTCGCCGCCGCCGGCTGGGGCGATGCCGAGCCCAGGAGCTTGCCCGGCGATGCCTCGTTTCGCCGCTATGTTCGGCTGACGCGGCCGGGCGCCACTGCCCTGCTGATGGATGCGCCGCCGCCACAGGAGGATGTGCGGGCCTATCTTGCGGTGGCGCGGCTGCTCGACGCGATGGGCTTCAGCGCGCCCGCCATCCTGGCCGCCGACGAGACCGCCGGGTTGCTCGTCATCGAGGTTCTCGGCGACGACACCTACACCCGCCTCCTCGCCCGCGGCGCGGACGAAGCCGCTCTCTATGGGCTGGCCGTCGATGTGCTGATCGCGCTCCACCAGGGTTTTGCGAGCCGCTCGCGTCCGACCTGGCGCCCTATGACGACGCGCGGCTGCTCGCCGAGGCGGCGCTGCTCGTGGACTGGTATGTGCCGGCCATGACCGGCCGCCCCCCGCCGCGCGATGGCGCGAGACTTATCTGGAGGTCTGGCGCGGGCTGCTGCCGCTGGCCCGCGCGGTGCCCGACAGCCTGGTGCTGCGCGACTACCATGTCGACAATCTGGTGCTGCTCGCGGGCCGCGCCGGCATTGCCGCCTGCGGCCTGCTCGATTTTCAAGACGCGGTGATCGGCCCCGTCAGCTACGATCTCGTCTCGCTGCTGGAGGATGCGCGGCGCGACGTGACGCCCGAGATCGCGGCGGCGATGCGCGGACGCTATCTCGCCGCCTTCCCGGCGCTCGACCCCGCCGCTTTCGCGGCCTCCTTTGCGGTGCTCGGCGCGCAGCGCAACTGCAAGATCGTCGGCATCTTCACCCGGCTTGCCGGCGCGACGGCAAGCCGCAATATCTCGGCCATATTCCGCGCGTCTGGCGGCTGATCGAGGACGATCTCGTCATCCCGCGCTGGCGCCGCTGACGGCCTGGCTCGCCCGGCATATCCCGCCCGCTGAGCGCCGCGCCCGGCCGCGCCATGATCGAGACCGCGATGATCCTCGCGGCCGGTTTCGGCATGCGCCTGAGCCCATTACCGATCACATGCCGAAGCCGCTGGTGCCGCTGCGCGGCCGGCCGCTGATCGACCACGCCATCGACCGGCTGGTCGATCCGGCGTAAAGCGCATCGTCGTCAACACCCATTGGAAGGCGGAGATGATGGCGGCGCATCTCGCGCGCGCAGCGAGTCGCGGTTACGCTGTCGCACGAGACGGCGCTCTTGGAGACCGGCGGCGGCGTGTAGAACGCGCTGCGGCAGCTGGACGACCCGTTCTACGTCGTCAATGCCGACGTCTTTTGGCTGGATGCGGCGTGCCCGCGCTGATGCGGCTCTCCACGCCTTGGATGCCGAACGGCACGACGCGGTGATGCTGTTGCAGCGCACCGCCACGGCCATCGGCTATGACGGAAAGGGCGATTTCATGCTCGATCCGCATGGCCGGGTGCGGCGCAGGGCCGCGGCCGAACCGCGCCTTATCTCTTCGCCGGCATCGAGGTCGCGAGCCGGCGGCTTTTTGCGGCTTCGCCCGAGGGCGCGTTTTCGCTCAATTGCCTGTGGGACAAGGCGATCGCGGCAAACCGGATCGCGGCGCTCATCCATGACGGCGAATGGTGCCATGTCGGCACGCCGCAGGGACTCGCCGCCAGCGAAGAACGACTGAAGCGCCACGCCGCTGGGCGGGCCGGATCGACGGCTTAACGGGCCGGTGCCGGGCACCCGACTTCTCCTGAATGCGGCTAGGAAACCTTGCCGTCCGAGACCGCGATCCATTCCATGAGCCGCGCCGCGATCAAATCGGCATCCCCGGAGGCTCCAGCAGCTTCATCCGCGCCGTCTCGCCGGAAGCGATCCGGACGTCCGACTCCCGCAGCTTCAGCGCGCTTGCCACATAGGGATCAAGGAGGCGCTGGCAACGGCCTTAACCTGGGGCGCCGGCACTCTCAGCTGCAGCGCAGAGCGGCTGTCGGACCCGGAACGATTTCGCCGAGGCCGTTAAGAGTGGCTCGCGGCGTCAGACGCACACGAAGGCGGACACCGGCAAGCGTGACGTCGAGGGAAGCCCACTACACTGCCTGTTCTGCCGCGCATTATTTGTCGAGACGTGCGGCCGCCTCCGTCGCGAGCGACATGTTGACATAGGGCGCGACTTGGATGGCGGCTGGGAATGATGCCGGCGGTCTTCATGTCCTCGACGTTTTTCTGGAGGGCGCGGCGACGTCGACGATGGCGTGCGGATCGTAGTAATAGTCGCCTTTCGTGTAGACCCAGGCGGCAAATCCCTCGACCGGGATTTTGGTCGCGTCGGAGAGCTGCTTCACCGCGTCCATGCGCGTCTTGGGATCGGTCATCCAACGGCGCATGCGCATGTTGTCTTCGAGGAAATCGACGAGCGCGGCGC
>CAWDLZ010000026.1:0-35739 GCA_963803265.1 uncultured Alphaproteobacteria bacterium | reverse complement strand
GCTAATTAGGAATAATTAACATGTCATTTAACCCCGAGGCGGGCGGGTGGTGGCGACCCGAAAATGGCGACCCGCTGGCGACCCTGGCGACCCGCGATGTATCCATTTGAAAGGAAAGGCCAAAGTGTGGCGACCCATGGCGTGGCGACCCGTCCCCCTAGTACCCCCCGATCTGTCGCCGCTTCGCTTTCGCGGCGTCAGCCCATTATAGCAACTCAAAACTGGCCTACGGCTCGGTGCCCTTGGCCGTTGATTGCCGGGATTGATCGAGAGGCCGGCCCAAGGTCGGGCAGGCAACGCCTAGGACCGGCGAGCTTCGGCTAATATGGATCGAGGGCTGGCAAGGCCGAGCCGGAAGGTCGAATGGCCACAAAATTCTTAGGGGCTTTCCATGACGAGAGAAAAATCGCAAAAACTCGACCCGCTCGCCGCCTTGAGCCCCGCGAAGCTCGCCTTGTGCTTGGCCTGGGTCGCGGATGGTTCGGCTCGCGCCGCGGTCGCCGCGATAGCCCGCCCAGGAACGCGCCCGCGCACTATGGCGGCCCGCGTGTCGAAGCTGCGGCACGATCCGCGGGTGCTGGCCGCGTTGCCCATCGTCGCGCTCGCCCAAGGCCGGCCGATGCCCACTGATGCCGGCGAGCCTCGGATCAAGTTCAATGTCGCGGCCCATGTTGCCCGCATGGCCTAGCAGAAGGCTGCCAAGCGCCCGCCGTCGCCGGGCAGGATCGAAGCCGCGCGCCGGGCGCGCGATGCCCGATGGTGCAAGCGTGACGCGGCGGGCCTGTGGACGAATGGTGCCGAGCCCCAAACAACTTTCGTTGCCCGCGCTAAGTAGCTGCTACTCCGGCGCCAGCTTCACCAGCACGCGGCGCACGCTCGCCGCAGTCCATGCACCACCACGCGGCGCTGTTATCCCCTCGGCATCGAGTGCCGCCGCGATCTCACGCAAGGTAGTAGCGCCAGCCGTGCGGGCCTTCTCAATGATCGGCCCTAAGTCTATCGCCGCTTGCGTGGCGCGCTCCACCTTGGCCGCTGTTGCTGCTATTTGGCCGGCGCCAGGGACAAGATGATGCTTGGCCTTGCGGTCCCATTGACCATCGCGTACGACCTTGGCGCGAAGTGCTGCCCGCGTGCGCTCGGAGATTAGGCCCGCTTCAAGCTCTGCAACGCTCGCCATTTGTTGCAGCATGAAGCGCCCCGTAGCGCCAGCCGGAATGTCGGGCAGATCGCAGAACCGAACGTCAACGCCGCTATCCACCAGTCCCATGAGAAATTGCTGATTGCGTGAAAGGCGGTCGAGCTTCGCGATTATCAGTGTCGCGCGATGAACGCGGCACGCGGCAAGCGCCTTCTCTAGCTCGATCCGCTTTACCTTCCGGCCACTTTCCGTTTCAACGAACTCGGCAATCGGCGCACCATTGCCCAGCGCGTGCAGGAACTCCAACACCCGCGCGCGCTGGGCTTCGATGCCGAGCCCGCTCCGGCCTTGCCGATCCGTCGAAACGCGGTAGTACGCGATGAATTTGGGGATTTTCTTTGGGGCCATAGTCATGCCACCTTTCTCGGGCGTTCCTCGATTGCTTCGTGCTGATCGAACGCTGCCAATTCGCGCGCCTTCGCCATCGCCCGAGCTTGCGTGAGATAGCTGTCAACCGCGCGGCCATCGTGCATAATCCAATAGGCCGTGACGCCAGCGCCACCCGTTCGCCGTTCCGTTCCATAGTACCCCGCCGACGACGTGAAACACGGCACAACGCGCACCGCAGTCCGGCCAGAAAGCCATGTCACCTTGCGCTGGTAGCTGGGCCAATCATCGCCACGTTCGGCACTGACAAGTTTGCCAGGAGCCATCGCGCCGACATGCGCCTCGGCTTGCGTCTTGTTCCAATCGCGCGCCTCGCGAAGCCACGCGACATATTGCTCGCGCATGGTGGCTTGATCCTTGGGCGGATTAGTGAAGCTCGGCGGGCGGTAGCTGTAGAACGTGCGCCAATTTTTCGATTTCATTGGCCGCCCTCCACACCGCACGCGCGCAAGAACCGCGCACGGTCGAATAGCGGATTAGTCCTGGTCAAGGCGTCGGCGAAGTCCCGCGCAAGCTCGCGCAACGCGGAACCCGTTATATCGGTCGGATATTCGCCAACATGGACTTGGATAGCTGGCTTAAGCGTGGCCGCGATCAACTCAAAATCTTTGCGTGTCATTGGCCGCACTCCCGCTGCAAGCGGTGCGGATCGGCGATGGTCGTTGTAGGATTGGGAAGCTCTAACATTCGGCGCACTCCGATGTTGGGGTTAGGCTCGGTCGTGGTGCTTGCAACACCCGGCCGGGCCGCTCGTTGTTCGGCTCGGTTTCAGTCCCGCAGTATCTCGGCAAGCTCAAGTTGCTCGACCAGCTTGCGAGCCCATTGGGCTGCCTCGGCTTGTTTGCCGCATTGCTTGAAGGCAATGGCTTTCGCGAGGCTCCGGCTGACTTCGGATCGGTCGATTTCCATTGTGGAGGCTCCTATTGGCTTGTTTGTTTCCTCGCTACGAACGTAACGAAGAAACGATACATACCAAGAAACACAGTATTCCGGGGAACGCAACAGGGAAACGAGCAACAATCTTGCGTTATTCAAGCATAGATCGGCTTACCACTCCCGATTTTGCGCTTTCGTTTGCGTCCATTTCTTCCGATCCAAAGGCGATAGGCCAAATAGACCGGGGTGGGTGCCGGACAGGGTCGCCTTTGCCTTCGTCGTCAGACGTTTTCCCCAGCGTTCTGTATCGCGCCGGCTTATAGTACTTAGACTATAAGAGGTATTATTCCAGATTTACTTCCGCACGCGCGCGCGCGACAGCCCCAGAAAGTCGCCGGTCGGGCCGAGGCATCCTCGAAAACTCGGCTGCATCCAGCGCAAGCCGGGAACAGCCAGGATCACGACAGCGCGCCGCAGCAGCGCCTCGCCCAGCGCGAGCCCGCCAGTGCCGTGCCCGATTGTCCATCCCGAGCGCGAGGCCCCTGTAGCCCCATCCCTGGCGCTCCCCGGCTGGCCCGTCTGTTGGCTGACATCGAGCAAGTCCGAAGGCTTGCCGCCAACAATCGAATAAGACTGAGAAACATTCTCATTGAGAGGCGCAACAATCTGTCGTGTATCTAACCCTGGACGATACAATCCACCTGTGAGGCCACTGATGACCGACGCCGAGGACTTCCCGAATTTGCTGCCCCGCTACGTCTCGATCCCGCTACTCGGGGCGCTCGGCGGACTGTCGCGCAGCCTCGCCTACGAACTCGCCCGCCGCCCTGGCGTCCATACTGTGCTGGTTCGGAACAACCTCATGGTGCCCATCGCCGAGGCCGAGGGCCTGCTCGGCCGGCCCATCACCGCCATCAGTCTCGCCCTAGCCCTTCGACACCTAGAGGACCGGGCGTTCCGTTCTCTCGCCCATCCCGCAATCCCAACCACCGCTGCCCTGGGAGGCCCGGTCAAGGACAACGATCATGCCATCGCCGCCAGAGCCGCACGTCGTCACGCCTAATCCACTCAGCGAGGGCCTGCTTGCGCTGATGCGCTTGGGCCACGCGCTGCGGATGATGCCGCGGGTTGACGAATACCTCACAGACGACTTGGCCAAAGACATTTATCGGCAGCATCTCGGCCACGCCAAAGCCGAACTCGCGGATGCCGTCGAGTGGTTTGAGATTTTGGAGAGATGACAATGACGACACCGAAAGGCAGTTACCAATCCGCTCACAGCGGGCAGCACGTCCACAGCGCCGCCGCGACAGACGCAGCAGCGATGCCACGACGAGTCGAGATTTCTGCCGACTTTATCAATCGCGTCATGGCCCTTGAAGATGCCATCCGCGAATTGCGCGAGCGCGACAGCAAGCGCAGCCGCGACCTCAACCTTGCCGGCCGTCACCTTGTCGTCCTGGAAACGAAACTCGCCAAGCTAGCGGGTGCCACATGACCTTCCCATCCAATGCCGCTGCTCCGGCGCACCATACGCCGTTTCCGAGCGGGCATGGACCGGCTGGTTCGGCTCCTCCCTGCGCCAGTCGGCTCCCCTCCACTGAAAGGACGACACCATGACCATTCTCGACACGCTAAAGGACAAGATCATGCCGCGACCCGGCGCGCCGATCGCGCCTGCCGTCAAGGACAAGCTCGAAGCGGCCGAGATCGAATTGCAGACGCTCAACGCCCGCCTTGGCGACTTGGCCCTTGCCGAGGCACTGGCCGAGGAAGGCGCCGATGCCAACCTCGACGCGCACCGCGCCGACGTGGCCGCGCTCCGTTATCGCGTCGAGGAGTTGCGTGCCGCCTATAACGCCGCGCTCGCACGCGACAGCGCCGCGATTGCCGGTGCCCGCGCCAGCGTGTTCAAATCGCAAGTCGCTGCAACTCGACAGCACTTTGCCGCGCGTGACGCTGCTCTTGGGAAAATGTCGGCATCGTTGGCCGAGGCCATAGGCTTCTATTCCGACGCCCTCAAAGCCGGTGCAAAGGCAGCGGCATCCTGCCCTGGTGAGATGCCGCCTGCGGCGCTGGTCAGCCGTGGCGCGATGGATCGCGCGCTCACGAATGAACTCTATCGGCTCTCGGCTCCGCTCATCGAAGGCCACGATGCCGTCGTCGCGCATCGGCTCGCCTTCGCTGGCGTGCGGCCGAACGACTTGGGGATGATGGGCACGCCCGACAAGATCGAGCCCATTGCCGTCCTGGCCGCTCGCAGTACCGAGTACGCCATCGCTCGCATCAGCGGCAAGCCGCTTCCGATCGAGCCCGTCACCGTTGCAGCGCCCGCCGTCCAGCGCCAAGAGGCGCAGTCCGCTGCCTACGGCAACGTCGAGCCCGTTGCCGGTGGCCCGGTCGATGGCGCTGTCACCGATTTCCGAAACTACGTGATGCCGGCGCCGATCAAGATGCGGCTCAGTGATGATTGAGGGCCAAGGAACATGACACCGCTCGACAACATCATCCCACACGCCGGCGCCGCCACGCTCCTCTATGGCAAAGTGGGCCAGCTTCAATCCTGGGTCGCGTTCGAGGCTGCGCTTCGTGTCGCGCAGGCGGGTCGGAGCGTGATCTTCCTCGATCATGTGAAGCGTGACGGCGTGCTGGTCGAGCAAGTCACGGCTTGGCGTCATGCTCACCGCGTCGAGATTGGCCATCGGCTGCAAGCCTTTACCATCGACGAGCGCAAGCTATTGGACGAGGCCAAGCCGACCGACGCCCTCCTACGCGCGATCCGCGACTTGGCTCATGCCCCTGGCCTCATTGTGCGCGATACCTCAGACGATCCGCGGCCCTTCGATGTCGGCGACGCTGCCTTCCATAGGCTTGCCCTCATTGGCGCCAAGCTGGCCTGCCCCGTCCTACACGTTGTCCACTACGGCCGCGACAAGCCCGATGTCAGCGCCATCCCGTCAGTCGAACAGATTTGGGATTGCAGCGTCGGCCTTAACCTTGCCGTCACCATCACGCGCGACAGGCCGGCGCAGCCGGGCAAGACCATCAAGCTGGTTGGGCGTGATGGGACGGGCATCGTCTTGTTCGACGACGACGACGCGACGGCCGACACGGTGCCGGCATGAGTACCGCATTGATGGCCGCCGCCACGCGCACGCGGACCATCCGTAAGGCCGGCCGCGACGTGCAGATGGTCGAAGCTGACGGGATCGAACTGACCGAACGCGCGTATGATTTCACTCGGCACTTTGTCGAAGGTGGCGGCGGTAACGCCACGAAATGCGCCCTTGCCGCTGGCTACCCGGAAGGCAGCGCTGCTTCGATGGCCTCGCTGCTGTTGCGCGATGAGCGCGTGCTGGCCCTGATTGACACCTACGCGAGAACTCGCCTCCGCATCGCCGTCGCAGCAGCGGCTTATCAGATAGAGCAAATTGTCAAAACTGGCAGCTTGGGCGATGCAGTCAAGCTCAAGGCCTGCGAGAGCGTCCTTGATCGCGCTTCAAAGGTGCTGGCCAAGATCGAGCGCACCGAAACAAAAGTCACGGTCGAACATAAAGTTCCCGATGGCGCCAGCGCGTTAACCTCGATCAAGCGAATGGTCGAGGACAGCGGCATGGCATTGGTCATCAAGGACGAGGCCAAGCACGCCCGGTGGCTCGACAATTGGGACCGCGTGGCGCGCGGGCTTGGCGACGGCGGCACCATTACCGATGCCGTCTATGAGGAGATTGAGGATAAGCCCGCTGGCCTCATTGGATTAGAGGACGTGGTGTAGCCATGGCCAAGCACCAACCCATCACGCCCAATCAGTACCTCGTGCAGACGCTGCTTGCCCGCTGCGCCGATCCCAATATCAGCCGCGCCGATTTCCTGTTCTTCGGCCGGATCGCGATGAGAATTTGCATAGCCCAAATCGAAAGGACCACCCCATGAGCGAGCAAGATATGCGTGCCGGCTTCGATGCACAGGCCCCAACGGAAGCCAGCGCAGAGGCATTCAAGGCCATAGCAGCGAAGTATGGCGTTGCACCCGATGCTGCCCTGGCCGCCCACAAGATCGCGCCAGCGCCCGCCGTGCGCGAGCCGGTGGCACCAGTCGGCAGGATTGATCTATCACCCACCGGCCAGCGCGACTTGACGGCAGCCGAGCAAGCCAGCGGCGCCGCGATGCTGGCAAAGCATTGGACCGGCTCGCAAGAGGACTTGGCCGCCGCGTTGACGAAGGCCGGCATGGTCGAGGTTGACGATGCGGCCGACACGCGCAGCGAAAATGAAATCGCGTTCGATGGATCGGCGCTCGCGCCAGCCGCGACTGCCGACGATTATCACCTTTCATATGTTGGCCGCACGGCCGGCATTGACGTGGCCGACGTTGCCGCGATGGATGGCGAGTTCCGCCAAGCGTTCGCCGCCGCATCGGTTCCCGCCGCGCTGGCGCAGGGCTTGCTCGATGCCTTGCTCGATGGCAGCGCCGCCTATGAGGCTCTTGCCGAAGGGCTGGCACCGGAGGGCAAAACCCCGCCGCCAGGGCCGAAGCAACTGACCTATCGCAATCAGCAAAAATACGACTTGTCGCAGATGGGCGACAGCGAGCAATTGATGGCGCTCGCGAGCATCCCGTATCAGCGCATGTCAAAAGAAACCCAAGACATGCTGCATGACTACGGCGCCCTCGAAAGCGCCGTTGCCATTCGCCGCTTGGCCCAGGTCGGCGAGTTGATCGTCGCTCGCGAAGGCATCGACCGCGCCCTTGCGAAACGCTAACCCGAACTGATAGGAGATCATCATGTCCAACAATCCCGCCGTCAGCGCCAGCAACTTCTCTGCCACGCAAGGCCCGTTCACGGTCGAGAAAGGGCTCTATGCCGTCTCGATCGTTGGGACTGGTGGCGCCACGTTCACGGGCGGCGGCTCTGTCTCGCTTGACCTCTGCGGTCCAGACGGCAGCACCTACATCATCGTCAAGGACGCCTACGGCAATGCCGCGACCTTCACTGGCAACAGCGAGACGACAGTGACGCTACCGGACGGTCAGATCGAGTTCGTGGTCAGCGGAACCGTGTCTGCAATCGACATGGTTGTGGCGGCGGTTTCGTGAGTACCATCGCCGAGAAGCTGCACCGGCTCGCGGACCTCGCGCATGAGCAGACGACGACCGATCCCGAGCGCTATTCGTGGTCGAAAGATCGCGGCGTGACGTGGTGCTTTGACGAAGTGACCGGCCTATTGCGAGCCGTGCATCCGCAGGACTTCGCCGCAGTCGGCTAAACGAACAGGTTCTTCGCCGTCTTCTGTCTTCTTGTCTACATTGCTGGTGGTTATTTTCGCAGCTTCGTTGAGACGGGTAATTGTCCATCCCTCAGGAATCTTGCCGAGCCAAGGCATGCCGCTACCTTTATATTTTTCGTAGGGCTGATAGCTCATGCTGAAACCTCCTTGGAGGCCGTGGCCAGTTTTGGGAGACCGGGACGCCAATCGGCGTTCATCAGCCACAGAGCTTCATCCGCGCCTGCGCAGCCATTGCCATATATGGGATAAGCGTCGAGGAATTGCGTCAGGTTGAGATAGGCGGTCGGCACGGCAGGGAATTGCCCGTTAACGTCTTTGACGAATACCCCGTAACGTATGCCATCCGTGACGATCAGTCGGCTGGTATGATGCGCAGCATAATTCCTGACCTGCGCTTCTGCCTGCATGCATGAACGCTGGAACTTTTTGGCTTCAACAATGGCCGTCAAAAATTCTTCCTGCCTGTTGCCATAACTGTACAAGGCTATGTCCGCTCTGCCTTTACCACTTTGATGATATTCCAAGGCGATCCGCTGTGGCGTCCATCCCAAGGCTCTGAGCAGCGGAACGATCAAATGGGTTACGGTTTCGTGTTCTGACGGATCGTTGCTGTAGGTTTGATACCATTTGGCCAATGCTTGCAGTTCCGCGATGCAATCCTTCAAATCGGAAAGACTGTTCAGCCCGATGCCGTAATCGTACAAGGGCTGAACAAGCTGATCGATGGTAAGCTCTTTGCCGCATTTTGGCATAGGCGCGGGAACAAAATTTCCCGACGGTTCCGGCAAGGATGCGACCCATTTGAGCAGCTCTGCCGTTTTATCTGTCTGATTGATGAATTGTAGGCTGTCACCAAATTTTAGCGCGTCCTTGAATATCTTGGGCTCGCCATCTGGCTTTGCCCAGACCCATTCAACAGAATGGTAGTGGCACAAGTCCCAACCATCAACATCCGAGAGGCAAGCATCCCAGCCATAGTCTCCACGGACAATCCCCACACCATGAACTTCGCTTTTTCCAAGGCGCAGGACGACGATATCCCCGACCTTTATGTCTTTTGCGAACTTCTCAAGCATGGTGATCATGCGAGAAGAAATGCCGTCCCTTTTTAGATTTTCATAAACGTTTTTGGTTCCCAGCATATGGCCTTGTCTGCCTGGGCCGAGAACGATGATGCCCCACTTCAGGCAGAGATCGACAAAATCTCTGTCTGTGTCACCGGCAGCCATTTGCCATATTTGATGCCCGTCTAATTTCATGCGGCGACCCCTTTGAGCATCTGCATGATCTCGCCCTCCAGTTTTCGGATACTCATTGCGTTTCCCCGTTTTCTTTAATCAGGATACTACCGGGTGGTCCTCTAATTTGATAGTCCTCTAAGAAATCAGAAGGAGACGGCACATGGCAACGGATGCAACCCTAACTCACATAGCCGCCTCACATCAGCAGCTTGGCAATCTCGGCAATCACGCCAGCCGCTGCGCCACTACGTCACGCGGGGTAGCGCAGCTTGTCGATTGCCTCGCGCTTCGTCGCGAGCGACACTGCACCGCGACCATATAGGCCATAGCTCATCGTCGCGATCTCATGGCCGAGAATTGGCCGAGCCGATCCGAGCCCACTGATAGCCCCGCGCTACGTCACGCCGGACGGCAGTAACGAAATGTGAACTCTCGCGGGCATATCCTTCCGAAGGTATCTCTTGAAGGGATGGGCTATGCGCGTGAACCGGGTTCTTGCTGCATTCTCTATGCTTGGGCTCGCCGCTCTTTGCGGATGCGCGCCGCATTTGAGCGGGGTGAATGAGGCTGGTGGGATGGTCACTAACGTCCGAATGGACCGGCAGCTATTTTTGCTGGTGCCGCCGAATACGGATGAAGCCTTCGCCCTTGCCAACGCGAGTTGTCAAAAGTACGGGACACTTGCTCGTATGAGTGGGCGGATGAGCGGGGGAGAGGAGCCTAGTTGGTTTTTGACGTGGGACGGCCCCGGTGCCCTATCCTTCGATTGTGTCCCGCCTTCGTCGGCGGTCTCGCAAAAGTCGCCGGTTCTCGCAAAGCGCCCAGCTTCCGTCGCCGGCCTCGCAAAATGATAATTTTCTCGTCCAGTGCGAACTCCCAAATGCTGTCACAGTGACGGACGAGGCATCATGCTGGGCCGCCAACGGTATCCCAATTAAGAAGTGAGCATCACCGTCGATTGACGGGGTGCCCCCGGCCGTAGTCCAGCTTCTCGATTGCGGCTTGCTTGTTCTTTAGCGACGTGCCGCCGCTGTACAAGCCGTAGGTTATCGTCGTCTTCTCATGCCCTAAAATGTCAGCGGCGATGCCCTCAGCGATGCCCGCGTTTTCCATTAGTGTGGCCACAGTCTTACGGATCGAATGAAAGACGTGTTGCTCGCCGAAACCGAGCGCGCGCTTCATGTACCCGAACCGCTTGCCGATGGCGCCGGCACGGTCGCCATATCGGTTCGGCGTCTGTCCCAGGATCGTGCGGCCATGCCGGCCATTCTTGACCAAGCGCGCAATGGTAGGTTTCAGCTTCGAGTGAATGGGAACCTGTCGCCACCCCGCCTCGGTTTTCGCGTCGGTAATCTCGAAATAGCCGCCCTTTAAGTTCACCTTTTCGACTTTGAGCGCGCATAGCTCCTCGATCCGCGCGCCGGTCCACATGGCAAGCTCGATCAAGTCGGCGAGCGGTGCATCTTTCCGGCTGCGCGCCTCGGCCAAGAGCTTCAAAACGTCGGCCGTCGCGAAGGGCTGGCGCTCATGTTCCTTGGTGGCCTTGTCCCGACTCGGCGGTGTCAGCTTGTCGAACGGGCTGATGCCGTCTGGTGCTTCCTCAATGGATTGAAGATAGCGCCAGTAGCCGCGCAATTCGCCGAGCCCGCGCCGGATCGTCGCGGCGGCCTTGCCTTCGTGATCCTGCCGGTTAACCCATAGCTGTACCGCTTTGCGCGTCACGTCGGCGACGTAGGGAAACTCCGCGCAAAATTTCGTAATGCCCGAGCGCGCCATATCCGCCGTCTTGGCCTCGACCTTGCCCTTGAGCGTGCCGAAATACTCATCCACATGCTCGTCCAGTTTTATGAGATCGCCCGTCGCGATGGCGACGAAGCGCTGCACTTTGGGATTGCTTTCAGCCTCGGGGTCGCCCCATATTTCGCCCGCCGCGTCATGTGCCGCCTCAATCATCTGATCCGTGGCAATCCCGCGCTGATCGGGCGTTACCCGCTTTAGGGCTTCACGCCACCACAGAGCATCGCTCTCCGCATCGCTGCCCTTCCTGGCGCGCTCTATGGCGGCACGCCATTGCGCCTCAAACACCGCCGCCCGGACTTTGGCCGTATCGCGGTTCTCGGTGTCGAGGCTCTTAACGAAGCGGCGCCTTGACTTGCCATCCTCACCGAGCGCAGCTTGGACATCGGCCGGGATGTCGTGACAGGCATAGAATTTCCGGTAACGGCGTTCGAGATACATGAGGGTTTCCCCATAGGTTTCCCCCACATGGATAGCCCAATAAGTAGGCCAATACGAGGCTTTTTTGCGTTAATCGTCTCGTCCGACGGGGGGCACCAAGTTTTCAAAACGGCTCGAAATTGCGCAAGCGGGGCATCACCTCGGTGCCGAAGAGGCGGATCGAGCGCATCAAATCCTCCTCGGCCAGGTCGCTGAAATTGAACTCGCCGAAGAAGGTGTTGAAGACGCCCTCGCTCGCGATCTTTTCGAGCTTCTTCGCCACCGTGTCGGGCGATCCGATCAGCACCAGATCGTGCTCCAAGAGCCATTCGCCGTCGAGGAGATGGAGCGCGATGTCGGCCGCGCCGAACTCGCGCCGTTCGATAAAGCTCTGCGCGTGGCCCTTCTGGAACGCGGCGAGCTCCTTCGCATCCTCGGTCGCGGGCAGAAAGCCGCGATAGGCCTGGCCCGCCGCGTGAAGCGCCTTCTTCCGCGCCTTCTCGTCGGTTTCGTCGACATAGACCACGGTCGAATAGGCGATATTGGGCTTCGTCTTATGGCCCGCCGCGCGCCAATCGCTCAGGTATTTGCGATAGCGCGGCGCGCAATCCTCGCGCGGGAAAACCAGGAAGTAGCCGACATTGATGCCTTCGCGCGCGCAGAATTCGAGCGTCGCCACGTCGCGGGTCTCGATCCAGAGCGGCGGATGCGGCCGCTGCATCGGATTGACGCTAAGCTTCACGTCCTTGAAGTGGTGGTACTTTCCGTCGAAGCTGAAGCTCTTGGCGTCGGTGTAGGCCGCGCGCAGGAGCGCGACGAACTCCAGCGTGACCGCGCGCCGGCTCTCGAAATCGACGCCGAAGGGCTCGAAATAGCGCGGCGAGATGCCGGGAACGAGACCGACCTCGAGCCGGCCGTCGAGCATCTGGTCGGCGATGGCGATCTCCTCCATCAGCCGCAGCGGATGGTGGAGCGGAACGATGTGCCCCATGCCGCCGAGCCTAATCCGCTTGGTGCGCGCGCCCGCGCCGACGCTGTAGAGGCTGGGCGCCGACATCCAGCTTTCCTCGGGCCGGAAATGATGCTCGACGCAGAAGCCGTAATCGAAGCCCAGCGCGTCGCATAATTCCAGCTCGCGCCAGAGCTGGCGGTAGCGCTCGGCGGGGGTGAGGCCGGGCTTCATCCAGACATGGGCGAAATGCGCGAATTTCATTTTCCGACCTTTCAGCCTTGAAGGAGGAGACCGGGATAGAGCGCGAGCCTCAGAAGTAGCGCAAACAGGAGCCAAATGAAAAGCATGGCGCCGGCGGCGTCCTCGAACGAGCGCCGCCGCCGGGCACGATCCGCGCGAGCCAAGAGACCGGCTCGAAGCGGATGCTCGCGGCGGGGATTGCAACGATCATGCGTGGGACGCCGCCCTTGCCCATCCCGGCCGAACGCTACGCCATCAAAACGTAACGGGTTTCCGCTAGAGAATTGTCGCCGTCGATGTCCGGCCTCCGCGTCAATCGCGGCGGCGGGCGGGAGGCGCCGACAGACGGCCGGCGGTTGCAACGGACAGGGGAACCCGACGATGACGAATACCGCGGAGTTCCGCTCGGCCCACGCCGTCCGGAACCAAATCGGTGCAGGAGTATATCGACGAGCTGCCCGCCTGGGCCGACGGGACCGCGCTGAAATCGGCGCCGATGACCGGCATGCAGTGGCGCATCTGGTCGCTCGCCGCGGCAGGGAAATTCTTCGAGGGCTACGTCGTCTTCATGACCGGCGTGGCGCTGCCGCTCATCGCGCGCGAATTTCAAATCGCCTCCGCCGAGAAGGGCATCGTCACCGCCGCGAGCCTCGCCGGCATCTTGTTCGGCGCCCTGTTTCTAGGCGGGCTGGCGGATTATTTCGGCCGCAAGAAGATGTTCATCGCCGAGATGATCATCTTCGTGGCCTTCCTGACGCTGCTGATCCTGTGCACCAATTTCCTCTCGCTCGCCATATGCCTGTTCGGAATCGGCCTGGCGCTCGGCTGCGACTATCCCACGGCGCACGTGATCATCTCGGAGAATATCCCGAGCGCCAATCGCGGCCGGCTGGTCCTCGGCGCCTTCGGCTTCCAGGCCTTGGGCGCGCTCGGCGGCACCGGGGCGGGCTGCCTCGTCCTCGTGCTCGACCCCGATCTCTCGGCCTGGCGCTGGATGTACGCGACGGCGCTCATTCCCGCGCTTATCGTGACCGTCGGGCGCTTCTTCGTCGTCGAAAGCGCCAACTGGCTCGCGGTGCGCGGCGCGCATGAGGAAGCCGAGAAAGCGGCCGCCAGGCTGCTCCTCCGCAAGCCGCAATATCCGACCAACCTCAAGGTCATGCGGCACATCGCGGAGGAGGCCCGCGGCCAGCAGTCCTTCTGGGCGCTGTTCGACAGCCGCAACCGCCGCGCCACCATCTTCGCCTCCGTGCCCTGGTTCATCCAGGATCTCGGCACCTATGGCATCGGCATCTTCACGCCCGTCATCCTGGCCGCGGCGCTCGGCGGCGGCGCCGACCATATCCGCAGCATGAGCGACATGATCTCGGACAGCATCCTGGCCGCCAAGGGTGCCGCGCTGATCGACGTCCTGCTGCTCGTCGGCATCCTGTGCGCGGTGATGCTGGCCGACAAGCTCGGCCGGATCAAGCTTCAGATCGTCGGCTTCATCGGCTGCGCCGTCGGCTTGCTGCTCGCCTCCTTCTCGGTCGATGTCGGTGGCGAGGCCAAGATCGCCTTCATCTTCGCGGGCTTCATGCTGTTCGATTTCATGACCAATCTCGGTCCGAACGCGCAGACCTACCTGCTCGCCGGCGAGGTCTTCCCGACCGAGGTCCGCGGCATGGGCGCGGGCTTCGCCGCCGCCTTCGCCAAGATCGGCGCGGTCGCCACCGCCTTCCTGTTTCCGATCCTGCTCGCCGACATCGGAACGCGGGCGCTGCTCTACGGCTTGATCGTCACCTCGCTCCTCGGCGCGGTGGTCACTTGGCTCTACCGGATCGAGACGACCGGCGTGAACCTCGACCAGATCGGCAAGTAGCGGCCTGGGAAGCGGACAATAAAACGTTCCAATGGAGAGGTGCCGGCGTGACCACATCACCCCATTCCGCACGGCGATTCCGCCCGTGCCCGCTCGGCGCGGCGGCCGTTTCGCTCGCGCTCTTCCTGCTCGCGGTGTCCCCGGCGCGGGCCGCCGAGGTTGCGCTGGATGAAACCGGCTCGACCTTGCTCTACCCGCTGTTCAAGCTCTGGATGGCCGACTACGCCAGCGTCGCGCCGGGCGTCTCGATAACCGCCGCCGCCACCGGCTCGGGCGCGGGCATCGCGGCGGCGATGTCGGGCGACGCGCGGATCGGCTCGTCGGACGCCTATATGTCCGACCAGCAGACCGAGCAGAATCGAGGGATTCTCAATATCCCGCTCGCCATCTCGGCGCAGATGGTGAACTACAACCTCCCCGGCCTGAATAACGGCGCGCTGAAGCTCGACGGGCCGACGCTCGCCGGCATTTACGCCGGCCAGATCACCCAGTGGGACGCGGCGCCGATCGCGGCGCTGAACCCGGGCGTCACGCTCCCGCACCAGCCGATCGTTCCGATCCGCCGCGCCGATGCCTCGGGCGACACGTTCATCTTCACCCAGTTCCTCGATTTCTCGACGCAGAGTTGGGAGGACAAAATCGGCTACGGCACCAGCGTCGCTTGGCCCGCCGTCGCCAATGAGCGCACCGGCACCGGCAATGACGGCATGGTGGCGGCGGCCGCCGCGACACCCTACTCGGTCGCCTATATCGGAATCAGCTTCCGCGATGCGACCGCCAAGGCAGGGCTCGGCGAGGCGCTGCTCGGGAACCAGAGCGGTAAATTCGTGCTGCCGACGGCCGAGACCGTCAGCACGGCCGCCTCGGCGCTCGATCCGCGGACGCCGCCCGACGAGCGGCTGAGCTTGGTCTTCGCGCCCGGCGACGATTCCTACCCGCTGGTCAACTATGAGTACACGGTGGTCTCGAGCCGGCAGCCCGATCCCCGAACCGCCGCGGCCCTGCGCCAGTTCCTGCTCTGGGCGATTTCGCGCGAGGGCGGCAACGCGCCCAAATACCTCGATGCCGTGGGCTTCATCCCGCTGCCGGATTTCATCCGTGCGTTGAGCGAGAATCAGATCGCCCTGATCAAGTAGGGCTGCTCTAGATTATTGATTGGGTCGCATTTTCGGCGGCGAACCGGTATTCACTTCGCCGGAAAATGCTCTAGCTTGCACAACTCGCATGACGCCCAACTTCATCCGGACGAAACAATGAAGACCGGTCTTTGCCTCATTGCCGTCGCGGCGCTCTTGTCGGGCTGCACGATCTTCCAATCCGATGCCGACCGAGGCCATTACGTGGCCGAGCGTTGGTGCTCCGAATGTCATCGGATCGCGCCGGATGAGCCGAGCGGAATGCGCCCCGGCCACGTCTTGCCGCCGCCCGTCGAAGCCCCGAGCTTCATGGCGATCGCCGCCCGGCCCGAGGTGGACGCGGCCTGGCTCCAGCATTTCCTCAGCGACGTTCATTTGCCGATGCCGACCTACCGGCTGACCGACGACGAGCGCGGCACCGTGATCGCCTATATTCTATCGCTCAAATCCGGGCCGCGCTGACACCGGCCCCCGTCACCATGTCAGGAACATGATCGCGACCGCTGCCGCCATGGCCGCGGTGGTGAGCCACCCCATGGCCCAGAGCGGCCGCGGCAGCGTGAATGCGCCCATCACCTCCGGCCGCATCGTCATCGTCATCATGACGACCATCAAAGGGACGGCGACGATGCCGTTCAGAACGGCGCACCAGAACAGCGCCTTGAACGGATCGAGGTTGATGAAGTTGATGAAGATGCCGATCAAGGTCGCCACGGCGATCGTGCCGTAAAAGGCCTTGGCGTCGAGCGGCAGCCGCGCGAGGCCCGTGGACCATTGCAAGGCTTCGCCCAAGGCATAGGCGGCGGAGCCGGCGAGGACGGGGACGGCGAGCATGCCGGTCCCGACGATGCCCGCCGCAAAGACGGCGAAGGTGAAGTACCCGGCGAGCGGGCGCAGCGCCTCGGCCGCCTGGGACGATGTCTGGATATCGGTGATGCCGGCGGCATTGAGCGTCGCCGCCGCGGTAATGATGATGAAGAGGCTGATCAGATTCGAGAAGCCCATCCCGACATAGGTGTCGAGCCGGATGCGATGGATCTCGGCCGGGGCCTGCTCGGGCGCCTCGGTCAGCGGCTGCGCGTTGGGGTTCGTTCTCTCGTCCTCGGCCTCCTCGGAGGCTTGCCAGAAGAACAGGTAAGGGCTGATCGTCGTTCCCAAGAGCGCGACGATTCCGACGATATAGTCCTTATGCCAGAAGAAACTCGGCACGAACGTATCGTAGGCGACCCGGCCCCATGGCACCTTCACCACGAGAACCGTGGCGACATAGGCAAAGAGCGACAGCGTGCCCCATTTCAGGATCGAGACATAGCGCTCGTAGCGGGAGTAAATCTCGAGGCCCGCGCAAAAGACCGCGCAGAGAACGACGTAGAGATGCGCCGAGCCG
Source organism: uncultured Alphaproteobacteria bacterium (assembly GCA_963803265.1). GTDB lineage: Bacteria > Pseudomonadota > Alphaproteobacteria > ATCC43930 > CGMCC-115725 > CAIKMD01. The sequence continues at coordinate 18,956 of CAWDLZ010000026.1, read as the reverse complement.
CCGACCAATAGATACAAGGCATCGCCCATCGCCCCGAGATCGGCGCCGAGATTGATGATATTGGCGACCAACAGCAGAGCGACGATCGCGCGCAGCAGCCACGCCGAGTAGTGCTGCGGATGTTGCCGGCGATTCCCTGGCCGGTGACCCGGCCGATGCGCGCGCTGATTTCCTGGATCGCCGCCATCATCGGATAGCTGAACAGCATCACCCAGGCCATGCCGTAGCCGAACTGGGCGCCGACCTGGGAATAGGTGGCGATGCCGCTGGGATCGTCGTCGGACGCACCCGTGATCAGGCCGGGGCCGAGCAAGGCAAGAAGTCCCCGCCCCGGCGCGCCGCGCGAGGTCCAGCGGCGCGCGATTCTCGCCGCCAATGGCGCGGCGGGCTCGGCTTCGCGTTGATCGAGCGCAGCGTCGGGCATTCACCCGCATCCTATCCCGGATCGTCGAGGTACCGATAGTCGAGCGCGAAATCGCGGTTCTCGCCGAGGGCAAGATTCCGGCCCGGTGTCATAGCGTCGGGTAGTCTGATAGGATGACGGCGCGGGATGCGCGGCTCTGCTCGGGGGCGCGCGCTCGGCGCAAAAAACCATGCGGGGGGAAGTCATGCCTTATCGGACGATCGGGATGCGCGTATCGGCCTGGTGGCTCATCGCTTTTTTCGCGGCGCTGCCGGCGGCCAATGCCGAGACCATGGATCAGCTTTACCAGAAGGCGAAGATCGAGAAGACCTTGGTGCTCTATACCGGCGCGGGACAGGCCGCGGCGCGAGCGTTAGGGGACGCCTTCGAGAAGCGCTTCCCCGGCATCACGGTCACGGCCAAGGGCGGCTTCAGCAACGTCCTCGACGCCGATATCGATCAGCAGTTGAAGGACAAGAAAGTCACCACCGACTACGTGCAGTTCCAGACCGTCCAGGATTATGTCCGCTGGAACCGCCAAGGCGCGCTCCTGCATTTCAAGCCCGAAGGCTTCGATCAAGTTCCCGCCGGCATGAAGGACAAGGACGGCGCCTGGGTGGCCGTCAACGCCATCCCGCTGTTCTACGGCTACGATCCCGACAAGGTGCAAGAAGCCGACGTGCCCAAATCGGCGCTCGACTTTTTGAAGCCGCAGTTCCGCGGCAAGCTCGTCACCGCATATCCCGCGGACGACGATGCGACGCTCTACGACTTCTACCTGATCGTGCAAAAATACGGCTGGGGCTACATGAAGAAATACATGGCCAACCAGCCCAATTTCATCCAGGGGCATGCCGGCGTCGTCGCCAGCGTGAAGTCGGGCGCGAATTTCGTCAGCTTCGACATCCCGAATGGCTCGCAGACGGCCGGTCCGGGGCCCGGCGGCAATTTGAAGATCGCGATGCCGGCGAAGGACAAGATTCCGGTCTTCTACACCGGCGGTGCCATCCTCAAAGACGCGCCCCATCCCAATGCCGCAAAGCTCTTTCTGAGCTGGATCTTGAGCAAGGAGCAGCAGAGCCGCGTCGCCACGCTCTACTCGCCGCGCCGCGACGTGGCCCCGCCCCAGGGCTTGCCGCCGCTTGCGAGCCCCCGTTTCGCGAACGCGTATCGCGATTTCGTCGGCGACGGGAAGCGGCTCCCGGCGCTGCGCAAGCGCTTCGAGGCGTTCACCGGGCCGGTCGCGAACAAGGCCGTGCAATAACGCGGCGTCTCGCCCTATCCCAGCTTTGGCGCCGGCGAGCGAAGCCATTCCCGGCCGAGGCTACGCGGCGCGGACAAGGCGCCCAGCGCTTTGATCCAGATCAAAGCGCGTCGCCTCTCCCTCTGGTCTAGTGCCGATGTCGCGTTCCCCCGCGACGAAGGTTCGCTTCCAGCGACATTCCTCCCCGACTTGGCCCCGCCAGATGGTTTCTGCGCGGGGCCTCTTTCGCTTTAACGGCCTTCGGATTCGCGCCGTTCGCCCAATGAGTGCCGGCTTTGATGTGGATCAAGAGGTCGCCGGCCTTCGCGTCGTAGCGTATCAGCGATCGAGGAGTTCGGCGATGACAGAGCTCGTCCTTTCCCACTCGGCGCTGGTCGCGATGCTACTCGTCGCGGGCGTTCTCGCCGCCGGCGAAGCCGCCGGGCGACATCCGCTCATTCGGGCCCGCTCGCGGACGACGCGCTCGAAGCTCTAGGATTTTCGCGCGCTCGCACCGAGGCGCGCCAGCCAACAGCGAGGCAAGGAAATGAATTCGATGCAAAAGAGCATGGGCGCGCTGGCCGCGATCGTCGTGCTCGCAGGCTGCGTCCAGCAGCCGATGGGACCGACGGTTTCGGTCATGCCCGCCCCGAACAAGCCGTTCGACGTCTTCGCGGCGGATCAAGCCGCCTGCAAGCAATTCGCGGAGCAGCAAGTCGCGGGCGGCGCCAGCCAGGCCAATACCCAGCAAGTCGGAACCGCGGTCGTCGGCACGGCATTGGGCGCGGGACTCGGCGCGGCTGCCGGCGGCGGACAAGGCGCCGGCGTCGGCGCGGCGATGGGGGCGATCACGGGAACGGCGGTCGGCGCGGGGCCTGCCCAGCAAGCCCAGATGAGTTCTCCAGCAAAGATACGATATCGCTTACGAGCAATGCATGTATGCGAGAGGCAATCAGGTGCCCGGCTTCCAGCCGGCCGTCGCGCCGCCGCCGCCGCCGCCGCCGCCGCCCTAGACCGTTTTCCGAAGCGGCAGGAAAGCCCTTCCTTTAGAGGCGAGGGCAAGGGCGCGTTCTCGCGCGTTTCTCCGCCGCTGACGGCGACTGAGACTGGCGAGATAGTTTCCGTCGACGACATCGCGCTCGATCTTGCACGGCATCGCATTCTGCGCGCCCGTCGTTCGACCCGAAAGCTCCCCGCAGCTGACATAAATCTGAAACATCGGACTTCTATAAGCATCGAACCGCCCAATCATTTACGGCGCAACCGTCCAGAGGAGGGGTCTTTCTCATGAAGTTACAAACGCTGATGCGAGGCATAGCCGCGGGAGCCGCGGCGCTTCTAGTATCGTCCGCCGCTTATGCGGTGGATATCTCTGGGGCAGGCGCGACCTTCCCTTATCCGATCTACGCGAAATGGGCCGACGCCTATAAGACCGCGACCGGCGTCAGCTTGAATTATCAATCGATCGGGTCGGGCGGCGGCATCCAGCAGATCGAGAACAAGACCGTCGATTTCGGCGCTTCCGACATGCCGTTGACGCCCGAGGATCTCGCCAAGAATGGACTTACCCAATTCCCCGCGATTATCGGCGGCGAGGTGTTGGTCGTGAATCTTCCGGGCATCGCGAAAGGGCAGATGACTTCTCGACGGGCCGACCATCGCCAACATCTATCTCGGCCATATCACCAAATGGAACGACCCGGCGATCGCCAAGCTCAATCCCGGCTTGAAATTGCCCGACACGGATATCACCCCCGTCGAACGCTCCGACGGTTCCGGCACCACCTTCGTGTTCACCGACTATCTGTCGAAGGTGAGCCCGGAATGGAAGGACAAGGTCGGCGAGAACACGTCGGTCTCTTGGCCGACCGGAATCGGCGGCAAGGGCAATGAGGGCGTGGCGGCCAACACTGGGCGCACGGTGGGCGCGATCGGCTATGTGGAATATGCCTATGCGCTCCAGACCAACATGGTCTCCACCAAGCTCATCAATGCCGCCGGCAAGACGTTGAGCCCCAGCACCGAAGTCTTCCAAGCCGCCGCAGCCAATGCCGACTGGAAGAACGCGCCGGGCTTCCATCTTATTCTGACCAATCAACCGGGTGATCAATCTTGGCCGATCACCGGTGCGAGCTTCATCCTGATGCATCTGCAGCAAGAGAAACCCGCGAATGCCAAGCAGGTGCTCGATTTCTACGACTGGTCGTTCAAGAACGGGCAGAAGTTGGCGGAATCCCTCGATTACATACCCTTCCCGCCGAACGTGGTGTCGGTGATCGAGACCAGCTGGCAGCAGAACATTAAGGACATGAGCGGCAAGCCGGTCTGGACCGGTCCCAGCTCGTAATTTTTCTTTCCTCGAGCGACGGGCGGCGCGGCCTCAAGGCCGCGCCGCCTTTTTTTCTGCTTTATGCGCCCCAGCCGAGCTGCGAGCTGAGGCGCTCCATGCGCGTGGCACTTGGAAGCCTATCCGGGATTGGCGAGAGTTTTGTTCCGTCCTCGCTAAATGAAATTAATCTTTTCTAACCGCTTGATTCTCTTTACTTTATCGGCGCCACCCGACGGCGAAAGCCCGCGCCCCGCCAGGGCAAGCGACGGCAAAGCCTTGTCGGGCAATGCGAAAGATATATAGGTGAGGATCGAATTGATCCTGGTGGCGCGACCGACGAGGCGAAGAATGCGCTGGCTCGTTCACATGATGGGGCACGGCTTCGGCATTGCCGGCGTTATGATCGGCATTGGATCGATCCTGCGGGCGATCCAGGCGACCGCACCGCGGTTTCTTCCATACGCGCACATCCTGACCAGCCTGCGGGTCGGCGCGCCGCTCAGCGTCGGCCTGGTTCCGCTCGCGATCCTCCTGGTCGGGTTTGGAAAGGGAGCCTAGCCTTGACCATCGAGGTGGCGAGGAACCGGACGAAAGCTTCGTCGTGATCGTCGATCCCGCGGCTTTCTTCCCGCGCCGATCGCCTCTCTCGAGCGGGAGCGGCGTCCATGGCGGTTGAGCTCGGGCAGCCCAAGGCGCCGCGCAGCGCAGGGTCGCGCGCCACCGGCTGGCTTCGCTATTTCAAGAATTGGCACACGATGCAATTCATCGTGCGATTGCGTTGGCGCGCGATGCTCCGCCGGCTCGATCGCCAACATCTCCGCAGCAACGAGATCGTGGTGACGCTCATCAGCGCGATCCTCGGCATCGTTATCGGCATCGGCGTCGTCATCGTTCGCGAACTGATGCAGTTCCTCCACGAGATCGACTTCGCGATGCCGAGTTCACGGCTGCTCAGCGAGGGCGTCGATCTCAACGCGTGGCGCGTCCTTCTCGTTCCCTGCCTCGGCGGGCTGGTCGTCGGGCTGGCCACGCTGATGATCCGCCGCGCGCGGCCGCACGACATCGTTGACGCGATCGAGGCGAACGCCCTTTACGGCGGCAAGATGTCCCTCATCGACAGCCTCAATCTGACGCTGCAGGCGCTGTTGTCGGGCGGGTGCGGCGCCTCGGTGGGGCTCGAGGCCGCCTATACCCAATTGGGGTCGGGCTTTGCGTCGAATGTCGGCGAGATCCTGCGGGTGCGGCGCGACGATCTGAGGACCTTCGTCGGGTGCGGCGCGGCGGCGGCCATCGCGGCCGCTTTCAACGCGCCGCTGGCGGGCGCCTTCTATGCCTTCGAGCTCATCATCGGCAGCTACTCGACGTCGATCCTCGCGCCGGTGACGGTCGCGGCGCTCGCCGGAACTTTCGCCGCGCGGTGGACGCTCGGCTCGGAGCCGCTTTTTTTCGTGTCCGAGGCGATGGAAATTCACGGCCGGGATTACGCCTTGTTCGCGCTCCTCGGCGTCGCCGCGGCCGGGCTCGGCATCGTGACCATGGTCAGCGTGACCTGGATCGAGAAATTCATTCGCCGCTATGCCATTCCGGTGTGGGCGCGACCGATGATCGGCGGTCTCGTCGTCGGTGTCATCGCCTTTTTCGCGCCGCAGGTTCTCGGCAGCGGGCACGGCGCGATTCAGGAGGTCATCGGCGGCGACATTCCTTTGATCATTCTCGTTCTCCTCATTCCGGCGAAGGCGCTCGCCTCCGCCGTTTCCGTCGGCTCCGGATTCCGCGGCGGCCTCTTTAGTTCGTCGCTGTTCCTCGGCGCGGTGTTCGGCAGCGCCGCCGGCGGAATGTTGCAGAGCCTCATTCCCGGCCACCTGATCGACCAGTTGGCCTATACGCTCGTGGGCATGGGTACGGTGGCGTCGGCGATCGTCGGCGCGCCGATCACGATGATTTTCCTGATCCTCGAACTCACCGCCAATTTCTATGCCTCGGTCGGCGTCATGATCGGCGTCATCGTCGCGTCGATCATCGTTCGGTCGTGCTTCGGCTATTCCTTCGCCACCTGGCGCTTTCATGTGCGCGGCGTTCCGATCCGCGGCGCCGCCGATATCGGCTGGATTCAAGACCTGACCGCGGGCAGGTTGATGCGGCGCGACGCGCATACGATCGCCGAAGATCTGCCGTTGACCGCGCTGCGCGCGCAATTCCCGCTCGGCGGCACGAGGCGCGCCTTCCTCGTCGATCCCAGCGGACACTACGCGGGCATGGTTCTGATCGCCGACGCGTACAACCCGGATCTGGGCGAGAAGCTGGCGACCATGACCGCCGGCGATCTGAGACAGGGCGAGACCGAGTTCCTGCTGCCCGATCAGAGCATCCGGACGGCGCTCGACCGCTTCGCCAAGACCGAGCTCGAGGCCATGCCCGTCGTGGAAAGCAAGGAGAACCGCCAGGTCCTCGGCTTCGTCACCGAGGCCTATGCGTTGCGCCGCTACAGCCAGGAACTCGAGCGCGCGCGGGCTCGCGATCTCGGCGACGCCAGCCTCTTCGGACCGGCCTGAGGCCGCCCGCCTCGCACCGTTCGCGATCCTCCGTGGGCTTTCCAGTGCCGGCACACGCGACCAACGCTTTCATAGGCGTCTCGGAACGATGCCTAGGCCGTGCTGACGATGCTTCTGCCTAAGCTTGCGATGGCATCGGCAGGCAGGTTTAAGGCAGCGGCACGACGTAGCGTCGATCGATCATGGCGGGGCCGTCGGCGTCGGCCGGCAGCATGCCCTGGCTCTTGAACCATTCGACCTGATGCAGCACGTCCTTGACGTCGAGCCTGGCGTCGGGATCGTCATAGGAGATTCCCTGGTCGAGCTGCGCCGCCGGCTGATGGAGATGCTTGGCGAGGATCGCCAGCACGGCCGGCGCGGTCGGCCCGTCCTTGCGCTTGCCGTCGGGGCCGGTGAAGGCGTCGTAATACTCGCGCGCGCCTTTCTTGTAGGCGCGCAGGAAGGCCTCGATCATCTGCGATCTTTGATCGGCGGATTTGGTTGACACGAAAATTATCGTGTTCTGCCAGGGCGTCTCGTCGCCGACCCAGGCGAGGAGATGGGCCGCGCCGCTGTCCGAAAGCTTGAGCGCGAAGGTGTTGACCTCGATGCCGACATCGACCTGGCCGCCGGCGACGGCGGTCGCGACATTGGGCAGGGACTGCAACGCGACCAAACGCATCGTCTTGCCGTCGAGGCGGTATTTCTCCACCGCGAGCTCGAATTCGTAGTGGATCGGCCCGCCGACCTGAACGATCCCGATCGTGTGATGCTCCATATCCTTGAGCGATTTGAGGCCCGCATCCCATGCATGATTGGAGGCGAGAAACGCGCTGCCATGGAAGGTCGGCACTTCGCTCCCCTGGCCAGCGATAATCTTCAAGCCGCCTTTAGCCGCAAGATTGTAGGCTGCCGCCGTCGCCGCGGTCGTGCCGATGTCGAGATCGCCGGCGACCACGCCCTGCGCGACCGATTGCGCCGCATCGAAGCTAATCGCATCGGCCGCGAGATTCTCGGCCGCGAAGTAGCCTTTGTCCTGGGCGATGAATACCGGACCGACGCCGGTAACGGGTCCGATGCCGATCTTGATGTCCTCGGCCGCGGCAAGATGGGGAACGAAGCTCGTTCCGGCGATGAAGGCCGAACCGCCAAGCAGGACGGATGCCAGCGCCGTTCTGTAAATCGACTTCATCCGACGTCCCCCCAATCCGCAGAATTCCGCGTGAACGATAGCATTCCGCGCGCCTGGCCAAAAGCCGAATGGCGGTATCGGCGCCGTGCCACCCCTCAGCGGACTCGATCTGAGCCGGAACAACCTCGTGAGGCTCCAGGTTTCGCGGGGCGCGGGCTCGGCGCTCAGAGCAATCCTGGGCCGCACCCGGCACGATTGACGGGCACGGGCGTTGGAGGCACCATCGCAGCCCATGATCTCTCGCGATACGCGCGTCAATCTGCTGATCGGCAACGGGCATTTCCTGTCGCATTTCTATACTTTGTGCCTGCCGCCGCTGTTCCTGATCTGGCAAAAAGACTTCGACGTGAGCTTCGCCGAGCTCGGTCTCGCGCCGGTCGTGATGTCGGTGACGGCCGCGCTGATGCAGACGCCCTACGGCTTCATCGTTGACCGCTTCGGCGCGCGCCGTTTTCTCATCGGCAACACGCTGGTGATGTCGCTGGCGGTCTCGGCGATGGCCTTCGCCACCTCCTATTGGCAGATCGTCGCCCTGGCCGCGATCTCCGGCACCGCCAACGCGGTCTATCACCCGGCGGATTACACCATCCTCGCGGGCTCGATCCGGCGCGAGAAAATGGGCCATGCCTTCGCGTTCCATACCCTCACCGGCAATGCCGGCTTCGCGCTCGCCCCGCCCGTGGTCGCGGTGCTGGCGAGCTTCCTGGGCTGGCGCGAGGCCTTGCTTGTCCTCGGCCTCCTCGGCATTCCGGCGGCGGGCGGCATTCTCTGGCAGAGCGGCATCCTGAAGGAGGAGGCGCGCACCGAGAAGAAGGCCGGCGGCATGACCGTGCGTGACTTGCTGCTCGACCGCACGCTCCTGCTGTTCTTCGTCTTCTATCTTTTGGGCTCGATGGCGGGCAGCGGCGTCCAGGCCTGGCTCATCACCATCCTCCACGAGGTGAAAGGCGTCGAGCTGGCGCTCGCCTCGACGGCGCTCACCGCCTATATGCTCGGCACCGCCGCAGGCGTCCTCGTCGGCGGCTGGGCGGTCAACCGGTTGAAGCATCGGATCGCCGTGTTCGTCGCCTGCCTCACCGCGTTCTCCGCGGCGTTGACGTTTTCGGTGGGCGTCCTTCCCGTCAGCGGCATCGTCGCCATCGCGATCATGTTCCTATCGGGCGCGGCCCTGGGCGGCAGCCGAACGCCGCGCGACATCATGCTCAAGGATGCGACGCCGAGGGGCGAGATCGGCAAGGTCTTCGGCTTCGTCAGCTCGGGCCTGCCGCTGGGCTCGGCGCTGACGCCGGTGCCTTTCGGCTACCTGATCGATCACGGCCATGCCGAGTGGGTGCTGGTTCTCGCCGCCGTGATTCTCGTCGCCAGCATCCTGTGCATGGGGACCGCCCGCGCCTCGGCCAAAAGCGACGCCGCCGCGGCCGCGACCGCCGCCGAGTAATTTTCCTTACGGCACCAGCACGATCTTGCCGAAATGGGCGTTGGCGCGCATATGCGCTTGCGCCGCCTCGGCCTCGTCGAGCGGGTAGCTGCGGTCGATCGGCAGGGCCAGTTTTCCCGCCGTCACCGCGTCCCAGAGATCTTCCTGCATCCTTCTCACCTCGTCGCGCAGCTCCTCCATCGAGCGGGTGCGGTGGGTGACGCCGATATAGGCGATGCGCCGCGTGGCGTGGAGATCGAAGTCGAATTCGCCGCGCATCCCCCCGAGCCGCCCGACATTGATGATGCGGCCCAGCACGGCGGCGGCCTTCAGATTCTGGTTGGCGACGCTGGCCGAGATCATGTCGATGATGAGCTCGACGCCCTTGCCGTCGGTGGCCTTCAGCACCTCGTCGGCCCAATCCGGCTTGCGCGTGTCGATGGCGAGATCGGCGCCGTATTCCTTGAGCCGCGCGCGGCGCGCATCGTTGGTCGAGCTGCCGACGACGAGCCGCGCGCCTTTGAGCTTGGCGATCTGCAGCCCCATCAAGCCGACGCCCGAGCTCGCGCCCTGGATCAGAACCGCCTCGCCTTTTTTCAGCGCGCCATTGGTCACGATCGCGTCGTGCATGGTGCCGAGCGCGCTGGGCAGCGTCGCGGCCTGCTCCCAGGTCATGTTGTTGGCCGGGATCGGCGTGGTGCGGCCCCAATCCGACACGGCATATTCGGCATAGCCGCCCTGGCCCGAGCACATCACCCGGTCGCCCGGCTTGAAGCCTTTGACCTCGGCGCCTGCCGACACCACCTCGCCCGACCATTCCAGCCCGGGGATCGTGCCAGGGTTGCGGCGATGGGCGCCGGCGCCGTAAATCCCCGGGAGATCGGCGCGGTTGAGCCCGGAAGCGCGGATTTTCACCAGCACCTCGTTGGGCTTGGGCTCGGGCCGCGGCACTTGCCGAATCTCGAGCATGGTTTCGGTGACGACCGCCGCTTTCATCGCATCCTCCCTTTTGTCGTGGCTTCATCGCTAGCATAAAGGCCGGACTCGCGGAAGCGGGCCGGCTCGGGCTAGATTAGACGCCATGACCGATTATTGGCTCTCGAAGCTGTTCTTCGACCTGCAAAAGCCGGCGGCGGCGGCCGAATACCGCGCCGACCGCGAGAAGGTTCTCGCGCGCTATCCCCTCGCCGCGGAGGTCCGGGACGCCGTCATGGCCGACGACCTGCCCTTCCTCGCGGGCCGGGTCAATCCCTACCTGCTGCGCTATTATTTCGGCGCCGCCGGCATGACCGACGAGGTGTTCCTGCGCCGGATCAGGGGAAGCGGCGGAAAGGCCCAACATGGCTGAGCTCGTCGGCGCCTTTGCCGCCAGCCACGCGCCGCTCATCGCGCGCGACTGGAGCATCCTCCCTTCGGAACGCAAGGAGCAGATCACCCACGCTTTCCGCGAGCTCGGCCGCCGCGTCGCCGCTAGCCGCCCCGATGTCTTGATCGTGGTTTCGCCCGATCATTGGGTGAACTTCTTTCTCGACAATCTGCCCAGCGTCACGATCGGCGTCGGCGAGGCGCACGAGCCGCCGCCCGAGCCCTTCCTGAAGGACTTTCCCTATCGCCCGGTGCGCGGCCATGCCGCGCTCGGCCGGCATCTCGCGGAGACGGCCCTCGCTCAAGATTTCGAGCCTGCGATCTCGCATCGTCTGACGCTCGATCATGGCTTCTGCATTCCGCTCCTGCGCATGGAGCTGCCGCGCCTCCCCCGCATCGTGCCCCTCGTCGTCAACGATCTCGAGCCGCCGATGCCGAGCATCCGGCGCTGCCTCGCCTGGGGCAAGCTGCTGGCGCGCGCCGTCGCCTCCTACCCTCAGGCCATCCGCGTCGCCATTCTCGCGACCGGCGGATTGAGCCATTCGATCGGCGAGCCGACCATGGGCGCCATCGACGAGGCCTTCGACCGCGATTTTCTCCGCGCGCTCAGCGAAGGCAGCGAGGCGCCGCTCGTCGAGCTCCTCGACGCGCGCATGGCAGAGGCGGGCAACGGCACGCACGAGGTCCGCAATTGGATGATCGCCCACGCCGCCGCCGGCAGCCGCGGCTTCGAGCTGATCGACTATCGCGCGATCGCCGAGGTCTATGTCGGCTGCGGCTTCGCCTCGTGGCGGATGTAGAACGTATCGCGGGCCGGCGTCTAACGGCGCGTCTTCCTGATGCGCGCGCTAAACCAGCGCACGAGTGCGTCGAATTCCATCCGTCGAGCATGGTCATCGTCAGCGACGGCAAGGATCATCGCTTCAATATCCGCCTTCAGTATTTCTTCGGTCCGCCCGCGTAAGACATATCCGCTTCGCTCAAGCAGGAGTTCCATCATGTAGACGGTTGTTCGCTTATTGCCGTCCACAAAGCCGTGATTCTGGGCGAGCGATTGCACGAGAGCGGCGGCCTTTCGCGCAATCGGTCTGTAATAGCCGCTGTAAGGCCTTCCAATCGCGGAGCTGAGGCTCGGCAGACTGACAATCCCAGACCGGCCGCCAAACGCAAGCGCAGCGTCGTGCGCAGCCAGCACATCGGCTAATTTGATCCGGTAATGCGGCGCTATTTGTCGGCGAGGCGCCTAAGCACCTCTTCATATCGAACCGACGTTTCCTCAATCACGGCACGGGACCGAGAGCTTACCTCACTCAGACGACTGCCAGCTGCCCGACGCGCCTGCGCAAGCTCGCTCGCCGCCACAGAACGAATCGATTTGCGTCGAATAGCATCACCGCGCTTGTGCGAGGCGCAATCCGTTTTTTTTCTAGTTGCCATGAGACCGGACCTTTGGGGAAGGCTTCATCTTCATCAAATTGGTAACGGCACTTTCATGCGACAAGAGCTCGAGGCACTTCGCCGCCTGGTTGTGCCGCGGGCGGCTTGTCTCCGCCGTTGCGCTACCGGCAACGATCCAAGCCTTATACAAAAGACGCGCTCAATCGGCAATCGCGCCTAGGGCGACAGCTCTTCGAGCGTGCGCCCCTTGGTCTCGATCGCGTAGAGCCAGGACAGAACGCCGCCCAGGATGGCGAGCCCGCCGAAATAGACGAAGAGGGTGCCGACCCCGTAAGGCAACAGGAAGGCCACGACGTTGGGGCCGATCGCCGCCGCCACGCGCTGCCATGAGCCGCCCACTGCGCCGCCGAAAGCGCGGATGCGGGTGGGATAAAGCTCGGAAGTATAGAGATTGATGGCGAGCGACAGCGACGCCATGAAGAACCAGCCGAAGGTGACGAAGACGAGGATGGTATGGGCGGAGTTGGGGCCGACATACCACAGCGCCAGCAGGCTCGCGCCGCCGATCGTGAAGGCGCCGGTGAACCAGATCCGGCGGCCGACGATGTCGATGAAGAAGGCGCAAGCGACGCCGCTGACGGTGCCGACGAGGCTCGTGATCATGCCGTATTCCAGCGCATCCGACACCGAGAGATGGAAGACCGTGCGGTAGAGCGTCGGCAGCCAGGTCAAGAGCCCGTATCCGGTCGAGAAACAGCAGAACCAGAACGCCCAATCGCTCAAGGTGCGGCGCAGGTAGATGCCTTCGAAAATCTCGGTCCAGCGCGTCGGCAGCGGCGGGGCGACGAGCGCCGGCGTCAAGCGCGGCTCGGGCAGCGCCTTGCCCGAGGCGGCGATCGAGCGCTCGATCATGCTGACGATCGCGTCGGCTTCCTCGATCCGGCCTTTCGACACCAGCCAGCGCGGCGATTCCGGCAGCAGCCGGCGCAGGAAAAAGACCATGATCGCCGGGATGCCGCCGAGTAAGAACATCGACTGCCAGCCCAGCGTCGGCACCAGCAGATAGCCGAACACCGCCGCGCAAACCAACCCGATCCCGAACACGATCTGGAACAAAAGATAGAAGCGTCCACGCACCTCGGCGCGGGCGATCTCGTTGACATAGGTGTTGGCGATCGGCACCTCGCCGCCGAGCCCCAAGCCCTGGATGAACCGGATCGCGATCAGCGAGATCGGGTTCCACGCGATCGCGCAGACGAGGCTCATCACGCTGTAAATGCCGATCGTGATCGTGGTGACGTAAAGCCGGCCATAGCGCTCGGCCGCCCAACCCGCGATGAGCGCCCCGAAAAACTGGCCGAAGAAGGCCGCCGACAGCACCAGCCCGATCTGCTGCGGCGTCATCTTCCAGCTCTCGACGAAAGCCGGCAGCGCGTAGGCGATCGCCATCAGATCGACGGCGTCGAAGAAAGTGCCGACGCCGACGATGATGCGTGCGCGGATATGCCACCACGACACCGGCAGCCGCTCCATGCGCGCAAGAACGCCCGCGCCCGAGCGTAGATCGAGCTCTTCCGTCATCGTGTCCCCCCTCTTACCTCTACTTCGCCCGGCGCGCCGGGCGGGTCGGGCTCAATCCCCAGGGCAATCCGAACGTCGCCGCGAAACCGACGAGCGCCACCAAGCCGGCGACCACATAGACGTGACGCAGCGCACCGGCGACCGCCAGCATCAGCGGCGCGATCTCGGCCGCCGGAAAATTCTGGCGCAGCATCGGGTCCATGATCTGGTTGACGGCGTTGCCGCCGATGCGATCCGCCAGGCCGAGATTGACGATGCCGCCGAAGAGGGCGGTGCCGACGGTTTGCCCGAGGATGCGGGCAAAGAGCGTCGATGCGGTGGCGCTGCCGCGCTCGTTGCGCTCGACCGCGGCCTGGGCGGCGAGAAAGAACGTGTTCTGGTAAAGCCCCATGCCGAGCCCGGTCAGCGCCGCCCCCGTCGCCGCCCAGAGCGGCCCGCGCTGGGGATCGAGCGCGATCAGCGTCAGCGATCCGCACAGCACGATGCCACTGCCGATCGTCGCCGCGAGCCGGTACGAGCCGCGCAGCATGATCTTGCTGCCCGCGGCGGAGCCGAACATCCAGGTCACCGAGGTGATCGAGACCGCATAGCCGGCGATGAGCGGGCTGCGGCCCATCACGCCCTGAATATAGGGCGGCAGGAACGCCGATGCCGCGATCGTGGTCGCGCCGACGGTAAAGCAGGCCAGCACCGCGAAGACCACGACGGGGTTGCGCCACAGCCGCAACGGCATGATCGGCTCGGGCGCCCGCCGCTCATGGACGCAGAACCAGGCCAGCACGATGACGGCAGCGGCGAGGATCGCAAGGAACGCGTTAAGCCCGAGCGCGGTGGCTTGAATGAGCGCGAACATCAGCGTGCCCACGCCGAGCGCCATCAGCGCCGCGCCGAGATAATCGATCTCGTGCGAATGGCGCTCCATCCGCTCGTGCAACGCGGCGCTGAGGACGATGAAGGCGGCGATGCCGAGCGGGACGTTGACCCAGAACACCCAGCGCCAGCTCAAGGTCGCGATCAGGAAGGCGCCGAGCAAAGGCCCGCAGATCGCCGCAGAGGCCCAGATGCTCGACAGATAGCCCTGGATGCGGGCGCGCACCGCCGGCGGATAGATGTCCGAGATCAAGGTCTGCGCCGCCGGCAGGATGGCGCCCGCGCCGATGCCCTGCACGATCCGGCACACGATCAGGAACACCATGTTGGGCGCGAACCCGCCCAAGCCCGAGCCGACGAGGAAGACGGCCAGGCCGAAGAACAGCACGGGCTTGCGGCCGAACATGTCCGCGAATTGGCCGCACAGCGGAATCGAGACCGCCTGCGTTAGGAAATAGGTGCCGAACACCCAGCTGAAGAGATGAAAGTCGCCCAATTTGCCGACGATCGTCGGCATCGCGGTGGCGACCACCGTGCCCTCGATCGCGCTCATGAACACGCACATCACCGCGGCGGTCAGAATCCAGATCCGGTTCGCGGAGCCGGCGAGGGCAGGCGCCTGCTCGATTTCGAGCTGGCGCGGGATGGTTGCCGGATCGCTCACGTTTGGGCCGCCCCATGCGCCTTGCGGATCGGGCTCAGCCCTTTCGGCAGCGCGAGGCCGGCCGCGACGATGACCAGCGCGAACACGCCGGCGAGCAGATAGACGTTGCGGATGGCGTCGGCGACGCCGATCATCACCGGCCCCAACTCATTCGGCGGCAGGGTCTGGCGCAGCGCCGGGTCCATGATCCGGCTGACCGCGTCGCCGCCCATCATTCCGGCGAGGCCGAGATTGACGACGCCGCCATAGATCGCGGTTCCGATGGTCTGGCCGAGCATCCGGTTGAAGGCATTGAGCGAGGTCGCGGTGCCGCGCTGGCCCCAATCGACGCAGCTTTGCGCGGCGACGGTGAAGGTGTTCTGGCTGAGCCCCATGCCGATCCCGACGAGCGAGGTGCCGGTGGCCGCCCAGAGCGGCCCGCGCGCGGGATCGAGGGCGATCAGCATCACCGAGCCCGCGCCGATAAAGATCGAGCCGATCGCCACCGAGGCGCGGTAGGAGCTGCGCAGCATGATCAATCCGCCCGAGGCCGATCCCGCGATCCAGGTGACCGAGCTGATCGCGAGCGCATAGCCCGCGACGATCGGGCTGTAGCCCATGACGCCCTGGATATAGGCCGGCAGGAAGGTGGTGCTGGCCATGACGACGCAGCCGACGCCGAAGCAGCCGATATTGGTGCAGACGAGAACGCGGTTTCGCCATAGTCCCAGCGGCAGGATCGGCTCGCTCGCGCGGCGCTCTTGCAGGAGGAACAGCGCGAGCGTCATCGCCGCCAAGGCGATCAGCAGCGCGAAGCCGCCGAGACCCAATTGCCGCGCCCGGATGAAGGCGTACATGAGAAGGCCGATCCCGAGCGACATCAGAACGGCGCCAAGATAATCGATGCGGTGCTCGTGCCGCTCCACCCGCTCGTGCAGCGCGAGCGCGAGGATGACGAGCGAGGCGATCCCGATCGGGACGGTGACCCAAAAAATCCAGTTCCATCCGGCATGCGCGATCACGACGGCGCCGAGCACCGGGCCGACGATCGCCGCGATGCCCCAGATGCTGGAGAAAAATCCCGCCATGCGCGCGCGCATCGCCGGCGGATAGATGTCGCCGATCAGCGTCTGGTTGATCGGCTGGACCGCGCCCGCGCCGATGCCCTGGACGACGCGGAAGATCACCAGAATTGCTATGTTCGGCGCGAATCCGCACAGCGTGGTGCCGATCAGGAACAAGGCCAGGCCGAAGAACAGCACGCGCTTGCGGCCGAACAGATCGGCGAGGCGGCCATAGATCGGAATGGTGACGCCCTGGCTCAGGAAATAGGCGCTGAACACCCAGCTGAACAGCTCGAAGCCGCCGAGCTGGCCGACGATCGTGGGCATCGCCGTGGCGACCACCGTGCCCTCGACGCCGGTCATGAAGATCATCACGACCGTCGCGGTCACGATCCAGGGCCGGCTCGATCCCGCGGCGATGATCGGATTTTGTGCGAACGCGGCTTCGCCCGATGTCGGCGCGCGGTCGCTCAAGGTCAGTACGGCTCGACCCAGGGTCGAAGCTCGAGCTCGGCGGTCCACGCGCTGCGGTGCTGGCGGTGGATGTGGAGATAGTTCCGCGCGATCGCGTCGGGGTCGAGGAGCCCGTCCGGCCCGCGCTCGCTGGCGCGCGGATCGCCGCCGCGGCGGATGCCGCCGTCGATGACGAAATGCGCGACGTGGATGTTCTGCGGCGCCAGCTCGCGCGCCAGGCTTTGCGCGAGGCCGCGCAATCCGAACTTGCCCATCGCGAAGGGCGCCGATTTGGCATAGCCCTTGACGCTCGCGGAAGCCCCGGTGAAGAGGATCGTGCCGCCGCCCTTCTTGAGCATCGCGCGCGCCGCGTGCTGCGCCACCAGGAAGCCGCCGAAGCAGCTGACCATGATGGCGTTCATCACCGCGTCGGGATCGAGCTCGGCCACCGGGCCGCGCGCCCTGGCGCTGGGATTGTATACGACGAGGTCGGGTGGCCCCAATTCGTCGGTCATGGTCTTGAAGAGGGCGTCGACATCGGCGCGCTTGGCCGCGTCGCACGGATAGGCGCGGGCGCCCGTCGCCTCGCACAGCGCGGCGAGCTTTAGCGGGTCGCGCGCGGCGAGCGCCAAGCGCATGCCCTCGGCATGGAACAGCCGGGCGAGCGAGGCGCTGAGGCCGCTGCCGGTGCCGACGATGAGCGCGGTTTCGGCCAAGGGCGGCGATCCTTCTAGTCGGTGCGCCGCGGCCGGATCAGCAATTCCGCCTCCGCGCGCGCGGCGCTGCGGTTCGTCGCTTCGCGCTTCAATTCGACCACGACCGATTTGGCGTGCCGGTCGCGCACCGTGCCGCCATTCACGGGCGAGGTCGGCGGCGCGTTGGCGAGATGGAGCGCGCGGATTTTCGGCGCCTCGCCCGCGTCCTCGACCGTCGCGTCGATTTCCTGACCCTTGAACAGCCGCGTGATCCCGAACGCCGCGAGCGTTCGCGCATCGACCGCCACGTCGTTGCTGAAGCCGGGCAGACGCAGAGCGCCGCGGCCGGTGCGATTGTCGAACCATTGCACCACGCCGCGAACCGTGCCGCTCGCGGCCGGGGCAAAATTGTAAACCGGCGCGGGCGGAGGCGCGATCATCGCGGCGCGACGCACCAGCGTCGGCTGCGCCGGAACGATCGGCGGGGTCGTCACGGGCGGCTCCGGCGGCGCGACGGCGCGCTGCGCCCGTTCGCGAGCAGGTGCCGCCGCGCGCGCTGGCGACGGTTTCACCGGCTTTTCCGCCGGTCGCGCGTCGAGCATCGACAGCGCGCGCTCGACGGCATCGATGAGGGCCGGCACTTCTTCGACGGGTGTTGGGCGTGTGGCCAGGAGCTTGGCGATGACGCGCGCGGCTTGTGCCTTTTCTGGCATGCTCATCATTCGTTATGTCCGGTCGGCGTCAGTCTAATATCACGTTTCGGTTGTTTGGCAAGGCCGTCGCGCGCTCGGGCATCAAGCGTCCGGCGCGGCTTTAAGGAGCGCCAGCAGCCGCGGCGCGTCGTCGCGAGGCTTGAGCGGCACCCGGGCGCGCGATCCGTCTCGCGGCGCAAGCGTCGCTAACAGGACGCGGCCGAGACCGGCGAGCGGCGGAGATCGACCGCCTCGAACTTTCGGCTTCCGGCTATCCGAGCAGGATGCTATCGTCCTCGCGAGTTTCCGGTCATCCGGCGAATTTCCGTAAATGGCTTTCGTTGGCGATAGTCAAATCGGGGGGCTCATGGGGGGTTTCGGAAAGCGCACGATTTTTGTGGTCGCGTTCGCGGGCATCTTGGCGGGTCCGGCGATGGCCCAATTAACGCTTTTTACTCTATGTTTTTTAATGGGCGGCTTTTCCCTTCAAGCCTTTCGGTACAATATTGGCAATGACATGTTTTTCCCCGTTACCTGTCATGGAAAAAATGTGCTTTAATAAATATGCTCAGCAGTTTTATGGTGAGCAAAAAAATGCCTATTGGACAGCGCTATTTGCATGCTGAATTACAGGATCACAAATGGCTTGAGAGTTATGTTGAGCTGTATAACAGCATGGATAAGCTTCTTGCAAAAAAGCGAAAATTACTTGCGTCCATACCAAAGCCAATAATATGGTTGGAAGAATTTGGGCACATAAGACCGGTTGTTATGACCATCTTTGCGTCTATCGCGTTCGCGGGATTGGTCCCGCCGGTCGCCGGCACCGTCTTTTTAGGATATTCTATACGAAGCGGCGGTGTCGGCATAACTCGAGCGCGGCATTCGGGGTCCATTGCACTCCGACGGCGGCAAGCTGGTTCACGATGGCTGCGTCAAGTTTTCCATGAGTGTTTGGCGGGCAATTGAGAAGGAAATTGCAGTATCTCTGCTCCAGGAGGGTAAGATGGTTTGTAACAATGTTGGCGACGGTCATCAAGTTACCGGAGCCGTTGTAGAACCAGGAGCCGGTAATGGTCG
>CAWDLZ010000025.1:0-6670 GCA_963803265.1 uncultured Alphaproteobacteria bacterium | reverse complement strand
GTTGAAGCGTTCGGGGGCTGGGGGAGGCGTGGCGGGCGCTACCCGGATCGGCGGGGGGACCTGAGCAGATATCGGGTTGATCAGAATCGTCAGCGTGGCCGGCATGAACGCGGTAATCAGGGCCTTGAATCGCGTCAAAATGGCCTCCAGATTAGATTCTGACCGGCCGATCTGACGGTTGCGGTGGTTGCGGCGGTAGTTGCTCTGGATACTGGTGAAAATCAAACTCCACTTCAATGCTCGCGGAGACCGGCACGGCTTTGCCCCACTTGACTCCGGGGAGAAAAACGCCATTGACGAACGGCTTCAATGGCAGCTTTGTTCAACGCGCATTACGACGAACGCTGCTTCCTGCCGATCCATATCTACGAGGGGACGAGCGGCAAGCCCGTTGCCGTCATCCTGCGCAGCGGCAAGACGCCGGGCGGGATCGAAGTGCGCACGATCCTGAAGCATGTCATTGCCCGCATTCGCCGGCACTGGCCGAAGGTCAACATCCTGGTGCGCGGTGACAGCCACTACGGTCGAGTCAAGGCGATGGATTGGTGCGAAGCCAATGGGATTGGCTACATCTTCGGCTTCGGCGGCAACCCGGTGCTCGCCGGCATGATCCGGTCGGTTGCCGACGCGGTGTGCGTCGAGCGCGCGGTGACCGGAACCGAGAAGCTGCGCCGCTGGAGGCCACGCTGCGTTACGGCGCCAAGAGTTGGCAAAGACAGCGCCGTGTCGTCGCCCGGATCGAGGCGACGAAGCTCGGCCTCGATGTCCGTTACGTCGTCACCTCGCTCAAGGGCAGCGCCAAGCATCTCTATGAGACAGTCTACTGTGGCCGCGGCCAAGCGGAGAACTTCATCAAGCTACACAAGGCCCAGCTCGCCTCGGATCGTACGTCGTGCCGTGACCCGCGGGCCAATCAGATGCGCCTCATCCTGCACACGGCGGCTTATTGGCTGCTTCTCACTCTGCGCGCTGCCGCGCCCAAGCGTTCCTCTTGGAGAACGGCCGAGTTCACGACGCTGCGATTGCGGCTGATCAAGATCGCCGCCCGCGTCGTCAAGGGCGCCGCTCGAATTCGCCTCTGGCTGCCGACAGCTTGCCCGGACGCAGCGATCTTCCGGCTGCTCGCCGGCCGCTTCGCCGCTGCGGGACCATGACCCACGGGGCGATGTGCCCCGCCGAACCCTTCCCGCAACCTCCAGCCCTCGACCCAATAAAATCCCGATCAGCGTCGTAACGAACGCGATGGATCAGCCTTGTCACACTTCAAAAGAATCGTGGTGCGCCGAAAATCGCGCTACGCTCGTGAATACAAACGGCTAGGCACAAACTCCGGAGCCGGGAAACTGGATCGGGGTCGCGCACGCATTACCGCGAAAGCGCCCGGTGGTGTCTTGTCGGACAACTCAAACCTTAAGCTATTCGGCGACGCTGGGCTGTCGCGCGGATTTCGGCTGATTGTGACCGCGGCGGCCCTGAGAAATATCGACCATGTACCCGTCCGGGTCCAAAGCCTGCATCGAACGCTCCCAGGGCTCGTCATGCGGCGGTTCGTGGAACCGGACGCCGCGCGCCTTCAAACGCCGATAAAGCGCGTCGAGGTTGTCGGTGCTGAGCTCGACATGGATCGCGGCATGTTGCGCGTGCGAAGGGCTCTTGATACCCTTACGGTTCGCGTGACGCGCCGCAAGGAAGCCGATCGTTCCGCCGTCGCTACCGCCCACGCGAATCATGCCGAAATCCGGCGCGTTATCGACTTCGACGTTGAGCCCCGCTGCTTCCCATAAAAAGAGAGCGACCGCTTTACGTCGTTGACGGCCGGGGTCAGGCCTTCCACGCGAACGAGCGACGCTATGCTTTTCGATGCCATGGTATTGCGTCGCTTTAATGTCGCCCTCAGGCGGCCTTGACGATTGCCGCCGCGCCTTCGGCCCACACGCACGTGACGGTCGAAAACCCGGCCTTTTTCAACCCAACCACATGCGCGTCGAGGCCGCCGGCGTATTTGAAGTAATCGTAATCGAGGAAGCAGCCCTTCGGCGCGAGCAGCTCGCGAATGGCTTTGTAACAGCGGAAGATCAGTTTCGTGTCGCGCAAATTATGGAGCGCAATGCCTGAGACGACGAGATCGAAAGGACCATCGAGCGCCTTCGTCCAGTCTGGCTTGGCGAGGTCGCTGACCACATAGCGAAGCCGCCTGCCGCCGGGACCGAGCCGCCTTTTCGCTTGCGCGCGCATCGGCGCCGAATAGTCTTGCCACGTTACGGTCGCCTTCGGAAAGGCCCGAAGGACCTCTTCTGTCACGACGCCGTAGCCCGCGCCGGCATCGAGCACGCTGAGGGCGGAGCCTTTGGCAAACGGCGCCGCCCTCAGCATCTTTCGAAGCTTCGGACGGCGCTCGTCATCGCGTGTCACATCCTCGGTGATCCACCGATCGACATAGGCCCGCGAGTGCCAATCATGTTCGTGAAACGAACGGGTTTGTGCTTCCATGCTTAGTTCTTCGCGGGGCCTCGCTGCCTTGGTTCAATGCGTATTAAAAACGCTCTGATAAGCGGCGACTGCCTTCTCGATTGCGCTCTTCTCGGCCTGCGTCGGATGATCCGGATCGGCGGCCGGCGGCAGCGCGCCAAATCGCATCAGTGCCGCCATCAGCAGCAATCTCGCCTTGGTCGCGGTGAGGTTCGAGCCGGCAAGCAAGATCGAGGTGCCGTCGGCAAATCCTTCCGGAGCGCCGCGCCCGCACTGCACCACCGGCATGCCGCTGTACACCGCCTTCTCCATCACTTTCTTCCGGGCCTGCGAGGTCATCGACCCGTAAGGGACCTGTCCTTCCGTGATAAATCCCGCCAAGCGGCCCTGCCCGAGTTTGAAGTCGATCAGATAATGCAGATCGAGCTCGCGCGCGGGATCGTCGCCGTAATCGTCGCCGTAATAGCCGCCATCCTTGACGATCGAGACCGACGGGATGGCATCGGGAAGGAGGTCGCCCTGCGCGTCCTTGACCGCGATCTCGAAGGATTCCGGACCATGGCGCCCGGCCCGCACCGCGCGGGTAACATTGGGCAGCTTCGTTATGTTCACGTCGGACAGATAGGTGTGCTTGTAGGCCGGGACATACATGAGGACGGGCCGGCCGCTGTGGCTGATCCCGCCCAGGATGCCGCTATGCCCGCCGGTTGCGACATAGCCGCCGGGCCGCGCATCGACCTTCGCCACCTCGCGCGCCGCGAAGGCCTGTTGTTCCTGGAGAACGATCACGCCCGCGCGATTGCGCCCTTGCTCATCGGCCCAAATCCGCGAGCGGATGAAGTCGAGCGAATCGACGATGTTCTTGGGTCCATCGGCGCTGATCATGCCTTGCGGCCGCTGCGCGGCGTTGCCGCAAATCGGCAAGGTTGTATCGATCAGGAGATTGAACCAGTAGGCGGTCTCCTCCACCGCCGGGCTGCCCTGCGTGAAGATTGCGCCATCGTATTTTCCGCTCGCCATCACGCGTTGCGCCATGTTGGTCGCGCGTGCGAGCGCCGGGCGTGGCGGCGACGCGGCGAGGTGGCGCGGCTTGTAGGGAAAGAAATCCTTGCCGCGCGTCTCCGGCGGGATATCGCCCTCGCCGACATCGGTGCGCAACGCGGCCGGCAGACCCTTGGTGTAGCCGCCGGGGGGTAGGAGGCGGTAGAAATCGACCGTCGCCAGCGACGAGATCGCGCTCGCCGTGCCATCGACCCCGATCGCGAACCGGTCGATATCCTCGAAGCTGCGGGAGCCGTCGGGGAAGAAGCCTTGGCGCGCCTGCGCGGCGGGCGCGAAGGGCGCCGCGCATTCTTCCTCCCAAGGCTGGCCATCCGCCTGTCGCGCGACATAGGGCAGCGGATAAAGCCCGTCCTCGGGCCGCAGCTCGACCTCATAAACTGGCTTGTCAGCGACATCCCGGCGCTCCTTATGGAAGACGCCATCGACATCGACATAGCCGTCCGGCGGACCATAGAGCTCGGCCGCGTCGCGCTCCAGCGGATGAGCCGAGAATTGCTCGACATAGACCTTGACCGGCGCCGCCAGTCTTTGCGCCCGCAACGCGTCATGCTTCGCGACGCTGCCATCGGCCGCGCGCAGCAACGGCAAGCCATGTTTCTGCCGAGCCTTGTTGGCGGTGACGAGCGGCGGCGTATTCTGGATGGTGGCATTTGGACCGCTCAAATGCGCGATGCGTATTTTCGATTTTCCGTCCATGAGTACCTCCTTGCGACGATATGGTTATTCTTAACTCGCGAGGGCGGCCGAGAGATCGGCCGTCCGTAGACAACGAACGCTGCGGCCCGGCGAGGGCGAGACCGGCGCCGGCATCGCGGCTGAACATTCGGCCACCGCAAAGCGGCAGCGCGGCGCGAAGCTGCAGCCAGGCGGCAACGAGCGCAGGTCCGGCGGGCTGCCCGGGATCGCCGCGATATCCCGACCGCGCACACGGCCGTGCAATGTCGTGCCTAGCATGCCGATCGTGTAGGGGTGCCGCGGATCGAGCAGCACCTCGCGAACGCTGCCAACCTCGACGATCCGCCCCGCATACATGACAGCGACACGATCGGCGATTTGTGCCGCGACGCTCAGATCGTGCGTCACGAAGACGAGCCCCATGCCGAATTCCCGCTGCAACTTGCGCAGCAGAATCAGTACTTGGATCTGCACCGTGGCGTCGAGCGCTGTCGTCGGCTCGTCGGCGAGCAGCAGGCTGGGCTGGCATGCGAGCGCGATAGCGATCATCGCACGCTGGCGCATGCCGCCCGACAGCTCATGGGGATAGGCCTTGAGCCGCTGCTCGGGCGACGGCAACTTGACCAATTGCAGCAGTTCGAGCGCGCGCGCCATGGCGGCTTGACGCGTGGAATGCGCGTGCCGGCTGACCACCTCGGAAATCTGACGGCCGATCGTATAAACGGGGTCGAGCGCGGTCATCGGCTCCTGGAAGATCATCGCCATCAGCGAACCGCGGAGTTGCGCCAAACGCTGCTCGTCCAGCGCCATGACATCGTGCCCCCCGATGCGTACGCTGCCCTCGATGACGGTGCGATGTGCGGGCAAGAGCCGCATCAGGGCCCGCATCGTCACCGACTTTCCGGACCCCGATTCCCCAATCACGCACAGCACTTCGGCTGGCATGACGTCGAACGACACCCCGTTTACCGCGTGCACGGTCTCGTTGCGGCCGACGAATTTCACCGTCAAATCTCGAACCTCGACCAGCGCCGGCACTGGACTGGCGACGCTCGGCACAACCGCTGCTGCCACAGCGCCTGTCATTGCGTCCAGGCGGCGTCGAGCGCCGGCGCCGCTGGTCGTGAAGTGGACGGATCACGCCGCGCCTTGGTGTGGCCGGAGGCGGGATCGGCCATATGGCACGCCGCGAGATGCGTCTCCCGGCCGGGCGATGGGTCAAGCTGTGGCGCCCGTGTCGCACAGATTTCCTCGGCAAATTGGCAGCGGGTGCGAAAGCGGCAACCGGAGGGCAGCGCGATGGGATTGGGCGGATCGCCGGTCAAGGGCGCGGTATCGACCCGATCGACGGGATCGACCGCAAGCCGCGAGTTGAGCAACGCCCTCGTATAGGGGTGCTTCGGGTGGCGGTAGATCGACTCGGACGGCCCGATCTCGACGACCTTGCCGAGATACATCACCATCACGCGGTCGGCGATGTATTGAACGATGTTGAGGTCGTGCGAGATGAAAATATAGGTCAGGTTGTATTGCCGTTTGAGATAACTCAGGAGATTGAGAACCTGCGCTTCGACGGATTTGTCGAGCGCCGATACCGCCTCATCGAGAATCAGCATGCGTGGATTGAGCGCGAGAGCGCGTGCGATGTTGACGCGCTGCTTCTGACCGCCGCTAAGCTCGTGCGGGTAGCGGGAGCTGAAGAGGTCCGGCCGCAGGCCGACGCGCTGGAGCAGGTCGTTGGCCGTCTTCCTCGCGGCGGCGCGACCGGCGCCCTGGACCCGCGGCCCATAGGCAATGGATTCCTCCACCGGAAGACGCGGATTGAGCGAGGAGTCGCTGTCCTGAAACACGATCTGGAGGTGGCGGCGCAACTCCCTGAGCGTCAGGCCGCCGGCACCGCCGACGGAGCGGCCGTCGAAGACGATGCTGCCGCTTTCGGCCGGAACGAGGCCCATGAGCAATCGCGCCAGCGTGGATTTGCCGCAGCCTGATTCACCGACGACGCCGAGCGTTTCGCCCTCGAGCACGGTGAAGGAAATCCCGTCGACCGCCTTCACCTCGCCGACCTTGCGATTGAGCAGGCCGCCGCCGATGGCGAAGCAGCGGCCCAAATTCTCGACCTCCAGCAGCGGCCGCGGCTCGGCGCCCTGATCGCAGCAATCGCCCGAAGGCTCGGATTCGAGGCAATCCGGTACAAAAAGGGGAGGATCGCCGCGCATCGCCCGCTCAGCCTCTCACATCCATGGCTTGACGCAGCCCGTCGCTCACCAGGTTGAACGACAGCGAGGCGATGAAGATCGCCGCACCCGGAAGCGCGCATACGACCGGCTGGACATAGATCGACTGACGCAGCGTAGAGAGCATCAGCCCCCAATCCGCGGTCGGCGGCTCGACACCGAGGCCGAGGAAGGAAAGACCGGAGGCAAGGAGAATCGAGACCGATATCAGGCTCGACGAATAGACC
>CAWDLZ010000024.1:0-10961 GCA_963803265.1 uncultured Alphaproteobacteria bacterium | reverse complement strand
AGCCGAAGCCGTAGGCTTCGAGTTCTCCAGGATCTTGCCGGCGATGACCGCGCCGTCTTCGCCGGCGTTCTCGGCGATCTGGCGCACCGGCGTCTGACAGCGCCTTGCGCACGATCTCGACGCCGAGCCCTGGTCGTCGTTGTCGGCCTTCAGCGCTTGAGCGCCTGGTGGCGCGCAGCAGCGCCACGCCGCCGCCCGGCACGATGCCTTCCTCGACCGCGGCCCGGGTCGCATGCATCGCGTCGTCGACGCGGTCCTTGCGCTCCTTCACCTCGACCTCGGTGGCGCCGCCGACGCGGATCACCGCCACGCCGCCGGCCAGCTTGGCCAGCCGCTCCTGCAGCTTCTCGCGGTCGTAGTCCGAGGTGGTCTCCTCGATCTGCGCCCTGATCTGCTCGAGCGGGCCTGGATGTCGGCCTTCTTGCCGGCGCCGTCGACGATCGTGGTGTTCTCCTTCTCGATCATCACCTTCTTGGCCTTGCCGAGCATGTCGAGCGTCACGTTCTCGAGCTTGATGCCGAGATCCTCGCTGATCACCTGGCCGCCGGTGAGGACCGCGATGTCCTCCAGCATGGCCTTGCGGCGATCGCCGAAGCCCGGCGCCTTCACGGCCGCGACCTTCAGCCCGCCGCGCAGCTTGTTGACCACCAGCGTGGCGAGCGCCTCGCCTTCGACGTCCTCGGCGATGATCAGCAGCGGCTTGCCGGTCTGCACGACGGCTTCCCAGCAGCGGAACGATGCGTTTCGCGCGGAAAGCTTCTTCTCGTTGATGAGGGTGTGGGGGTTATACCATCTCAACGCGCTCGACATGGTGGTGCGCGGCAGCCAAGACCGCTCGATGCGCAAATCCGTCGATACCTACGCGGTGCTCGGCCCTTGGCTCGTGACCGCCGACGAGATCGCCGATCCGGCCAATCTCGACTTCTCGCTTGCCGTCAACGGCGTGGTGAAGCAGAAATCCAACACCAAGCACATGATCATGGGACTGCCGCGCCAGATCGCGTTCGCCGCCGAGTATTACACGCTGCTGCCGGGCGACATCATCATGACGGGCACCTGCGCCGGGGTGAGCCAGGTCAAGGCGGGCGACGTCATGCATTGCGAGATCGCCGGTATCGGCGCCATGGACGTGCACGTCGGCACCGCAGACTGACGCCATGACCCTCGGCACGCGGATCTACACCTGGCTCAAGGGCGAGCTCGTCGCCACCGACCGGTTCGGCAACCGCTATTACCGCGACAAGGCGCACCGCACCTTGCAGCGCGGCGGTGGCCGCTTCAGCCGCGAGAAGCGCTGGGTGCTCTATCGTGGCGCGGCCGAGGCGTCTTGCGTGCCGCCGGAATTTCATGCCTGGCTCCATCACACGGTTGACGACTTGCCGCAGCCGGACGCCCAGCCAAAATATTCCTGGCAGAAGGAACACGAGCCCAATCTGACCGGCACGCCCGCGGCCTATCGGCCGCCGGGCTCGCTGTTCCGCGGCGGCCACCGCGAGCCCGCCGCCGGCGATTATCAGCCATGGCGTCCCGAGTGAGGCCGAACGAGAAATCATGAGCCGCAATGCCGTCGAAACGGTAATGGGCGCCGTCGTCCTCGTGGTCGCCGCCGCGTTCCTGTTCTTCGCCTACACGACCAGCCAGATCTCCAACGTCCGCGGCTACGAGCTCACCGCCAAGTTCAGCAACGCCGATGACTTGAAGGCTGGCGGCGATGTGCGCATCAGCGGGGTGAAGGTCGGGTCGATCCTCTCGCAGTCGCTCGACGCCAAGACGTTTCAGGCGATCGTCCGGATGAGCATCGCTCCCGACATCAAGCTGTTGACCGATTCGGTCGCCGAAATCACCTCCTCGGGCCTGCTCGGCGACGACTACATCGCGATCGAGCCCGGCAATGAGGACGAGATCCTCCCGCCGGGCGGCACGATCACGCATACCCAGGCGGCGATGAGCCTGCAGAATTTGATCGGCCAAGTGATCTACAATCAGAGCCAGGGCTCGGGCCAGAAAAAACCCGATGCCGGCGCCGCTCCCGCCGGGCCCTAGAGCATGAACGGTTCGGATCGAATTGGCCCCGGCCTCGCCGAGCAGCGCTGGGAGCCCGAACGGTATCGCCGCAATGCGGGCTTCGTGCCCGAGCTTGGACGCGCGGTACTGGAATGGCTGGAGCCAAAAAAGGACGAGCGCATCCTCGATCTCGGCTGCGGCGATGGCGCGCTGACCGCCGTGCTGGCCGCCATGTGCGATACCGTCGGCGTCGATCGCAGCGCCGAGCAGATCGCGGCCGCGCGCCGGCGCGGGCTCGATGCGCGGGTGATGGACGGCGCGGCTCTCGCCTTCGACCAGGAGTTCAACGCGGTCTTCAGCAACGCCGCCCTGCACTGGATGCGCGAGCCCGACGCCGTGATCGACGGAGTCTGGCGCGCCTTGTTGCCGGGCGGACGGTTCGTCGCCGAAATGGGCGGGGCGGGCAATGTCGCCGCGGTCGTCGCTGCGCTAGAGGCCGTGCTGCTTCGCCGTGGTCTCGACGCGCGCGCCGCCAATCCGTGGTACTTCCCGACCCCCGAAGCCTATCGCGCCAAGCTCGAGCGGCGCGGCTTCGCGGTGCGCCGCATCCAGCTGATGCCGCGCCCGACGAAGCTGCCCGGTGCGCTCGCCGATTGGCTCGATACCTTCGCCGAGGGTTTTCTCGCCCTGGCTCCAAGCGGGTCGCGCGCCGCCGTCAAGCGCGAGGTCGAGGATGCCCTGCGCGACCGATTATTCGATCCCCAAAGCGGCTGGAGCGTCGATTATGTCCGGCTGCGGTTCATCGCGTTGAGGCCGCGATGAGCGATGGGAAGCTCGTCCCGCCGGTCTGGCTCACGCCCGCGGGCGAGAAGGTATCTTGCCTTGAAAAAATCAAGGTTCTCAATGAGAACCTGGAAGAAATTCGCGCGCTCGCTCAGGAAGCGCTGGAGGACGCGGTATTGATGGGCTGCGATGAGCATCAATTCCGGAAGGTGATCCAGGACATCTCGCAAGCCATTATTAATCCTTATAAAAAGGAAAAGTCTTGAGGTTATGCGTTAACGGGGCGTGCGGTCTGGGCTTGGCGGTGCTGATGGTTGCCGGCACGGCTCGGGCCGAGACCGTGGCCGTCCTCCAGGGCCTCGACAAGACGGTCGCCCGGGTCTCGCGGTTCGACGCGCCCATAGACCAGAGCGTGCGCTTCGGCACGCTCGTCATCACGGCGCGCGCCTGCGTCAAGCGGCCGCCCGAGGAGCCGCCCGAAACCGCGGCCTTCCTGGTGATCGACGAGGTTCGCCCCGGCGATAACAACGGCGTCGAATCGAAGCGCGTGTTCAACGGCTGGATGTTCGCGTCGAGCCCGGCGATCTCGGCGCTCGAGGATCCGATCTACGATATCAATGTGCTCGACTGCAAGACCGTGCAAACCCCGGCGCCGGCGAGCGGCTCGGCGGGAAAGTGAGCGCTCGTCTTGATCGCCTCGGCGAGTAGCCGCCGATACTGCGCGCGCGAAATCTCGATGGCGCCGAAGGTCTCGAGGTGTTCGGTCACGAATTGCGTGTCGAGCAGCCGGAAGCCGCCTCGGATCAGTATCGCTACGAGATGGGCGAGCGCCACCTTGCTCGAATCCGGGACGCGGCTGAACATGCTCTCGCCGAAAAAAGCGCCGCCCAGCGCCACGCCGTAAAGGCCGCCGACGAGAATTCCCTGGGCGCGCGCCTCGACGCTGTGGGCAAAGCCGCTTGCGTGGAGCGCGGTATAGACCCGCACGATCTCGTCGTTGATCCAGGTCTGCGGGCGCTCCGAGCTGGGCTCGGCGCAGGCCCGGATGACGGCGGCGAAATCGCCGTCGCAACTGACCGTGAAACGGTCGGACCGGATGGTGCGCTTGAGCCGGCGCGGCAGGTGAAATTGGTCGAGGGGTAGAATGCCCCGGCGCTCGGGATCGACCCAGTAGAGCTCGGGAGCGTCGGCCGAATCGGCCATCGGGAAGAGGCCCGCCCCATAGGCGCGCAGCAGCAGCTCCGGCGTGAGGGTAGGGCTGGTCATGTCCGGCCGATCACCCGTTCGAGCCAATGGATGTCATAGTCGCCATTGACGAAATCGGGCTCGACGATGAGGCTCTGGTGCAACGGGATCGTGGTGTCGATGCCCGCGATGACGAATTCCTCGAGCGCGCGTTTCATGCGCATGAGGCATTCGTTGCGGGTGCGGCCGTGGACGATGAGCTTCGCGATCAGGCTGTCATAGTGCGGCGGCACGGCATAGCCCTGATAA
This sequence comes from uncultured Alphaproteobacteria bacterium, assembly GCA_963803265.1. Lineage (GTDB taxonomy): Bacteria > Pseudomonadota > Alphaproteobacteria > ATCC43930 > CGMCC-115725 > CAIKMD01. The sequence goes on along the minus strand of CAWDLZ010000024.1, from coordinate 6,680 downwards.
ACCGCGCTATCGACGCGCACGCCCAGGCCGCCGGGCGCGTGATAGCGGGTGATCGTGCCGGGCGAGGGCAGGAAGGTATCGGGGTGCTCGGCATTGATCCGGCATTCCATCGCATGGCCCGATAGCGCGATGTCTTCTTGGGCGTAGCCGAGCGCCATTCCCGCAGCGATGCGGATCTGCTCGCGCACGATGTCCACGCCGCTGACCTCCTCGGAAATCGGATGCTCGACCTGGAGCCGCGTGTTCATCTCGATGAAAAAGAATTCGCCGCCCTGATAGAGGAATTCGAGCGTGCCGGCGCTTTTGTAGCCGAGGCCGCGGATCGCCGCCGTGGCGATGCGCGCGAGATCGTCGCGCTCGGCCTGGTTGAGCGCGGGCGAGGGGGTCTCCTCGAAAAGCTTTTGATGATTGCGCTGCAGCGAGCAATCGCGCTCGCCGAGATGGATGACGTTGCCTTGGCCGTCGGCGAGCACCTGAATCTCGACATGGCGCGGCCGGTCGAGGCAGCGTTCGAGATACATGGCGTTGTTGCCGAAATAGGCGGTGGCTTCGGCCTGGGCGACCGGCATCGCACTCGTGCAGCTCGCCCTCGTCGCGCGCCACGCGCATGCCGCGGCCGCCGCCGCCGGCCGCCGCCTTCAACAGCACCGGATAGCCGATGCGCAGGGCCGCCGCCTTGGCGGCTTCGACATCGGCGAGCGCGTCGGACCCGGGCACCACCGGAATGCCGTGCTCCCTGGCGGCGCGCTTGGCCGAGACCTTGTTGCCCATCAGCAGGATGTGCGCCGGGCTCGGGCCGATATAGGCGAAGCCGTCGCTCCTCGACCATCGCGGCGAAATTCGGGTTCTCGGCGAGGAATCCGACGCCGGGATGAATCGCGTCGGCGCCGGTGATCGCCGCCGCCGACAAGATCGCCGGAATGTTGAGATAGCTGTCGCGCGAGGCGGGCGGACCGATGCACACGCTCTCGTCGGCGAGCCGGACATGCATCGCGTTGTCGTCGGCGGTGGAATGGACGGCCACGGTGCGGATGCCCATTTCGCGGCAGGCGCGGTGAATCCTCAGGGCGATCTCGCCGCGATTGGCGATAAGCACCTTTCCGAACATCGCCGGTGGCTATTCCAAAACGGCGAGCGCCTGGCCGTATTCGACCGGCGTGCCTTCGGCGACGAGGATTTGGGCGACGCGGCCCGCGCGCGGCGCCGCGATCTGGTTCATCACCTTCATCGCCTCGACGATGAACATGACCTGGCCTTCGCTCACCGTGTCGCCCGCTTGGATGAAGGGCGCGGCGCCCGGCTGCGGGCCGAGATGCACCGTGCCGACCATCGGCGCTAAGACGGCGCCCGCCGGCTCGCCGGCCGGCACCGCCGTGGGATGTGGGACGGCGGCGGGTCCCGTGGTCGCCGCGACGGCATTGGCAGCATGGCGCGCGACGCGGATGCGGCGGTTGCCCGCCGCATATTCGATCTCGCTGAGCCCGGTTTCGTCGAGCAGCGCGGCCAGAGCGCGGACGAGATCGCCGTCGACGACAAGATCGCTCGTCCGCGCCATCAATCTTTCTGGGCTTTGGTCTCGAGCAGATAGGCGACCGCGTCGAGCGCGAGGACATAGCCTTGTCCGCCGAATCCGCAGATCACCCCGCCCGCCACGGTGCTGATGTAGGAATGCCGGCGGAAGCGCTCGCGGTGGAAAATGTTGCTGAGATGGACCTCGACGATCGGCAGCTCGGCGGCGCGCAGCGCGTCGAGGATCGCGACCGAGGTGTGAGAATAGGCCCCCGCGTTGATAACGATGCCGTCGGCGCTTTCGCGCGCCTCCTGAATCCAGTCGATGAGCTGGCCCTCGCTATTCGATTGGCGGAAATCGAGATCGAGATCGAGCGCAGCCGCGCGCTCGAGGCAGGCTTCCTCGATGTCGGCGAGCGTCTCCTTGCCGTAGGTTTCCGGCTCGCGTACGCCTAGGAGATTGAGATTGGGGCCGTTGAGAACGAGGATCGTCGCTCCTGCCACGCTTGCCCTCGAATTTTCGGGGTCGGAAGCTTGCCTTATAGCAAGCGGCGGGCTTGGCGTCAGCCCCGTCGAAGCCTGTCGTCAGCGCGGGGCGGAATTCGAGCCCAGCGCGGCGGTGACCGGCGCGTGGGGCTCGCGGCAGCGTCCAACCGCCCAAGCCGCGCTGCTGAAGATGGCTTCCGCCCCCGGGCAGGCCGTCCGTCCCGCGGCCGCGACATAGACATAGCTCGCGGCATTGTGCAGCGGCTTGGCGTCTGGGGCGAAGGCAAAGCGGCCGAAGCTCGACACCACATAGGCGCCATCGGCGACATGGTAATCGACATCGCGGTGGAAATCCGCGATCGCTTGGGGCTGGAAGAACAGCGGGTAGATGTAAGGCTCCAGCATGCCCTCGCGGACATCTTCGGCCACGACATAGATGGGCTCGGCCGGCGATGACGCGGCGAAGGCCGCCGCGAAGGCCCGCTCGATCCCGGGATCGAAGGGCGCGCCGATTTCGTCGCGGTAGCTGGTGAAATAATACTGGACGAAGAGAAGCGAGAAGACCGCGATGAAGGCGGCGCCGCAGATCGCCGCGACCTGGCGCAGCCGCGCCGGGCCAAGGCCGCGCCAGACGCTCACGGCGCCCTGGGCCGCGAACAGGATCGCGAGGAGCATGACCACGTTGGCGCGGTTGATGTTGAGCTCGACCAGAAGGAACAGCGGCGCCCAGGCGACCAAGCACAGGATCAGCGGCATGGCGCGCCGCCGGAGATCCGGCGTGACCGCGCTCCAAGCGAGGCCGATGAGCGCGAGCGGAGGAATCACCGGCGACAGCGGCAGGAAGAATTGGCTCGCGTTCGCGGGCAAGCTGTCATGGAACATCGAGACCGCGAACAGCGCGTTCTTCGCCGCCACCCACTTGCCGGCCAGAAATCCGGTCTGGGCGAGGCGGGACGAGGCAAAGAGCGGGAGCGAGAAAGGCAGCGCATGCTCGAAAGGCAGCGGGCCCTTGACGAGATAGTTCTTGACCAGGAACAGGAACATCGGCAGCGCCGCCGCGGAACCGGCGGCGGCGGCAACGCACCAGCCCCGCCAATGGCGCCCGATCTCGCGCCGATAAACGGCGAGCACGAGGACGAAGAAAAGGGGCAGCGCCAGAAGCGCCACGGTATAAGCATAGATCGCCAGCGCCCAGGGCAGCAGCGCCACCCAGCGCAAAGAGGGCGGCGCGTCGTCGCGCAATCCCGCCATCAGCGATCCGAGGCCGAGCAGGACGCAGGCGGGCAGGAGATTGGAATCGAGCCCCCAGCGCGACATCATGACGTGCCACGGCAGGATGGCGAGCAAGCCCATGCCGAGCAGGGCGGCGGCCCGGCCGAAGGCGAGCCGGGCGACCCAATAGGCCAGCGGCAGGGTTGCGATCCCGACGGTCATATTTACCATCCGGACCGCGTAGACGGTGAGGCCGAGCAGCTTCACCATCGGCAGCGTCAGATAGACGTAAAGCGGTTGAAGGCCGCTGCCCCAGGCGGGGAAATAGACCGGGAAGGCGTTGTTCCAGCGGTCGACGCCATAGTGGAGCAGCGAATAGGCCTCGACGCCGACCGAGGCCTCGTCGATGTTGAGGCCGTCCGGTACCGTGCCGAAATGAAAGAGCCGGACGCCCGCGCCCACCAGCAGGATGAGCCAGAAGGCCAGTTTATGCCGTGTCGCGTCGTCGCGCATCGTGATGGAAACCGCGGCTCGCTTTACCGCGCCCGCCGGAACACGAAGTGGCGCGACATGCCGTAGCTCAAGGGGAACATGACCGGCAGGCTCAGAAGCTTGGCGATCACCGGCGCCATCATCTGCGCCAGCGCCGTGACCAGCACGGTCAACAACAACAGCGCGCCGAGATTTAGCGCGATGAAGCGCATGAGCATTTCCGCGACATCGCCCCGCGCATCCGCGAAGGTCCAGTGCCGGTTGAGGATGAAGCTCAAGGCGATCCCGCTGCCATAGGAGATCGCGTTGGCCGGCTCGGGCGCGACGCCGAGCGCCGCCGTCAGCGCGGCGAAGAGCGTAAGATCGAGCGCGGTGTTCGCGCCGCCGACGAGGGCAAAGCGCAGCGGGCGGAGGCTCATGATGCCGCACGCGGCCGACTGCGCTGGGCGGCGGGGTGCTCGCGCCCAGCCACGCTCTCGATCACGAACAGCGGACGGCGCTTGGTCTCGATATACATCCGTCCCAGATATTCGCCGAACATGCCGAGGACGAGGAGCTGCGTGCTGCCGATGACGAGCACGATGGTGGTGAGGCTGGTCCAGCCCGCGATCGCGGAACCGAGCATCCAGCTCAGGATCGTGTAGCCGATCATGCCGAAGCTCAAGATGCCCATCGCGATGCCGAGATAGGAGGCGATCCGAAGCGGCATGATCGAGAAGCCGGTGATCGCGTCGAACGCGAAGCGGACCATCTTCGCCAACGGATATCCGGTCGCGCCGGCGAAGCGCGGGCCGCGATCGTAGACGAGCGGCACCTGCTTCAATCCGATCCAGCTCACCATGCCGCGGATGAAGCGAAACTGCTCGGGCATGCCGTTCAGGATATCGAGCGCGCGCCGGCTCATCAGGCGGAAATCGCCGGTATCGAGCGGGATGTCGATGTCGACGAGGCCGCGCAGCAGCCGATAGAACAGCGCGGCGGTCCACGATTTGAATAGCGTCTCGCCGTCGCGCTTGCGGCGCTGGCCATAGACGATTTCGGCGCCCTCGTCCATCGCCGCCATCATCTGCGGCAGCAGCTCGGGCGGGTCCTGAAGATCGGCGTCGATGATGAGAATGCGTTCGCCGCGGCAGGCCTGGAGCCCCGCGGTCAGCGCGATCTGATGGCCGTAATTGCGCGACAGATTGATCGCGGCGATGTTCGGATGGTTGGCGGCGAGGTTGCGCATCACGCCCCAAGTGCCGTCGCGGGAGCCGTCATTGACGAGCACGATCTCGAACGAGGTGCCGACGGCGGCGGCACATGCCGCGGCGACCCGCCGGCAGAATTCGGGAAGGCCCTCTTCTTCGTTGAAGCAAGGGGCGACCACCGAGAGATGGGGCGGCGTCTCGCCGGGTTCGGGATGTGCGGCGGGCATGATCAACCTGTTCCTTCCGCTTCCAGCGGCGGAGCGACGGTATGGTATGCGCCATTCCATTCGAAACTCTTAAGCCGGGGGTAAGCGCATCGGGCAGGCGCGAACGCGGCCGAGCGCTCGATTCCCCCGTCTCGCCGCGCGGCATGGTTAACGCCGCGGCTTGACGGCGGCCGAGCGGGCAGGGCCTAGTTCGCCGCATTGGGAGGTGGAAGCGATGAAGCTCTATGGCTATTTCCGTTCCTCGGCGGCGTTCCGCGTGCGGATCGCGCTCAATCTCAAGGGCCTCGCCTATGAGCAGGCGTTCATCCATCTGCGCAAGAACGACCAGCGCTCGGCCGACTATCTGAAGCTCAACCCGCAGGGCCTCGTGCCCGCGCTCGTCGATGACGGTCCGGTCCTGTCGCAATCCCTCGCCATCATCGAATATCTCGACGAGACGCGGCCGCTGCCGCCGCTCTTGCCCAAGGAGCCGGCCGCGCGGGCGCGGGTGCGCTCGCTCGCCCAGGCTATCGCCTGCGACATTCATCCGATCGATAATCTGCGCGTGCTGCGTTTCCTGATGAAGCCGATGGGGCATGACGAAAAGGACGTCGAGACCTGGTTCAACCACTGGGTGAACCTGGGCTTCGACGGCATCGAGCAAACCCTGGCGGGCGACGGCAAGGCGGGCGCGTTCTGCCACGGCGACACGCCGAGCCTCGCCGATATCTGCCTGGTGCCGCAGGTCTTCAACGCCAAGCGCTATCCGAGCTTCGACCTGACGCCCTATCCCGCGATCCTGCGCATTTTCGACACTTGCATGACGCTTGCCGCCTTCGAGCGCGCTAGACCCGAGAACCAGCCCGACGCGGAATGATTCACGTTCTCGCCCGCCGCAGCCGCGGCGCGTTGGCGATGACCGTGACCGGGCTCGCGCTTATCGCGGCCATGGCCGCTTAAAAATCTTTGGAGATCGCGTATGGCCATTTCCTTATTCCGCAAGTCCAGGGTCGGCCCGGAGCACGCGCACGTCATCAGGCTGAAGCTGCGTGACATGAATCAACTCTTCAACTCGATGGATCCATCCCCCTTCATCGAGAAGGATCTCGACAACGACGCGGAAGAATTCATCGTAAACTCGGCGCAGGACTTTCCGCCCGGCGCAGCGGTGAGGCTCCGCATCGATCTCGAGCAATGGCCGGCCGAGGATCCCAAGGAATTGATCCGGCAGGCTGTTCATCACTACTTTGACTACCGCGCCCAGCGTACTCATTTGGAGTTCAGGCGCCTGATAAGGCAGGGCCGGACTACTCTGCTCATCGGTTTGGTGTTTCTGGCCGCCTGCCTTGTCGTCATCCGGACAGTGCTGCCCAATGATGAGACCGGCACCTGGAACACCATGGCGCGCGAAAGCCTGACGATCGCGGGCTGGGTCGCGATGTGGCGGCCGATGCAGATCTTTCTCTACGAGTGGTGGCCTTTGCGCCGGAGGGAACGCGTCTTTGCGAAGCTGAGCCACATGCCGGTGGAAGTCCTCCAACACGGCAAGGGTCAAGCCGTGCAAACGAGCATTCGCGCCCTAGAT
>CAWDLZ010000023.1:0-9296 GCA_963803265.1 uncultured Alphaproteobacteria bacterium | reverse complement strand
ACGAGTTGCCTTAGCGCCAGCACAGCGTCGAAGCTGTTGTCGGGAAAATTGGTCTGCTCGGCGTCCATCTCGATGAGCGCTTTGACCTGCGAAAGCTTGCGGCGCGCGACGCGGCCGCGCGCCTTCGACAGCATCTCGGCCGAGACATCGATGCCGACGACCTCGGCGTCGGGCCTGAAATAGGGCAGCGACAGGCCGGTCCCGACGCCGACTTCCAGGATGCGCTGACCCGGCAGGGCATTGGCGATCCGAACCGCCGCCTTGCGGCCGGGATGAAAGACCGGCCCAAACACGAAATCGTAGGACCCGGAAAACAGCCGATAGGTCCTGATCGTATCTTGCAAATCCATGCTACCTACCCCCATCGACCCAACGTGGCTTAACCCTGCCCGATGCTAGACCGAAAATGAAGCGAAACATGCGCCCCGGCACGACTGCCGGAGCGCTGGGCGATCACCCGATTGAGCCCGCCGCTGCCCCACCGGCACGGCGGGCGACACGGCGCCTCAGCCTTAGATGAGGCTGATGCGGTCGGCTTCAAGGCCCTTGCGGCCTTCGACCACGTCAACGCGGACGCGTTGCCCCGGCGCAAGCGTTTGGACACCACTGCGGCGCAGGGCAGTCACATGCACGAAAATATCCTTGCCACCGCCATCCGGCGAGATGAAGCCATAGCCCTTGTCGGGCTCAAACCATTTCACGGCGCCATCGGTCGATTGCGCCGGACGACCCCCGCCGCTGCGATCCCCGCGATCCCCCCGATCGCCGCCACTCGGGCGACCGCCCGATCCGCCCGGCGCCGACGCCGTGCTGTTATCGACATTGAGCGACATTGACGACAAGCGGCCCCTTGGCGCCTGCCCCGACCTCGCAGGTGATCGACGCGCCCTCGCGGACATCGTCGTAACCCGCGCGGCGCAGGATGGCCATCGGCAGGAACGCGTCGGGACTACCGTCCGATAGCGTCACGAAGCCAAATCCCTTCGCCGAGTTGAACCATTTTACCTTGGCCTCGACGCGCCGGCCCGTCTGAGGCTCATCATTCCGGAAATACCCCGGACGGCGATTGTCGTACATGGTGACCCTGCGAACAGATAAATTGGAATTTAGAATAGCGCGAATCCGGGTTTCGCGCGACAAGTTTTAGGGCGTCGGCCTTCCTTTCCCGGCCGCTCCTCCACCGGCGCGGCGGGATCTCGTTATAGCGGCCCGTCGCTGCTCCGCCGGAGCGGCGGGCTAGGTGGGATGCACGACGCACCTTTTGGCGTTGCTCGCCCAGCCCGCTGATCGCGAGCTGCATCGTGTCCCCGGGCTTGAGAAAGCGCGGCGGCTTCATGCCCAGCCCGACCCCGGCCGGAGTCCCGGTCGGTATCACGTCGCCGGGCAAGAGCGTCATGAAATGACTCAAATAGCTCACGATCTGAGCGCAATTGAAGATCATGTTGCGGGTCGTGCCCTTCTGCATGACTTGACCGCTGACCTCGCAGGTAAGATCGAGCGCCTGCGGATCCGCGACCTCGTCGGCGGTCACCAGCCATGGACCCATGGGCGCGAAGGTGTCGCAGCTTTTGCCCTTGGTCCATTGCCCGCCGCGCTCCATCTGGAACGCTCGCTCCGAGACGTCGTTCACGATGCAATAGCCCGCGACATGCTTCAGCGCGTCGTCCTCCGCGACGTACTGAGCCTTGGTGCCGATGACGATGCCAAGCTCGACCTCCCAATCGCCCTTAGTCGCGCCCTTCGGCAGGATCACGTCGTCATCGGGACCGCCGATCGAGCTGGTCGCCTTGAGGAAGATGATCGGCTCTTTCGGGATCGGATTGCCGGTCTCCTTGGCGTGGTCGTGGTAGTTGAGGCCGATGCATACCAGCTTCGAGCACGCGGCGAGCGGCGCGCCGATCCGTTGCTCGCCGGTCACCAACGGCAGCTGAGCCGGGTCGAGCTGGCGCAAACGGTCGAGCGCGGCCGGCGAAAGATTGTCAGACGTCAGATCGGCGATCGCGCCCGATAGGTCGCGCACGTGCCCGGCCTGGTCGAGGATCCCGGCTTTTCCCCTCCTCTTGGACCATAACGTAGTAACTTCATGCTGCTATCCTCCGTTCCTGGTGTTATTTATCAGAGCGTAAAGCCGCCATCGATGACGTGGGCGACACCGGTGGTAAAGGCGGATTCATCGCCCGCCAGATAGACCGCGAGGGCGGCAACCTCCTTGGGCATGCCGAGCCGGCCGAGCGGCTGGCGGGCTACGAAAGCGCGGCGGGCTGAAGCGGCGTCGCCCTGCGCCGCGATGCGTGTCTCCAGCGAGGGGGTGTCGACCGTGCCAGCACAGATCGCATTGCAGCGGATGCGCTGGGCGATGAAGTCGATCGCCACGGCCTTGGTCAGGCCGATGACGCCGGCCTTGCTGGTGGCATAGACGAAGCGGTTAGGGGCTGCCTTCAACGACGAGACGCTCGACGACATGTTGATGATCGAGGCGCCTTTGCCCGCCGCCAGCATGGCCGGCAGCAGGGCGCGGATCATCCGATACATGCTGGCGAGATTGAGGTCCATGGTGAAGGCCCAATCCGCCTCGCCGCAATCGAGGATGGTGCCGTGATGGACGAAGCCGGCGCCGTTGAACAGCACGTCGATGGCGCCGAGCTCGGCGGCGAGCGCCGCGATCTCGGCCGGTTCGGTGACGTCGAGGCGGCGCGTTGCGATCTTGCCGCCGCCCGCGCCGAGTTCCTCGAGCTTGCCGAGATTGATATCGGTCGCGTAGACGCTCGCGCCCTCGGCCGCGAAAGCCAGCGCCGTGGCGCGTCCGATCCCTTGCGCCGCCGCAGTGACCAATGCCTTCTTGCCGGCGAGGCGATTGCTCATGACCGCTCCCTCATCCGCCGATGCCCCAGTGCCGCGCCCAGCCGAGCCCGGCAAGCGTGCCCGCTTTCGGCCGGTACTCGCAGCCGACCCAGCCGGCATAGCCCAACTCGTCGAGCAGATCGAACAGGAAGCGAAAATCGATCTCGCCGCGGTCGGGCTCGTGACGGCCCGGCACATTCGCGACCTGGACATGACGATAGCGGCCGTAGAGCCCGCGCAGATGCTGGGCGAGGTCGCCTTCGGATATCTGGCAGTGATAGAGATCGAACTGGAGCCCGATATTGCCGCGGTCGATGCGGTCGATGAGGGCGACCGCCGCGCGCGTGGTGGCCAGGAAATAGCCTGGATTGTCGCGCGCATTGAGCGGCTCGATCAGCAGGGTCACGCCGTCGGCGGCAGCGCGGTCGGCGGCGCGTCGCAGGTTTTCGACATAGAGCGCCTCTTGCTTCGCGCGATCGCCCGTCTCGCGGCCGGCGAGGATGTGGATCTGCTTGCAGCCGAGGGCGCGCGCATAAGTCAGCGCGGTCGCAATGCTGGCGGCGCAATCCGCCTCGCGGCCCGGCTGCGCGGCAAGCCCGAGCTCGCCCGCCGCCGCATTGCCCATCGGCGCGTTGAAGAGGACGACCGGGAGCCCCACCTCGGCCACGCGCCGGGCCAATTCCTCGAGCCCGAATTCATAGGGCGCCTGGAACTCGACCGCCTTGAAGCCCGCCGCCTTCGCCGCCGCGAAACGCTCGAGAAAGGGCACCTCCGTGAACAACATGCTCAGATTGGCAGCGAATTTCGGCATCGGCTCCCCTTCCGCAAGTTCGACGCGGACTGGAGTATAGTGCTTTCCGTCGCGGCGTTGGACACAAGGGAATGACAAGCGAGGTCATTTCGACTGCCGATTTCCTGCTTCGGGATGATGAGCCCGTGGCGCGCGCCCGGGCGCGCAAGCGCCTTGCCGGCGCCTTGCTGGTTTCGGGATTCTTGCATGCCGCCGTGCTGGCCGTGCTCATCGGAGTGTGGCAACGCGAAGCACCGGAAGAAATCCCGCTGCCGCCCATCCCGGTCACGCTGACCGAGGACGAAGGGGCGGCAGGCGCGGCGGGCGACAGCAACGGGGCAAGTTCCGCATCCTCAGCGAGCGAGGCCCGCGTGGCCGCGCCTGCGCCGCCGGACACCCAGCCAGCCGCAATGCCCGAGACTCCGCCAACCCCGCGGAATGTCGCGACGCCGACCCCGCCGCGTGCCGTAGACGCGATCGAGCCGGTCCCGCAACGCAAACCGACGCCGCCGAAGCCTGCGCCGAAACCGGTCGAGACGGCGCAAGCGCTAACTCCCGTTTTACGGGCGCCTGCTCCACCGGCGGCGCCGGCTCCGAGCACCGTTCCAGCCAGCGTCGATGCACTGCTGCACGAAGGCGTCGGCGGCAGCGGAAGAGGGACCGAAGGCATAGGGCGCGCCGCGTATGGCGCTGGCGCGATCGAGGCGCCGGGTGACGATTACCTCGATTTGGTTCGCGCCTGGATCGCCCGCTACAAGAAATATCCCGATGCGGCGCTCGCCAAGAAACAGGAAGGCAAGGCAATGCTCGGCTTCATCATCGACCGCAACGGCGATGCGCTCAACGCCTGGATCGACCAGAGCAGCGGCAATCCGCTGCTCGACGAGGCGACGCTGGCGATGATCCACAACGCGTCGCCGATCCCGAAAGTGCCCGACAAATACAAGGGCGACACGCTGCGCCTGTTCATGCCGGTCAATTATTCCATCGGCCTGTTCGACCGGCTGTTCAAGTCGTCGCAATGAGCGACATTCGGTAAGGCCGTAGCGCAGAAGAGCGCCGCTTCGCGCCCGCTTCTGGTATAATGGTCGAAAGAATCCCGGGTCACCCGGGAATCGCCGGTTGAGGCGCCAGAGGGAGCGAGACCGCGAGCATGACGACCGTCATACCCGACAAGCGCTGGGTCGAGAAATATCCCGAGCTCGGAACCGCGCCGCTCGCGGCGGAGCCCTATCTTTCGCAAGAGTATTTCGAGCTGGAGCGCGAACGCATCTTTCGCCGGGCTTGGCTCAATGTCGGCCACGTCTCCGAGCTGCCGGCGGCTGGCGATTTCTTCGTGAGAAAGATCGCGATTCTCAACGCCTCGATCCTGATCGTCCGCGGCCGTGATGGCGTCGTTCGCGGAATGCACAACGTCTGCTCGCATCGCGGCAACGCCGTGACCTACGAAGATCGAGGCAATTGCCGAGGCTATCTGACCTGCAACTTTCACGGCTGGTCCTACGACACGACGGGCCAGCTCAAATACGTGCCGGACGAAGCCAATTTCTTCAGCTTCGATAAGGATCGGCACGGCCTCACTGCGGTCGCCGCCGAGCTGTGGAACGGATTCATCTTCGTCAGCCTCGACCCGAGGCAGACGCTCGCCGAATTCCTCGGGCTCGTCGCGGTGCGGCTCGACGGCGGCGATTGGGACCAGTACCAACTCCAGCGCCGTTACGACGTTGACGAGCGCGCGAACTGGAAAGTCTCGATCGACGCGCAAAACGACGGCTATCACGTCGGTTGGCAGCATCGCCATTTGATGCCCAAGCGCTTCATGGCCAATGACAAGGGCTTCGGCCGCGCTGCCGATATCACCTTCTTGGGCGATCACAGTGTGACGGCGGGAGGAACGAATCCCGAGTTCCGGCCAACGCCGCTCGAGGCGGCACTGTGGCAGATCGACCGCGGCGCAAAGCAATGCCGGCTGCCCTTGCACAACGGGTTCGAGTTCTTCCTGGTTTTCCCCAACTTCGTGATGATCTTCTTTCGCGGCCCGACCATCGATTTTTGTCTCACGCAGAATTTCTGGCCGCAGGCGGTGGACCGCACGATCTGGGAAATCAGATATTACACGCCGGCCCCGACCACCGCCGCGGAGCTGCATCGCACAGGATTTCATGCAGGTCTTCAACCGCGTCGTCTTCGACGAAGATGCCACGGCGCATGAGTGGGTCCATGCCGGCCTCGCGTCGCGCGCGAAGACCGAGCTCATCCTCCAGGACGAGGAGATCACGATCCGGCATTTCCACAAAATCATCGAAGATTATCTCAGGCCTGGCGCGGGAGCTTCCTAGATCATGCAGCGCGGCGACACGGCTTTGGGCGGAGGGAACGCGCTGCCCCAAGCCTTTCAGGATCTGGGTCCCTTCATAGGATGGGCGCTCGCTACCGAATACGAAAGGATGGCGGCGCGCGAGACCAGCACGATGGAGGCGCTGCAAGCCTTCTACGACGCGATGATCGGCCGTCTGCCGGAGATCGTCGCGTATCTCAACCAGTTTTCGCTCGCTGCCATGCCCGAGGAAGCGCGGCTTCTGCTGAATATGGCGCTCTCCCTCACGGAAGCGAGCATCGCGGTTGAGAGATACCAGCAGCCGCTCGTCGTCAACGGCCGCGAGCGCGCGCGGTTCTACCCAGGGCGCTAAGCCAAGACGCCTTCGGCGAGGAACCGCGCGCCGGCGGCGTAAAGCCGATCGAGCTCGGGCCCGTGCATGCCCGGCATGTCGCGCTTCACCGTGAAGCCCGCCTTCGCTTGCATATAGGCGAGGTGCCGGTAGCCTTCGGGGAACGAGGCCAGGAGATCGCGGTCGAGCTTCGGGACTGAAGCCGGATCGACCGGGTCGAGCCGATCCTTCTCGTAGATCGGCTGGCGCAACAGGATCGCCCAGCGCCCCTCGCGCCGCTCGAAGAAATCGTAGAACCGGCCGGTCGAGACCACATCGCATGAAACGCCCTCGACCACGCCGCGGGCGTCGATCTTCATCTTGGTCTGGGCAATGGCGCGCGCCCCGCTCAGCTCGATGGCGCTGCCGCCGAGGAAATGGATGCTAACCCCGCCCCGGCCCCAGGAACCGCGCGCATGAGCGATGAACTCGGCCGCGCTGCCCTGGAACCAGGTCGCATGCATGCGCGCGCCGTCATGCCAAAGGCTCGCGAATTTCTCCCAATTCCCGGCATCCCGCCAGATCACCCAGTTCTCGATGACATCGCGGATGCACAGCTCATCCTCGCGCAGGGCGCTCACGACGCGATCCCCGTCACTCGAATTCCGCGGGGGCGCCGCCGAGGAACCGGGCGCCCGCGGTATAAAGCCGCTCGACCGAGGCCCCGTGCAATCCCGGCAGATCGCGCCTCACGGGCAGGCCGGCCTTCGCCTGGACATAGGCGAAATGGCGGTAGCCTTCGGGAAAGGATTCCAAAAGATTCCGGTCGAGTTGCAACGCGGCCGACGGGTTGACGGGATCGATCCGGTCCTTTTCGTAGATGCCCTGGTGGAGCTGAACCGCCCAGCGGCCGCCGAGTTTCTCGAAAAACTGGTAAAATCGCCCGAGGCAGACGATATCGCAAACGACGCCGTCGACCGTTTGGCGCGAATCGATGCGCTTCTTCGTCTGCGCGATGGCGCGCGCGCCGTTCAATTCGATCGACGACCCGCCGAGGAAATGGGCGCCGATGGCGCCGCGCTCGAAGGATTTGCGCGCATGGGCGATGAAATCCTCAATCGGCCCGCGAAACCAGGTCGTGTGCATCCGCGCGCCGTCATGCCACACGGTCCGGAATTTCTCCCAATTCCCGTAATCGCGCCAGATCACCCAGTTTTGAACCTGCTCGCGAATCGCGAGCCGGTCGTCCTGATCGTCGGTCATTAGGTCAATCCTCCCGCGTCACGAATGAGAAGCTCGCCGGGGCTTCTGTCAAGCGGGGCGATCCTGTGCTAGACGCCGGCGATGCTCACGATCGCCAGTCTCACCTACCGTATCGCCGGAAGGACGCTCATCGACGATGCTTCGGCGCAGATCGCCGCCGGCTGGAAGGTCGGCCTCGTGGGCCGCAACGGCACCGGCAAGTCGACGCTGCTCGACCTCATCCGGGGCGAGCGGCAAGCCGATGGCGGCGAGATTCTATTGTCCAAGGGCACGCGCCTCGGCTTTGTCGCGCAAGAGGCGCCGGGCGGCGAAGCAACCCCGCTCGACACCGTGCTCGCCGCCGATGACGAACGCGCGCTTCTCCTGGAAGCGGCGGAGAGCGACCATGACACCGCGCAGCTCGCTGAGATTCACGAGCGGCTCTCCGCCATCGCCGCCCATGCCGCGCCGGCGCGCGCCGCCGGCATCCTTGCCGGGCTGGGCTTCGATCACGCAGCGCAGCACCGCCCTCTGGCGAGCTTTTCCGGCGGCTGGCGCATGCGGGTCGCCCTCGCCGCCGCGCTGTTTGCTGCGCCGGACCTGCTTCTGCTCGACGAGCCGACCAACCATCTCGACCTTGAAGCTTCGCTCTGGCTGGCCGATTTCCTGCGGCGCTACCGCAAGACTTTCATCCTGGTGAGTCATGACCGGCAATTCCTCGACGAGGTGGTGGATCACATCCTTTACCTGGGCGGCAAGAAGCTCACCCTTTATACGGGCGGCTATGAGTTCTTCACCCGGGCGCGGCGCGAGAGCCTGGCGCGCCAGCACGCGCAAGCAGCCCAACAGCAATTGGAGCGCAAGCGCCTACAGGCCTTTATCGACCGTTTCCGCGCCAAGGCGACCAAGGCGAGCCAGGCCCAGAGCCGGGTGAAGGCGCTGGCGCGGCTCGAGCCCATCGTGCGCCGCGGCCGACGAGCCGCCGGTACGCTTTGAGTTTCCCGAGCCGCGCGCGCTGGCGCCGCCGCTCATCACCCTCGATCACGTCACCGTCGGCTACGAGAAAGACAAGCCCGTCTTGCGCGGGCTCGATCTGCGGCTCGACCCTGACGACCGGATCGCGCTTCTGGGCGCCAACGGCAACGGCAAATCGACCTTCGCGCGGCTCTTGTCGGGGCGGCTCAAGCCGATGGCGGGCGAGATGTGGCAGACGCCCCGGCTCACTTGCGGCTATTTCGCCCAGCATCAGATCGAGGAACTCGACGCCGCGGCTACGCCCTACGATCATTTGTCGCGCCTCATGCCGAGGGCCAACCCGGAAGCGATCCGGGCGCGGCTCGCGCGCTTCGGCTTGGGTGTGGACAAGGCCTTCGTCGCCGCAGGCAATTTGTCGGGCGGCGAGAAAGCGCGCCTCACCTTCGCGCTGATGACCGTCGATGCGCCTCCGCTGCTCATCCTCGACGAGCCAACCAATCATCTCGATCTCGAGGCGCGCGAGGCGCTCGTGGCCGCGATCAACGAATTCTCCGGCGCAGTGGTGCTGATCAGCCATGACTGGCACCTCTTGTCGCTCACGGTGGACCGATTGTGGCTGGTGGCCGAGGGAACGGTGCGACCCTTTGACGGCGATCTCGAGGATTACCGGCGCCTGGTGGCTCGCGCCGGTCGCGGCCGAGACGTCGGACGCGCGCCCGAGCGCCGCGAACGCCCGCCGTCAGGCGCGCCGCGACGCTGCTCTGAAGCGGCGCGAGCTCGAGCCGCTGCGGCGCCAGTTC
>CAWDLZ010000022.1:0-248587 GCA_963803265.1 uncultured Alphaproteobacteria bacterium | reverse complement strand
GGCTAAGCTGGCGCCGGCCAGGAGAGAGGCGACATGCCGCCGGAAGACCGACCGCCGAACAAGGACCGCGAGCGCGCGCAATGGGACGAGCGCTTTCTCGGCGAGGAATACTGGTTCGGCACCGAGCCCAATCCGTTTCTCGCCGCGCAAGCCGCGCGCTTCCACAAGGGGCAGAAGGCGCTCGCCATCGCCGATGGCGAGGGGCGCAACGGCGTCTGGCTCGCCCGCCAGGGCCTCGAAGTCACCTCGGTCGATCTCTCACCCGCAGGTATCGCGAAATCGCAGGCGCTCGCCAAGCGCTATGGCGTGACGCTGACCACGATCTGCGCCGATCTCGAGAGCTGGGATTGGGGCGCGCCGAGATTCGACGTCGTCGTCGGGATTCTGTTCCAGTTCGCGGCGCCGCCCTATCGCGCGAAGCTGTTTCGCCGCATGCAGGAGGTGCTCGTGCCGGGCGGTCTCCTGCTCATCGAGGGCTATCGCCCCGAGCAGATCGCCTATGGCAGCGGCGGCCCGCCCTTCGTCGAGAATCTCTATACCGAGGCGCTGCTGCGTCAGGAATTCGCGGCGATGGAGATCTTGCATCTCGCCGCTTACGACGCCGTGCAGCTCGAGGGCATGCGCGCGCGAGGGAGTATGTGCGCGCTCATCGACCTGGTCGCGAAGAAGCGCGGATGAACCGGCCCCCGATCCGAGCGCAAACCAGGTGCTGGACCGTCTAGCGGCCGGCCCTAGGGCGGCGCGATCGTCCGAGCACCGTGTTCAACAGCTCGCCGGCGCGGGCCGGATCGAACGGGACGGGCGACATTAATCGTTCGTAAAAGATGACCCCGAGCAGCGCCACCCCGGCGAGCTCGGGATCGAGATCGGGTCGAAACTCGCCATCCGTCACGCCTTCCGCAATCACCGCCACCAGCGGGCGGCGCGCCTCGATCTGAAAACGATGGTGGAACTTCCGCAGCTCGGGATCGCGCTCGGCGCCATCGATGAGGGCGGGAATGCAGGCCGAGAAGGTGGAGCCGACGACGATTTCGGCGACATGGCGGACGATCCGCTCTACCCGCTCGCGCGCCGAACCGCCGGCGATATCGGGGCCTTGCTGCTCGTGGAAAGTCCGGAATGCGTCAGCGATCAGCCCGAGCTTATCCGCCCAGAGCCGATAGATCGTCGATTTGCCGACACCGGCGCGCGCGGCGACCAACTCGATGGTGAACGCGCCATAGCCGGCTTCGCCGAGTTCATCGAGCGCGGCGCGAAGAATCACTTGCCGCGACCGATCAATTCGCGGATCCGTCGCGCGCGCGCGAAGCTTCGCGACCGTCATCGCGGCCGATCACGATTTCGCGCCGAGGCGCGCCTCGCGGACGGTCGGCTGGAACAGCTCGATCGGATTGCCGGAGGGGTCATCGACCAGAATCTGCTTGCCGCCCACGCCCGTGACGATGTCGTTGCGAAAATGGACGCCGGCCGCGCGCAGGGTATCGACCGTCGCGGCAAGATCGGAAACTTCGATCGCGAAACGGTTCCAGCCGCCGGGCTCGGGGCGGGTGCCGTCGGGCATGGCCTGTCCGCCTCCGCCCTGCGGATTGGGCGCGCTGAGGACGAGCCGGAGGTCGCCGCGCGAGAGCATGGCGAAAGGCGGCGCCGGACGCATCTCGAGCGTGAAGCCGAGATGCTTCGTGTAAAACGCCACGGCGTCATCGACATCGTGAACGATATAGCGGACTTGCACGGTGGCCATTGCGCGTTGCTCCTCCTTGCCTGATCGGGCGCGGCTGCTCCTGTAGAACGTATCCGTTTCGAAGCGATACGTCAACGTATCAGAGAAGCGGGGCTTATTTCTTGGGCGGCAGGAAGCGCTCCGTGAGGTACTTCGACATGTCGGGCTCGGTCGGTAGAATGCCGAGCTCGACAAACGAGCCCCTGACCGCCGCGACCGCCGCCGGCGGGAATCTCCCGTCGGTCGAGAAGGACGGCATCACGGAATCGTATTGCTTGTCCTCGACCTCCGGAGAAAAGTGATCGAGCGAGCGGGCGATCGCGATGGTCTCGGCCCGGTGCTGCGCCATGAACGCGACGCCTTCCAGCCAGCCCTTGAGAAACGCGCTGATCGCCGCGGGATTGCGCTGGACGAGATCGTCGGAAGCGAAGATCACATTCTGCAGAAAAGCGCCGACGAAGTCGGAGGCCGGCGCCAGCAGGCGGCCTTTCTTTTGCGCTTCGAGCTGCCAGCCCAGCGCCGCGCCGGTTACTTGCGCATCGATCGCGTTGGTTTCGAGGGCGGCGATTTGCGGGGGATATTCCGAGCCATCGGCAACGTAGGTGAAATCGTTCGGGCTCCAGCCTTCCTTCTTCGCCAGCTGGAAAGCGAGCCACTGGGTCAGCGAGCCGACGGTCGAAATGCCGATGCGCTTGCCCTTGAGCGCCGCCAGCGAATGAATTGGCGAATCATAAGGAACGATGATCCCGAACAGCGCCGGCGTCAGCGCGATGGCGCCGACCGCAACCTCCGGCGCGCCCTTGACCAGGAAGGCGATATCGGTGCCGGCGCCCAGGCCGAGATCGATTGCGCCCGCGACCATCGCCTGGTGGAGCTTGGCGCTGCCCCCGAGATCCACCTCCTCGACAATGACGCCGTTCGTCTCGAAGAATTTTTTCTGGATCCCGATCGCGAGCGGCAGAAAGTTGAAGGCTTGAGCCGAACTGTTGCCTACGCGAATTATCGCGGCCTGCGCCGGGCGATGCCCGAGGCAGGCAACGAGGGCGGCGACGAGCAGGACAAGATTGACGGCGCCGCGGCTGAAGCTTTGTGCCGGTGGGGTCATGCTTGGATTGCCTCCTTTATTCCCGGGCGCGGCCGCGGCCGCGACACTCGCGCCCAGCGCGGCCAGCGCCTGGCGCCGCTTAAAAAAAGCTTAGCATTAACGGCCTGGCCTCGCGAGTTTCGTCATCGAGGCGCGGTCCATGCGCCTTGCGTTGCGGCGCGCGGCGGGTAGAATCGCCGCATCGGTCGCGTGCAAGCGAAAACGGGCGCCAGGAGGAGGAACGGAATTATGGCTTTCGGCATTGGGCAACCGGTCACGCGCAAGGAAGACCCGCGCTTCATC
The DNA here is from genome assembly GCA_963803265.1 of uncultured Alphaproteobacteria bacterium. Classification (GTDB taxonomy): domain Bacteria; phylum Pseudomonadota; class Alphaproteobacteria; order ATCC43930; family CGMCC-115725; genus CAIKMD01. The sequence goes on along the minus strand of CAWDLZ010000022.1, from coordinate 245,480 downwards.
ACCGGGCGCGGAAAATACGTCGCCGACATCGATCTCGCCCACCAAACCCACGCGATCTTTATTTATTCCCCGCACGCCCACGCCGCCATCAAGTCGATCGACAAGCGTGCGGCCGAGGCGGCGCCCGGCGTGGTCGCGGTCCTCACCGGCAAGGATTACGCCGCCGATGGGTTGGGCAGCGTCGGTCCCGAGGCGATGCCCGAGGATTTCGGCGGCCCCAAGGGCTACCGCACGCAGCATTTTCCGCTCGCGGCCGAGCGCGTGCGCTATGTCGGCGAGCGCGTCGCCGTCGTCATCGCGAATTCCGAGGCCGAGGGGCGCGACGCGGCCGAGCTGGTGACGATCGATTACGAGGTTCTTCCCGCCGTGGTGCGCGCCAGCGACGCGGTCAAGCCGGGCGCGGCGCTTGTCTATCCGGAATCGCCGAACAACACCTGCTTCACCCTCAGGATGGGCAATGTTGACGCGGTCGAGCCGGCATTCGCCAAGGCCGCGCATGTGACAAAGCTCGAGCTCTTCAACAACCGGCTCAGCGCCTTCACCATGGAGCCGCGCGGCTGTCTTGCCGAATACGATCAGGGCACCGGCCGCTACACGCTCACCACCAGCACCCAGAACGTGCACGGGCTTAGGCACGGCCTCGCCCATCTCATGCATGTGCCGGAAAGCCGCATCCGCGTTATCGCCAAGGATGTCGGCGGCGGCTTCGGCATGAAGGGCAATCTCTATCCCGAAGAGGCGGTGCTGCCCTGGGCGGCGAAGAAAGTCGGCAAGCCGGTCAAGTGGATCGCGACCCGGTCCGAGGCGCTCTTGGGCGACGATCAGGGCCGCGATCTGATGGTGGCGGCCGAGCTGGCGCTCGACGCCGAGGGGCATTTCCTCGCGCTGCGCTGGAAGGGCCTGCACAATGTCGGCGCCTATATCGAGGGCTCGGGCATCGTGCCCGTGATGTTCGTGTTGAGGCTCGCGCCGACGGTCTATGACATTCCCGCGGTCGCGGTGTTCAACAGCGCCGTCTTCACCAACACTCCGCCGACCATTCCCTATCGCGGCGCCGGGCGTCCCGAGGCGGTCTATATCATGGAGCGCCTCATCGACCAGGCGGCCCACGAGATGAAGCTCGACCGCGCCGAGATCAGAAGAAAGAATTTCATCAAGCCCGCCAGCATGCCGTTCTCGACGAAGACCGGCTGGACCTATGACAGCGGCGATTTCGCCGCGGCGATGAGCAAGTGCCAGGCTCTCTCGGATTGGCAGGGCTTTGCCGCGCGCAAGGCGTTGAGCGAGAAATCGGGCAAGCGGCGCGGGCGCGGCATCGTCGCTTATGTCGACAATACCGGCATCTTCAACGAGCGCATGGAGATCCGCTTCGATCCATCGGGGACGGCGACGGTCTATGCCGGCACGCTGTCGCACGGCCAGGGCCACGAGACCGCCTATGCCCAGATGGTCTCCGACTGGCTGGGCGTGCCCTTCGAGACCATCCGCTTGGCGCAAGCCGACACCGACGAGATCGCGGCCGGGCGCGGCACCTATGCCTCGCGCAGCATGCATGTCGGCGGCAGCGCGTTGCGGGCCGCGGCCAACGACGTGATCGAGAACGGCAAGAAATGGGCGGCGCATTTCATGGAGGCGAACGCCGCCGACATCACCTTCGCCGCCGGCAAGTTCACCATCGCCGGCACCGACAAGGCGATGCCGATTCAGCAGATTGCGGCGATGTCCTATATCCCGGTCGGCATACCGGCCGAGCTGGGAGTCGGCCTCTCGGGCAACGGCGCCTTCGCGGCCAATGTGCCGAGCTTCCCCAATGGCTGCCACATTTGCGAGGTCGAGGTCGATCCCGATACCGGCCGCGTCGAGCTCGACCGCTATGCCGTGGTCGACGACATCGGCACCGTGATCAATCCGCTGCTCGCGGCCGGGCAGATTCATGGCGGCGTGGCGCAAGGCGCGGGCCAGGCCTTGCTCGAGGACATCGTCCACGATGCGAGCGGCCAGTTCCTGACCGGCACGATGATGGATTACGCGGTGCCGCGCGCCAACGATCTATCCAATATCCAGGTCGATTTCAGCCCGGTCACGTCGAAATCCAATCCGCTCGGCGTCAAGGGCGTGGGCGAGGGCGGCACGGTGGCCTCGACGCCGACCGTGATGAACGCCATCCTCGACGCGCTCGGTCCCCTAAGCGTCGGCGCGCTCGCGATGCCGGCGACGCCCGAGCGGGTGTGGCAGGCGATCCGCGCGGGCAAGCCCTAGGCGCGGGGCGAATTGGACGCGCCTTGTGCCGAGCCGGGTCACCTGCGAGCTCGTTTGCGCACGAGCCGCGGGTACCAGGCAGTAAAGGTGACGGCGAGGGTCAACGCCAGGATCGTCGCGACGATGCCGTACCAGAGCGGAATCGCCGGTACATCGACCAGGATTAGATCGGCGGCGACCATCACCAGGATCGCCATGGCCCAGACGCAAGTGATGGCGTAGTTGGTGCGGATGAAAAGAGGATTTCTCCAAAACTCCTTTGGTGTCTCCTCCCGCGCATACTGGATCGTGAACGGACTGCGAATCGCGATCGAGACCAGCACGATCAGCAAAAGCCCGCCATCGACGCGAAGCCGAACGCCTAGAATGTCCCAAGCCTGACCGCTCAGGATCGCGAGGAGCGCCAATCCGCCGAACAGGATCACCGTCCCGATCTCGAGAAATCTTGGGCGTCTTGCCCGAGATCAGCCAATCGCGGAGCAGCAGTGCCATGGCGACGGCAGCGCCAGTCACCAATCCCGCGATCGGCCCGATGAGGGCAGCGGCGATGGCGAAGAGGATGAAAGGCGAAAAACTCAGCAGGATTCCCATTTCGGGACTCTAGCCGCAGGGCTGTTCTCAAGTATCACTAAGTTGAGGAGCGGCTTTTGACCCGGCGGCCCGACGTTCTGCGCCGGGGAACCGGCGCGCGGCCGTCCCTCGGCCGGGCTCGGGACGACGGCGCGCATGGCGGAATTCGAGTCCGAGGCGCTTGCTCGGGAATTGCCCGCGATCGCCATTGCCCACCGCGCTAAAGAGGCGCATTCTGGGATTGGGATTATCGATGCCCGCGGTGGCAAACCGCGGGACGGGGAAAGAGGGAGAAACCGCCAATGAAGGACCTGGTCAAGCAATATCTCGATAGCGGCATTTCGCGCCGCACCCTGATGAAGCGCTTGAGCGCGGTCGGCGTTGGCGCCGTCGCGGCCAAGACCATGGCGAAGGCACTGGCGCCCGCGACCGCGCGGGCCGCCGATGCGGCGCCGGGCGCTATGCGTTCCGTGACCGGAAGCGGCGGCAGGCTGTTCACCCAGCAGCTCAAATCGGCGGGCGTCGAATTCATGTTCGCCAATCCCTCGACCGGCGACGGCCCCATTTACGACTCGCTGGTTGACGAGCCGGCGATCCAGCTGATCAAGGGGGTGCAGGAGGGCGCGGTCGTCGCCATGGCCGATGGCTATGCGCGGCTCTCGGGCAAGACCGGGGTGTGCGGCATCGCCAATGTCGGCCTGCCCAACGGCATGACCCAACTGGTCAATACCTTCAAGGACCACGTCCCGGTGCTCATGGTGGTCGCCGCGTTCGGAACGAACGTGGAAGGCCGGGACTACGCCCAGGATTACGACCACCAAGAGCCGATGATGTCGCCGATCACCAAATGGTATTGGTTGGCGGAATCCACCGTGGGCATCCCGGATGTCACGCGCCGCGCGCTCAAATTCGCGGCGACTCCGCCATCGGGCCCGGTCTTCATGTCGATCCCGGACGACCTGCTGAAAGACCAGGCGACCGCCGACGTTATCGACCAGAAGCTGTTCACCGTGGCGATGAAGATCCGGCCCGACAGCCAAGACATCCAGACCGTGGCGAAAATGCTGATCGAGGCGAAGAACCCGCTGCTGTCCGTGGGCGACGAGATCACCATGTCGCAAGGCGAAGTGGAATTGAACGAGCTCGCCGAGCTGTTGGGCCTTCCGGTGGCGGGGCAGGGCGCGCAAGGCGCCTGGTCGAAGCCGTTCTCGACCCGCTCGCCGCTCTATGTCGGTCCGATCACGAGAACCATGCGCTTCCTCGGCCCGATCGACGTGCATCTCAACATCGGCGGTCAGCCCGGCGAGGTGCCGATGCAGGGCGCCACGCTGATCTCGATACGCAACGATCCGACAGGCCTCGCGCGCGTCGCGCCGGTCGATCTCGGCATGGTCGCCGATTGCAAGCTCGCGACCGCCGATCTCGTCGCGGCGATAAAGAGCATGGCGACCGCCGATCGCCTCAAGCAGATCGCCGACGGACGCAAGGCGCGCATCGCGCAGATTACGGCGAGCGAGCGGCAGATGGTCAAGCAGATCGCGCAGAGTTTCTCGGGCGGCACCGAGATCACGATGGAGCGCCTCGGCGTCGAGCTCGAGAACGGGCTCGAGAAGGACACGATCTACGTCTCGGACTGCGATTCCGGCCAGACCATGAACCCGTTCATGTCCTGGGGCGGCGCGGACAAGACCTATATCGCCACCGGTCCTAACATCCTCGGCTGGGGCGTGGCGGCGGGCTTTGGCGCGAAGCTCGCCCGCCCGGACCGGCCGGTGGTTGCCGTCGTCGGCGATGGCAGCATGCTGTTCGGCGGCATGCAGCCGCTGTGGAGCCACTCGCGCTACAAGGCGCCGGTCACGAGCATGGTTCTCAACAACCGCAGCTACAATAACGAGCGCAATCGCATCTGGACGTTCATCGCCGGGGATCAGTTCAAGATGGGCAAGGACATGCTCTGTTATAACGGCAGCCCGGATGTCGATTTCGCCAAGGCCGCCCAAGCCTTCGGCGTCGACGGCGAGACCGTGAAGGTGGTGGACGACATCAAGCCCGCGCTCGCCCGCGCCAAGAAGGCCAATGTCGACGGCCAGCCCTACTTCCTCGACATCATCGTCCAGCGCGCCGGCGTCGGCGCCGCCTCGACGTATTATCCGCCATATTCCATCGCCGACATTCGCACGAGGAAGGTTTGATCATGCGGTGGTTTATTGTCCCGGCAGCCTTTGCGGCTTCCGTCTTCGCGTTGGTTTCCGTCCAGGCTCAGGCTCCCGCTCCGGCGCCTGCCCAGGCGCCGGGGCCGTTCCAGTCCGCGACCGCGCCCGGTGCCAATCCGTTGCCGCCCGGCGAGGGGCGGGACATCGTGGCCGTCGCCTGCACGCAATGTCACGCGCCGAGCGCCTTCGCGCAGCTCCGCCAAGGCGAGCAGGCGTGGCGCGCACAGGTCTACGACATGATCCTGCGCGGCGCTGAGATCAATCCGAACGACATCGACGCCGCCGTGAAGTATCTCACGATCAATTTCGGGCCGGGCGTGAACGTGCCGCCCTCGGCGCCGGTCACCTTGCCCGACGGGCCCGGCAAGGAGATGGTGGAAGGCGGCTGCGCCCTGTGCCATGGTCTCGACCGCATCGCCGAGACGAAACGCTCGCCGGCCCAATGGCAAAATATCGTCAACCGCATGATCTTCTTCGGCTCGCCGTTGTCGCCCGACCAGGCCAAGACGGTCGTCGCCTATCTCGGCAATCAATTCGGCGCCAAATGACTGGCGCATAACCCACGCTATGGAGGTTTCACCATGGATGGCTACGTAAAAGTTGGCGACAAGTACAATGTCGGCGGGATTCTGCTCGACCGCCCGTTCAAGATCCGCCGGCTCGGGCATTTCGGATACAACGAATACAAGATCGAAGAGGGGCTGCATTTCTATCGCGACCTTCTGGGATTCCGGGTCACCGACACGATCGACTTCGCGAAGCTCGGGATGCCGGCAAAGGTATTCGAGGGCGTTCCGACGACGGTCGGCTATTTCATGACCCACGGCAGCGACCATCATTCGCACGTGATCTTCCCGAAAGCGGCCTTGGACCGGATGGGACGGGGCAGCGCCGGCGGGCACGAAACCAACGCCGAGGTCACCACCAACCAGATCACTTGGCAGGTCGGAACCTTGCGCGAGGTCGGCGACGGAATCGACTGGTTCAAGTCGATCGGCATCAATCCCGGGCGCATCGGCCGCGACGTGCCGGGCTCGAACTGGCATTCCTATCCATCCGATCCCGAAGGCCATACCAACGAGATCTATTACGGCATCGAGCAGATCGGCTGGAACCTGCAAGCAAAGCCCCCCGGCGTGAGGAAGCGCGGCTTCCACGACAAGCCCGAACTGCCCCAGATTTGCGAGTACCAAGAACTCGAGATGTTCAAGGCGGAGGGCATGGACCTCAATTCCGGCACGCGCCACGTCGAGAAGGGCCCGTTCAAATACGATGTCGGCGGCGTGTTGCTGGCGCGGCCGTTCAAGGTCATCAAGATCGGGCCGGTGCGGCTCTTCGTCCACGACATCGCAAAATGCCTCGACTTCTACACCAAGGTCATGGGACTGCGCGTCAGCGAGGAAATCGACTATCAAGGCCACCGCTGCGTGTTCCTGCGCTGCAATACCGAGCACCACTCGCTCGCGCTCTATCCGATCGCGCTGCGCGCCAAGCTCGGCCTGTCGCCGCACACCAGCTGCATGAGCTTCGGCAACCAGGTCGGCGATTATCAGCAGCTGAGGAATGCGATCGACTTCCTCAAGTCGAACGGCGTCACCATCAAGTACCTGCCGCCCGAGCTCTTCCCCGGCATCGACTATTCGGCTTTCGCGGTCGATCCCGACGGTCATACCGTGCAGCTCTATTACTACATGGAGCAGATCGGCTGGGACGGCAAAACCCGCGCGAAATCCGAGCGGCCAAAGGTCGACAACGCCAAATGGCCGGACACGGTCGAGCGCATGTCCGACAGCTACGACGGCGAGACCTTGCTCGGCCCGCTGGGGTAAGCTTTCCCCACGCGCTTGCGATCGCGGGGCGGCTCCTCTGCCACCCCGTTCTCGTTTTAGCGCTGCATCGATATCCCGCGTCCTTCGAGACGCGACCGTTCCGGTCGCTCCTCAGGATGAGGAAATGCTATCGACGGCGTTAAGAACATCTCCTCACCCTGAGCCTGTCGAAGGGCGCAGGATGTCAATCCAGCCTTAAGCAGCTTAGTGGGGGGCCTTGGCGTAGACCCGGGTAAATTTCGAATGCTCGGGTCCGTAACTCACGTGGAAGGGGCGGTCGTCGGTGTAAAAATATAGCCGGTCATATTGCCCGTCGTCGATAATCCAGTCTGCGACCTTTCGTGACCCGATACAGGGAACCTTGAAATCGACGCCCTGACCCAAGCGATGGCAGTAAGGTTTGCCGTTCCTATTCAACTCGCAGCCGGCATGTTGATCACCGCTTAGTGATACAAGCGGTGTGCCCTTTGGTTTTCGAATCTCCTTATAGAGCGCGTATGAAGCGAAGGCGTAGGTCAGCACGATGGGTCCGAACCTATCCCACACCCGATCGAGCACATGCTCGCAGAGGTCACGGATCGCGGTATAGGTTTCGGGCTGCTTCGGGACGTTATTGACGCGCGTATGTTTCCACGTCTCGCCGCACTCGATGAAATGTTGGTAGGTTAAAAATCGGCCACACTTGTCGGTCGCCAACGGTATCATTTACACAGCTCCCTTGAACGTTAGCCTCAGCCCGTTTCACGCGCCGCGGTGGACATCGGCCTTCACCTTGCCGCGCGTCGATCTCTTCCTTCAAAAGGATTCCAGGATGGACCTCGTGAAACTTCTTCGGCTCGTCCTTGGATCGCAAGGCGTTGACGGTAGCAGACGCCTATCTCTTGCGTATCGGTTTTTCGGCCGGATCGGCGTCCTGCGCCCTTCGACACGGCCGCTACGCGGCCTGTTGAGGATGGGCATTTTTCTCACTGCCATAATGGATTTTTCCTTGTAGCAAGCGGCGGCATCGATTACTCGCCTCCCCGTGACTTCGCCGCCGGAAATGGAGACGCCGCCCCATTCGCATCGCTGGGCCATGCTCGCCGGCGTGTGGGGGGTCTATTTCTGCTTCGGCTCGACCGCGGCGGCAATCGCGCCGCTGGTGTCGCAGATCACGGCCGAGCTCGGCCTCAGCCATACCGAGATGGGCAGCATCTTGGGCGCCTGGCAGCTGGTCTATATCGGCGCGGCGATCCCGTGCGGCGCGCTGCTCGACCGTATCGGGCCGCGCCGCGCCATCGCCCTGGGCGCGCTCGCGATCGCGGTGTCGGGCGTGGCCTCGCGGCCTCGCCACCAATTACCCGACCATGCTGGTCGCCGTCGCCGCGTTTGGGCTCGGCGGGCCGCTCGTCTCCGTTGGCGCGCCGACCGTGATCGGCCAATGGTTCGTCGGCCGCGAGCGCGGTCTCGCCATGGGTCTCTACAATGTCGGCCAGGCGCTCGGTACGATCGGAGCGCTGTCGCTCACCTCGAGCGTCGGCCTCGATCTCGCCCATGGCAATTGGCGCGCGGTGCTGATCTTCTACGGCTTCGTCGCGCTCGCCGCCGCGCTCGGCTGGTTTTGGGTCAGCGGCCACGGCGCGAGCCGCGCGCTGGAGCGCCGCGGCGGGCCGCGCCGGGCGCAATTCGGCGTCGTCATGGAGCTGCTGCGCGTGAAGGCGCTGCGCACGGTGCTTTACCTCGCCGTGGGCACGTTCTTCTTCGCTCACGCGCTGAGCAACTGGCTGCCGGAAATCCTGCGCTTTGGTGGCATGGCTCCGGCGCGGGCGGGCCTCTTCGCCAGCATTCCGGTAGTGATCGGCATCGGCGGCGCGCTGATCTTTCCGCGCTTCGCCGTCCCCGAGCGGCGCATGAAAATCCTGGCGGCGCTGTTCGCCGCGCAGATGCTGGCGCCGCTGCTGATCGAATGGGGCGCCGGCGATGCGCTGGCGTTGGGGCTGGTGCTGCAGGGGCTGGCGAGGGGATCGCTCTCGATCATCGTCGTCCTCGTCCTGATGGAGCTGCGCGAGGTCGATACCAGCCGGATGGGCGCGGCCGGCGGCCTCTATTTCACCGCCGGCGAAGTCGGTGGCGTGCTCGGTCCCCTGACCCTCGGCACGCTCTATGACCTGACCGGCGGCTTCGCCGTGGCGCTCACCGTTCTGGCCGCGCTGTGCGCCTGGCAAATGGGCCTGTTGTGGCGGCTCAGGCTGGCGCTGGGATGAATTGGCAAAGCGTCGTCTCGTTGGTTAGATTGATCCGTCGCAAGAGCGGGAGGGGGCAAATGGATTCGTTCTATTACGGGTATTTTCCGCCGCCGGGGATATTGCTGATCCTCGCGGTGCTGTGGATCGCGCTGGCCATCGGCAACGGCTACATCGCCCAGGCGCTCGGCAAGCATGTCGTGGTCTGGGTCGTGCTCTCGCTCATACCGCTGGTGAATTATTTCTTCTACATCTACATCGCTTATGCGATCGTCCTCGGCATCCTGCATCGGCTCAACGATCTGCATAAGCGCTTAGGTGCCGTCGATACGTGACATGAGAATTTCGTGAGCCGGTACGAAATCCTCGTCACGGGCGGCCAGGTCATCGACGGCAGCGGCGCGGCCGCGATCGAGGCCGATGTCGCGATCGCGGCGGGTCGCATCGTCGCCGTCGGCAGGGGTCTCGGCGCCGATGCTGCGAGGGTCATCGACGCGCGCGGCCTTGTCGTGGCGCCCGGCTTCATCGACATCAAGACGCATTCCGACTTCACCCTGCCGCTCAACCCCAAGGCCGAGAGCAAGATCCGGCAGGGCGTCACCACCGAGGTGATCGGCCATTGCGGCTTCTCGGTCGCGCCGGTGCTGCCGGGCAAGGCGGGAATGCTCAAGGATTATCTCTCGCCCAGCGCGCCCTGGCTCGAGTTCAAGGACACGAGCTTCGCCGATTACCTCGGCTCGTTCCCCGCGACCTCGACCAATCGCTGCTCGCTCGTCGGCCACAACACGCTGCGCCTGATGGTGATGGGAATGGCGGCGCGCGCCGCGACCGGCGCCGAGCTCGGGCAGATGGCCCAGCTCTTGGAGGAAGCGCTCGATGCCGGCGCGTTCGGCCTCTCCACCGGCCTCTTCACGCCGCCTGGCGCCTTCGCGCCGCCCCATGAGATCGTCGCGCTCGCGACGGTATTGAAGCGCAGACACGGGCTCTATTTCACCCATTTGCGCGATGAAGCGAACCATGTGTTCGACGCGCTCGATGAAGCGATCGGCGTCGGCGCCAAGACCGGAATCCATGTCCAGGTCGTGCATATGAAACTGTCGGGCCTCGATAATTGGGGCAAGGCGCCGATGATGCTCGATGCCATCGAGCGGGCGCGCGGGGCGGGCGTCGCCATCGATTGCGACCAGTACCCCTATACCGCGGCGAGCAACCCCTTGAAGAACCTGCTGCCGCGCTGGGTGCAAGGCGAGCGATTGCCCGAGACGATGGAGCGCCTCGCCGCGCCGGAAACCCGCGCGCGCATCCGGCACGAGATCGAGGCAGAGGGTCTCAATAATTTCGGCCGCATCGCAAGCTGGGACGCGGTCACGATTTCGGTAAGCCCGCACCAGCCGCACCATGCCGGAAAGACGATCGCGGCAATCGCGGCCGAACGCGGCGTCGATCCGATCGATTGCGTCTGCGATTATCTGATCGCGGATCGCTGCGCGACCCGCGTCCTCGTGGACTCGATCAGCGAAGAGGATATCCGGACGATGATCCGCTCGCCGATCGTCTGCGTCGGCTCCGACGGCAATTGCGTGGCGCCATACGGCACGACCAGCCAGGGCATGCCGCATCCGCGCTTTTACGGCACCTTTCCGCGCATCATCGGGCATTATTGCCAGGAGCTTCATCTCATCGACCTGCCGCTCGCCGTGCACAAGATGACCGGCGCGCCGGCGCGGGCGCTGGGGTTCGCCGATCGCGGCCTCATCGCCAAGGGCTATGCCGCGGACGTGACGATGTTCGACCCCTGCGACTTCCGCGAGCGCGCGACTTACGCGAAACCGCACCAATACCCGGCGGGCGCGGCGACGACCGTGCTGGTCAACGGCGTCGTGACCGTGGATCGTGCCGAGCATACCGGGGCGCTGGCCGGAACCTTGTTGAAGCGAAAGATCTCTTAGGAGCCGCCGTCATGCCGCAATACGATTTCGATCTCTTCACCATCGGCGCGGGCTCGGGCGGGGTCGCCGCCTCGCGCCGGGCCGGCTCTTACGGCGCTCGCGTCGGCATCTGCGAAGATCTCCGCGTCGGCGGCACCTGCGTCATGCGCGGCTGCGTGCCGAAGAAGCTCTTGGTCTATGGCGCGTCCTTCGCCGATGCGTTCGCCGATGCGGCGGGCTATGGCTGGACGGTGCCGACGCCGAGCTTCGATTGGGGAAAGCTCATCGCCAACAAGAACAAGGAGCTCGACCGGCTCGAAGGCATCTATCGCAAGCTGTTGAAGGACACGAACTGCGTCCTGTTCGAGGCGCGCGGCGTGATCGTCGACCCTCATACCGTCGAGGTCGGCGGCAAGCGCGTGACCGCGGCGAATATCCTCGTCGCGACCGGCGGCTGGCCCGAGAGGCCCGCGATTCCCGGCATCGAGCATAGCATCACCTCGAACGAGGCGCTCGATCTGCCCGCCCTTCCCAAGCGCATCGCGATCGTCGGCGGCGGCTATATCGCGGTCGAGTTCGCCGGCATTTTCGCCGGGCTGGGCGCGCAGGTGATCGAGGTCATCCGCGCCGAGGAAATCCTGCGCGGGTTCGACGAGGATATCCGCGTCAACCTCGCCATCGAAATGCGTCAGCGCGGGATCGCGATCATGGCGCAAAAGCACGTCGTCGGCATCGAGAAAAAGGCCGGTGGCTTTACCGCGCGGCTGCAATCGGGCGAGAGCCTCGACTGCGATCTCGTCATGTACGCGACCGGGCGCAAGCCGGCGACGCGGGGCATCGGTCTTGCCGAGGTCGGCGTGAGGCTCAACCCGGGCGGCGCGATCGAGGTCGATGAATGGTCGCGCACGGCGGTGTCGAGCATCTATGCCGTGGGCGACGTGACCGATCGGCTCAATCTGACGCCCGTGGCCATCGCCGAGGGCCGCGCGCTCGCCGAGACCCTGTTCAATAAGAATCCGGTGACGATTTCGCACGACAACGTCGCCTCTGCCGTGTTCAGCGAGCCGCCGGTGGGCACGGTCGGGCTGACCGAGCGCCAAGCCCGCGCGAAGGGGCGGCCGATCGACGTCTATCGCACGCGGTTTCGCCCGCTGAAGCATACCCTTTCCGGCCGCGAGGAGCGCACGATGATGAAGCTCGTGGTCGATCGCGCGAGCGATCGCGTATTGGGCTGCCACATGGTCGGGGCGGACGCGCCCGAGATTATCCAATGCCTCGCGGTCGCCATCACTTGCGGCGCGACGAAGAGGCAGTTCGACCGCACCATCGGCGTCCATCCGACCGCGGCCGAGGAGTTCGTCACCTTGCGCGACAAGGTTCCCGAGCCCAAGGCGGCCGAGTAGGACGAGAAAAGCCCCGGCTGGCCGGCGTGACGCCGATCGGCCGGGGCAGTCGCTCGCGGAGAAAATTCGCGGCTAGAACGCGACCTGGGTGCGCATGGCGATGGCGTCGAATTTCCCGCCGATGCCTGTGCCGAGGGGCGCGGTCGAGGTTGACCCGCTAGCCTTGTTGACGTTGCCATGCAGATAATCGAACATGAAGCGGATGTTCGAGTTGACGTACCAGTTCAAGCCGACCGTGACGACCTGCTGGTCGCCGCCGGCGACGCCGCCGGTCGTGCTGGTCGCGACACCCGACGTGAAGAGATCGTTGAGGCTGATTTCGCTGTAGCGCGCCGCCAATTCGAAGGCGCCGAAGTCGCCCGCAGCGAGCGAGAACGGGTGCAGGGGTACGATGCTGCCATAGGCGCCGGCGCTGGGATTGTACTTGCGATGCTCGCCGGTGAGCGTGTAGCTCGCCTCGATATACCCGCCATCGAAGGACAGCGACTTCGAGCTCACGCCGGTTCCGCCGCGATCCACGTCATAGTGGAAGAACTCGGCTTGCGCAAAGGCGCTGCCGACGCCGCCCGCCGCCTCGAGACTTAGGACATTGGCGCCCGTCACCGGGTTGGCGGCGGTGCCGATCGTGCCGGTGGCTCATCAGCGACGTGGTATCGATGCGCAGCTCGGGCCGGTCGCTGAAGCTCGTGACCGAACGGACGCCGCCGATCGATTCGGGCTTCAGCAGCTCTTCGGCGTCGCCGCCGACATGGAGCGAATAGTCGTCGCTCTGGAGAAGCTGGTAGGTCGCACGTTCGACCGCGCCGAATTGCTGACCGAGAGCGGAATGCGATTGACCGGTGGCTCCCCCGGTGAAGTAAGCGCCGAGCCAGAGGCGGTCGGTGTTGTAGTGGGCGCCGAGGTTCGAGCGGAAATCGCCGGCCGCGAGGTTCGCCGCGATCACCTGCGAGGATGAGCGCTCCATGAACATGATGTCGTTGGAGCTGGTGGCTTCATCGAGCGTGTAAGGCACGTCCTCGATGCCGGTCTCGATGGCCACCGGCCGGAAGCCGTTATAGGTCAATTCCGCGGTCTCTACGCCGCCGCTCGCCGAAGCTGCCGTACCACCGGCCTGGCCTGGGCCGTTATCGTTCGAACCGCCGAAATCGTAGATGAGGCCGTAATTCCAGTCGCCGGCGATCTTGCCGACCACGCCGAGGCGGGCACGGCGCAGGTTCTCGCCGGAATTGAGGTCTTGGGTGGGGGACTTCGTGGATTGCGGGGTGTAATCCAAATAGTCGCCCATGTCGTAATGGATGCGGCCGGTAAGCGAGATCGAGTTCTGCCCATCGGCGGTCGAAAAGGTCGGCCGGCCATTGGCCATCGAGAAGCCGCTCGGCGCGGCAGGCGGAGTCGCCTTCAATTGAGTGACGGCTTGCTGGGTTTGCGCCTGGCTCTGCGTGTTGTCGCCGACCTGGGTCTGCAAGGCGTCCAACGCCTTGTTCAATTGGCGGACTTGATTCTGCAACGCCTGGATCTGGCTATTGAGCGCCGCCGCGGTTTGGGCGTGGCCCGGCTGCATGGCAAAGAGCGTCGCAGCAAGCGCAACGCCTCCGAGAAGACGGTTTCTGAGCGACATCATTCGTCCTTCAGTTGTGAGTTTTTCCGACCCGATTGCCGCGCTTTCTGGGCCTTAACGCGGCGATCCTAGGTAACGGAGATGACACTCCCCAGTCGGATCAATGACAAAGGGATGACAGACCCTGTGGAAAAAAATGTCTGTTGCCGGAATATCACACGGTGCAAACGAAGCTCGGCTTTGGCGTTCCGGGCTCCAGCCTCGGCCGACGATGAGTGGCGCCTTATCCCGGCACGCGCACCGCGACGGGGCCTTCGAGCGACGCCGCCATCGGCTCGCGCAGCCGCCAGCTCCACAGCCACAGCGCCGCGCACACCGCCGCGCCGATGGCGACCGGCAGGCGCAGCCCCCAATACCCGGCGGCGATGCCGATCGAGACGGTGCCGAGCGACGGCACGCCTTGCGCGATCATGCCGTAAACGCTGAGCACCCGACCGCGCAGCGAGGGATCGACCGCGGATTGAATGAGGGTTTGATTGCTAACGCTTTGGACGATGAACGCGAAGCCGATCAGCGCGGCCAAGGCGCAGCCGACCCAGAATATGCCGGTCGCGACGAAGGCCAGCAGCGCCAGAGCCATCAGCAGGATATTGGCGAGGGTGATGCGGGTCAGGCCCTTGAGCTCGCCGCGCGTCGACATCCAGAACGCCCCGATCATGGCGCCCGCGCCGTGAAAGGACAGCAGCCAGGCGAGGCCCGACGAGCCGCGGTCGAAGACCTCGGCGGCGAAGCCCGGCACCAGATCGGTGAACGGCTTGGCGAAGATTGAGGTGATGACGAGCAGCGCGAGCTGGGTACGAATGCCGTCGTGGAGAAGGATGTAGCGCAAGCCTTCGACGGTCTCGGACCAAACCGAGCGGCCCGCCGGCGGTGGCGCCGGCATGGTAATCCGCGCCTGGTCGATGGCGCGGAGCGCCTGGGTCAGAACCAGGAACAGGAGAAAAGAGGCGACGAAGGTCCATCCGGTTCCGGCCTCGGCGATGATGGTGCCGCCGAGCGCCGGGCCCAGGAATCGCGAGCCGTTGAAGATCATCGAGTTCATCGCCAGCGCCGAGGGCAAGAGCTCGCGCCCGACGAGGCCATAGATGACGGTCATGCGCGTCGGCCGGCTGAACGAGATGACGACGCCGCGCACCAGCACCAGGCTCATCAACAGCCAGATCGTCATCAGCGAGGTCAGGGTGAAAAAGGCCAGCGCCGCGGCATAGAGCAGCGAGAAGGATTGCGTCAGGCGCAGCAGCTTCAACTGATCGACGCGATCGACATAAGTGCCGGCGACGATCCCGAGAACGATGGTCGGCCCGGCCTCGCAGATCGCGATGATGCCGAGCCACGCCGTCGATCCGGTCAGCACCCAGGTGAGCCAGCCGATCGCCACGCGCTGCATCCACATGCCGAGATTCGACGTGGTGTTGCCGAGCAGATAGAGGCGATAGGGCCGGAGCGCGAGGGTCTGCCTCAGCATCTCGAAGCCGACGGGAAGTCTCATCCGTGAAACACCGGGTTCCGATCCGCGCGCATCCGAGCCGAGCCTACACCCGGCCCGCCTGGGGTAGAAGCGCCGCGGCGGTCAGCTTGCGATCTCGTCGAGCCGCGCGGCGAGGCGATCGTACCAGCGCGTCTGCTCTTCCGGCGTGACATGCGCGTTGGCCGGGCTGGGATTGGGGATGGCGTAGAGCCTGGTCAAGCCGATGCGCGGTCTTTGCGCGCCAAGCTCCGGCGCGTCGCCGGGCCCGGCGAGCGCGCGGTGGAATTGCCGATACGCCGTGATGCCGTGAAAGCAGGCGATGCGCGGCGCGTGACGCTCGAGTTTTGCGATCAGCTCCGCCACCCCGGCGGCGAGCTCGGCCGGGCTTAGCTCGGCGGCCCGCGCGGTCGGACGCTTGACCGCGTCGGTGAAGCCGAAGCCGTGATCGAGGAGGGCGCGGTCATGCGCGGGCTCGAGGCGCGTCACTCCCAAGGCTTGGCGCGCCGCGAGGCTCAAGCGCGAGCGCGAGAAGCAGGGCCAGAAGCGGTTGGCGCGTCGCGCGAAATAATGTCCGTGCCGGACCGAATAAAGCGATGGGTTGATGCCGACGAATAGGATGTCGAGCCCGTCGCGGATCAGGTCGGGCAGGGTGACGGAGCAGGCGTCGAAAGTTCCGCGCGGCATCGGGCGCATTATGCCGCAACAATTCGCGATATTGTAACGACAGCGCACCGCCTTGCCACTCGTCGCACACTTGACAATGTAGCTACTTGTAGCTATATCAGAAAAATGCGTTCCGTGGGCATCAAGACGTTGAAGAACAAGCTGAGCGAGTATGTTCGTCTCGCCGCGAGCGGGGAAACCGTACTGGTGACCGATCGCGACCGTGTTGTCGCCGAATTGGTGTCGCCGCGGCCTGGGCGCAGCCCGTTGCTTGCCGACGCGATGCTGGCCGAAGCGGTGCGCAAAGGCTGGCTGACGCCACCCATGCACGCATCCGGCGCCGCGCCGCCGCGTTCGCCGGTCGCGCCGCTCGCCGAACTCCTGGCCGAGCTGACGGAAGATCGCGAGGCGCGGTGATTTATCTCGATACCTCAGTGGCCTTGGCGCATCTGTTTGCCGAGGACACGAAGCCGCCCGATGCGCTGTGGCGACAGACGCCGGTCTCCAGCCGTCTCCTCGAATACGAGCTTTGGACGAGGGTATATGCCCGTCGCTTGGCCAACGCGCAGGGCGAGAATCTCCGCGCGCTGATCGGCCGCGTGGCGTTCGTCGAGTTGGCGTCGCCGATCCTTTCCCGCGCGCTCGATCCGTTTCCGACTCCGGTGCGCACGCTCGACGCGCTTCATCTGGCCTCGATTGAGTTTCTCCGCGCCCAGGGTCAAAACGTGGAACTCGCGAGCTATGATACCCGATTTATCGCAGCGGCGCGGGCGCTCGGAATTCCGCTCGCCGATTTGTAGGCCCGCCGCCGCGGCCCCTCTTTCAATCCGCCGAGAAACCCACTATTTCTTGACCGGGCGCGGCGCTGATGCTGCGCCAAGAGGTTGACGATGCAGAGGAAATGGGCGCCCAAATCGTGGCGCGGCATGCCGATCCGGCAAGTCCCGGAATATCCCGATGCGGCCGCGCTGCGCGCGGTCGAGGCGACCTTGCGCGACTATCCGCCGCTGGTCTTCGCCGGCGAGGCGCGGAGCCTCAAGGCACGCCTTGCCAGGGTGGTCGAAGGGCAGGCCTTCCTGCTGCAGGGCGGCGATTGCGCCGAGAGCTTCGAGGAGTTCCATCCCGAACAATATCCGCGACACCTTCCGGGTCCTCCTGCAGATGGCGGTGGTGCTGACCTTCGGCGCCGCGTGTCCGGTGGTGAAGGTCGCGCGCATGGCCGGGCAGTTCGCCAAGCCGCGCACCTCGGACACCGAGACCCAGAACGGCGTCACGCTGCCCTCCTATCGCGGCGACATCATCAACGGCATGGCGTTCACGCCGGAATCCGCGCGCCCCGATCCGCAGCGCATGATCCGGCCTTCAGCCAGTCCGCCGCCACCCTCAATCTGCTGCGCGCCTTCGCCCAGGGCGGCTACGCCGATCTGCACCGGGTCCATAGCTGGACGCAGGGCTTCGTCGCCGACAGCCCGCAAGGCGAGCGCTACCGCGAGATCGCCGATCGCTTGACCGAGACGCTCGACTTCATGGCGGCGTGCGGGCTGACCTCGGAAACCACGCCGCAAATCCGCGAGACCGATCTCTACACCTCGCATGAAGCGCTGCTGCTCGCCATACGAGCAGGCGCTGACCCGCGTCGATTCGCACCACCGGCGACTGGTACGACGTCTCGGCCCACATGCTGTGGATCGGCGACCGCACCCGCCAGCCCGACGGCGCGCATGTCGAATTCCTGCGCGGCGTCAAGAACCCGATCGGCCTCAAATGCGGGCCGAGCCTCGATCCGGCCGACCTGCTGAAGCTGATCGACATCCTCAATCCCGACAACGAGGCCGGCCGGCTGACGCTGATCGCGCGCATGGGCGCCGACAAGGTCGGAGACGAAGCTGCCGCCGCTGATCCGCGCGGTGGCGCGCGAGGGCCGCAAGGTGGTGTGGTGCTGCGATCCGATGCATGGCAACACCATCACCTCGGCCACCGGCTACAAGACCCGCGCGGTCGATCGCATCCTGCGCGAAGTGCAGGGCTTCTTCGCCGTGCATGAGGCCGAAGGCACCTATGCCGGCGGCGTGCATTTCGAGATGACCGGCCAGAACGTCACCGAATGCATCGGCGGCGCGCAGGCGATCACCGAATCCGCGCTGGGCGACCGCTATCACACCCATTGCGACCCGCGGCTCAACGCCAGCCAGGCGCTGGAGCTGGCCTTCCTGATCGCCGAATCGCTGAAGAAGAGACGTGCCGGCCGCGCGCCGCGCCGCGCCGCCGCCGCGATGTAGGGTTTGGGTCGCACGAGCAGCCCAGCCTGCTCGCGAGGCCTAAGTTGGCTAGGCGGTGGCCGAGCGAGCCGTAAAGGAGAATCTCGTGCCGCATGAGGGTCCGCACCAATCCTGGATCACTGTCACGCCCGAGTTGCTGGCCTTCGCCATCGGACCGGCGCGCGAGGTTCTGCTCCGGGTCGATCTGCCGCGCGAGGACAGCACCGTGATTCTCCAGATGAGCGCGGCCGCCGCCAAGGAGATCGCCGCGGCGCTCACCGCCAAGGCCGTGGAGGCCGAGGCGGCGGCGGCGGAGCAGGGCTGAATGGCCGCAACGCTGTCGGGCAAGGTCGCGCTCGTTACCGGCGGCGGGCGCGGGCTCGGGCGCTCGATGGCTTTGGGCCTCGCCCGCGCCGGCGCCAGCGTGATCGTCACGGCGGCGCGCGAGCGGGCCGAGATCGAGCGCGTCGCGGCCGAGGCCCCCGGCATCGTGTCCGTCCTGGCCGACGTGACCAAAGAAGAGGATTGCGCGCGTGCCGTGGCCGAGGCCATCGCGCGCTTCGGCCGGCTCGACGTGCTGATCAACAATGCCGGGCGCGGCATGAAATATGTCAGCGACAGCTTCCTCACCGCGCCGACGCGCTTCTGGGAGGCCGATCCGGCCGCCTGGCGCATGGTGATCGACACCAACATCAACGGCCCCTTTCTGATGGCGCGCGCCGCCGTGCCGCACATGCTGAAGGCGGGCTGGGGCCGCATCGTCAATACCTCGATGAGTCATTCGACCATGCGCCGCGCGGGCTATTCGCCCTATGGGCCATCGAAGGCGGGGCTCGAAAGCGAAACCCGGATCTGGGCGGAGGAATTGGCCGGCACCGGCGTCACCGTGAACGCGGTGCTGCCGGGCGGCGCCACGCTCACCGGCATGATCCCGGCGAGCTATCCGGAGGCCGACCGCAAGCGCCTGCTCGATCCCGATATCATCGTCCCGCCGGTGCTGTTCTTGGCCGGGGCCGCATCCGACGGCGTGACCGGCAAGCGCTTCGATGCCTCGAAATGGCGCGCCGATCTGCCGCAAGCCGAAGCGGCCAAGCGCTGCGCCCGCGACGCCGGGGTGTATGAGGCGCCCGCCTAAGTGGACCGCCCGCCTTGCCACGCCGCCGTAAATAGTAGAAGAATCCGGGAAAGCTCAGGGGAGGCGCGGCGTCATGGCCGATCCGTTCGAGGACCATTGCTGGCAGGACGTGATTCCGGCCGAGGATATCGCGACCTATGCCGCCTACCGCCGCGAGGTTTATGTCGGCGGCCCGGCCGCGCTCTTAAACGTCGATCTCTACGAGCTCGTCTATCAGGGCGGCGCCAAGCCGGTTTCCGAGGTCGTTCGGAGCTATCCGATGGCCTGCGGCGCGCATGGCTACGCCGCGATCGAGCCAACCAAGCGCTTGCTCGCCGCGGCGCGGGCCGCGGGCCTGCCGGTGTTCTATTCGACCGGCGATGCGAGGCCCGAAAGCAAGCCGAGCTTCGTCACGGCGACGCGGCGGCGGCGCGGCCCGACCGATCCCGCGCTCTTCGCCATCCGGCCCGAGTTCAAGCCGCAACCGGGCGACGTCGTCATCACCAAGCAGCGCGCCAGCGCCTTTTTCGGGACGCCCTTGGCCGCGCATCTGACCCAGCTCGGCGTCCAGACCGTGATCGTCTGCGGCGAGACCACCTCGGGCTGCGTGCGCGCCTCGGCGGTCGATGCCTATTCGCATGGCTTTCACGTCGTCGTCGCCGAGGAGGCGTGCTTCGACCGCAGCGTCCTCGCCCACAAGGTCAATCTCTTCGACCTTCACCACAAATACGCCGACGTGATGCGGGTCGGCGAGATCGCTGCCGAATTGGCAAAATCCCAGGCGCGAAAGGCAGGCTGAGATGAAACCGGGCGCTTACGGTCCGTTCCCCTATTCGCCGATCGTCAGCCGCAAGAAGCTCTCCTGGCCGAACGGCGCGCGCGTGGCGCTGTGGGTGATTCCGAACGTCGAATTCTTCCCGCTCGATAAGGCGATCGCCGGCGGCCTGGGCAAGGTGCCCGACGTGCCGACCTGGTCGATCCGCGATTACGGCAACCGCATCGGCATCTTCCGCTTCATGGAGCTGTTCGACCGCTTCGGCATTCGCGCCACCGCCGCGCTCAACAGCGATGTCTGCCTCCACCATCCGGCTATCGTCGCGGAAGGCAACAAGCGCGGCTGGGAATGGATGGGGCACAACATCACCAACGTGACGCGCCTCATCGACGTTCCCGAGGCCGAGGAGCCGCGCATCATCAAGACCGCGCTCGACACCATCGCGCGCGTCGCCGGAACGCGTCCCAAGGGCTGGCTCGGCTCCGGCCTCCAGGAATCCTGGAACACGCTCGATCTGCTGGCCGCCGAGGGTATCGGATATGTCG
The DNA here is from genome assembly GCA_963803265.1 of uncultured Alphaproteobacteria bacterium. GTDB lineage: Bacteria > Pseudomonadota > Alphaproteobacteria > ATCC43930 > CGMCC-115725 > CAIKMD01. The sequence continues at coordinate 224,615 of CAWDLZ010000022.1, read as the reverse complement.
GCGACTGGACCAACGACGACCAGCCCTATGTCATGACGCTCGAGAGCGGCAAGAAGCTGGTGGCGATGCCCTACAGCTACGAGATCAACGACATGGCCCAGATGACGCGGTTCTTGCGCACCGCCGAGGAATTCGCGACCATGATCTGCCGCCAGTTCGACACGCTTTACCGCGAAGGCGCGCAATCGGGCCGCGCGATGGCGATCTGCCTCCATCCCTTCCTGATGGGAATGCCGTATCGGATCGGCGCGCTGGAGCAAGCCCTGGCCTATATCTGCGGCCATGCCGGCGTGTGGTGCGCCACCGGCAGCGAGATCGTGGCGCATTATCTGGCGCAAGCCGAAACGTGAAGCGGGAGCGAAGGATGTCAAGGTTGGGGGTGCGCGCCGCGGCGCTTTTGCTGTTATTGATCGGATTGGCGACGGCGCCGGTTTCGCGCGCGGCGGAAAAAATCGAGGCCGGCGCGGTCGGCGGGCCCACCGCGACGATGTGGCTGTTTTATGTCGGCTTCGACAAGGGCTTCTTCGCCCAGCACGACGTCGATCTCGACATTATCTTCGCGCCGAGCGCGTCGGGCATCCTGCAGCAGCTCGCCGCCGGCTCGATCGACATCGTCGCGACCACCGGCGTGGTCGAGCCGATTCACGCCGCCGACAAGGGCGCGCCGGTGAAGATCGCGCGCATCATCGGCCAGAATTCGCCCTACGCGATGGAGGCGCAACCGAGCATCGGCTCGATCAAGGATCTGAAAGGCAAGACCATCGCGCTGGGCGGGCTCGTCGATATCACCGCGGTTTATTGGAACAAGATGGCGGCGGCGAACGGGCTGAAGCCGGGCGATGTCGACATCATCGTCATCGGCGCCACCGCCGGGCGCTTCGCCGCGCTCAAATCGGGCACGGTCGCGGCGAGCATGGTGCTGCCGCCCTTCAACTTCCTGGCCGAGGCGTCGGGCGCGAAGAATATCGGCCTCGTCTTCGATTACGTGAAGGATTATCCCTTCACCGGGCTCGAAGTGTCCGATCGCTGGGGCACGGCGCACCGCGACATGGCCAAGCGCCTGCTCGCCGCCCTCGACGAGAGCGCGGCGTGGTTCTACCGACCGGAAAATCGCGACGAGCTGATCGCGATGGGCGTCAAGAACTTCAACATCGACCAAAAGGAAAGCGCCCAGAGCCTCGACTATTTGTGGAAAATTCAATATTTCGCGCCGACCAGCATCGTGTCGCGCAAGGGGCTCGAGAATTTGATCGCGGTAATGCGCGCTTCGGGCGACGTCACCACGCCCATCACCGCCGATAGCCTCGTCATGCCGGGCCTCACGGAGCTGGGCGAGTGAAGCGTGGCTTCGGCGTCGGTGCGCTGTCGATCCTTGGAGGGCTTTTGATCTGGGAGGCGGTGAGCCGGCTCTTCGTCGATAATTCGCTCTTCCTCGCCGCGCCCTCCCAGATTCTTCTCGCCATCGGCAAGCTGGCCGGGAACGGCCAGCTCGCCCGCCACATCGAGGTCAGCTCGGCGGAGTTCGCGCTCGGCTACGGCATCGCGGCTGTCATGGGCGTCGCCCTCGGTCTGCTCATGGCGGAAAGCGACCGCGCGAAGCAGATTCTTCAGCCCTGGGTCTCGGGCCTTTACGCCACGCCGACGATCGCGCTCGGCCCGCTCTTCCTGCTCTGGCTCGGCATCGGAATCTGGTCGAAGGTGGTGGTCGTCATCACGCTGGTGCTGTTCCCGGTCGTCATCAACACCGAGGCGGGATTGCGCACGACGAGCGAGCGGCTGATCGAGACGCTGCGCAGCTTCGGCGCCACTCGGCGGCAGATTTTCTTCAAGCTGTCGCTGCCCTCGGCGACGCCCTTCGTGCTGGTCGGCTTGAAGCTCGGCATCGGGCGCGGCCTCATCGGCGTGGTCGTGGCCGAGCTGTTCGGCTCGCGCGCCGGCCTCGGCCAGCTCATCAGCCAGTCGGCCGACGCCTTCAACATGCCCAACCTCTTCGCCGCAGTCGTCATCCTCGCCGGCGCGGGTATCGCGATGACCGCGGGCTTCAACTGGCTCGAGCGCAGGCTCGTGCCCTGGACCAAGGATTAGGACCGGGACATGGCCGGGCCGAAACTCGCGGTCGCGCACCTATGCAAGACCTTCTCCGGCCTCGAGGTGCTGAGCGATATCGGCATCGCGATCGCCGAGGGCGAATTCATCTCGATCGTCGGCCCCTCGGGCTGCGGCAAGACCACGTTCCTGCGCATCGTCGCCGGGCTCGAAGCGGCCAGCTCGGGCGAGGTGCGGCTCGACGGCAGGGTGGTGCGCGAGCCCGGCATCGATCGCGGCTTCGTGTTCCAGACCGACAATCTCTTGCCGTGGCGAAGCGTGCTGGCCAATGCGCTGATCGGCCCCGAGATCGCGGGCCAGCCCGGCGCCGCCGCGCGCGGCCGCACCCTCGATCTCCTGAAGCTCGTCGGGTTGGCGGGCTTCGAGAGCTATTTCCCGCGCCAGCTTTCGGGCGGCATGCGCCAGCGCGTCAACCTCGCCCGCGCGCTCGCCGTTCAACCCAAAAGTCCTGCTGATGGACGAGCCGTTTTCCTCGCTCGATGCCCAGACCCGCGAGATCATGCAGACCGAGCTGATTCGGATCTGGGAGCAGGGACGAAAGACGGTGCTGTTCGTCACCCACCAGATCGACGAGGCGGTGTTTCTCTCGGACCGGGTGCTGGTGTTCGCGCGCCGGCCCGGGCGGCTACGCGAGACCGTGGCCATTGACCTGCCGCGGCCGCGCGCGCTCGCCCTCAAGCGGACGCCCGAATTCGTGCGCTATGTCGATCATATCTGGCGCTTGATCGAGGAAGACGTGCGGGCGTCGGTATTGCACGAAGGCGGGTAAGGCGAAGCGGCCGCCAACTCGGCGCACCGTCCCTTGCTTTGAACCGCCGGCAGGGCCTAGTTTCGCCCTATCATCTTGAGCGCCTTGCCATGACCGATTCGCTCGCCATCGCCATCGCCCAGCTCGATCCCGTCGTGGGCGATATTGCCGGCAATCTCGGCCGGCTGAAGGACGCCTGGCGCGAGGCCGGCGCGGAGAGCGCCGATCTGGTGGTGGCGTCCGAGCTCTTCGTCGCCGGCTATCCGCCCGAGGACCTGGTGCTGAAGCCCGCTTTCGTTGCCTCCTGCGAGGCCGCGGTCGTGGAATTCGCGCGCGCGGTGAAGGACGGGCCGGCGGTGCTCCTGGGCACGCCGTGGCGGCAGGATGGCAAGCTTTACAATGCCGCGGCGTTGCTCGCCGGCGGCGAGGTCGCGGCGCTGCGCTTCAAGCGCGATCTGCCGAATTACGGCGTGTTCGACGAAAAGCGCGTCTTTGCCGCCGGGCCCTGCGCCGGGCCGGTCGTGTTCAAGGGCGTGCGGCTCGGCGTAATGATTTGCGAGGATATGTGGTCGATCGACGCCACCGAGACCTTGCAGGAAAGCGGCGCCGAGCTGCTCGTCGTCATCAACGGCTCGCCGTTCGAGAGCGACAAGCAGGGCACGCGCCTGGCCCTGGCGCAAGCGCGCGTCAAGGAAAGCGGCCTGCCGCTGCTCTATGTCAACCAGGTCGGGGGCCAGGACGAGTTGGTGTTCGACGGCGCGTCCTTCGCGCTCGATAGCGAAGGGGGGTTGCGCGTCCAAGCGCCGGAATGGCTGAGCGCGCTGGTGGCGACGCGCTGGCGCCGCACTGAAAAGGGCTGGAACGTCGAGCCCGGCGCGATGGTCGAGCGTGGCGACCGGCTCACCACGATCTATCGCGCGCTGGTGCTGGGCCTTTCGGACTATGTCGCGAAGAACCGCTTTCCCGGCGTGGTGCTGGGCCTGTCGGGCGGGATCGATTCCGCGCTCTCGGCCGCGCTCGCCTGCGACGCGCTGGGCGCCTCCCGCGTCCATTGCGTGATGATGCCGTCGCCCTATACCTCGACGGAAAGCCTCGAGGATGCCGCCGCCGTGGCGAGGCTTTTGGGATGCGAGCTGCGGAGCATCGATATCGGCCCGGCGATGGCGGCCTTTGAGACGATGCTGGCGCCGGCTTTCGCCGGCACGACGGTCGGCATCACCGAGGAAAACATCCAACCCCGCATCCGCGGGATGATTCTGATGGCGCTCTCGAACAAGTTCGGCTGGATGGTGCTCTCGACCGGCAACAAATCCGAGATGTCGGTCGGCTATGCCACGCTCTATGGCGATATGTGCGGCGGCTATGCGGTGCTGAAGGACGTTTACAAGATGACGGTGTTCGCGTTGGCGCGCTGGCGCAACCTTCATTGCCCGCTTGGCCTGCATGGGCCAGCCCGGCCGCGGTCATGCCCGAGCGCGTCATCACCAAGCCGCCCACCGCCGAGCTGAAGCCGAACCAGACCGATCAGGACACGCTGCCGCCCTATCCGGTGCTCGACGAGATCCTGGAATGCCTCGTCGAGCGCGATATGCCGGTGCGCGATATCGTGGCGCGCGGCCAGGAGGAAGCGACCGTGCGCGCGGTGTGGCGCATGCTCGACCGCGCCGAATACAAGCGCCGCCAGGCCCCGCCCGGGGTCAAGATCACCAGCCGCGCCTTCGGCCGCGACCGGCGCTATCCGATCACCAACGACTATCAAGACAAGGGCGAAGCGCCGGCGGCCGATCCGGCCACGGCGCCGCCCGCGCCCGTGCCCTCGCCGTCATAACCGGGAATCATGGCAGAAAGCGAAACACCGCTCGTCGAGGCCGGCCGCGATTTCATCCGCGACATCATCGAGGCCGATCTCGCCTCGGGCAAGCACAAGACCGTGGTCACGCGCTTTCCGCCCGAGCCCAACGGCTACCTGCATATCGGCCACGCCAAGGCGATCTGCATCAATTTCGGCGTCGCCGAGGAGTTCGGCGGCCGCTGCCACCTACGCTTCGACGACACCAACCCGGCGAAGGAGGAGCAGGAATATATCGACGCGATCGAGCGCGACGTGCGCTGGCTCGGCTTCGATTGGGGCCCGCATCTTTATCACGCGTCGGATTATTTCGAGCAGCTTTATTCCTGGGCCGAGCATCTGATCGGCGCCGGCAAGGCCTATGTCGACGATTCCAGCGCCGACGAGGTTCATGCGATGCGCGGCACCTTGACCGAAAAGGGCAGGGAGAGCCCGTTTCGCGACCGCACGCCCGCGGAAAATCGCGACCTCTTTCGCCGCATGCGGGCCGGCGAGTTCCCGAACGGCGCGCGGGTCCTGCGCGCCAAGATCGACATGTCCTCGGGCAACATCAACCTCGGAGACCCGATTCTCTATCGCATTCTGCATGAGACGCATCCGCGCACCGGAACGGCATGGTGCATCTATCCGACCTATGATTTCGCGCACGGCCAGTCGGATGCGTTGGAAGGCATCACCCATTCGCTGTGCACCCTCGAATTCGCGGACCACAAGCCGCTCTACGAGTGGTTTCTCGACAATCTCCCGGTGCCGTCGCGGCCGCGCCAATACGAAACCGCGCGGCTCGAGATCGGCTATACGGTGCTCTCCAAGCGCTTCTTGACGCAGCTCGTGCGCGACGGCCGGGTGTCGGGCTGGGACGATCCGCGCATGCCCTCGCTCGCGGGGCTGCGTCGGCGCGGCGTGCCGCCCGCGGCGATCCGCGATTTCGTGCGGCGGACCGGCGTCTCGCGCGCCAACAGCGTCGTCGATATCGCCATGTTCGAGCATGCGATCCGCGAATATCTCAACAAGACGTCGCTGCGCCGGATGGCGGTGCTGCGGCCGCTCAAGGTGGTGATCGAGAATTACCCGCAAGGCCAGACCGAGGAGCTCGAGGCGATCAATCACCCGGACGATCCCTCCGCGGGCAGCCGACGGATTCCCTTCGCGCGCGAGATCTATGTCGAGCGCGAGGATTTCATGGAGAATCCGCCGAGGAAATTCTATCGCCTGTCGCCCGGCAAGGAAGTCAGGCTGCGCTATGCCTATTTCATCACTTGCCGCGAGGCGGTGAAGGATTCGTCGGGCGAGGTGGTCGAGTTGCGCTGTACCTACGATCCGGCGACCCGCGGCGGCAATGCGCCCGACGGGCGCAAGGTTCAGGCGACGCTGCACTGGGTCGCGGCGGCGGCGTCCATCGCGGCCGAGATCCGGCTTTATAATCCGCTGTTCACCCGTCCCGATCCCGGCGCGGACGGCGATTTCTTCGCCGATCTCAACCCGGATTCGGTCGAGATTGTGAGCGGCGCGCGGCTCGAGCCCGCGCTCGCCACGGCCGGTTCGGGCGAGGCGGTTCAGTTCGAGCGGACCGGGTATTTTTGCCCCGACCCCAATTCCGCGGCCGGCCCTCTCGTCTTCAACCGCACCGTCGGCTTGCGCGACAGCTATATCAAAGCGCGATGACCGCCCTTATAGGGTCAGGGGGATGGAATAGGTCAGCATCAGATCGTTTTCGCCGGGATTGTGCTGGTTGATTCCGCCGCTCGAAATATGGCCGGCGCGCAAGCCGATGCGCGATCGATCGCCGAACTGGTACGCGGCCTCGAGCGAGAGGCGGAACTGGAAAGGGCCGCCGAGCGGCTCGTCGCTGCGGTTGCCCTGCCAATCGGCGCCGATCCCACCCATCGGGGTAACGACGATCGATCCGATATTGAGATCGGCATAGACGGTGGCATCGATCATCCCGCCGCCATCAAGGTCGGCAATGACGCCGAGCGCGGGTCCGAGATAGTAGAACTTGTCGCCGAATTTGAATTCGACGTCGGCGCCTCCCGTCTGGTTTTGTTGATGGTGACCGATAAGGGCGTAGGATCCAGCGCCGAGCTCGACATAGTTCGGCCCCTGCCCGGCGACCACTACGGGGTCGAGTTGCAGGCCGAGCGGCCCTGCCGGCAAATCCGTCGCTTGGGCGAAAGCCGGCGTGGCGGCGATCCCGAATTGCGCGGTCAGCGCGCAAAGCGCAACAAGACATATCTGAATGCGGCGCTGGCTCACCACCACCGCAACCCCAGTTTTCGGCATGCCTGATGAGTCCCCGCGCCGCCGAAGCCGACCAGCGCCAGCAAGTTAGCGCCGTCGAGTAATGCTAAGCGCTAAGGGCTGGGATTTCAACCCTCGCGAGGAACGGGCAGTGGGCCGCCTCGACCACACTTTCGCGCAAGCCGGGATCGGCGGCGCGGGCTTGTTCATTCCCCCGAGGCGTGTATTTTGCCCCTTTAGAAAAGGTCGATCTTGCCGCTAACGCTCTACAACACGCTCAACCGCCGCAAGGAAATCTTCGTCCCTCTCGACGCGAAGAATGTGCGGCTCTATGTTTGCGGCCCGACGGTTTACGATCTCGCCCATATCGGCAATGCGCGGCCGGTCATCGTCTTCGACGTGCTCTACCGTCTGCTGCGCCAAATCTACGGCGTGGATCACGTGCGCTATGTCCGCAACGTCACCGATGTCGACGACAAGATCAACGCCGCCGCGGCGGCCAATCATGAGAGCATCGGCGCGCTGACCGAGCGCACCTTCAAGGTGTTCCGCGAGGATACCGACGCGCTGGGCGCGCTGCGGCCCGATGTCGAGCCGCGCGCGACCGAGCATGTCCCGCAGATGATCGCGATGATCGAGGCGCTGATCGCGTCGGGCCATGCCTACGAGGCCGAAGGGCATGTGCTGTTCTCGGTCGCGAGCGACAAGGAATACGGCAAGCTGTCGGGTCGCACCCTCGACGAGATGATCGCGGGCGCGCGCGTCGAGATCGCGCCCTATAAGCGCGACCCGGCGGATTTCGTGCTGTGGAAACCGTCGCCGCCGGAATTGCCCGGCTGGCCGAGCCCGTGGGGCCGCGGCAGGCCTGGCTGGCACATCGAATGCTCGGCGATGAGCGAGGCCTATCTGGGGCCGAACTTCGACATTCACGGCGGCGGGCTCGATCTCATCTTTCCGCATCACGAGAACGAAATCGCGCAGAGCGAATCCGTGCATCCCGGCGTGGCTTTCGCGCGTTACTGGCTGCATAACGGCTTCGTCACGGTCGACGGCGAGAAGATGGCGAAATCGGCCGGGAATTTCCGCACGATTCGCGATGTCCTCGCCGAGGCTCCCGGCGAGGCCGCGCGCTTCGCGATGCTCGGCGCGCATTACCGCGAGCCGCTCGACTGGACCTCGGATCGCCTCAACCAGGCCAAGCTCGGTCTCGACCGCTTCTACCTCGCCTTGCGCGGTACGGGCGATGCGGCGGCGGCCGCGCCGCCGGCGCAGTTCAAGGCGGCGCTCGACGACGATCTCAACACGCCGCTCGCGATCGCGGCGCTCTATGATTTGCTCGGCCAGCTCAACAGCGCCGCGGCGCCCGCAGAGAAGGCGCGCCTCGCGGGCGAGCTAGGGCGGCCGGCGCGGTGTTAGGCGTTTTGCAGCAGGATCCGGAAGGCTGGCTTCGAGGCAAGACGGCTGACGCCGCCGCGATCGAAGCCCTCATCGGGCAGCGCGTCGCGGCGCGCCAGCGACGCGATTTCGCCGAGGCCGACCGCATTCGCGCCGAGCTCGCGTTGAGGGGCATCCTGCTCGAGGACGGACCTGGGGGTACCACTTGGCGCCGGGCGGGGTAAACTGGCCCATGATCGGCGAGCGCATTTATCTTTACGACACGACGCTGCGCGATGGCGCGCAGACGCAAGGCGTCGATTTCGGCGTGCCCGACAAGCTGGCCATTGCCCGCGAGCTGGATGGGCTTGGGCTAGACTATATCGAGGGCGGCTGGCCGGGCGCCAATCCGACCGACGACGCGTTTTTCGCCAAGCTTCCCAAGCTCGGCCATGCCCGCATCGCCGCTTTCGGCATGACGCGACGCAGCGGGCGCAGCGCCGCCAACGATCCCGGTCTCGCAGCGCTGCTGGGCAGCAATGCGCGCGTCGCCTGCATCGTCGGCAAGACCTGGGATTTTCATGCCCTCGTGGCGCTCGGCGTGAGCCTCGACGAGAACATCGCGATGATCGCGGACTCCGTCGAGGCTTGCCGCCGAGCGGCTCGATGAAGCCATCTTCGACGCCGAGCATTTCTTCGACGGCTACAAGGCCAATCCCGCCTTCGCGCTCGCTTGCCTCAAGGCCGCCCATGACGCGGGCGCGCGCTGGCTGGTGCTGTGCGACACCAATGGCGGCACCCTGCCGCACGAGGTCGAGGGCATCGTTCGCGAGGTCGGAAAGCAAATCCCGGCCGACCGGCTCGGCATCCATTCCCACAACGACACCGAGAACGCGGTGGCCAACGCGCTCGCCGCGGTCCGCGCCGGCGCGCGCCAGGTGCAAGGCACGTTGAATGGATTGGGCGAGCGCTGCGGCAATGCGAACCTGGTCTCGTTGATCCCGAGCCTGATGCTGAAGATGGGTTATTCGACGGGCATCGACGCGGCCGGCCTCGCGCGCCTCACCCATGTCTCGCGCTTTCTCGACGAGCGCCTCAATCGCGCGCCCAACCGGCACGCCGCCTATGTCGGCGAGAGCGCCTTCGCGCATAAGGGCGGCCTGCACGTCTCGGCGGTCGAGAAAGACCCGCGCTCCTACGAGCACGTCGATCCGGCGGTGGTCGGCAATGTCCGGCACATCGTCGTCTCGGACCAGGCCGGGCGCGCCAACATCGTGGCGCGGCTCCGCGAGATCGGCATCGAGCTGCCGCCCGACCATCCCAAGCTCAACGCCTTGCTCGACGAGGTTAAAGCCCGCGAGTTCCAGGGCTATGCCTATGACGGCGCCGCGGCGAGCTTCGAGCTGCTGGCGCGGCGCATCCTTGATAGCGTGCCCGAGTATTTCAAGCTGCAGAACTTTCGCGTCAGCGACGAGCGGCGCTACAACGCCCTCGGGCGGCTCGTCCATGTCGCCGAGGCGATCGTCCGGGTCACGGTGAACGGGACCGAGTTCCTCAAGGTGGCCGAGGGCAACGGCCCGGTCGATGCGCTCGATGCCGCCTTGCGCCAGGCGCTGACCCCGACCTACCCCGAGATCGAGCGCATCCGCCTGACCGACTATAAGGTGCGTATCCTCACGCCGCAGGACGCGACGAAGGCGGTGACTCGCGTGATGATCGAATCGGCCGACGATGGCGAGACCTGGTCGACGGTCGGCGTCTCGACCGACGTCATCGACGCTTCCTACAACGCGCTTCACGACGGCATCACCTACAAGCTGTGGCGCGCGGGCCGCCGGGTCTAGGCCTGAGGATGGCCGGCACCGATCATCGCAGGCGCGCGCCGAAAGGCGGCCCCGCGATCATTCTCGTGGAGCCGCAACTGGGCGAGAATATCGGCACCGCGGCGCGCGCCATGTACAATTGCGGCTTGACCGATCTGCGCCTTGTTGCGCCGCGCGACGGCTGGCCCAACAAGAAGGCGCACGCGGCGGCGAGCGGCGCCGATGTCGTCCTCGACAAGGCGCGGCTCTACGACACCGTGTCGGATGCGATCGCGGGGCTGCGCCATGTCTATGCCGCGACGACGCGCGACCGCTACATGGTGAAGCGCATCCTCACGCCGCGCAAGGCCGCCAGAGAAGCGCGCGAGTTTCTCGCCGCGGGCGAGGCTTGCGGCATCCTCTTCGGCCCCGAGCGCAGCGGGCTCTTGAACGAGGATGTCGCGCTGGCCGACACCGTCCTCACGGTGCCGCTGAACCCGGCCTTCTCGTCGCTCAATCTCGCCCAGGCGGTGCTGATCGTCGGCTATGAATGGTTCCTGGCCGCCGACGAGACGCCGCCCGACCAGCTTGCCACCGGCCATTCCGCCCCTGCGACCAAGGACAAGCTCATCCAGTTCTTCGAGCATCTCGAGGAAGAGCTCGACCGCAGCGGCTTCATGCGCAACGCCGAGAAGCGGCCCTCGATGGTCCGGAACTTGCGCAATCTCTTTCAGCGCGCCGGCTGCACCGAGCAGGAGCTGCGCACGCTACACGGCGTCGTTACCTCCTTCGCCGGGCAACGCGAGCGGAAAACCAAGGCATGACGCCGATCTATAAAATCCTCTCCGCCGCCGACTGGCAGGAGGCCGAGGGCGCCGGGGAATTCCGCGGCGCGGGAATCGACCTGACCGACGGCTTCATCCATTTCTCGACCGCGGCCCAGGCCGAGGAAACGGCGGCCAAGCATTTTGCCGGCCAGGCCGATCTCGTGCTCGTAGCCGTCGATGGCGAGGCGCTGGGTAAGGCGCTCCGATGGGAGGCCGCGCGCGGCGGCCAGCTCTTCCCGCATCTCCACGGGGTGCTGCCCCTCGCCGCCGTATTGTGGGTGCGGCCCTTGCCGCTCGGTCGCGACGGGCGCCATGCTTTCCCGCCGAGCTTGCCCTAACCCCTTGGCCGCCTTGACAAGCCGGCGCGCCAAATTATAGTCCCTCGGCTTCTTCCCAAGAACGTGGACGCTGCCGCGCCCCGCCCGTCTTCGGGCCTATTGGGACAACAACAACAACCAAACGGATCTCAACCACGATGAGTAAACGCGAAGGCTCGAAGTTCAAGATCAACCGCCGGCTCGGGGTCAATCTCTGGGGCCGGGCGAAATCGCCGCTCAACCGCCGCGACTACGGTCCCGGCCAGCACGGTCAGCGGCGCAAGAAGCCCTCCGATTTCGGCACGCAGCTGATGGCGAAGCAGAAGCTCAAGGGCTATTACGGCAATCTCGGCGAGCGCCAGTTCCGGCGCTTGTTCGCCGAGGCGGCGCGGCGCAAGGGCGACACGTCCGAGAACATGATCGCGCTGTTGGAGCGCCGGCTCGACGCCGTGGTCTATCGCATGAAATTCGCGATGACGCCCTTCGCCGCGCGCCAATACGTCAATCACGGCCACATCCTGGTCAACGGCAAGCGCGTCAACATCGCGTCCTATTCGGTGAAGGACAACGACACCGTCGAGGTGCGCGAGAAATCCAAGCAGATGGCGGTCATCATCGAGGCCACCGCCTCGACCGAGCGCGACGTGCCGGATTATCTCGAGGTCGATCAGGCCAAGCTCAAGGGCCGCTTCGTGCGCGCGCCGAAATTCGCCGACGTGCCCTATCCCGTGCAGATGGAGCCGAACCTCGTGGTCGAGTTCTATTCGCGCTAGAGCATTTTCCGGCGAAGTGGGTACCGGTTCGCCGTCGAAAATGCGACCAAATCGATAATCTAGAGCAGCGGTCCCATTCAACTCGAATGGACCGCGCTTTAGAGCCTGATCGCTTCGGGTTAGCGGGAACCCTCGCCGCGCCGGTCGAGCCGATAGCGGAACGGCGCATGCAGGCCGGCGTCGAGGCCGCTTCTTCTCAACACGCGCGATAGCACCCAAACCGGTGCCGCCAACACGGGGCTTCGGCGGGCTCCGATCCTTGCTATTCTATCGCGCAGAACTCGAGCCCCGGGGCTGCCATGCTGTGGCTGCAACTCGCCGTCATTTTCGTCTTGATCCTCGTCAACGGCTTCTTCGCTTTGGCCGAGATGGCCGTCGTGTCGGCGCGCCGCGCCACCCTCGTGCACGCCGCCGAAAGCGGCCGGCACGGGGCGCGCATCGCGCTCGAGTTGAAGCGCGATCCAGGGCGGTTTCTCTCTACCGTGCAAATCGGCATCACGGTCATCGGCGTCCTCGCAAGCGTCATCGGCGGCGCGGCGCTGGCCCAGCGGATCGAGGCGGCGCTGGCGCCGTTCACCGCCCAAGCGCGACCCTTAAGCGTCGCGCTGGTCGTGGTGGGGTATCTCCTATCTCACGCTCATCCTTGGCGAGTTGGTGCCGAAGCGCATGGCCTTGCGCCGGCCGGTCGCGATCGCCGTGCACCTCGCTGGAACGCTCAAGGCGATGACCGCGATCGTCGCGCCGGTTGGGTGGTTCCTCGGCGCGTCGAGCAGCTTGGTGTTGCGCCTGTTGCCGCTGCATCCGGCGGAAGGCGGGCCGGTGACCGAGGAAGAGATCAGCATCATGCTGCGCGAGGCCCAGGCAGCGGGCGAGGTCCATGCCGCCGAGACCGAGATCGTGCAGATGGCGCTGCGATTGGGCGACCGGCGGGTCGGCGCGGTGATGACCCCGCGCACCCAGGTCGAATGGCTCGATCTCTCCGACAGCCTAGAGGAAAACCGGCGCAAAATTCGCGCCAGCCATTATTCGCGCTTTCCGGTGTTTGAGGGCGGTCCCGTGCAAGTCGCCGGAATCGTCCAGGTGAAGGACCTATTGATCGCGGAAATGAGCGGCGCGCCGGTCGAGTTGCGGCGGCTGGTGCGGCCGGCGCTCTACATTCCCGAAACCGCGACCGCGCTCGAGGCGCTCGAGGTGTTCCGCAAATCGGGCGAGCCGATGGCATTGATCGTCGACGAGTTCGGCGACTTCCAAGGCATTGTCACCCTGCACGACATACTGCAATCGCTGGTCGGAGAGATCGCCGTGGCCGGCGAGCCGGGCGGCGAGACCGTGCAGCGGCGCGAGGATGGCGCGCTCATCGTCAACGGCATGGCGCCGCTCGATCAGGTCAAGGATTTGACCGGGCTGCCGGTCCTGCCCGACGAGGACACCGGCGAGTTTCACACGCTGGGCGGCTTCATCATGGCGGTCATGCACCGCATCCCGGCGGTCGGCGATTATGTGATGGTCGAGGGCTTCCGTTTCGAAGTTCTGGGGATGGACGCTCGACGAGTCGCGAAGGTGCTGATCGTTCCGCCGAAAGAGGAGGGGATCGAAGAAGAGTAGCGCGGCTTGCGGTAGCTAGCAGGGATTATTCATCGCGGCGAGACGGGTTCTGTGCCTGCGCTCGATCAAGCCACTGAACGGCCTCGGCAACAGGGTTGCGCGCCGCAGCCACGCCGGCACCATTTCATAGACGGATGTTCTTGGAAGCGGAACGACGACAAGCACTCCCGCCCGCGGGGCTCGCCTGTCCTCCGATTTCTCGTTCTTGCTTGATGCGGATCAACTTCGCATCGCGCTTGAATAGTTACCATTCATCTCTAACCAAGATTTTGCCCGAGCGGGTGGGCAAGAAGACCGAGATGCTGGCGCGTTTCTCGACGGTCGCCGGCGAGGCGGGCGCCGCCGATGCGGAGCGCGATGTGCGCGGCTTCGCGCTGGAATTCTATAGCGAGGAAGGCAGCGGGGACATGGTCGGCAACAACACGCCGGTGTTGTTCGTGCGCGACCCCTATACATCGCGATACACCATGTCGCGCTGGAACGAAGCGTAGGCACGGCAAAGTCGGGATCGGCAGCGATCAGTTGGCACTGACTGGGCTGCGTCCGGTTTGGACAGTGCGCCCCTTCGATGGTCTGGCCTGTCACCCCACCCGTCGTCCCGAAGTCTTCTGTTGGAACGATTTAAGAAAATGGTCCCGCCAAGTTCGAGTCCGGATGCGACCAGCGGATCATGAGGGCAAAGCGTGCGGGCGGCGTTTCAAGTTGTTTTGAAACGCCGCTTCGCTGAGATCAGGCAAGGTCGAAGCGATCGGCGTTCATCACCTTGGTCCACGCCGCCACGAAGTCGGCCACGAACTTCGCTTGCGCGTCGTCGGCCCCGTAGACTTCGGCAAGGGCGCGCAGCTCGGAGTTCGAACCGAGGATGAGGTCGACACGGGTGCCGGTCCACTTCAGTTTGCCGCTCTTGCGCTCGTGTCCCTCGAACACATTTTCATCCGAGGTCGCTTTCCACTCGGTGCTCATGTCCAAGAGGTTCACGAAGAAGTCGTTGGTCAGCGTCTCCGGACGAATCGTGAAGACGCCGTGCTGCGACTTGCCGTGGTTCGCGCCCAAGACGCGCAGGCCGCCGACGAGAACCGTCATCTCCGGCGCGGTCAGCGTCAGGAGCTGCGCCCTGTCGATCAGCAGCTCCTCCGCCGATACGCTGAACTTGGCCTTGAGGTAGTTACGGAACCCGTCCGCGACCGGCTCGAGATAGGCAAAGGACTCCACGTCGGTTTGCTCCTGCGACGCGTCCGTGCGGCCGGGCGCGAAGGGAACGGTCACGCTCTGCCCGGCCTTTTTCGCGGCCTGCTCGACCGCGGCCGAGCCGCCGAGAACGATCAGATCGGCGAGCGATACCTTCTTGCCGCCGCTGGCCGCGCCGTTGAACGCCTTCTGGATGCCCTCGAGCGCTTTGAGCACCTTTGCCAATTGGGCAGGCTGGTTGACTTCCCAATCCTTCTGGGGGCTGAGACGGACGCGCGCCCCGTTCGCCCCGCCGCGCTTGTCGGAGCCGCGGAAGCTTGCCGCCGAGGCCCAAGCGGCCCCGATCAGTTCGGGGATGGAAAGTCCCGCGGCGAGGATCTTGGCCTTGAGATCCGCAATGTCCTTGGCGTCGATGAGCTTGTGATCGACGGCGGGGACGGGATCCTGCCAGATCAGCTCTTCCTTCGGGACCTCCGGGCCGAGATAGCGCACGCGCGGACCCATGTCGCGATGGGTGAGCTTGAACCACGCCCGGGCGAATGCGTCCGCGAACTGGTCCGGATGCTCCATGAAGCGCCGGGAGATCTTCTCGTAGACCGGATCCATCCGCAGTGAGAGATCCGTGACCAGCATCGTTGGCGCGTGTTTCTTCGAAGCGTCGAAGGCGTCCGGGATCGTCGCGACGTCGCCTTTCGCCTTGAACTGATTCGCGCCGGCCGGACTCTTGGTCAGCTCCCATTCGTAGCCGAACAGGTTCTCGAAGAAGTTGTTGCTCCACTTCGTCGGCGTCGTGGTCCAGGTGACTTCCGGGCCGCCCGTGATCGCGTCTTTGCCTTTGCCCGTGCCGAACTTGCTCTGCCAGCCGAAACCCATCTCCTCGATGGGCGCAGCTTCTGGCTCGGGACCGACAAGCGCCGCATCGCCGGCGCCATGGGCCTTGCCGAAGCTATGTCCGCCGGCGATCAGCGCAACGGTCTCCTCGTCGTTCATGGCCATGCGCCTGAAGGTCTCGCGAATGTCGATGGCAGCGGCGACCGGGTCCGGCTTGCCGTTCGGCCCATTCGGATTCACATAGATGAGACCCATCTGCACGGCGGCAAGCGGATTCTCGAGCTGGCGGTCGCCGGTATAGCGCTCATCGCTATGAGGATCAGGGAACCAAAGCTTCTCCTTGCCCCAGTAGACGGCTTCGTCAGGCTCCCACACATCGGCGCGACCGCCGCCGAAACCGAATGTCTTGAAACCCATCGACTCCAGGGCGACGTTGCCGGTGAGGACGATCAGGTCGGCCCACGAGATTTTGTTGCCGTATTTCTGCTTGATCGGCCACAACAGCCGGCGCGCCTTGTCGAGGTTCGCGTTGTCCGGCCAAGAGTTGAGGGGCGCGAAGCGCTGCTGGCCAGCGCCCGCGCCGCCGCGGCCGTCGCCGATGCGGTAGGTGCCAGCGCTGTGCCACGCCATGCGGATGAAGAGCCCCCCGTAATGGCCGAAATCCGCCGGCCACCAGTCTTGGCTGTCCGTCATCAGCGCGGTGAGATCTTTCTTCACAGCCTTGAGGTCGAGCTTCTTGAACTCTTCGGCGTAGTCGAAGGCCTTGCCCATGGGATCGGACAGGGGCGAGTTCTGGCGGAGAATCCTGAGGTTCAGCTGGTTCGGCCACCAGTCGCTGTTCGACCTCATGCCGAGATTCGTGGTTCCGTGCATGACCGGGCACTTGCTACCGCTTTCCATGTCAACTCCATTCGTATTCCGGGCTTTTTCAATCTGTTTCGACCAGGCGACGCGCCGGCCTGTATCGGCCCAATTAACTGGATGAGGACATTGTTTAGAACAATTCTAATGCTCTCGCAAGAGGTTTAAGCCGGAATTCCCCGGATGAAAACCGAGCCAGCGTGAATATTCTCACTTTTCGGACCTTCCTGCAATCCAGGCCCGGGTGCAAATGGCGGCCGGCACCTCGGGCAGCTCGAACGGTGGTTGAGGCGGCTGATCTGGGCATTTCCCTTGTCATTTGGAGCCGGAATCCTTGCATCAGGTTCTGCGTGCAGGTCATGCCGGAGTCCGACGCCGATATGCTGCAGGCACGCATCTTCTCTTATGCCGACGCGCACCGTCATCGGCTCGGCACGCATTACGAAGCGCTGCCGGTCAACGCGCCGAAATGCCCGGTCACAACTATCGCAAGGACGGGGCGATGCGGTTCTTCCCCGCCAATTCCAACGCCGACGCCTATTACGAGCCCAACTCGTTCGGCGGACCGGTCGAGCGGCCGGACGTGACGGAGCCGCCCTTGAAGAGCGGGGGCGATACCGCGCGCTACAACCAACGGATCGGTAATGACGATTTCGGCCAGCCGCGCGCGCTCCTCAATCTCTTCGACGCGTACCAGAAGCAGGGCCTCTTCGCCAACATCGCAGCATGCGGCGGAGTAGCCCCGCTCGCCGAACCGGCGCACTCGTGCGGGCTGCACACCTTCGAGGGCTATGCGATGGGCGGCCTCAGCCTCGCCGCGTTCCGCTTTGCCGCGCGAGCGGCGAGCCTCACGTCTTGGTGGGAGCCAAGCCCTGGGCCGCGAGAAGTTCCTCGAGCTCGCCAGTTTCGTACATCTCGCGAACGATGTCGGAGCCGCCGACGAACTCGCCCTTCACATAAAGCTGGGGGATGGTCGGCCAGCTCGAGAATTCCTTGATGCCCTGGCGGATTTCCGGATCGGCCAGCACGTCGATGCCTTTGAACTTCACGCCGATGGTGGTGAGGATCTGCACCACGGCGGCCGAGAAGCCGCATTGCGGAAAGACCGGCGTTCCCTTCATGTAGAGGACGATCGGGTAGGCGGCGATGTCCTGCTTGATGCGTTGGGAAATAGCGTCGCTCATGGTCGATCCTTTGCGTCAGGGCCTAATCTTGCGGCGCGGCCGTTTGCAGCGCCAGCGCGTGCAGCTCATTGCCCATCCGGCCTTGCAGCGCGCTGTATACCATCTGGTGTTGCTGGACGCGGCTTTTGCCTTTGAACGAGGCCGAGACGATGGTCGCGGCGTAATGATCGCCGTCGCCGCGCAAATCTTCGATCTTGACGCGTGCATCGGGCAGGCCGGTCTTGATCAGCCTTTCGATCTCGTCCGCATCGATCGCCATTTCACGCCTTTCTGCAATGCCTTAGCCTTCCATGTAGGAGGGCAGCCAAGCCTCGTTCACGCGCTTTAGCTCTGCCACCGATATGGCATCCGAGCCGGCGACTGTCAACGCATCGCCCCCGGTCGTGCCCAGAATTGCGGCAGGGACGAAGGCTGCGGCGGCCCGCGCCAGAACCCGATCCGGCGCGTCGGTGGCCAGCAGATAACGCCCCTGGTCCTCGCCGAAAAACGCGGCATGGGTCGGCAATCCGGCGGGGGCGGCGATCGCGGCGCCGATCCCGCCGGCCATCGCCATCTCGGCCAGCGCGACCAAGAGCCCGCCATCGGAGAGATCGTGGCAAGCCGAGACGCGCCCGGCCAGGATCTCCCCGCGCACGAAATCGCCGGTCTTTCGCTCGGCCGGCAGATCGACCGGTGGCGGAGCGCCGTCCTCGCGGCCGAGCAGCTCGCGCAGGTAAAGCGAGCAGCCGAGATGGCCCCTGCTTTCGCCGACGAGAATCAAAGTCTCGCCCGGGTTTTTGAGCGCGAGACTCGTCGATTTCGTCGACATCGCCGAGAATCCCGACGCCGCCGATGACGGGCGTGGGCAGGATGCCCTTGCCGTTGGTCTCGTTGTAGAGCGACACGTTGCCCGACACGACGGGATAGTCGAGCGCGAGGCATGCCTCGCGCATGCCCTCGATGCAGCCCGCGAACTGGCCCATGATCTCGGGCCGCTCGGGATTGCCGAAATTCATGTTGTCGGTGAGGGCGAGGGGCGTCGCGCCGACCGCGGTGAGGTTGCGCCAGCTCTCGGCCACGGCCTGCGCGCCGCCGCGCTTCGGGTCGGCCAGGCAATAGCGCGGCGTGCAATCGGTCGCGAGCGCCAGCGCGCGCTTGCCGTCGGGCAAGGCGCACCACCGCGGCGTCGCCGCCCGGGCGCTGCACCGTGCTGTCCCAGGACGAGGTGATCGTATTGCTCCCAGATCCAGCGCTTCGAGGCGAGATCGGGGCAGGCGAGCAGCATCTTCAGCGCGGCGATCGGATCGCGCGCCGCGACCTCGCCGGGCGACGATTCGGCCGGGCCGGCGTCGCGGCCGTAGGGCCGCTCGTAGAGCGGCGCCTCGCTGCACCAAGCGGCCCGATCGGCATGTCGGCCGCGACCGCGCCGTTCATGCGCAGGACGAGGCGGCCGGTCTCGGTGACCGTGGCCGATCACCGCGAAATCGAGCTCCCATTTCTCGAACACGCGCCGCGCCTCATCCTCGCTGCCGGGCTTCAGGACCATCAGCATGCGCTCCTGGCTTTCGGAGAGCATGATCTCGTAAGGCGCTCATGCCGGTCTCGCGCATCGGCACGCGGTCGAGGTCGAGGTCGATGCCGAGGCCGCCCTTGCCGGCCATCTCGACCGCGGACGAGGTCAGGCCGGCCGCGCCCATGTCCTGGATGGCGACGATCGCGTCGCCCGCCATCAGCTCGAGGCAGGCCTCGATCAGCAGCTTCTCGGTGAAGGGATCGCCGACCTGCACGGTCGGGCGCTTGGCCTCGGCATCCTCGCCGAACTCGGCCGAGGCCATGGTCGCGCCGTGAATGCCGTCGCGCCCGGTCTTCGGCGCCGACATAGACCACCGGATTGCCCGGCCCGGCGGCGGCGGAATAGAAGATGCGGTTGGCTTGTCGGCGATGCCGACGGTCATCGCGTTGACCAGGATGTTGCCGTTGTAGGATCGGGTGGAAATTGCACTCGCCGCCGACCGTCGGCACGCCGACGCAATTGCCGTAGCCGCCGATCCCGGCGACCACGCCCGCCACCAGATGCCGGGTCTTCGGGATGATCGGGGCTGCCGAAGCGCAGCGCGTTGAGGTTGGCGATCGGCCGCGCGCCCATGGTGAAGACGTCGCGCAGGATGCCGCCGACGCCGGTCGCCGCGCCCTGATAGGGCTCGATGAAGGACGGGTGGTTGTGGCTTTCCATCTTGAAGACCGCGGCCAGCGCCGTCGCCGATATCGACGACGCCGGCATTCTCGCCCGGCCCGCAGATGACCGCGGCTGCCGGCGGTCGGCAGCTGGCTGCAGCCAGTTCTTCGAGGATTTGTACGAGCAGTGCTCGCTCCACATCACCGAGAAGATGCCGAGCTCGGTGAGGTTGGGCTCGCGCCCCATGATCTTGACCGCGCGCGCGTATTCCTCGGCGTCGAGGCCGAATTCGGCGGCCAGGTCGGGTCCGGCCTCGCGCGCCTTCAAGCCAGCGCCTCGACGAGGCTGGCGAAGAAGGCTGCGCCGTCGGTGCCAGCCTTGCAGCGGATCGGCTCGCGTCCTCGGGATGCGGCATCAGGCCGAGCACGGTCTTGCTCTCGTTGAAGATTCCGGCGATCGCGCGCGCCGAGCCGTTGGGGTTGGCTTCCTCGGTCAGCGCGCCCGTCCGGCGCGCAATAGCGGAACGCGACGCGGCCTTCGCCTTCCAGCCGGTCGAGCGTCGCGTCGTCGGCGAAGTAGTTGCCGTCGTGATGCGCCACCGGCACGCGGATCACCTGGCCGGCGCTGATAGTTGCGGGTGAAGATGGTGTCGGCGCGCTCGACCCGCAGATCGACGGATTTGCAGTGGAAGCGGAGCGTCGCGTTGCGCAGCAGCGCGCCGGGCAGCAGCCCGGCCTCGGTCAGGATCTGGAAGCCGTTGCAGATGCCGAGGACCGGCGTCGCCGCGTGCGGCGCGGTCCTTGACCTCGCGCATGACCGGCGAATGCGCCGCCATCGCGCCGCAGCGCAGATAGTCGCCATAGGAAAAGCCGCCCGGGATCACGATCAGATCGGCCTCGGGCAGGTCGCTGTCGGCGTGCCAGACCATGAGCGGCTTCTTGCCCGAGGCGCGGTCGAGCGCGTCGCCACGTCGCTGTTCGCGATTCGAGCCGGGAAAGACGATGATGGCGGATCGCATGCCCCTTTGGCGCCTTATCCAACCAGCTCAACCCGGTAGCTCTCGATCACCGTGTTGGCGAGGAGCTTCTGGCACATCGCCTCGACGGTCGCGCGGCGCGGGCCGCGTCGGTCTCGGCGAGCTCGAGCTCGATCACCTTGCCCTGGCGCACCTCGCCGACCCCGGAAAAGCCCAGATTGTCCAAGCGCATGCGCGATCGCCTTGCCCTGCGGGTCGAGCACGCCATCCTTCGGCATGACGATAAACGCGGGCTTTCATTGCACCGTCTGCCGGACCCTTGGGGATCGCCCGGCGCCGCCCTCGGGCAGGATGCCCGAGCCGGCGCGCCACCTCCTGATAGGCTTCCTCGACCTTGCCGAGATCGCGGCGGAAGCGGTCCTTGTCCATCTTCTCGTTGGTCTTGATGTCCCACAGCCGGCAATTATCGGGGCTGATCTCGTCGGCCAGCACGATGCGCATCTCGTCGTTGTCCCACAGCCGGCCGAATTCGAGCTTGAAATCGATCAGCCTGATGCCGATGCCGAGGAACAGGCCGGTGAGGAAATCGTTGATCCGGAGCGACATCTGCATGATGTCGTCGAGGTCCTGGGTGGTCGCCCAGCCGAAGCCGGTGATGTGCTCCTCCGACACCATCGGATCGCCGAGCTCGTCGTTCTTGTAGTAATACTCGATGATCGAGCGGGGCAGCGGTGCGCCTTCCTCGATGCCGAAGCGCTTGGCGAGCGAGCCCGCGACGACGTTGCGCACCACCACCTCGAGCGGGATGATCTCGACCTTGCGAACCAGCTGCTCGCGCATGTTGAGACGGCGGACGAAATGCGTCGGAATGCCGATCTCGGCCAGCCGCGTCATCAGGAATTCGCTGATGCGGTTGTTGAGCACGCCCTTGCCGGTGATCGTGCCCTTCTTCTGGTTGTTGAAGGCGGTGGCGTCGTCCTTGAAATACTGGACCAGGGTGCCGGGCTCGGGGCCCTCGAACAGGACCTTGGCCTTGCCTTCGTAAACCTGTTTGCGTCGGGTCATGGCGGGGACCTTCCTGGGGCAAGGGGTGCGGTCGTTGGTCTATAGCAAGCCGGCCGGGACGAGGCAAGCTCATGCCCGGCGCCTCACGCCGATACGTCATACCAGTCCGAGGGCTTGGGCCGGTGCGCCGCGAATCGGAACACCGGCCTGAGATCGCGGCGCTCGACCGACGGGACGGCGATCAAGGCGCTCGATACCGTCGCGAAGCCGTGTCCGGTATCGAAGCGCATCGCGCCCTGCGGCGCCTCGCCGGGCGCGGCATGCTGGTCGAGCAGCAGCTTCTCCCAAGCGCCCCAATCGCCGCGCCCGGGGTCGGGCGGCGGAGCGGCGGCGAACAACGGCCGGAAGCGTCTGATACGCGGCGTTTCTTCGTCGTCGAGGTCGCCCGCGGCGATCATGCTAAGCCCCGACTTCAGCGGGGTGGCGGCGATCGGCAGCGTGCCGGTGGGATCGGCATGGCGCAGCCAGAACGCGTCACGATTGTCGGCGATGATGAGATTGAAGGTGCGATAGGCCGCCGGCTCGAGCGCGCCCAGGGCGTCGGCCGCGAGCCGCGCGTCGGGATGGTCGAGCGCCTCCAGCACCAACTCGCCGCGCGAACGCGCACCCGGCGCCGGGCCCAGCGAGCCATGCCGGTTGAGGATGCCCGCCACCACGCCGTTATCATTGATGCCGAGCCAAGAGCCGCCGGCCAATTCGTCGCGGCCCGCCACCACGTCGGGGCGATCGGGCCAATGGCGCGCCGGCGCTTGCCATTTGCGCTCGATCATCTCGTCGCGATTGGCGGCCAGGATGAGCGGCCAGTCATGGCCCGGGCGGCGCAGCACGATCACGGTACACATGACGCCCCTTATCGGCTATCTAGTAGCGACGGCAAGGAGAAAAAGCGCGATGACGGGCTTCGACGAGCGCGAAAAGGGCTTCGAGCGCAAATTCGAGCATGACCAGGAGCTGGACTTCAAGGTCAGGGCGCGGCGCAACCATTTGCTCGGCCAATGGGCGGCGGCGAAGCTGGGTCTTAGCGGCGCGGCGGTCGAGACCTATGCCCAAGACATCATCGCGGCCGCGCTGAAGGACGACCCCGCCATCATCGCCAAGATCGCGGCAGATTTCGAGGCCGGGCATGTCGCGCTGGATGAAACGCACATCCAGCTCGAGCTCGAGCATTGCGCCGCCCTGGCGCGCAAGGCGCTCGGCGCCGAGCAATAACAAGAACTATGTTTTTCCCTTTGCCAGCGCATGAAGCGTCGCGAAATCGCCCCGGATCAGCGCCTCTTTCTTGGCGCGAACTCCAACCCTTTAATTGCCGCTCAGCCGCGATCGCGTCGGTAACGCGGTCGAATTCCTGGTGGAACACCAACGTGACCGGACGGAGCGCCGCCGTGTAACCGCCGAAGCTACCCGCGTTGTGCTGCGCTAAGCGCGTTTCGAGCGACGCGCGCGTGGTTCCGACGTAATAAGAGCCGTCTACGCAGCGCAGAATGTAGACATACGCGCCCATGATCATTGTCGCCGGGTTCGATTCAGTGCGGCCTTCGACTTCGCTCAGGCCGAGGAAATTTCCTTAATGCCACCCATCATTTTTCCTTGTCCTGAGCGAAGTCGAAGGATGCTCGCTGCCGCTGCAGCGCTTCCGCGCAGCGTTCTATGCCACGCCGTTGGCCATGGCCGTGCGCGTCGAAATTCGCGCGTTACACATTATTGATGGATAAGCCGATGATGTGGAACCATCGGGCGCCCTGGGCAATGGCACCAAGCCGGCCTAATGTGGTTGGCGTTCAACTTAGCAACCAGCTGATCAAGTTGGTCGCTTCCAGCGCATAGCTTGCCGTTTTTCATCAGGTTCATTACGTATTGCACTGTCCGGCACCCAACCGGATGAATTGGAAGATGCCCACTCTTGTCGTCTGGCCAGTCGACTACATAGCCGTCGCCATGTTGATTGGCCCACCCTCGAAAATCTTCACGGCCATCAGCCGGGAATACCGTGAGCATTTGCGGCCTCTCTGGATTTCGTAGTATTGGCTCAAGGAAGTTTCCCGAACACGCGGGCGAAGATGGTGTCGACGTGCTTCAGATGGTACGCGTCGTCGAATTGCGCCTCGATCTCGGCGGGCTTCAGGTGCTTGCCGACCTCGCGATCCGCCTTGAGCAGCGCGAGGAAATTTCCCGTGCCGTCCCAGACCGGCATGGCGTTGCGCTGGACCGCGCGATAGGCGTCTTCGCGGCTCATGCCTGCCTGGGTGAGGGCAAGCAGCACGCGTTGCGAATTGTGCAACCCGCCGAGCCGGTCGAGATTGCGCTTCATCGCCTCGGGATGGATGACGAGCTTGTCGACGACCGAAGCGAGGCGCGCCAGCGCGAAGTCGAGCGCGATCGTGGCATCGGGCGCGATCACGCGCTCGACCGCCGAATGCGAGATGTCGCGCTCGTGCCACAGCGCCACGTTCTCCAAAGCGGGAACGACGTTGCCTCGCACGAGGCGCGCGAGACCGGTCAGGTTCTCGGACAGGACCGGATTGCGCTTGTGGGGCATCGCCGACGAGCCCTTTTGCTCGGGCGCGAAATATTCCTCGGCCTCGCGAACCTCGCTGCGCTGCAAATGGCGGATTTCGAGGGCGAGGCGCTCGACCGAGCCGGCGACGACGCCGAGGGTCGCGAAAAACGCCGCATGGCGGTCGCGCGGAATGATCTGGGTCGAGACCGGCTCGGGAACGAGGCCGAGCTTTTTCGCGACATATTCCTCGACCGAGGGCGGCACATTGGCGAAGGTTCCGACCGCGCCGGAAATGGCGCAGGTCGAGATCTCCGCCCGCGCCGCGACAAGCCGCGCGCGGACGCGGGCGAACTCGGCATAAAATCCGGCCAGCTTCACGCCGAACGTCGTCGGCTCGGCATGGATGCCGTGGCTGCGGCCGATGGTGAGAGTGGTCTTGTGCTCGAGGGCGCGCCGCTTCAATACCGCGAGCAGCCGGTCGACATCGGCGATGAGGATGTCCGACGCTTCGCGCAACTGAACCGCGAGGCAGGTGTCGAGCACGTCGCTCGAGGTCATGCCCTGGTGGAGGAAGCGCGCCTCCGGCCCGATATGCTCGGCTAGGTTGGTGAGGAAGGCGACGACGTCGTGGTGAATCTCGCGCTCGATCGCGTCGATGCGCGCCACCTCGAACTTTCCTTTCTCGCGGATCGCCTTGGCCGCCGCGGCGGGGATGATGCCGGCTTCGGCCAGCGCGTCGCAAGCATGGGCCTCGATCTCGAACCAGATCCGGAAGCGGTTTTCCGGCTCCCAGATGGCCGCCATCGCGGGCCGGCTGTAGCGAGGGATCATGGCGACGGCATAGCCCCTCCCCTGTCGCCGCGCAACCTTTAGGGCAGGAAAAACCCGTGGCCCTTCAACACGAAAGTGACCACGCTGCCCTCGTCGTTGGTCTGGAACGCGACCGGAATGTCGGTTGCGTCGAACCAGACGATCTGATGCTTGTCGCTGTCGATGAAGAATTGATGGACAGGCAGGGTCTTGCCGTCGAGGGTGAGGTTGGTCTCGCCGGTATCGGTCACGACGACGCTCGTCACCTTGCCGCTCTTCGTGGACATCATGACGTTGGTGCGGAGGACCGACAGCGTCCAAGGATTGGAGGGATGAATCTGCGGCGGCGCGACGATGGTGCCGTTAGGGGACTCGATCACGAATTCGTCGTCCCGCGCCTTCCCGGTGACGTCGATCTTGGTGCCGTTGTCGTCGGTCGTGCTCTGAAAGCCGACGAAGCGCCCGTTGTCCCAATGCTCGATGCGGTTGGCATCCTGGTGGAACAGACGAATGCCAATGAGCCTCACCGCGACATGGAGCTCGGTCGCCACGTTCAACGACGTTCCCGTCCTGCGCCACGCTATTCGTATAGATTCCGATATTGCCGTAGCGCGGACTCTGGATCTGATATTGATAGACCTGCGGCGCGGCGCGCGACGGATCGGCTCCGAAGACGCAACCCATCCCCGCGAGCACAGCGAAGGCCGCGGCGCGCCCGAGCCGGCTCATCGTCGCCGCTGCCTCGGCAGGCCGAGGCGATTCCCGTCTGTTGCCGAAAGTTGCGAGCATCGAGCCGATCTTACAGCAATCCCGAGGTTTTGAAGCTGGTATGTCGGCCCCTGCCGATGATCACATGGTCGTGAAGGGCGACGCCGACCGCCTTGGCGGCGTCGCGCACGGCGCGGGTCATCTCGACATCGGCCTTCGAAGGGGTGGTGTCGCCGGAGGGGTGGTTATGCACCATGATGATGGCCGAGGCGCCCAATTCCAGCGCCCGCTTCACGACCTCGCGGGGATAAACGGGCGTGTGGTCGATCGTGCCTTCCTGCTGCTTCTCGTCGGCGATCATCGCGTTCTTGACGTCGAGGAATAGGAGATGGAATTCCTCGGCCCCGGCGAAGCCGAACCGCGCCGTGCAATAGTCGAGCAGCGCCTGCCAATTCGCGAGCACCGGCTTGTCCTTGATCTCGGCCAGCAGCATTTGGCGCGCCGCCGCGCGCACCGCCAACAATGCTGCCGCCGTGGCGTCCTTGACGCCGGGCACGGCGCGCAGCGCGTCGGCGTCGGCGCCAAGCACGCCGGCCAGGCTGCCGAAACAATTCATCAGCGCGCGGGCGGTTGGCTTGGTGTCGCCCTGGGGCTTGGCCGAATAGAGCAGGAATTCGAGCAACTCGTAATCGGCCAGCGCCTCCGTTCCGGCCAAGAGCAGGCGCTGGCGCAACCGGTCGCGATGGCCGAGATAGTCCGGCTTGGGCTGATCGCCCTCCTTGGGCTTCGGCGTGCGGCGCGGCGCTGGCATCCTCAGATGGGATAGGGCGGGTGGTGGAAGCCCTTGGGCGAGAGCGTGAAGATCTCATGGCCGGTGTCGGTGACGCCAACCGTATGCTCGAATTGCGCCGAGAGCGAGCGATCCTTGGTCACCGCGGTCCAGCCATCGCTCAGAATCTTCACTTCGTAGCGGCCGGCATTGATCATCGGCTCGATGGTGAAGAACATGCCCTCGCGCAGCCTCGGCCCATGGCCGGGATAACCGAAATGCACGACCGAGGGCGCGTCGTGGAACACGCGGCCGACGCCGTGGCCGCAGAAGTCGCGCACCACCGAAAAGCGCTGGGCCTCGGCATAGGACTGAATTGCGTGGCCGATATCGCCGACCGTGGCGCCGGGCTTGACCATCGCGATGCCGCGCATCATCGCCTCGTAGGTGACCTCGACCAGCCGGCGCGCCTTCACGGCGATCCGCTCGCCGACGAAAAACATCCGGCTGGTGTCGCCGTGCCAGCCATCGAGGATGACCGTGATGTCGATATTGAGGATGTCGCCTTCCTCAAGCCGCCGCTCGCCCGGGATGCCATGGCAGACGACATGGTTGACCGAGGTGCAGATGGAGCGGGGGAAGCCGCGATAGTTGAGCGGCGCGGGGATGGCGCCGTGATCGACGATAAAGGCATGGCACAGCCGGTCGAGCGTGTCGGTGGTGACGCCCGGCACGACATGCGGCGTGATGAAGTCGAGCACTTCCGCCGCAAGCTTGCCGGCCTTGCGCATGGCGGCAAAGTCGGCCGGGCCGTGGATCTTGATCTTCCGCTCTTCGGGCCCGAGCTTTTCGTCAGGGGGGGCGGGCTGGAACTCGTTCATGGCGCCGTCTTATCGCGCCGGGCCGGTCTCGGCAAGCGCCCCTGGGCCATTGCGGCAGGCCCGGCTTTGCGTCTTATTAGGGGGGAGGAAACACGACGGAGCCGAGCGTGAGCGAAGAGCCGGAAAAAATCGTCACCGCCGCCGTCCTCGTCATCGGCAACGAGATTCTCTCGGGGCGCACCCAGGACGCGAACCTCAACTATCTGGCGAAGGGCCTGGGCGAGGTCGGCGTGACCTTGAAGGAGGCGCGCTTCATTCCCGACGTCGAGGCGACCATCATCGCCGTCGTGAACCAGCTCCGCGCCGCCTACGATTACGTCTTCACCACCGGCGGCATCGGGCCGACGCATGACGACATCACCTCGGAAAGCATCGCCAAGGCGTTCGGCGTGAAATGGACCGTGCATCCCGACGCGCACAAGCACTTTCTCAATTACTACGCGCCGGGCGAGCTCAACGAGGCGCGGATGCGCATGGCGCACACGCCCGAGGGCGCCGCGCTGGTCTACAACCCGGTGTCGCGCGCGCCCGGCTTCCGCATGGGCAATGTCTATGTCTTTGCCGGCATTCCGCGCGTGGCGCAGGGCATGTTCGACGGCATCAAGCACGAATTGAAAGGCGGCACGCCGATGATGTCGCGCACCGTCGCGACTTCGCTCGCCGAGGGGGTGCTGGCGAAGGGCCTCGGCGAAATCCAGCACCGCTATGCGGATATCGAGGTCGGGTCGTACCCGATCATGCGGCGCGGCGCGTTCGGGGTGAATCTGGTGCTGCGCGGGCGCGACGAGGCGCGGCTCAATCAGAGCGCCGCCGAGGTCGCGGCGATGGTGCGGGCGCTGGGCGACACGCCGGTCGAGGAATAGGCCAACGATCGCGAGAGTCGCTATTTCGGCAGCAGCATGTCGGTCATCAGCCGGATCAGCTCGACATAGCTGCGCGCGATCACGAAAAGAACCGCTCCCGCGGCGATGCCTGCGGCCAGCCACCAAACCGAGCCGCCGAGCAGGGCCGCGACGATGCCGGCGGCCGGCGGCGCGAGCGCGATGACAATCGCGATCCAGCCGCCATGGCGCTCGAGAAACCGCAGGGTGGGATAGTCGGGCATCGTCCTGCCTAAAGGCTCGGCGAGGCGGCTGCTTGGTCCACGAATTCCTCGTTGAGCGCAGCCGCATCGACCCTATCACCCGACGCGGCCTCGCGCAAAACCGGCGCTTCCCGTGCTACCCTCGCCGCGGTGCCCGCTTGGCGGAACTGGTAGACGCAACGGACTTAAAATCCGTTTCTGGGAGACCGGAGTGCCGGTTCGAGTCCGGCAGCGGGCACCAATCGATGCAGGATTCCGCTTCATATCAAAGGCAATGGTCGCCGTTGCGACGGGTCATAAGCGCCGTTCAACTCGAGGAACAGATCATGGCACCAGAGACGGATGCCGAAAGGTATCGCGCAGATCTGCAAGGCGAAATCGACAGCGCAACCCTCTATCGCGCCCTTGCGAAGGCGGAAACCGATCCGCAGAGGAGCGACATCTTTCGCAAGCTCGCCGCGGTCGAAGACGCCCATGCCGAGTTCTGGCGGAAAAATCTCAAACGGATCGGCTCCCAAATACCAGTGCAGCGTCCCGGCTGGCGGTCGCGCGCGCTGGCGTGGCTCGCGCGGCGCTTCGGCCCGGCTTTCGTGCTTCCGACGATCAACGTTCTCGAAGATGCCGACAGCGCTGCCTACGACCAACAGCCCGAGGCGGTCGATCGGGGGCTGCCTGCCGCGGAACGGTCGCATGCGCGCGTGCTCGATGCTCTGGCCGGAAAATCCGGCGGGCTGGCGGGCAGCACGATCGCGAGCCTCGAGGGGCGTCACCGCGCCATGGGCGGCAACGCGCTGCGCGCCGCTGTGCTTGGCGCCAATGATGGGCTCGTCTCCAATCTCAGTCTCGTAATGGGCGTGACGGGCGCCGCGACGGCGCAACACATCGTTCTCTTGACTGGATTGGCCGGGCTTTTCGCCGGCGCCTGCTCCATGGCGATGGGCGAATGGCTTTCCGTCAACAGCGCTCGCGAGCTGTACCAGCACCAGGTGGCGAGCGAGGCCGAAGAGCTAAAGCAGGTGCCGGACGAAGAGCTCGAAGAGCTCGTCCTGATCTATCAGGCCAAGGGGCTCGGCGAGTCCGAAGCCCGCGCGCTCGCCGCGCGGTTGATGGCGAACAAAGAGACCGCTCTCGACACGTTGGTGCGCGAGGAATTGGGGCTCGATCCCAAGGAATTGGGAGGGTCGGCTTGGGCAGCGGCCGGCTTGTCGTTCTGTCTCTTTGCCGCCGGCGCCGCCGTGCCGGTATTGCCTTTCCTGGTCGTTCACGGCCTCGCCGCCACCGTCGTCAGCATCGTTGCCAGCGCCGTTGCGCTCGCCTGCGTTGGCGCCGGGACATCTCTCTTTACCGGCCGCTCTGCGTGGTTTTCCGCCGCGCGTCAGGTTGCGATCGGAACGCTTGCGGCGGCCGTGACTTTCGGCATGGGAATGCTGGCCGGCGTGGTGCTTTCCGGCTGAAAAAACTGGGCGGTGGGAATGTCGTGCGGCAGCGCGCGATCCGCCCGCGAAGCGCCTGGCTGGATGAATTTGACAGCGGGGCGCGAATGGGGAAGGCTTCGCTCGGGGAAAGCACGCGATGCGGAAAACCTTGGTCGCGCTGGCGACATGGCTGGCGATCTTGCTCGCTTACGGATCGGCCGAGGCGCAATCCGCGCGGCGAGCGGACCAGACCGTCACGGTCGCGGTCGGGGCCGCCGAGGCGGCGGGCCAGAAATACGTCTACGGCGCGCTCCTTACGACCGGCGGCTCGTTGGCGCTCGCCGGATATATCAAGGCTCATCCCGATACCGTCCAGTCCTTCGTCAACGCGACCGTGCGCGCCCTCGAATGGATGCACCAGGCAAGCGTGGACGATATCGTCGCCGCGGTGCCAGCCGAGTTCTACGGTGCCGACCGCGAGCTCTCTGCTAGGAGCCTCGCCGCCAATCTCGCCTCGATGAGCGGCGACGGACGTGCCACCATGCCGGAGATCGAAGCCACCTATCGGCAGATGGTCAAGGCGGGGCGGCCCACCCCGGAGGAGACGGTCGATCTCGCGCGCACCTTCGATAAGCGGTTCGTCGACCGCGCCAACCAGAAGTTCCCGGAAGGATCACCATGAAGCGCAGTGCAATTCTCGTTTGGGCGGCCTTCGGCGCGGTGGCGCTCGCGCCGCTGCCGGGGGCGGCGCAAACCGGCGCGGGCGCCAAGCAGACCATCACGGTCGCGACCGGCGGCAAGACCATCATCGCCTATCTGCCGCTGCCCTTGGCCTATCAGCTCGGCTATTTCAAGGACGAGGGGCTCGATGTCGATATCCAGGACTTGCAGAACGGCCCCAAGGCGGTCGAGGCGCTGGTCGGCGGCAGCGCCGACATGGTCTATGGCGCCATCGACTACGCCTTCCTGCTGCAGCCCAAAGGCGTCAACATCGTGTCGGTGTTTCTTGGCGCGCATCTCTCGGCCATCGTCATGGGCCTGCCGCCCGACAAGGCCAAGACCTATCGCGGTCCCGCCGATCTGAAAGGCATGAATATCGGCGTGACCGGTCCTGGCGGAGCCGCCGAGAACATGCTGCGCATTATTCTCGGCAAGGGCGGGCTCAGCCTGGCCGACGTCACCTCGATCGGCGTGGGCTCGGGCGCGACCGCGATCGCGGCTATGGAGACCGGGAAGGTTAACGCCATGGTGCAAGCCGATCCGGTCATCACCCGCCTCACGGTCAACGGTTTCCTCGTGCCGGTGCCGGAAGACGATACCCGCACCCTTGCCGGGCAAACCTTCGTCTATGGCGGCCCGGCTGCCTTGGCCGGCGCGACCACGACGGCCGAGTATGCCGCCGCCCATCACGACATCGTGCAACATTATGTCAACGCGCTGGTCAAGGCGGTGAAATGGTTGCACACGGCGCCGGTCGACCAGATCGTCAATGCCATGCCGCCGGAGTTCTATGGCGGCGACAAGGAGATTTATACCAAGGTGATCGAGGCCAATAAGGCGATCTTCACCGACGATGGCAGCACGACGAAGCAGGAGCAGCTGCTCGCCTATCAGCAGGTGCTCGATACCGGCCGGCTCGCCGCTTCCGACAAGATCGACATGAGCCGGATCTTCGCTCCGGAATTCGTCGAGCACGCGCCGAAATAACCGAGTCCATCGCGGCCCCAGCCGATTCTTTCAAGCCCCTGGGAATTCAGGCGCTTGGGCGCGTTGTCCCAGGTGCGCCGGCGGAAGGTGCCTCCAGGGCATTTAAGGGAAACATTAAATTAACTACTATATATTTCAATGTATTATAGCCTATTTCTCACGTTTATTCTGAAGTAGGCGCGTCCCGTCAAGCCGCGAGGCCGGCGGTCAAGCGCGAAATGTTGCGGCAAAACTGTGGAATCCAGCGGTTTTCTCTTGCTCTAAGGCCGTCTCGGTTACAATTTGACGGCGCCCGAAAGGGTCATTGGAGGAAAATGATGCCATCCCGCGCGAAAGCGGCGCCCAAGAAAAAATCGGGCAAGCCGGCGGCCAAGAAAGCCCCGGCCAAGAAAGCCGCTCCGAAAAGGCCATTGGCCAGACCGGCGCCAGCCCAGAAGCCGGCCGCCGCCATGGCGGTTGCCGGTCGTCCCGCCATGGCGGTCGTGGCGAAGCCGGCTCCGCGGCCGACCCCAGTCGCAGTGCCGCCGGCCGGGCCAGCCGGCGCGAAACCCCCGGTCAAGGCGATCAGCGCCGGGCAAGCTGCGACCGCCCAGCAAGCCGAGGAGCGGCGCAAAGCCGCGACCCGCAAGCTCTTTGCCCGCATCCGTTCGCTCGAGGCCGTCCTTGGCGCCGATCTCAGGAAGCGCGGCAGCCTGCTCCTGGCGCAGGCGGTGGACCAATGGTACGCCGAGGCGACCAGCGCGACCGCCACCGATGTCAGCATCACCAATGCCGCCCGCGCGGTAATCTCGCAGCTCTAGCTCGCCCGGCCCCGAATTCGGCGCGGCCTTCGCCGCAAAATGGCCTATTGCGCCGAGGTAGTCTTGAACAACACGGCGCCGCGCAGGAGATCGACCGCGCGCACCAGCTGGTAATCGCCGCCGCTGCCGAACGCACCGGGATCGAAGGCCGCGGCGTCCGGCTTGGGTATCGCCGTCGCGCCAGGTGGCAATTCCGCCGCGTTCGGCGTGGCCGGGCCGGCGGGCGGCGCGGCCGATGTGCTCGGCGCCGGCGGCTTCGCGGGCGATGAACCGGCCGAGCCGGCCGGGCCGGTGTTCTTGAGCGCGCCGGGGAGATCGGATTCGTGCTGGATGGCCGCTTCGGCAACCTGCTCGATCCGGGCCGGCTCGACGGCGATGTCCGGCTCGATGCCTGTTCCCTGGATCGAGCGGCCTGACGGGGTGTAATAAAGCGCGGTCGTCAGCCGGATTCCGCCGCCGCTCTCCTTGACCGGGAGCACGCTCTGGACCGATCCCTTGCCGAAGGAGCGGGTGCCGAGCAGCACGGCGCGGTGATCGTCCTGAAGCGCGCCGGCGACGATCTCGGAAGCCGAGGCCGAGCCGCCATTGATCAGCACGACCATCGGGAGGCCATGGGTCATATCGCGGTTGGCTTGCGCCTCGTAACGCCTGGTGTCGCGCGACTGCCGGCCCTTGATCGAGACGATCTCGCCCTGGTCGAGGAAATCGTTGGACACCGAGACCGCCTGATCGAGCAATCCGCCGGGATTATTGCGCAGATCGAGGACGACCCCGATCAGCTTATTGCCCGATTGCTGTTGCAGCGACTTGAAAGCCGCCTCGAGCTCGGTGTCGGTGCGCTCGGAGAAATTGGTGATGCGCAGATAGGCGACGTTGTCGCCCTCGAGCTGCGACTTGACCGGATCAACCTTGATATCGGCGCGGGTGAGGGTGAGCTGGAACGGATCGCTTTGGCCGCGGCGGATGGTGAGCTTGACCGGCGTGCCGATCGCCCCGCGCAGCTTGTCGACCGCCTCGGACAAGGTCATGTCGGTGACGGGCGCGTCGTCGATCGCGAGGATGATGTCGTCGGGCTTGACGCCGGCGCGGGCCGCGGGCGTGTCGTCGATCGGCGAGATGACCTTGACGACGTTGTTCTCCATCGTCACCTGCATGCCCAGCCCGCCGAACTCGCCCGAGGTCTGGACCATCATCTCGCTGTATTCCTTGGCATCCATGTAGCTCGAATGCGGATCGAGCGAAGCCACCATGCCCTTCACCGCGCCCTCGATGAGCTGCTTGTCGGAGACCGGCTCGACATAGCTGGTTTTGATCTGGTCGAAGATCTCCTTGACCAGGTTGAGCGTGACCGTGCCGCCGCTATCGGCGTCGGAAGCCGCGTCCGGGGTGGCCAGCGGAATGAGGGCGATGAGCGCGGCCGAGGCCGCCAGATTGAGCATGCGCATGACTTGTTCCAACCGTCAGAGATCGCGAAGCGTTGTCCCAGTATAATCGAAAGCGGCGCCGGCCTCAAAAAACCGCGAATCGCTTGCCCGTCCCGGTGCCCGGCGCGCAGCTCGCGCGGAACGTGGCGAGGAGCGCGGCTTCCCGCGCCTTGGCGGCGGCGATGCTGCGCTCCTTGACGTGGCCGAAGCCGCGAATGCGCTCGGGGAGGCGCGCGATCTCGACCGCCAGGGCATGATTTCGCGGAGCGAGTCCGGCGATCAGCTCGTCCAAAACCGCGTTGTAGTCGCGAATGAGCGATCGCTCGGTCCGGCGCTCGGCGGTGCGGCCGAAAATATCGAAGCGCGTTCCGCGCAACCGTCGCAGGCTTGCCAGCAGCTTGAAGAGCGGGAATACCCAGGAGCCGTAGGCGCGCTTTTGCAGCTCGCCGGTCGCTGGGTCGCGGCGCGCGAAAAGCGGCGGCGCGAGATGGAATTCGAGGCGCAGCTTGCCGGCGAATTGAGCGCGGAGCTTTTTCTCGAACGCGCCGTCGGTATAGAGCCGCGCGACCTCGTATTCGTCCTTGTAGGCCATGAGCTTGGCGAGGTTGCGCGCGACCGCCTCGGCCAGCCCGGTCGGTGCCGGGCCGAGTTGCTTTTCGGCCGCCGCGACGCGCCCCACCCGCTCGCGATAAGCCTTGGCGTAAGCTTCGTTTTGGTACCGGGCCAGGAACGCGGCCCGGCGCTCGATGGTTGCGGGCAGGGACGGCACGGGAGCCGCCTCGGGCGTGGGCAAGGGCGCCGTGGCGCGCGCGAGCGCGGCGCGGCGTCCGGCGGCGAAGACGCGGCGGTTGGTCTCGACCGCGACCCCGTTCAGCGCGATCGCGCGCTCCAGCGCATCGAGCGAAACCGGCACCAGCCCGCTCTGAAAGGCATAGCCGAGCAGGAACATGTTGGTCGCGACGGAATCGCCGGTGATCGCGGTGGCGAGGCCGGTCGCGGCGACGAAATTGAGCTTCGCCGCGCCGCACGAATCCACGAGCGCGCGCCGCATCGCCTCGACATCGAGATCGAGACCGCCATCGGTGACGAAAGCCGCGGTCGGCTCGACCTCGCTGTTGGCGACGACGCGCGTGACGCCGCGCTGGATCGTCGCGAGCGCGTGCCTGGAGGTTGCCACCACCATGTCGCAGGCCAGCACCGCGTCGGCGCCGCCGGGCGCGATCCGCACCGCGTGAAGCTCGTCGGGCCGGCCGGCGATCCGGACATGGCTCATCACCGCGCCGTTCTTCTGCGCGAGGCCGGTATGGTCGAGGACGGTGCAGCCCTTGCCATCGAGATGGGCCGCCATGCCCAGGAGCGCGCCGAGCGTGATGACTCCAGTGCCCCCGATGCCGGTGACGAGGATCGAATAAGGCGCGGCCGTGGACGGCGCGGCGGGATTCTTCTTTTCCGGCCGCTGCTCCACCGGCGCGGCCGGCAGCGGAAGATCGTCGCGCGATCGCTCGGGCGCCGGCGCCGCTTCCTTATCCGCCTTGCGCAATTCGCCGCCATGCACCGTGACGAAGCTCGGGCAGAAGCCCTTGACGCAGGAATAATCCTTGTTGCACGAGGATTGGTCGATGACGCGCTTGCGGCCGAACTCGGTCTCCAGCGGCTTGATCGCGATGCAGTTCGACGCGTCGGAGCAATCGCCGCAGCCTTCGCACACCGCGTCGTTGATGAAGACGCGCTGGGGCGGATCGGGATAGAGGCCGCGCTTGCGGCGGCGGCGCTTTTCCGCGGCGCAGGTCTGGTCATAGACCAGCACGGTAAGGCCGGGGATTTCGCGCAGCTCGCGTTGCACGGCGTCGAGCGCGTCGCGGTGCCGGATCCGGGTGCCGGGCGCGAAGTCCGAACCCGCGGGGTATTTATCCGGCTCGTCGGTGACGACGACGACCTCGCGCGCGCCCTCGGCAGCGACCTGGCGGGTGATCTGCGGGACCGTAAGGTGTCCGTCGAGCGGCTGGCCGCCGGTCATCGCCACCGCGTCGTTGTAGAGAATCTTGTAGGTGATGTTCACGCCCGCCGCGGCCGCGGCGCGGATCGCGAGAAGGCCGCTGTGCTGATAGGTGCCGTCGCCGATGTTCTGGAAGATATGCCGGTCGGCCGAGAACGGCGCCTGCCCGATCCAGGCGGCACCCTCGCCGCCCATGTGCGAGAAGGTCGCGGTGTGGCGCGACGGGATGAACTGCGCCATGTAATGGCAGCCGATGCCGGCGAGCGCGCGGCTGCCTTCCGGCACGCGGGTCGAGGTGTTATGCGGGCAGCCCGAGCAGAAATAGGCGCTGCGCTCGCCCGTGACGCCGGCGATCTCGGCCGGGCGCTCGAATTCCTCGAGCCGCGCGAGGCGCTGGCGCATGAGATCGTTGTCGAGCCCGAGCCGGCCGAGCCGCGCCATCACCGCGCGCGCGACCAGAAGGCGGCGAGAGCTCGCCCGCGCTGGGCAATAATGGCGCGCCCGCTTCGTCGCTCTTGCCGACGACGCTTGGGCGGCGCGCCGCGGGGAGATTGTAGAGGATGCGGACGAGCTGGTCCTCGACGAAGCCGCGCTTTTCCTCGACCACCAGCACGTCCTCGAGGCCCTCGGCGAAGCGTCTTGCGCCATGGGCCTCGAGGGGCCAGACCAGCCCGACCTTGTAGAGCCGCAGCCCCAGCGCCTCGGCGGCATGGCCGTCGAGGCCAAGATCGTCGAGCGCTTGGCGGAGGTCGAGATAGGCCTTTCCGGTGGTGCAGATGCCGAGGCGCGCGCGCGGCGGATCGAAGATCATCCGGTCCACCGGATTGGCGCGGGCGAAAGCCGCCACCGCCGCCATCTTCGGGCCGTGAAGGCGCGCCTCCTGCGCCAGCGGCGTGTCCGGCCAGCGGATGCCCAAGCCGCCCGGCGGCAGCGCGAAATCGCCGGGCAGGGCGATCGTCACGCGATGCGGATCGGCTTCGACCGAGGCCGCGCTTTCGACGGTTTCGGCGATCGCCTTCATGCCGACCCAGCAGCCGGCGTAACGCGACAGCGCGAAGCCGAGCAAACCGAAATCGAGATAGTCCTGCACGCTGGCCGGGTTAAGGAGCGGCATCATCGCGGCGCGAAAGATGTGTTCGCTCTGATGGGCATTGGTGGAGGACTGCGCAGCCATGATCGTCGCCGGCGATCGCCAGCACGCCGCCATAGGGCGAGGTGCCGGCGCCATTGGCATGCTTGAACGGATCGGTCGAGCGGTCCACGCCCGGCCCCTTGCCGTACCAGATCGCGAACACGCCATCGACCTTGGCGCCGGGAAAAAGCGGCACCTGCTGCGTGCCCCATACCGAGGTGGCGGCGAGGTCCTCGTTGAGGCCGGGCTGGAAGCGAATGTCATGGGCGAGGAGGTGCTGGCGCGCCTGCCACAACGCGAAATCGTAGGAGCCCAGCGGCGAGCCGCGATAGCCCGAGATGAAGCCGCCGGTGTTGAGACCCGCCTCGCGGTCGCGCCAGCGCTGCATCAGCGGGAGGCGCACCAAAGCCTGGGTGCCCGTCAGATAAATCCGCCCGGACTTGAGGGTGTATTTGTCGTCGAGCGTCGCCGTCGCGCGGTCCATCGCTCGAATCTATGGCGCGCAGAGGTTTCTGACAATGCGGCCGGGCTGGCGCCCCGAGCCGCGGCTTGACCTTCGATCCGCCATCGCCCAAGTCTGTCGCCATGATTTCGGACGGATCGGCGCCGAAGGCTCCCAGCCTGTCGGCCTTGGTGGTCGCGCGTAACGAACAGGCGAATCTTGCTTCTTGCCTCGAGACGCTGCGCTTTGCCGACGAGATCGTGGTCGTGCCTCGACCGCACGAGCGACGCCTCCGCCGGCATCGCCGAGGCTTTCGGCGCGCGAATCCTCGCCGGAGCCTGGGAGCTCGAAGGCCCGCGCCGCAACGCCGGGCTGGATGCTTGCCGGTGCGACTGGATCCTCGAAGTCGATGCCGACGAGCGGGTCTCGGAGGCGCTCGCCGCCGAGATCCGTGGGGCGATCGCCACCGCCGAGGGCGGCGTGTTTCTGGTGCCGATCGCGAACTATATCGGCGGCAGGCTCGTTCGCCATGGCTGGGGCGCCTATAACGGCGTCAGCGCCAAGACGATCCTGTTCCGCGCCGGCGCGAAAAGATGGGGCGAGGGCCGCGTTCATCCGAAGATCGCGCTCAGCGGCCCGCGCGGCAGGTTGCGCTACAGCCTCGACCACTACGTCTATCGCGACATCGCCGACATGGTCGGCCGCCTCAACCGCTATACCGACCTCGCCGCGCTCGACGCGATCGAGGCTGGGGCGCGACCCGCTCTCGCTGGCGCGCTCCGGCGGATTTTCAGCCGGTCCTGGAAATCCTATGTCGCCCGCCGCGGCTATCGCGAAGGCGCTTACGGCGTGGCGCTCGCCGCCGTCTCGTCGCTTTATCCCTTGCTCATCTACCTCAAGATCGCGACGCGCCGCGACGAAAGCTGAAGCGCGTCCGTCGCGCGCGAAAAATCAGTGCGTCGCGAGCTTGATGAGATCGACGGTCGCCTGATCGACCCCGGGATGGGCTTGCCACCAATCGACGGTGACGTCGATGAATTTCACGCCCTTCGCGCGCTCGTCATCGACCAGCTTGCGGGCATAGGATTGGGGATATTGGCCGAGATCGAGACCGCTGTACTGCGCCATCACCTTTTCCTGACCCTCGGGCGAATCGAGATAGAGCGAATAGAGGATCGCGGCGTTGGGATGCGCCGCGTGGGTCGGAATCGTGACGTAAGAATAGCGCAGCTCGGCAATGTCGCTCACGATCCGGGTCGCGATGATGTTCTTGCCGCGATAAACGATGTCGTTGGGCCAGCCGCCGCCGCAATCGAGCGCCAGTGCCGCCACCTCGCCCGAGGCGATGCGGTCCACGCTGCCGCAACTGACGAAGCCCGCGATCTGGGTCACGAATTGCTTGACATAGGCGGTGGTCTTGGCGATGCCCCAGACGTCATCCGCCAACAGCACGTCGAACCCGCCGAGGAACGGCGTGGTCACGAACTTTCCCTGGTATTGGGGCTTGAGCAGGTCGGCCGCCGTATCGATCTCGCCGACCCAGGGCGCCGCCTTGACGTTGTAGAGGATGCTGGGCAGCGAGAGCGCGACGCGCAGCGCCTTGCCCTGCGCTTCGACGAATTCGGGCTTGATGATCTCGGGCGATAACGCCCGCCAATCGACGGCGCGGAACAAGCCCTTGTCGAGATAGGGCGTGATCTGCACCGGCGTCAGCGCCAGCACGTCGGTGCTGGCGGGCGTGCCGGCCTGCATTTCCTGGTAAAGCTGCGCGGCGAGCGGGCCATAGGCCATCCCGGGCGACCACTCGATCGGGATATCGACCCCGAAGGTGGCCTTGATTCCCGCCTGCGCCGCTGCTTGCGCCTCGGGCCCCGCCAGCGTCGAAGCCGGAGTTCGAGCGGATCAGCAGCTTGCCTTCCTGCTTCGCCGCCGCGATCACCTTGGCCAGAGCCGGATTGATCGCGGCGGTTTGCGCGGCCGCCGGCTGGGCCAGCAGCCCCAAGGCAAGCGCCGCGCCGGCGATGAGTCCCGATCGTCTTGGCATCGCTCCTCCTGATATGCTTTGTGGTCGCGGGCAATGGTGCCGGCATGGTAATCAGGATCGGGCAGCGAGGTCGAGGATCATCATGGCGCCGCACGAGCTTTCCCCGATCCGCCGCGTCGTCACCGGACCGGACGCGGCGGGCCGCTCGCGCATCGAAGAAGACCGCCTGTTGCCGGGCTCGAGCGTGCCCGAGCGGCCGGGCTATCGCTCGACCAATATCTGGGTCACGAAGGACATGCCGGCGCGGATCGATGCACCCGACCTCGCGCCCGCGCATAAGGGCGTGAGGCCGCCCGCAGACGGGACGGTGCTGCGCATCATCGACTATCCTCCCGAGCCCTCCGATCCAGCCGAGCGGCGGCGCCAATTGGCGGCGAGTTTCGCCACAATGTTTCCCGATGCCGAGCATCGCATCGACGACAAGCATCCCGGCATGCACAAGACGCCGACGGTTGACTACGCGATCGTGCTCGAGGGCGAAATCGTCGCCATCCTCGACGACGAAGAAACCGTGCTGCGCGCCGGCGATGTTCTCATTCAGCGCGGCACCAGCCACGCCTGGGCCAATCGCTCGGGACGGCCGGCGCGTCTTCTCTTCGTCCTGATCGACGGGAAGAGCTAGACCGTAGGTTCCGCAGAGATCTGTTCGGCGCCCCGGTCGGTCATCAGAATGCAGACGACGATCACCACCGCAATCGCCAAGGAAGAAGCGATGCGGCTCAGATCGAGGCCGCCTTCGGCTTGCGGTTTGGTCAGCAGATCGCCGAGCGAGGCACCGAGCGGTCGGGTCAGTATGAACGCCGTCCAAAATAACAGCGTATGCGATATATTCGTCCAAAAGTACGCGGCCGCGATGACGACGATGACCGCGCCGAACGCGACCGCGCCGCCGTCGAAGCCAAAACCCCAGGAATCGGCCAGGAAATCGCCGAGCGCGGTGCCGAGCGTGTTGGAGAAGAAAATCGTCGTCCAGTAAAACAACTCGGCCTCGCGTGTCGTGATTTTGCTCACCGACGCCGATCCGGTCGAGTGACGCCACCACGCGAGAACGAGCAGCACCGCGGCGAAGAGGAGCAGCGACGATAGCGGGTAGCCGAGACCGAGTGTCCTATCCAAATAATCCGACAAGGTCGTACCGGCGGTCGTTGTCGCGACGATGACGGCCCAATACCTGAAGGGATGATAGGATTTCGCCGAAATCTGACCGGCGAGCGTGACGATCAGAACGCCTAGGAAAATAACGGTGCTGACGGCGTATCCGAGATCGAGCGTCATGGAAAGCGCGTCGCCGCCGGTCTCACCCAGCGTGGTCGCGCCGATCTTGATGAACCAGAAAGCCAGCGTAATCGCCGGGACCTTGCTCATCATCGGGGGTTGATTCATCGGCCGCCCGTTAACTTTATTCTTTTTCCATGCGCTCGGTAAGCGCGCCGAGCCGCGCCCGCATCGCGGCGACAGGGAGATGCATGCTGCCGCCATGGCCGGCGAAGACCCAATCGAAATCGACCGCATCGAGGCGCTTCAAGGACGCGATCTGCTCCGGCCAGGAATACCAACACACATGCTTGCTGGCGCGAAGATCGCCGGTCGCGAAATCCCAGGACAGCGAATCTCCGGCGAAAAGGCAATGCCCTTCAAAGCAATAGGCGACGCTGCCCTGGGTGTGGCCGGGAACGGGGATCGCGGCGAGATCGGGCCCGAGCGCGATCGGCTCGCGCCCCTTGAGGATTTCGTCGGCATAGGGCGCCGCCGCGCGATCGGCTTCGTGGATGAACACGCGCGCGCGGAAATGCGCGGCATAGCGGTCGGCGTCGGCGACGTCGTCGCGATGGGTGAGAAGAATCTCCGAGAGCCCGCCCCAGTCCTCGATCTGGGCCACGAGCGTCCGCGTCCAGCGCGGTGCATCGACCATGGCATTGCCGCTATCGCGGCGGATGACGAAGGCATGCGCGCCCCAGGACGAGCGCGCATTGTAGCCGAGACGATAGACGCGGTCGGTCATCGCCTCGGGAAAGACGCCGTCCGGCTGCTCGGCGGAGCTTTCGGTGTGCACGGAGGCGGTCGGGCATGAGAGGCGGGCGCGCCACGCCATCAGGCGCTCCTCGGAATTGCCGGGTTGGCGGGCGAAGACCGATTGGCCGTCTCGCTCCACGATCAGCCCCGGCGCCACGGTCTGCGCCGCCCTGCAGTTGATGCAGCTGGAATCGACATACCAATCGCCCGGTGCGTTGGAACTATGACGTTCGCTCATCGCCGACCTCCTCAATCCTCGTAGTGGCCGAGCCGCACGGCGGTATTACCGCGCTCAAGGCGCCGCGCCGGCATGATCAGCACGCAACCATCATAGGGCGCGCGGATTTCGCTGTCGCCGTCGCGGGCGATCACGGTTCCCGCGCGCGGCACGATAGCCAGGTTTTGGAACGCGTGGGTGAAGCCGAAATTGCTCGAGCTTACCGTGATGCAGTGGGTGACCCGGATGGTCCGCTGCGGCGGCGCCGGACGGCTCAGCCAAGGCGCGGCGTCGCTATCGCCGAGAATCCCTGTGGCCGCAAGGAAGCGCCAAGTGGCCTCGATCGCCGTCTTGGCCGATTGGGGCGCCCAATGCTGCCCGCATTCCACGAGGAGCGCCACCGGCGGCGTATCCGGCTCGGCGAAGCGCGCGTAATCGCGCAGGCGGCATCCGGACGCATGACCCGCGTCGCGCACGAGGAGCGCCGTCGCGCCGACGCGCCGGGCAAAGGCGTGATGCTTGTCCGCGATTCCGGTCAGCGTCAGCGGCACGTCCGAATTGGCCATCGAATGGAGATCGAGCAGAAAATCGGCGGTGTCGACGATCGGCAGCAGCGCGCGGGCGCGCTGCAGCTCGCGGCTGCGGCGCGGCCCGTCGAGCGCGGCGCGGTCCCAGACGCGGTTCATGTCCTCGTCGAGATAGCGCGAGGCGTGCGGGTCGCCGCGATCGAAGCTCCGATAGGCCGCGACATTGGCGAAGGCCAGGGTCAGCGCGCCCCGCGCCGGCCGAACCCTGGCGCGGAACAGATGGTCGAGCGCGATTGCGCCGCAGATCTCGTTGCCGTGCATGAGCGCGGTCACGACCACATGCGGTCCGGGCAGCGGCGCGGCGAGCCGGGTGACGTAGTCGATGCCGGTATTGCCGGCGCGGTAGGGCGCGATATCCGGCAGCTCGATGTCGATCGCAGCGCTGTCCGCCACTTTCATCTCCTAACGCCTCACGCGCTCGATCAGGCGCTCGATGAAGCCCTCGCATTGCTGCACTTGCTCGAGCGCGATGAACTCGTTGGGCCGATGGGCCTGCTCGATCGAGCCGGGGCCGCAGATCACGGTCGGGATGCCGGCCTGCTGCATGAGCCCGCCCTCGGTCGCGAAGCTGACCCTGCCGACGCCGTTCGCTCCCGACAAGGCGACGGCTAATTGCACAACCTCGTCGTTTTCCTTGGCCGAGAGCGCCGGCACCGCATTGAGCTCCTCGAAGGCGATGCCGGCGTCGGCGCTGACCGCCTGCATGTCGGGCAGCAGCGTCGCGGCATAGCGCTTGAGCTCGTCGCAAATCGCGTCGGGATCGTCCTCGGGCAGGTGGCGCATCTCGAAATCGAAGCGGCATTCCTTCGGCACGATATTGAGCGCGGTGCCGCCCGCGACCGTGCCGGTATGGATCGTCGTATAGGGCGGATCGAAGCCGGCATCGAACGGGCCCTCGGCGCGCTTCTTCCGCGCCATCGCCCTGACATGCGCGATCAGCACAGCGGCGGTCTCGACGGCGTTGACGCCGCGATCGGTGAGCGCCGAGTGGGCCTCGTGGCCGTGGACGTGGCAGCGCATGCTGCGCTTGCCCTTGTGGGCCAGCACCGGGCGCATCAGCGTGGGCTCGCCGATGATCGCCAATCTCGGCTTCACCGGCCGCGCCGCCAGCGCCGCCAGCAGCGTGCGCACCCCGAGGCAGCCGATTTCCTCGTCACAGGTGAAGGCGAAATGAACCGGCATGCCGAGCGGCCGCGCGAGCAGCTCCGGCACCTTGGCGAGCGCGATGGCGATGAAGCTCTTCATGTCGGCGCTGCCGCGCGCGAATAGAAGGCCGTCGCGCTCGGCTAGCGCGAACGGATCGGTGTCCCATTCCTGGCCGTCGACCGGCACCACGTCGGTATGCCCCGCGAGCATGACGCCGCCCTGGTCCTGCGGTCCGATCGTCGCATAGAGATTGGCCTTGCGCCGGCTCTCGTCATAGACGAGCTCGCTCTTCACCCGCCAGCGGTCGAGATAATCGGCGACGAATTCGATGAGCGCGAGATTGGATTCCCGGCTGGTGGTGTCGAACGCGACCAGCCGCCCGATCATCTCGGCGCTCGTGAGCCTTGGGCCCGCCATGCCGGCATTGTGGCGCGGCACCCGATGGGACGCCAGAGGGTCGCCGCATTGCGGCAGACGCCTCAGGTCAGGAACTGCTCTTTGAGGACGCGCCCTTCGAGATCGTGCTCGGGATCGAACAGCATGGTCAGCGCGATGTCGGGCCGCTCGCGTACCGTCACCGACACCACGTCGCGCACCTCGGTGTAATCGGCGGTGGCGCTGACCGGCCGCTTGTCGCTCTCGAGGACGTCGAAGCGCACGCGCGCGGCATGGGGGAG
This sequence comes from uncultured Alphaproteobacteria bacterium, assembly GCA_963803265.1. GTDB lineage: Bacteria > Pseudomonadota > Alphaproteobacteria > ATCC43930 > CGMCC-115725 > CAIKMD01. The sequence goes on along the minus strand of CAWDLZ010000022.1, from coordinate 180,364 downwards.
CAGGGCGCCGCGCCAGCGCCGCGGCCGAAACGCGCTGATGGGGGTGAGCGCCAGCACATTCGCGGCGAGCGGCACGATCGGACCGTGCGCCGACAGATTATAGGCGGTGCTGCCGACCGGCGTCGCGACCAGGATGCCGTCGGCCATCAGCTCGTCGAGTTGAACGAGGTCGTCGATGCTCACCGACAGCTTGGCGGTCTGGCGGCTTTGCCGCAGCAGCGATACCTCGTTGATGGCGAGCGCGTGATGCGCTTGGCCGGCCTTGTCCGTTGCCGTCATCTCTAACGGATGGACGCGCACCGGCTTGGCGTGGCCGAGGCGCTCTTCGAGCCCGTCGGGGGAATAGCCGTTCATCAGGAAGCCGACGCTGCCGCGATGCATGCCATAGATCGGGACGTTGCGTTGCAAGTGCTTGTGCAGCGTCTCCAGCATGAAGCCGTCGCCGCCCAAGGCGACGATGATGTCCGCCTCATCGGGCGCGACCGACCGATATCGCCGGCTCAGCTCGGCCAGCGCCTCCTGCGCGGCGGGCGCGTCGCTCGCCACGAAACCGACGGAGGGCGTGGCTCAACCGCCGGTCACGCTCATATGGCGCGCCACGCCGGGCCGGGCGTGGCGGCGGTCGATGATGAAGTCGTGGCCCTTGGGCTTGCGCGAGATCGCCTCGGCGATGGCGGCGTCGAGCAGCGCGTCGCTTTCGCTGGCGCGCAAGGGCGTCCTCAATTCGGCGCTGTCGTGCTGTCCGAGGCACATGTAAAGCGTGCCGGTGCAGGTGAGCCGCACCCGGTTGCAGCTCTCGCAGAAATTATGCGTCATCGGCGTGATGAAGCCGATCCGCCGCCCGGTCTCGCGCACGACGTAATAGCGCGCCGGCCCGCCGGTGCGGTAATCGGTCTCGTCGAGCGTCCAGCGCCGTTGCAGCGCGGCGCGCACGAGCGAGAGCGGCAGATACTGGTCGAGCCGCGCGCCCGCCGCCGATCTCGCCCATCGGCATGACCTCGATCAGGGTGAGGTCGTAGCCGCTGCTCGCCGCACCAGCCGACGAGCGTGTCGAACTCGTCGTCGTTGACGCCTTTCAACGCGACCGTGTTGATCTTGATCGCGAGCCCGGCGCGCTGGGCGGCCGCGATGCCCGGCCAGCACCTGGTCGAGCCTGCCCCAGCGCGTGATGGCGGTAAACTTCGCGGAATCGAGCGTGTCGAGCGAAACGTTGACGCGCCGCATGCCGGCGTCTCGCAGTTCCGCGGCATATTTCTCGAGCTGGCTGCCATTGGTGGTGAGGGTCAGCTCGTCGAGCGCGCCGGTGGCGAGATGACGGCCGAGGCCGCGCACCAGGCTCATGATGTTGCGCCGCACCAGCGGCTCGCCCCCGGTGAGGCGCAGCTTGCGCACGCCCATCCGCACGAAGGCGCCGCTGACGCGCTCGAGCTCTTCCAGCGACAGGATCTCGGTCTTGGGCAGGAAGGTCATGTCTTCCGACATGCAATAGACGCAACGGAAATCGCAGCGATCCGTCACCGAGACCCGCAGATAGGAGATGTGCCGTCCAAAGGGGTCGATCATTCTTTTAAGATAGTGCCTCCCGGACCGGCAGGGAAGATGGGTCCGGACGGATACGGGTTAAGGCGCGATCAGCTTGACGCCGGGCGTCGCATCGGCCGACGGCCAGACCGTCACCCATCGCGCATTCTGGACCTGCTTGAGCTGGGTCAGGTCGGACGAGCTGGTGTGATGGGCGCCCGAGAAGTCGCGCTTGCCGATTATGGTGTCGACCGAATTGTGCTCCAGCCACGCCGCGAGCTTGGCGTCGTCGATGCTCTTTGTGGCGTTGACGGCGGCGGCGAGAATCTGCCATCCGGCGTATTCGTTGCCGGCCTGGGAATCGACATGCGGATAGGGCAGGCCGGCCGCGGCTGCGCGCTCGTCGTAAGCCCTAGCAAACTCGCCGCCCACCGGGTCCAGGGTGTAAGGCGGCCCATCGTCGAAATTGGTGATGCCCATTGCGTTGGCGGCGCCCGGCACCTCGGCGAGCGAGGGCGACGGGAACAGGTAGAAGTGCCGCCGCGGCCGGTAGTCGAGCTTGGCCATCGCATCGAGCAGCAGGTTGCCGTCGATGCCGAGACATCCCATCCACATGAAATCGGGATCGGCGTCCTTGACCCGCGCGGCGATGGATCCGAAATCGCGCGTCCCCACGTCATATTCGAGGCTAAGCACGACGCTCATGCCGCGCTCGGGGAAGACCTTCTGGGCGCCGGTGGCCTGGAACTGCGTCGAGGGAAATTTGAGCGTGACGAGGGCGGCGGTTTTCGGCGGATGCGCGGTGCTCTCAAGCGCATCCATGATGATGCCCGGACCCGTGATGTCGGGATGCGCGCCCAGCACGTTGGCCGAGAAATGCCAGGCATAGGTCGCGAGATCGGGCGTGCCCATCGTGTTCTGGATGAAGATCTTGTTGTAGCGCTGCGCCACGCCCATCGCCGCGAGGATCGCGGCGGTGCCGTAGGGGCCGAGCACGAGATCGACCTTCTCGACCGAGAGCAGCCGCTCATAGAGCGTGCGCGCGAGGTCGGGCTTCGATTGGTCGTCGAGCAGGACATATTCCACGGGACGGCCGAGCAAGCCGCCCTTGGCATTGAGCTGAGCGACGAAGACCTCACTTGTGATCTGATGGATCAGCCCGGTTTGCGAGAAGGGGCCCGTCAGCGATAGGGTTTGGCCAATCCGGATCGGCGCGCCGGATTGGTTGGACGGGCGCTGCTCCACCGGCGCGCCCGATGGCGTTTGCGCCGCCGCCGAGGCGGCAAGCCGGAGCGCCGGCAGGCTTGCGAGACCGGCGATCAGCGCGCGCCGCGACCAATTGCTCATGATTTGCGCTCCTACGTTCCTGGCAGGAATGCCTCGGTGAAGATCGTCTTGTCAGCGGGTTTCGCGGTGACGACGCCGAGATCGAGCATCGCCTGCTTGACGGCCTCGACCCCGGCCGGGTCGAAATGCCCGTCGGTCGAAAAGGTCTTCATCTCGATATCATAGACCTTGCTGGCCAGATCGTCGGGCAGCAGCGTGACCGCTTGCGAGTAACGGATGGTCTCGGCCTTGTGGCTGTTGGCGTAGGCGACGGTTTCATACCAGCCTTTGAGGAAGCGGCGCAGCAGCGCCGGATGATTGGCCATCATGTCGTCGGTGGCGTAGATCACGTGGGTGATGAAGGGGTGGACGATCTCGCTGAAATTCAGCAGGGTCTTGCCTTGGCCGGCGGCCTCGACCCTGAGCCCGCCCTCGAGCGAGGTGACGGCGCCGTCGAGAGTGCCCGCGACGAAGCCCGCGGTCGTGCCTTGCTGGCCGCCCGTGGGGACGATTTGCACCCCGTCTGGGCCCCAACCCTCGTTGGCCGAGAATTTCTTCGCCAGCCAGTAGGTCAGAGCGCCGTAGGAGCTGACCCCGACGCTCTTGCCCTTCAATCCTTCGAGGGTGGTGATCTTGGACAGCGCGCTCGCCTGCAGCACCATGTTGGACGGCAAATCCGACAGCACGCCGACGCCCTTTTCGGTGGCGCCCTTGACGATGAGGCCGAAATCCGTGCCGGCGCCCAGCCCCACGTCGAGGCTCCCCGCGATCAGCGCCTGATGCAGCTTGGCGCCGCCGGCGAGCGACGTGATCTGGACGTCGAGATCGTATTTTTTGAACAACCCCGCGCCGATGCCGACATTCGCCATCGAGAAATGAAAATCGTCGCCGGCCGGGTTGCCGAGGCGCACGAGGTCCGCCGCCGCCGCCGGGCCCACCCCGCCGAGCGCGGTCGCCAGCGCTGCAACGGCGAGAAACGCCCTCTTGTTCCGGCTCGCGATCGCCATTCTTACCTCGCTCAGTTCAGGAATTCTTCGGTGAAGAGGTCCTTGTTATCGGGAAGCTTGTCAAGCTGTCCCATCTCTACCAGCGAATGCTTCACGACGTTGACCGCCGCCCGATCGAAATGCCCGTCGGCCGAGAACATCGGGGTCTCGTTATCGTAAACCTCGGCGGCTTCGTCGTCGGGCAGCTTGGTGACGATCTGGGAATAGCGGATGGCCTCGGCCTTGTGGCTCTTGGCGAAGGCGATGGTTGCGAACCAGCCCTTGAGGAAGCGCCTGATCTCGTCCGGGTGCGCCGCGATCATCGCGTCGGTGGCGAAGATCGCATGAGCGAGGAAGGGATGGACGAAGTCGCCGAACATCAGGAGGATTTTGCCGGTGCCCTTGTCCTGCATCGTCAGCCCGCCCTCGAGCGATCCGATGCCGGCGTCGAGATTGCCGTTGACGAGCCCCGCGGCTTCGCCCTGCATGCCGCCGACCGGCACGATGGTCACGCCGTCATTGCCCCAACCCTGCCGGATCGACACTTGCTGCGCGAGCCAATAGGTCAGCGAGCCGACCGTGCTGACGCCGATTTTCTTGCCCTTCAGGTCGGCGACGGTCTTGATAGGGCCGGTCGCCGCGACGATGAGCGCCATGTTGTTGGGCGGCCCGGCCATCGCCGCGATGCCCTTTTTCCGGCGCGCCCTTGGCGATGAAGACGAAATCCGTGCCCGCGCCCAAGGCGATGTCGATGCTGCCGGCGATCAAGGCCTGATGCAGCTTGGCGCTGCCGTCCAACAGGATGGTATCGATCTCGAAATCCTGTTGCTTGAACATGCCGGCCTCGATGCCGACTTGCAGCAGCGCGAAATCGTAAGCCACGGCCGGGATGCCGACATTCAAATGGTCGGCGGCGCGGCCGGTGCCGCCAAGGCCGAGGACGGCGAGGGCGGCCGCGGCGAGGCGGCGCGCGGCCGTGCTAAAGGCGTGGGTCATCGCTGGCGTTCCCAGTCAATTCAGGAAATCCTCGGTGAACAGATCCTTGTTGTCGGGCAGCTTGTCGAGCTGTCCCTCATCGACGAGCGCTTGTTTCACCACCTCGACGGCCTTGAGGTCGAAATGCCCGTCGGTGAAGAACATCGGCATCTCGGCATCGTAGGCCTTGCTCGCCACCGCGGGCGGAAGGTGGGTCGCTTCGTCGGAATACCGGATGCCGTCTTCCTTGTGCGATTTCATGTAAACGACGGTCTCGAACCACGCTTTCAGGAACCGGCGCAACGCGTCCGGATGCCGGGTCATGAGATCGTCGGTCGCGAAGGCGGCATGGGTGAGAAACGGCTTGATGAAATCGCCGAACGAGACCAGCAGCTTGCCGCTGCCCTGCGCTTCCAGCAGCAACGCGCCCTCGAGGGTCGCCGAGATCGCGTCGATGTTGTGGGTGGCGAGCGCCGCCCGCATCGCGTCGAAACTGCCGAGCGGCACGATCGTCAGCGCGTCCTTGCCCTGCCAGCCTTGGCGCAGCGACAACTGGTTCGCGAACCAATAGGTGATCGAGCCCACCGTACTCGCCGAAATGCGCTTGCCTTTCAGATCGGCGACCTGGTCGATACCGCCATTGGACGCCACCATGACGACGAAATTGAGCGGCGGCCCGGCCAGCGCCGCGACCGCCTTCTCGGGCGCGCCCTTGGCGACGAAGGCGAGATCGGTGCCGGCGCCGAGTGTCACGTCGATCGCGCCCGCAATCATCGCCTGGTGCTGCTTGGCGCTGCCGTCGAGGCACGATGGAGTCGATATCGAGATCGTATTTCCGGAAGATTCCAGCGGCGATGCCGACATCGAGCATGGAAAATCCGAAGCCGATCGCCGCCGGCTTGGCGACGCGCAGCCGATCGGACGCTGTCGCAGGGTGGATCGGCGCGAGGAGCAGGAGCGCAGCCACGGCCAGAGCGGCGCAGCGTGCGGCCTCGCTCGACACCGTCGATCTCGACATGCGCTTCCTCCCGCCCCCGCAGCTCTTATCGCCTCGCATCATCCCGCCGCGGACGCGCCGTGACAAGAGCGGTTACGGGTTGCGGCGACGAGGACAGCGCGCCATGATCGCGGCCATGAAAGAATTCGTGGTCCGGCCCAACCCCGACGACCCGCGCCTGACCCGCAAGGTCGCCGGGATCGATCAGGACGGGCGGGAAGTCGCCACCGCCGTGGTGGTCGAGCGGCCCCTGACGCTGTTTTTGAACGGCCAGGAGATCGTGACCATGATGACGGTCGGCGACCATCCCGATTGCCTCGCGGTCGGCTATCTCCTGAACCAGAACATGCTGCGCGCCGACGACAGGATCATCGCGATCGACCACGACGAGGAGCTCGAAACCATCGTGGTGCGCACGACAAGGCGCACGGATTTCGAGAAAAAGCTTAGGAAGAAGACGCTGACCTCGGGCTGCGCCCAGGGCACGGTGTTCGGCGACCTCATGGAGAAGTTCGACGAGATCGCCTTGCCCAGGGACGCGATCCTCAAGACCTCGTGGCTCTATGCGCTGGCGAGGAAGATCAATACCGCGCCCAGCCTCTATCTCGCCGCCGGGGCGATCCATGGCTGCGTGCTCTGCGCCGAGGACCGGCCGCTCATTTATATGGAGGATGTCGGCCGCCATAACGCGATCGACAAGATCGCCGGCTACATGCAGCTCAACAAGATCGGCCCCGAGGGCAAGATTTTCTACACCACCGGAAGGCTGACCTCGGAGATGGTCATCAAGACCGTGCAGATGCGAATCCCGATCCTCATTTCACGCTCGGGCTTCACCGCCTGGGGCGTCGAGCTCGCGCAAAAAGCCGGGTTGACGCTGATCGGCCGCGCCAAAGGCAAGCGTTTTGTCGCGCTCGCCGGCGCGGAGCGCATCGTGTTCGACGACGATCCCGGCAAGGTCGGGGAAGAGCCGGCAAACTCGCGCCGCAAGGCGAGCCTCCCAGAGGATGTGAATTGACCGTCGCCGGCGTGCTGCTCGCGGGCGGCTTGTCGCGGCGCATGGGCGGCGGCGACAAATGCCTGCGGCTTCTGGGCGGCAAGACTATACTCGCGCATGTCATCGAGCGCGCGCGGCCTCAGGTCGCCGCGCTGGTGTTGAACGCCAATGGCGATCCGAAGCGGTTTTCGGCTTTCAGGCTGCCGGTCGTCGGCGACGAGATCGCGGGCTTCGCCGGGCCGCTCGCCGGGGTGCTGGCCGGGCTCGACTGTGCGGCGCGCGAAGTTCCCGACGCTAGCCACGTCGCGAGCTTCGCCACCGACGCGCCGTTTCTGCCGCGCGATCTGGTGGCGCAGCTTCTAGCCGCGATCGGGGCGGGCAAGGGCTATGACATCGCCTGCGCCCGCTCGGGCGGCCAGGCTCACCCGGTGTTCGCGCTGTGGTCGGTTTATTTGCGCGACGATCTGCGCCGCGCGCTCCTGAGCGGCACGCGCAAGGTCGATGAATTTACCGCGCGCTATCGCCTGGACGAAGTCGATTTTCCCACCGATCCGCTCGATCCATTCTTCAACACGAACCGGCCCGAGGATCTGGCGGAGGCCGAGAAACTGGCGGCGCTGGCGCTATACCGATAGGCTCGGCGTGGGATATCGGGGGAGCTTGATGCGCGTTGCGGTCGATCTGCGGGTGGTGGAGCTGTTGAACGCGCGGCTGTGCCACGAGCTCATCAGCCCCATTGGGGCGATCAATAACGGCATCGAGCCTCTTGGAAGACGACGATTCCGCCTTCGCCAAGGAGGCGATGAAGCTGATCGGCGGCAGCGCCAAGACCGCCGGCAACCGGCTCAATTTCTATCGCTTCGCCTATGGCAGCGGGCGCGGGGGCTCGGCGCGCGATGCCGCGATGAGCCTCCTCGAAGGCGGCAAGCTGCGCTGCGAATGGGCCGAGGCGGCATCGGCGCTGCCGGTCGATTTCCAGCGCCTAGCCTGCAACATGCTGGTGCTCGCGGCCGAGGTCCTGCCGCGCGGCGGCACCGTCACGGTCGCGCCGACGCCAGGAAAGCCCGGCGTCGTGGTTAACGCGTGCGGCGAGAGCGTCAATCTCGTGCCCGAGTTGCGCGCGGCGCTCGCGGATAATCCCAACATCGACGAGCTGACCGTGCGCGGCGTGCACGCCTATTACACGGCCCGAACCGCCGAGGCGCTGGGCGCGAAGCTGGTCTTCGCCGAGGCGAAAACGGGCACCGTCACCTTCACGGCCACCTAACCCGTTGTTAAAGTTTTTGCGGCATTTTTCGGTCCTTCGCGGTTGATGGGCGCGGTCCGAACGCTGCGCTGCGGGCGAGGCTGGAAAGCGCCGATGGATGACCTGCTGCGCGAATTCCTGACCGAGACCAGCGAGAACCTGTCGGTTCTCGACCGCGATCTCGTCCGGCTCGAGCAAACCCCCGACGATCCCAAGCTGCTGCAGGGAATTTTTCGCCTCGTCCACACCGTCAAGGGCACCTGCGGATTCCTCGGCCTGAAAAGGCTCGAGCGGCTCACCCATGCCGCCGAGAGCGTGCTCGGCAAGATTCGCGACGGCGCCCTGCGCGCTTCGCCCGAGACGGTCGGCGCCGTGCTCGACGCGCTCGACCGTATCAAGTCGTTGCTTGCCGGATTGGAAGCCGAGGGCAGGGAGGTCGAGGGCGACGATCGCGACCTGATCGAGCGTCTCGGCCGCGCGGGTGCCGCGCACCCGACGGCGCAACCGCCCGCGCCGGCGCCCAAGGCGGCATTTGCCGTCTCCGAACCCGCCAACGCACTGCCCGCGATCCGCGTCAATCTCGACGTGATCGAAAGCCTGATGGCGATGGTCAGCGAGCTGGTGCTGACGCGCAATCAGCTGATGCAAATCCTGCGCGGCCGCGACGACAGCGAATTCGCGGCGCCGTTGCAGCGCTTGTCGCAGGTGACCAGCGAATTGCAGGACGGCGTGATGAAGACGCGCATGCAGCCCATTGGCGCCGTCTGGGCCAAGCTGCCACGCATCGTCCGCGATCTCGCGCGCGATCTCGGCAAGAAGATCGAGTTGAAGCTCGACGGCGCCGAAACCGAGCTCGACCGTCAGGTGCTCGAGCTCATCCGCGACCCATTGATCCACATGGTGCGCAACGCCGCCGACCACGGCATCGAGACGCCGCAGGAGCGCCGCAGGCAGGGCAAGCCCGATGCCGGAACGATCTCCTTGAGCGCGCGGCACGAGAGCGGCGCCGTCATCGTCGAGCTCGAGGATGACGGCAACGGCATCGACGTCGAACGGATTCGCGAGCATGCCCTTCAGTCCGGCTTCGCCACGCCGGCCGAGCTCGCCGGCATGACCGATCCGCAACTCCAACAGCTCATTTTTCGCCCCGGCTTGTTGACCGCCGCCCAGGTCACGCGCGTCTCTGGGCGCGGGGTCGGCATGGACGTCGTGCGCGCCAATATCGAGAAGATCGGCGGCGCGATCGAGCTGCGGTCCTCGCGCGGTCGCGGCTCGCGCTTCGTGATCAAGGTTCCGCTGACCCTCGCCATCTTTCCTGGGCTCATTCTCGATTGCGGCGGCCAGCGCTTCGCCATGCCGCAGACCGCGGTCGCCGAGCTGGTGCGGGTCGGCGGCCGCAGCGGCCACGAGCTGGAATGGCTGCACGACGGGGCGCTGTTGCGCCTGCGCGGCCGGCTCTTGCCGGTCGTCGCGCTGCAGAGCCTGCTGCGGCTGGGCAAGCGAGCACCAGTCGCGCCGGTGGAGCAGCGACCGGTAAGCCAAGCGCGCGCGCCCGGCTGCGTCGCGGTGATTAAGGTCGGGATTCATCGCTTCGGCCTCTTGGTCGATGGCGTCAACGATGCCGAGGAGATCGTAGTTAAGCCGGTCCCCACGGCGTTGCGCGGCATCGCCCTCTACGCTGGCAATACCATTCTCGGCGACGGCAGCGTCGTCATGATCCTCGATCCCAAAGGCGTTGCTGCTGCAATCGGCGGAAGCGATCGCGACGAGACCGCGCCCGCGGATGCGCAACCGGCCAGGCTCGAACCGGTGGAGCGCGGCGCGAGCCTCCTGCTGTTCCGCGCCGGCGCTGGCGGCCCCAAGGCGGTAACGCTCGGGCCGATCGCGGAACTCGATGAGATCGCGATCGATGCGGTCGAATATGCCGGCGGCGTACCGATGGTCCGGTATCGCGGCCAACGGATGAAGCTCATCGTGTTCGAGCCGGGCGCGCGCCTTTCCGGCAGGGGCAAGCGGCCGGTAATGGTGTTCGCCGGCCGCGCCGGCTTCGTCGGGCTGGTCGCCGACGAGATCCTTGACGTCGTAGCGGACCCGCTGGCGATCGATCCCGCGACCGCGCGGCCCGGCGTCATCGGGACCGCGATCATCGCCGGCAGGGCGACCGAGATCGTCGATGCCGCGCACTACGTCGCGAACCTAGCTTGTGCCGAGCGCGGCGCAAGGGGCGCGGCGTGAGCCGGCGCGAATTCGTTGCGATCAGGCTCGTCGGCCAGGTCTTCGGCGTTCCGGTCGAGCTGGTGCAGGACGTGCTGACGCGGCAAAAGGCGACGCCGGTGCCGCTTGCTCCGGCTTGGGTTGCCGGCTTGCTCAATCGGCGCGGGCGGATCGCGACCGCGATCGATCTGCGCGCCCGGCTCGGCCTCGATCCCGCTCGGTCCGACCAGCCTGGCATGACCGTCGTGGTCGAGCACAGCGGCGAGCTTTATGCGCTGCTGGTCGATGCGGTGGGCGAGGTTGGCGATGGCGGCGGTCTCGTCGTGCCCGACATGGCCCGCGCGCTCGACTTCGCCGCCGCATGACGTGGTGCTCAAATTCGTCTTGCCGAGCCGGCGTTTGGGCTAATAATGGCTCCCGGCCCGGCCGGCGGGCGGCGCAACCAGCACGGGGCGAACTCATGGCAATTCTCGGCGTCGCGAAAGCGGTTTACGGGGTTGACGATCTCGATCTCTGCACCCGGTTCTTTGCCGATTACGGTCTGCGGCTCGATGAATCCGCGCCGGATCGGCGCGTCTTCGAGCTCGAGGACGGATCGCAAGTCATCCTGCGGCGCAAGGACGATCCGGCGCTGCCCAAGCCCTGGTTCGACGGCAACGGCATCAAGGAGACGATCTGGGGCGTCGATACCCAGGAATCGCTCGACCGGCTGGTCGATGGGCTCAAAACCGATCGCGAGGTCCGGCGCGACAATGACGGCACCGCGCATTTCCTCGCCGATGACGGCATGCCGCAGGGCCTGACGATCCAGCATAAGCGGCCGGTCGTCAGCGCCGCCGACGAGATCAACACCCCGGCCAATGCGGCGCGCGTCAATCGCAACCGGACCTGGCGCAAGCGCGCCTCGCCCAAGGCGATCGCGCATGTCGTGTTCCAGGTTCCCGACCCATGGAAGTCTTACACCTTCTTCCGCGACCGGCTGCATTTCCGGCTCTCGGACACCCAGCGCAAGCTCGGCGTCTATTCCCGCGCCGACGGCTCGCATGAGCATCACAGCATCTTCTTCTTCAACCTCAACTACTTGCCGCCGCACGTCGCCAAGGCGGGCTTCAACCATACCGCCTTCTCCTGCGACGATATCGACGAGATGATGGTCGGCGCCAACTACCTCGAGCGCAAGGGCTGGGCCACGCGGCGTCCGGGCGGCTTCGTCGGCCTCGGCCGGCACCGCATATCGTCGGCGCTGTTCTATTACATCCCGTGTCCGGCGGGCGGCCATGCCGAATACCTTGCCGACCAGGACTATCTCGACGATAGCTGGATGCCGCGCGACTGGGACGAGAATTTCGGCGGCAGCGTCTGGGTCCACGACGTCCCCGAGCACCTGAAGGCGGGTCAGGTCTGGGACGTGAAGTATTTCGATGAAGGCGCGGTGAAATAAGCCGCGTTAGACTACGAAATCGCGCTCGCTCGCGCCGAAGAGCGGGGCCCTGGGAGTTTCGGACCTGCGATCACGCCTTGGCGGCGGCGGCCATGCGGGGAACTTCGGCGGCTTCGGCCGGCGGATCGCGCAGCACATAGCCGCGCCCCCACACGGTCTCGATGTAATTGTCGCCGGCGGTGGCGACGGACAGCTTTTTGCGCAGCTTGCACACGAAGACGTCGATGATTTTCAGCTCCGGCTCGTCCATGCCGCCATAGAGATGGTTCAGGAACATCTCCTTGGTCAGGGTGGTGCCCTTGCGCAGGCTCAGCAATTCGAGGATGCCGTATTCCTTGCCGGTCAGGTGCAGCGGATGACCCCCGACCTCGACGGTGCGGCTGTCGAGGTTGACGGTGAGCTTGCCGGTGCGGATGACCGATTCGGAATGGCCCTTGGCGCGGCGGACGATCGCTTGAATGCGGGCGATCAGCTCGCGGCGGTCGAACGGCTTGGTGAGGAAGTCGTCGGCGCCAAATCCGAGACCCTTGATCTTGTGGTCGAGCTCGGCCAGAGCCCGGAGAGGATCAGGATCGGGGTGCGTACCCGCGCGGCGCGCAGCCGGCGCAGAACCTCATAGCCGTCGATGTCCGGCAGCATGAGGTCGAGGATGATGATGTCGTAGTCATAGAGCTTGCCGATCTCCAACCCGTCTTCGCCGAGGTCGGTGGTGTCGCAAATGAAGCCCTCGGCGCGCAGCATCATCTCAATGCTGGCCGCGGTGGCCGAATCGTCTTCTACCAATAATACTCGCATGACGTACCTCCACGCGCTGGGGGCGGATTGACCATACTCGCTTTTAACGATTGTTACCAAGCTGGGTTAAAACGCGGTTAATTACGCCTTGGATTTCGCCGGGTTTTTTCCGAATTTTCTTGCATCCGGCGAAAAGCCGTGGAAATCCGCCATTTTTCTCCTTTCAGCGCGGCGGCTTAACCCCTGATTAAGCGTAATCGGCAATCATCGCCGTGAACCGAAGTCGCGCCCGGCCGCGGCAGAGAGTGGAGTCAGGCGTGGCGCTTTTAAGCCAACTGATTGACGATCTAGCGGAGATCCCCGAGTCGCGGCGCTATGGCCGGGTCATGGGAGTAAGCGGCATGATGCTCGAGCTGGGCGGCGTGCCGCGCGAGCTTGCCGTCGGCGGGCGCTGCGAGGTGGTAGCCCAGGATGGGCGCCGGGTCGTCAGCGAAGTGGTGGGTTTCCGCGGCGGCAAGGCACTCTTGATGCCGTTCTCGGCCGTTGAAGGCATTGGTCTGGGCTGCAAGGCCGAAATGGTCGCCGGGGTGGCTGCGATCTACCCGCATGAGGCCTGGCTGGGCCGCGTCATCAATGCGCTGGGCGAGCCGATCGACGGCAAGGGTCCATTGCCTCAGGGACGAGTCGCCTATCCGTTGCGCGCAGCGCCGCCGCCCGCCCATTCGAGGAAGCGTGTCCGGGGCAAGGTCGACCTCGGCGTGCGCGCCATCAATACGTTCCTGACGTGCTGCCGCGGCCAGCGCATGGGTATCTTCGCCGGGTCGGGCGTCGGCAAGTCGATCCTGTTGGCGATGTTCGCGCGCTATACCACGGCCGATGCCACGGTCATCGGCCTCGTTGGCGAGCGCGGCCGCGAGGTCCAGGAATTCATCGAGGACGATCTTGGCCCCGAGGGCCGCGCTCGCAGCGTCGTCGTGGTCGCCACCTCGGACGAATCGCCCTTGATACGGCGCCAGGCGGCTTATCTCACCATGACCATCGCCGAATTCCTGCGTGACCGCGACAAGGACGTGCTGTGCCTCATCGACAGCGTCACCCGCTTTGCCACGGCGCAGCGCGAGATCGGCCTCAGCGCCGGTGAGCCGCCAACGGCCAAGGGCTATACTCCAACGGTTTTCGCCGAATTGCCGAAGCTGCTGGAGCGGGCGGGGCCGGGCACGGGCACGGGCACGATCACCGGCCTCTTCAGCGTGCTAGTCGATGGCGACGACCACAATGAGCCGGTCGCCGACGCGGTCCGCGCCATTCTCGACGGCCACATCGTGCTCGATCGCGCCATCGCCGAGCGCGGCCGATATCCGGCGATCAACGTGCTGCGCTCGATCTCACGCACCATGCCAGGTTGCAACAGCGACGCCGAGAGCCAGCTCATCGCCGGCGCGCGCGCGCAGCTTTCCACTTATGAGGACATGGCCGAGCTGATCCGGCTCGGTGCCTATCGTCGCGGCAGCGATCCGCGCATCGACGAGGCAATCCGCCATTATCCCGCGCTCGAAGCCTTCCTCAGCCAAAGGAAGGGCGAGCGGGCCGATTTCGCCAGCGGTTACGCCCGGCTCGCCGCAATTCTGACCGCCGCGCCGTGAGCTCGCTCGACAGTCTCATCCGCCTGCATCGCTGGCAGCTTGACGAACAACGCCGCCGCGTCGCCGAGCTCGAGGCGCTGGCTGCCAAGTTGCGGGCCGAATTACAGCGCCTCGACCAAGATCATCTCGGCGAGCAGCGCATCGTCGTGGATTCGCCCGAAGCGGCCTATGCTTATAGCGGCTATGCCAAGGCGATGAACGAGCGTCGCCGAAAGCTGAGCGAATCGCTGGCCAATACCGACCAACAGGCGGTCGCCGCGCGCGTCGCGCTGGGCGATGCCTTTCAGGAAGTGAAGCGCTATGAGACCGCCGCGGCCAATCGCTTGTTGAGCCAACACCGCCAGCTCCAACGCCTTCAGCAGCGCGACATGGACGAGTTCGCGATCGCGGCCTACCGTCGCAAGATCGCGCGCGAGGACTAAATCGAGCCAGACGTTTAGACGCTGACTTTCACGTGCTCTCGGAGGCCCGAGAGCGGCGTCACGGCGAATTGCGCGGTGGTGACGAAGCTGATGTCGCCGACCAGGGCCATCGCGGCTAGGGCGCGTTGGAACGCGGCGCGCGCCTGCGCGCGCAGCTCGGGCGGCAGGTCGCGATGGCTGCGCAGGACGAGGCTCAGCTTGACGCCGCGCAGCAGGCCGTCGAGCTGGAGCGGACCGAGCGGCGAAAGCTCCACTTCAATGGCGAATCGCGTGCCGTCTTCAGCCGGGGCGCCGGGCTCGCGGCGACGGGTGAATACCCGCAGCGGCAACGTTGTGACGCCCGCCAGCACGGGCAGGGTCAGCACCCGCCAATCGCCGGTCGCCGGGTCGGCGCCGAGGCGGCGCAGCTCGACGGTGTCCTCGGCAAGGCGCTGGGCCAGATTGGCTTGGCCGGCGCCTTTGAGCGCGGCTGCGACGGCCGGTCCAGGCCAATTGCCGTGATAGAGCGCGCCGAGGAGGAACAGCAGGGTGCCGGCGAGTTGGGTTCCCGAGCCGGGCATCAGCTCCGATTGGATGGCGGCGGCGAGCGCGGGCGCGGCTTGCGCCAGCACCGTGAGCGTCTCGTCAAGCGCCGGCCAGCCGCCGACGCGCGAAGGCGCGTCCTGCGCCGACGTCGCCGGCGCGATCTCCCCGAGCCGCTCGAAGGCGATGATCGTTCCCGGCTTCAGCGCCAGCCGGCGCAGCAGAGCGAGGAGTCCGATCGCGGTCTCGACCAGGGTTTCGCCGCCGCCGCCGCCATCGCCAATGCGGCCAATGAGCAGGCCGGGCGTGGGCGCGGACGGCAGCGTAACGATGCGCAGCAGGAGATGCGTACCGATGCCAAGCGCGTCGGGCGTGCCCGCGGGCGGAAGCGCGCGCAGTACCGCTTCGACGACGGTGCCGATATCGAGCTGGGTCGGCGGCGCGGCGCGAGCGCTTTCGCCAGGCGAGTTATCGCCGCGCGGCGCAACGCTTGCGATCGCGGCGCCGGGATGCAGCCGGTGATCGACCGGCCCCGCGGCAGCGATCGGTGTACCGATGCCGAGCGATTCCGCCATAGCGCGCGCCTAGTTCACCCGCAATTCCTTGTCGAGACGGCGGGCGATCAGATCGACATCGCGCGCGGCATCGGCGTTCGGGCTGCGCTTGAGAAGAGAGACCTGCCTGCGGATGCTCTCCTTGACCCGGTCGTCCTGCCGCACGATGCCCGCGAGCGGCGGCTCGATCTTCAGGAACTCGCGGCAGGCGCGCAAAAGCGTCGCGTAGGTGCGCTGGCCTTCCTCTGGCGTCGGCGCCATGTTGATGACGATGTGAATGCCGTCAGCCAGCCGCTCGAGTGCGGTCATCTTGATATAGGCATAGGCGTCGGTGATGGCGGTCGGCTCGTCGGTGGTGACGACGAGGCAAGCGCGGGATTGCTGGGCCATCATCCGCACGGTGCGCTCGATTCCGGCGCCAAGATCGAGCACGACCCAATCGTAGGTATGACCGAAGCGATGGAGATCGTAGTGCAAGGTCGCGAGCTTGGCGGGCGGCAGCGATGCGAGCCCGTCCGAGCCCGAGCGGCCGGCGATGATGTCGAAGCCGTTCTTGCCTGCGCCGCCGTCGAAGGGGGTCACGATCTCGGCGAGTTTTGCCGTGCCCGCCACGACGTTGGCGACTTCGCCCCGCGGCGTGATGCCGAGTTGGACGTCGACATTGGCGAGGCCGAGATCGCCGTCGAAGAGCAGCGTGCGGCGGCCGGCCTGCGCCAGCGCATGGGCGAGGGTGATCGAGAGCCAGGTCTTGCCGACGCCGCCCTTGCCCGATGCGACCGCGATGACGTTGCGGCGGCCGAGGATTGCGGCGGGCGTCTTGTCGGCGGTCGTGGTAACGGTCATGGCGCACCTTTCGGCAGCAACAAGCGGGAAAGCAGAGCGGGCGTGAAGGCAACGATGCCGTCGGCGATGTCGGGCGCGATCCCCGCTTCGGCCAAGCCGAGATCGAGCGCGTCGGCGGCAGCGAGCACCGAGCCGAGGCGCTGCGCCGCGTCGAGCCTCGTGACGATCACGCGGGCACAGCCGAGCGCGCGGAAGGTCTGCGCCATGTCGATGGTTTCGGCGGTGTCGCCGCCGGCGGCGAAGACCAGCACCGGCTCGGCAGCGCTGGCGCCGATCAGCGCGGCAAGCTCGTGGCGGTCTCCGGGGCTGAACGGATTGACGCCGCCGGTGTCGACGACGATACGCTCGCCCGAATCGGCGGCCTGGAGCGAGGCGGTCAGCCGCGATGGGCCATCCACCGCTTGGAACGGTGCGTCGAGGATCCTGGCGAAAGCGGCGAGCTGGGCGATGCCCCCGGCCCGGGTGACGTCGGTGGTGACAAGCCGGAGGCGCTCGCCCGCGAGCACCGCGCGCGCGGCAAGCTTGGCCGCGGTCGCGGTCTTGCCGCTGCCGGCCGGACCGACGAGGATGACCGCGCGCGCGTTAATCGACTGAAGCGGCTGGAAGCGATAGATCGCTGCGAGGCCGCCGGCGAGCGCGGTCGCCGCGCTTGCTGCGGCGAAGGGCAGGGAGGCTTGCCGAATCCGCTCGCTCAATTCGGGCGCGAGCCCATGGAACGACAGCGAGCGATCGAGCAGGGCGTCGAGATCGGGCGCGGCCTCGGCTTGCTCGGGCGTGGTCGCCGCTTCGCCGGCGGCGGTGATCCGCATGCTGCCGGCGCCGTCCTCCTGGGTCGAGACGATCACCGCGTCGTCGCCGAGCTGAGCGCGCACCAGGGCCATCGTCTCTGCCGTCGTGCGGCCCGTGAAGGTTCTGAGGCGCATGCTCGCCGCGCCGCGCTAGATCGTCCCCAAGGTCTTGATCTTGGCCTTGGGATGAATTTCGTTCTGCGACATCACCACCGTCATGGCGCGGAAGCGCTCGACGATCGAGCGCACATAAGGGCGCACCGCCGGGCTGGTCAGCAGCACCGGCGCCTCGCCGCGCATGGCGAAGCGCTCGAAGGTGACGCGAACCGCCGCGATGAACTCCTGGAGGCGCGATGGCGCCATGCTCAGGTGCCGGTCCTCGCCCTGGCCGGTTAGCGCCTCCGCGAAGGCCTGCTCCCATTGCGGGCCGAGATTGACCAGCGGGATGATGCCTTGGTCGGTGGTGTTGCTGTCGGAGATCTGGCGGGCAAGACGCGCGCGGACATGCTCGGTGACGATCGAGATGTTGCGGCTGAAGCCGCACGCCTCGGCGATGCCTTCGAGGATGGTCGGCAGGTCGCGGATCGAGACCCGCTCGGCCAGCAGATTCTGCAGCACGCGCTGGACGCTGCCCATCGAAATCTGGCTCGGCACCATGTCGGCGACGAGCTTCTGATGCGGCTTGTCGAGCTCGTCGAGCAGCTTTTGCGTCTCGGCATAGGAGAGCAGCTCGGCCATGTTGTCCTTCACCACTTCGGTCAGATGGGTGGTGATGACGGTTTGCGGCTCGACCACGGTGTAGCCGCGAAACTGCGCCTCCTCGCGCAGGCCTTCCTGGACCCATTGGGCCGGCAGGCCGAAGGTCGGCTCGAGCGTGTTCTCGCCGCTCAAGGCGATCGGCTCGCCCTTCGGGTCCATGACCAGAAGCATGTTGGTCCGAAGCTCGCCGCGTCCGACTTCGATCTCCTTGACGCGGATGATGTAGCCGTTGGCCTGAAGCTGCATATTGTCCTGGATGCGCACCGAGGGCATGACGAAGCCCATCTCCTGCGGCGAGGTTGCGGCGCAGCGCCCGGATCTGATCGGTGAGCCGCGCGCCGTGATCGCCGTTGATGAGGCTCAGCAGCCCATAGCCCAGCTCGAGCCGGATCTGATCGATCTGCAGCGCGGCGGTGATCGGCTCTTCCTTGGGCGGCGCGGCGGCGGCCTTGGCGGCTTCCTCTTCTTGCCAGCGCCTCCTTGTCGTGGCGCTGCGACACTGTCCATGCGGCGCCGCCCGCCAGCACCGCCAGCACCATGAACGGGACGAACGGCACGCCCGGCACCAGCGCCAGGCAGAAGGCGAGGAACGAGGCGACGCCGAGCGCGGCGGGATGGGCGCTGAGCTGTCCGAAAAACGCCTTGTCCGTCGAGCCGCTGATGCCGGCCTTGGTCACCAGCATGCCGGCCGCGGTCGAGACGATCAGCGCCGGGATCTGCGACACCAGGCCGTCGCCGACGGTGAGAAGGGTGAAGGTCTGGGTGGCTTCGGTGAAGCTCAGCCCCTTTTGCGCGACGCCGATGAAGATGCCGGCGATGACGTTGATGCCGGTGATGATGATGCCCGCCACGGCGTCGCCGCGGACGAATTTCGAGGCGCCGTCCATCGCGCCGTAAAAATTGCTTTCGTCCTCGAGATCCTTGCGGCGCTGGCGCGCCTTGGCTTCGTCGATCGAGGCCGGCGGAGAGATCGGCGTCGATCGCCATCTGCTTGCCCGGCATGCTGTCCAGGCTGAAGCGCGCCGCGACCTCGGCGATGCGCCCCGAGCCCTTGGTGATGACCACGAAGTTCACCACCACCAGGATGGTGAAGACGATCACGCCGATGACGAAATTGCCGCCCATCACGAAGCCGCCGAAGGCCTGGATGACGTGGCCGGCCGCGAAGGTGCCCTCGTGAGCCGTGGCTTAGAATGAGGCGCGTCGAGGCGAGGTTGAGCGCGAGCCGCAGCATCGTGGAGATCAGCAGCACGGTCGGGAAGGACGAGAATTCCAGCGGCCGCTCGATGAACAGCGCGACCATCAGGATCAGCACCGAGAAGGTGATCGAGAGCGCCAGGCTCATGTCGAGCAGCCAGGTCGGCATCGGCAGGATCAGCACGACGAGAATCGCGACGACGCCGAGGGCGAGCGCGATCTCGCCGCGCCTCAGCGAGGCGACGATACGCTTGACGAGGCATTGCCGCCGGATCCGCGGCGGGGCGCCTGGGTCGCGATATCGGTCATCGGACGCTACGCGGTCGCGCGCTCGGCTTCGCTGTAATGCGGCACGGCGAGGCCTTCCTGGCGGTAGTGCTGCAGCTTGTTGCGCAAGGTGCGGATCGAGATGCCGAGGATGTTGGCGGCGTGGGTGCGGTTGCCCAGGCAATGCTGCAGGGTCTCGAGGATCAGGTCGCGCTCGACATCGGCGACGGTGCGGCCGACGAGGCCCGTGCGCGAGGCGACGCCGTCATCGGCGACGATTTCCGGCGTCCGGCCCGGCTGCAGCAGCACGACTTCGGGGCCGATCTCCTCGCCGCGGCCGAGCAGAACCGCTCGGTGCATGGAGTTCTCCAGCTCGCGCACGTTGCCGCGCCAGTGATGGATGACGAGCTTCTCGCGCAACGCAGCCGACAGCCGCCGCACCGGCAAGGCGTTCACCTCGGCGTATTTCTTGACGAAGAATTCCGCCAGCAGCTCGATGTCCTTGGGGCGCTCGCGCAGCGGCGGGATGTGAAGATTGACGACGTTGAGCCGGAAATAGAGGTCCTCGCGGAAACCGCCCCTGCCGACCTCGGTCGTCGAGATCGCGGTTCGAGGTGGCGATGAGGCGGATGATCGACCTTGATCGGCTGGCTGCCGCCGACGCGGTCGATCTCGCGTTCCTGAATGGCGCGCAGCAGCTTGGCCTGCAGGCTCGGGTGCATCTCGCTGATTTCGTCGAGCAGCAGCGTGCCGCCATTGGCCTCTTCGAACTTGCCGATGCGGCGGGCGACGGCGCCGGTGAAGGCGCCTTTCTCGTGGCCGAACAGCTCGCTTTCCAGCAGATTTTCCGGGATCGCGGCGCAGTTGACGGAGATGAACGCCATCTTGGCGCGCTTGCTCTTGCGATGGATGAGGCGCGCCACGACCTCCTTGCCGGTGCCGCTCTCGCCGGTGATGAGCACGCTCGCTTCCGAGGGCGCGACCTGCTCGGCTACGCGCACCAGGGCCTCCATCGCCGGATCGCGATAGATGAAGGCGTGGTTGTCGGTCGAGACCGCTTGGAGGACGGCGGCGATGAGCTCGGCATCCGGGGGCAGGGGGATATATTCCTTGGCGCCCGCCTTGATCGCGCGCACCGCCGCTTCGGCGTCGTTGCCGATACCGCAGGCGACCACCGGCACGAAGATGCGCTCTTGCTTCAGGCACCCGATCATCCTTGCGATGTCGAGCCGCACATCCATCATCACCAGATCGGCGCCCTGGCCCGAGCGCAGCGCGCTAAGGCCGGTTTCGATGTCATCGGCGTGCGCGACCGTGGCGCCGCGCTGGAGCGCGATCTTGCCGGCGGTACTGAAATGACCGTCGAGCGGTCCGAGGACGAGGAGACGCATGATACCCTCTCTCAAATGCGGCCGCTTGGGCCGGTTCTCAGGCGCGATCGGCCTTGACGATTTCCGTCATGGTGATGCCAAGGCGGTCCTCTACGACGACGACCTCGCCGCGCGCCACCAGCCGGTTGTTGACGTAGATGTCGATGGCTTCGCCGACCTTGCGGTCGAGCTCGACGACGGCGCCGCGGCCGAGCTTCAGGAGCTGGCTCACCTGCATGTTGGCGCGGCCGAGGACCGCCGAGATTTGCACCGGAATGTCGTAAACCGCCTCGAGATCCTTGGCGCTCTGCGGACGCGCCTCGGGCTGCGGCTGCGGCTCGCCGTCAAGCTCGTCGAGAGCCATGTTGGGGGTGTCACTCACGCATCATCTCCTGTGGGAAAAGGGGAAGAAGGGGTTGTCGCGGGATCGGCGTGGCGCGCCAGCGCGGCGTCGATGTCGCCGAGCTGGCGGTCGAGATCGCGCTCGCAGCCGCCGTCGGCCCATTCGACGCGGGCGTCGCCGCCGTGTATCTCATCGTCGGCCATGCAGCACGATGCGCCCGGCATAGCCCGTCGCGGCGAGGATGGCGGCAAGCCGCGCCTGCACGGGCTCGTAGAGCGCACCGGCGACGCGCAAGACGACGCGCGGCTCGTCGATGGCGTCGTGCAGGGATCTCCTCGCTAGCGCTTCGATTTCCGACAGCGGGTCCTTGGCGGCGAGCGCCGGCACGGCCTTGGCGACGATCGCGCGCAACGCCGCGATCGCGCGGCGCTCGGTCGCGGCGGCGGCGGCGTCTTGGGCCGCGATAAGCGTGACAAGACGCGCGGCGATCGCATCGAGCGCGGCGGCGGTTTGCGCGAGCGCCGCGCCCTCGGCTTCGGCGCGGCCTGCGGTGCGGCCTTCGGCGAGCGCGGCGGCGCGCGTCGCCTCGAGCTCGGCGCGATTGAATTTGCGCTCGATGCCGCGGCGCGGCGCGGCGTCGCCATCGACATGGTCGAAAGACACGTCGAACAGGAATTTATTCGAGGTTCCCACGGCCGGGCTCAATAGACCAACTCGTCTTCGGAGTTGCCGTCGGAGATGATGATTTCGCCGCGCGCCGCGAGATCCTTGGCGACCGAGACGAGATAGCTTTGCGCCTCTTCGACGTCCTTGAGGCGAACCGGCCCCATCCCCGTGATCTCCTCGCTGCAGGAGCTTGCCGGCGCGCTCGGACATGTTCGAGAAGAACAGATCGCTGCAGCGCGTCGGAGGCGCCCTTCAGCGCGATCGGGATTTTCTCCTTCTCGGCGTTCCGGAGCAGCGTCTGGACCGCACCGCTGTCGAGGTTCGCGAGATCCTCGAAGGTGAACATGAGGCTCCTGATCCGCTCGGCGCTGTCGCGGTAGCGCTCTTCGAGCGCGGTCAGGAACCGGTTCTCGGTGTTGCGGTCGAGGCTGTTGAAAATCTCGGCCATGAGCTCGTGGGCGTCGCGCCGGTTGGTGCGGGCGAGGCTGGAGAAAAATTCGTTCCGCAGCGTGCGCTCGACGTCGTCGAGGACTTCCCTCTGCACCGTTTCCATGCGCAGCATGCGCATGATGACTTCCATGGCGAAGCTCTCGGGGAGCTGCGTCAGCACGCGTCCGGCGTGATCGGACTTGATCTTCGACAGCACGACGGCGACGGTCTGGGGATATTCGTTCTTGAGATAGTTGGCGAGCACCGATTCGTTGACGTTGCCGAGCTTGTCCCACATGGTGCGGCCGGCCGGGCCGCGGATTTCCTCCATGATCGCGCTCACGCGCTCGGGGCCCAGCACCTTGGTCAGGAGGCGCTCGGTGCTCTCATAGGTGCCGACGAGCGATCCGGTCGCGGAGATCTGATCGACGAAATCGACGAAGAGCCGCTCGACGATGGTCGACGAGACCGTGCCGAGATTGGCCATGGTCTGGGAAATTTCCTTGATCTCGTCGTCGTCCATCAGGGCAAACAGCCGGGACGAGTGCTCTTCGCCGAGCGAGAGCATTAGGATCGCGGCCCTCTCGGCGCCGGTCAGGGTGCGGATATCCTCGCGGACGCGCATGACGTTCGTCTTTCCTGTCAGGTTTCTTGATACATCCAGCTACGGACGATCGAGACCGCCTCGTCGGGATGCTTTTCGACGATTTCGCCGATCTTCTTCATGCTCGACGCCGCGACGCGTCCTTCAACCTGGCCGATATCGATCAATTCGCCGACGCCGGGAGGAAGATTGCGTGCAACCGCCCCGCTATTGCCGGGACCGGCGAGCGCGGCCGCGCTGCCAGAACTGCCAAGGAGAACGCCGCCGCCGCTTCTGCCCGCCGCTGCGGCGGCATCGAGAAAGCGCATCGCCATCGGGCGAACCACCAGCAGCAGGATCAGCAATCCGACGATCGCCACCCCGCCGGTCTCGCCGATATGGATGAGGTCGCCCTTCTCGAGGCCCATCAGGCTCCAGGGCGCCGGCGGGGGCGCCGGCTCGTCCACGCCGGCAAAGGGCAGGTTGACGACCTCGACGCTATCGCCGCGCTTTTCGTCATAGCCAACCGCCGTGCGCACCAGCGCGGTGAGCTGCTTCATCTCGTCGGGCGAGCGCGGCTGATAGGACTTCTTGCCGTCCGGGCCGACGGTCGAGGTGCCGTCGACGAGCACGGCGACCGAGAGGCGCATCACCGAGCCCTGATCGCGCACCTGGTTCTTCACCGTCTTGTTGATCTCGTAGTTGATGGTCTCATCGTCATGCTCGCTCTTGCTCTGCTTTCCCGCGCCGGCGGCGGTCTCGCCGTTCGGCAGGTTGCTCGAAACCGAGACCGGCTGGCTGGCGCTGCCACTGTCGTCGGCTTGGGTCGAGGTCTGGGTCGATCGCACCACCTGGCCGTTGGGGTCGTAGATTTCGGAATTGGTCGTGACGCGGTCGAAATCCATTTCCGCCTGAACATCGACCCGGGCCTTGCCGGGACCGACCGAGCGATCGAGCAGATCTTCGACGTTGTGCGCCAGACGGTTCTCGAAATTGACGCGCATCTCCTCGTTGTTGGACGAGGATTGCTGATCGCCGGCGTCGCCGTCGCCGCGCGCCAGCAAATTGCCGTCGGAATCGACGATCGACACCCGGCTCGGGCTCAGCCCCGCGACCGCCGCGGCGACGAGATGCTGGATCGCCGCGACCTGGGGCTTGCCGAGGCGCTCGGCGCCGCGCAGCTTCAGGACGATCGAGGCGCTCGCTTCCTGGCGCTCGCGCGAGAACAGCTCGCGCTCGGGCAGAACGAGATGAACCCGCGCCGACTGCACCAGGCTGATCGAGGCGATGGTGCGCTCCAGCTCGCCCTCGAGCGCGCGGACCGCGTCGATGTTCTCGACGAATTGGGAGGGACCGAAACTATCCGTCTTGTCGAAGATCTCGTAGCCGACCGAGCCGCCCTGGGGCAGTCCCTGCTCGGCCAGCTGCATCCTCAGTTTCGTCACCTGATCGACCGGCACCAGGACTTGACTGCCACCGGCACGCAACTCGTAAGGGACGTTGAGCGCATCGAGTTTCTGGACGATCTGCCCGCTGTCCTTGAGATCGAGATCGCTGAACAGCAGCCCCATGTCGGGGGTCGTGACGCGATTGCCGAGGAAAATGAAAAAGCCGACAATTCCGGCCATGACAATCGCCATGGTCGCCAGCCGAAGGGCGCCGAGATTGCGCAGAGTCAGTAAAAGCCCATTCACCGCAGCGCATCCTTTGTGAGCGATCCGGGCAACATGCCGGTCGCGACACTAGGGTCGGTTAGGTGAATAGAGGGTTAAGAGGTCGGCATTTTCTGCCGGTCCGGCGGCGGATCTTGGTGCCGCGTAAAAGAACTCAATGCTCGTTGCGGTCGATGCTCCGGTAATCCTGGAGGCGGGTGACGCGTAAGCCCGGCAATCCGTGGCTGTCAACGAGGCGCTGCCAGGACAGAAATTCCTCGATCGAAAGCGTGTAGCGTTGGCAAGCTTCCTCGAGGCTCAGGACGCCGGCGCGAACCGCCGCGACCACTTGGGCCTTGCGGCGGATCACCCAGCGCTTGGTTCCCGGCGCGGGCAAGCTTTCGAGCGTGACGCCTGCCCCGATATCGACGAGCCAATCCGCGGCTTCATTCTCACGCGGCGCGGGTTGGGCGCCGGCGCTCAAGGGTATGGAGGCTTTGGTTTGCATGGCCGGGAATTTACCCTCTCCCTTTTAAGAAAGCCCTAAAAACTATGGTTAACGCTTTGATGCATTTAGCTAAAACCCGGTTGATTCGGCGCCGAGAATCAGCCCGGGCTTAGCCCTGTCGCGGCTATGGCTGGGCCTGGAGGAGGTCCTGAAGCATCTGATCGGCGGTGGTGAGAACCTTCGAGTTCGCCTCATAGGCGCGTTGCGTGATGATGAGGTTGCTGAACTCGGTGGCGATATCGACCGTGGAATCCTCCAGCGTCGAGGGCGAGATGGTGCCGGCCGAGCCGGTGCCGGCCTGGCGCAACACGACGGCGCCCAAATCGTTGTTCTGAAGGTAGGTGTTGCCCAATTCGGGGGTAGAACCATCCGGGTTGGCGAAGGTCGCCACCGGAATCATGTAGATCGCCTGATGCAGACCGTTGCTGTAATTCGCGGTGACGACGCCGTTCTGGTCGATAGTGACGCCGCTGTAATTGCCGAACTGCACGCCGTCCTGGGTGATCTGGCCGACCGAGAAGGCGGTGCCGATCTGGCTCAACCCGCTCGAGGTACCGTCGCTGCCGACGTTGAAGCTGACGGTCTGCGGCGACGTGCCGCTGGAAACCGAAGGATCCCAGGCGATCGACAAGGCATTCGCGGTGTTGAAGGTCGTTCCGGCGGCATCGAGCGTTCCGTTGCTGTTGAATTGGACGATGTTGTCGCCCGGCGCGATGGTCCCGGTCGTTGTGCCGGCGTTGGCAAAGCTGGCCGCGACGCTCCACTGATTGGCGGTTCCGGTGGGCGTGAAGGTCAGCGTCATGTCCTGGGAGACGCCGAGCGAATCAAAGACCGGGACACTGACCGTGTACGGATTCGAGGCGTCGTCGGCGGGCAGATTGGCGACGAGCGAGACGTTCGACGTTGCGCTTGCCGATCCCGCGTCGCCATTGATGTTGACCGTTTGGAGCGAGCTCAGCGAGGTCGCGGTGAGCTGGTTCTCGTCGCCGGCGGCGACTTCGGCCGCCTGTGCGCCGGTCAGCGGCTGTCCTTGCAGGAAGAGACCGGCCGAGTTGACCAGATTGCCATTGGCGTCAACCGTAAAATTGCCGGCCTCGGTGAAGGAGCTGGCGCCCGTCCCGTCCGCGCTCGAATTCACGGCGAAGAAACCGCCGCCAGAGATCGCGAGATCCGTGGGCGAGGATTCGGCCTGCAGCACGCCCTGCTGCGCGATGTTGTAGATGGGCGAGGATTGCACGCCGCCGGGCGAATAGGAATCGGGCGAGGCGTTGTCCGTTACCAAAGTCGAGAAGTCGGTGCTGGTATCTTTGTAGCCGATCGTGTTGGCGTTGGAGATGTTGTCGGAAATGATCCCGAGCGCGTTGCTGTTGGCCGAAAGGCCGGATACGGCAGAGTACATGGCGCCTAAAATGCTCATGGGTGTTCTCCTGAGGTGAGTCTAAGTCAGTTCGATTGGTTGAGTTTGGGATTGACGGTGACGAGTTCGCTCATCGGTATGGTCATGCCGGCGACGGTGAAGGTCGGGGTGCCGTTCTGGACGCTGACGTCCGCCACCGTGCCGACCGCGGCGACAGTCGGGGTGACCGTCGTGCCGTTGGCGCCGGTGGTCTGGACCTGGAGCGTGTAATTGCCGTCGGGCAGTTGGACGCCTGCATTGGTTTGGCCGTTCCAGTTGAAGACGTAGGATCCGGCCGCGGTCTGGCCAGGCTCCGTGTAGTCGATATTGCCGTTCGCGTCGCTGACGATGAGGCTGGTCGCCGTGGTCGCGCTCGGCAGCGTGTAAACGAAGTTGGCCTGGCCGGCAGACAGCGGCGCGGTCGATGAGTTGTATTCGATCGTGTCGCCGACCAGCGGCAGCGCCGAAATGGTCTGACCGGCGCCTTGCAGCGAAATCAGCTGCTGCAGATTGGTATTGGTGTTGATCTGCTGCTCCACTCCGCTCATCGCGACCAATTGCTGGGTGAAGTCGTTGGTGTCGAGCGGCGACAGCGGATCCTGGTTCTGGAGCTGGGTCGTCAGCAGCGTCAGGAAGTCGTTGAAATTCGACGACAGGTCCGCCAGCGCGTTGTTGGTGCTGCTCGGCGAAGCGGCGTTGGCGGCGGACGAGACAGCGGACGAAACAGTGGTCATGGCGGTTTCCTTAGACCTGGATGTCGAGCGAGCCGGTGTGCTGGCGCGAGCCCCGAACCGCGGCTACCGCGCTCGATATATCTGGCGCGGCGTTGGCGGCGTTGGCGCTTGAGCCGGATTGCGGGGCGTTCTGGGCGAAGGATTGTCCCTCGCCGCGGAGATTGAAGCTGAGGCTGCCGGCGTCGGCGTTGAGGCCGGCGTCGCGCAGGGCCTGTTGGAGATTGCCCGAATCCTGTTTCAACATGTTGAGCGTGTCCGAGCGGTCGGCGGAGATCACCGCCGTTATCCGTCCGTCATGCGCGACGTTCAGTTTGACGTCGATCGCGCCGAGGCTCGCAGGCTTGAGCTGAATCCGGATTTCGTCGGTGTTGACGGCGGCGGCCTGCTTGAGGCTGATCGCGACCTGCTCGCCGACGGGAATATAGGGTGCGACACTGCGCGAGGCGGCGTCGCTCGTCTGCGGCGCGGTAATCGTGGCGGGCGCCGGAGCGAGGACCGCGGTCGCGGACGGCGCGGTCGCGCTCGAGCCGTCGGTCGCGCTCTCGGTTCCGTCGCTCGCCGGGCCCACGGGCTGGGCGGAGCTGGCGGAAGCCTCGCTCGGGGATTGATGGCCGGGAAGGGGTTGCGGCGTGGCGGCGGCGGTTGCGGCGGCGGGCGCTTGCGGTTGCGATGCGGCGGCGGGCGCCGTCTTTTGCCCGTCGGCGGTGGGAGCGGTGGTTCCGGCCGGCGCCGTTTGGTCATGCGCGCCGGGCGGCTCGAGCAGGTGAGGGGGCACCGAGGCCATCGTGAAGTTCGGATGCGAGGTATAGACCGTCGCGCCGGCGGCGACGCGGGCGTCGAGCTCCCGCGGAACCCAGGGGCCCGGCGTTTGCGGTTCCGGACGCATTCGCGCTCGGGTCCGGCGTGGCGCCTTGTGCCGGCGCCGCGGCTGCGACGCCTTGTGCCGGCGCCGCGGCTGGGACGCCTTGCTGCGCCGAAGCGGCGGATAGGTTTTGCTGAGACGAAGTCGCGGCTAGGCCTTGCTGGGGCGAAGCCGCGGATTGGCCTTGCTGAGGCGACGTCGCGGATCGGCTCGGCGGAAACGAATTCGCGGAGTGGCCCGACGCTGAATCCGCGACGGGCATCGCCTGGGTCGGCGCCGGCGCGATCGGTATTGCCGGGGCTGACGCCGGCGCGATCGGTATCGCCGGGGCCGATGCCGGCGCGATCGTCGGCGCCGCGCTCGAGGCATCGAGCTTGGTGTTCTTGTTGGCAGGCAGCGCTACAACGGCACCACTACCGCTACCGCCGGCATTTTGCGCCAGCGTGGCGAGCGATGAACCCATCGGCAGCAAAGCGAGAAAACCGTTCGTTGTCGCGGGCGGTTGCTGGGCGGCGACGGTCTTGATCGGTTTGGGCTGCGTGAATACCGGTTGCGCGATCATCCACTGATCCTCGTGATCTAGGCAGGCGGGTCAGCAAGCCATGTGCCATTGGCGGTCGATCGAATAAGCACTTGAGAAATCGGAAATTTTCGGAGCGTGGAACTTCGACGCCGGAGCGCTGGCGGCAATCCATGCCGGCATTGGTGGGGCAAACTTTGCCGCTCGCGCGCCGGATGTTCCGGCGTCGGATGGGCGCATCGCGCGATGATTCTCCGGCAGGTTTTGCCGCATCGGCAAATTCTGCCCGGCAAGATCTGCGCTGGGCGTGCGCAAGGCCGGGCGGAAAAACGTCCAACATGTCGGGCATTTTAAGAAAATGTCAGGGGATTTGTCCGACAAGAGGCGCATCCAAACGCGGTGGTAGGCGTCTTGCTTCCAGCGCTGCGGGCCGCGAAGCGGCTCGTGAAACTCTAGCTAGAAGGAATCGTGCCCATGTCTGACATCGTCCTCGGCGCCGCCACCCAACAGAACCTGTTGGCCCTCCAAAACATCGGTACCCAGCTCGACACCACGCAGAACGCGCTCGCCACCGGCCTTGCCGTGGCGTCGCCGACCGACAATGCGGTCGCCTATTTCCAGGCGCAGTCGCTGACCAGCCGCGCCGACGATCTGTTCGACCCGCAAGGACGCGATCGATCAGGGCATTTCCTCGCTGACGGCCGCGACCAACGGCATCAACAGCGTCATCTCGATCCTGCAGGAGATGGAGGGCGTCGTGAACGGCGCCGCGACCCAGACCGATACGCAGCGTCAAGCCGCTGCGCAACAGTTCGACACCCTGGGCCAGCAGCTCAGCACGCTGTTGGGCGATTCGAGCTATCAGGGCCTCAACCTGGTCAATTCGACGACCACGAACCTGACGCTGCAATTCAGCCTGGCCTCGGCCTCGACCTTGAAGATCCAGGGCCAGAATCTGCTGTTCAGCAAGCTCGTCACCGGCGGCAAAGTGGCCGCCAAAGGCTCGGTCGCGGCGACCAAGCTGATCTCGATCAAGTTCTCCGCGGTGAGCAACAAGATCTCGCTGTTCACGAATCTCTATAACGCGCTGAACACCGCGGTTTCCAAGGCCCAGGCCGCGGCCCAGACCTTGGGCACGAACGTCAACTTCCTGCAGACGCGCCTGTCCTTCACCGAGCAGTACATAACCACGCTGCAAGGCGGCGCCTCCGATCTGACGGTGGCCGACGTCAACCAGGAGAGCACCAACCTCGTCACCTTGCAGACCCGGCAACAGCTCGCGATCCAATCGCTGTCGATCGCGACCCAGTCCGAGCAAAACGTTCTCCGCCTCTTCCACTAACCTGACCGGTAATGGGGGCGGGCGGCTCCAAGTTTCTTGGGGCCGTTCCCGCCGGCCCGGCGGTAGGCTTCCCTTAAGGTTTCGCGGACGATCGAAAGGCGCCTTCGTGGTGAAGGCGCCTTAACGTCGTTCGTCGGCACGATCCTTGCCACGAGAGCGTCAGGGCCGCGAAGCGGCTCGTGAAACTCTAGCTAGAAGGAATCGTCGCCATGTCTGACATCGTCCTCGGCGCCGCCACCCAACAGAACCTGTTGGCCCTCCAAAACATCGGTACCCAGCTCGACACCACGCAGAACGCGCTCGCCACCGGCCTTGCCGTGGCGTCGCCGACCGACAATGCGGTCGCCTATTTCCAGGCGCAGTCGCTGACCAGCCGCGCCGACGATCTGTCGACCCGCAAGGACGCGATCGATCAGGGCATTTCCTCGCTGACGGCCGCGACCAACGGCATCAACAGCGTCATCTCGATCCTGCAGGAGATGGAGGGCGTCGTGAACGGCGCCGCGACCCAGACCGATACGCAGCGTCAAGCCGCTGCGCAACAGTTCGACACCCTGGGCCAGCAGCTCAGCACGCTGTTGGGCGATTCGAGCTATCAGGGCCTCAACCTGGTCAATTCGACGACCACGAACCTGACGCTGCAATTCAGCCTGGCCTCGGCCTCGACCTTGAAGATCCAGGGCCAGAATCTGCTGTTCAGCAAGCTCGTCACCGGCGGCAAAGTGGCCGCCAAAGGCTCGGTCGCGGCGACCAAGCTGATCTCGATCAAGTTCTCCGCGGTGAGCAACAAGATCTCGCTGTTCACGAATCTCTATAACGCGCTGAACACCGCGGTTTCCAAGGCCCAGGCCGCGGCCCAGACCTTGGGCACGAACGTCAACTTCCTGCAGACGCGCCTGTCCTTCACCGAGCAGTACATAACCACGCTGCAAGGCGGCGCCTCCGATCTGACGGTGGCCGACGTCAACCAGGAGAGCACCAACCTCGTCACCTTGCAGACCCGGCAACAGCTCGCGATCCAATCGCTGTCGATCGCGACCCAGTCCGAGCAAAACGTTCTCCGCCTCTTCCACTAACCTGACCGGTAATGGGGGCGGGCGGCTTCGGCTGCTCGCCCCCAATCGGTTAACCGTTTGGTAATCGCCAGCGGCGTAGAACCGTCCATCGCCCCTCAGGAGAGCAGTAGAATGCCGCTCACCATCAATCTGAAGCCGCGCGAGCGGCTCATCGTCAACGGCGTGGTGATCGAGAATTCGGGCCAGATGGCCAAGATTCTGATTCACAACAACGCCGCTCTTCTCCGCGAAAAAGACATCATCACCGACGAACAGGCTTCGACGCCAGCGCGGCGGATCTATTTCGCCATCCAATGCGAATACCTGTTTCCCGGCAAAGACGATCTATTTTTACCCATAATTTACAAGTTTCTTTCAGAGTTCGGGGAGGCAGCGCCGAGTACGGTTAATCTGGTTCAGGACATCCGCCAGCTCGTTGATGCCGGTCAATATTACCGGGCCCTTAAAACGGCCAAGCAACTGATCGCGAGAGAAGTGGAGATTCTGAATGACGTCGCCGATGAAAGCCTATCCGAGGACGCCGGACCCGGGTAATCCGGCTCGAACGGAAGCATGGGCGCTGCTCGAATCCGCGCGCCGGCTCCATCAGACCAGGGAAGGGCCGATCGAGGAGTTCCGCGCCGCGCTGCGGCAGAACTGGCGCTTGTGGACGATCTTTCAGGCCAGCCTAGTGGAGCCCGACTGCAAGCTTCCGGCCCCGGTTCGCAGCAATCTTCTGGGTCTCTCCAATTTCGTGGACCGCCAGACCGCGGCACTTCTCGCCGTGCGCGACCCCAAGAAGATCGACGCGCTGGTGAACATCAATCGCCAGATCAGCGAAGGTCTGCTCGAAGGCCAGCGCGTCGGCGCGGCGCGGTCCGCCAGCCGCGCCGGGCCCGCGACCCAGCTGCAGGAATCCGTCTGATCGAGGCGCGGCGATGATGCCGAGGCCGATGCCGGACGGTCCGCCGATGCCGGACGACATCCTATGCCATGCCGCGACCCGGCTGGCCGCGGGCGAGGCCGACGCCGCCTTGGCGCTGTTGAAGCCGCTGGTCGGCGACGCTGAATCCGGATTGGCGGCCCGCTTCCTGTTGGCGATGACCGCCTGGCAGCTCGAAAAATTCGACTGGGCGCTGCAAGTATTGCAGCAATGCCACGACCAGGCGCCGAACAATGGCACCATCGCCGAAACCCTGGCCTCGCTTTACGCTCAGATCGGCGATCTCGGCGAAAGCCTGTTTGTGGGCAAGCTTTCGATCGCGCTCGCCGCCGACGCGCGGCTCGCCGCGCTCGTGCCCAAGCATTATCCCGGCTTCGATCGCGCCTTCCTGTCGATCAAGGACAATCCGCTGCTCGCCAGGGCGCGGCAGGCCCTCGCCGAAGGCAGGCTCGCCGAGGCGGTCGACAAGGCGCGCCAGCATGTCGCGTTGGCGCCCGACCATATCGAGGGCCGTGCCTTTTATGGCGCGGTCCTGCTGCGCGCGGGATCGGCTTCGACCGCCGCCGAGGCGCTGGCGATTGTCGAGGGAAACACCGCGTCCGACGCGCCATCGATCGGCCTTTACGCGCGCGCCCTGGCGGCGACGGGCGAGGCCGAGGCGGCGCGCGCCCAGCATGACCGCGCCGCGAGCGCCGCGCCGGCAGACGCCGCCATCGCGGCCGCGCGGGTGGCCGACGCGCTCTGGCTGGGCGAGGATTCGGCCGGGCTTGCCGCGCTCTCGCGGGACTGGGCCCATCGCTTCTGTCCCCCGCCGCGGCCCAGCCGCCCGTTGCCGGCGGGCGGGAAGCTGGTGGTGGGCTACCTGGTTTCGTCCTTTCTCGATCGGCGCGATGCGGCGGCGGTTGCCGCGGTGGCGCAGGCCCATGATCGCGACCGCACCATCGTGCTCGGTTTCGGCCAGGGCTTGTACACCGCCGAGGAAAACACCGTCGCTCACCGGCGCTTTCACCAAGTGGCGCGATATCGGCGCGCTCGACCCGGCGACGCTCGCGCGCACGCTCGCGGGCGACGGCGTCCATGTGCTCGTGGACGGCGGCGGTTTCGCCGCGGCCCAGCAGCTGCAAGCGCTTGCGCGCTGCACCGGCGCGATCCGCGTCTCCTGGCTCGGCAATCCCGGTGGAATCTTGGCGCCGCTTTACGATCGCGAGCTCGGTCCGGGCGCCTATCCGGTGCTCGGCAAGGCGCGAGGTCCGCGTGCCCCCAAGACCGGCGCGATCGTGTTCGGCGCCGATGCCGGCATGGCGCAAATCGACCGGGCGACTGCCGCGCTGTGGGCCTCGGTATTGCAGGCGGTTCCGGACGCGTCCCTCGTGCTGCGCGGCAACGATATGGAGAATGGCGCCAACCTCACCCGCCTCGTCCGCCGCTTCGGCAGCGAAACCGCGGCCCGCATCGACATCCGCGCGGCCGTGCTCGCCGAGGAATTCTACCAAGCGGTGGATGTCGGCCTGCTGCCGTGTCGCGGTGCTTCTCCGCGGGCCGCGGCCGAAGCGCTGGGCCACGGCGTGCCCGTGGTCGCGCTGGCCGGCGCGAGCCGTGCCGAGCCTTACAGCGGCTTCCTCGCCGATCGCGGCCTCGGTGCTTTCGTTGCGGCCGATGCCGGTCGTTATCGCGCCATCGCGGCCGCGCTGGCGCATTCGCCGGCGGCGCGCGAGCTGGGCACGATCGAAGACGGCGCGCGTCGCATTGCGGCGATGATCGAGGCGTACCGCCGTGATTGACGCGACGCGCTCGCATGCCGCCTTTGCCGCGCGCTTTCCGCACATCGTCGAGCGCCTCGACCGGCCCGGTGCCGTGCGCTCGACGCTCGTTGTCGAGAATGGCGCAGTGGTCGACGCCCTGATCGAGGAGCGGCGCCTTTATGGCGGCGATGCGCGCGGCTTCACCCAAGCGCAGGTCGAGGCCTTCCTGCGCAAACCGCTCCGGCTGTTCATGGATCGTCCGACCGCGGCCGGCCTGGTTAGTCCGATCTGCGTGCGGCTGCACGAGGCCTTGACCGACCGGCTGCTTGCCGACGGCGTCGGCGAAATCAGCAGCCAAGTGGTCGACAGCCCCAGTTTCCTGGTCGTTTTCGGCCTCGGCCTTGGCCATCACCTCGAGGACCTAGCGCGCCGGACCAAGGCGAAATGGCTGATCCTGGCCGAGCCGATCGTCGATTTCGTCGCGCATTCCTTTCATACCGTCGATTGGCCGAAGCTCTTTTCGGATTTCGAAGGGCAGGGCGGCTCGATCCATGTCATCACCGAGATCGATCCCGGCAAAATGGTGTCGGCCATCGTCCGGTTCATGACGGCGCAGGGCATCCCTTACGTCGATGGCAGCCACGTCTTCACCCATTATCCGCTTTGGGCGTTCACCGAAGGCCGCAACCGGCTCTATGAAGCGGTCGAGTTCGCCTTCATCAACCGCGGCTTCTTCGAAGACGAGGTCAAGATGATGTCGAACGCGGTAGCCAATTTTGCCGCCGGTCCGTGCTGGCTGATCGAGGGTCGCCCGCGGCTGCATCGGCCCGAGCTCGCGGCGGTGGTCGGGGCGGGACCGTCACTCGACGAAGCTTTGCCGGCGCTGAAGCAGCTTCGCGACCGCATCGTCCTGTTCTCGGCCGGCACCGCCTTGCGTCCGTTGTTGCGTAACGGCCTCGTGCCGGATTTCCATTGCGAGCTCGAGAATGTGCCCGAGGCGTTCGAGGCGGTCAGCGAGGCGGCCAAAGAGGGCGATCTCGGCAAGATCACGCTGTTCGCCTCGGCCACGGTCGATCCGCGCCTGCCGCCGCTGTTCCGGGAGGCGATCTATTTCTTCCGCGATTGGGTGAGCTCGACCCAGATTCTGGGCGAGAAGCATCTCCCCATTGCCGGCGCCACGCCGACTTGCGTCAACATGGCGCTGTCGATGGCGGCGTTCCTCGGCTTCACCGAGATTGCGCTGTTCGGCGCGGATTGCGGCATGCGCGCGGGCGGCGAGGACCACGCCAGCGCCACGGTCTATCGCGATATCGGCCTCTTCAAGAAAGACGGCGACACCGCTGCGCGGTTTCCGATCGAGGTCGAGGGGAATTTCGGTGGCGTTGCCCGCACCAACTGGATTTACGATTCGTGCCGGCTGATGCTGGCCGAGGTCATCCAGCAGCGCGGTCTCAACGTCGTCAATATGAGCGACGGCGCCTACATCCCGGGTGCCGTGCCGCGGGTGCCCGAAGCGATCGAGGTGCCGGGGCCGCCGCTCGAGCGCGATGCGCTCCACGCCGCGCTGAAACGCTCGCTCAATCGGATCGAACCCGCGGCGATATTCGCCGAGACCGATCTGGCCGAGGTCGCAGGCGCGGCCGACCGGATGCTCGACGATCTCGACGCGCTGCTCGACCGGCTTGGGGCGGGGGAGGCGGATTTCGCTGCCGCCTATCGTGCGGTGATGGATTTCCTCAGCGCCGCACGCGAACGCTACCGCCACGCCGATGCCATCGTCGTAGGGACCCTTCAAGCGCTGCCGCGGATCGCGATGTTCTTCGGCTTCCGGATCGCCGATCCGGTCTACAGGAAAGAGATATTTTCTTTGTTTATCAGTGAATTCAAGTCTACTTCTAAAGAAATACGGAAAGAGATGCGCCGGCTCTTCGCCGCGCTCGTTCCGCTGGCCTTGGCGGCGCGATCAGGCGAACAGCGAGAGGATCGCGGCGGGCGCGCTCGGCTGATTGGTGCTTGAGCCCGCGGGAGTAGCGGCGGTGACGGCCGCGGTCTCGAGCTCTCCGAATACCGACGACACTGGCTGCGGCGGGTTTGCCGCGTTAAAAATCTCGGTCGCGAGCTCGCCGCTGTCGCCGATGTTGAGCTCGATCAGATGCAGTTGATTCTGCATGTTGGTCTGGAGTTGCTGGGTTTCGGTGGCGATTTGCGTCGTCTGAGCGTTCTCGGTCTGGCTCTCTAGCGTTTGGAGCGCGCTGATCTGGCCGTTCAGCGCGGTACTCTGGCTCGCGGCTAGCGTCTGGTTGGCCGAGGTGGTCTTGAAGCTGCTGCTGAACAGGGTTTGCGCGGCGGCGACGGCGGCGCCTGCCGCGGCCTGACCGGCGGGCGTCGACAAATTGTAGGACGCGCTTGAATTGACGCCGAGGCCGTTGGTCTTGAGCGATGCGATGCCATCGGCTTGAAACAGTGGATTATACGCGATCACCGCGAGATCGTTGAGGTCGGTTGTCGCGGCGGTCCGGGCATTATCGAAGCTGGTCGAATTGCCGGCGGTCGCCGCCCCGGCCATTTTCGCCAACTGGTTGGTGAGATCGGCCAGGATGTTGGCGTTGCTGCCATACCGGGTCTCGAGGCCGCTGATGGTTTTTTGCTGCGCCATCAGGGCGTTGATCTGCTGTTGCGAGTAGTTGACCGAAACCTGGTCGGTTGGGGCTTGCAGCGCCGCGATCTGCTGATTGGTCTCGTTCTGTAGATCCTGCGTGATCTGCGCGATCTGAATCTTCTGCGTTTCCGACGCAGTGGCCTGAGCCGTCTGCGTCAGCACGGTGAACGGCGAAACGGCGCTGGTGACCAAGACCGACATGGTGCCATCATGCGGGATCGCGCTTAACGATTCCTTAGCTTGACCTCAACGCTGACGGCGGGATTCGTTGATGAGCGCCAGTTGCGGCTCGCGCGCGACGATCCGGGCGATGTCGCGCCAGCCGGAGCGCTCCTCTGCGCGCGGCAGCCGATCGAAGACCGCGCGCAGGAAAGCCAGGTCCTCGGGATAATCCAGCGTCCATCGCTGCTCGGCGAGCGTGCCGCCGGGTCCGGCGAGGTTGACGCGGCGGAAGGCGCGGTTGCGCCGGATCCAAGGCGTGACGTGCGCGCGATCTTCCGGCGCGGTCGCGGTCGCTGCCGCCGCGTCGAGCGCCGCGATGGTGAAGGCCTCGCAGTCGAGGCCGTGCGGCCAGGAGCGCGGCAGGTTGTTGGCGGCATAGTCGGCTGCTTCGCGGTCGCGCAGCCGCAGCACCGCGGCGCAGATCTCGGGATCGATCAGCGGGCAATCGCTGGTGACGCGCAGCACGATCTCGGCGCCCGCCGCGTGCGCGGCATCGTGATAACGGGCCAGCACGTCGCGCTCCGCGCCGCGGAAAACCGCGGCGCCGACGCTCTCGGCTAGAGCGGCTATGGCGTCGCCATCCGGCCCCTCGACTGTCGCGCACACCACCGCGTCGACGCCGCCGATCGATCGGCAACGCCCAAGGACATGCGCGAGCACCGGCGTCGTGCCGATCGCTTCGAGCACCTTGCCCGGCAGCCTGGTCGATGCCATGCGCGCCTGAACGATGCAAACCTGGCGCATTCGCGCGGCGCTCATGTCGCGCGCCCGCTGGCGACGCGCGAAGTTCCGCCGAGCAGCTCGGCGAGGGCCTCGACCACGCGGTCGACGTCGCGCGCGGTCATGCCGACATAGAGCGGCAGCGACAGGGTGCGGCGGTAGTAGGATTCGGCGCCGGGCAGGGCGATCGCGCCATAGCGGGCGCGGTAATAGGGATGGCGATGCACCGGAATGTAGTGTACCTGGCTGAGAATGCCGCGCTCCTCGAGCGCGCGCATCAGCGCGCCGCGGCTCAGCCCGCACCGGGCGAAATCGATGACGACGCTGTAGAGATGCCAGGCCGGACGGCAACCCACTGTCCGCGCGATCGGCCGCACCAGCGGCGCCAACTCGGCGAGCCGCGAATCGTAATGGGCGGCGAGCTCGCGGCGGGCGGCGACGAAACGGTCGAGCTTGCCGAGCTGGCTCAAGGCGAGCGCGCAATTGATGTCGCTGAGGCGGTAATTGAGGCCGAGCGCGACCATCTCGTAATACCAAGGATTGGCTTGGGCGTGGTCGAACCCGGCTTGCCGGTCGGCGAATTGGACAGGGTCGCGATTGACGCCATGATTGCGGAACTGGGCGAGACGGGCGGCCAGATCGGGCTGGCTGGTCAGAGCCGCGCCGCCTTCGCCTGCGGCGACGGTCTTGACCGGATGGAAAGAGAACACCGTGATGTCGCTGTCGATCGACGCGCCGATCTTATGCCAGGCGCCGTCGGCGTGCCGATACTCGGCGCCGATCGCGTGGCAGGAATCCTCGACGATCGCCAGCCCTTCGCGCCGGGCGATCAGCCCGATCGCCTCGATGTCGTCGCATTGGCCGGCGAGATCGACGGGAAACACCGCCGCCGGGCGCTTGCCGGCATGACGCGCTCGCGCGATCGCCTCTTCGAGCTGCTCGGGCCGCATCAACCCGTTTTCGGGATCGCAATCGGCAAACGCGATTTCCGCGCCGGCGAGGCGCGCGGCATTAGCCGTGGCGGCGAAGGTCATGGTCGGCACGATCACCGTATGCTCGGGGCCAAGCCCCAGGGCCAGGCAGGAGAGATGGAGCGCGGCCGTGCCGCTGCTGCAGCTCACCGCGTGCCGCGCGCCGCAGCGTGCGGCCAGCGCGTCCTCGAAGGCGCCTACGGTCGGTCCGGTGGTTAGCCACTCGCCGCGCAGCACGGCCGCGACGGCGGCGATGTCGTCCTCGTCGATGGCGTGTCGGCCATAGCGGAGAAGAGGTTCCGTCGGCATCAACCCGCTTCCGCGACCAGCGTCTTCAACCCCTCCGCGTCGAGCCAATCCTCGTTGGTGTCGCTGGCGAAGCGGAAGCCCTCGGCCACCGGTGCGGCGCCCGTGGCGGCATAGCGTTCGCGCTGCCACCAGGCAAAGCTCGGCTCGATGATGTAGCAATCGCCGAGATCGATTGTATGGCGCGAATCGTCCTCGGTGATCATGACCTCGTGCAGCTTTTCGCCCGAGCGGATGCCGACGACCTTGATCGGCAGGTTCGGCGCCAGCGCCTTCGCCAGATCGGAAATCCGCATGCTCGGAATCTTGGGCACGAAGATTTCTCCGCCATGCATCATGGCGAGCGCGCTCGCGACGAAATGGACGCCTTGCGGCAAGGTGATCCAGAAGCGCGTCATGCGCAGATCGGTGACCGGCAGGTATTCGGCGCCTTCCGCGATCAGCTTGCGATAGAGCGGGATGACGCTGCCGCGCGAGCCGACGACGTTGCCATAGCGCACGACCGCGAAACGGCTCTCGCCGCTGCCCGTCAGATTGTTGGCCGCGATGAAGATCTTGTCCGAGGCGAGCTTCGACGCGCCGTAAAGGTTGATCGGGTTGGCCGCCTTGTCGGTCGACAGCGCGATTACCTTCGGCACGTTGTTCCGCAGCGCCGCCCGCACCACGTTCTCGGCGCCCGAGACATTGGTGCGGATGCACTCGAAGGGATTGTATTCGGCCGCCGGCACTTGCTTCAGGGCCGCGGCGTGGACGATGAAATCGACTTGGCGGGTGGCGAGCTCCAGCCGGTCGCCGTCGCGCACGTCGCCGAGGAAAAAGCGCATGCGGTCGAGGCCCAGCGGGGCCAGCATCTGCTGCATCTCGTACTGCTTGTACTCGTCGCGCGAGAACACGATGACCCGGCGCGCGCGGCTGTGCCGCAGCAGCACGTCGACGAAGCTGCGGCCGAAGGATCCGCTGCCGCCGGTGATGAGCACGGATTTGCCGTCGAACTGGCGCAGCGCGGCGATGCGATGCTGGCTCAGCGATTGCACGCGCCCCTTGACGCCGGCCCCCGCCGGTGCGGGAGCGGACGCGCGCGGCAGCAGCGCCACGGTCGAGCGGGCGCGCGTGTTGGATTTCATCGGTTGTGCCATGTTGGCTCCGCTCGGGCTGTGATGCTGTCGCTCGATCGATCTTGGCCGCGCCATGGTTAACGGACCGTTGACGGCGGCGGTCGCGGCGCTGCCTATTTCAGGTAATTGACGAGGCTCATCTGCTGCAAGATGTTGATCGTCTGGTAAGAGGCCTCGAGCTGCGTCTGCAGGGTGTTGAGCTGGGTGATCGCGGCCGCGCTGTCCAATTGCGTGATACCGGTGCTGAGCGTGCTCGCGAGGGTTTGGGCGTTCTGGTGCGCGGTGGTGAGCTGGGCGAGATCGGCTTGCTGCTCGCCGTTATTGGAGACCAGCACCTGGACCTGCTGCGCGGCGGTGGCGAGGAGCTGCTGTCCTTGCTGCACGTTGGCGAGGTCGGTCGGGCTCGATTGCGACAGCGGCGTCGAATTGTTGGCGAAGAAGTTCAGCACGCGGATGATCTGCTCGAAGGCCGGATTGTTTCCGGTGACGCCGTATTGCATCGTGACGTTGTTGTTGACCTGCGCTTGAGCGATGCCATTGTCGCCCTGGTAATAGTCCGACGCGACATTGGTCGTCAGATCGCCGGGGTTGGGCAGGTTGGCCGGGTTGTAGGCCGGCGTGCTGGTCTGGTTGCCCGAGAACACGTAGCTCGTGCCGTCCTGGGTGTTCAGATAGCTGCCGACCTCGGTCAAAAGCTGCTGCGCGGTCTGCTGGATGTTCGGGCCGGTGGTGCTGAAGGCGTCGGAAGCGAGCGTGTTCTCGAATTGAGTTGCGATGCTGGCGATATTCTGCATCGAGAGGCTCATGGTCTGGAGCTGCGTGTTCAAGGTCGTCGCCGTGTTGATATAGCCCTGCTGCTGCGCTTGGGTCGCTTGGAGATCGACGAGCTCGGTGGCCTGCGCAGCGATGCCGGCATAGCTCGTACTCTTCTGGCCCGTCGAGATCTGGTTTCCCAGCGTGTTGGCCTGGGTCTGCAGCTGCTGCAGGTTCTGCAGCATCTGGTTGTTTTGCTCGATGGTGCTGATGCCGGTCATCGCGGAAACCTCGTTACGTCGTGATGGCCATCAACGCGTCGTACATGGTTTGGATGGTCGAGATCACCCGCGCCGACGCGCCGTAAGCGTTCTGGTACACCTCGAGATTGCTCAGTTCCTGGTCGAGATTGACGCCGGTCTCCGATTGGAGCTGGTTCTGCATCTGGGTCTGGAGCTGGCTCTGATAGGTATTGTTCTGGGTCGCCTGAGACGCGAGGGTCGCGGTCTGGCCGATCATTAGCGCGGCGTAGTTGCCGAGCGTTGTCGTCATTGAATTCGCGAAGCCGCCGGCGGCGGCGAAGCTGGCCGTGCCGTTCAGGTTGTTGGCGAGATTCGCCGAGATCGTCGGGTCCGGTCCCAGGGCGCCGGTTTGAAGGAGATCGGGGTTCTGGGCGAGGGACGGATTGACCTCGATCGTCGCGGCGTTGTCGACCCCGCCGGCGATGTTGACATTGGCGAAGAAATCGTTGGCGTCGTTGGTCGCATTGAGCCCACTATTGGTGGTGTCGAGGTTCGGGTCGCTCGCCATGTTGAAGAGGTTGTTCGTGAACTGGTTGAGTTGCGCCGTGACCCCCGGCAGCGTGGTGTTGCCGAGTTGCAGGAGCGCGCCGATCGTGCCGGTGGTGATCGAGCTGGTGACGTTGGCGCCGTCGAGCGTGATCGGCGAGAGCGTCGTGGCGCCGGTCACGGTGCCGGACTGGGTATAGCCGAATTGCGCGACCGTGCCGGCGTCCACGAGCGTCTGCCCGCCGCTCGCCATCACCACCATCATGCCGTTGGCCTGGGTGAAAGTGGTGACCCCGACGAGCTGCGCAAGTTGGCTGACCGCCTGGTCGCGCTGATCCTCGAGCGTCGCCGTCGATTGGCCCTGGGCCGTCAGGCTGGCGATGCTGGTATTCAGCGAGGCGATGGTTTGCAGCGCCGTGTTGGCGGTCGCGACCGAACTGGCGATGTCGCCGTTGACGCTCTGGCGCAGGTTCTGGATCCCCGAGGAGAAATCGTTGAGCTGTTGCGCGAGTTCCTGGCCGGCATTGACGGCGGCGCTTTGCGCCACCGGATCTTGAGGCGTCGTCGCGACCGCCTGCATTGCGTTCTGGAACGCGCTGAGCCCCGCCGCGATCGAATCGTTGCTGCCGACTTGGCCGAGCAGGTTCTGAAGCTGTTGGAGATAGTCGTTCGTGGTCGAGGCTGCCGAGGCGGCGCTGGTCTGGGTCGCGAGATTGGCGGTCAGGATCGGGTCGCTTTCGCGCTGCACGATGCCGGTATCGACTCCGGCGCCGCCCGCCGGCACCGTCGCCGAAGTCTGGCTTAGCGTCTCTTCCGAATAGCCGGGGGTCTGGGCGTTGGCGATGTTGCCGGACAACACCTGAATTTGCGCCTGCGCCGCCTTAATGCCGCTCAGCGCATCTCCTAGTGCGAGATCGAGGCTCATGGTAACAGCTCCGCTCTATAGCCGCCGGTCAACCGCGACGCCCGCGAGGATCGGGCGGCGCGGGGCCGTCGGCCTGCCATAGCCGGCGATCGATTTTTGTCGCGTCTCGATATGACCGACGATGGCGGCGACGAGCCGGTCGGTCGCGGCGTGGCCGACGCGCAGCGCCATCTCGTTCGCGGCCGCCGCGTCGCCCAGCCGCTTGCTGGCGGCACGCCATTGCGCGACCAACCCGGGCGCGACCGGGGCGGCGGCGTCGATCGATTTAAGGACGGTCCCGCACAGCTTGGTGAGCCGCGCCTTCTCGGCCTGAAGCGGCGCGATCTCCGGCACGCGCATCGCGCGGATGAGCGCGGTTTCACGATCGAGCAGATCGGCGAGCGCGCCCGCGGTCAGGGCCAGGCCGGCGATGCCGCGCGGCATGGCTTCGGGCGGCGAGGATTTGGCGGGGAGGGCGGCCATGCTCAGTTCGCCGATTGCGCTTCTTGGAGATGGAGAATCTCGCGCGTGACCGCGGCGCCGATGCCGGTGCTGCCGCTCGTGGCCGCGACCTTGCTGTATTCCTGGATCAGCAGCGAGCGATAGACGTTTTCGCCCGAGCCGCCGCCGAACAGATCGTCGGAGCCCAGCCCCTCGAACATGTTCTCGAAGGCTTGCGACATGAAGAACGCCTCGAAATCCTCGCCGGCCTTTTGGGCTGCGGCAGGATCGGAAATATGAGCCGTTGCCGGCGCCGATGGCGTCGTCGAAACCGCCGCCAGGAAATTCGCGTCCCCATCCATCAC
The DNA here is from genome assembly GCA_963803265.1 of uncultured Alphaproteobacteria bacterium. Classification (GTDB taxonomy): domain Bacteria; phylum Pseudomonadota; class Alphaproteobacteria; order ATCC43930; family CGMCC-115725; genus CAIKMD01. Next base: position 137,542 of record CAWDLZ010000022.1, on the reverse strand, counting down.
ATCAACTCGATATCGGCCTGGAGCGCGCCCGACGCCTTGATCGCTTGGAGGATGCTGATCATGTCGCGCGGGCCGACGCCTAGGGCGTTGAGGTTGTTGACGAGTTCTTGCAGGCTGACGCCGGCCGATACCACGGCTATGCGGTGGTCGCTTTCTTCGTTGACCTCGATGTTCGTGCGCGGCACGACCACGGTCGAGGCGCCGCCGGTGGGCGAGAACTGGGTGCCGTTGGCCTGGGGCACGGCCGGCAGGCCGGCGCCGGAATTGGGCGCGAGGCCCGGGCCGGCCGGAACCAGCGGCGGGGCGATCGTGCCCGCGGCCGAGAAAGCGTTGGGCTGCGAAACCTGCGGGGTTTCGGTGATCTTGACGGTCAGATTGCCTTGCGCCACGGCGACCGTGCTGATGCGGACATTCTCGCCCATGACGATGATGCCGTTCTGCTCGTCGATGACGACGCGCGCGACTTGATCGGGCTCGATCTCGAGCTGCTCGATATCGGTCAGCATGTCGACCACGTCGCCCTTCATGTCGGTCGGCACGTCGAGCACCACCGTCGAGGAGTCGGCCGCATGCGCGACCGGGCCTTTGAGGCGTGCGTTGATGACCTCGGCGATGCGGCGCGCCGTGGTGAAGTCGGGGTTGTGCAGCATCAGGCTGACGCTGTGCATCTTGTTGAGGTCGAATCCCACTTCGCGCTCGACGATGGCGCCGGTGGTGATGCGCCCCGAGGTTGGAACGCCTTTGGTCACCGACGCGCCCTGGCCCTTAGCGGTGAAGCCGCCCGAGGCGACGGTGCCCTGCGCGACCGCGTAAACCTCGCCATCGGCGCCGAGGAGCGGCGTCACCAGCAAGGTGCCGCCCTGCAGGCTCTTGGCATTGCCGAGCGCCGACACCTCCACGTCGATGCGGCCACCCTGGCGGGCGAAGGCCGGCAGGGTGCCCGTCACCATTACCGCCGCGACATTGGCTGTGCGCAGGCTGTTGTCGCGGGCATTGACGCCGAGCCGCTCGAGCATGCCGATCAGGCTTTCGCGCGTGAAGATCGCCTGATTGAGTGTGTCGCCGGTGCCGTTGAGGCCGACCACCAGGCCATAGCCCACCAGCATGTTGTCGCGCACGCCCTCGAAATCGGCGATGTCCTTGATGCGCGAGGCGGCGAGGGCGGATTGCGTCGCGGCACCGGCGGCGGCGAGCGCGAGCGCGGCGAGAACGAGGCGGGACAGGCGGCCGAGACGTGTCATGGCACCCGATGCATGGCGTATGGTTTATTCCGTCGAGCGCGATGCCAATCGCGTGCCAAGGCGAAGCCCGCGGAAAGCCCGGCTTTTTGTCCGCGAACCGCCGCCGCTGACGGCAAAGCCTGCCGGAGCGCGGCAGGTCTTGCCGGGCTAAGTTAAGCGCGCCTTAACCCTAATGCGGCCATGCTCGGCCCATGAGAATCGATTGGTCACCACAGCTTGCAGGGACCTCGGGCCGGCGCGACCTGCGCGGCGCCAGCTCCGACCGCGCTTTCGCGAATTCGGTGGCGGGCGAGAGCCAGGCCGTGCCAGCCGCGGCATCGGCAATGGCAGGCGCGGTCGACGGGTTGTTCCTGCTGCAAGAGGTCGCCGACGAGCTGACCGGGCGTCGGCGCGCGGCGGCACGGGGCAATGCGTTGCTGGACCGGCTCGACGATCTGCGCCTGGCGCTGCTCGCCGGCAGCCTGCCGCGCGCGCAGCTGGCCGAGCTTCAGTTGCTCGCTCGCGATCACAGCTGCATGTCCGACGATCCGAGGCTCGCCGAGGTTCTAAGCGAAATCGACTTGCGCGTGGCGGTCGAGCTGGCCAAGCTCGACGCGCTGGTCTAGCCGGCCCCGCCGGTGGAGCAGGGGCCGGAATAAATAACCGGCTCAGAAATCGCATAAAATCGAGTTTCCGCGGCACGCGCGACGCGCTTGCAAGAGGCCGCGCCCGATTCATATACTCGCCGCCAATTCGGTGCGCGAGGTAGGGAGTTCAACGGGTGACACGGCTGACGCTTTCGCAGGATTACCGGCCGTCGGACGACGAAGAGTTCATGAACCCTCGGCAACTCGAATATTTCCGGCAAAAGCTTCTGACGTGGCGCGCCGAACTGATTTCGGAATCTACCGAGACCTTGCAGCACCTGAGGGAAGAAAGCCTCGCCGAGCCCGACATCGCCGATCGCGCCACGTTAGAGACCGACCGCTTCACCGAGCTTCGCACCCGCGAGCGCGAGCGCAAGCTGATCGCCAAGATCGACGAGGCGCTCGCGCGCATCGATGACGGCAGTTACGGCTATTGCGAGGAGACCGGCGTGCCGATCGGGGTCCGCCGCCTCGAAGCGCGTCCGACCGCGACGCTCTCGCTCGAGGCGCAAGAGCGTCACGAGCGCTTGGAGCGCACCTACCGCGAGGATTGACACGTTGGCGGCAAGGCCATGACCGATCTCGGCTGAGCGGCAAGCGGGAATCCTAACAGGAAAAGCCGATGCGCCTCAACACCGTGCTGCCGATCGCGCTCATCGTCGCAGGATTGCCGTTCGGCGAGGCGCTTGCCGCGCCCACCGCGATCACTCTCGGCTATAGCATCACGATCGAATGCCTTGCCGCGTTCGTCGCCAAGGACAAGGGCTATTTCGACCAGAACGGGCTCGACGTCACCCTTACCGCCATTCCGGCGGTCGAATCGATGCCGGCCGCGCTCGTGTCGAACCAGCTTCAGGTCGGATTCAGCAATCCCATCAGCATGATTCAGGCGGCTTCCGGCGGCCTCGACGTCATCATTCTCGCCGCCGCGACCCACGTGACGACCGGCCACGACGTGAGCGCGGTGCTGGTGCCGGTTGACTTTGCCGGCACCGACGCCAAGAGCCTCATCGGCAAGCGGGTCGCGGTGCCGGGGTTCGGCGGCGGCACCGATGCCGTGTTCCGCAAATGGATCTTGGACAACGGCATCCGGCTGGATCAGCTCACCCTGGTCGAGGCGTCGCCGCTCAACATGGAAGACCTGATGGTCCACAAGCAGCTCGACGCCGTCGCTATCCCCGAGCCGCTGCGCTCGCGCATGATCGCTGACGGCGTCGCGCGCCTCCTCGCCCATTTCTACACCGACGTGTCGCCCGACAGCCTGTCGGTGGTGTGGGCGACAAGCGGTGCCTGGGTGAGGGACAATCCCGCCGCCGCCATGGCGTTTCGCAAAGCGATCCAAGAGGCCAACGACTTCATCGATCAGCATCCCGATCAGCTCGATCCGATCGAGAAAAAATGGATGCATGTCACGGTCTCGACGCTGCCCGTGTTCAGCGAGGCCGTCACCGAGAAGGACCTCGAATTCTACGCCGGCATCGAGAAGCAGCTCGGCGGGCTGCAATCGACGCCCGATTTCACTAAGATGATTTATCGCGAACCAGCGGGGAAATAAGCCCATGAAGCTCGAACTCAGCCTCGGCCTCACACGAAACCCAAGGACCTGGCCGATCATCGACGGCAGGGTCGAGCCCGACGGGATCGACCTGGTGAAAACCGTCGTCGATCCGTCCGAGCTGTTCTGGCGGCAATTGCATTACGCTGAGTTCGACCTCTCGGAGATGTCGATGTCGTCGCTGATGATGATCCGGGCGCAGGGCGACGAGCGCTTCGTGGGCCTGCCGGTGTTCACCACGCGGCGCTTCTTTCACACCAACATCCTGGTGCGGCGCGACGCCAAGATCGAGACGCCCGCCGATTTGAAGGGCAAGCGCGTCGGCGTGCCCGAGTACCAGCAGACCGCCGCGTTATGGATCCGGGGCGTGCTCGACAGCGAGTTCGGCGTCTCCCCGAAAGACATGCAGTTCTGGATGGAGCGCGTGCCGGCGCGGAGCCATGCCGGCGCCGTCGGCTTCAAGCCGCCGGCGGGCGTCACCATCAACCAGATCCCGCCCGAAAAGAGCATCGGCGGCATGATGGTCTCGGGCGAGCTCGATGCCTGCATGTTCTACATCCGGAACACGAATCTGATCGACCGCAGCACCGAGGATCTCCACCACCATCCGGCGATCAAGCCGCTGTTTCCGGATTCGGCGGCCGAGGGCATCCGCTACTATCGCAAGACCGGCATTTACCCGATCAATCACGGCATGGTGGTGCGGCGCGCCGTGGCCGAGCGGCATCCCTGGGTGATCATCAATGTGCTGAAGGCGTTCGCCGACGCCAACGCGATCGCCGAGCGCGAGCGCGCGGAGCACGTCGCCTATCATCTCGAGACCGGCTTGGTGCCGCCGCAATACCGCGAAGCGCTGGCCACGCAGATTCTGACGCATGGCATCAAGGCCAACCAGAAAACGCTCGAGACCGCGGCGGCCTATTCCTACGAGCAGGGGTTGACGCCGCGCCTGCTCAAGCTCGAGGAAATCTTCAGCGCGAACAGCATGGGCTCGTAGCCCCGCGCCGAAGGAGAGGGGAGATGGCCGACAAGGAATTCTCGCAAACTCGGTCGTCGCGGCAATGCTGTGCTTCGTCATCATGCCCCGTTATCGCTATGCTGCGCGACTGCCCGAGCGACGAGTCGTCGATGGATGAGGCGGCGGCAGCCGGGGCCGGCGAAATAAAAGCCTGAAGCGATGAAGATCGTCATCACCGGCGCCTCCGGACGCACTTCGCGCAAGATCGCCGACGGGCTGCTCCAGCGCGGCGTGCCGGGGGGCGATCTCATTCTCGTCTCGCGCAGTCCCGAGCGCGGCGAGCTCGCTCCTTACGCGCGCCAAGGCGCCGTGCTCCGCTACGGCGATTTCACCGATCTGGCGTCGCTGCCGTCGGCCTTCGCGGGCGGCGAGCGCATGTATTTCATGCCGATGAACCATCCGCCCGACGATGTTGACGAGACGGCGGTGAAGCAACAGGTGGTGGCGATCGCGAGAGCGGCGGGCATTGGCCATTGCGTCTATCAGTCGATGATCGGCGCCGGGATCGCCGAGAGTTGCGCGGACGACTTCGCGACCGAGAACGCGCTTCGCGAGAGCGGCATGGCGTGGACGATTCTGCGTACCGCGATTTTCGCCGAGAGCCTGGGCCGCGAATGCAAGCGCTATGTCCGCGAGGGAGAATTGCCCGCCCTCGATCCCGACCAGCGCCGCAATTACGTCACCCGCGACGACATCGCGGCGGCCGGCGCGGCGGTGCTGACGGGCGCGAGCCATGACGGAAAGATCTATCACCTGATCGGCGCGAACCTCTCGTTGCGCGAGCTGGCCGCCGAGCTGACCGAGCTCGCCGGCAGGCCGATCGAGATCGTCGAGGGGACCCGTCCGGCTTGGGGCGGCGACGGCGGGCTCGGCTCGCCGCCCAACGACCTGCCGGCGCTGATCGGCCGGCCGGGAAAGACCGTGTTCGAGCAGTTGCGCGAGAACCGTCAGGAATTGCTGACCGGCACGCCGGTCGGCGGGGAAGTGAGGTTCGGCTTCCAATGGCACGCGCGCGGCATGGCGGCCCGGCCGGACGATCTCGGCCTCAGCATGCATCGGATGTATCGCGCGGCGCTGGAAGGCGATGCGCGCGCCGCCGTCGCCTTCGGCGTCCTCATCGGCGCGAATCCCGCGCGCCACGCGCTGTGGCGCCAAATCCACCCCGAATGGTTCTGGTGGGAAACGCGGTAGCCCGCGCCGCAAGCTAAAACGGGGAGACGGTGTCGAGGAGCTGCTCGCCGAAGCGCGGCTGCTGGTCGTTGGTGAGCTCGCCGCGGCCGCCGTAGGAGACACGCGCCTCGGCCAGCTTGTCGAGCGACACCGTGTTGGTCGAGCTGATGTCCTGCGGCCGCAATACGCCCGCGATCTGTAGGTCGCGCACTTCGTAATTCACGCGCAATTCCTGATGCCCCTGCACCACCAGATTGCCGTTCGGCAGCACTTGCGTCACCAGCGCGGCGACTTCGAGCGTGACCTTTTCCTCGCGGTCGATCATCGCCTTGCCGTCATTGTTGGTGGTGCCGGTCACGTTGACGAGGCTGGCGGGATTGGCGCCGGCATGCGAGATGAGTTTCTCCAGGCCGAAGAGGTTGGCCGCGCCATCCTGCTCGTTGGTCGTGCGTTGAGTCTGGGTCTCGTTGTTGAACTGCGCGGTGTCGTCGAAGCTGACCAGCACGGTGAGGATGTCGCCGATCTGGGCGGCGCGCTGATCCTTGAAGAAGGCGCGGCTGCCCGCCTTCCACAGCGAGTTCGGCTCGCGCGCGCCGACGATCGGCGTCGGCATCGGCAGCGAAACCGGCTGATAGCCGGGCTGGGTCTTGGGGTCCTGGATCGTGGTGAGGGGTGGGGCTTCGCCGATCTGCGAGATCCGGCTGAATGCGCTGCAGCCCGCGAGCAGCAGCGCCGCGGCGGCCGTCGCGGTGATTTGGCGCAGGCGAAACGGCGAGGACATGCGTTGCTCCTGATTATCGCGAGGCGAGTTGCGCCGGTCCGCCGACCACCACGGCGTGGGGGCCGGCGACGGCGGCGTCGATGATGCGGTTCGACTGGGTGTTGGCGATGCGAATGGCGGCGCCCATGGCGCCGTCGTCGAGCGCCTTGCCCTGGGCGGTGAGGTCCATCGCCGCCGTGTGCAGCGCGATCGTCACGAGGTCGCCCTTGTGGACGACCACGGGGTCCTGGACATCGCCGGCGCGCACGGCGAGCTCGGCCTGGAGCATGCGGCGCGCGCTCTTGCCGATGAGCTGCGCGGGATCGACGATCGTGTCGGGGGCCAGGCGCTCGCGCGGCAGCTTGATTTGCTCGATGTCGCCGGCCCCCAGAATATCGCCCATCGCGACCGTGCGGCTTGGCACCGGGACCTCGGTCTCGACGATCAAAGTGCCGGTGACGCGCTGGCGCTGGGCGCCGGCGACGCCGGACGCAGCCGAGACAAAGGCGGAAAACCGGCCGCTGCGCGGATCGAGGGTGACGCCGTCGACGCCCAGCTCGTCGGACGCCTCGGCGGGCACGGTAAAGTGCAGGCCCGGAATGTCGAGGTGGATTTCCGCCGTATCGCCCGGAGCGGGCCGCGCCATCTCGCTCAACAGGCGCGCGGCCACCGCATCGGCGCCGATCACGCGGCTCGCGCGAGCGACGGTGGTCTGGTCGTAATCCGAAGCCGGCATCCAGTCGAGGCGGTGTTCCGCCGCGATCGCGGCGAGCCAGCTCGAATTGTAGGTGACGTAGGTTCCGAGCACCGGCGCCGGCGCGACCGTGTCATGGGCGGCGGCTCCGGCATCGCTGAAGAGATCGCCGAGCCGGATGACGTCGCCGGTGACGATCACGCTCGGTCGCAGCTCGGGCTCGGCCTGCCCGACGCCGGGCAAGACCAGCAGCGATAGCGCGAAAAGCGGCGCGAAAAATCTGGTCATGGCGCGATCACTGGATCTGGTTGAGGGTCGACATCATCTGGTCCGAGGTCTGGATCACCTTGGAGTTCATCTCGTAGGCGCGCTGGGCCGAAATGAGATTGGTGATCTCCGAAACGATATTGACGTTCGAGGTCTCGAGATAGCCTTGCTGGATGGTGCCGAAGGCGGTGGTGCCCGGATTGCCGGTGGTCGCGGCGCCCGATGCGGCGGTCACGGTCAGAAGGTTGTTGCCCTGCTGCGCCAGCCCCGCCGGATTGGGAAAGTTCGCGAGCTCGAGCTGGCCGACGATTTGCGGCTGGGTCGTGCCCGCGATCTGCGCCTGCACCTGGCCGTTGGCGTTGATGGTGACGCTGGTCGTGTTCGCGGGAATGGTGATCGCCGGCTGAACGGTATAGCCATCGGCGGTGACGAGCTGGCCGGTGGAGCTGAGCTGGAGCGACCCGTCGCGGGTATAAGTGGTCGAGCCGTCGGGCATCTCGACCTGGAAGAAGCCGTTGCCCTGGATGGCGAGATCGAGCGGGTTGCTGGTGTTGGTGAGGTTGCCCTCGGTCTGAAGGCTGTACACCGCGGCGGCCTTGACTCCGGTGCCGATCTGCACGCCGACGGGCACGATCGTGCCGCTGTCCGACGAATTGGCGCCGACGCTACGCTCGTCCTGATAGAGCAGGTCCTGAAACTCGGCCCGCTGCGCCTTGAACGCCGTCGTGTTGAGGTTGGCGATGTTGTTCGAAATGACCTCGACGTTGAGCTGCTGAGCCAGCATTCCGGTCGCGGCGATGGAGAGCGAGCGCATGGTGCGTGCCTTTCGTTAAATCGTCTTTCCGAGCCGATCGATGGCATTCTTTTGGCGAGTGTCCTCGCCGTCGGAGAAATTCTTGGCCTGACCCATTTCATGCGCGGCGTTCATCAACTCCGTCATCGCGAGGATCGGCTGCACGTTCGATTCCTCGATCGTCCCTTGCATGATCTTGGTGGTGGTCACGGGCTGGGGCGCCTGGTCGGTGTCATAAAGACCGTTCGCCCCGGCGGTCAGATCTTGCGGCTGCGCGAAGTTGACGACCGCGAGACGCCCGATCGTGCCCTGGCTGGTCGCCACGGTTCCGTCGGTCCCGATGGTGATGGCGCCGGCGCCCGGCGGCACCACGATCGGCGAGCCGCCATCGCCTTCGACGACGTTGCCGGCGGTGGTGACGAGCTCGCCTTGGGGGTCGATCTGGAGATGCCCGTTGCGGGTGTAACTCGTGCCGGTCGCGGTCGTGACCGTCAAGAAGCCGTCGCCCTGGAGCGCCACGTCGAGCGGATTGCCGGTATGGGTCAGCGGGCCCTGGCTCATGTCGCGCGTGGCGCCGACGGAGCTGACATAAGAAACCGGATCCTCGCCTTGGGCGCCGGCAAGATATTCTGCGAATTTTATCCGCTCGGCCTTGTAGCCCGCCGTGGACAGGTTGGCGATGTTGTTCGCGAGCACGTCCATCTGGCGCTCGCGCGCGTTCTGGCCGGATAGGGCGATGTAGTTCGAGGTATCCATGACGGACCGGCGATTGGTTTAGGTCGGGCTCGGCCGTGCATTGCCCGTGCCAACCGCGAAATCGCGGCGGAACAAGCACTTAAGCCGCGGGGACCGAGCGGGGCGCCGAGGCTCTTGGTAGGGCTTGCCGGGAATCTTCTGCCGGTCGGACCGGCGGCTTCAACCACTTATTAACGATAAACCACCTATCGTCGCTGCCAGATTTGCCAATCCCGGCAAGCCACTTTTGGGTCGGTTGCAAACCATGGTCGAGCGCACCGTCAACGAAGAGATCGAATCCGTTCCCGAAGGCGGCATTGCCGCCGCGGCGCCGCAATCGAAATCCGGGAAGAAAAAGCTCATCATGCTCGGTGGCGGAGGGATCGCGCTGCTGCTGGTCGCGGGCGCCGGGCTCTATTTCACTGGGATGCTCGATCGCTTGATCGGCCACCAGGCGCCGGCGGCCGAAGCGACGGCGGTCAAGCCGTTGGTATTCTTCGATCTCCCGGATTTCCTGGTCAACCTCAATAGCGCCGGCAACAAGAAGGCCAGCTTCCTGAAGCTGTCGGTGAGCCTCGAGCTGGAAAAGCAGGAGGACACCGCGCGGCTCCAGACCGTGATGCCGCGCATCGTCGATAACTTCCAGATCTATCTGCGCGAGCTCAGGGTGGAGGATTTGCGCGGCTCGGGCGGCATCTACCGCTTGCGCGAAGAGCTTCTGGCCCGCGTCAACGCCGCCGTGGCGCCGGTCAAGGTCAGCGACGTGCTGTTCAAGGAGATGCTGGTCCAGTAGGGGCCGCGCAAACACCATGGCCGACGAACCGAATCAGGTCGATCAGGACAAGCTTGCCGCCGAATGGAGAGCGGCCAACGCGGCCGGTGGCGCAACGCCGGCGCCGGCCGAGGGCGACGCGCCGCTCGGCTCGGCCCGCGTCCTCAACCAGCACGAAATCGACAGCCTGCTGGGGTTCGGCGCCGGCGATCCGGCCGAATCGGCCAGCTCCGGCATCCGCGCGATCATCGATTCGGCGCTCGTCTCCTACGAGCGCCTGCCGATGCTCGAAGTGGTGTTCGACCGGCTCGTCCGCATGATGTCGACCTCGCTGCGGAACTTCACCTCCGACAACGTCGAGGTGTCGATCGACAACATCACCTCGATCCGCTTCGGCGACTATCTCAATTCCATCCCGCTGCCGGCGATGCTCACCGTGTTCAAGGCCGAGCAATGGGACAATTACGGGCTTCTCACCATCGATAGCGCGCTCATCTACTCGATCGTCGACGTGCTGCTTGGGTGGCCGCCGCGGCACAGCGGCGATGCGCATCGAGGGCCGTCCCTACACGACGATCGAGCGCAATCTCGTCGAGCGCCTGGTCACGGTGGTGCTGGCCGACTTGTCGGGCGCGTTCGATCCGCTGAGCCCGGTCACCTTCCGTTTCGAGCGGCTCGAGACCAATCCGCGCTTTGCCACCATTGGCCGTCCCGCCAACGCCGCCGTGCTGGCGCGTCTCCGGGTCGACATGGAGGATCGCGGCGGACGGCTCGAAGTGCTGTTGCCTTACGCGACCCTCGAGCCAGTTCGCGAAATCCTGCTGCAAGGATTCCTTGGCGAGAAATTCGGCCGCGACTCGATCTGGGAGGCGCATCTCGTCGGCGAGCTGTGGAATACCCGCGTGCCGATCCAGGCCGTGCTCGACACCGTCGAGATGTCGCTCCGCGACGTCCTCAAGCTGCACATCGGCAGCCGCATTTCGCTCAACGCCGGACTCGACCCCAACATCCAGCTCATCTGCGGCGATCTGCCGATGTTCTCCGGAAGGATGGGCCGCAAGGCCGGCAATATCGCGATCCAGATCGAAGAGAAGATCGAAAAAGAGCGGGGGATGCCATGATGCTGAGCTTTTGGGGCGACGCCGTCGTCGCCTTGCTGCTCATCGCCACGATCGGCTATTCCGTCCTGCTGAATCGGCGGCTCGCCACCGTTCGTAGCGATCGCGACAAATTCGAGGCCCTGGTGCGCAACCTCACCGCCGCCTCGCAGCGCGCCGAGGCCGCCGTGAGCAGCCTGCGCGGGACCGCCGACGAGCTCGGTCGCCGGCTCGAGAAGAAAGTGGAAGAGGCGCGCGGCCTCGCCGACGATCTCGTCTATATGATCGAGCGCGGCGGCAGCATCGCCGACCGGCTCGCCAACCAGATCCGCGCCGGCCGCGACGAGCTGAAGCCCGATCTCAGGCCCGAGGTCAAGCCGGCGGTGAGGCCCGACGCCAACCGCGAGCATCGCGTCGAGCCGGTTCAGCGCCAGACCGCCCCGCGTCCCGAGCCGGCTCGGCCCGAGCCGCCGCGCACGGTGCCGTCACAAGCGGCGCCGCGCGTCGAGGTTCAGCCGACCCGCTATGAGCCGCGCGTCGTATCGCGCGCCGCCATCGAGAGCTCGCTCGTTCCGACCCAGCCCGATAACGCCAATGCGCCGTCGCGCGCCGAGCGCGATCTGCTCCGCGCGCTGGCCCGGCGTCGCTAGGACCGGCCGCCGTGAAGCTGCGCCCGCGCCTGTTGCCCGCCGTGATCATCGCGGCGACCGTGCTGCTCGGTCTCAAGGTCGGCGACATTTTCTCGGGCGGCGGCGGCGCCGTCGCGATCGACGCGCGCGCCCAGGCCAGCTCGCCGCCGTCCGCGCCGGCGGCTCAGCCGGTCGATCTGACCAAAGAGGCCAATGACGCCGCCAACAAGCAACCGCCGAATCCCGCGAGCCAGACGGCCTCGGCGCCGCCCGATCCGGCGACCGCCGCGCCGCAAGACCCGATCAAGGACCCGCTGCTGCTGAGCCCATCGGAGCTTGAAGTGCTGCAGGAATTGTCCAAGCGCCGCGTCGCGCTCGACCAGCGCGCCGGCGAGCTCGATCAGCGCGACGTGCTGCTGCAAGCGACGGAAAAGCGCATCGACGACAAGATCGTGAAGCTCGCCGCTCTGCAGAAGAGCATTGACGACGAAGACCAGAAACAGGCCGCCGCCGACGATGCGCGGATCGAGAGTTCTGGTCAAGATCTATGAGGCGATGAAACCCAAGGACGCGGCGCAAATCATGGAGCAGCTCGATCTTCCCGTCGCGCTTCGCGTGATTGAGCACATGAAGGAGGCCAAGACCGCGCCGATCTTGGCCGCGATGGATCCGGCCAAGGCGAGAGCGATCACGACGGCGCTCGCCGCCGAGGACGATCGGGACAAGACCGCCGCCGCACCGGCGCAAGCAGGCGCGCCGCAAGCAAGTCCTTGACCGCCATGGCGCGGCGCTTCCCGCTCATCCCTTTGGCGCTGCTCTGCGCCGCGATCGCGGTCCCGGCCCGCGCCGGCGAGGCGGTCGCGGTTAGGGCGGCCGAGCGCGAGCGCTTTGGCCGCATCGCGGTCGAGTGGCGCGCGCCGGTGGCGTTCAGCGCCAAGCTCGACGGCGCCACCCTGACGATCCACTTCGCGCGGCCATTCGCGGCGCAGCTCGGCGTTATTGCGCGCAAACTCGATCATTACGTGGCCAGCGCGGCGCAATCGGCCGACGGCACCACGATCGTCGCGCAACTGAAGAAGCCGGTCGAGATCAAGACCGCGATCATCAACCGCACGACGGTCGCGGTCGATCTCGTCGCATTCGCCAACCCGCCGCCCGAAAAAGCCGCTTCCGAGATCCCGGCGGCTAAGAACCTCGCGGCAAAATCCGCGCCGAAGGCCGCTGCGGCCGCGCCGCCGCCGGCCGCTCCGGCGCCCGCCGCTGCACCACTGCAGACCGCCGCGTCCGGCGGGGCGAAATCGGCTGCCGCCGAACCGCCGGCGACGCTCGCGCCCGTCCTCACGCTCGATCATGGTCATGCCAGCCTGCGCTTCGATTGGCCGCTCGGCACCGGCGCGGCGGTGTTTCGCCGCGACGCGGCCTGGTGGATCGTGTTCGGAGCGCCGACCACGCTCGATCTGGGCGATCTGCGCGCCAACGGTCGCGATTTTGTTCAGGTCGCCGATCAAGTTCCGGTCCGTGGCGCAACCGCTTTGCGCCTCGTCACCGCCGACGGCATCAATCCCGGCCTGCGGCGCTCGGGCACCGCCTGGATCGTCGATCTCGCCCGCCAGGACGCCACGGCCGAAGCGCCGATCGCGGTCGAAGCGCGGCCCGCGGCCACGCTGCCGGCGGTGGAATTGCATGTCGGCCAGGCGGGCTTGCCGTTACGCCTGCGCGACCCCGTCATCGGCGACGATCTCGTCGTCGTGCCGGTCGCCGAGCTGGGCCGCGGCATCGACGTGGCGCGCAGTTTCGTCGATTTTCGCCTGCTGCCGAGCGTTCAGGGCGTCGTGATCCGCCCCAATTCCGATGGTCTCGACGTTCATGCCGACGCGGCCGCCGTCGAGATCACGCGCCCCAACGGCCTGGTGCTGTCGGACGACCATGACCGGCTCTTGGGCCGCGCCATCGCCGACCAGCATCGGATTTTCGATTTCGTCGCCTGGCGCGGGCCCAAGGCGACGAGTTTCATCGCCGAGCGCAGCGCGCTCGATCGCGCGATCGCCGACGCGCCTCCGGCGGCGCGCACGGAGCCTCGGCTCGCTCTCGCGCGCTACTACTTCGCGAATTTCTTCGCTCCCGAGACGCTGAGCGTGCTCGAGCAGATCGAGCGCGACGATCCGCAAGCGGCGTCCGGGACGGGCGTGCGCGCGATGAAAGGCGCGGCCTGCCTGCTGGCGGGCGACGATGCCTGCGCCCGTGACGAGCTCGGCCAATCGACGCTCGACGACGAGCCCGAGGCCGCGCTGTGGCGGGGCTCGCTCGCGACGAATACCGGAGACTGGCCGACGGCGGCCCGCGAGTTCCTGCTTGGGATCGGCTTGATTTCGCTCTATCCGGAAAAGCTGCGCGACCGCTTCGCGCTGGAGGCGGCCGAGGCAATGATCGAAACCGACCGCAGCTCGGCTGCCGGCCCCTTGATCGACATGGTGCTGAACGGCCATCCGCCCCTGGGCGCGCAGGCGATGGCGCTTTATCTATCCGGACGGCGCGAGCAGCAGATGGGCCATCTCGAGCCCGCGCTCGAGATTTGGGTGAAGGTTGCCGCCATGGGCGACCGGCCGAGCCGCGCGCGCGCGCTCTACGCGCGGGCCATGGCGCTTTACGACGCGCACAAGGTCGGCCGCGCCGACACCATCAACGCGCTCGACGCGCTGCGCTTCTCGTGGCGGGGCGATATTTTCGAGTTCACGCTGCTGCGGCGTCTGGGCGAGCTCGAACTGGCCCAGGGCGACGCCGAGAGCGGGCTCGATGCGCTGCACGAGGCCGCGATTTATTTTCCCGATTACCCAGCGGCCAAGGACGTCGCTCAGGAAGCGGCCGACACCTTCGCCGCGCTCTTCACCGGCAAGAGCGCCGACGACATGCCGCCCGTGAAGGCTTTGGCCCTCTATGACGAGTTCCACGATCTCGAGCCCGCAGGCGATCGCGGCGATGCCGTCGTGAAAAAGCTGGTCGATCGCCTAGTCAGCGTCGATCTGCTCGACCGCGCCGCCGCGCTGCTCGCGGATCAGGTGAGCAACCGCCTGACCGGCCGCGACCAGGCGCGCGCCGCCACCCAGCTTGCGCTATTAAGGCTGATGAACGGCCAGCCTGATCAGGCGGTCGCCGCGCTCGACATCGACGTCGCACAGGGGCTGACGCCCGATCTCACGCGCCAGCGGCAGGAGCTGCGCGCGCGCGCCGAGCTCGATCTTAATCGCTCGCCCGACGCGCTCGCCACTCTCGCTGGCGATGACAGCGTCGACGCCGACCGGCTGCGCGCCGATATTTATTGGCGCCAGCGTGACTGGAAGAACGCGGCCAAGATGTTCGCGGCGCTCGTCGGCCAGCCGCCTGCGGCGGGCTCGCTCGATGCCCCGACCGCGCAAATGGTGCTGGCTTGGGCCGCGGCGCTGACCCTCGATGGCGACCAAGCGGGGATCGCGAAGCTGCGCGAGAGCCTCGGCGCCGCGATGGCGGGCACGCCATCGGCCGACGCGTTCAAGGTCATCGCCGACGACGGCAGCGATGCGACGGCGGCCGGCGGCACGCCGAGCGAGATCGCCGCCCGCATTGCCCAGCTCGGCGCGCTGCAGAGCTTCATGACCGCCTATCAGCAACGCGTCGCTGTCGACAAGCTGAGCGCGATCAATTAAGCGGGATCTCGGCGGCCTGCCGGCGTCGTGACGATTGCGTCGGTCGTTCTTACGCCGGCGAGGATGCGCGCCGTGGTCTCGGGCTCGACTTCAGGGGGAAGTTCTAACTGCCGCCGAAGCTTTGAACGAGCGAGCCGGCGACGAGATACCAGCCATCGACGAGGACGAAGAAGATCAGCTTGAACGGCAGCGAGATCGTCACCGGCGGCAGCATCATCATGCCCATCGACATCAGGATCGACGCCACCACGATGTCGATGATGAGGAAGGGGAGGAACAGCAGGAAGCCGATCTCGAAAGCGCGGCGCAGCTCGCTGATCATGAAGGCGGGCACCACCACGCGCAGCGGGATATCCTTGGGATCGCCCACGGCGGTATCGACCTTGGCCATCCCGGCGAAGAGCTGAAGGTCCTGGTCGCGGACGTTCTTCATCATGAAAACGTGCAGCGGCGCGGCGACCTGGTCGAAAGCCTGCTGCTCGGTGATGCGCTCGGCGATGAGCGGTGCGATGCCGTTGTCATAGGCGGTTTCCAGGGTCGGCGCCATGACGAAGCCGGTGAGAAAGAGCGCCAGGCTGACCAGCACGAAATTCGGCGGCGTCGTCTGCGTGCCGAGCGCGTTCCTCAGGAACGACAGCACCACGATGATGCGCGTGAACGAGGTCACGGTGATGAGAATCGCCGGGGCTAAGCTCAGCACCGTCAGCAGCATCAGGAGTTGAACGATCCTTCCGGTGGAGCTGCCGCCATCGCCCATGTCGAGCGTCAGGGTCTGGGCCGCGGCCGGATGCGCGGCGAGGAAGAACAGAATGATCGCGGCCGGGCCGGCGCGCAGGAGAAGGCGGGTCATGGCCGCGATCCCGGCAGCAAGGCGGCGAAGTCGCCGCTCGGCTTATCCGAGGGCGGAAGGATGCCGGTCTCGACCACGAACTCGTCGGTCAGCCCCAACAGCACGAGATGCTCGACGGCGTCGCGCTTCAACAGCACCAGGCGCCGCTTGCCGTCGAGGGGCAGCACTTCTTGAATGGACAAGCGGCGCTTGCCGCGCGGCGTCGCCATTCGTCCGCCGAGGCCGAGGCGCTTGGCGATCCAAGCGACGGCGAAGATCAACGCTACCACCAGGGCAAGAGCGCCGGCGAAGCGCCAGTAAATGTCGCCCATCAGCGGACTCCTTGCCCGGCGTAGCTTTGGCGTCGCAATTCGCCGCCGAGCCCGTCGAGCTCCGCGAGCAGCGCCGACATCGCGGCGAGCACGCTGGCGCGGGCGGCTTGCGGCGCCGCGGTGGCGGCGCTCGACAGTGCCGCGATCTCGCTTTCGAGCCCGGCGAGGTCGATGCGCGCGCCGTGGCCTACGCGCTCGCGCGAACGCGTCACCGCGCGGCGGAGATCGCGAAGGCGTTCCTCGACCGATGACAGCGTCATGGCGTCGGCTCCGCGCCGGCTTGGTGGCGCCGGTTGGCGGCAAGGAGGCAAAACAGCACCTCGGCGACCACGGCAAAGGCGCGCGCCGGAACCTGATCGCCCAGCTTGATGGCCGCGAGCAGCTCGGCGAGATCGGCGTCCTTGCGCAGCGGCATGCCGTGCGTGGCCGCCAGATCGCGGATGCGCCGGGCCAATTCGTCCTGGCCTTCGGAGGGGGGCGGCGTAGTCGGGTCGGAGGAGGAGGGCGACATGGTTAATTCCGGCGCTGTTTCCGGTGGCGATGGTCGTCCCTCGATGGTTAATTTTTCATTGCTAAGCCGGGGTTTTCCGCAATTCTCCGAGGTTCGATCCGTCGCCTTTACCGATTATTAAGGTAAACGGCGCGATGATCGCGGCCATGGATATCAGCCACATTCCGCTTTTCCAGATGCTGACCCAGCGCATGTCCTGGATCACCCAGCGTCAAACCGTGCTCGCCGAGAACGTCGCCAATGCGAATACCCCCGGCTATGTCGCGAAGGATCTGAAGGAGCCCGACTTCGCCGCGCTGGTCGAGCGCAACAACGGGTCGATCCAGTTGGCGGCGACCCAGCCCGGGCACATCGCCTCGCGCGCGGGCGCCGGCGAATTCGCCGCCGTGGCGACCCCGGAAGGGACGAGTCTCGACGGCAACGGCGTTTCTATGGAAGAGCAGATGATGAAGATTTCCTCTAACGCCGCCGATTACGCGCTGATGACCAGCCTCTACAAGGAGCACGTCACGCTCATCAAGACCGTGCTCGGCGGCGGCGGAAGCGGCGGGTGAGACGAAAGGAGCGTGATCGATGGAGCTCGATAAATCCTTTGCCATCGCCTATGCCGGCATGAACGCGCAGAGCGAGCGTCTCAAGGTGATCGCCGAGAATCTCGCCAACGCGGATTCGACCGCGCAAACGCCCGACGGCACACCCTATGAGCGCAAGGTCGTCACCTTCGAGAATGTGCTCGACAAGACCCTCGGGGTCGACACCGTGCGGGTGGCGAGCGTCACCCAGGTTGATGACGGCTTTGGCGAGGTCTACGAGCCCGGCCATCCGGCGGCCGACGCCAACGGCTACGTCAAGACGCCCAACGTCAATTCCATCACCGAGATGATGGACATGCGCGAGGCGCAGCGCAGCTACGACGCGAACCTCAACGTGATCGACGCGGCGAAATCGATGCTGAGCCGCACCATCGATTTGCTGCGCGGATAAGCCGCGGAAAGGACATTTCCCATGCCGATCGATTTCACCAGCGCGATCAATGCCTATGCCAACGCCAGCCGCATCGCGAACAGCGGCGGCGCGGCCTCCGGCGGCGAAAGCTTCGGCAAGCTGCTTCAGCAGTCGGCGGCGGGCGTCGTCGATTCGCTCGACAAGGGCGAGCAGGCGAGCCTGCAAGCGGTGGCCGGCAAGGGCGATCTGACCGCCGTGACCGAGGCGGTGACCGATGCCCAGGTTGCGCTGCAGACCGTGGTCGCGGTGCGCGACCGCGTCATCGCCGCCTATCAAGACATCCTCAAGATGCCGATCTGACCGGCCGGATAAAAACGCCCATGACTCCCACCGACGCCGTTTCGCTGGCCCGCGAAACCATCTACGTCGCGCTGAAGCTCGGCGCGCCGGCGATGTTGCTGGCGCTTGCCGTGGGTCTCGCGATCTCGTTCTTTCAGGCCCTCACCCAGATCCAGGAAATGACCCTCACCTTCGTCCCGAAGATGCTGGTCATTCTGCTCTCGATCGTGTTGTTCCTGCCGTTCATGCTGCAGACGCTGATGTCCTTCACCGAGGGGCTGATGAACCGCATCGTAACCGGTTGAAGCGTCGGGAGAGGCGCCTTGTCGCTCGCGCAATTCCTGCCCGACAACATTTTCGCCGCGCTGCTGATCTTCGCGCGCGTCGGCGCCGCGATGATGCTGCTGCCGGGATTCGGCGAGGTCTATGTCCCGCAGCGCTATCGGCTGCTGTTCGCGCTCATTCTGTCGGGGTTGCTGCTGCCCGTGCTGGCGCCGATCATGCCGCCGCTGCCGGGAAGCCCTTCGGTGCTCTTTGTCCTCATCGGCGGCGAGGCGCTGGTCGGCGTTTTCATCGGCACGATGACGCGGTTCGTGCTGGCGGCGCTGCAAACGGCGGGGCAGGTGGTCTCGCTCCAGACCGGTCTCTCCAACGCGGTGATGTTCAACCCCGCCGCGGCGACCCAGGATGCAATTCCGAGCGCACTCTACGGCATTCTCGGCGTATTGCTGATCTTTCTCACCAATACGCATTACTTGATGCTGCGCGGCCTCGTCGACAGCTACATGGTGTTCGCGCCCGGCAAGCTGCCGCCGATCGAGGATCTGTCGCAGACCGTGGCGCGCGCCGCCGCGGGCTCGTTCCGTCTCGCGCTCGAGATGGCGTCGCCCTTCATCGTGCTGGGCACGGTGTTCTTCGTCGGATTGGGCCTGATCGCGCGGCTCGTGCCGCAGCTCCAGGTCCTGTTCGTCAGCCAGCCATTGCAAATCATGGGCGGCCTTCTGCTGTTCGCGCTGATCATCGGATCGGGCATGGGATGGTTCCTCCAATCCTTCGCGCAGCAATTGAGCTTCATCGTGCCGGGTTAGGCCCGCGCCATGGCCGACGAGGCGAGCAGCGACCAAAAGACGCAAGAGCCGTCGGCGCGCAAGCTGCAGCGCGCGCGCGCGCGCGGCCAGGTCGCGCAGTCGCGCGAGGTCAACACCTGGTTCATGGTGATGGCGGGAACGGGGCTGGTGCTGTTCATGGCGCCGCCGGTCGCGAAAGTCCTCGCGCGCGCGCTGGTTGCGTTCATCGAATTGCAGAATTTTCTCGGCCCCGCCGGCGTGCGCTGGCCCCAGGTCGAGGCCGCGCTGGGCGAGGTCGCGCTCGCGCTTATGCTCCCGCTGCTGACCCTGGTGCTGGCGGCGGCGGCGGGCACGCTCGTCCAGATCGGACTCGTCTTCGCCACCGAGAAGATCGGCTTCGATGCCTCGCGGTTGTCGCCGCTCGGCGGATTCCAGCGGCTGTTCTCGTTGCGCTCTGGCGTCGAATTCATCAAAAGCCTGGCCAAGGTCGCGGCGGTGGCCACGGTGGCGGTGTGGATGGTGATGCCCTCCTTCGATGGCGTGATCGCGATGACGAACGCGCCGGTCGGGCAGATGCCCGGCGAGATTTACAAATTGGTGCTGCGGCTGCTGTTCGGCGTCCTCGCGGTGGTCACCGTTTTGGCGCTTGTCGACTATACCTATCAACGCTTTGCGTTCCTCGGCTCCATGCGGATGTCGAAGCAGGAAGTGAAGGAAGAGAACAAGCAAGCCGAGGGCGACCCGATCATTCGCGCGCGGCTGCGGCAAATTCGCATGGAGCGGGCGCGCCGCCGCATGATGGCCGCGGTGCCGAAAGCCTCGGTCGTCATCGCCAACCCGACCCACTTTGCGGTGGCGCTGCAATACGAGATGGGCAACGCCGGCGCGCCCAAGGTGGTGGCGAAGGGCGCCGATCTCATCGCCCTGCGGATCCGCGAGATCGCCGAGGCGAATGACGTGCCAGTCGTGGAGAATCCGCCTCTCGCCCGCGCGCTCTACGCCGGCGTGGAGCTCGATGGCGAGGTTCCGCCCGAGCATTACAAGGCGGTGGCCGAGATCATTTCCTATGTCTTCCGCTTGAAGGGCAAGATCCGGCCGCAAGCGCGCCGCGGCTTGTGATAATCTCGATGGGCGATGGACATGCCTTTCGACGCCCAGCCAAGAACTAGGATCGCGCCGCGCCCGGCGGCCGAGGCGTTGCGCGCGCCGCGCTGGGTTGCCGGACTCGGGCTCCTCACGGTGCTGCTCGGCGCCGCCGCGGTCGGTTGCGTGGGACTGCTCTTTGCCCAGATCGGCGCGGACCAGATCTTGAAGCCCGCCGCGGTCGTGCTGGCCACGCTGGCGCTCGCTGTCGGCGTCGCCGCCGTGGTCGCGCGCCAGGTTCACGGCGCCATGATCGGGCGGCTCGACCTCCTCAGCCAGGCGCTCGAGACCTCGGCCAACGCGCATCTCATCGCCGGCGACGGCGGCGAGACCGCCTACGTCAACGCCGCCTTCCAGCGCTGCTTTCCCGGGCTGGCCGGTGCGCCGCTCGATGCCCTGGAGCGGCGACTCGCCGCTGGCGAAGGCAGCGCGGACTTCGCGGCGTTGCGCCGCGATCTTCAAAGCAAGGGTCGCGCCAGTGGCCGAGTGGCGATCGCGCATCCGGCGGGGCCGGTCGCCTGGTTCAGCGTCTCGGCGCATCGGGTCGCGGCCCGCGCCGGCATGAGCCTGTGGAGCTTCGAGGACGTGACCGAGCGCCACGCGATGGAGCAGGAGATTCGCGACGAGCGCGCCAAGCTCGCCGATTTCCTCGATCACGCGCCGATCGGCTTCTATTCGGTTGACGGCGCGGGACGATTCCTGTTCGCCAACGAGGCGCTGGGGGAGTGGCTCGGCGTCGCGCCCGGCGAGCTGGTCGAGCGCGGCATGAAGCTCGGCAATTTCTTGGGCGAAGCCCCGCCTGCGGGCACGCCGCCGCATGCGCCTTTCGCCGGCGGCTTCGAGCGCGGCGAGGTGGTGCTGAAGGGGCGCCAGGGCAGGGTGCTGCACGCGCTTATCAGCCAAAGCGTGATCCGTGCCGGCGAATCCCTACGCACCCGCTCGGTGGTGCGCGACCTCACGCCCGAGCGCGATTGGCAAGAAGCGCTGCGCCGGTCGCAAGAGCGCTTCGAGCGGTTCTTCGCTCACGCTCCGGTCGGCATCGCGTTGGTTGACGGCGATGGGCGCTTTGCGGAGGCGAATTCGGCGCTCGGCGCATTCCTCGGCGCCGAGCCCGCGGCGCTCGTGGGCATGACGTTGGTGAGCTTCCTGCCCGATTCCGAGCGCGCCGAGATCGCGGCCAAGCTCGCCGAGGCGGCCGACGGCAAGCTGCCCGCGGGGCCGGTCGAGCTGCGCCTTCGGGACGGGAAATCCGCCGCGCTGGTGATGAGCCGCGACAGCGAGGGCGGCCTCATCCTGCATTTCATCGACGCCACCGAGCAGAAGAAGATCGAGGCGCAATTCGCCCAGTCGCAGAAGATGCAGGCGGTCGGCCAGCTCGCCGGCGGCGTGGCGCATGATTTCAACAATCTGCTCACTGCGATGATCGGCTTTTGCGATCTTTTGCTGTTGCGCTTCCGGCCGGGCGACCCGTCCTTCGCCGATATCATGCAGATCAAGCAGAACGCCAACCGCGCCGCCAATCTGGTGCGCCAGCTGCTGGCCTTCTCGCGCCAGCAGACCTTGCAGCCGCGCATCCTCGACATCACCGACACGCTCGCGGATTTGTCGCACCTGTTGCGCCGCCTCATTGGCGAGAACATCGAGCTCAAGGTAGTGCATGGCCGCGACCTCGGCCTCGTCAAGGTCGATCAAGGCCAGCTCGAGCAGGTCATCATCAATCTCGCCGTCAACGCGCGCGACGCCATGCCGGCTGGGGGCATCCTGACCATCCGCACCGCCAATGTCGTCAACGAGGCGCCGATCCGCCGCGGCGACGAGACCATGCCGCCCGGCCATTACGTCCAGATCGAGGTATCGGATACCGGCATGGGGATCCCGAAGGAAAATCTGGAACGCATCTTCGAGCCGTTTTTTTCCACCAAGGAGGTCGGCTCGGGCACCGGGCTGGGGCTTTCGACCGTCTATGGCATCGTCACCCAAACCGGCGGTTTCGTCTTCGTCGAGAGCGAGCCGGGAAAGGGCGCCGCTTTCTCGATCTACCTGCCGCGCCATGACGGCGTGGCCGAAGCCGGCGCCGCGCGCGTCGGCGCCGACGAGGCCGCGCTGCCGCGCGACCTCACCGGCACCGGCACGGTGCTTCTGGTCGAGGACGAGGACCCGGTGCGGATGTTCAGCGCGCGCGCGCTCACCAACAAGGGCTACAAGGTCATCGAGGCGAAAAGCGGCGAGCAAGCGCTCGAAATCATCCAGGACGGCGCGCAAAAGGTCGATCTCGTCATCACCGACGTGGTAATGCCGAAAATGGACGGACCGACCCTCATCAAGGAGGTGCGCGAGCTCTACCCGAAGATGAAGCTCAAGGTGATTTTCATATCCGGCTATACCGAGGACGCGTTCCGGAAACGGCTCGGCGACGAAACCGGCATCCATTTCCTATCGAAGCCGTTCACCCTGAAGCAGCTTGCCGGCAAGGTGAAGGAAGTCATGCAGGAGGGGAAATAGCCGACTGCGGCTTGCTACCCGCCGCAGCCCTCATGCTCGATCCGCCAGAGCTGGAAGGTCGCATCGCGATAGAGCGGGGCGAGGCATGGGCTCGGCAGGACGGTGAAAGGACGACCGGCGACGAAGGCGATCGCGTCGAACGACGCGAGCGTCGCGCGCGCACCACCTTGCGCCGCCGGATCGCCGGCGACGAAGGCGCGCCACAGTCGATTCCCATCAACGGCAGCGGCGAGCCGGTCGTAGGGCGGCGCGAACGCCACCGGCTGCTGGGCGGCAAAGACGAAAAGCGTCGGCACGAAAGCGTCGCGCCGTGCCACGGCGAGCACCGGCAGATGCAGCTCCGGCTGGGCGGAGACGCGGACCGCGTCCGGCGAATTGGCGACCGCCAGCCGGGAACCGGCGGGCAGGAGGTCGAGAGCCGCGATCTGTCGCCGGTAGGCGGCGTCGGCGCGCAGCCAGACGCGCTCGATCACGCCCATCCGCAGCACGAAGAC
Source organism: uncultured Alphaproteobacteria bacterium (assembly GCA_963803265.1). Taxonomy (GTDB): domain Bacteria; phylum Pseudomonadota; class Alphaproteobacteria; order ATCC43930; family CGMCC-115725; genus CAIKMD01. Next base: position 114,343 of record CAWDLZ010000022.1, on the reverse strand, counting down.
GAGCGCCGCCGCGATTCCGACGGCGGCCGCGACGCGACGGCTGGGCCAGGACGGCGCACTCGCTGCGACGAGCAGCAGAAAGAGCGCGATCGGCACGCGACGATCGGCGCCGAAGCCGGAATAAAGCATCGTCGGCAGCGCGAGATAGGCCGCCAGGATCAGCATGAGCGGCCAGCGCATCGCCGGTGCGATGGTAAGGCGCCGACGCAGCGCCAGCGCCAGCAGTAGCGCGGCGGCGAGCGCGAAGCAGGCGACATCGAAGGGTCGGCCGTAGTTGTCCATCACGCTGAACGGCAGATCGGCCTTGCGCCAGAAGCTGCCATAGCCGACGCCCGCGCTACCGGCCGCCCGCCGCCAGCTCATCAGGAAGAGCGCCGCCGGCAGCACGAATTGCGCGCCGGTGCCGCCTAGCGCCGCGCCTAGTCCGCGCCACTCGCGATGGCGCAATTGGCGGAACGCCGGCTCGAGCTCGATACCGCAGATCGCCAGTCCATAGAGGCCGAAGGCTTCGATGTGGGCAAAGAAGAGGGCCAGCGCCACCGGCAGCGAGGCGCCGAGGCGCAGCCAGGGCCGCCGCGCCAGCGCCACCCAGAGAGCGAGGGCCCAGGGCAGAAGCGCGAGCCCGAACAGGTAATTGACGAATCCCCACAGCAGCATGCGATTGTAGAGCAGCAGGAAGGCGCCGAGCGGCCAAGCCGTCCAGCGCCCGAACAGCACCCGGTGCAGCACCGCCGCGCCGCCCGCCATCGCCGTCAACAACAGCAGCAGGAAGACGCGCCCGGCCACAACGAGCGGCAGCAGCCGCGCCAGCGGCGGCACGATCAAATCCATTGCCAGGTTCGGAAGCGGCGACCAGCGCACGCGATAGAACTGCGTGAGCCAGGCCGAGCGGCCGTCATCGGCCAGGATATGCATGCGCGCGAGATGGTTCGGGTAGTCGAGCAGCGGCGGCACAGTGACGCTGAGCACCGGCAGCCAAGCGAGCGCCAGCAGCAGCGTGAAGGCCGCCAGCAACCGCTGGCCCGGCGTCATGCGCGTTTCCAGGTGACGACCGAGCTGACCGCGTAATTCCATACCGAGCTGAGGGCGGCGCCGGCGAGGCCGGCCAGTACCCAGCCGGATTGCAGCGAGACGAAGAGAAATGTCGCGATGCCGACATTGGCGATGGCGCCGACGGCGCAGATCAGACAGAACGACACCAGGCCGCGCAGGAACTGCCAGCCCTTGAGCCGCGAATCGCGATAGGTGAGCTGATTGTTGAGCGTGAAATTGCCGACCATCGCGGCGCAGGTCGCGATGGTCTGGGCTGCCGTGAAGGGCGCGCCGGCAACGCGCAGGCACAGCCAGAGCACGGCGAGATGCGCTGCCAGCCCGGTCGCGCCGACGATCGAGAACAGCAGGAACCGGACTGGGATGACGTGGCCGACCAGCTTGTCGGTCAGCAGAATGAGGTATTCCCAAACGACCTGGGCATCGAGCTTGCTTTCGCCGGCATGGCGCGGCCGGAACTGGTAGGGCAGCTCCTTCACGCGGAGCGGCACCGGCGAGGACACCAGCAAATCGACCAGGATCTTGAAGCTGATCGCCGACAGCCGGCGCACCGCGCTGTCGAAGCTCTGGCGGCGCAGCATGAAGAAGCCGCTCATCGGATCGGCGATCGGCGTGCGCAGCACCAGCCGGCTAAGCCGCGTCGCGATGCTCGAGACGCTGGCGCGCTTGCGGTCCCACGCGCCGGTATCGCCGCCGGCGACGTAGCGGCTGCCGACGACGAGATCCAGCGGCTCGGCCTTGAGCGTCGCCAGCATCTCGGGCAGCAGCGCCTCGTCGTGCTGCAAATCGCCGTCCATGACGGCGACGTAGGGCGCGGTGCTGGACTGGATGCCTTCGATGCAGGCCGACGACAAGCCGCGCCGGCCGATGCGATGCAACAGCCGCACCCGCCGATCCTCGGCCGCCAGCCGGCGCACCGCCGGGATCGTGCCGTCGTCCGAATCATCGTTGACGAACACGACTTCCCAATCGATGCCGCCGAGGACCGCGCGCAGCCGTTCGACCAGCAGCGAGATGTTGGGCGCTTCGTTGCGCACCGGCACGATCACGCTGAGCTCGGGGCCGCCAGCCGCGCCGGCCGCGCCGGGCGCGACCGCGCCGAGTTCCGTCACTTCGGCGGGGCCCGGCATAGCGGCTCCCAGGCCAGGATATATTGCCATCGCATCGTCATCGCGCCGGCAGGATAGGGCCAAACCTCGGCCGGATGCCACGCTTTGCCATCGAATTGCAGCAGTGCCGCCGTGCCCGCCGGCACGCCGTCGAGCCCCGCAGGCACACAAGAGACGAACGCCGTGTCATAGCCCTGCTGCGCCGCCTGCCGCAGGGCTCCGGCGTCGGCATGGTCGAGGGTCAGGAAATCGAGCCCGGGGCGCCGCGGGGCGCTGAATAGCAGCTCGCTTCTCAGCATGACATCGACGCTGCCATTGTCGTCGGGCAGCAGCAGCGCGAGACGCGCATCCGGCGCGAGGCGGGCCGCGAGGCGCTTGCCCAAATCCCAGACGAGCGGCTGCGGCATGGCGAGATCGAAACGCAACAGCTTCGCAAAGCCGAGCGGCGCCGCCAGCGCCAGTACCACCGCCGCCCCGCCGATCGCCCGGCCGCGGCCGGCCCGCGCCAGGATCAGCCGGTCGATGCCGCAGGCGCGAGCCGCCGCCACCAGCGCTGCCATCAGCACGAGCGAGAGATGCGTATTGTAGCGGAAGTAGGAATGGGCCTCGGTGGCTCGATCTCGCCGGGAAAATGGCCGATATAGGTGAGCAGGAGGAAGCCGTTGTAGGCGACGAACAACCCGGCATAGAGCGCGAGCCAGCGCGTGGCCCAGGTCCAGCCGTCGCGGCGCAACAACAGCGGCAACGCCGCGAGCGCCAGCGCCACGAGCGCGAAATAGATCGGCTGCCGGAACATGGCCGCGAGGACGCTGACCAGGATCTGCGGGATATTGCCCCACTGCCATTGCAGGAAGGGCAGCGGCTGCAGCTCCGCCGTGGGGAAAGTGGCGAAGCCGAAGACTCGCCAGATAGAGTAAAGCGCCAGCGGCGCCAGCAGCGCCGCCGCGAGCCAGCGCAGCAGCGGGGCGCGCGGCACCGCCCGTTCCGCCCAGCCGGCAGCGAGCGCCGCCGCCGCGAGGGCTGCGACCAAGCCGATACCCGACTGCTTGGTGTTGATCATAGCCGCGAGCACCAGCCCGAGCGGCCAGGCGAGGTTCAGCGCTCTCGCGCCCGCCGCGAGTTGGGACTGGCCGCGCACCACGAGCCAAGCGGCGATGAGCGCGGTCACCGCCAGCCCGGTCTCGCCATAAGCGGCGAGATTGAAGCGCGGCACGAAGCCCGGGTTGAACAGCGTCGCCAGCAGCAGCCCGCCGGCCGCCGCCGTCCAGCCCAGCGCGTCCGCGTTGCGCTCCGGCGCTGGAGCATTTTCCGGCGAACTGGATGCCGCTTCGCCGCGGAAAATGCGACCAGATCGAGAGTCCAGCATCCGCGCCAGCAGCAGGCCCCCAACCAGCAGCAAAAGAAGGTTCATCAGCGACATGCCGCCGGCCGGATAATCCGGCAGCACCAGGCCGCCGAGATAGCTCAGGAACTGCGTGTCGTAAGGCGCGAGCGGCAGGAAGGAATGGCTGTCGGGCCGCGTCGGACCGGGCAAAAAGCCGTGATCGACGAGATAGAAGGCATTGGGCAGCAGGTTGAGCCAGGTATCCGGCTGCGACGGCCGGATCGGTGCCATTACCAGCCAGAGCGGCAGCGACAGCGCGAGCATCCGCGCGAGCGCCCGCCATGCCGCCGGCCCGGGCCGGCGCGCCGGCATCGCCAGGACGGCAAGCGCCGCCGCGACGAACGCCGCCGCCGGGATCGTCAGGGATGCCGGCACCGCCACCGCCCAGAAGGTCAGCAGCAGGCACAATCCGCCCCAGCCCATGGCGATCTGCACTTCTGGCAGATGTCGCTTTCCACTGAGGCCGGCCCCGGCGAGCAGCAGAAGCGCCGCCGCCGCCCAGGTCACGAGCAGACTGGCAAGGTCGAAAAGATCGGGCAGATAGGCCGTCATCGGCGAGCGGCGGCGCTGCGGTCCAGCATCACGAAGCCGGTCGAGATAAACAGCGCCGCCAACCACCATTCCTGCCAGACGCCATAATCGACGATGAGAGAGAAGAGGCCGGCGGCGAGCGCCATGGCCCGGCCGGCGATGAGGATTGGCGGCAGAGCGGGGTCGGGCACCAGCAGCCATAGCTTGCCCAGGATCGCCGCCAGGGCGAGCGCCCCGACGACCCCGAGTTCCAGCCATAGTTGCAGCGCATCGTTGTGGGGGTGGAGCGGCAGCGCCTCCATGCCCGGCGCGACCTCTGCCTTGCCGCCGGGAATGACGCGCGCGGTGTTCATGCCCCAACCCAGCAGCGGGCGCTCGGCGATGCGGCCGCCGACGAAATGCCAGATCTGCGCGCGATGCCAAGCCGAGTTCTTCACCGCCATCAGATCGGAGTTGATCGCCGGCACGGTCGCGAGCTTCGGGAAGGTCAGCGGCGCGGTGACGATCGCGACCACGCACAGGACGGCGGCGAGGCGCGACAGGCCGCGCGGCGCCAGGGCCACGAGGCACGCCGGCGCCGGCGCCGGCCACGAGCGCGATCTTGGCCGTGGTGCCATAAAGCAACAGCACGACGGCCAGTACGGCGATGGCGAGCGCCGCGGCGAGAGTGAAGCGCCGCGCGGCGAAGAGTTGAGCGACCGCCGGCCCGGCGAGGATCGCGGTGATTACCGAGGCGCGATTGAACCGCGTCATGATGTCAGAGGGCACGATAGCGAAATATCCGAGCAGCGCCGCGAGGGCGAGCAAGGCCAGCCCAACGGCGAGGCCGGCGATGAAGCCGGCGCGGACCCAATGGGCGGCGGCGTCATCGAGCCGGCCGATCGCGTCGAGAAACAATACGCCGACTACCGTGAGTCCGGCGATTCGCGCCGTCTCGACGATGCTGAGCGTGCGGTCGATCGACCACAGGATCGAAAGCGCGCTCCAGGCGAGGAGAATGACGAGCACGAGGGCGAAGAAACGCAAGCCAGGCAGGAGGGGCAGCAGGAGGCCGCCGCGCGCGGCGATGCCGAATAGCGATGCCCCGACGAGGAGCGCCACGGTGCCGAGCGGCGCCACCACCAGAACCGGGACGAAGGCGAAGGCCGCGAGCGCCAGCCCGAGCGTGCCCAGCTCGACCGCGCCGGTATCGTGTTTGCTCATTGAAAGTTGTTGTGCCTTATGAGCGCGAAAAACTCAGCCGGAGTGGCGAGGGACCATCGTCACGGCGGGATTATAGGAGGCGAGAATTGGACCTGAAAGCGCCGTCATCGCGCCGGCGTTCGGGGCCGCAGCTCTGGTTTGTGGGTTTCTCGCCTGGGCATTATGCTTATCGATGGCCGCGGTGGCGGCTCAGCGATGGGGGTGTCGATGCTGCTTCATGTTCCCGCGGTTCTCAAGCCCGATCAGGTCGCCGAGTGCCGCCGCGCGCTCGACCGCGCGGAATGGGTCGATGGCCGCGGCACGGCGCCCTTTGCCGCGTTTTCCGGCGTCAAGAACAACAAGGAAGTGCCCGGAACGCACCCCGCGGCGCGTCAATTGGGCACCATGATCTTGACCGCGTTGTCGAGCAACCCGCTCTTCGTCACGCGGGCGCTGCCGCTCAAGATTTGTCCGCCGCTCTTCAACCGCTATGAGGGCGGCGGGACCTATGGCACGCATATCGATGCCGGGCTCTTCCAAATGCCGCCGCCGAGCCTGCCGATGCGCGGCGATCTGTCGGCGACGTTGTTCCTCACCCCGCCCGAGGACTACGACGGCGGCGAGCTCGTGATCGAGGACCTCTACGGCCACCATAGCGTCAAGCTGCCCGCCGGCGACATGATCGTCTATCCCGCCTCGAGCCTGCATCGGGTCGAGGGAGTGACGCGCGGCGCGCGCGTGTCTTCGTTCTTCTGGCTGCAAAGCGCGATCCGCGATGACGCGCAACGCATGCTGCTGGCCGATCTCGATGCGGCGATCGAGCAACTGAGCCGCGCGGCGCCGACCAATCCCGGGATCATGCGGCTGCATGGCGTCTACAACAATCTGCTGCGCCTCTGGGCGGAGACGTGAGCGGATCGCCCCGCGGCACCGCCGAAAAGCTGAAACTTGCCGATACGCTAGGGATCGGGGATGATGGGACGGACACGCAAAGGGCTGCGCTCGACGACGAATGAATCCGTTTCTAAAGCTCATCATAATCCTCGTCGGGTTGCTGATCGTCGGAGCCTGCCAGGAAATCTTTTTCAATCCATCGCCTGGGGTCGGCGTTGCGACGGTGGTGGTTCTATTCGGGTTGGGATTCTTTCTGACCCGCCTGGTCCGGTGCCCTCGGTGCTCTACGCCCGTGATAAACGGCCGGATGGGCTTGAAACCCATCGAGCGGTCAAAGGTGCGGCTGTGCCTGAAATGCGGGTATGATCTCACCTCGAAAGCACGCTGACCGTCGATTCCGGTCTGTGCGGCAATGCGGATAGCGGCCGGCTGGGTCTTTTATCGACGGGAAGCGAAACCCGCAGGCGCCAGCCCCCGCGCGATCGTCTCCAGCCCGAAGTGTTGATATAAGCCATTGAAATATATCTGTTATCATTTGGACAAAAAAGCACTTGCCGTAATGAGAACAAATCAGGTACGCTCGCTCGCGTTGAATAGATCGCGGCCCTATGAAATAAGGAGTGACGCAGATGTCGAACCCCGCTTTGCGCCTGGTGGAAAAGGACACGATGGACAAGCAGAAAGCGCTCGACGCCGCGTTGGGGCAGATCGAGCGCGCGTTCGGCAAGGGTTCGATCATGAAGCTCGGCTCGCGCGAGGCTGCGACCGATTCCGAAGTGATCTCGACCGGCTCCTTGGGCCTCGATATCGCGCTCGGCATCGGCGGTCTGCCGCGCGGCCGCGTCATCGAGATTTACGGGCCGGAAAGCTCGGGCAAGACCACCCTTGCGCTCCACGTCATCGCCGAGGCGCAAAAGGCGGGCGGCACTTGCGCCTTCGTCGATGCCGAGCATGCGCTCGACCCGGGCTATGCCAAGAAGCTCGGCGTCAATATCGACGATCTGCTGATCTCGCAGCCCGATGCCGGCGAGCAGGCGCTCGAGATCGCCGACACCCTGGTGCGCTCCGGCGCGGTCGATGTCCTCGTCGTCGATTCGGTCGCGGCCCTCGTGCCGCGCGCCGAGCTCGAGGGCGAGATGGGCGACAATCACATGGGGCTGCACGCGCGCCTGATGAGCCAGGCGTTGCGCAAGCTCACCGGCTCCATCTCCAAGTCGCGCTGCATGGTGATCTTCATCAATCAGATCCGCATGAAGATCGGCATCATGTTCGGCAATCCCGAAACCACGACCGGCGGCAACGCGCTCAAATTCTATGCCTCGGTCCGGCTCGACATCCGCCGCATCGGCGCGATCAAGGAGAAAGAGCAGACCGTCGGCAACCAGACCCGCGTCAAGGTGGTGAAGAACAAGATGGCGCCGCCCTTCAAGGTGGTCGAATTCGACATCATGTATGGCGAGGGCATCTCGAAGCGCGGCGAGCTCATCGATCACGGGATCCTGGCTGGCGTCGTGGAGAAATCGGGTTCCTGGTTCGCCTATGACGGCCAGCGCATCGGCCAAGGCCGCGAGAACGCGCGGCAATTCCTCAAGGATAATCCGGCCGTTGCCGACGCGATCGAGCACGCCATCCGCGCCAATAAGGGCCTCGTCGCCGACGCGATGATGGTCAACACCGCCGAACCCGCCGCCGAGGAATAGCCACCCCCGCCATTTCTCGAGAGCGACCACTGGACGGCGCTCGCGCTCACCCGCGGCGCCGTCTTTCTTACCGGAGGCGCGCCGCCCGAATCTAAAAATTGCGAAACAAGGCCAATTTCTGGCGCGCCCTTTTGAGATGGGGATAATCTGGAGTTTGAGGTTGATTGTACTGCAGCCACTAGATGTAGTATCAGCTACCGCAAAAAGGTGACCGGATGCCCTACGATCAGGCCTTTCGCTCGAAACGCCCCGCCGTCGAGCCGGTCATGGCGTGCCAAGACAATCTGGAATTCATGCGAGGGCTGGCGAACGAGAGCATGCAGCTGATCGTCACCTCTCCGCCCTACAATATTGGCAAGGCGTATGAATCCCGGTCTCCCCTTGACGCTTATGTCGAGGGTCAAGCGAAGGTCATCCGGGAATGCGTGCGACTCTTGCATCCGCGCGGCTCCCTTTGTTGGCAGGTTGGCAATCATGTTCAGAACGGCGAGATTTTCCCGCTCGATCTCGTCCTATATCCGATTTTTCGCGAACTTGGCCTGAGGCTGCGTAACCGCATCGTTTGGCATTTCGAGCATGGCTTGCACTGCTCCAAGCGCCTTTCGGGACGCTACGAGAACCGTTTTGTGGTTCACGAAGTCGCCGGACTACATTTTCAATCTCGATCCGATTCGCGTGCCGTCGAAATACCCCGGTAAAAAATATTTCAAAGGTCCCAAGGCCGGACAGCTTTCCTGCAACCCCTTGGGAAAAAATCCGGGCGATGTCTGGGTGTTTCCGAACGTGAAAAACAATCACGTCGAAAAAACGGTCCATCCTTGCCAATTTCCGATCGAGCTTGTCGAGCGTCTCGTCTTGGCGCTAACGGAGCCAAAGGGGCATGTGCTCGATCCCTACATGGGCGTCGGATCGGCGGTGATCGCCGCGCTCAAGCACGACCGGATCGGACATGGCTGCGACATCGTTCAGGAATATGTCGATATCGCATGGCGACGCGTCGAGGCGTTGCGCGCCGGCACTTTGCGAACGCGGCCGATGAACAGGCCGGTTTACGATCCAGCGAAGCCGTATGGCGGACACAAAGCGCTAAGCGGCGGCGACGCGCTGTTACCGCTTTCGTTTACGGCAGCGGCGGAGCAAGCGGAGTGAACATCGTCGAGCAGTATTCCCATCTCAATGGCTACGAATTTTTGCTCGTTCATAAGCCGAAGCTGTGGAAGGAAATCAAAGCGGTAATTGCGAGCATTGATGCTGCGGCGTTCAAGACGAAGGTATCAAAAGAAAAAACAATGATGGGCGCGTTTCTTTATTCGCCCGGCGCTATGAATAAAGCGATCGAAGCCGAGTTCAAGAAGCACGGATGGCAACAACGACGTGCGGCATATTATGTAACGCGCGATGCAAAGCTAATTCGAAAAACCCTCAACTTATCTCCGGAAGAGCAAAGGGCGGAAATTGAAGCTGCTGGTGAAGAAGCGACGCGCTCCTATAACCAAACGGATTTTGTGAAGGATCGCGTCGCTGTCGAAGTGCAGTTCGGCAAGTATTTCGCGGTCGCCTATGACCTGTTCGTAAAGCACTTGGCGTTCTACGTCGGTGATTTCATCGACGTCGGAGTTGAGATCGTTCCGATAAAAGCTCTCACAGCCTCGACGATCAAGGGATCGGGTAAGAAGCTAGAGCGGACCATGTCCACAGGCGTCGCCTGGTATGAGAAGGAACTCTACAACCTCATTCGCGAAGGCCGAGGGGTGCCGGGTGTGCCGCTTGTCTTGATCGGCGTCGGACCCTGACCAATTCCAGTGGAGGTCAGCGAAAATGGACGACAAGTTATTCACCAATTACTATCAGTGTAACCGCTGCAGCCGTCAATGGACTGATGAGGGAAGTGCTGGGGCCAAAGGCTATTGCGTCGAATGCCGCACTTATGATTGCAACCCCTACTACAGCGAGGAGGCGCCTCTGTTTCTCAATCATTATCGCTGCTGGCGCTGCAAACATAAATGGCAAGACGAATGGACGGCGACCTCCGACGACGAGTGTCCCGAATGCGAGGCGCGGGATTGCACCCCTATTCGTAGCGAGAATTTGAACGAGGCGGCCGTTAAGCTCTCGATGACCCAAGACTAAGCCGGTGCCGCCGCCACCGCTCCTGCTGGACACCGTCACGCCCTCCCCGTAATACCTTGGCTCCGCACCGGGGAAGGGCCAGATTAGCCGCATGCTGACCAACGATATCCGCGCCGCGTTCCTCGACTATTTCGCTAAGGCCGGCCACGAGGTGGTGCCGTCCTCGCCGCTCGTGCCGCGCAACGACCCGACCCTCCTCTTCACCAACGCCGGGATGGTGCAGTTCAAGAACGTCTTCACCGGCGCCGAAAAGCGCAGCTATGCCCGCGCCGCCTCATCGCAGAAATGCGTGCGCGCCGGCGGCAAGCACAACGACCTCGAAAATGTCGGCTACACCACGCGTCACCAGACCTTTTTCGAGATGCTGGGGAATTTCTCGTTCGGCGATTATTTCAAGGAGCGCGCGATCGAGCTGGCCTGGAACCTCGTCACCAAGGAATTCGGCCTCGATCCTGCGCGCCTCACCGTCACCGTCTTCGCCGAGGACGAGGACGCCGCCGGCTTGTGGAAGAAGATCGCGGGCCTGCCCGAGGGCCGGATCATCCGCATCGCGACCGCCGATAATTTCTGGGCGATGGGCGAGACCGGCCCATGCGGCCCGTGCTCGGAGATTTTCTACGATCACGGGCCCGAGATTCCGGGCGGGCCCCCAGGCAGCCCCGATGCGGATGGCGACCGCTTCGTCGAGATCTGGAATCTCGTCTTCATGCAATACGAGCAGGTGGGCCCCGGCGACCGCCGCGACCTGCCGCGCCCCTCGATCGACACGGGCATGGGGTTGGAGCGCATCGCTGCGGTCATGCAGGGCAAGCACGACAATTACGACACCGATATCCTGCGCGCGCTGGTGCTGGCCTCGGCCGAGGCATCGAAAGTCGCGCCCGACGGGCCGCAAGCGGTGTCGCACCGCGTCATCGCCGATCACTTGCGCGCCTCGTCGTTCCTCATCGCCGATGGCGTGCTTCCAGCCAAGGAGGGGCGCGGCTATGTGCTGCGCCGGATCATGCGCCGCGCCATGCGCCACGCCCATATCATCGGCTGCGAGGAGCCGCTGATGTGGCGCCTCGTGCCGGCGCTGCTGCGCCAGATGAGCGCCGCCTTTCCCGAATTGTCGCGCGCCGAGGCGCTCATCACCGAAACCCTGAAGCTCGAGGAGACCAACTTCAAGCAGACCTTGGAGCGCGGCTTGAAGTTGTTGGACGAGGAAGAGGCGAGGCTCGCTCCCGGCGAAGCCTTCCCGGGCGGGGCCGCGTTCAAGCTCTACGACACGTTCGGCTTCCCGCTCGATCTGACCCAGGATGTCTTGCGCGGCCGAGGCCGGCAGGTCGCGATCGCGGATTTCGATAGCGCGATGGAGCGCCAGCGCGCCGAGGCGCGCAAGAGCTGGGTCGGCTCGGGCGAGGCCGCGACCGACCGGCTCTGGCTCGAATTGCGCGAGCGGCTCGGCGCCACCGAATTCCTCGGTTACGACACCCATGTCGCCGAGGGCAAGATCGTGGCGATCGTCGTCGACGGCAAAGAGGTCGCCGAGGTCAAAGCCGGCGCCGAAGCCGCGATCGTCACCAATCAGACCCCGTTCTACGCCGAATCCGGCGGCCAGCAGGGCGATACCGGCAGCATGTTCTCGGGCCTCGGCGGGCAATTCGCGGTTCGCGACACGCAAAAGCGGGCAGGGGAGCTGTTCGTCCATCTCGGTGCGGTCACGCATGGCGGCTTGAAGCTGGGCAACATCGTCGAGCTGCGCATCGACGACACCCGGCGCAACAATCTGCGCGCCAATCACTCGGTCACCCATCTGCTGCATCAGGCGCTGCGCCGGCGCCTGGGCGATCATGTCACGCAGAAGGGCTCGCTCGTCGCGCCCGACCGGCTGCGCTTCGATTTTTCACAGCCCCGCGCCCTGAGCGCGGAGGACATCCAGGCGGTCGAGGCCGAGGTCAACCGCCGCATCCGCGAGAACGCCGAGGTCTCGACCCGGCTGATGACGCCCGACCGCGCGATCGAAGCCGGCGCGATGGCCCTCTTCGGCGAGAAATATGGCGATGAGGTGCGCGTGGTGTCGATGGGAGAGGACCGCGACATGTTGGATCGGGCGCGTCCGTTCTCGGTCGAGCTGTGCGGCGGCACCCATGTCCGCCGCACCGGCGATATCGGCTTCTTCAAGATCGTCGCCGAAAGCGCGGTCGCCTCGGGCGTGCGCCGCATCGAGGCGGTCACCGGAGCCGCCGCCGAATCCTATGTCGCGGCGGAGGCCGGTTTGCTGCGGCAAGCCGCGAACGCGCTCAAGACCTCCGCGGCCGAATTGCCGGGGCGGCTGGCGGCGCTGATCGAGGATCGCAAGAAACTCGAAAGAGAGCTCGGCGAGGCGCGGCGCGCGGCGGCAACCGGCGGCGCGGCCGAGAAATCCGCGGCCAAGAGCCTGAACGGCGTCAAATTCGCCGGCCGCGCGCTCGACAACGTTCCGGCCAAGGAATTGAAGGCGCTCGCCGACGATGCGAAGCGCGAGATCGGCTCGGGCGTGGTCGCGCTCGTTGCTAGCGCGGAGGGCAAGGCGTCGATCGTGGTCGGCGTGACCGACGATCTCGTCGCGCGCTTCAACGCGGTCGACTTGGTGCGCCTCGGCGCGGAAGCGCTGGGCGGCAAGGGCGGCGGCGGACGGCCGGACATGGCGCAGGCGGGCGGTCCCGATCCCGGCCGAGCTCCGGACGCGCTTGCTGCGATCGAGCGCGCCGTCGCGGCGAAGGCGGCGGGCTGACGGCGCGCGGCGTTACGCCATCGCCTGCTTCAGACCCTGGTCGAGCTTGTCGAGGAAGGCCGTGGTGGTCAGCGACGGCGCCGTCGGGCTGATGAGGATCGCGAGATCCTTCGTCATGTGGCCCGCCTCTACCGTCGCGATGCACACTTTCTCGAGGGTCTCGGCGAAACGCTTGACCTCGGGTGTCTTGTCGAACTCGCCGCGATACCACAGCCCGCGCGTCCAGGCGAAGATCGACGCGATCGGATTGGTCGAGGTCTCCTTGCCTTGCTGATGCAGGCGATAGTGGCGCGTCACCGTGCCATGCGCCGCCTCGGCTTCGACCGTCTTGCCGTCGGGGGTCATCAGCACCGAAGTCATGAGGCCCAACGAGCCATAGCCCTGCGCCACCACGTCGGACTGCACGTCGCCGTCGTAGTTCTTGCACGCCCAGACGAAATTACCGTTCCATTTAAGCGCGGAGGCGACCATGTCGTCGATCAGCCGGTGCTCGTAGGTGATGTTCCTGGCCTTGAATTGGGCGGCGAATTCCTCGTCGAAGACCTTTTGGAACAAATCCTTGAAGCGCCCGTCATAGACCTTGAGGATGGTGTTCTTGGTCGAGAGATAGAGCGGCCAGCCGCGCTGTAGCGCGTAATTCATGCAGGCGCGCGCGAATCCGATGATCGATTCGTCGAGGTTGAACATGCCCATCGCGATCCCCGAAGCCTTGAAGTCGAAGACCTCGTAGGAAGTCGCCGGGCCGCCGCCCGCCGGGGTGAAGGTCATCGTCACCTTGCCCGGTCCCGGCACCTTGAAGTCGGTGGCGCGGTACTGATCGCCGAAGGCGTGGCGGGCGATCACGATCGGCGCGGTCCAACCGGGCACGAGACGCGGCACGTTCTTGATCACGATCGGCTCGCGGAAGATGGTGCCGCCGAGGATGTTGCGGATCGTGCCGTTGGGCGAGCGATACATCTTCTTGAGGTTGAATTCCTTGACCCGGGCCTCGTCGGGGGTGATCGTCGCGCATTTGACGGCGACGCCATATTTCAGCGTGGCATTCGCCGAATTGATCGTGATCTGGTCGTCGGTGGCGTCGCGCTTTTGGATCGACAAGTCGTAATATTTCAGGTCGATGTCGAGATAGGGCAGGATCAGCTTGTCCTTGATGAACTGCCAAATAATGCGGGTCATCTCGTCGCCGTCCATCTCGACGACGGGGTTCGCCACCTTGATCTTCGTCATAATCGGGAATTCCTTGGCTGATCCTAAAGCGGCCGGAACCATAGCCACGGCACCGAGGCGGCGCAAGCGACAGCGCGTCACACCGCGCCGAAGCACGCCGGAATCGCGTCCTCGACCTGGCCGACCACGCGGTAGAGCGCGCGCGCATCGGGCCGCGCGAAGCCGGCGGCGATGACATGGTCGATGAGCGCGAGGAGCGGCGCCCAAAACCCGCCGATGTCGATGAGGGCGATCGGCGCGGCGCTCAGGCCGAGCTGGCGCAGGGTTATCGCCTCGAACGCTTCGTCGAGCGTGCCAAGGCCGCCCGGCAGGATCGCGACGGCGTCGGCTAGCGCGAACATGCGACGCTTGCGCTCCTGCATGTCGGCGACGACGATCAACTCGCTGAGGCGGCGATGCCCGAGCTCGCGGTCGTCGAGATTGCCGGGGATGATGCCGGTCACGCGCGCCCCCGCGGCGAGCGCCGCATCGGCGAGCGTGCCCATGAGGCCGATCTGCCCGCCGCCATAGACCAGCTCGATCCCGGAACGCCCGATCAGCGTGCCTAGAAGCGCCGCAGCCTCGTGAAAGCGCCGATCGACCGCTGCGGACGAGCCGCAGAATACGCAGAGACGTCTGACCGCTGTCATCGAACGCCTTGCTTCCCGACTGCAAAACTTGTCGAGAAACCTGACATTGGCGGCGGACTTAACGTGAGAAATATGTTATAGCACATTGATAAATCGATATGTCTTTTCGGCGGCATGGAACTTGCGACGATTGGGCCAAGAAGAGTTCGAGAAGCCCGCAGGGAAGTGAAAATGACGAGGGTGAGAATTTATGCGTTGCTTGGTGCGGCGGCGGCGCTGACCGCGCTGGCATGGTGCGCGGCGCCGGTACAATCTTTTTTCGCGAGTGATCCGGAGCGGCTGCTGACCGGGCAGCCGATTGGAGAGGCGCTCTTGGGCGTCGCCGTGCTCGCCATCGGCATGGTTTTCCGCTGGGCGATGACGGCACCCGAGCCGGCGCTTCCAGTCTCCGTCGCGCGGAACAACCGGGAATTCAGGCAGGGTTTCGCCGTGTTTCCGACCGTTCAGCCGGGGTCGCGGGCCTGCGACCGCCAAGGCGTGGTGATCGAGTTGCGCCGCGCGGCGGCGCGAAGCGATGCCGTGACGGCGGCGTCGCCATCGCTGGGGCTCGGCCCCGACGAGATCGCGCGGCTTGAGCGTGGTCTTCATGAGCGCGCCGAGGACGTGCGCTTACGACACGTGGAGCAAGCGAGACGCCGCTTCCTGCGCGCGGGTGTCGATATGTATGGCCGCGCGCCGCAATAAGCGCGCCAAGCACGCGCCATCACACAATCCGTCCCTCGAAAACGGGCCGGCCGGCGCGGTCCTCGATCTCGATGACCCAGAGATCGGGATCGCGCTTGATCTGGCGGGCGATATAGGCTTCGGCGGTCTGCTCCTCGACGGGCTGGTCACCGGTGGCCTTGAGCCAAGCGAGTTCGCCGTTGGGGGTACGGGTCTGGACGAGAACGACACAGCCGAGATCGAGGCGATTGATCTTGACGAGGATGCTGCCGGCATCGCGGTCGCCGCGCCGCGTCACCACCATCGGAATCGCGTTCTGGGTCGAGACCCTGAGCGCGGCTTGAACGATGAGGCTGGTCTTGAGGCGTGGCTCCATCACTCGCTCGGCCGATCACGTAACCTGCTGAACCGCCAGCCATGACCGGCGCCGGCGCGGCAAGGCGCCCCGCAATCGGATGGCTTTACTTCGCCCTCTCATTGTCATGATCCTCTTCGATGGGACGGTCTCGCCAGTCGCGCCGAATTCTGCAAGAATGCACGGTAAAATAGCGGCTCGCCGGCGCGGTGGGCAAGTTCGATGGGAGCGCAACGGCATGAACCTCTCGGCAGGGACAGCCGCCAGATTTGGCGGCGACCGGGATGCCGCGCTGGCCCGCTATCGCACGGTGCGGGCGCGTACCGAGGCCCTGGCGGCGCCTCTATCGCCCGAGGATCAGACCATCCAATCCATGAGCGACGCCAGCCCGACCAAGTGGCACCGCGCTCATACCAGCTGGTTCTTCGAAAATTTCATCCTGCGGGATTTCGCGCCCGAGACGGCCGTCTTCCATCCCGGTTACGGCTACTTGTTCAACTCCTATTACGAGGGCGCGGGCGCGCGCCATCCTCGGCCCGCGCGCGGGCTGCTGTCGCGGCCGGGCGTCGCGGAGATCGCGCAGTACCGCGCGCATGTCGATCGAGCGATGGAGGATCTCATTGCCGATGCCAGCGCGGCGTCGTGGCGCGAGATCGCGCCGTTGTTCGAGCTCGGTCTCAATCACGAAGAGCAGCATCAGGAGCTCATCCTGATGGACATCAAGCACGTTCTCGCGATCAATCCGCTGCAACCGGCCTATCGCGACGCGCCGCGAGGGGAGCGCCGTGGGGCCTCGCCCGTGTCGTTCGTCGCGTTCGCCGGCGGCTTGCGCGAGATCGGCTATGGCAGCAATGGCTTTGCCTTCGATAACGAGGCGCCGCGCCACAAGGTCTGGCTCGTGGATTTCGGTGTCGCCTCGCGCCTCGTCACCTGCGGCGAATATCTCGACTTCATCGCCGATGGCGGCTATCGCCGGCCCGAGTTGTGGCTGTCCGATGGCTGGGCGGCCGTGCAGCGAGAGAACTGGGACGCGCCCCTTTATTGGCGCGGCGAAGACGGCGCGTGGACGATTTTTACCCTGGCCGGGAGGCGTCCGCTCGTCGCCGAAGAGCCCGCGGTCCATGTCAGCTTTTACGAGGCCGATGCATTCGCGCGCTGGGCCGGAAAGCGTCTGCCGCTGGAGGCCGAGTGGGAAGCGGCGGCGGAGGAGGTCAATGTCGCGATGACCGGGAACTTGCTGGATCGCGGCGTGTTTCATCCCATGGTCGCGGCACCGAACGGTTCGGCATTGCAGCAGATGATCGGCGATGTCTGGGAATGGACGGCAAGCCCCTACACGGCCTATCCCGGCTATCGCCCGCCGCAAGGCACGATCGGCGAATACAACGGCAAGTTCATGGCGAATCAGATGGTGCTGCGCGGCGGGGCGGCGGTGACGCCCGAGGGCCATGTGCGCCTCAGCTATCGT
The DNA here is from genome assembly GCA_963803265.1 of uncultured Alphaproteobacteria bacterium. GTDB lineage: Bacteria > Pseudomonadota > Alphaproteobacteria > ATCC43930 > CGMCC-115725 > CAIKMD01. The sequence continues at coordinate 97,266 of CAWDLZ010000022.1, read as the reverse complement.
AACTTTTTCCCGCCGGGATCGCGCTGGGCGTTCGGCGGCATCCGGCTCGCGGAGGATTTATGACCCAGAAGGCCGAGCGCGCGGAGTTTCACGATTTCGAACCGGAAGTCGGCGGCTTCCGCGATTGCGTACTCGATGGCTTGAGCCGGCACTTCAAGGAAGTTCCGTGCCGGTTCCTTTATGACGCCCGCGGCTCGATGCTGTTCGAAGCGATCTGCGAGCTGCCGGAATATTATCCGACCCGGACCGAGCGGGCGATCATCGGCGAATCGGCCGGCGAAATCGCCGGCTTGATGGGACCGCGTTGCCAGCTGATCGAATTCGGCAGCGGCTCGTCGCGCAAGGTGCGCTTGCTGCTGTCGGCGCTGGCGGAGCCCTCGGCCTATGTCGCGATCGACATTTCGCGCGAAGCGCTGGTGCAGGCTGCGAACGCTCTGGCGTCACGGTTTCCAGGCCTAGCGGTGGTCGCGGTTTGCGCCGATTACATGCGGCCCTTCGATCTGCCGGAACTGCCGGATTCGGACGGGGGCAGGCGGCTCGGTTTCTTTCCGGGCTCGACCATCGGCAATCTCGATCCCCCGGGGGCCGTGGATTTCCTCACCGGTTGTCGGCGCATCGTCGGCGCCGATGGCGCGATGCTGGTGGGCGTCGATCTCAAGAAGGATGCCCGGCGCCTGCACGACGCCTATAACGACGCGCAAGGCGTGACCGCGGCGTTCAGCCTCAACCTGCTGACCCGGATCAACCGCGAGCTGGGCGGCGATTTCGATCTCGCGCGGTTCGCGCATGACGCGTCCTATAACGCGCGCTTGGGGCGCATCGAGATTTACATTCGAAGTCTTGCCGATCAGATCGTGACTGTCTCCGGCCGACGCTTTCGCTTTGCCGCCGGTGAGCGCATCCACACCGAGGATTCCTGGAAATACTCGGTGCCCGAATTCCAGCGCCTGGCGTCGCGAGCCGGGTTTCGTCCGCTCCGGTGCTGGACCGATGCGGAGAGCCTATTCTCGGTTCATCTGCTGGTGCCGGCCTAGGTTTTGCTTCGCACGTCAGCTGCTACGCTAGCGGCGGCGCGGCATCATCGGTCGCGCCCGCGGCGCCGGCACGAGCGCGGCGCGCTCGTCCTTGTGGCGGAAATTGATTCGCCCCTTCGTCAGGTCGTAGGGCGTCATCTCGAGCGTTACCCGATCCCCGGCGAGAATGCGGATGCGGTTCTTTTTCATCTTGCCCGAGGTATAGGCCAGCGTCTCGTGGCCGTTATCGAGACGGACGCGGAACCGTGCGTCGGGCAGAAGCTCGGTCACGACGCCGTCGAATTCGAGAAGATTCTTCTTTTACCAAAGCCGCTCCTTCGCGGACAAAAAGGGGGCGACGGGAGTCGCCCCTCGATCACTGCGCCTTGAGATTGGTTGCGTTGGTTTTTCCCTGCGGGCCGCGCTCGAGCTCGAAGCTCAAATGCTGGCCCTCGCGCAAGCTCGCCATGCCGGCGCGCTCCACCGCCGAGATGTGAACGAACACATCCTTCGAGCCGTCATCCGGTTGAATAAAGCCGTATCCCTTAGCGGCGTTGAACCACTTGACCGTACCCGTGGGCATGGGGTCCTCCCGAAGATTTCGCCCGGCGCGCCCTTGCGCGCCGGATCAGACGTCGATTTGGATGGGACCGGGTGGGGCTCAATTGGGAGCATGATGACGAGGCCGACCCAAAGCGAGTTGACTGGAACAAGATAGTATGCGCTTGGCCAAAAGCAACCCGGTTGGTAACCCGCGTCGTGGCGCCATTGTGCGGCGCGGCATCGACCCTCTTGCGCCAAATTCCGTTACTTATTTGGCGACCACCGGCTGGATGCGGGTGCCGTCGCCGACTTCGTTGGGAACGTTGACCGCGACGCGATCACCGGCCTGAATGCCATTGGCGATGGTGACATTGGTGCCGTCCGTTCCGGCCAACTGGACCGGGCGGAAGCTAACCATGCCGTCATCGGCGACGGCGACGACCAAATTGTCGGTGCCGCGAACCACCAGCGCGCCGACCGGAATTTGCGGGTAGCTTTGCACTTTCAAGTGCAGCGTCGCATAGACGAACGCCCCCGGCACCAGGAAGTTGTTGCTGTTGTCGATGTCGATCTCGGCCAAGAGCGTGCGCGTCTTGGAATTGAGCGCGCCGGCCGTGCGGCTGATCGAGGCGTGAACGCCGCGTTTGGGGTCGCTGGCGTCGCTGACATCGACCGGATCGCCGATATGCACGTAAGGCACGTCGCCCTGCTCGACATAGACGGCGACTCTGAGCTTGCTGTTGTCGGACAAGGTGATGATCGGCAGCGCGCTGGCTTGGGCGGTGGTGGCGGACTGCATCAGCGCGCCCGGATCGGCAAAGCGCGCCGTGACCGTTCCGTCGAAAGGCGCGCGGATCGTTTCGTAGGATTTCAGCGTGCCGAGATTCCGGACGTTCTGCTCGGCCATGCGCAGATTGGTGTCCGATTGTTCCTGCTGCTGAAGCGCCACGTTGCCGCGCGTCAGCAAGTCTTTGTCGCGCTCTGCGAGCTTGCGCTTGTTGTCGAGATCGGCGACCGCGGAGTTGTAGAGCGCATCGGTCTCGGCGGATTCGATTTCGGCGATGAGGTCTCCCGCCTTGACGTGATCGCCCTTGTCGACGGAGATGGACTTTAGATAGCCGCTAACCTTGCTGAACAGCGTCACGGAGGTGAATGGCCGCGCATCGCCCAAGAGGCGGAGATCGCGGGTCTCGGGGCTCTTGGTGACGGTTACGACCTCCACGCGCGGCCCGCGCGCGGCATCGGCCTCGAGCGCGATACGCGCGCTCGCGACCTCGGCATAGCGGCCATGAACGATGTAGCCGGCGGCGATCGCCGCCGCCGCGACGCCGAGGATGCCCCACAGATAGACGCGCTTTTTGCCACCGCCCTCAGCCATGGGTCCGGTCTCCTTCGGTCGCTCCCGCGGACTCGGTGATGAAGCGCCGGTCGAGTTCATACAGGGTCGGAGGCTTGCGGCGCAACAAGGTGTAGATGATCGGCACGATGAAGAGCGTGGCGATCGTGGCCGCAGCCAGTCCGCCGATCACGGCTCGACCGAGGGGCGCGTTCTGCTCGCCGGCCTCGCCGACGCCCAACGCCATCGGGATCATGCCGATGATCATCGCCATCGCCGTCATGAGAATGGGCCGCAGGCGCGTCTTGGCGGCGAGGACGACAGCGGCCAGCGGATCGAGATTCTCGCGTGCGCGGATGTCGTTGGCGAAGCTCACGACGAGAATCGAGTTCGATACCGCGATGCCTACCGTCATGATCGCGCCCATGAGAGATTTCGACGTTGATCGTCGTGCCCGTCAGCACCAGCATCCAGATGATGCCAATGAGCGCGCCCGGCAACGCCATCATGATGATGAAAGGATCGATCCAGGACTGGAACAGAATGACCAGGAGGGCGTAGACCAGAATGACGGCGAGAATGAGGCCGAGCCCCAAATTGCGGAACGAGGTTTCCATGACCTGGTTCTGGCCGCGAATATCGATATGAGTGGAAAGCGGCTGGTCCTTCATGAGGTTCTCGATCGCGGCATGAAGATCGCTCGCGACGCCGCCAAGGTCGCGACCGTCGACATTGGCCGCGACATCGACGACTCGCGCCACGGTATAATGGTTCACGGATTCGAAGCTCGTGATCGGCCGTACCGAGGCGACGTCGGCAAGCCGTGTCACCGGTGCGTTGGGCACGGTCGCCAAGGAACTGGTCGCCGTTGCGAGCGTGGGCGCATTTGGCTGGCTGACGGAAATCCCCATGAGTTCGGGCACCGTGGCGATCTGCTGGATCGGGACCATGACCGAGACGCTGTAATTGACGTTGTTGATCGGGTTGAGGAACGAATTCGGCGAAGTAAGCTGGCTCGACGACAGCGCGACGAGCGACGTTGTTCGCGATCTGCTGTTGGGTGATGCCCAGTTCCGCCGCGCGCAGCCGGTCGACGTCGACCTCCAGCGACGGATAGTTCAGCAACTCGATGATGTGCGAGTTGACCACCCCGGGAATGATTCGCATCGCCATCAGAAGCTTTTGCGCCAGCGCCTGGGCCTGATTGAAATCGGCGGCTTGGATTTGCACGTCGATCGGCGCGGATTGGCCGAAATTGAGGACTTGGCTCACGATATCGGCGTTCTGAAAGTAGAACTGGCTGCCTGGAAAATCCTTTGGAAGCTCGTCCCGGATCTTCCGTATGTAGTTGACGCTCGGCCGGTGCGGCGACTTGAGCTGCACTAGAATTTCGGCGTCGCCGCTGCTGAGATTGTCCGAGGGAACGGTGGAAAGATTGTAGGCGTTGGGCACGCCGCTGATGTCGTTGATGGTGTTCAGTTCCTCCGGGGGAATGAGCTCGCGGATCTTGTTATCGACGGCCAGGACGAGTTTTTCGGTCTCCTCGATACGGGTGCCGATCGGCGCGCGGTAATGCAGCTTGATGAGACCGACATCGGAGATCGGAAAGAAATCGGTCCCGACCACGGTGGCCAAGCCGCCGCTGACGACCAGAAGGAGTCCGCCCGCGACCAGAACGAAACCGCGATGGTCGAGCGTGCGCGTCAAGGCGCGCCCATAGCCATCGCGGAAGCGCTCGAATCCGCTCTGGAACATCGCGCCGGCGCGGCCCAAAAAGCCCGTGGGCGGGGCTGCGTGGTCTTCCGCGGCCAGGAGAAAGCGGGTGAAGCTCGGAACCAGAGAGAACGAGAGAAAGAAGGATGCCAACAGCGCGAGAACGACGGTGATGGCGAGGGGGATGAAAAGGAATCGTGCCGGCCCGGTCAACAGCACGACGGGAAAGAACACGATGCACATGGCGAGGGTCGCGACGGTGAGCGGCTGCACGACCTCGCCGGTGCCGTCGAGGATCGCCACCGTGAGCGGCTTGCCGAGCGATTGATTGCGATGGATGTTCTCGATCGTGACGGTGGCGTTGTCCACGAGGAGGCCGATCGCCAATGCAAGCCCGCCAAGCGTCATCAGATTGATCGATTGGCCCGCGACCAAGAGACCGACGATGGCCGCGAATATCGACAGCGGGATCGACAACGCCACGATCGTGGTGCTGCGCCAACTGCCGAGAAACAGCAGAATCATCAGCGACACGAGGATCGAGGAAATCACCGCCTCGCGCACTACGTTCGATATTGCCGAGCGGACGAAGACCGATTGGTCGAAATCGAGCGAAAGATCGATGCCGTCGGGGGCGGAGGCCTTGATCTCGGGCATGAGATCGCGCGTCGCATCGACGACCGCGAGCGTCGAAGCATCCGAATGGCGCAAAATGAGGAGATAGACCGCGCGCTCGCCATTGATATGAGCGACGGTGGATCGCACGCCGGCGGTATCGGCGACATGCGCCACGTCGCCGAGCGTGACCGGAACGCCGTTCCTCATGCCGAGGGGCAGCTGGTTGAAGAGATCGACGGTCGGCGGGCTGGAATTGAGCGCGACGTTGTATTCGCGGCCGGCGATGTGCGCCACGCCGGCCGGAACGGTGACGTTGGAGCTGGTCAGCGCGCTCACGACATCGGTGGCCGAGACGCCCTTGGCCTCGAGACGCGAGGAGTCGAGCTGGACGAGTATCTGGCGGAACATGCCGCCATAGGGCGCGGTGATCGCAAGTCCGGGCACGGTGAACAGCTTGAGGCGCAGGAAGTTCAGCGCGTAGTCGGCAATCACTTGCTCGGGCACGGTCTTGCTCGTCGCCGTGACCTGGAGGATGGGCACGCTCGAGGCGTTGAACTGAATGACGTTGGGCGGCGTGATCCCGGGCGGCAATTGGCGCAGGATCGAGTCGTTGGCGGACTCGACCTGGGCGATCGCGCCGCCGATGTCCGATCCGGGTTGGAAGTAGAGCTTGATGATGCCGGTGCTCGGAATCGATTCCGATTCGATGTGATCGATGCCGTTGACGTTCTGGGCATAGGAGCGCTCGCTGGGCAGGACGACGCGCCGCTCCATGTCCGTCGCGGACAGGCCGGGATAGTTCCAGGCCACGAGGACGACGGGAATATCGATGATCGGAAAGATGTCGACGATCATCCGGGTCACCGCGAAACCGCCCATCAGCAGGATGAGCAGCGCCGCCACCGCCGACGTATACGGCCGGCGCAGCGACAAACGCACTAACCCTTTCATATCGGACACACCTCCCCGACGCGGGCGATGTTACCCGGTCCCGACCTTGCCGCGCCAGTGCCTGAAGGACACCGCCGCCCGCTCCCGCAGCGTCAGGGCGAGGCCCCGCAAAGTGCGCGGATTGGCGATGAATAGACCCCAGCGCTCGCGCCGTTTCGTCAGCCACAGCTTCTTGTAAGCGTCGTCGCCGCGCCCGAAATCGATCTCGTCGGGGCGGTCGCGTCCCAGCACGCGCTCCATCATCCGCATGGTCAGCACCGTGCCGACGGAGAGGTCATCGAAATGACGGTCATGGGCGAGCTTGTAGATGGTCGCGCGGCTGCGCCAGACGATCCACATTTGCGCCGCGATCGGGGCGCCGTCGAGCCGCATGATGCCGAGCCGCAAGGCGCCGGCCTCGGCCGCTGCGCGCATGAGGGCCGGCATGAAATCGGGATAGGGTTCGGTGCCTTGCCAACTGGCGCGACAGACCGCGGTATAGTCGGCGACGCCCGATTCAATCTCCTTCGTGTCCTCATGAAAGATCACGCTCGCCGCGCCGGAGGCATCGAGCTTGGCAGAGCGCCGGCGCCAGGTGTTGCGTAACGCCGCGGGCCGCTCCGCGAGGTAGCGCGGGAAATCGAGCCCGCGGGTATCCTCGTACCAGGTGGCGGAATCGAAATAGGGAAAGACCGCCCAGCCCGCGCCTGCGAACGACTCGATCAGGGCGGCGTAGCCGGCATCCTGGGGATCGAGACCGGCGAGCTGCAACGCATGGCAGGCCGGAGTCTCGGCAGCGATCGTGGTCGCGATGCGCGCCAGGGCAGCCAAGAGGCCCGGCTCGCCGGGCGCGTAGATCGGCCCATGTTCGGTGCTGTAATAGGTCGAAAGCCCGTCAAGGCGGCGCGGCTCGGCGCCTTCGGCGCAAACGAGCGCCACTCTCGGCGCCGTCTCGTCGTCGAGATAGAGCCGGCTCGACGACGCCTTGTCCGTTCCGTAGCGGGATAGGACGTGGTACCAGATCGGGAGCGCGAAAAAGCTGCGCTCCGCGGCGCGTCGGAACAGCGCTTCAACCGGCGCAGGCAAATGGAGAAAGTCCGGGTTCTCGAGCGACGGCATGGCGATGACGAGCTTACACCAGCGCGGCGCGAAACCGCAGAGATTGGGGTAGCGTGGCACCGGCCGTCGCGGTCGCGCGCGAGGCCTTGCCGCGGCCCGACGCGCTTGAGGCGGAATGGCGCGGGCTTGAAGCCCGCGCCGGGCGCGGATTCTTTCTGTCCTGGTCATGGATCGGGACCTGGCTTGCTTCCCTGCCGCGCGGCATCGCGCCTTTCGTGCTACGCGCTCGTGCCGACGGGCAAACGCTCGGCCTCGCGCTTGGTGCCGAACGCGCGGCGCGCCGGCTGGTCTTTCTGCCGACGCGCAGCCTCTTCCTGAATGCCGCGGGCGATCCCGATCTCGACTCGATCTACATCGAACATAACGGGTTTCTCTGTGCCGTGGGCGACGAGCCTGCCGCCATGGCGGGATTGGTGGGCTGGGTTGCGGACAAACCTTCCGCGGTCGATGCGCTGCATCTTCCGGGTATCTCGTTTCCGGTCGCTGCGAACGGCATGCTTAACGAGGTGCGAGAGGAACCGGGCTTCGTTGTCGATCTCGCCCGCGTGCTCGCCGCTGAAGGCGACATCGCGGCGCTGCTCGGCGGGACCGCGCGCCAGCGGCTGCGCCGAAATTTGCGCGCTTACGAGGAGGCGGGTGCGCTTGCGATTACCGAGGCACGGAGCTTAGGCGAGGCGCTGGAATTTTTCTTGGCGATGAAAGCGTTTCACATCGCATCATGGCAGCGTCGCCGCCGCCGCCATGCTTTTTCGACGCCCTATTTCGAGCGCTTTCATCGCGCGCTCATCGAACGCGAATTCGCCGCCGGTGCGGTGCAGATGCTCGAGGTTGCTTCGGGCGGACGGGCGATCGGCTATCTCTATAATTTTCGTCGCGACGGCGTGATTTCGGCTTATCAGAGCGGGTTCGACGATCGCGATCCGCGGCTCTCGCCCGGCGTGGCCAGCCATGCGCTCGCGATCCGCTTTAACGCCGAACGGGGCGCCTCGCGTTACGATTTCCTGGCGGGCGCCAACCGCCTCAAGGAGAGCTTTGCGACCGATCGCTACACGCTCTGCTGGCAGGTGCTACGGCATCCGCATCTCGATTACCGGATCGAGGCGGCAATGCGGCGCTTGAAGCGAGAAATTATCTAACTCGGGCCCCACCGTGGAGCGAGGGCCGAGAACTAGACGCTATCGACGCTGTCCGGCGTCTTCTCGAGCGCGACCAGCGCGCGTTCGGCAGCCGCGACGCCCGACGTGAAGGCCGCGTGTGCGGTGCCGAACTGGTCGAGCGAACAGGCTTCGCCGGCGAAGAACAGCCGCTCGCTTACCGGGGCTATGAGGATCTTTCGGTCATCGGCATGACCGGGCAAGGCGCAGGAATAAGAGCCCCGCGCGAACGGATCTCCGGCCCAGGCCGAACTGGCGAGCGGGCTCAAGCGGCGCCGGATGTTCTCGCCGAAGATCCCGCCGAGCTCGTCGATGGCAAAGCTGGCCATCGCCGCCTGTCCGCTCTTTTCGAGCCCGACCGACAGCCTGCCGCCGAAATAAGCGGAGATCATCGGCCAGCCATGCGGCCGGATCTGGTAATTGCCGGTTTCGGCGCGGTCGGTCCGTCCGACCAGGTGGCGGTAGCTTTCGCTCGGCTCGTCGCCATCGAGCGCGAGGAAAAGCTTGTTGGCGACGCCGCACGGGAGGCAAGCCGCCGCGGCGCCGATGCGCGGCAGGGCAGGGGTGAAGCGAATCGCGTCGGCGGCCAAAATATTGGTCGATACCGTGACGATGGCCGTGCGCGCCGTCAAATCGCCGCGGTTGGTCGCGATCCGGATGTCGCGTCCGGCATGGTCGATCTTTTCGACAGCGGTTTCTAGGCGAACCGGCAGATCGGCGCCGTAGGCGGAAATCAGGGCGCCATAGCCGTCATAGGCTCGGTAGTTGAGACTGGTGTTGTCGTAGCGCTGGCGATCCTTGACCGAGACGAATTCGAGCTCGGCGCCATTGGCCCAGGTGCTGATCGCGTCCTGGAGCTTGTTCCAGCGGCCGTCCGGCGGCAGAAGCGTCGAGGCGGCCCGGTCCTCGGACTCCAAGCTGGCGCGCTCATAGGCTTCATCGAGAGCGTCGCGCGCGCTCAGCCAATCGTCGCTGGCGGCCGCGCCGTGATGGATGGCGACGCGGCTCGCCCATTCCGGCTGGGTCTTGTCGAGCGCGAACCGGTAGCGCTCGGCGATCCCGGTCCAGGGATTGATATCGGCCGAATGGAGCCACTCGCAGCCCAAATCTACCGGCTTGCCGATCGCCGTCGGCACCGTCCAGGCGCGGCCGCCGATCCGGTCGCGCGCCTCGATTGCGATCACCTTCAGCCTCGCCGTGACCAAGCGGTGACAGGCGGCGAGCCCGGCCGCGCCCGCGCCGACGACGACGACATCAAAATCAGTTGTGAATTCCGCCATGGCAATCTCGATCCAGTCCGGCCATCATGCCACGGATGATCGAAAATGGAACCGTCACAAATTTTATCCGGGATACCGCCCGTGCCTTGATTCTGCCGCGTTTTCGTGCATTGGGAAAGGGCGACATCCGGGAAAAGAAGCCCGGGGATCCGGTCACGATCGCCGATACCGAAACCGAGCACGAGCTGACGCGGCTTTTGCTCGCGGCTTTGCCTGGCAGCGCGGCGGTGGGCGAAGAAAGCGTCGCCGAGGAGCCGCGGCGGCTGGACCTTTTGGCCTCCGATGCGCCAGTCTGGGTCATCGACCCGGTGGACGGCACCTCGAACTTCGCCAAGGGCCTGCCCGGCTTCGCGGTCATTGTCGCGCTGGTGCGGCGCGGCGCGGCCGAGTTCGGCTGGATTTACGATCCGCTCGGCGACATCATGGTGTCGGCGGCGAAGGGCGCGGGTGCGTGGCATGGGGCGGAACGGCTCGCGGTCGCTGCCCATGTTCCACCCGAACGCATCACCGGCTCGGCCTATGGCCGCGCTAAATCGGGCGTCCGCGCCGCCAAGGCGCTCAACGAAAGCGGCCGCGTCCGTGGCGTCCACAATCAGGGGTGCAGCGGTCTTGAATACATGGCGTTGGCGCGCGGCATCAGCCAATTCTCGCTGCATTCGCGCTCGCTGCCCTGGGACCACGCCGCCGGCATGCTGATCGTCGCCGAGGCCGGCGGCTGCGCATCGTTCCTCGACGGCGCGGCCTATGACGCGCGCATCATCGACCGCGCCGTCCTGGCCGCCGCCAGCGCCGCCGCGTGGCACACCGTCGAGGAGGTCGTGACGACAGCATGAAGGGCAAGGTTTGCGTCATCACCGGCGCGACCGATGGGATCGGGCTCGAAGCCGCTCATCGGCTCGCTGCGCTGGGCGCGCGCCTCGTCCTGGTGGGCCGCAATCGCGGCAAGGGCGAGGCGGTGCTGGCCAAGTTGCGCGCGCTCGTGCCGGGAGTCGCGGCCGAGATGCATTACGCGGATCTGGCGCGCCGCGACGAGGTGCGGCGCCTCGCGCCGGAATTGCTTAGCTCCGCGCCCCGCATCGATGTGTTGCTCAACAATGCGGGTGCGTTCTTCGCCCGTCGGGACACGACGCCGGACGGCCTCGAATGCACTTTTGCGCTCAACCATATGGGTTATTTCCTGCTGACCCATTTGCTGCTGACGCGCGTCCTCCAATCCGCGCCCGCGCGTATCGTCAACGTCGCCTCCGGGGCGCATCGCGGCGCCCGGCTCGATTTTGACGATCTGCAATGCTCGCGGCGCTATAGCGGCTGGAAAGCCTATAAGCGCTCCAAACTCTGCAACATTCTGTTCACTCGCGAGCTGGCGCGCAGGCTCGGCGGAACCGGCGTCACCGCGAATTGCCTCCATCCCGGATTTGTCGCAACGCGCTTTGGCGACAATAATCGCGGCGTTCATCGGCTGGTCTTGGCCATCGGCAAGCGCTTCATCGCGATTCCGGTCGAGCGCGGCGCGGAAACGCCAGTTTATCTGGCCTCCTCGCCCGCGGTCGCCGGCATCAGCGGCCTTTATTTCGGCGAGTGCCGCGAGCAGGCGCCCGACCCGGCTGCTTGCGATGCCGAGGCGGCCAGCCATTTGTGGCAGGAAAGCATGCGCCTGGCGGGATTGTAGGCAGTCTCCCGATCGCCATGTCACGCACGGCAAAACCGGAGGAGCGATCATGACAGCGACCAAGGACGTTGCCGTTCTTGTCGGCAGTTTGCGCAAGGATTCGTTCAGCCGAAAAATGGCTCGCGCGGTGGCCGGGCTTGCGCCGGCATCCTTGGCGCTCGACATCATCGAGATCGGTGAATTGCCGCTTTACAACCAGGATCTCGATGGCGAGCCTCCGGCCGCTTGGACGGCGTTCCGCGACCACGTTCGCAAGGCGGACGCGGTGCTGTTCGTGACGCCCGAATACAACCGATCGGTTCCGGCGCCGTTGAAGAACGCGATCGATGTCGGCTCGCGCCCTTACGGCAAGAACGTCTGGGACGGCAAGCCCGGCGCGGTGATCAGCGTCTCGCCCGGCGCCATCGGCGCTTTCGGCGCCAACCACCATCTGCGCCAATCGCTCGTTTTCCTCAACGTCCCGGCGATGCCGCAGCCTGAGGCCTATGTCGGTGGCGCCGACAAGCTGTTTGATGCGGCGGGCAAGCTCGCCAATCCCGGCACGGGCGAGTTTTTGACGAAATACATGCAGGCCTTCGCCGCCTGGATCGAACGTCAGGCCGACTGACGCTCAGATCAGCGCGCGGACGACAAAGACGATGCCCAAGACCCCGAACAACACCGCGGCGACATAGTTCATTTCGCGGATCGGGAGTTTGCCTGAGAGCGCGTCACCGAGGAATACCGCAGGAATATTCGCGATCAACATCCCGGCCGTGGTGCCGGTTACGACCAAAACGAGGTTGGGATAAGCCGCCGCCAAGGCCAGAGTCGCGATCTGAGTTTTGTCGCCGATCTCGGCGATAAAGAAGGTCACCAGCGTGGCGAGAAACGCGCTGTGATCGCTGGCCTCGGTGCCGCCCTTCAGCGTGTCGGCGCGCAAGACCCAAACCGCCATTGCGATCATGCTGACGCCCACCATGACGTCGAGCACGGTCGGCGTGAGGAGTCGGCCGAACCACGAGCCGACCAGCCCCGCGACCGCGTGATTGGCGACCGTGGCCAGGAGAATCCCGGCGATGATGAGCCAGGGCTTGCGGTAGTGTGCCGCCAAAGCCAGGGACAACAGTTGCGTGCGGTCGCCGATTTCGGCGACGGCCACGGTGGTCAGCGAGACGAGGAAGGCTTCCACCGGGGAACGCCTCGGGCCGGGGTTGAGACCACGGGTCGCTCCCGCCTCGGCCGCGGCGGGGTCGATCCGTTGGTCTCGCCATGCCTCGCTCGACGCGAGGACCCCATGCGCCATGGCGGCGATCCCTAGAGATCATCGCCAAGCATGTTGACGCATGGCCCGGCCGATGGCCGGGCGGCTACTCCCCAATGAAGTAAGCGAGGGTACCCGAACCGCGCCGATCCCGCAACGACGCCTTGGCGGGCTGGCGCGGAGGGCCTATATCCCTGCGATCATGGCGAGCAGAAATCCCTACGAGGTGCTGGGCGTGAAGCGCGACGCGACGGAGGAGGAAATCCGCCGCGCCTATCGCAACCTCGCTAAGAAGCATCACCCCGATCTCAATCCCGGCAACAAGCAGGCCGAGGCGCGATTCAAGGAAATCGCTGCCGCAAACGATATTTTATCCGACAAGGAAAAACGCGCGCGCTTCGACCGCGGCGAGATCGACGAGAGCGGCGCCGAGCGGCCACGCGCCTATGCCTACAGCGATTTCGCCGAGGGCGCGCCGGGCGCGAGATACCGCAGCGCCGAGGGTGTCTCGCCCGAGGATATCGACGATCTCTTCGCTTACTTTTCGCAACGTCCGCGCGGCGGCGAGGCGCAAGGCACGATTCGCCTGCGCGGCTCCGACCGGCATTATGTGCTGACCGTTGACTTTCTCGACGCCTTCAATGGCGCTCGCCGCCGCCTCGAGCTCGCGCCAGGCAAGAGCATAGACCTTACGATTCCGGCGGGCGTACACGATGGCCAGGTGCTGCGTCTGGCTGGGCAGGGCGGCGCGGGCTTGGGCGGCGGCCCTAATGGCGACGCGTTGATCGAAATCCATATCGCGCCCCATCAGGTCTATCGGCGCGAGGGCGACGACATTCGTTTCGATCTGCCGGTGACGCTCGGCGAGGCGACGCTGGGTGGGCGCGTCACCGTGCCGACGCCTTCGGGCGCGGTGGCCATGACCATCCCGCCGCATTCGAACAGCGGCACGACGCTACGCCTTAAAGGCAAGGGCGTGGCTGGGCGCGGCGATGCCTTCGTCACCTTGCAAGTCGTGCTGCCGCCGGGCGGCGATGCCGAGCTCGATGCTTTTCTCAGGGACTGGGCCGCCAAGCACCCCTATGACCCGCGCAAGGGGATGGCGGCATGATCACCTTCGATGCGGTGCTTCGCGAAATCCGCGATCTCGACGCGCCCGAGCTCGAGCGCTGGATCGCGGCGCGCTGGGTGCTGCCCGAACGCAGACAGGATACCTACGTCTTTCGCGCGATCGACGTCGCGCGCGTCCAGCTGATCGTCGAGCTCAAACGCGAGCTGATGATCGACGAGGAGGCGATGCCGGTGGTGCTCAACCTGCTCGATCAGGTCTATGCGCTGCGCCGCCGGCTCAAATCCCTGGCAGCGGCGGTTGACGCCCTGCCCCCCGACATCCAGACGACGTTGCGCGCGCGGCTCGGCGAGACCCAATAGCATGATCGGAATGCTGGTATTCTTCCATATCCTGGCCGCCGTGGTTTGGGTCGGCGGCATGTTCTTCGCGCATCAGATGTTGCGGCCGTCGGTCGAGCCGCTCGAGCCGGCGGTACGGCTCGCGCTCTGGCGACGGGTGTTTCAGCGTTTCTTCGGCTGGGTGTGGGTCTGCATCGTATTGCTGCTCGCGAGCGGCTTCGCCATGCAGGGCCTCGGCGTTGACGGGCGCCATGTCCAGATCATGGAGGGGCTGGGCATCGTGATGATGCTGGCCTTCGGGCATCTTTATTTCGCGCCCTGGCGTCGCTTTCGTCGCGCGGTTGACGGCGGCGATCTTTCCGCCGCGGCGGCACAGCTCAACCAGATCCGGCGCATCGTCGAATTCAACTTGGCGCTTGGCTTGATCGTGGTCGTCGTGGGCGCGACCGGCCGCTATTGGGGATAGCGATGCTCAAGCTCTATGACCTCGCCGGGGCCGAGGCGGATCGCCGCTTCAGCCCTTATTGTTGGCGCGCGAAGATGGCGCTCGCGCATAAGGGTCTCGAGGTCGAGGCCGTTCCCTGGCGTTTCACCGACAAGGACGCGATTGCCTTCAGCAAGCAGGGTCGCGTGCCTGTGCTCGTCGATGGCGAACGCTGGGTCAACGATTCCTGGGCGATCGCCGAGTACTTGGAAGCCCGCTACCCCGATCGGCCCTCGTTGTTCGGCGGGAATTCCGGCATGGCGCTGACGCGCTTCCACGCGAGCTGGGCGGATTCGGCGATGCATCTCGGCATGATCAAACTGGTCGTGCTCGACATCCTGAAACATGTCGATCCGAAGGACCGCGACTATTTCCGCGCCAGCCGGGAGGAGCGTTTCGGCAAGACGCTCGAAGCGGTGGTGGCCGATCGCGACCAGAGCGTGGTGGGATTTCGCGCCAGCCTCGCGCCGCTCCGGCTGACCCTGAAGACGCAAGCCTTCCTCGGCGGGGCGGCGCCACTTTATGCCGATTACGCGGTGTTCGGCGGCTTCCAATGGTGCCGCGCGATCAGCGATTTCAAACTCCTGGAAGCGGACGATCCGATCTACGCTTGGCGCCGCCGCATGCTCGAGCTGTTCGGCGGACTGGCCGGGAACGCCAAGGGCTACCCGGTCTGAACGCGGATTCGCCCGGCGCGCCGACCGGTTGACGCTGTCGCTACCAAACGCGTAAAACGATGCGGTCGGCGTCGGCACCGCCAATGCCTGGCGCCTCGGGGATGGGGAACGCCGCAATCATGGACCAGAAGCCACGTCATCATGGTTGGAGCTGGTGGTACCTGCTCTTGCTGGTGCAGGTCGTCATCGTGCTGTGGGTGCCGTATTACAACGTCGCGGAGCCGAGCTTCATCGGTCTGCCATTCTTCTATTGGTTCCAGCTCTTCATGGTCTTCGTCGGGGCGGCCCTGACCGCGATCGTTTATTTCGCCACCGATTAGAACGGCGCTCCTCGCATGCCGCCGCATAACGACAATTCATCGGGGGAAACGCCGTGCAGGACGTGAACTGGACCGCACTGGTCATCTTCGTGCTACTGTTCGGTTTCATTACCTGGCTGGGCTTTGCTGCTGCGCGCTGGCGGCGCGGCGATCTCGATCAGCTCCACGAATGGGGGTTGGGCGGACGGCGCTTCGGCACCGTCGTCACCTGGTTCCTCGTCGGCGGCGACCTTTACACCGCGTACACTTTCATCGCGCTCCCCGCGCTCGCCTTTGGCGCCGGCGCCGTCGCGTTCTTCGCGGTGCCCTATACGGTCCTGATCTATCCGCTGCTGTTCATCGTCTTCCCCCGGCTCTGGCAAGTTTGCAACAAGCACGGCTACATCACCGCCGGCGATTTCGTGCGCGGGCGCTTCGGCAACCGCTGGCTGGCGCTGGCGATCGCGCTGAGCGGCATCGTCGCGACCATGCCATACATTGCCCTTCAGCTCGTGGGCTTGCAGGTGGTGATCGGCGCGCTTGGCATCTCCGGCCAGGGTTGGGTGGGGGATGTCCCCCTCGTTCTCGCCTTTATCATCCTCGCGGCCTTCACCTTCAGCAGCGGCCTGCGCGCCCCCGCCGCCATCGCCATCGTCAAGGATCTTCTGATTTACATCACGGCGTTCGCGGCCATCATCGTCATCCCGATCGAGCTCGGCGGCTTTGGCAAGATCTTCGCGGCCCTGCCCACAGCGAAGCTGCTGCTCGCCGCGCCCGCCGCGAACACGACCGGCAGCTACGGCGCTTATGCGACCCTGGCCCTGGGATCGGCAATGGCACTCTTCCTCTATCCCCATGCCATGACGGCCATCATGAGCGCGAGCAGCGCCCACGCCGTGCGGCGCAACTCGGCGATGCTGCCGCTCTATTCCTTCATGCTCGGGCTCCTCACGCTGCTCGGGTTTTTCGTGATCGCCGCTGGGGTCGATAAGATGCCCGAATTCGCCGCTGGCTTCGCGCAGTTCAAGGCGAACTTCGCGGCGCCGGCGATCATCCTCTGGGCGTTTCCGTCATGGTTCGTCGGCATCGCCTTTGCCGCCATCGGCATTGGCGCGCTGGTGCCCGCCTCGATCATGTCGATCGCCGCGTCCAACCTTTACACGCGCAACATTCATCGGGAATTCATCGAGCCGAATTGCACCCCACAGCATGAGGCGAAGATCGCGAAATGGGTCTCCCTCGTCGTCAAGTTTGGCGCCCTGGTCTTCATTTTGTTCGTCCCGCTGCAATATGCCATCCAGCTTCAACTGCTGGGCGGCATCTGGATCATCCAAACTTTCCCGGCGGTGATCTTTGGACTCTTCACGCGGAAATTGAACGACTGGGCGCTGTTGTGCGGCTGGTTGGTCGGAACCGTGGCTGGAACCTGGATGGCGGTCGCGATGAATTTCAACGCGACCTACCCGCTCGTCTTGGGCGGCTGGACTTTTCCGGGCTATGCCGCGGTATATACGGTGATCTTGAATTACTTGGTGGCGTTGGCGTTGACGCCCGTCTTCAACGCGACGGTATCGGCCCCACCGGTTGACGAGACTGCATCGGTCGATTATCTCTGGTGAGGTGCCACTACAAGAATAAGCGGCAATTCATTGAGAAGTATACAAGATCATCAATCTCGTACGTCGCGCATGGTGATCAGGACCAGCGAAGCGATAATGACGCCGGCGAATTCCGCACCGGTTGTGATCTGCCCGATCAACGCACCAAAGAGCGTGCCGGCTAAGGTAACAGTTCCGACCAAAGTTGTCATGGGCCCCTCCAAAGTTCCGAACTTCTTGTTCTGGCCGCCTCGATAACGCGCCGGACGGCGTTTTAGTTCATTGCCGTGGAAAAAAATCAGGCCTCGATCTTCGAGCTCGCGGTCAGCCGCGCCAGAGCCTGGGGCGTGTCGATGTCGGTAAGCACGCCATCGCTCTCCATCTCGACCTCGGCTACTGCTTCGGGATAGGCGCCGATCAGGTGCCGGGCGCCGACATCCCCGCTGATGTCGCTCATTTCCGAGAAGAATTGCCGCCCCCACAGCACCGGATTCCCGCGCTTTCCGTGTCGTGTCGGAACGATAATGCTACGTCCCTCGACTGGATTGAACGCATTCACGAGTCGCTCGATATCCGTGGCACTTACGCGCGGCATATCCCCCAGAGCCACCAGGGCGCCGTCGCACTCCGCCGGCACAGCAGCCAGACCGCGCTTCAACGAGGTTGACAGGCCGCTGGCATATTCGCTGTTGAATACAAAGTTTAACGGCAATCCTTGAAGCGCTCCTTCAACTTGTTCGTGTTGGTGGCCGGTGACCACGACGACCGGAGCGAGCTGGGCGGCCAGGACCGCCTCCACGGTGTGACGGACCATTGGCTTGCCGTCGATCACGATCAGCAGCTTGTTGAGCGCCCCCATGCGGCTCGATCGTCCGGCGGCGAGCACAAGCCCGGCAACGCGCGGCCGGCGCGGCGCCGCGCTGACGGGTGGGCCGCCGGCCTCGACGCGGGGCAGGGGCGCGACGGTATCTCGGTCAGAAGTCCACCCACCCCCATCCGGCGGATGACCTCGGGCCCGACCGGCAGCCCGGCCAGCACACGGCGCAGCACCCAGTCGAAGCCATTGACCTTGGGCGAGCGCGCACAGCCAGGCAAACCCAGGATCGGGACCGCGCCGACCCGCGCCGTCAGCAACAGGTTGCCGGGATCGACCGGCATGCCGAAATGCTCGATCGTGCCGCCGAGCGCCGTGACCGCGGCCGGGATCACGTCGCGGCGGTCGAGAATCGCTGACGCACCCGCGATCAGGACGAGTTCAGCGCCGGCTTTCAATGTCTCGGCCAGGACCGGCGCGAGCTCGGATTCGGAATGGGCGGTGCGGCGCTCCCAAGCGAGAGTGCTGCCGAGCGCGGCGAGCCGGTCGCAGGTGGTCTCCGATGGTCTTCTCTAAGACACTGTCCTTCAATCCGGCCAGCTTGGTCTGGATCAGGGCGACGCGATGCGGCTTGAAGGGCACAACCTGGAACAGCGTCGCGCCGCGAAGCTGGGCGACGCAAGCATCGAGCGCCTCGGGCCGGACAGCAAAGGGAATGATCTTGACCGTCGCCACCATCTGCTTAGGCTCGACCACCGCCGCGGGCTCGAGCGTCGCGATCGTGATCGACTCATCGACCAGATTGAAGCGATCGACGGCGTCGCGATCGACGAGGCAAAGCCCATGCCGATTTCGCGAAGAAATTGGCGCGGCCGGTGAAGGCGGCGGCCGCGACCACGCCAGGACAGGTGATGGAGCCGGCAATCCGGTCGGCGGCGTCGTTCTCGCCGACATCGCCGGGCTCGAGCCGCGCAGCGATCACGGTCAGCGCGCCAGCTGCCCGCAACGCCGCGATATCGGCGGCGGCGAGGGCGCGGCCTTTCTTGAGCGAGCTTGTGCCAAGCTTCACGTTATGGGCAAGAATCGCGCCTTCGGCGTCCGCCAGCGGCGTCTCGCCGAATTTCATGCCGCATCGCGCTCTTTGAGGCGGTCGGCGCGCAGCACGCTGGTCACCTGGCCGAGGATGGCGACGGCGATCTCGGCCGGCGAAATCGCGCCGATATTGAGGCCGACCGGCCCGTGGATGCGGGCGAAATCGGCATCGCCGAATCCGGCCTCGGCCAGGCGTCGCAGCCGGTCGGCATGGGTCTTCCGCGAGCCGAGGGCGCCGATGTAGAAGGCCTGGGACTTGAGCGCCTCGATCAAGGCCGGGTCGTCGAGCTTGGGGTCGTGGGTCAGGGTGATAACCGCGCTGCGTTTGTCGGGCTTGAGGCGGCGCAGCGCCTCGTCGGGCCATTCGGTCGAGAGCGTCGATCTCGGGAAAGCGCGCGTCGGTGGCGAAGGCGGTGCGCGGGTCGATCACGGTCACCAGGTAGCCGCATTCGGCGGCCATCCGCGCCAGCGGCTGGGCGATATGGACCGCCCCGACGATGAAGCAGCGCAGCGGCGGGTTGAACACCTCGATGAAAACCGCGCCCTGGGAGGTTTCGATGGTCGCGCTGCGGTCTTCGGAAAGGGCTTTGCGCACGCCGGCTTCGAGCGAAGCATCGAGGTTAAGATTTCCTGTAATTTCAGTGCCTTCGATCAATGACTGAAGACCCGAGGCTAGGTTCGTCGCGATCGCCGCTGGTTTGCCAGCGCGACTCGCCGCCAGCGCGCGCTCGAGATAGGCGAGCTTCATTCCACGCGCTCCACGAAAACCTGGATCTTGCCGCCGCAGGCGAGGCCCACTTCCCAGGCCTGCTCGTTGCTGACGCCGAAGCTGAGGAGGCGCGGCTTGCCATCCTTGATCGCGGCCTGGGCCTCGCCGATTACCGCGCCTTCGACGCAACCGCCCGAGACCGAGCCGAGGAAATTGCCATCCTGCTCGACCACCAGTTTCGAGCCGACCGGCCGGGGCGAGGAGCCCCAGGTGGTGACGACGGTGGCGAGCGCGACCCCTTTGCCGCCGGCCTTCCAGGCGGTCGCCTGGTCGAGAATTTCGCGATTGTCATCCATGGACGATTACATCTCCAATCTGGTCCGATCCGGGGGTTTCCTACCCCGCTTCCCGCCAATCCGAGGCGGCCTCGAGCCGCCTGGGCCCGGGCTCGCGCAAGCACGTCACGAGGGCGTCCAGGCTTTCGAGATTATGCACCGGACGGAACTCGTCGACATAGGGCAGAATCGCCCTCATGCCCAAAGATTTGGGTGCGAAGCCCTCGTAGCGCAACAGCGGATTGAGCCAGATCAGCCGGCGGCAGGATTTATGCAACCGGTCCATCTCGTGGGATATACCGGTCCCGGCGTCGCGGTCGAGACCGTCGGTGACCAAGAGCACGATGGCGCCCTGGCCGAGCACGCGGCGCGACCAGTTGCGGTTGAAATCGGCGAGGCAGGCGCCGATGCGGGTGCCGCCCGACCAGTCCTCGACGACCTCGGAGACCTTGTCGAGCGCCACGTCGATGTCCTTGTAGCGCAGATAGCGCGTGACATTGGTGAGCCGCGTGCCGAACAGGAAGGTGAAGACGCGGTCGCGGTCGTTGGTGACGGCGTGCATGAAATGGAGGAAGAGGCGGCTGTAGCGGCTCATCGAGCCCGAGATGTCGCACAGCACGACGAGGGGGGGCAGCCGGGTGCGGCGCTCTTTGCGTTTCAAGGCGATGATCCCGCCCGAGCGCAACTGGGCGCGCATGGTCGCGCGCATATCGACGCGCGCGCCGCGGGCTGCCGCCTCGAAGCGCCGTGTCGGCAGCTCGGCCAAGGGCAGCGCCAGGCGCTGGAGCGCTCGCTTCGCCTGCTCCATCTCGGCGTTGGACATTTTCTCGAAATCCATTCCGCGCAGCACTTCCTGCGCCGAGAAGGTCATCGCGGCGTCGAGCTCGACCTCGGTCTCGCCTTCCTCTTCCTTGCCCTCCTTCGGCGGCTGCAGCGCCTCGGCGAGGCGGCGGTTCATCTCCTCGCCCGGCTCCGGCTCCTCGGGGGTAAAGCCCGGCAGCATCAGCGCCATCATCCGCTCGAGCAGCTTGGGGTTGCGCCAGAAGATGTGGAAGGCCTGGTCGAACAGCTCCTGCTGGTCGCGCCGGTTGACGAAGACGGCGTGGAGCGTCCAATAGAAATCGCGCCGGTTCTCGATCCCGACGGCGCGCACCGCCGCGAGCGCGTCGAGCACCTTGCCCGGCCCGATCGGCAGTCCGGCGGCGCGCAGCGCGCGCGCGAAGTACATGACATTGATGAAGAGCCGGCCGCCCTCGTCGGCGCCGCTCGGCGGCTCGCTTAGACCTTCCATGTGAGGACTTTCATGAGATGCACGCCGAGCTCAGCTTGCGAACGGGAGACTAAAACAAGTATCGAGGACCCGGATGGATTCGGCAAGAAGATGCAGGCGCTGCCCGCATGGTGCTATGCCCCGCTGCGATTTTGCGCCGGATTTCCGCGGCAAAAAAGCCCCGTTCTTTCAAGGCTCTGAATTGGGCGCAAAAATCTTGATATTCGCGCGACACGGTGCGCCATTTGCGGGTTTGTCCCGTGTTCTCTTGTCCGCCTAACCCGGAGCGGACATGCGGCTTTGCGCGAAGCGCGCCAGCTGCTAAGATGAAGTGGTTTGGCGGCATGCTTGGCGCGTCCCTAGACGGGAGATAACGCGATGGCTTCCAAAGACATTCACACTTATTGTCCAATGTGCATCGCCCAGTGCGGCGTTGTGGCGACCGTCGAGGACGGGCGTTTCACCAAGATCAAACCCGATTCCGACCATCCCAACGGTGGCATCTGCATCAAGGGATACGCCGCCCCGCAAATGGTCTATGCGCCCGATCGGCTGATGCGGCCGATGAAGCGCACGCGACCGAAGGGCGATCCCGACCCCGGCTGGGTCGAGATTTCCTGGGACGACGCGCTCGACACTGTTGCGACACGGCTTCTTTCGGTGAGAGCAAAATACGGGGCTGAGGCAGTGGTATTCACCCGCTCGACGCCGGCAGGAAGCGCCTCGTCGGATTACGAAGCCTGGTGCAGCCGCCTCGCCAATGTGTTCGGTAGTCCAAACCTGCTGACTACCACGCATATCTGCACATGGAACATGCTGTACGGCTCAAAGCACACCTTCGGCATGCCGATGCCGCCGCCCGATTACGAGAATACGCGCTGCATCCTGCTGTGGGGCGCCAATCCGCGCGCCACCTTCGCGACCTCGATGAAGCGCATCATGGAGGCGTGCAACCGCGGCGCCAGGCTGATCGTGATCGATCCGCGCGGCCACCGCCTCGCTCAGGAAGCGGATTGCTGGCTTCGGGTGCGGCCCGGCAGCGATGGTGCGCTCGCGCTTGCCATGACCCACGTGCGCCTCGAGGAACAGCTCTACGACCGGGAGTTCGTCCGCGACTGGACCAATGCACCCTTGTTGGTCCGTGACGACTCGGGACAACTCCTCGCCGCGCGCGATCTCTGGCCCACGGAGGCGGCGGACGCCTTCGTCGTATGGGACAGCGATGGTCCCGTCGCCTATCGTCCCGGCTTGGGCTATGCGCGCGCCGGTATCCGCCCGGCGCTCGACGGGAGCTTCGCCTGCCGCCTCGGCGATGGGAGGAGCATGCAGTGCCGTCCGGTTTTTGCGCTGCTCGCCGAACGCGCGAAGGAACACGCGCCCGAGCTTTCGGAGAAAGTCACCTGGGTTCCGGCCGCGGACGTGCGCCGCGCCGCGCGCCTGTTCGCTGGCGAGCGCCCATCCTGCCTCTTCTCCTGGGCCGGGCTCGAGATGCACACGAACGCGATGCAGACCAATCGCGCGGTGTCATGTTTCTACGCCCTCACTGGACAATACGATGCGCGCGGCAGCAATCTCCTCAAAGCCATGTCGCCGAGCCGCCCGCCGGCGGCGCCGCATCTCCTGCCCAAGGAGAAGGCGGCGCAGCGGCTCGGCCTCGCCGAGCATCCGCTGGGGCCGCCGGCCGACCCGGGCATCATCACGGCGGGCCTGTTCTATGACGCCGTTCTTACCGAAAAACCCTATTCGGTAAAGGCGCTCGTCGCGTTCGGCGGCGACGCGCTTCTTGCCCACGGCGATGGCGCGCGCGGCCAGCAAGCGCTGGAGGCACTCGATTTCTACGTGCACATGGACATGTTCGTTAACCCCACCGCGTCCTTCGCCGACATCCTGCTTCCGGCTGCGACGCCTTGGGAATCGGAGGCGCTCAAGACCAGCTTCGGCGGCAAGGGCGGGACCGAGCAGGCGGCGCGCTGGGCTCAGTTGCGGAAGGCACTGGTGCCGCCTGCCGGCGAGGCGCGCTCCGACCTTAGGGTGATTTTCGACCTCGCCCAGCGCATGGGCCTGGGCGCGCATTTCTTCGACGGCGACATCGAGGCCGGCTGGCGCGATCAGCTCGAACCCAGCGGACTGACGCTCGACGCCTTGCGTGCGAGCCCCGTGGGCCTCGCCGCCAAGATCGAAACCCACCCGAAGAAATATGCCGGCCTCGACCCCGCGAGCCGCCATCCGCGCGGGTTCCCGACGCCGACCCGCCGGATTGAGCTCTATTCCGCCCGCTTCGCCGCCGCCGGCTACGACCCCTTGCCGCGCCATGAGGAACCGGTCGAAAGCCCGATCGCCGCCTCATCCGCCCCGCGCGAATTCCCGCTGGTACTGACCTCGTTCCGCCTCCAGAATTATGTCGACGAGCAGCACCGCAACATCCCGCTGCTGCGCAAAGCGGCGCCCGAGCCCGTGGTCGAGATTCATCCGGACACCGCGGCCGGTGCCGGGATCAGCGATGGCGACTGGGTCAATCTCGAGACCCGCCTGGGCAAGGTCACGCTGAAGGCGTGCTACTCGGCCGCGCTGCATCCGGGCGTAGTCTGCGCCGTCTATGGCTGGTGGCAAGGCTGCCAGACGCTGGGTCTTCCCGGTTACGATGCCTTATCGTCAGCCGGCGCCAACATGAATTGGCTCATCCCGAACGAGGCGATCGACCCGATCAGCGGTTCCGTGCCTCACCGCTCGCGCATGTGCCGCGTGAGCAAGGCTGTGTAACCGCGTTCGGTTTGTAGAATGATCTCCGCCGCCTCGTAACGCGCCGATCAATGAAAGTGTCCTCACCAGCGTCGTATAAGCGAATTGGCGCGGTTGGCATTGAGGCCCCAAGCCATAGTCTGTGATTGGCATGTTGCTGCCGTCCGCGGCACTTCAACATCATCGCCGCTATTGGAGGGTAAACCGGACCTATCGCGGACATTGAAGCCTAAGCCCGATTATGTGATATCGCGCCGGTTCTCGATCCCGACGGCGCGCACCGCCGCGAGCGCGTCGAGCACCTTGCCCGGCCCGATCGGCAGTCCGGCGGCGCGCAGCGCGCGCGCGAAGTACATGACATTGATGAAGAGCCGGCCGCCCTCGTCGGCGCCGCTCGGCGGCTCGCTTAGACCTTCCATGTGAGGACTTTCATGAGATGCACGCCGAGCTCAGCTTGCGAACGGGAGACTAAAACAAGTATCGAGGACCCGGATGGATTCGGCAAGAAGATGCAGGCGCTGCCCGCATGGTGCTATGCCCCGCTGCGATTTTGCGCCGGATTTCCGCGGCAAAAAAGCCCCGTTCTTTCAAGGCTCTGAATTGGGCGCAAAAATCTTGATATTCGCGCGACACGGTGCGCCATTTGCGGGTTTGTCCCGTGTTCTCTTGTCCCCTATCCGAGGTGAACCAGCCGAGAAATGCTCGCTGCGAGCCTTTCTCATTTAGACCCGAATCGGACATTCCACGAAATGAAGGAACGCGGCGATCACCGATAGATTTTGCCGGGTCGCTCGCGGCGCGCTCGACTTGAAACTCCGGGCTTTGCAGCCTCCAGGCGTTGCCTCAGCGCATCTTGAGGATGATGATCCGGTCGCTGCTGGGGTCGGTGACCGGGCGTAGCGCGTTCACCTGTCCGGTCGTCACGGGCGTGGCGCCATTGCCCCATCCGCCGCGCACGAAGCTCAACACATCGGCGATCTCCTCGTCGGTCAGCTGGATGCGGAATTGCGGCATGCGATAGGCATCGGGCGTGCCCTTTACCACGATCGGTTCGGCGCCGTTCAGCACGAGATTGATGAGCGAGGACGCGTCGCCGTCGAGCACAACCGCATTGCCGGCGAGCGGCGGAATGTAGGGGCTCTGGCCCTTGCCGTCGGCGCCGTGGCACGACACGCAATAGCCGAGGTAAACCGCTTCGCCCGCCTGTCGCGGCTTGCCGCTCTGGAGCGCCGTTGTGGTGGCACCGTCATACGTGTACGCGGCCTGCTGCGCGGCCGCAGGCAGCGATTTCAGGTAGGCGGCCATCGCGTTCACATCGTCGTCGTTCAAATAGGGTGTGCTGTTGTTGACGACATCCAGCATCGAGCCGAACGCGGTGCCATCCCCGTTGTGTCCGCTCTTGAGGAAGCTCGCGAGTCCTCCTGCGACCAGGCGCCGAGGCCGGTACGCAGATCACCGCGCAGATCGGGCGCCGACCAGGCATCGAGCTCCGCGCCTTGGAGAAAGGCGCCGCTGCCGTCGTCGAGCGCTTTTTCCTGGAACGCCCAGCCGCGCGGGGTGTGGCAGGCGCCGCAATGGCCCAGCCCCTCGACCAGATAGGCGCCGCGGTTCCAGGCGGCGTCGCGCGCCGGCTTCGCGACATAGGGGCCGCTGGCCGTGAACATCATGTTCCAGATCGCGAGCGGCCAGCGCCAGCTCAGATAAGCGGGGATTTCGCTGGGCTTGTTCGCCTGCTTGACCGGCGGCACCTCCTTCATGAAGAAATCGTAGAGCGCGTGGAGGTCGTCGTCCGTGATCTTGGCATAGGAGGGATAGGGCATTGCGGGGTAGAGCCGGTGCCCGTCCTTGGCGACGCCGGAGCGCACGGCGCGGTCGAAATCCTCGAAGCTGTAATCGCCGATCCCGGTATCGGGATCGGGCGTGATGTTGGTCGAATAGATCGCGCCCAACGGCGTTCCCATTCGCAGACCGCCGGCGAACGCCTTGCCGCCGGGAACGGAATGGCAGGCGATGCAATCGCCCGCGCGCGCCAGATATTCGCCTCGATCCGTCGGCGGTGCGGCGGGCGCCGCCGCTTGCTGCGCATGCGCAAACGGAGCCGCGCCGAGCACGAGAAGCATGGCGGCAAAAGCTTTCGTCCGGTTCATGTGATCCGCCCGATGATTTTTGTAATCCCCCCGATTGCCACTCGGCCTCCGCGCGAGGCCGAGCGGCGAGCGGAAGCCATCGCCGAGATGCCGACGGCTTCCGCGGTCCTCAATTCCGTAATCCGATCAGGCAGAGCCCGATGACAAATCGTGGTCGCTGATCGGTAGGCTCCGAATGCGCTTGCCGGTCGCGGCGAAGATCGCGTTGGCGACCGCGCCGGCGATCGGTGGCGTGGCGGGCTCTCCGGCGCCGCCCCATGTCTTGCCGCCGCTTGGCGCCAGATAGACGTCGATCTTCGGCGCCTGCGCCAAGCGCACCATGCGATAGGTGTCGAAATTGCCTTGTTCTGGCACGCCGTTCTTGATCGTGATCTTGCCGTAGAGCGCGGCGCTGAGGCCGAAAATCACGCTGCCCTCCGCCTGCTCGGCGATGGTGAGCGGATTGACCATATAGTGCGTGTCGAGCGCGACGGTGACGCGAGTGACCTTGACCTCGCCCTTGGGGCTGACCGTGACCTCCGCGACCTGGGCGCAGAGACTGCCGGTATCTTCGCAGATGGCGATGCCGCGGCCGCTGCCCTTGGGCAAAGGCTTGCCCCAATCGCTTTTCTCGGCGGCGGTGTCGAGCACCTTCAGCCAGTCGGGCTTGTCCGCGAGGAACTTGCGCCGCAGCTGGTAGGGATCGATCCCATTCGCTGCCGCGATCTCATCGACAAAGCCCTCAATGGCGAAGATATTCTGATTGAATCCGGGCGCCCGCCACCACCAGACCGGAAGGTGCGTGTCCTTGATCACGGCTTCGACTTTGGTGTTGGCGATGCTGTAGCCGTTGGTCGCGAGCCCTGCGACAGCGACGAAGTTGACACCGTTCGGCGGAAGTTTTATCCCCGAGGCACGCATGATCGAGCCCGCGACAGTGCGGATCGACCAGGCGGCCGGCATGCCATCGGCGCCGAGCCCCGCTTTGAAGCGGGTAACCGCCATCGGACGGAACTTGTCGTGGCGCGTGTCCTCCTCGCGCGTCCAAATCAGCTTGACCGGCCGCTGGACAACCTTGGCGATGGCGATCGCCTGCACCACCTCGTCGGCCACGTCGCGGCGTCCAAAGCCGCCGCCGACGAAACAGTTATGGAGATAGACCTGCTCGGGCTTCAGCCCCGCGGCGGCAGCGGCCTTCTCGGTCTCATCGAGGGCGTCCTGCGTGCCGACCCAGACATCAAGCCGGTCGGGCTGCAGATGAACTGTCGCGTTCATCGGCTCCATCGGCGAATGGGAGAGATAGGGCGTCTCGTAGACCGCCTCGATCGTCTTGGCCGCGCCCGCAAAAGCCTGATCGACATTGCCCTGGTTGCGCGCGGTTTGCGCCGGTCCGTCGAGGGCCGCGCGATACTCGCTGAAGAATTGCGCGCTGTCGGTTTCGCCGGCCGGCCCGACATCCCATTCCGGCTGGAGCTTCGCCAGCGCTTGTTTGGCGCGCCAGAAGCTGCCGGTCGCGACCACCGCCACGGCATCGTCGAGGCGCACGACCTGGATGATGCCCGGCGCGCCCGCGAGCGGCGAATCGTCGACGCTCTTCAGCTTGCCGCCCGCGACGGGGCACGCATTGATCGCCGCGAAGACCATGTCCGGAAGCTGCGTGTCGATCCCGAATTTGGCCGAGCCATCGATCTTGTGAATGACGTTCAACGCGCGGCATCGGCTTGCCGATGAAGGTGTACTGGTCGGGCGTCTTGATCGCCGGCTCCTGGCCGAGCGTGATCTTCGCTACATCGGCGGCCAGCTCGCCATAGCGCAGCGTGCGGCCCGTGGACCCGTGCGTCACAACGCTGTTGGCGGCCGTGCAGTCCTGCGGCGGAACACCCCACCGCGCGGCGGCGGCGGCAATGAGCCGCTCGCGCGCGCTGGCGCCGACCTGCTGCATCTTCTGCTGCGACGTTCGAACAAACTCACTGCCGTTGGAGTTCATCTTTCCGTAAACTTTGTTCTCGCGCAGATTGCGGTTAGGCGAAGCATATTCGATCCGCACCTTCGACCAATCGGCCTGCAGCTCCTCGTTGATCATCATCGGCAGCGCGGTCATGCTGCCCTGGCCCATCTCGGAGCGCTGATAGCGGATCAATATGGAATCGTCGGGGTCGATCGCGATCCAGGCGTCGATCTCGTGCGGATTGTAGGCGCTCTCGTCCCAGGGCTCGGCGGCGACCGTGACCGCTTCAGCCCGGCGGGGTGCTGCGCCGATGCCGATCATGAGGCCGCCGGCGGCGGTCGCGAACGTCACGATGAAGTGGCGGCGGGTGAGGGTCGAAGGAATGCTATTTCCATCCATGGCTCGTCCTCCCCTCAGGCTTTCATCAGGTCGGCGGCGCGATGAATGGCGCGGCGAAGGCGCTCATAGGTGCCGCAGCGGCAGATATTGGTGATGCTCGCGTCGATGTCGGCGTCGGTCGGGCTGGGATTCTGTTTGAGAAACGCCACCGTCGCCATGATCTGCCCGGACTGGCAGTAGCCGCATTGCGGCACGTCCTCGGCGAGCCAAGCCTGCTGCACGGGGTGCTTACCGTCGGGCGAAAGGCCCTCGATCGTCGTGATACTGGCACCGTTGAGGGCGCCGATCGGGATCGAACAGGAGCGCATCGCTTCGCCATTGATATGCACGGTGCAGGCGCCGCATTGCGCGATGCCGCAACCGAATTTCGTGCCGGTGAGGCCGACGGCGTCGCGCAACGCCCAAAGGAGCGGCGTATCGGGCTCGAGATCAAGCTGGTGCTGCGTGCCATTGACGCTGATCGTGATCATCTCCAGGGCTCCCGCAAGAAGGTCATTTTCTAAATCCTATCATAATTGGGGCCCAAACAACAATTCCCCGAAATCGATGCCGCAGACGTCTTCTCGACCCGGAGGTGAGTGCCGTTCAAAGGGTCGCCGCTCGGAACGGTCATATCTGTAATTCGCATATCTCAGAGCTGGCTTGGGAAAACTGAACAGGTCGATAAGTGGAGTTTCTGCCTGACGGGAGCCAAGATGGCTGGCCCAACAGGAGAGACGATGAGCAGACGACCGCGCCGGAACCACACACCGGCATTCAAATCGAAGGTAGCTTTGGTCGCGATCAAGGGCGAGCTGACGCTAGGCGATTTAGCACAGCAGTTCGACGTCCACCCCAATCAGATCACGCAGTGGAAGGCGCAACTGCTGGAAGGAGCTGCCGGGGTTTTCGGCCCCGAAGCCCGGCCCGGATCGAACGCGCCGCCCGTCGATGTGAAGTCTCTCCATGCCAAGATTGGGGAGTTGACGCTGGAGAACGATTTTTTAGAGGGAGCGCTCAGCAAGGCGGGTTTGCTGAGCGCAAAGCGATGATCGACCGTCAGCACGGTCTGTCGATCAGCAGACAGGCGAAGGCCGTGAATATCAGCCGAGGCAGCATCTACTACCTGCCCCGAGCGGTTTCTGCGGCCGATCTCGCCGTCATGCGCCGGATGGACGAACTGCATCTTGAATTGCCATTCGCGGGCAGCCGGATGTTGCGCGATCTCCTGAACGCGGAGGGCGTCGTTATCGGCCGTCGGCATGTCGCGACGCTGATGAAGCGCATGGGAATCGAGGCGCTTTATCGTAAGCCCAATACCTCGAAGCCGGCACCGGGACACAAGATTTACCCCTATCTCCCGCGGAACTTGCCGATCATCAGGCCGAACCAGGTCTGGGCCATGGACATCACGTACATCCCAATGGCGCGCGGCTTCGTCTATCTTGCCGCCGTCGTCGATTGGTTCAGCCGCCGGGTCCTCGCTTGGCGGCTGTCGATCACCATGGAAGCGGAGTTCTGCATCGCGGCGCTGGATGAAGCCCTGGCCCGTCACGGCAAGCCCGACATCTTCAATACGGATCAAGGCAGCCAGTTCACCAGCGGCGACTTCACCGGCGTTCTTCTCAAAGCCGGCATCGCCATCAGCATGGATGGCAAAGGATCGTGGCGGGACAACGTGTTCGTCGAGCGCCTGTAGCGATCGGTCAAATACGAGGAGGTTTATCTGAAGGCCTACAACACTGTATCCGAGGCCCGCGCATCGATCGGCAGTTACTTCGGCTTTTACAATAGCCGGAGACCCCATTCGAGCCTTGACCGGCAGACGCCCGATCAGGCCTACTTCAACCGGCTGCCGCAGATCGCGGCAGCCTGAACCCGGCAAATGTTCCGCTTATCAATCCGGGAAATCTGTTAAACAAACCGAGCCGGGTCATACGTCGAAGGGCATCACCTACTGATTTGGTTATTGCACACGGTTTTGCAGCGTGAACCGTGTGACGGCTGATGGGCATCGGTATAGGCTGCCGCCATGCAGTTGGTCACCGTGTCGCAATTATTGGTGCTGTTGGCGCTTGCTAACGGCGCGCCGGTTTTCGCCAAGAAGGTTTTCGGCCGACGCTTCTCGTATCCCTTGGATGCCGGCGTTACGTTTCTCGATCGGCGGCCTTTGTTTGGCCCGTCGAAAACCTTCCGTGGCCTCTTCTTTGCCATTCTCGTGACGGTTGCGAGTGCCCCGCTTGTCGGGCTCCAACCTGAGATCGGCGCCGTCGTGGCAGGCGCGGCGATGTTGGGCGATTTGCTTTCCAGTTTCTTGAAGCGCCGTCTTGATCTGCCGCCGAGCAGCCGGGCGCTTGGCCTCGATCAGGTGCCCGAATCTCTAATTCCGCTGTTGGCGTGCCGCGACGCGCTCGCGCTGACCGTCGCGGACATCTCCCTCGGCGTTGCTGTCTTTTGCGTCGGTGAGATCGTTTTCTCTCGCCTTCTCTACAGGGTCCACCTGCGCGACGAGCCGTATTAGACGGATCATCCGCGGCTAAGCCGGTGCAACGTAATCTCGGGTGGACAATTCAGGCGCACGGCAACGATGCACGATCCGGCGCCCACCGATGTGTAGCCGATCATGTCGTTATAGCGCCAGGCGCCTGCCGCCATACTGCGCGGCAGCACCGAATTCGAGGAAGACCGGAACAGATCCGGGAAGACAGATCTGCCCGCCATGCGTATGCCCGGCCAGCAACAGATCAAAGCCGGCATGGGCGGCCTGACGAAAAATCTCCGGCGTATGCGACAAGAGGATCGAGAATTCGCCGTCCGGTATCGGCGCTGCGGCCTTTTCGATATTGTTGACCCTGAAGTAATGCGCGTCGTCGATTCCAGCCAGGTAAATCCGCTGACCGTCACGCGTGATCGCCTCACATTCGTTGAGCAGCATCCGTATTCCCAGCGCTTCAAGGCCGGGAATCATCTGATCGAATTGTGATTGCCGAGGACGCCATATATCGGTCCCGTGAGGTGAGCGCGAATGCGGGCGAGACCGGTCAGGGTTGCGTCGAACGGCCCGAAAGTCTTGCCGCGATAGTCGCCGGTGAGGACGCACAAATCGTATCGCAGCTCGTCGGCGAGCTCGGCGATGCGCCGCATGGCGGGCTCATTCATGTTGACATGCAGGTCGCTAATGTGCAGGATGGTGAAGCCATCGAATAGCGGCGGCAGCCGCGGGGATTTGACCTCGTTGTGCGTGACGCGTATGCGTGCGGCATTACGGCGTCCGCGCCCGTAGAGGCCGGTCAACTTCAGGGCGGTTCGAATGACCGAATGTACAGAGTACCAGTTCTCGACGTGAAAGAAGTTCAGCCCCCCGCCGAAGACGCGCAAATCATGATCGTTCTCGATACCGAGCCGCTGCTTCGCGTGCAGCCGCCCGAGGCGTTGCTCCAATTTCAGCAGGATTTCTGTGTCCACGAAGGGAATGCCTCTCAAACGAGCCGAACGTTCCGCTCGGACGTTCAGGCTCGCTTAGGAGCATGACCTGCGCCCTGATCGGTGGTCAAGGTTCCGACCGGGGCGCGGCTGTAGAGCCATGTGGGGATGAACCTCTGCTCCGAAAACAACGCGGGAAAACTGGCTCGATTCCTGTCCGGGGTGAGCATTGCCCGTCGGTGAGCTCCTTGATGCATTAGGTGAAGCGGGGTCTTTGGACCGTCTCGGCTGCCGGTACGTTCAATTAACGCCGAACAGCCTCGGAACATCCATTCTTTCCGACTTGTCTGCGATTGGCACCAAGCTGACCAACGCCCTAGCCGAGGGTGAGTCCGATTTTGGCCGAATACCAGACCTATCGTGGCCATCGACAGCCGCCCGATGAAGTGGACCTGAAGACGGATCGCCGATCTGCCGAACCGTCGATCGGGCGTGCAATCTGGCGCGACGATGCGCCGATCTACCGAGCTGACGAGTTTTCGATGCAGCGGCCTGATGAGATGGCTAGGCAATACTGAGTATGTTGCTGGTGCCGACCGCTACATAATACCGGAGAAGTGCAGCTTGCCTTCTGCAGCGCTGAGGTCGCCTAATCGGCGAGGCACTGCCCTTCCCATCGCCCTCCGGCGGTGATAGCTAACGTGGGGAACACGCCAGGAGGAGGGAAGTTTGTCCATGCGCCGCATCGCCATCCTCGCCGTTCTCGCTTGCATGGAGGTTGCGTTCGCGCCACCGCCAGCCCGCTCCGACGAAGACACTTCACTGGCGTTGCCATCGGTGACGCCCGGCTTTACTGCAATCTACGTTGCCGAGGATCGGGGCTTCTGGACCCAGCAGGGACTCCATGTGAAGGTGAGCCAGATCGGGGGCGTGGGCACCATTAACGCTGTGATCGCCGGCAGCATCGACTTCTCGGGCAGCACCGCCGGCACGCTGATCCGCGCCGCGGTGGCCGGGCAGCGCTTACTCGCAATCGCCAACTTCACCAATCGCCCGATGGATGAGCTCGTCATTCGCAAGGACGTAGCGGCGCAGCTTGGCTTCGACCCCTCGGCGCCGCTAGCTAAGAGCCTCGCGCTCGTGAAGGGGCTCAAGATCGCGGTGGATGGGATCAACACGATCAATCACGCCTTCCTGCGCTATGCCGCCGCGCGCGGCGGGCTCGACCCCGATCGCGACATCACCGTGGCGCCGATGCAGGCGCCGACCATGGCGGCCGCGATGGCGGAGAAGGCGATCGACGGATTCGCCGTTTCGGTGCCCTGGACCACCGCGGTGATCGTGAACGGCAGCGCCGTGGCGCTCGCCAGCGTGCCCGGCGGCGATTTCCCCGAGCTATCGCCCTTCGGCGGCGGCATCATCGTGACGCGTCCCAGCCTGTGCCGCGACCAGCGGCCGATCTGCGTCAAGATGGGCCACGGCATCCTCGAGGCCGTCACCTTCATGCACGAGGCACCCGGACGAGACCCTCGCGATCCTGCAGCCGCGCTTTGCCCAGCTTCCCGAGGCGGTCCTCGCAGGCGCCTTCGAGGCCTATGACAAGGCCAGCACCATTCCGCCCACGATCACCGAGGCCGCGCTCAGGAATTCCGAAGATTTCCAGGTCAAGGGCGGTATCACCAAGCCCGAGGAGAGGCTCAGCTCCTTCGACGGGCTCTACACCGACGAATTCGTCCGCTGATCGGGGAGAGGCTGGCGAAACCGGCCGGTTGCGCGATATTCTGAAGGCAAGCGATAGACGACGAGCAGGAGAGGCAACATGGATGGCGATCACGCGAAACGCGGTACGGTCACGCCGCTCAACCGACCGGTGATGCTCTCGCATGGCACGATCACCTGCCGCAACCTCGAGGCGTCGCGCCGCTTCTATGAGGAGTTCCTCGGCCTCGAGACGGTGCAGCACACCGAGCGGGGCATCCTCCTGCGGAAGGGTGGCTATCTCGCGATCGTCTGCCTCGAAGTGGGCGATCACGTGAAGCCCGTAGACCGGCAGCACCATTGGGGGCTCGACCTCGCCTCGCGCGAAGAAGTCGATCGCGCGCTGGCCCTCGCCCACGAGTGCAAGGAAAAATACGGCATCCATCAGATTTCGCGGATCACCGACCATCACGGCGGCTACTCGTTCTACTTCCGCGACAGCGACGACAATTACTGGGAATTCCAGTACGTCGGCGGCGGCCAGGATACCGGCGACGGGCGCTACGACAAATTCTTCGCGGCAGGCGACGTCGCCAAGGCGTGACGCCGCGGCATGCCCGGATAGCAGCTGAAACCGGAAATACCTGTTCGGCTTTGAAGGCGTCGCTACGGACGTGCTTCAGAGGACCAGACTCCGCGAACGGCCGGGGGACGCAGATCGACTTGAATGGATTGAACCGCAGGCCGTGGTTGTTCTTGTCGGGTTCATAGAACATGGTCGAACACGCCTCCTCGGATGCCAAAGCGGCGTCACGCCGCGGGCAAGAATTTCTCCGAATAAAGATTTCGATATATCCAGCTCTTTATCCAGGATAACGAGTTCAACGTAGGAGCGCGAGATCGCGGCCGGGCCCTTCTGGCGCGCCAAGACGCATGCCAAAGTGATCGCCAGCCTGGTGCCGACGACCTTGTAGAGAGCGACTCGGCTTTACCCGACTACAGATGCTCCACGCACGCCGACGAGACAATCGAATTAATCGGAGTACTACCGCAACTGGCACGTCTCTGCCATTCGTCGTACCGCAACATCACGGCAGCTATTTGGGGGAGACCGGACGTATCGCGGACATGGCGAAAACGACGCGATTGACCTACAGCAGACGTTCTGGTTTGACCCGCGCGGAACCAGGACGGACAAGGAGATCGACCTAGGCCGAGCGACGCGGACTCAGGGGCGGCTCATCGGCGGCGCAGCCGCCTATGTGGCATCCGTTATGGGATCGAGGCCGAGGGCGACGCGCCCGGTGAAGTGGTGTTGTCGCTTGGCGGAGAGCGGATGGAACTGCGCCCCATGCGCATCGCGCAGGAGCCGCTCGAGTCCCGCCTTGCGGTAGAAGCCTGCGCCGCCCGCCGCCTCGAGTGCCTTCTCGACGGTCAACAGCACGGCGTCGGCGACGATCGTCTTGCGCACGAGCACGGCATCGGTCACGTCGAGGCTCATGGCGAAATCGAGGTCTTTCGCCAGACGAACCATGTCGTCCACCGCGAGCTGCGCCGTCGTAAGATGATTGGCGAGTTCGCCGAGGAGGTAAGGCACGGTCGGATCGCCTGGACGCTTCTTCGCGTGCTCGCGTCCGATCGCCGCGGCGGCCTCCGCGACACCAGCATAGACCGACATGATTAGCGGCATCGCCACCGTCAGGATTATGTTCCAGGCAGGGTGAAACCGGCCGCGCGGCCGCCGCAATGCGATGGCGTCCTCCGGCACGAAGACGGTGTCGAGGATGATCGTGTGCGAGCCGGTGGCGCGCATCCCAAGCGTGTGCCAGTCATCCGCAAGCGAAATTCCCGGAGCGTTGAAGGGCACGGCGAAGTGTAAAACCT
This sequence comes from uncultured Alphaproteobacteria bacterium, assembly GCA_963803265.1. Lineage (GTDB taxonomy): Bacteria > Pseudomonadota > Alphaproteobacteria > ATCC43930 > CGMCC-115725 > CAIKMD01. The sequence continues at coordinate 61,764 of CAWDLZ010000022.1, read as the reverse complement.
GCCAGCCCTCCTTGGGATCATCGAATGGTGCCGAGGTCACCAGCAAGCCGCCTTTGGGAGAACCGCTGGCGAACGGCTTTCGGGCGCTTACCCGGTAGCCGCCATCGGCGCGCTCTACGGCGCCGCTTGATTCCATCCAGTCATTTGCGCCGGTCGAAATGAGCACCATCTCGCCCGCCGCGACCCGCTCCAGTAGCGCCCGTCCCGGCCTACCGTTTTGGTGGTTGTACACCGCTGCCGCGACGAGATGCTGATGCATTGACAGCGCCAGCGCCGTTGACGGACAGAAATGGGCAAGGCGGCGCAGAAATGCGCACATGGCACTGTGCCTCGCGCCGCCGCCGCCGAGCTCCACGGGAACGAGCGCGGAGAAGATCTTGTGCTGCTTCAGCACGTCGTAATGCTCGGTGACGAAGATGTCGCCCGCGTCGCGCTCGGCGGCACCTTCAGCAAAGCGCGGGCCGATAATCTTAGCGAGCGCATCCAGATCGGGACATTTCGCCATGGCTATACCTCCGGTCTCAGGCATTTCTGAGATGTTGACGTGAGCCGGGCACAACGACAACTTCACAATATGAAGTTGCTGTGTCCCCGCCGCATGCTAGGCTTCGGCATGACGGAAAAGCGAAGCTACAGCCAGTTCTGCCCCATTGCCCTTGCTGCCGAGGTGCTGGCGGAACGATGGACGCCGCTCGTTATTCGCGAGCTGCTGCTCGGCAGCGTGCGCTTCAATGACCTGCAGCGTGGAGTGCCGCGCATGTCATCCGCACTGTTGGCAAAGCGCCTCAAGGAGCTGCAATTCGCGGGCATTGTCGAGCGCCGGCGCGGCGTGGCGGGCACCGAGTACCACCTGACTGCGCCAGGCAGAGAGCTCTTCCCGGTGGTCGAGAAAATGGGGCTCTGGGCGCAACGCTGGCTTCGCCACAAGCTGGTCGACGCCGCGCATCTCGACCCCGACCTTCTGATGTGGGACATCCGCCGCACCGCCCTGAATCAGCTCCGGCCCAGCGATCGCCGCTACGTCACCGAGTTCCACCTCTCCGGGGTGCCGGCCAGCCGACGCCGCTATTGGCTGGTGTTCGAGCACGGCCATATCGATCTCTGTTATAAGCCGCCAGGCTTCGAGGTCGATCTGATCGTCGGTGCCAGTCTGCGCACGCTGACACAAATCTGGCTCGGTCATGTCAGCATGGACCAAGCCGTCCGAGAGGATCGGCTGCGCCTCGACGGATCGCGCCGCGACGTCTCCGCCTTCCGCTTCTGGTTCGCGCTCAGCCCTTTCGCCCCCGCCGGCACCGCGCCGCCTGGGCAAACGGAGGTTGCAGCGCCGCCGCTTGCTTAGCGGCAGCTTTTGGCACGTTGCTGTTGTTCCCGGCACTTCAACATCATGGCCGCTATTGGAGGGTAAACCGGACCTATCGCGGACATTGAAGCCTAAGCCCGATTATGTGATATCGCGCCGGTTCTCGATCCCGGCGGCGCGCAACGTGCGCGCGAAACACATGATGTTGACGAAACGCCGTCCGCCCTCGTCGGCGCCGCTCGGCGGCTCGCTCAGGCCTTCCACGAGGGAACTTTCATGAGACGCGCGCGGACCTCGTCGCCGCCCCCGATTGTCGCGTCAGCGCGAGCGGGCATGCAAGGATAGGGGGAAGAGGCTACGCTCTTGGCGACGCTCGCGGTAATCTCATCCTATAAGATACCGAAGGTGCCGCTTCGGCGCTTGCTTTGCCATAAGGCCGCGATTTCTCGCCGGCCGATCGAGGAGGGAAGCCATGAAGAAATCGATCGTCATCGCCGCGTTGCTCGCCGCCACTTTCAGCAGCGCCGCGGCGGCAGATCCGGTGCGCTTGCGCATCGGCTGGGCTCAGGTGCCGACCCAGATCACCCCGCTCGTCGCCGAGCTCGCCAAGGCCCACCCCGAACTCTTTCCCAATCTCAATGTGACCTACACCTACGAGCCCGTGCGGTTCCAGGGCTCGCCGCCGCAAATCCAGGCCTTCGCCGCCAGTGAGATCGAGGTCGCGGCCTTCGGGCCCTCGGCGCTGGCGCTCACCGTCACCAACGCGCATTTGGACCCGCGCATCGTCGCCGACATCGCGCAGGACGGCGGCGCGACCGGATACTATTCGACCTGGTGGGCGGTAAGGAAGGACGGGCCGATCACGAGCTTTCAGGATATGAAGGGCCATACCGCCATCGTCAACGCCAAGGGCGCGACGACCGACATGCTGCTGCGCGAGACCATGCGCCGCCATGGCGTCGCCGACAACGACTTCGTCGAGATCGAGGCCGATTTCGCGAACATGCTGCCGATGCTCGAGGCCGGCAAGGCCGACGCCGCGCCCGTCATGGCCCAGTTCAATCACGATTTCGTCGCGACCGGCCATTATCGTTCGCTCTTCACCACCACCGACGCGGTTGGCGGCGCCGACGAAGTCTTGTTCTGGGTCATGAGGGCGGACTTCATCTCGGCGCATCGCGCCGCGATCGTCGATTTCCTGAGCGATCATATGGCGGGCGTGCGCTGGTTCCTCAATCCGGCGAACCGCGACGAGGCGCTGGCGATCACCGAGCATTTCACCAAGCAGAGCCCCGAGGCGCTGCAATACGTCTTCACGCGAGACGACGTCTATCGCTCGCCCGATCTCGTGCCGGTGATCGAGCCGGTGCAGAAGGATATCGACCAGGCCGTCAGCATGAACATGCTGCCGGCGCGGATCGACGTCGCGCCGAGATATGTCGATTTGTCGCTCATCGCGGACGCCAAGGCGCGCCTCGACGCGCGGTAAAGGCGTTCGCGCCGCCGATCACCCGCCGGCGGCGAGCTCGGCCTTGACTTGGCTGAGCAGGCGCTCGGCCTCGCTGCCCTGAATCTTCGCGATGTCGTCCTGGTATTTGAGCAGCACGCCGAGCGTGTCGTTGATCGCCTCGGGCGTCAGCGCCAGCACGTCGAGCTGGGTCAGCGCATGGGCCCAATCGATGGTCTCGGCGATGCCCGGCAGCTTGAAGAGATCCTGGGTCTTGCGCAGCTTTTGCACGAAAGCAACGACCTCGCGGCTCAAGCCCGAAGCCGCGTCGGGCGCCTTCAAGCGCAGGATTTCGATCTCGCGCTCGGCGCTGGGGTAGTCGATCCAGTAGTAAAAGCACCGCCGCTTCATCGCGTCGTGAATCTCGCGGGTGCGGTTCGAGGTGATGACGACGATTGGCGGCGTGGTGGCCTTGATAGTGCCGATCTCGGGGATGGTGATCTGGTAATCGCTGAGGACTTCGAGCAGGAACGCCTCGAACGGCTCGTCGGTGCGGTCGAGCTCGTCGATCAGCAGCACCGGCGCGCCCTCGATCTCGGGCTCGAGCGCCTGCAGGAGCGGCCGCTTGATCAGGAAGCGGTCGGTGAAGATTTCTTCCTCGACCGTCTCTTTGCTCTCGGCGCCGCCCTCGGCCAGGCGAATCTCGATCATCTGGCGGGGGTAATTCCACTCATAGACCGCCGAGGAAACGTCGAGCCCCTCATAGCATTGCAGGCGGATGAGCCGGCGGCCCAGCGTCTCGGCCAGGACCTTGGCGATCTCGGTCTTGCCGACCCCGGCCTCGCCCTCGAGAAAGAGCGGCCGCTTGAGGGTGAGGGCGAGATAAACCGCGGTCGCCAGGCTGCGGTCGGCGACGTAGTGGCCGCGGCCCAAGAGGGCGAGGGTGTCGCTGACGGAGGCGGGCAGGGCAGCCATGGGGACACGAGGGGCCTGGAGGGCGGGAACGCCTCTTTTAGAGGAAACCGGGCCTAAGTCCAAGCCTTTAGGGCGAGGAAGCGAGGGGTCAAAAAAAAGCCGCGCCATGGCGGCGCGGCTAGTTTCTGTTTGCGACCGCTAGCGGGGAGGCTTGTGCTAGCGTCCGAGCCAGGATCGGCGAAGATGGTTAAGAAAGGGTTAACGACGTCTGGTACCTGGCGACCATGCGCAATCTGATCGGTCTGCTCGTCATCGGTCTCGCTGTCGGAATCGCGACGGCGGCGACGGCTGGTCCCTTCGAGGATGGTCTCGCCGCGGCGCAGCGGGGCGATTTTGCCATGGCCTTGAAGCTCTGGCGTCCGCTCGCCGCGAAAGGGGACGCCAATGCGCAGTTCAATCTGGGCGTCATGTACGATCATGGCCACGGCGTTCCCCAAGACTACGTGGAAGCGGACAACTGGTATCGGCTCGCGGCTGAACAGGGCAATGCGGATGCCCAGACCAATCTCGGCTCGTATTTTCGGCTAGGGGGACACGGCGTTCCGCAAGACTACAAAGAAGCCGTGCGATGGTATCGGCTGGCTGCCGAACAAGGCGACGCAGGAGCGCAGAACAATCTCGGATTGATGTACGAGAGCGGGCACGGCGTCGCCCAGGACGATATTCATGCCCAGATGTGGTACGAGCTCGGATCGTCGTCGGCGAGCAGCGAGGACGAGAAGAAGGCGGCAAGGAATCGAGACAATCTTGCCGCTAAAATGACCCCTGCGCAGATCGAGCAGGCTCGGGAAATGGCGAGCCGCTGCCGGCAGTCGAACTACAAGGCGTGCGATTGAGCATGATCGACGGATCCTTCGCGCCGCCAGCGTCGAGCGGCTCGCCCAAATCCGCGACGTTCGCCATCGCCGCGCGGTCTCCCTAAAGGAAAATGCCCTTAGGGCTGAGCGGCGTGCCAGGCCCCGTTCAACAAGCCATTGCCGGTGGTATCGCCGGGCTTCTGGTCCTTGCTCCAATCATAGAGGGGGCGTCCCTTATAGGCCCATTGCGTGGTCCCGTCATCGCGCTTGACGACGGACCAGTCGCCGCTCGCCGTGGCGCCGGCGGGTGCCAGGAACGGCGGCCAGTTTGTCGCGCACTGGCCAGTGCAGTTCGACTTTCCCGGACCATCCCGGTCGGAGGCGTAGAGCGTCATGCCCTTCTGATCGGCGAGCACCGGTCCGAGCGCCGTGGTCATCGTCGTGGCCGGGCTCACGGGCGTGGCGCAGGCGGCTAACACCGTAAGGGCGAGGATCGCGGTCGTGCGGTAAAGTTGCGGGCGCATGGTTCCTCCCTGGCGTTGGTTCAGCCAACTTTCTGCGAATGGCCGGCTAAACCGGCCATCACGAAGCTAGAATAGCGGTTTATCACACCCGCCGCCCAGCCCCGCACACATGATTGTGAGCGGGGAGCAGGCTGGCCGCGCCGCCATCCTAGAGCGAAGAAGCCGCGCGTCGGGCCATCGCTGTCAGGTTGACCCCCATTTCTTCAGGCCCTGGCGGACAGCCCTGCCCAGTCGATAAGCGACCCTTGTCGAGTCGCTCATGGAAGAAGGAGGAGATGTCGATTTCTTTATCTCCTGGACCGTCCGGCCCAACCGAAACAAGCTGTCGGTCCAATCTCCCTCGGGCACGCCCTCCTGTCGGAGCTTCTTTTCAAGCCGCGCCTTGAGCGCCCCGGCATTCGCTCGCTCATGCTCGGTCGCGGCCGAGTCCTGAAGCACGGCCACGAGACCTCGCAGTTTCCGGTGAATAGCGTCAACAGCGCTCACGCGTTTTTCCCGACCGTTCCGAGAGTACCGTAGCACAAACCATCGCTGGCCGGGCAGACCCAGGCGAGCGAGGCGATGATCGCGCTACCGTTGTTCGCGCTAATTCTCGACACACCAGTCCTTTCCATTGGCGTGCCAATCGCTCGGGCAGGATAAGCCAGCGCTTTTGGGAACGATCGGCAAGGATTTGTTGCTGCCGGGAAGGCAGCCGCTTCCGCTGACGTACCAGCCGCTCGGGCAATAGGTTGCCGAAGCCGAATGCGCGGATGGAGCAAGAAATAACGCTAGCAGAGCGCCAAGAGCCGCGGTCGAGGTGGCGTTCATCGGATCGACTCCTGCGTGAACGAGCTTGAACGCATCTTCTTCCGATTGGCGGACATTATAAAAGTTTTTCGGCGAAGTGCGTGAAGCGTACCGATCGCTCGACCACGAAGACGGCCACGATGGCTACCCCCTTCGGCTTCTATGGCTCTTCGATAACCCCGCTCGCGCTATTTCACGAAGCTGTTGTCGATGAGCGGCTTGTAATCGGGGAGCTTGTCCTCGGGCTTAATGAAGCCGGCAGCCACGTTCATGTTGTCGCCGTTTTCGAGAGCCGTCGTCGTGGTGATCGGGTTTTCCGGCGTCAGCGTCCTCGTCGTCTCGTAGGCGGCCCGAAGCACGTCGTCGCGATAGGTGCCGAAATGCGCCTTCTCCACCGCCAGCGAGGTTTGCGGATCGTTGCGAACGATGCGGATCGCCTCGAAAAGCCCGTGCACCATCTTCGCGCAGACGGACACGCTCTTGGCGCAGAAATCGCCGCGCGTCAGCAGCAGCGCGCCCGCGACCGGCGAGTATTCCGTGGGCTCGCCGTTTCGCGTGTCGCTGACGAGGACGCCCGTGCCGTCGAGCACCGCCTGCTCGACGAAGGGCGGGGTATTGGAAAAGCCGTCGATCGACTTGTTGGCGAAGGCCGCCATGAATTCGGGCGGCAGCATCGGCGCTTCCACGAAATCGGTGGGCGCGAGCCCCGCGTCTTTCGCGACCACCCTGAGGACGATATCGGGAATGGCGCCGACGCCGCCCATGGCGAAGGTCCTTCCCTTGAGAATCTTGCCGCGCTCGGTGATCGGTGCGTTCGGGTCGAAATGCGCCGCCTCCGCGATGTCCTTTCGGATCACGATGGAGACGTCGGTCGAGGTGTTGGCCGTCAGCAGCGCCACGACCTTTTGCCCGCGCGCATAGGCGCGGGTGATGGTCGGGCCAGAGCCCATCGAGAAATCGGCCGAGCCGGAGATCACCGCATTCATCGAGCCGATGCCGGTGATGTACAGCACTTTCACCTCGAGGCCCTGCTTCTCCCAGAGCTGCTGGTCGGCGGCGATATATTGCGAGAGGAAGCCCACGTTCTCGGCGGGGATGGCGAGAACGGTCTGCTCGGCCCTGACGCTCGACGGGGCGAGCGCGGCCGCGAGGACAGAACCGATCAACCCCGACAGGATGGAGCGAATCAAATCACGCGAGATCATCGCTTGCCTCCCGATAAATTGCTTTCTATCGCTCCTCTAAACCGACCGCGCTCACCCCTCTTGCTTCTCCGGCAGCGGCGCAGCGTAGGTCGCTGATCGACGCGGGGTCGTCAGATGGCGAACCCGGCAGCGCAAACGACGATGCCGACAAAAGACGTCATGACGCCCCAGCGCTCCAGCTTCGCCCGCTGGGCCGGGAAGACGCGCGCGCCGAACGCGATCGCGACGCCGACGACCAAGATGACGATCCCGAATATCTCGAACGCAAACCGGCCCATGACCATCCTCCGCGCGCCGAGCCGAAGCTTCCGGCCGGAGATCGACCCGCCCGCGGCAGTTTCCTCGTCGTCATACCCGCTTTCGCGGGGACGACGATTGAGGACCGCGCTGTCAGCCCGCGGCGGTCACTGCGCGGCGGGCCATCACCCCGACGAGATGGGCGCGGTATTCGGCGCTGGCATGGATGTCGGAGTTGAGGCCGTCTTGCTTTTGCGCGACATTCTTGATGGCGTCGGCGGAGAAATTCTTGGCGAGCGCCGCCTCCATGTCCTTTTGGCGGAACACGACGGAGCCGGCACCGGTCACGGCGACCCGTGCATTGGCGCCGGTCTTGGCGACGAACACGCCGACGATGGCATAGCGCGAGGCCGGGTTCGGGAACTTCATATAGGCGGCCTTCTCGGGCACCGGGAAGCTCACCGCGGTGAGTATCTCGCCGTCCGCGAGCGCGGTCTCGAACATTCCCTTGAAGAAGTCGTCGGCCGCGATCTTGCGCTTGTTGGTGATCACCGTGGCGCCCAACGCCAGGACGGCGGAGGGATAGTCGGCCGCCGGGTCGTTATTGGCGACGGAGCCGCCGATGGTGCCGCGGTTGCGGACCGCCGGGTCGCCGATATGCGAGGCCAAATGGGCGAGGGCCGGGATCGCGCTCTTCACGATGTCCGAGTTGGCGACATCGGCATGCCGCGTCATCGCGCCGATGACGATGGCGTTGCCGTCCTTCTTGATGCCTTTCAGATCGGCGATCTTGCCGAGATCGACGACATCGGAGGGCTTGGCCAGGCGCAGCTTCAAGGTCGGCAGCAGGGTCATGCCGCCGGCCATCAGCTTGCCTTCGCTGGCGGCGGTGACGAGCTTGGCCGCGTCGTCGACGCTCTTAGCCTGATGATAATTGAAATTGTACATGGTGTCTCCCCTCAGGCGCCCTTGGCCATGGTCTCGGCGCAGGCCGCGATCGCCTTGACGATGTTGTGGTAGCCGGTGCAGCGGCAGATGTTCCCTTCGAGCCATTCGCGAATCTGGTGCTCGGTCGGGTTATTGTTGACCTTCAGCAGGTCGACGGCGCTCATCACCATGCCGGGGGTGCAAAAGCCGCATTGCAGCCCGTGATGCTCGCGGAAGGCCGCCTGCATCGGATGGAGCTGGTCGCCCTTGGCGAGGCCCTCGATGGTCGTGATCTTCGAGCCGTTGACCTGGACCGCCAGCATCGTGCAGCTCTTCGCCGAATAGCCGTCGATGTCAACGACGCAGGCGCCGCATTGGCTGGTGTCGCAGCCGACATGCGTGCCGGTCAGCCCAAGATGGTCGCGCAGGAACTGCACCAGCAATGTCCGCGCCTCGACCTCGCGGGTCTCTGCCTTGCCGTTCACCGTGATCGTTACGGTGGCCATTCGTCTCTCTCCCTCGTTAGCGCCCGTCGGTTTGCCAGTTTCGTGCGCGGCGGCACTCCGGTCAAGCGCCGTAGCGACCCGGCTATCCCCGGGCAAAGAAATATAGCAGCAACGCCACCGCCGCGGCGAGGATCGTGACCCACATCCAGGGCGACAAGCGCGCCGAAGGCGCCGCCGCCGGTCCCTTCGGCAAGCGCTCAGGAGCAGGCGGCGCAGAACCCAATGGCGCCGCCGCCGGTCCCTTCGGCAAGCGCTCAGGAGCAGGCGGCGGCAGCGAAGGCGCGGGTGCGGGGGCGGGCAGCTCCGGCACGGCCGCTGCCGCCTCGGCCGCTTCGGCGCCGACGATGGTGGCGAATTTCACGAAGAAGTCGTCGGCCATCTTGCGCGCGGTTGCGTCGATCAGGCGGGAGCCGATCTGCGCAAGCTTGCCGCCGATATTGGCCTCGACCTTATAGCTGAGCATGGTGCCATCGCCATCGTCGGCGAGATGCACGGTGGCACCGCCCTTGGCGAAGCCGGCGGGCCCGCCGCTGCCTTCGCCCATGATCTTGTAGCCGTTCGGCGGATCGAGATCGGAGAGCGTGACCTTGCCGCCGAATCTCGCGCTGACCGGGCCGACCTTGGCGCGCACCGTCGCGCTCAATTCGGTGGCGGAATGCCGCTCGATGGTCTCGCAACCGGGGATGCACTGTTTCAGAATCTCGGGATCGTTGAGCGCTTCCCAGACCCTCTGGCGCGGCGCCGCGATCCGGTGTTCACCCGTCATGTCCATCGTTTGTGCCCCCGGCTCGATTGCGCGCGACCCTAGCGCCTGACTCGTCACGCGGCAAGCGAATGGAATTGGCGCGTGCGGCTGCTTCCGGCATAGTCGCGCGATGAACGATTCCGGCGCCATCGCGGGGCCGCTCGGCCTCGCCTGGGCGATTCCCTTTATCGGTCTCTTGCTGACGATCGCGCTGGCGCCGCTCGCCGCGCCCGGCCTGTGGCATCGTCATTACGGCAAGCTCGCGACGCTCTGGGCGCTCGCTTTCCTCGTGCCCGATTTCGCGCGCCGCGGCGCAGCCGCGGGGCTCGCGACCTTCGCGGCGACGGCGCTGCTTCAATACCTGCCCTTCATCCTGCTGCTCGGCGCGCTCTTTGTCGTGGCGGGCGGATTGCGCGTGACCGGTGCGCCGAAACCGACGGCCGCTGTCAATACGGCCTATCTGGCCGCGGGCACGGTGCTGGCGAGCTTGATCGGCGCGCCGGCAGCCTCCGTGGTGCTGCATCGGGCCGCTCATCCGCGCCAATCGCAACCGCGCTTATGCGACCCATGTTTTCGTCTTCTTCATCCTGCTCGTGGCCAATGTCGGCGGCGCATTGACGCCCTTGGGCAATCCGCCGCTCTTTCTGGGCTATCTGCTGGGCGTGCCGTTCTTCTGGCCGGCCACGCATCTCTTCCTGCCGACGATCACGGTCGCCGGCGGGTTGCTCGCGGTGTTTTTCGCGCTCGACTGGGCGATCGCGCGCGTGACGGCTCGGCTCAAGCCGCCGACGCACGCGGCGAGCCACGCGAAACTCGCGCTCGAGGGCAGGATCAATCTCGTCCTGATCCTTGCCGCGGTCGCCGCGATCTTGTTGCAGGGCGTATGGCATCCGGCCTTCGCGCTCGACATCCTGGGCGTCGAGTGGGGCCTGGGCGAGATCGCGGGCGCGGCGCTGCTGCTCGGGGTCGCGGCTCTCTCGCTGTGGCTTACGCCGCGGCGGATCCGGAGCGCCAATCATTTCACCTGGGCGCCGCTCACAGAGGTCGCGATCCTCTTCGCCGCGATCTTCGTCACGCTGCAACCGGTGATGGCGATGATCGCCGAAGGGAAGGACGGGCCGGCCGCGCCGCTGATCGCGCGGCTCTATGACGGCGAGCCGAACGTTAAGCTGTTTTATTGGGCGACCGGCGCGCTCTCGGCGTTTCTCGACAACGCGCCGACTTATGTCGTGTTCTTCGGCTTCGGCCGCGACGGCGGCGATGCCGCGGCCCTGACCGGCCAGCTCGCTTCGGTGCTGACCGCGATCTCGGCCGGCGCCGTCTATTTCGGCGCGCTAAGCTATATCGGCAATGCGACGAATTTCATGGTCAAGGCGATGGTGGAAGCCCAAGGCCTCAAGATGCCCGGCTTCTTCGCCTATCTCGGCTGGGCTTGCGTCTTTCTCTTGCCCTGGCTCGCGCTCGTCGGCGCCGTGTTCCTGCGCGGGAAATAATTCCGCCCCGAGCATTGCGGCCGGCGCGGGGCCGTGAATAATGGCCCCTTCGGCGGAGGGACGAGAACCATGAAGTTTTCGGTGTTCAACGGAATGCCCTATGGGCGCATCCGCACCCCTGGCAATCCGTGGCCGGTGCCCAATCAGTATTTCGATCCCGAGCAGGCGCGCCGCGCCGTCGCCAACTGCCTCGCCGAGGTCGAGATGGAAGACGAGCTCGGCTTCGACTGGATCGCCTGCGCCGAGCATCACTATTCGCCGTTCAATCTCGCGCCCAATGTCAGCGTCCTCGCCAGCGCGCTAACGCAGCGCGTCAAGCGGGCGAAGATCGCGATCCTCGGCGCCTTGATCCCGCTGAGCGGCAATCCCGTGCGCATCGCCGAGGAATTCGCGATGATCGACAATCTCTCGGGCGGCCGCCTCGTCGCCGGATTGCTGCGCGGCGCGCCCTATGAATACCTCGTCTATAACGTCAACCCGGCGGAATCGCGCTCGCGCTTCGAGGAGGCGTGGGACCTCATCCTGAAGGCCTGGACCGACACCATGCCGTTCGGCTGGGAGGGCAGGCACTTTCACTACCGTCATATCTCGATCTGGCCGCGGCCGCTGCAGCAGCCGACGCCGCCCATATATGTCTCGGGCTCGAGCAAGGAATCCGGCGAGTTCGCCGCCAGGAAGCATGTCGGGCTCGGCCTCGCCTTCACCAATCTGCCGCTCGCCGCCGAGGCCGCGCGCTACTATCGCGCCAAGGCGGCGGAATATGGCTGGCAGCCGGCGCCAGAGCAGATCGTCTATCAGCTTCCCATTCATGTCGGCGGGACCGACGAGGAGGCGCATGAAGCGGTCCGCCCGATGTTCGAGCATACCGGGCTGACCGGCGGCATTGTCGCCGCCAACCGGATCGTCGCGACCTCGGGCTTCTTCGGCCAGGGCGATACCAAGCTGGTGCAGCGCTTTCAGGACCTCTCGGCCGACGAGCCGCGCTCGGTGGAAGAGGCGATCGAGCGCGGCACCATCATCTGCGGCGGCCCGAAAGCGGTGCTCGATCAGGTCAAGCGCCTTCATCGCGAGATCGGCTGCGGCGTGCTCAATCTCATCTTCGATCGCAGCGGCTCGCCGGACAAGAAAATCCGCTCGATCCAGTTGTTCGCGAAGGAAGTCATGCCCGAGGGGCGCGCATTATGAGCGTCACGGTTGCGGACAAGACCATCGACGCGGGCGGGTTGGCGTTCCATTACCGCGAAGCCGGCGAGGGCAAGACCATCGTCTTCCTGCACGGCGCGGGCGGCGCGCCGCCGCGCGGGGCCGGGTTCGTCGCCATGCTGGGCGAGCATCACCGCGTGCTCGTGCCGTCGCGTCCGGGGTTCGACGACACGCCGGTCGGATCGTGCAAGAGCTTGCTCGACGTGGTCGAGGCCATGGCGCGCTTCATTGCGCGCGCGGCGGATGGCAAGGTGCATCTGGTCGCGCAATCGGCGGGCGGGGCGATCGGGTGCTGGCTCGCGATTCTCCATCCCGAGCTGGTCGAGAGCCTGGTGCTGTCGGCGCCGGCGGCCTTCGCGCATCGCCCAGCCGCGCCGGCAGGCGCGGTCGCCGCGCCGCCGAGCATGGCGGAGATCGAGAAGCGGCTTTACGGCGACCATCCCATTTGGCTGACGCCGCCTTCGGAAGCGGAACGCCAGCAAACCGCGCGCAACGCCCAGGCCAATATGGGGCGGTTTGCCGCGCCCGAGGGCAACACCGATCTGCTCGCGCGCTTGGGCGAGATCAAGGTTCCGACGCTGCTCATCTGCGCCAGCGACGACCGGATGATCCCGGCCGAGGCGATGCGTCCCTATCAGCAGCACATCGCGGGTTGCGTGCGCATCTTCATTTATGGCGCGGCGCATGAGATGCCGGTCTGCGCCGTCCATCAATGGGTCAAGCTCGTCGGCGAGTTCGTCGATCGCGGCGAGTATTTCGTCGTCAACACGGACAGCACGGCGACCGCGCCGTAATGAATCCACGCGGCGAGGTGGGCGCCCAGAGCAGCCGAAACTCGACGTTGATCGCGGGCATCGTCTCGGTCGCCTTCTTCATGGAGTTGCTCGACAGCACGGTGATCGTGACCGCGCTGCCGCAGATGGCGCGCAGCTTCGGATCGAAGCTCGGTCCAACTCAGCCTCGGGATCAGCGCCTACATGCTGACGCTCGCGGTGGTGATTCCGGCGAGCGGCTGGATCGCCGACCGCTTCGGGCCGCGCCGGGTCTTCTGTTGCGCGATCGCGCTGTTTACGCTGGCCTCGATGCTGTGCGGGGCGAGCGACAGTCTTTGGCAATTCGTCGGCGCGCGAATCCTGCAAGGAATCGGCGGCGCCATGATGTCGCCGGTCGGCCGGATCGTGGTGCTGCGCACGACCGAGAAGACCCATCTCGTGCGGATTCTAAATTTCATTTCGGTTCCCGGTCTGATTGGCCCGGTGCTGGGCCCTCCGGTCGGCGGCTTCCTCACGACCTTCGCTTCGTGGCGCTGGATTTTCTACCTCAACGTGCCGATCGGCATCCTCGGCATCGCATTGGCCTATCATTTCATCCGCAATCTCGACGCCGCCGCGCGGCGCCCCTTCGACGGCGCGGGGTTTCTGCTCAACGGGTTTGCGATGGCGAGCCTGATGTACGGCCTCGACGTGGTCGCGGGCCCGGGCTCGAATTGGCGGCTCGGCGGGCTGCTCATCGCCGGCGGCTTGGCGTTGGGCGTGGTCGCGGCTCGGCATGCCCTTAGCGCCAATCACCCGCTCGTGGATCTGCGGGCGCTCAAGGTCAAGACCTACGCCGTCGTGAATTCGGGCGGCTCGATGTTCCGAATGTCGATGGCCGCGCCGACCTTCCTGCTGCCGCTGTTCTTCCAGGTCGGCCTCGGCATGAGCGCGTTCCTATCGGGCATGCTGATCCTCGCTCATGCGTCGGGCGATCTCGGCGTCAAGGTGATCACGACGCGGACGTTGCGGCGCTACGGGTTCCGAACGGTTCTCATCGCCAGCGCCGCGCTGTTCGCGGCTTTCATCCTCGCCTGCGTGTTCTTCACCGCGAGCACGCCGGCGCTCGTCATCCTCGCCGTGCTGTTCGTCGGCGGCAGCGTCCGCTCGCTCCAGATGACCTCGCTGTCGTCGCTGCAATTCGCCGATATTCCGCCCGCCGAGATCACCGGCGCCTCGACGCTGTCGGGCGTCAACCAGCAATTGGTGCGCGGGCTCGGGGTGGCGATGGCCGCGGTCGTCGTCAATCTCGCCATTGCCGCTCGCGGCGGCCAAGCGGGGGTGCCGAGCCTCGTCGATTTCCGCGTCGGCTTTGTCGCGACGGCGGCGGTGGCGCTTTGCTCGATACTCTGGTATCTGCCGCTCGAGAAAGGCATCGGCGATCTCGTGAGCGGCCGCCGGCGCGAGCTCGCCACGACGCGGTGAGTCGGCTCGGCTCGGCTTCTTGCCAAAGCGCGGCCGAGATCATAGAACGGCGGGCGATTAGGGCAAACTTCGGGGCGTAGCTCAGCCTGGTAGAGCGCTAGCTTTGGGAGCTAGAAGCCGGAGGTTCGAATCCTCTCGCCCCGACCAACAGGAATGAGCGTCATGGCGCGTGCGCGGATTTTTCGGCCGGCGAAGACCGCGATGCAGTCGGGCAGGGCGCAGACGCGCCAATGGGTGCTCGAATACGAGCCGGCGACGCCGCGCCAGCCCGATCCGCTGATGGGGTGGAGCAGCGCGGCCGACACGCTCAACCAGGTCCATCTCTGCTTCGCCTCGCTCGAGGAAGCCAAGGCCTTCGCGGAAAAGCACGGGCTGGATTATGCCGTCGAGATGCCGCACGAGCGGCGCTTCAAGCCCAAGGCCTATGCCGATAATTTTCGCTAACCTCCACATCTCTCTCCTCCCGATCGCGAGGAAAGGGTAGGGTGAGGCGGGCGCCGGGCCCTTAGCTCAGCGGATAGAGCAGCCGCCTTCTAAGCGGCAGGTCGCTGGTTCGATCCCAGCAGGGCCCGCCAGCTCGAGCCGAATCGGATGGGAGGAAAGGTTGATCGGATTTTCCAGGCGCTCGCGACGGCCATGCGCCGCGCTCGTGGTGGCGCTGGCGCTCGTCATTGCCGCGGCCGCGGGCCGAGCGGCCAGCGCGGCGGACCAGTTGCGCGTCGCCAAAGGCGCGACGCTGGCCTTCAGCTTCAACCTGCTCGACGTCGGCATCGAGGACGGTATTTTCGCGAAGCACAATCTTGAAATCGAGGCCAGCAGCATCGACGGCGCGGCGCGGCTGCACCAGGCGATGGTCGCGAACAGCATCGACATCGCGATGGGCGCCGGCACCGATATCGCCTTCATCGCCAAGGGCTCGCCCGAGAAGGGCGTCGGCGTGATGGCGACCGAGCCGCTCAACATGGCCGTGACGGTGCGTGCCGACGGGCCGCTTCAGGCGGTGGGCGACCTCAAGGGCAAGACCGTCGGCATCACCACCGTCGGCTCGCTGACCGATTGGTTCGCCCGGCAGATCAACTATCGCCAGGGCTGGAAAGGCGAGGACGCCGTGAAGATCGCGGCGCTCGGCAGCGCCGACGGCACAAGGGCCGCGCTTCTCGCCGGCAATATCGACGCGGTGGTGGGAAGCCTCGAGACCGGCTATGTGCTGGAAGCGGACGGCAGGGGCAGGGTCATCCTGGCCTTCGGCAATTTCGTCAAGCCCTTCATCACCCATGCGATCTACGCGACCGACCGGCTGATCGCCGCCAATCCCGACGCCATCCGCCGCTTTCTCGCGGGCTGGTACGAAACCGTGGCCTATGCGCGCGGCCATAAGGCCGAGACGAGCCGCATCGTCGGCGCTCTTATCCACACGCCGAAGGACGTGACGGATCGAGTGTACGACATTGAAATGCCGATGTTCCCGACCGACGGGCATTACGATCCGCAGGCGCTTGACGTGGTCGTGCAGTCGCTGCTCGACACCGGGCAGCTCGCCGCCAAGCCCGACATCGCGACCTTGATCACCGAGCGGTTCCTGAAGTGAGCGATTAGGCGGATGGGACGGTTTCTCGCGAGCCTCATCGGCGATCGGCCGGAGCATCAGCGCGCCGGGATCGTCGGACTCTATGCCGTGCTCGGCGCCGCCAATCTCCTGGCCTGGGGTTGGGCGCTTATTGCCTTCCACGATTATCCGGTGCTGCTCGGCACCGCGTTCCTCGCTTATGGCTTCGGCTTGCGCCACGCGGTCGATGCCGATCACATCGCGGCCATCGACAACGCCACCCGCAAATTGATGCAGCAGGGCAAGCGCCCGGTCGCGCTCGGCTTCTTCTTCGCGCTCGGCCATTCGACCGTGGTCGTGCTCGCCGCCGTCGCGGTCGCGCTCACCGCCGGCTGGTTGCGTAACCGTTTCCCCATGTTCCAGGAGGTCGGCGGAGTCGTCGGCACCGGCGTTTCGGCGCTGTTCCTGCTGGCGGTCGCAGTGGTCAATCTGTTCATCCTTTCGGCGGTGTGGCGCAGCTTCTGCCATGTCCGCCGGGGCGGGACGCTGGCTGGGGGCGAGCTCGACGCTTTGCTGAGCGGGCGAGGGCTTCTCGCGCGGATTTTCCGTCCGCTGTTCCGGCTCATCGGCAAAAGCTGGCATATGTATGCGCTGGGATTCCTGTTCGGCCTCGGCTTCGACACCGCGACCGAGATCGGGCTCCTCGGTATTGCCGCCGCCGAAGCCTCGCGCGGGCTGTCGCTCTGGGCGACGCTGGTGTTCCCGCTGCTCTTCACCGCCGGCATGACCGCGATCGACACGACCGACAGCGTCCTCATGGTCGGCGCCTATGGCTGGGCCTTCGTCAAGCCGGTGCGCAAGCTCTACTACAATCTCACCATCACCTTCGTCTCGGTCGTGGTCGCGTTTCTCGTGGGCGGCATCGAGGCGCTCGGAATCGTCGCCGAAAAGCTCGGGCTCAGCGGAAAGTTCTGGGATTTCGTCGCCGCCCTCAACGATAATTTCGGCAGCCTCGGCTATCTGATCATCGCGATCTTCGCGGTGAGCTGGCTCGGCTCGATCGTCGTCTACCGGCTGAAGCGCTTCGACGAGTTGGAGCCGCGCGGCGGGTGATCCGCTTCAATTCGTGCTTGCCTTTCGCGTGATATCCATCGTATCTGTTGCCAAAATGCGGGATTTTCGACACCACGCCCTTGCGAAATGGCGCCATGCGGGCAGACTCGCTCTGTTCGCGATGCTGGTGCAGTTGGTCGCGTCCTACGGCCACATGCATCCCGAGGACTTCCACGCGTTTTTCCACGGGGTCAACGCGCCTTCCGTTCGCGCCGACCACGACCCGTGGCCCAGTTCGGTGCCGGCCGGAGATGTCGATGACGACTGCTCGATCTGCGCCTCGGTGCAGCTCCTCGGCAGCTCGGCCTTGCCCGACGACTTTACGCTGCCGCCGCTTCGCGTCGCGGATGCCGCACCGCTCGTGGCGGTCGCGCCGCTGTGGCTCACCCCGCCGCCGCATCTTCTCTTCGAGACGCGCGGACCCCCGCTGATCTGAGATCGATTTCGGCTTTCTCGGATGCACGACCGCGCGTCTTTTCCGCGCGGCGTGCGTGGTCGATCTTTGGAGGGGGTGAGCCCGTCATGCAGCACGTTTCTCGCACGCGCGCCGCGGCCGTAAAGTCGGCTGGACGCACGATTACCGCCGGCAGTCTTTTCTTCATCGCAATCTCGGGCCTCCCGGCCCACGGCGTCGCCCAAGAAGCCGGCACGAATCCGGCGCCCGACGCCACGGCGCAGGCGCCGGCGGACGAGACCGCGCAGGCGCCGGCCGCCGCCACGCCGCCGCCCGCGCCCGCCGCGGCATCGCAGACTCCGGCCGAAGAAATCACCGTCACCGCCGCCCGTCTCAACGCGGCGCGCAACAACATCGAGCCGAGTACGGGCGCATCGACCTACAATTTTACTAGCCAGGCGATCCAGGACATGCCCGGCGGCGATGCTGCGCCGCTCAATCAGGTCATCCTTCAGGCACCGGGCATCGACCAGGACAGCAGCGCCGACGGCACGCTTCATATCCGCAACGAGGACCTCAACGTGCAGTACCGGATCAACGGCGTCGTCCTGCCCGACGGCTTGAGCTTCTTCGGCCAGGGATTGAGCCCGTTCTTCATCGATTCGATGAGCCTCATCACCGGCGCGCTGCCCGCGGAGTATGGCCTCAGGACCGCCGGCATCGTCGATATTCAGACCAAGAGCGGCGTCTTTCAGAACGGCGGCTCGGTCAGCCTCTATGGCGGCAGCTATGGGACGTTCCACCCCAGCGCGGAATATGCCGGTTCGGCCGACGGCTTTAATTACTACGTCTCGGGCGACTACATGCAGAGCGATCACGGCGCCAACGCCGTGACCCCGAAATACAATTCGATCCACGACGACACCCAGCAGGGTCATGGCTTCGGTTATCTCGAGAAGATCATCGATCCGTCGACCAAGGTGAGCTTGATCGCCGGCAGCTTCACCGGAGCGTTTCAGATCCCCGACAATCCCGGCCAGGCGCCGAATTTCGGGCCCGCCTCGTCTCCCGCCCCGACGCCCGACGGCACGATCAACGGCTCGACCAATTACGATTCGTCGAAGACGAACGAGACCCAGACCGAAGGCGCCTATTTCGCCGCCGCTTCCTATCTTCGCTCGGAGGAGTATGTCGATTATCAGATTTCTATGTTCACCAAATATAGCACCTTGCACTTTACGCCCGACATCGACGAGGACATCGCGTTCAACGGCATCGCGCAAAACGCGCTGCGCCAGGATTGGGCGAACGGGCTTCAAGCGGAAGGGAGTTATCGCATCGGCGCCGGCCATACCTTGCGCGCCGGCGTGATCCTCAACGAGGAGCGAACCAGCGCGGACACCACGAACTATGTCTTGCCGGTCGATGGCTCCGGCATCCCGACCTCGAGCACGCCGCTCGTCGTGACCGACGATTTGGCGAAAACCGGCTGGACCTACAGCGCCTATCTCCAAGACGAATGGAAGGTCTTGCCGACCGTGACCGTCAATTACGGCGGCCGGTTCGACGTGGTGAACACCGACACGATGGAGAATCAGATCAGCCCGCGCCTCAACGTGGTGTGGCAGGCGACGCCCACGACGACCGTTCATGCGGGGTACGCGAGCTACTTCACGCCGCCGCCCTTCGAGCTGTTCGCCGGACCGGACCTCGCCAAGTTCGCCGGCACCAGCGCGGATTGCGCGCAGAGCGGCCCGGGCACGTCGGAAACCGGGACCTGCACCGATTCGCCGATCAAGGCCGAGCGCGATCAGTATCTCGACGCCGGCGTCACCCAAGACGTCTTGCCCGGCCTCAAGGTCGGGTTGGACGTCTATTACAAGCATGCGCGGAACTTGATCGACGAGAGCCAGTTCGGCGCGCCGGTCATCCTGACCGCGTTCAATTACGCTACCGCCAACAACAAGGGCGTCGAGATCACGACCACTTACAACAACGGGCCGTTCTCGTACTATGGCAATCTCGCCATCGCGGAGCAGAAAGCCGAGGACATTAGTTCGGGGCAGTACAATTTCAGTCCCGACGATCTCGCCGTCATCGCGGGGATGCCGATCAACACCGATCACAGCCAGCTCATGACGGCATCGGGCGGCGTGTCCTATCTGTGGGACGGCACGCGCTACAGCGTCGACATGATCGCGGGCAGCGGGCTGCGCGCGCGAGAGCCCAACAATATCGTGCCGAACGGCAGCACGGTTCCGTCCTACGAGCAGGTCAATTTCGGCGTTAGCCATGTCTTCGCCGATGCGCCCGGCGGACCGGTGACGGTGCGGCTCGATCTCATCAATGTCTTCGACGAGGTCTATCTGCTCCGCTCGGGCAGCGGGCTCGGCGTCTTTGCCTCGCAATACGGCCCGCGGCGGTCGCTTTACGCCGGCGTCACCAAGGAGTTTTGAAAAAGCAGCGAGAGGAGCGCGCGGCATGAGATTGCTTTTCGCGTCATTGGCGGTCGGGGCGATCCTCGTCCCCGCCGCCGCCCGCATCGAAGCGAGCGAGCCGCTCGATCTCTACAAGAGCGAAAGCGCGGCGCGCCAGCATTGCCGCGGCGACGCCGTCGTGTGGCTGGATGTCCCGTCGAACCGCTATTGGGTGGAAGGGGAGGCTGAGTTCGGTCGGACAAAGGCGGGCGGCTATACGTGCAAGAAGGATGCGGACCGTTCGGGAAACAAGGAGCACTGATCTCTCATGCGGCAAGCGCGCCCCGCCGGGCCATCGCGCCTTAGAGGCTGGCAAGCTTTACCGTGAGATAGAGGAGTCCGGCTCCGAGCACCGTCATGATCGTCGTCCAGCGCACGGGATGGGCATGATGGCTCTCGGGGATGAGGTCGCTGGCGCCGATATAGAGAAAGAACCCGGCGAAGAGCGCGAGAAGGAGGCCGAGTTGTCGCTGCGGGACGGCGAAAAACAGCGTCGCGATCACGCCCGCGACCGGGGCGACGGCATCGACCGTCAGCCAGCGAAAGGCGCGCGTCCGCTCGCCCCGGTTCTTCAAGACCAGATTGACGGTGTTGACGCCGTCCGAGAAGTCGTGAGTGAGGACCGCGATGGCGACGATGGCGCCGACGCTTGGCGAGACCTTGAAGGCAAGGCCCATCCCGATCCCGTCGAGGAAGCTGTGAAGCGACAGGCTGCCGGCGCCGAGATTGCCGCGCGCCAGATCGGTCGCGGTTTTCTCGTGCCGTTGCAGGAGCACGAGGCGATCGAGAATCAGATAGGCGAGAAAGCCGATGGCGACCGTGCCGGCGATCGTCGTTCCGGCATAGCCGGCGGCCAGATCGAGGGCTTCGGGCAGCAGGTCGAAGAACGCCACGCCGATCACGGCTCCGGCGCTGAATCCGAGGATCAGATGCAGCCGGTCCTTGAGGCGGAGCGCGAACAGGCCGCCGAACAATGTCATGAAGCCTGCAGCGATGCCCAACAAAAGAACGGCCATGCGCGATGTTATCGGCAATTCCCGGAGATAAAGCCAGCGCCGATTCTCAATTCGACGAGCCGCCTTTCGCGCCCTGGCGAAGCGTGGCATCCTGGCCGCGCGCGACAATACTTTGGAGGAAACCCATGCTTGCCTCATTGCTTCGTTCCTGCCTCGCCGCCTCGCTCGCGGCGGTTCTCTGCGCCGCCTCGGCCGCGCATGCGCAAGACCAGCCGCAAGCGAGCCACCCGATTCAGCCGACGAGGATCGTCTATGTCCCGATGTCGGACGGGGTGAAGATCGCGGCGGCGATCTACCTTCCGAGCGCGCCCGGCAAATACCCGGCGCTGCTCGCGGCCTCGCCCTATCGCTTCGACAATGACGGCGCGCCCGCCTATCCGATCTTTCTGTGGCGCGAGACCGGGCCGATCGATTGGTACGTCAAGCAGGGCTATGCCTATGTCCACATGGACTCGCGCGGCAGCGGGCGCTCGGGCGGCGATTACCGCTATCAAGACAAGCGCGAGCAGCGCGATCTCTACGAGATGATCGAATGGATCGCGAAGCAGCCCTGGTCCACGGGCAAGATCGGCGGCATCGGGCAATCCTATTACGCGCGGATGCAATGGTTCATGGGAATCGAGAATCCGCCGCACCTCGCCTGCATCGCGCCCTATGACGGCAATGTCGATACCTATCGCGCCTCGGCCTATCAGGGCGGCATCCCGTCGAGCTATCCCGCGATCTGGTATGAGGGCGCGCGCGACAACAACGCCCATCCGCTCGCCGGTCCCAGGCGCTTCATGAGCTGGGATTACGTCGGCGCCGTGCGCCAGCATCCGACCTACGACGATTGGTGGAAGGAGCGCGCCGCAGCCGAGAATCTCGGCAAGATCAAGGTGCCGGTGTTCTCGATCGGCGTCTGGAGCAAGGTCGATCTGCACTTGAACGGCAACATCGTCGGCTATCAGCGCGCGGGCGGCCCGAAGAAGCTCCTCGTCTTCGGCTCGTCGAGCGTCTATGAGGCCGTCGCCGATTATTCGGGCATCCCCTTTCACCAGAAATATCTGCTGGAGTTCTACGATTGGTGCCTCAAGGGCAAGCAGACCGGTTACACCGCCGAGCCCAATGTGCGCTATTTCGTCACCAACGCCGAAACCTTCCAATCGGCCGATGCCTGGCCGCCCAAGGGCATCGACTACGAGACCTATTATCTCGGCAAAGGCCCGACCGGCAGCGTCACCTCGCTGAACGACGGCGCCCTCGCTACCGCCGCGCCCGCGGCGGATGGCGGCCAGACCAGCTACAGCTATCCCAACGAGGGCTGGCGCCTTGGCGTCGTGGGCTTCGGACCCGATCACCGGCCCGATCCCGCGCGCCGCATCTTGACGTTCACCTCCGCGCCGCTCGATGCCGACATGGAGGTGACCGGCCCGATCGAGGCGATCCTTTACGCCTCGACCTCGCGCACCGACACCGATTTCATCGTCAGCCTCGACAACCAGCTGCCGCAATCGGACGCCGATCGCCAGAAAGGCCTCAATCCGGATTTCAAGAACGTCACCAAAGGCTGGCTCAGGGCCTCGCATCGCCAGATCGACGCGAAGGATTCGCTCCCGCACGCGCCCTGGTACACCGATACGTCGCCGCAACTCTTGAAGCCGGGTCAGATCTACAAGCTCGACATCGCCATCATGCCCACGTCCTATCTCTTCAAGAAGGGCAGCCGGATCCGGGTCAACGTCGCGGTCAGCGATTCCGAAGTCACGGACTTCGCCTTCGCCCATAGCTACACGCCGGACATGGTGGGCACCGATACGCTCTATCACGACGCCCAACACCCGTCGCAGATCCTGATTCCGACGATGGCCGTGCCCGCCGCGCCGGCGACAAGCGGCAACTGAACGGCGGGCGGCATCGCGATCGTGAAATATTTTTTATGCGAGCGGCGGGCATTCGCGCGATGGTGTCCCGCCGCTCGTTCGCAACGACCGCGCTTCGATGCTATCCTTGCCGCGATCGGGATCATCTAGGAATTGGGCGTGACCACTTCGTCGTATCAGCCCTCGACGACTCGTTTCGTCGGCATCGGGCTCGTCGTTCTGCTGCATATCGCCATCATCTACGCGCTGGTGAACGCGCTCGCGCATCGCACGGTGGAGTTCACGCCGGCCCCGATCGAAACCAAGATCATCGACCAGGCGCCGCAGGAAAAGCTCGAGCCGCCGCCGCCGCCGCCCAAATTCGCGCCGCCGCCGCCGCCTTTCGTGCCGCCGCCCGAAATCAATGTCGAGACCCCGCCGCCGCCGCAAAGCACGGCGCCGACGGCGATCACGATGGTAAGGCCGCCGCCGGCCCCGGTCGCCCAACCGGTCAGCGTCATGCCGCACCTCGATCCGCGGCATAGCCACGAGCCTGAATATCCGCCGCAATCGCGGCGATTGGGGGAACAAGGCTCGCTCGTGCTGCAAGTCCTGATCGACGCCAGCGGCCGCGCGATCGATTCGAAACTGGTGCAGTCGAGCGGCTTTCCGCGGCTCGACCAAGCCGCGCTCGACGGCGTCAAAACCAATTACCGGTTCTTTCCCGGCACCGTCGACGGCAAGCCGCAGCAAATGTGGTACACGTTCAAATTCACCTGGAAGCTGCAATGAAAGAGCCGCGCGGGCGGGTGGCGGCGTTTATGTTTGGTCCCTTCACATGGAAATCGGGTATGTCATGAGCATTCGTTTCTATTATCCTGCCTCGCCGAGGCGTTTTCTCGCCGCGCTCGCGAGCGCGAGCTTGCTGCTGGCCGTTCTCTCGATCGGCGCGATCGCCCAGACGCCGCCTGCCGCCGCGCCAGCGCCACCGCCGGCCGCGGTAGCCGTCCCGCCCGCGCCGGTGACGCCGCCGGTGACGCCGCCTTCCGTGCCCGTCGCATCACCGGCCGAGATCGTCGAAAATCCCTACAGCCTGACGGCGCTGTGGGAAGGCGGCGATTTCGTCGCCCGCGGCACGATCATCGTCCTCGTCATCATGTCGATGAGCACCTGGTACGTGATGATCACCAAGTTCATCGAGCAGACCTCGTTGTTGCGCCAGGCGCGCGCCGCCAATCGCACGTTCTGGACCGCCGCGAGCGTCGGCGACGGCGCCGAGGGATTGAGCCCGCGCAGCGCCTTCCGAATGCTGGTCGAGGACGGCATCAATGCCGCCAAGCACTACGAGGGCGGGTTGACCGAGCAGATCGACCGGCCGAGCTGGCTGACCATGGCGCTGCAGCGCTCGGTCGATCAGGTCAACAGCCGAATGCAGATGGGGCTCGCGGTCTTGGCGACGGTCGGATCGACCGCGCCTTTCGTCGGCCTCTTCGGAACGGTATGGGGCATCTACCACGCTCTCACCGCGATCGGCATTGCCGGCCAGGCGAGCATCGACAAGGTCGCCGGACCGGTCGGCGAGGCGCTGATCATGACCGCGATCGGGTTGGCCGTCGCGGTGCCCGCGGTGCTTGCCTATAACTGGATGGTCCGCCGCAACAAGGTGGCGATGGACGCGGTGCGGAATTTCTCGGGCGATCTGCTCACGCTGCTCGTCGGCGGCAAGCGCGGCGGCGCGAGCCCGGCCGCCCGAGGCGCCTGACCATGGCGATGAGGCTCGGCCTGCGCGGCGACGAGGAGGACGACCAACTCACCGCGTCGATCAACACCACGCCGCTCGTCGACATCATGCTGGTGCTGCTCATCATCTTTCTAATCACCATTCCCGCCATCACCCATACCGTGCCCGTGGCCTTGCCTCACGAGGTCAACCAGCCCACGGTAACGAGGCCCGACAACATCGTCATCGCGGTCGACAAGGACGGCAACATCTATTGGAACGACGCCAAGCTCGCCGGCTTCGACATCCTGCTGGCCAAGCTCAAGGAGCGGGCGGTCGATGTGCCGCAGCCCGAGGTGCATATCCGGGCCGACCGCGACGTCCGCTACGAATTCGTCGGCCGCGTGGTGGTGGATGCCCAGCGCGCGGGGATCGCCAAGGTCGCCTTCATCGTCGAGCCCGACCGCGGCTCGGCGACGGAGTAGGACGATGGCGATCAATCTCGGCCAGCCCGGCGGCGACGACCAGGTGATGGTCGACATCAACACCACGCCGCTCATCGACGTGATGCTCGTGCTGCTCATCATGCTCATCATCACCATTCCCATTCAGACTCACGCGGTCAAGCTCGACATGCCGCGCGACAATCCGCCGCCCACGCTGGTCCAGCCGGTCGTCGTCAATCTCGATATCGACTTCGACGGCACGATCGCGTGGAACGGCACCGTGGTGCCCGACCGCGCGACGCTCGAGGGCTATTTGCGCGCCGCCGCCGCGCAAGACCCGCAGCCCGAGATCCATCTGGTGCCCAACAAGCTCGTCAAATACTCCTATGTCGCGATGGTGCTGGCCGAGGCGCAAAGGCTGGGCGTCGTCAAGATCGGCCTCGTCGGCAACGAACAATTCATGGATTGACGGCGATGGCAGGCCGGCTTGCTCTTTCTCTCGCCATCTTGGCCGCGCTCGGAGCTGCGGCAGTTGCCTTCGTCGTGCCGGATCGGCCGGCTCTTGCCGCGGACCAGAAGCTCACGGCGAGGCCGCAAATCGGCCAGCCCGTCGAGGCGGCCGAGCAGCTCCTCAAACAAAAGAAATTCAAGGAGGCATTGGCCAAGCTGGCGGAAGCCGACGCCGTGCCGGACAAGACGCCCTATGAGAGCTATGTGATCGAGGGCACGCGCGCCGCGGTCGATCTTTCGAGCGGCGACGAAGCCGGCGGGATCAAGGCGCTCGAAGCGGTGCTGGCGACCGGCATCCTCGCGCCGGCCGACGCGCTGGCGCGGGTTCAAGCGCTGGCGCAGCTCGAGTACCAGATCAAGAATTATCCGCAAGCGACCCTATACGCCAACCGCTATTTCCGCGACGGCGGCACCGATGCGGCAACCCGAATCCTTCTGGCGCAGGCTTATTACCTGCAAAACGATTTCGCCGACGCGGCCAAGACCATCGGCGCCGTCTTGGCGGCCGATCGGGCTTCAGGGAAGCGCCCCGACGAAAATATCCTGCTCATGCTCTTGAACAGCGAATACCAGCAGAAAGACGAGCCCGGCCGGATCGAGGCTCTCGAAATGCTGGTCGCCGACTACGGGAAGCCCGAATATTGGACGGATCTGCTGACCGCGATCGAAAAGAAGCCGGGATTTTCCAGCCGCCTCACCCTCGATCTCGACCTTCTCATGGCGGGGACCGGCAGCCTCAATACGGAAGACGCCATCATGGAGGCCGCGCAACTAGCCCTGCTGGCTGGATTGCCCGGCGACGCCAAATCCTTTCTCGACAAGGGCTATGCTTCGGGCGTCCTCGGCAAGGGCAGCGGCGCCGATCGGGAAAAGCGGCTGGCCGACATGGCGAGCCGCCAGGCGAGCGAGGATTTGAAGTCACTGCCGCAGCTCGAGAATGAGGCCGCCGCCGCGACGCACCGGCCTTGCCTGGGTCAAGCTCGGCGAGGCCTATGCCAGCTATGGCGAGGACACGAAGGCGATCGCCGCCTTGCAAAAGGGCATCCAGAAGGGCGGTCTGCAAAATCCCGAAGACGCCAAGCTCGATCTCGGGATCGCCTATCTGCACAGCGGCCAGAAGGCTCAAGCCAAGGAAACCTTGTCCGGCGTGACCGGCGCCGACGGCGTGCGCGACCTGGCCCAGCTCTGGCTGATCGCGGGCGCGGGCGAATAGTTTTGCGCGGTATTATGATACCGCATTCCTCAACCCACTGATTTTATTTGGCCTTCAGACCTTGACGTGCCGGAAATGCGTGGCATACTGCGCCGCCTTCGCCGAGGATGAGATGAAGACCTATATCGCCAAGCCGTCCGAAACCGAAAAGAAGTGGGTGCTAATCGATGCCGAAGGGCTGGTGCTCGGGCGGCTCGCCGCGCTCGTCGCGACCCGGCTCAAAGGCAAGCACCGGGCGATCTATACGCCGAACATGGACACCGGCGATCACATCGTCGTCGTCAACGCCGAGAAGGTCGCGATCACCGGCAAGAAGCGCGAGAACAGCGTATTCCGCTGGTACACCGGCTTTCCCGGCGGTCTCAAGGAACGCACGCAGGGCGCGATTCTCGCCGGCAAGCACCCCGAGCGGGTGATCGAGAAGGCGGTCGAGCGGATGATGCCGCGCGGGCCGCTGGGCCGGCGGATGATGGGCCATCTCAGGGTCTACGCCGGCGGCGCGCATCCGCATGAGGCGCAAAACCCGGCCAAACTCGACATCGCCGCACTCAACCGCAAGAACAAGAGGGCATGATCATGGCCGACGCGCCGCAAAATCTTGGCGGATTGCGCGATGCCTTGCAGGGCGCGCAGTTGCGTCACGCGCAAGCGGCGGCAACCGCCGCCGCCGCCGCCGCGCCGGCGGGCGAAGGCAAGCCGCGCCTCGACGCCAAGGGCCGCGCCTATGCCACCGGCAAGCGCAAGAACGCGGTCGCCCGCGTCTGGATCAAGGCGGGCACCGGCAAGATCACGGTCAACGACCGCGACATCCCGGTCTATTTCGCGCGGCCGGTGTTGCGCATGCTGCTTACCCAGCCTTTCTCGGTAGTCGATCGGGTCGGGCAATACGACGTGGTGTGCACGGTCACCGGCGGCGGCCTCTCGGGCCAGGCCGGCGCGGTGCGCCACGGCATCAGCAAGGCGCTCCTCAACGTCGAGCCGGGCCTCAGGCCCGCGCTCAAGGCGAAGGGCTTCCTCACCCGCGACAGCCGCGTGGTCGAGCGCAAGAAATACGGCAAGGCCAAGGCTCGACGCAGCTTCCAATTCTCGAAGCGCTGATCCCGCAATTCGCCGTGTTCTGGTAAAACAAGGGCGTCCCGCGGGGCGCCCTTATCGTTTCTGGAGGAGGTTCACGTGGCTTCGACCCGGCCTATCGCGCGCATCGCCGTTCTCGGCGCATCCGGCTATACCGGCGCCGAGTTGCTGCGCATCCTCGCGCATCACCCCGATACGCAAATCGCGGCGCTGACCGCCGACCGCCAGGCCGGCAAGAGCATCGGCGCGGTGTTCCCGCATCTCGCAAGGCTCGCCTTGCCCGATCTCGTCGCCATCGCGCAAGTCGATTGGAGCGCCATTGATTACGTCTTCTGCTGTCTGCCGCACGGCACGACCCAGGAGGCGATCGCGGCCCTCCCCAGGCATCTGCGCGTCCTCGACCTCTCGGCCGATTTTCGTCTCGCCGATCCGGCGGTCTATGCCGAGTGGTACGGTCATGCGCATCGCGCCGTGGATTTGCAAAAGGAGGCCGTCTATGGCCTCACCGAGATCGCGCGCGAGCGAATCGCCAATGCGCGCCTCGTCGCGGTGCCGGGATGCTACCCTACGGGGGCGCAATTGCCGCTCATTCCCCTGGTCAAGGCCGCGTTGATCGACGCCGACGACATCGTCATCGACGCGAAGTCGGGCGTGACCGGCGCCGGGCGCGCGGCCAGGGAATCGAGCCTCTTTGCCGAGGTTTCCGAAGGCGTCACCGCCTATGGCATCGCTCATCACCGCCACATGCCGGAGATCGAGCAAGGTCTCTCGGCCGCCGCCGGGCGCGCCATCCGGGTCAGCTTCACGCCGCATTTGATGCCGATGAATCGCGGAATTCTCTCGACGATCTATGTCCGGCTGGCCGGCAATGCCTCGGTCGCCGATCTGCGCCGCACGCTCGAAGGCGCCTATGCGGGCGAAGCCTTCGTGCGCGTGCTGCCCCAAGGCCAGTCGCCGGCGACGCATCATGTCCGCGGCTCGAATCTTTGTCTCATCGGCGTCGCCGAGGATCGGCTCAATGGGCGCGCGATCCTCGTCTCCGCGATCGACAATCTCGTCAAGGGCGCCTCGGGTCAGGCGGTGCAGGACCTGAACGTCATGCTTGGTCTCCCCGAGACCACTGGCCTCGAGCAGGAGCCGCTGTTTCCGTAACGCGTGGAAGCCCGGGCCGAGAATCCTCTGCGGCCCGGCGTCTTGCGAAGCCAAACAGAAGACTTTACGGCGAGACTTCCTCGAGCACGCGGCCCTTGGTCTCGGTGCCGTAGACCAGAATCATGAAGGCCGGAAGCAGCGGCGCGATCCCGAGCATCGTGAATACGCCCGGCAACCCATAGCTGGTGAGCATCACGGCGACCAGGGTCGGGCTCAGCGTCGTGAAGATGTTGCGCACGGTCGAGCCCATGCCGCAGCCGAGCGCGCGCATCCGCGTCGGATAAAGCTCCGCAGTATAGACATAGATCGACACCGAGACGGTGGACAGGCAGAACTCGCCGATGCTCGCGCAAATCAACAGCTCGGTCGGGCTCGGCGCGCCGATCCAGGCGAGCGCCAGCATCGAGACGCTGCCCCCGAGGAGGGCGCAACCGATCCAGACGCGGCGTCCCGTCCAATCGATCAAGAGCGCGACCGCGATGGCGCTGAAGATCGAGAAGGCGTGCGTCGCGAGCGTGAGCTCCAAGGATTGCTGCACGGTCATATGCAGCTCCTGGCGGTAAATCGTCGGCAGCCAGGCGTTCATCGCCTGGGTCACGAAGAAGGATAGGCCCCAGATCGACCATATCACCGCCGTGCGCATCCGGTAGAATGGCGTGAACAGCTCGAAGAGGTTGGTGCGGCGGCTCGGCGGCAGGGGCACGTGCGAGACGTCGGGCCGCGGCAACGCGGCGCCCCGCTTCTTCTCGGCTTCGCGCTCCATCTTGCTGACGATGGCATCGGCCTCGGCGGCGCGCCCCTTGCTGGCGAGCCAGCGCGGCGATTCCGGCACTAGGCGCCGCATGATCGCGGCGACGAAGGCGGGCGCGGCGCCGATGATGAACATGATCTGCCAGCCATAGCGCGTGATCAGCAGCACGCCCAAGAGCGTCGCGGCGAGATAGCCGAAGGCGAACGCGGCCTCGTAGAGGAGGAAGAAGCGTCCGCGCACGCGGGACAGCGCGATCTCGTTGATGTAGGTCGCGGCGACCGGAATCTCGCCGCCGATGCCGATGCCCTGGACGATGCGCGAGACGGCCAGCGACGCGAAGTTCCAGCTTGCCGCGCAAGCGAGGCTGAACAGGCCGACGACCCAGATCGAATAGCTGGCCGCGCGCAGCCTGCCGTAGCGCTCGGCGAGGTAGGGAAAGAGCAGCGCGCCCATGAGCTGGCCGAAAAACGTGCCCGACAGCAGCAATCCGATGTCGGCGTTGGGAAGATGCCAAGCGGCGGCGATCACCGGCATCACCAGGCCGAGCATGATGGAATCGTAGCCGTCGAAAAAGGTCGCCGTGCCGACGATGATGCGCGCCTTGAGCTGGGTCCAGGTCAGCGGCAAACGCTCGATCCGCGCGGCGATGTCGCGTTGGGCTAGGGCAGCGTCCTGGAGTTCCGACAGCGACAAAACGGCCATGATGCGTTCTCCCCCTGATGGCGCCCGCCCCGCGATTGATGCCGCGGGAATTATTGTCAGTTTGGCGCTTGCCGGCAGTGTCCCGCCGCGCCGCGGCAAGGTCAAGCGCTGTCGCCGGATGCTAGTGGGTCAATCTGACATACGCGGTGCAATCCGGACCGAGGCTCAGCCGGCTTACGCCAGCACATAAGAGCCGGGCGCGTCTTCCAAAGGTTTGAGCTTGCCGTCGCCGGGCCGGCGCGCCGCGACCTCGCCGCCGGCATATTCCGCGACCCATCTTTCCCAGACGGGCCACCACGAATCCTGGACATAGCGGGCTTCCGCCAGCCATTCGTCGGCGGTTTTGGGCAGCGTGTCGCCCTCCCAATGGCCGTATTTCGAGCGGCCGGGCGGATTGACGACGCCCGCGATATGGCCGGAGGCGGCGAGCACGAATTTCTTCGGCCCGCGATAGATCTGCGTCGCGGCATAGGTCGATTTCCACGGCGCGATGTGATCCTCCTTGGTCGAAAGCAGGAAGGCTGGCGTCGCGATCTTGCGCAGATCGATCGGGACCCCGGCGAGCGTGAGCGCGCCCGGCACGATCAGCTTGTTCTGCTCGTACATGTTGCGCAGGTAGATAG
Source organism: uncultured Alphaproteobacteria bacterium (assembly GCA_963803265.1). GTDB lineage: Bacteria > Pseudomonadota > Alphaproteobacteria > ATCC43930 > CGMCC-115725 > CAIKMD01. Next base: position 30,798 of record CAWDLZ010000022.1, on the reverse strand, counting down.
GCGTGCATCGCCGCCGGCATGCGCGTCGAATCGCTGTTCCAGTAAAGCAGGTCGAAGGGGAAGGGCTCTTTGCCGAGCAGGTAGTTGTTCACGACGAAGGACCAGATCAGATCGTTGGCCCGGAGCATGTTGAAGGTCGTCGCCATGTCGGAGCCTTCGAGATAGCCGTGCTCGCGCATGCGGCCCTCGAGCGCCGCGAGCTGCTCTTCGTCGATGAACACCGACAGCTCGCCGGCCTCGGCGAAATCCACCATCGTGACGAAGTAGGTCGCGCTCTTGACGCGGTTGTCCTTCTTTGCCGCCATATAGGCGAGCGTTGCGGCAAGCAGGGTTCCGCCCAGGCAATAGCCGATGACGTTGGCCTCTTTCTCGCCGGTGGCGTCACGGATCGCGTCGAGCGCCGCCAAAGGCCCTTCGAGCATGTAATCCTCGAACTGCTTTTGCGCGAGCGTTTCGTCCGGATTGACCCACGAGATGACGAAGACCGTGTGGCCCTGCTGCACCGCCCATTTGATGAAGGAATTGTCGGGGCGCAGATCGAGGATGTAATATTTGTTGATCCAGGGCGGAATGATGAGGAGCGGCCGGCGCTGCGCCTTCTCGGTCAGCGGCTCGTACTGGATGAGCTGCATCAGCGCGTTCTGGAACACGACCTTGCCCTTGGTCACGGCGATGTTGACGCCGACCTTGAACGCGTCGAGGTCGGTCATCTTGATCATCAGACGGCCCTTGCCGCGGTCGAGATCCTCGAGCACGTGCTTGAGGCCGTTGACCAGATTCTCGCCGCGGGAATCGATGGTCGCGCGCAGCACTTCGGGATTGGTCAGCACGAAGTTCGACGGCGCGATCGCGTCGACGAATTGCCGGGTATAGAAATCCACCTTGCGCGCCGTCTTCTCGTCGAGCCCGTCGACCTGTTGCACGGTCGATTGCAGCCAGCGCGCGGTCAGGAGATAGCTCTGCTTGATATAATCGAACAGCGTGCTCTCCTGCCACGCCGCGTCCTTGAAGCGGCGATCGCCCGGCGCCGGCTCGGCGACCGGCTCGGGCGCGCCGCCGAGCAAGCGGTGCGTCGTGCTCTGCCACAAGCGGAGATAGTCCTGCCACAGCGAGAGCTGCGCCTGCACCAGCCGCCCCGGATCCCTCATCATCCGCTGCGTCATTTCGAGGAACGCATTGCCGATGTTGAGCGGGTCGGCCATGCCGAGCCCTCCCGCCTGCTGCTTGCCGAGAAACTCGCGCACCAGCTTCTCGCTGAGCTGGGCGATCTCGGCCATGTTGCGCGACCACTGCAGCGGGTTGGGGATTTTCGGCTGCGGGGCGTCGGAATCGTTCATTTTTTGTCCTTGCGTCGCGCCGTTTTCATGGTCCAGCATCGGCGCGGTCCGAGTATTGCTGGCGGGACGTTATCGTTCTAATACACTACGGTTGCGGAACGCGCAGCCTTATATGGAGCGGTGGTTGGTGCGGAGCAAGGCAAAGTGGGCCGTCGCTTTTGCGGTCCTTTTCGGATTGGGCGGCTGCTCCTATGTGCCGGACGCGGTCAATCCGGTGTCGTGGTACCGCGACGCTCGCGGGCTCTCGAAAAACGACGATCTCGGCAAGGGCAACAACCAGCAGAATCTGGCGGAAGGGGACAACGAGCCTTATCCCAATCTCGGCAACGTCCCAGCGGCGCCCGACAACGCCTTGAGCGCGGTCAACCGCGACAAGCTGACGAACAGCTTGATCGCCGATCGCAACAATGCGAAATACAGCAGCGACAACTTGCACGCCGGGTCCGCTACCGCCGCAGCCGTCGCTCTGCCGTCCGCGGCGACGACGGCGGAAGCGCAGATTTCGGCGCTGCCTTCGGCGCCGCCCGCGGGATCGCCGTCGCCACCGCCGCCGACCGCGCCGGCCACGCCCCAGCCTGCCACGGCGGCGGCGACTGCCGCGCCGCAACCGCAACCGCAGCCGGCGCCGCCGATCGCGGATAATTCGCCGCCCGCTTCGAGCCCGCCGCCCGCGGCGGCAGCATCGCCGCCGCGCACCGGGCCGCCGGCTCGCGGCAGCGCAGCGCCGCCGGCCGAGTCGCCGATTACCAGCCCGACCGTTCAGAACGTGCCCGAAGGCGAGCCGCTCGTGCCGGCCGCGCCGCCCCCGACCCTGTCGCCGCGGCCGGAGCCAGCGCCGCCGAAGCAGGTTGCTGCGGCGGCATCGCAAGCGGCGTCGCCCGAGATCGCTCCGCCCGCCAAGCTCGCGCAACCGGCAAGCGCGCCCGCGGCCCCGTCATCGGCGTCCAGCGCGCAAACCGCCGCGCGCCGCTCGGCCGTTTCCTATCACGTGGCGGATGTCAGTTTCGCGCCGGGCTCGGCTTGGCTCTCGGGCGCGCTGCGGGGCACCGTCGCCGATATCGTGAAGCTGCATAACCAGAATGGCGGGACCATTCGAATTGTCGGCCATGGCGAAGCGACCGGCAGCGATGCGGCCATGACCGGACTTACCCTGGCGCTCGACCGTGCCCAAGCGGTGGCCGTGGCGCTCACCGATAGCGGCGTGCCAGCCAAGGACATCGCGGTCGAAGCGGCGCCGGTAGCCGCGGGCGGCGGCCACGATACCCCGCGCGCCGAGGTCTATATCGAGAACTGAACGGCCGCGGCGATCGTTTATCCGGCATCGCAACGACACCGAGGCGGCACTTTTCTAGCCGTTGCCAGAGCCGCGAATCTGTCGCACCCTGTCGCCCCATGATCCCGCCTTTGAGAATTGCCATCGCCGGTCTCGGCACGGTCGGCGCCGGGACGGTGGCGCTGTTGCGGCGCAATGCCGCCCTGCTGGAGCGCCATGCCGGGCGGGCGCTCGAGCTCGCCGCGGTATCGGCGCGCGACCGCGCGCGGACCCGCGGCGTCGACCTTGCCGGCGTGCCGTGGCACGAGGATGCGGTGGCAATGGCCGCTTTGCCCGGTATCGATGTCGTGGTCGAGCTGATCGGCGGCAGCGACGGGGTGGCGCGTCGGGTCGTCACCGCCGCGCTGCAACACGGCAAGCATGTCGTCACCGCCAATAAGGCCTTGCTGGCCCATCACGGCGCCGCGCTCGCGCGTCTCGCCGAGGACAAGGGCGTCGCGCTCGGGTTCGAGGCCGCGGTGGCGGGCGGCATTCCGATCTTGAAGGCGCTGCGCGAAGGGCTCGGCGCGAACAACATCCTCGGCGTCTATGGTATCCTTAACGGCACTTGCAATTACATCCTGACGCAGATGCGCGAATCGGGCCGCGATTTCGCCGCGGTTCTGGCCGAGGCGCAAAGCCTCGGTTATGCGGAAGCCGATCCGAGCTTCGACATCGATGGCATCGACGCCGCGCACAAGCTCGCGCTGCTCGCCGCCGTCGCGTTCGCCAACGAGGTCGATTTCCCGGGCGTCCATGTCGAGGGCATCCGCCACATCACCGCGCTCGACATCGCCTTCGCCAACGACCTGGGTTATCGCATCAAGCTCTTAGGGCTAGCGCGGCCGACCGATCACGGGCTCGAGCAGCGCGTTCATCCCTGCATGGTGCCGCTCTCGGCGCCGATCGCTCAAGTCGAGGGCGTGTTCAACGCAGTGACGATCGAAGGCGACTTCGTCGGCCGCGTCACGCTCGAAGGCCGCGGGGCCGGCGCCGAACCCACCGCCTCCGCGGTGGTCGCCGACCTCTTGGACATCGCCACGGGGCGCGGCGCGCCCGGCTTCGTCGTGCCGGCCTCGGCGCTGCGGCGGCGGCCGAGCGCCGCCATGGCGCGCCATTGCGGCTCCTACTACGTGCGGCTGATGGTGGTGGACCGGCCCGGCGTCATGGCCGACATCACCGGCGCCTTTCGCGACGAAGCCGTGTCGATGGAGCAGATCATCCAGCGCGGCCGCGCGCCGGGCGAGCCGGTGCCGGTGGTGCTGACCACTCACGATACCGAGGAAGCCGCGATGCTGCGCGCGCTCGACCGCATCCGCGCGCTCGACACGGTGATCGAGCCGCCGCGCATGATACGGGTCGAGAATCTTTAGGGAGCGAAGCGATGCCCGACAACTCGAGAATGGACCGCAACCTGGCACTCGAAGCGGTGCGCGTCACCGAGGGCGCGGCGCTGGCCGCGTCGCTCCTGATGGGGCGCGGCGACGAGAAGGCGGCGGACCAGGCGGCGGTCGATGCGATGCGCCGCGGTCTCAACGGCCTGGCCATCGACGGCACGGTGGTGATCGGCGAGGGCGAGCGCGACGAGGCGCCGATGCTCTATATCGGCGAAAAGGTCGGCACCGGGCAGGGGCCCAAGATCGACATCGCGCTCGATCCGCTCGAAGGCACCACCCTGACCGCGAAAGGCGGCGCCAACGCGCTGGCGGTATTGGCGATGGCGGAATCCAAGGCGGCTTCCTGAACGCGCCCGACGTCTATATGGACAAGATCGCGATCGGCGGCGGCCTCGGCGAAATCGTCGATCTCGACGAGACGCCCGCCGCCAACCTGAAGGCACTCGCCAAGGCCAAGAAGGCCGAGGCCTCGGATCTCGTCGTCTGCATCCTCGACCGGCCGCGCCATGCCGAGCTGATCGCCAAGGTGCGCGAGGCCGGCGCGCGCATCATGCTGATCGCCGATGGCGATGTCAGCGGCGTCATCGCCACCTCGGGGCCGCGAGACCGGCATCGACATCTACATGGGCTCGGGCGGCGCGCCCGAGGGCGTGCTGGCCGCGGCGGCGCTGCGCTGCGTCGGCGGCCACATGCAAGGCCGGCTGCTGTTTCGCAACGACGACGAGCGCGGCCGCGCCCGCAAGCTCGGGATCACCGACCTCAACCGCAAATACGGGCTGCACGATCTCGCCAAGGGCGATGTGATGTTCGCCGCCACCGGCGTGACCTCGGGCACCATGCTGCCGGCGTGCGGCGCTACCCTGGCGGCGCGACGACTCATTCGATCGTGATGCGCTCGCTGACCGGAACCGTGCGCATCATCGAGGCGCGGCACAATTTCGAACGCAAGACCGGCTTCTAGATGGCGGCGGTTCTCGGCGTCGAGCGCTCGCTGTCCGGCCGCTTCTGGCAGGCGCGCGGCGGCGACGATCGGGCCGGGCTTGCGCTGGCTCAGCGCTTGGGTTGCCCCGAGATCGTGGGGCGCTTGCTGGCCGGGCGCGGCGTCGCGGCCGAGGACGCCGAGCGGTTCCTGGCGCCGACCTTGCGCGACTTCATGCCCGATCCGTCGCACCTCAAGGACATGGACCGCGCGGTCGAGCGGCTGGTTTGCGCGATCCGCGAGGCCGAGCCGGTCGTCGTGTTCGGCGATTACGATGTCGACGGCGCGACCTCTTCGGCGCTGCTGCTGCGCTTCTTCGCCGCGGTCGGCGGCTCGCGCCAAGGTCTATATCCCGGACCGCCAGCGCGAGGGCTACGGCCCCAACGGACCGGCGCTGGCGAAGCTGAAAGCCGAGGGCGCGCGCGTCGTCGTCACCGTCGATTGCGGCATCACGGCGCATGACGCGCTCGAGGACGGCGCCCGGGCCGGGCTCGACGTCATCGTCGTCGATCATCACCTGGGCGAGCCGTCGCTGCCGCGCGCGGTCGCGGTCATCGACCCCAACCGAGTCGACGAGGCGAGCCCGCACGGCATGCTGGCCGCGGTCGGCGTGACTTTCCTGCTCGTCGCCGGCATCAACCGCGCGCTGCGCCGATCCGGCTGGTACGAGACAAGGCGCGAGCCCGATCTCACGCGCTGGCTCGATCTCGTCGCGCTCGGCACGGTGTGCGATGTCGTGCCGCTCACCGGCGTCAACCGCGCGCTGGTGGCGCAGGGCATCAAGGTGATGCGGCGGCGCGGGAATATCGGGCTGGCTGCCTTGGGCGACGCCGCGAAGATCGGCGAGCGGCTGGACGCTTACCACGTCGGCTTCATTCTCGGTCCGCGCGTCAATGCCGGGGGACGCGTCGGCGAGGCCGATCTCGGCGCGCGGCTGCTCGCGACCGAAGATCCGTTCGAGGCGCGCGAGCTCGCCGCGCATCTCGATGACCTCAATTCCGAGCGACGCGTGATCGAGGCGCAAGTGCTCGCCCAGGCGATCGCGCAAGTCGAGCGCTTGCCTCCGGGCGCGCTCGTCTTCGCCGCCGGCGAGGGCTGGCATCCCGGCGTCATCGGCATCGTCGCGAGCCGCTTGAAGGATCGCTACAACCGCCCGGCCTGCGTCGTCGGCTTGGGCGCAGGCAGCGGCCGCGGGTCGGGCCGCTCGGTGCCGGGTTTCGCGCTCGGCCCAGCGGTCATCGCCGCGCAGCAGGCCGGCCTCTTGTTGAATGGCGGCGGCCACGCCATGGCGGCGGGCTTTACCGTCGAGGAGGGGAAGCTCGACGAGCTTCGCGCGTTCCTGGCGGCGCGCGCGGTAGAGGCCTTGGGCGTGGCCGAGCCGGTGCTTACGCTCAACATCGACGGCGCGCTGGCGGCGGGCGCGGCGACGCCCGAGCTCGCCGAGCTCATCGACCGGCTCGGCCCGTTCGGCACCGGCAATTCCGAGCCGCGCTTCGTCATCGCGAATCTGCGGGTCGTGCGCGCCGACATCGTCGGCACCGAGCATGTCCGCTGCATCTTCGGCGCAGGCGCCGGCCCGGCGCGATTGAAGGGCATCGCGTTTCGCGCGCTCGGCGGCGCGCGCGGCAACGAGCTCGGCCAGGCGCTGCTGCACTCCCAAGGTGCTGGCTTTCACGTCGCCGGGCATTTGCGCGCCGATCGCTGGCAGGGCAGGAACGGCGTTCAGCTGCTCATCGACGACGCCGCGCTGGGCTCGGGATAAATATTTAGCCCGGCAGCCAGCGCGCCTTCCAAGCCTGGAACATGAGCACGTCCCACAGCAGATATTGCCAGTTGCGCGCGCCCGAAAGATGCTCGCGCCATTTCTCGGCGATCGGCGCGGAGGCGAGGATTCCCTCGCGCTTGAGACGCGTCTCGTCGAGCAATTCCTCGGCCCAGCCGCGCAAGGGGCCGCGCAGCCAGGAATCGATCGGCACGGCAAAGCCCATCTTCGGGCGCTCGGTCAGGGCGCGCGGGACGTAAGCGTCGAGCACCCGACGCAGCAAATATTTGCCGCTGCCGGCGCGCGCCTTCCATTGCGGCGGCAAGGTCCAACCGAAGGCGACGACGCGGTGATCGAGCAAGGGCACGCGCGCCTCGAGCGAGGCGGCCATGGAGGCGCGGTCGACCTTGACGAGAATGTCGTCCGGCAGATAGGTCATGGTGTCGCGATATTGCATGCGCTCGGCCCGGTCGGCGATGAGCCCGGCGACGCCCGGATCGTCGGCCACAGTAAGCGGCTCGGCCGCGCCCGGCACCAGCTCCTCGGCGCGCGGCCAATGCGAGACGACGAGGCGATAGAAATCATCGCTGCCGCCGGCCATGACACCGGCCAGCTTTTGCATCTTGTCGTCGAGCTGGAAGGGGCGGCGGCTGTTCGGAATGGCGGCGGCGAGCGCGGACCAGGCGGCGCGTGGCACGGCTCGGATCATGGCTGCCGCGATGCTGCCGGTGCCGCGCGGCAGGCGGTCGAGCGCGTCGAACAAGCGCCGAAGCTGGAAATATCGGTTGTACCCGCCGAACAGCTCGTCGCCGCCATCGCCCGATAACGCCACGGTGACATGCGCCCGTGTCATCTCCGACACCAGGAAGGTCGGAATCTGCGAGGCGTCCGAGAACGGCTCGTCGTAGATCTCGGGCAGAAGCGGAATGACGCTCTGCGCGCGCTCCGGCGAGACGTAGAGCTCGGTGTGTTCGGTGCCGAGATACCGGGCCACTGCCTTCGCGTGCTCGGCCTCGTTGTAGCCCGGTTCGCGGAATCCGATCGTGAAGGTGCGAACCTTGCGCGCGCTCTTCGCCTGCATCAGCGCGACCACCGTCGAGGAATCGATCCCGCCCGATAGAAACGCGCCCAATGGCACGTCGGCGATCATTCGCCGCCGCACCGCGTCGCCGAGGAGGGCATCGAGCTCGGCGACCGCGTCATCCTCGCTGCCGGCGAAGCGCGCGGCCTGTCCCGCGCGCACGGCGTCCGCCAGCGACCAGAACGGGCGCAGCTCGGGCTCGGCGTCGGCGCGCGCCACCAGAATCGTGCCCGGCGGCAGCTTGTTCACGCCTTCGTAGATCGTTCCCGGACCGGGCACGTATTGAAAGCGCAGGAAGGCGGCGAGGGCATCGCGGTCGAGCGCGGGCGTCCAGCCGGGATAGGCGCGCAACGCCTTCAGCTCCGAGCCGAAGATCAGCGTGTCGCCGAACCTCGCCCAATAGAGCGGCTTGATGCCGAGGCGGTCGCGCACGAGATAGAGCACGCGCTCGTGCCGGTCCCAGAGCGCGATAGCGAACATGCCGATGAGGCGCTTTACCGTCGCCTCGACGCCCCAGACGCCCGCGCCCTCGACGATCACCTCGGTATCGCAATGGCCGCGAAAGCGCCGCCCCGCCGCTTCGAGCTCTGAGCGCAATTCGGCGAAGTTGTATGCTTCCCCGTTATAGGAGATGACGAAGCGCCCGCAGGACGAGACCATGGGCTGCGCGCCGGCTGGCGAGAGCTCGATGATCGCGAGGCGCCGGTGAGCCAACGCCAAGCCGGCGCCGCCGTCGCACCACGCATCGCCGGCGTCGGGGCCGCGATGGCGCATGATCTCGGCCATGCGCCGCGCCGCAGCCCCAAGCGCGTCCGGCCCAAGGCGCGAGCGCTGATCCCAGATGCCTGCGATCCCACACATGGCGCGCATAGTGCGGGGCGGGCATGGCGGCGTCGAGGGGCTTCACGAGTCGCGGCGGACGAAGACAGCCTCGATGGCATTAAGAAATCTTCTCGGCTTGAAGCTATCGAAGGTTGCAAGACGCCTATCCAGTCCTCAAAGCAATACACCATCGGCCGCCTTGATTTATCGCGCGCTGCCGTCAGCGCCCCCTGACTCGCCAGCTTGCGCCAAGTAAACAGCTGGTTCGGCGCAATCCCGTGCCGTCGCGCCACCAGGCTTACCGTCACCCCGGGCTCGTAGGTCTCCGCCACGGTTGCCACCCTCTCTCTCAAGCCGACCAGCGCCGACGACGCCGCAGCCCAGCCAGAACCTCAATAGCCGGATTGTTCCCAGTCATAGACACGACTTTACTCCTCCCTCTTAGCCAAGAGGGAGACCGTGTCCGGTCACTTAGGGGGCCGCTTCACTGCGCCTGTACGTAGGTGCTTCCGCGACGAGATGCTGCTACTTAGCGATCACTCGCCGATCTCGCCTCGTATTCCTTCACTGCCGGCCTTATCCCGCGACGAAAGTTGAGGGCGATGGGCGAAGCACGCGGCGGATCATCCCCGACATCTTTGCGTCCATAACATGAAGTCCAAACGCTAAAGTAGCTTCGATATAAATTCCGTCATGTCATGCCATCCTGACACAATCCCAAAGATGGCAGCGATAAAGCCGATCAACGCAACCAATCCTGCCGATAGCCGAAACGTGCGACCCTGCGTGAGCGCCGCAAGGCTCGCTGCGCTGAAAATACCAAGCCACCACAGCAAAGAGAACGGCAACGCTAGAACCAACCGTACACCTTCACGAAACCACACGAGCGGATTACGAAGCAGCGCCCGAACATCGCGCTCTTGTTCGTCCAGCGCACCGCCATAACGGATCAAGGCCTCGTCAACCCGCTCGCCAAACCAGTTGATCCGTGCAAACTCCAGTCCGAAGTCATTGTGAGCGCTAAGATCTCTGATAGTTGGTATCGCATTATATAGGAGAGGATAATTCGTGACTTGGACCCGCCCATCTGAAAAATGCGCCATTTCCCCGTAAGTTCCCATCTCGCGTTGGATTCGACCGGAATTAGCAATTAGCCATTGGTAAGCCTCCCAATCCTGTCGCCCGCTATTGAACCAGCGCCGAAAGAACTGCTGGAATTGGACGGTGAAGTGCCGTAGCTCCCCCACCGCCTTGAGAGACCGCAATAGGCTAAAAAATCCAACAACCGTGAGGACTGCTAGTGCAGTGAGCCAAACGAAGGGATGCCCTAAGGAAAATCCTCGCAATAAGATCATCTGTGCCCACAGCGGAACATATGGTTAAGACTGAGCAGGGGCTTGGTAAGGCGCTTCCTGTGGCGTGGTTGCCATCTGTTTCGATGTTCGTTCAGGGCCGCGATGGCGCATGATCTCGGCCATGCGCCGCGCCGCAGCCCCAAGCGCGTCCGGCCCAAGGCGCGAGCGCTGATCCCAGATGCCTGCGATCCCACACATGGCGCGCATAGTGCGGGGCGGGCATGGCGGCGTCGAGTTGTTTGACGAGTCGGCTCGCGTCGATAAGGGGCGGAAGCGACGGCGGCCGAGTCAGGCGCTCGCCGCGCTCGCCGTCGGGCGCGAGCCGCTCAGCGCCTCGTCGCAGAGCGCGAGCAGCTCGACCTGACCCTGCGCCGCGAGCGGCGGACGCTGACCGCGCGGCAAGCGCGCGAGCGTCAGGACCGTCCCCGGCCCGAAATCGCTCGCCGCTTGTTGCGGCGCGCCGCTGAGAAACTCTTCCCGCGCCGCAGCGTCCTTGATCAGCGGCGCGAGCGCGCGGTAGAGCTCGGCGAGGTCGGCGGTCTCTCGCGCGGCGCGCCTCACCGCGAGCCGACCGTAGGGTCCGATCGCCCGGCCCAGGCGGCTCTCGACCGCGAGCAGCGCCTCCGCGTCCCAGCTGGCGATCGCACCGGCGTCCGCCGTCGCCGCGCTCGGCGGCTCCAGCCAATCGACCGAAGGTTGCCGGTCGCCGCGCAGGCACACCTCGCCGGCGACCACCACCACGACCGCCCGATCGAGACCGCGCGGAAGCCGGATCGATTCCGCCGGGGCATAAAGCAGCACCGCGACTTCCCCGGCGAGCCGCCTATGTTCCTCCGCGCCCGCGCCTTGCCACCGGCGCGTTGCGGCCAGCGCCGCGATGACGCGATCGAGCGGCGCTTTCGCATGATCGGGCCGCAACGCCGTGAGCGGCGCCGGCGTAGCTGAATCGGGCGCGGGCGGCGGCTGAAGCGTCGCGATCCCGTGCCGCTGATAGGCATACCAGATGCGAAGCCGCGCCGTCGTCGCGAGCGGATTGTCGTCGAGCGCCATCTCGCGCGTGAAGAAGCGCAGGCGATATTCGGCATGGCCGGACTGCGCGGCCAGGCCGGATAGCTGCGCCGAGATCGGCAGCTCGGCGCATACGCCGGGAATGTCGGCCACCGCCTCCTCGATGATGTCGGCCACGACCGCCGGCGGCACCGAGAGCGGCCCCGGCAGCAGCATCTCGGTTATCACTGCTGCGCCCGGCCGCCGGATCGCGATCTCGCGGCCGGCGAGATAAGCGTTCGGGAGCATCACCAGCGAGTGATCGCGCCGCCGCAAGGTTATCGAGCGCCAGCCCATCGCCTCGACCGTCGCGAACGCACCCTCGATGCCAATCGCATCGCCCGGCCGCAGCTGGTGCTCGAGCTGGATCGCCAGCCCGGCGAACAAGCCGGCGAGCGTCGATTGCATCGCCAGACCGAGAATGGCGGTCAGCAGGGCCGAGGTCGTCAGCAGGGTGGCGATGTTAACGCTGAGCGCGTAGTTGAGCACCAGCGCCGCCGCGAGCAGGCCGAGACCGAGGTAGACGACCAGCTTGACCAGCGAGGTCGCCCGGATTCCCCAACTGCCCTCGACGACCAGTCCGATGACCGCAACGCCGAGTACGCGCACCACCACCACCGCCGACAGCACGAACGCCGCGGTGCGGGCGATGGCGAGCGCCAGCGGCGAGACCATGTCGGGCTGGCCGACGGCCATCGCATAGGCGAACCAGGCGAGGACCGTCGCGGCGAAGACCAGGAATTCGCGGGTGATTGGCATCGGCGGGCGCTCCGCGTGAGGTCGGGACCGGAAGCCGGCTAGAACGACCGCTCGCGCAGCTCGCCCAGCGCGGCGGCGAGGCTGCGGTGGAGACGGTTGATCGCCCGCGCCAGCATGCGGAACTCGGCGGGCCCTTCTTCCTGCAATTCCGCGCCTTCCGGATCGCCGGCCGAAAGCTTGTCGGCCTGCTCGGCCAGGCGCAGCGCTTGCTTGACCACGGCGTGGTGGATGACGAACAGCGCCACCATGATGCCGATCACCAATACGCAGCCCAACGCGATCAGGAACCAGAAGACGTTCGAAACGGTCACTTTCAGCCGCTCCGCCGTCGGCACCGTGACGAAACTCGCGCCGACGACCTCGCCGAGCTTCCAGCCGAACCCGTTCGCCGAGTTGTAGGCCGCGATCATTCCCGGCGGCGCGCTCTTGGGCTCGCTGTGGCAGAGCAGGCAGTTCGCATCGGAGACCTTGATCGGCTGCGCGATATAGAGGATCCGCGAACCGTTATCGTCGTCGAGTTCGCCCGAGAGCTCGCTCAGCGAAGGCCGCGAGCGGAACGTCTCGATCACATCGACCTGCCATTTGCGCGGGAAATCGTCAACATTGGTCGGATTGAGCGCCGTCGCGCGGTAGCTATATTCCGGAAACGCGGCCGCGAAGCCGTCCATGATGCTTTTCGTCGCGAAGAACGGCACGCCTTCGGGATGGAACGGGCCGGGTTGCCCCTCGACGAGCGGCGACACACGCGCGTCATTGTAATTTTGCGACGCGGTGGCGGCGGCCAGGATGACGCGGGCCTCGCGCATCGTCTCCGCGTCGGCCTGCCGCACCGCGGCCCGATAGAGCACCGCTGCGACGACCGCGAAGCACAGCAGCAGCGCGATCGCCAGAGTGGCCGCGAACAGCGTCTTCACCGACATCGGGCACGGACCTCAAGCTGCAACATATCTCGGCCGGCCGCTGCATTACATCCGCCGGATTCCCGCGTGGCGGAGCGCGATCGTCGGAGCGTTCGAGCCGACATTCCGCAGACGACCGGCGATTGGCGGGAACGATAGCATTCCGCTTGGGGCATCCGGAAGGCGAAAGGCGGCGCCCCGGGCGCTCGACGCGCCGGAGCAGCCGGCGCCTTGATTTATCGCGCGCGCGCCGTTAGACCCTGCGGGCATCGCCCACGTCCCCATCGTCTAGAGGCCTAGGACACCGCCCTTTCACGGCGGTAACAGGGGTTCGAATCCCCTTGGGGACGCCAATAAACTCAATAGATTAGCTCTAAGAACGACCGGCTTGTCTAATATTTGTCTAATATGCGGACGTATGCATCGTTGAACTTGGATAGACAGTCAGTCTCTCGGTAAGATGGAACTCTCACTGAAGCAGGCAAACCGCAGACCTCGGAGTTGAAGTTCGGCAATGTGCTTGTCGGAGTGTCTCGTTGCCCCCAATGCGGTGTGGCAGCTCCAAGTTTACTCCACCAATGGAGCGCGGTTTTACGTAACGCGAATGGCCAGAACGCTAGGCGCCAGGGCGCATTTATGTGCGCAACATGCGGTGGCGCCATACTCGCGAGGGGTTTTCCGGGTAACGAAAGCGCAAACGCACAGATAGATATGATCTACCCGGCTGCGCGGACGGCTGCTACGGAACTTCCGAGCTCGGCACGAGTGTTTTTGCAACAGGCCTTCGAGACATTGCACGCTCCCGATGCTGCCGCAATGATTTGCGGTAGCGCGGTCGATGCAATGCTCAAGGACAAGGGCTACGAGGACGGCTCACTCTATGCACGGATTGACAACGCAGTATCGGACCACGTCCTGACGAAAGAAATGGGTGACTGGGCGCATTGGGTTCGACTTGGCTCTAACCGGCCGCGGCATGCCGATAAGGACAAGCCTCACGTAAACGCAGATGAAGCCAAACAGTCGGTCGAGTTCGTCGAAGCGTTGGGTCAGTTCCTCTATGTCTTATCGTCGAGGATTACCAAGGGCATCGAGGACGCGCAAAAAGCGACGCCACCCGCTTAGCATCTATGATCCACTACTCGCATCGTCCTAGCGGTCGAAGCGGCGCTTCGTCGCGAGCGACAGAACCTATGGCGCAAGGCGGGTGTGGCACGACATGCTTGCCGATGGCGTGCCGTGCGGATTGCATTGGATCGAGCGATTGATGCGGCTTCAGGCTCTGCGGGTGCGCCCACGACGGCGTCGCCTGCCGCCCGATCTGGGGGAACGGTAGGCGAGCGCCGTCGCACCCAACGTCGCTCGACCGCAGCTTCGATGCTCCAGCTCCCAACCGCCGCTGGATTGCAGACTTCACGTATATCTGGACGGCGGAGGGCTGGCTCTACGTGGCGGCCGTCATCGATCTCTTCTCCCGCCGGGTCGTCGGCTGGTCGATGAGCGCGACGATGACGGCGCAGCTCGTGACGGATGCGCTGATGACGGCGATCTGGCGGAGAGGCAAGCCGGATGACTTGCTGCATCACTCCGATCGCGGTAGCCAGTACACCAGCGAGCCGTTCCAGCGGCTGATGACCGATGACGGCGTGACCTGCTCGATGAACCGCTCGGGCATCCGACAGGTCGAGCCCCCCGTACTTCGACTTCCACTTGTAAAAGGTCGCTCCGCTGATCCCGTGCTTGCGGCAGACGTCCGCCGTCTTCGCACCCGCTTCCTGCTCCCGCAGGAGCGCAATGATCTGCTCCTCGTTGAACCGTGATGCCCGCATCGTCCGTCTCCTTCGTCGCGACGGACTCTACACAAAACTGGAGGAGATTCAGGGGCTCAGGTCAAGGCTAATGGCGCCATAAACGCCTGCGTCGCAATTACGGCATTGAGTTTAAGAATTGATCTTGCAGCGGCGAAACGAAAGTCGAATCAAAATTGCCGGTCGGGCTCAATGAGAGTCCTTCTTCGGCCATCTCTTAAATCGCCTGAACCCAAGCCCAATATTAGCGCTGGCAACACAGTATCTCTTATCAATTCAGGACTTCTTGACCTCATTTAATTCTTTAGACTTGCGTTGAAGCAACCACGTCGTTTATTCTCTTCCGGACGAATGCTGGCACGCCGTGACAGATGGACGTCGCACAAGATAGGGTAGATCATTTGGCATCGGACTTTGCAATGTTCGATTGAGTGACGAGGTCGTCTTGGCGATAAAAGCCGACGAAGAAGAGCTCGAGGTACCGCGGCCACGGGAAGATTGCGGGGGCGGCGTACGCCATCAGGTGTCCCGTGAAGTCGTATGCGGCACCGTCCAATTGATCGACTTTCTTGCGGTCGTTGTCGCGAGTGGTATCGCTTACCCGATCTACTTTCTCGGCATTCTTGGCAGCGCCGATGATTTCAGTCGCTTCTTGCTGACGGCGGCGCTTGCCGGTTTGATCTTCGTCTACCTGATGCGCAAGACCGATGGCTATCGTTTTGAGCGGCTTGCCCAACTCGGATGGCAGATCCGGCGAACCGCCGTGCTATGGGCGGCCACGGTATCCACGCTGACGACCTTTGCGTTTTTGACGAAGGTAGCGGAGGTCTATTCACGCGGATGGGCTATCACTTTCGTGTTCTTGGTTCTGATCGAGTTGCAGATCAGCCGGATCATCCTTCGTTTATTCGTTCGGCAATGGAAAGCGCAGGGGCGCTTGCTGCGCTCCGTTGCCGTTATCGGCAGCGGACCCGCCGGTGAAGAACTCATCGAAAAGCTCAAGGCAGATGGCAAAAACGACGTGCATATCGTCGGCGTCTTTGATGATCAACTGATGCCAATTCCCACCTTCGTCGGCGATTGTCCGGTCCTTGGTACGACCGATTATCTCGTTCAGTTTGGTCAGACCTCACTGCTCGATGAAATCATCATTGCGTTGCCGTTGCACGCCGCTGAGCGGATCGGCGAAATAGTTGCAAAACTTAGGCTCCTGCCCGTGGATGTCCGGCTGAGTATCGATTCGATCGCGGGCACCTTTCCGATGCGTGGCATCGGATCCACATCGAGCGTCCCAGTGATCGAAATCCTCGATCGCCCGCTGAAGCATTGGAGCGGGGTCAATAAGTGGCTCGAAGACAAAATCCTGAGCGCGCTATGCATCCTGGCGCTGGCGCCGTTCATGGCGCTGATCGCGCTTGCTATTCGGCTCGACAGCCGGGGGCCAATTTTTTTCTCCCAGGAGCGTTTTGGGTTCAACAACCGGCCGATATGGATCGTGAAGTTCCGCACGATGCATGCGGAAAAAGGCGATCTGAGCGGCGCGGTCCGCACCGTTCCAAACGATTCGCGCGTGACGCGTGTCGGCCGCATTTTGCGTGCGCTGAGCCTCGACGAGCTCCCACAGCTCTTCAACGTCCTGCGCGGCGACATGTCGCTCGTGGGGCCCCGCGCCCATGCGCTGGCGATGAAGGCGGGCGATCGCCTCTATCATGAGGCGGTCGGCGAGTATCTCCAGCGCCACCGCGTGCGCCCGGGCATAACCGGATGGGCTCAGACCCATGGCTCGCGCGGCGAAATCAACGGCCTAGAAAGCGCGAAGCAGCGCGTCGCCCTAGACCTCTATTACATCGACAACTGGTCGCTTTGGCTCGATATTACTATCCTCATCCGCACCTTGTGGGTCGTGCTGCGGCGCGAGAACGCTTATTGACGCGCCGGCCGAAGGCCTGAATGCGCATCCTCATCATCGGCCTCAATTTCGCTCCGGAGCTGACGGGGGTCGGCAAATACACCGGTGAGATGGCGCCCTGGCTCGCGCGGCAGGGACATCGCGTTACCGTGGTCGCGGCACCCCCCTATTACCCATCGTGGCGGATCGCCTCCGGATATCGAGGCTGGGCGTGGCGAAAGGAGCGCTGGGAAGGCTGCGCCATCATACGCTGCCCGCTTTATGTGCCGCGACAGCCGTCAGGGCTGCGGCGGTTGGCACATTTGGCATCGTTCGCGCTGTCGAGCATTCCGGCCGCAATCGCGGCTGCCCTTGCCGAAAAGCCGGATATCGTCGCCGCGATGGCGCCGACGCTCCTATCGAGTCCGCTCGCTCTCGCCGTCGCGCGCTTGGGGCGAGCGAAATCCTGGCTTCATCTGCAAGATTTCGAGCTTGAGGCAGCGTATCATTTGGGTCTGCTCCGGCGCGCGGGCCTGCGGCGCACCGCTGCGGCATTCGAGCGGAGCTTGTTGACCCGATTCGATCTCGTCTCCTCGATTTCCGTCAAAATGATGGATCGCCTGTCGGCGAAGGGTGTTGCCAGGGATCGGTGCTTCCTATTCCCGAACTGGGTTGACACCGATCTGATCCGCCCGCTCGATCATCCGAGCCCGCTGCGCCGGGAACTGCAATTGCCCGAAGATTGCGTGACCGCGCTCTATGCGGGCAGCTTGGGCGAAAAGCACGGGCTGGAGATCCTCATCGACGCGGCCCGATGCATGGCTGCCCATGACAGGACGGCCCCATCCCCTCTCGTCCTGATCGCTGGCGATGGGCCGGCGCGTCCCCGCCTCGAGGCCCTGGCACGGGGTCTCCCTAATTTGCGCTTCATTGATTTGCAGCCTCCCGAACGGTTGAACGACCTCCTCAATCTCGCCGACATCCATCTTCTGCCGCAACGGGCCGACGTGGCGGATCTGGTCATGCCATCGAAGCTCGGACCGATGTTTGCCTCGGGCCGCCCGGTGATCGCCACCGCGGCGCCGGGAACGCAGTTGGCGATGGCGCTCGGCAACTCGGGCATCGTCGTGCCGCCAGGTGATGTCCCGGCCCTCGCCCGGGAAGTCCTACGTCTCGCAAGCGATCCCGGGCTCCGCCGTAACCTTGGCGAAGCGGCCCGCGGGCAAGCCAGAGCGGAATTCGGCGCCGAGGAGGTGTTGCGATCGTTAGAGCGGCGGATCACGGCACTGGCCGAGGCGTCAGCTATAGGCGCGGACGTCGCTAGCCGCGCTTAACATGAAGCTTCTTCACGTCATCGCTTCGGTGAACCCAGAAGGCGGCGGTACGATCGAGGGCGTGCTCAAAAGCGCCGCCGATGACCAAGCCTAAGGCGTCCAAAACCCGACCGATGGAAGTTCCAGCGTCAGCGCCGCCATGATCGATCTCGCCGTCATCATTCTGACCCATAATGAGGAACTTCACATTGCGCGGGCAATTCGCTCTGTCTCGAGCCTGGCGCGCGAAATCATCGTCATCGATTCTTGCTCGGCGGATCGTACCGCCGAAATCGCCCGTGAGCTTGGCGCGACCGTCCTACAAAACGAGTTCGTGAACTATGCCAAGCAATTCCAATGGGCGCTCGACAACGCCCCGATCGCTGCGGAATGGATCATGCGGCTCGATGCCGATGAAGTGGTCGAGGCCGATCTGGTCGAGGAGATAAAGACGAAGCTGCCTTTGCTGTCCGACGAGATCGCCGGAATTAATCTAAAGCGCAAACACATTTTTCTCGGTCGTTGGATCCGTCATGGTGGCCGCTACCCCTTGGTGCTCTTGCGGATATGGCGGCGAGGACGAGGGCGGATCGAGGATCGGTGGATGGACGAGCATATCATCGTCTGGGGCGGCCGGACCGCCACCTTCGAAGGCGGTTTCGCCGATCACAATCTTAAGGATCTGACGGCGTTCATCGAGAAGCACAACAAATACGCGACGCGTGAAGCAATCGACGTTCTGGGTCGCAAATATCGTTTATTTCCCCGTGACGAGGTCGTGACGGTCGAGAGTACGTCCCGGCAGGCGGCGACGAAGCGATTCCTGAAGGAAGCGGTTTACAATCCCATGCCGTTCCAGGCGAGCGCCCTGCTCTATTTTCTCTATCGGTATTTCCTGCAGTTCGGCTTTCTTGATGGAAAGGAGGGCCTCGTTTATCATGTGCTGCAAGGGTTTTGGTATCGTTTCCTCGTGGGTGCCAAGGTGCTCGAGCTCGAGCGCGCGATCAAACCGTTGGAGGAACCCGCGCGGATCAAGGCAGAGGCTCGCTCGGATCACCGGCCTCGCCCTCGATTAGGATTCCGCGCGGTCGAGAGATCGGCGATCGGGGGAAGGGGTTGCCTCCTCCTTGTCGAATTGCTCCGCGAAGCTCAACACATCGGAAGCGTGACGGATACAAGGCGTTGATTAACCGCGGTGAAGACGAATATGGAGCGATCGTGGGTGGGCGCTAATGCAGCTGGGTAAATCCAACGATTACAGCACCGCATTTTATCACGATCTTGAGCGAACCTCATTCGATTCTGCAATAGAAGTCTTATCGATCGCATTTAGTCTGTTCGAGATAAAGTCCGTGATCGATTTCGGATGCGGGACCGGTTCATGGCTGCGAGCAGCGGGACAACTCGGCGCCACAAAACTCACCGGCCTCGAGGGTAACTGGGTCCGATCCGACATGCTGGTGGACCCTCGGATCGAATTCATCACGACCGAATTGGAAGCCTCTGCAGGACCGCCGGCAATCTATGATTTGGCGATCTCGGTCGAAGTTGCTGAACACCTTTCCAGTCGTCGCGCGGATGGATTTGTCGATGATCTTTGCGCAGCATCGAGCAGAGTTCTGTTTAGTGCCGCAATTCCCGGGCAAGGTGGCACTGGCCACATTAACGAGCAGTGGCAGAGCTATTGGGCGCGGAAGTTCCTAGCGAACGGGTATCTCCCTCTGGATGTTATCCGGCCTCAATTATATGGCAGGAAGAGCATCAACACGTGGTACCGCAATAACACTATTCTATATATAAAAAATGACGACTACATTCCCGTCGTCCAGCGAATTCTCAATGAGGGGCGGCTGAGCTTGACTAATCTCGATTCCGTCATTCCCGACGTTTATGAAAATCCAGGGTTAAGGAACTCAATTCGAATTCTACGGAAACTTCCCCAAAAATTTGCCAACGCAGTTCGATGGAGGCTTCGTATTGGGCGTTGGCATCCATGATCTTCAACATGTTCGGCGGCCGGAAGAACCCTTTCAGGTGCGCCGGACGGTTTCAGCTTAGTCAGGGCGACCTAGCAAGTTGAGTGGTTTCGTCCCGAATCCCGTGGCGCTCGTAGATGAGCAAGCTGATGGTCCTTATGATCTGCCATAATCGCATAGACACCACATTGCCGACCTTAGATGCGTTACCACTCGCAGCTCCATTATATGTCGGACTTATGACCCTGTTGCTCGATGGTGGGAGCACCCGCGGAGCAGGGGAGGCTGTACAACGAAATCGCCGTAAGAATTGGAGTACTAACCCGCCTTATTCACGACGGGAGCGATTGTAGGCTGGCGGATGTAGCGTAAGCCGCTGATTGCGAGCATGATTTTGTTGTCAGGACAGAGTTGAAGCCGCGATCACGGAGCGCCACATCCGCCATGAACAAAGATAACCTCCTGCCGTTTTCCCTGCCAGCGATTTGCCGCAAGAAAGTGAGCGTAGCTTTCGACGGCGGGATGCTGTCGTCGGATGCGGGCGTGCTGCTGCTGCGCGGGGTCGAGCGGCATCTGGGCGTTGCAGCGCGCCTCGCGACCTGCCTGAAGGATCGCCGTGATTCCGATCGCATCGATCACACGGTCGAGGAGATGCTGCGGCTTCGGATGTTTGCGATCGCGGCGGGGTACGAGGACGCCAACGACTGCAACAAACTGCGGGACGACCCGGTATTCAAGATGGCGGTGGGCCGAGCACCGGGAAGCGGCGAGGCGCTGTGCTCGCAACCGACCATGTCGCGGTTGGAGAATGCGCCGTCGCGGATCGAGATCGCGCGACTGATGCTGGCGCTGGTGGATCAGTTCTGTGCCAGTTACGCGCGGGCGCCGGCTTCGATTATTCTCGACATCGACGACACCTTCGACGCGGTGCATGGCCGGCAGCAGTTATCGCTGTTCAACGCGCATTACGACGAACGCTGCTTCCTGCCGATCCATATCTACGAGGGGACGAGCGGCAAGCCCGTTGCCGTCATCCTGCGCAGCGGCAAGACGCCGGGCGGGATCGAAGTGCGCACGATCCTGAAGCATGTCATTGCCCGCATTCGCCGGCACTGGCCGAAGGTTGACATCCTGGTGCGCGGTGACAGCCACTACGGTCGAGTCAAGGCGATGGATTGGTGCGAAGCCAATGGGATTGGCTACATCTTCGGCTTCGGCGGCAACCCGGTGCTCGCCGGCATGATCCGGTCGGTTGCCGACGCGGTGTGCGTCGAGCGCGCGGTGACCGGAACCGAGAAGCTGCGCCGCTGGAGCACGCTGCGTTACGGCGCCAAGAGTTGGCAAAGACAGCGCCGTGTCGTCGCCCGGATCGAGGCGACGAAGCTCGGCCTCGATGTCCGTTACGTCGTCACCTCGCTCAAGGGCAGCGCCAAGCATCTCTATGAGACAGTCTACTGTGGCCGCGGCCAAGCGGAGAACTTCATCAAGCTACACAAGGCCCAGCTCGCCTCGGATCGTACGTCGTGCCGTGACCCGCGGGCCAATCAGATGCGCCTCATCCTGCACACGGCGGCTTATTGGCTGCTTCTCACTCTGCGCGCTGCCGCGCCCAAGCGTTCCTCTTGGAGAACGGCCGAGTTCACGACGCTGCGATTGCGGCTGATCAAGATCGCCGCCCGCGTCGTCGAGGGCGCCGCTCGAATTCGCCTCTGGCTGCCGACAGCTTGCCCGGACGCAGCGATCTTCCGGCTGCTCGCCGGCCGCTTCGCCGCTGCGGGACCATGACCCACGGGGCGATGTGCCCCGCCGAACCCTTCCCGCAACCTCCAGCCCTCGACCCAATAAAATCCCGATCAGCGTCGTAACGAACGCGATGGATCAGCCTTGTCACACTTCAAAAGAATCGTGGTGCGCCGAAAATCGCGCTACGCTCGTGAATACAAACGGCTAAGGCGGAAAGCAATCTTTATTGGAATGCCGGAATGCGGATTGTGTGGATGCACGTCAAACGGATAAGCCCAGATCTTTTCCTCTCGCTCATTGATAATCTCGTTCTTCGCGGTGACGCATCTGGAATTGCGGCAGGTGGTTCAGTTGCTTAGGCTCGGCGAATAGACGGAGACCGCACGATGGCCGCGTTCAAGAAATCCTTCGATCAAGGCGCCAGCCGCAGATCGATTTTGGCGGCAGGCTCGGCGTTGTTCGCGGCGAGTGCCGCCGATCCCGGCTCTCCGGCCCTCGCCCAAACCGCCAACAAGCCCTCCGCCGAGACCGATGCGAGCGGCGTCTCTTCGCGTCCCAGGTACGAGTTCGCGACCACGGCGGCGCTGCTTCGCGCCTTTCCTGCATCGATCGCGCTCGGTGACGGCGCGGTCGCGGAGACTTCAGGGCGGACCACTCCAGGGGACGGCGGCGGCGCGCGATTCTATTACCAGGCATCGGATGTCGCCGCCGCCGACAATTCGGGCACGCTCCGGGTCGATGGAGCTGGCCGCCGGTGGCATGCCGTCAACGTTGACCGCGCCAATGTGAGGGTGTTCGGCGCGAAGGGCGACGGTGCGACGGACGATTCGGAAGCCTTCACCGCCGCGCTCGCCGCTCTTCAGACCGTCCATGTTCCGCCGGGCCGGTTTCTGTTGGCGACGCCCGTCCCGATCAACCAAGGCAACCAAGTGGTTGGCGACGGCAGCATGCGCGGCATGAACGGCCCCGAGGGTCAGCAATGCGCGATCCTCCTCCCGCGCACGGCGGCGTTCGTGACGGCGAAGCCGCTCGTTCAGCTCGAGGACGTGACGATCCAAGGCCTTTGTTTCGAAGGCGGTACGACGCAGCTCGATTTCGGCCTCTTTCACGACGTCGCGGTCGAAGACTGCGAGTTTCGCGGATTCACCACTGCGGGCCTCTGCATCGTTCGCGGCGAGAAGCAGAAGCTGTCGCGCCTGCGCTTCGACTTCACGGTACATTCGAAATACGGACTCTGCTTCGGCTACGAGGCGTCGATCAACTACGCGGACGGGCTTTACGCCGGTCACGACCCGACGCAGCTCTTCGGCTTGCCGGATGCCTGGGCCGACCGCATCCTCATGCAGCAGGTCTATTTTCAAGCGACGGCCGGCGGCGGAACATGGACCATTGCCGCGATCACCAGCCGCATTTTGAGCGGCTTGGTGGCGAACGACATACTCTTCCACGGGAGCGGGGCGGGCGACGGCAAGCTCATATCGAGCCTCGTTCGCGTCCAGTATTCGACTTTCAACATGATCCTGACCGACTCGATCAACAAAACAGGCCCGGCGACGACGGGCTTCGATACGCCGGAAATCCTTAACACCGCCATCATCACGATGGTGCCGCGCTTTGCCGGCAATTCGCATTACACGCGCACCTTCAATTTCGGCGCCGCGTTCGGCCTGACGATGATCGGCTGCGCCGCCAACGGCGACAACAGCACCGAGTTCGGCATGTATTTCTCCAACGCCGTCGGCCAAACGATCCTATTGATCGGCTGCGCGGGCGCGGTTTACTCGGCGGGAGCCGAATTCGTCCCCGGCCAGATCAATCTCGTGGGCTGCGACTTCTCGACGTCGAACCTGCCGAGCCATAGCGGCCAGCTTCTCGACATGCGAAACGCCGGGTTCCTTACGACCATCATGGCGGATTACAACGGGAAAGCCGCCGCGACAGCCGCGGCGATGTGGAAATTCGCGCGCGGCGGCGGCGGCTTCAGCACGCCTTTTTCACATCGACGCCGAGGGGGCGCATCTTGGCGCGCCGCTTTATTTCGACACGGTTGCCGGTCCCGCCTTGCCGCTGATTATCGTCCAATACAAAGGGGCGCCCAATGGCGCGGTGACGGCGAACCCCGGTTCGCTCTGTCTATCCTATACGGGCGACTCGGCTGGCGTTCTCTATGTCAAGGAAACCGGAACCGGCAATACGGGATGGGTCAGGAAATGAGGCGCCTTGCCGTCGTGCAACGGGGGATCGTGATCCATATCGGCGCATGGGACCCGGTCACGCGACACATCGATCCCGAAACGAAGACGATCGTCGAGACCAAGAATCCGCTGCCGGATGACGCGGTGCAAGGCGAATTCGACATCGAGGAGATCGAGGGCCGGTTCATTCTCGCAAGCGACTATCGAAGCCGCCGCGCCGCCGAGTATCCGTCGGTTCCCGACCAGCTCGACGCGCTGTGGAAGGGCGGCGCGGAAATGGCGGCGATGCGCGAGCGCATTGCGGCGATCAAGGCGAAATTTCCGAAGGCTTAGAGGGGGCGGGCGACAGCCTGGCCGCACGAAAAATCAGCGCAAGCATGGCCAACCGCAAAAATCTGACGACCTATGATCTCATGAATGGGATGCGCGCCTTGGCGGCGTTCGAAGTGCTGATCGGTCATGTGCGCGACCTTCTGTTCGTCGATTTTCACGGCGGAATGTCGTGGCCGGTGGCAATTTTTTACGGGCTAACGGGCTTTGGGTATCAGGCGGTGATTATTTTTTTCGTCTTGAGCGGCTATTGGATATCGCGTCTTGTCGTCACCCGTGCGGACGACGGCCGCTGGTCCTGGCGCTGGTATTTGATCGATCGCCTTACTCGGCTTTGGATCGTCCTCGTGCCCGCGCTCATGGCTGGAGCCGCGCTGGACATTGTCGGCCGATACGGGTTGAAGGCGCCGCTCTATTTTGGCACGGAAGGCGCACATTCGGCGATCTCGGACGTCGCCTATGCGCTCGATCCCGTCACCGCGCTCGGGAATGTTCTCTTTTTGCAAACGCTGTGGGTGAAGCCCCTTGGCTCCAACGGGCCGCTTTGGAGCTTGGCCAACGAATTTTGGTATTACATTTGGTTTCCGGGTATTTTCTTCCTGTTGTGGCGTCGAAAGGTATCGGTGATTTCCGCGGGCGTCATCACGATCACGATGATTCTCTTTTCTCAACTTCTTGCCGGGTTCTGCTACTGGCTTCTGGGCGCAGGGGTATTTCTTGTGACATCGCGTCCGGGCGCTCTTCCGCAACTTGGGAAAGGAAAAACGCTGATCATTCTGGCGGCCCTGGGCTTGTCTTTCGGCTTCAGCCTTTTGCTGTCTAGATACGCTCGCTTGGCGTGGGTCCCGGCCGATTTCTTGGTGGCGCTGTCGTTCGGGCTCATCGTGTCGGCGTTGCTGAAGGGACAATTCGAGTATCCGGCCATCTTGAGGCGCATCTGCGAATTCGGCGCAAGCTCGTCCTTTTCGCTTTATGTCTTCCACTTTCCCATAGTGATGCTGGCGGTTTCGTTAGTCGCCCCGGGCACGCGATCCGAGCCGTCGCTTCATGTGTTCGCGCTTTTTTCCGCGATCGTCGCGGCGGCGCTCCTCTATTCCTTCGCGTGGTCGAGACTGACGGAGAGCAACACCAAGGCGCTGCGGCGATTCCTGCTCGGTCAGGCTTATTTTAAGGCTCTGACTTAACCGAGATGCCCGATGGCGGCTTCCGGAGTATCACCGCCGATACTTTGAATTCGGAGAAAAGCCAGAGAAGCCGGTGGTTACGGTTTTTCCATTCTCTAAGCCCTCTATGCACATAGAGCGGTCTATAAAGCGTCCTAACCGCTTCGACTAGCACGTACCGCCAATCGTGCCGCAGCCATTCATTAAGCAGTGTACCTTCATGAAGGACGATGCTGTTCACGATGGCGTAGCTCGGGAACAGTGCGCTAATTTCCTCCGGCGTCGGTCTGAAGTAAGTGTCAATCGGATCGAGGCGATAAGGATAGCTGAACGGAACTGTGACGAAAATATAGCCGCCCGGCAGGAGCAGGCCATCGCAAAGCGCCGCAAATGACTTTTGATCGGTTACGTGCTCGAATATATTGCAACAAAGAATGCACCGTGAGCCGGTGCGCTTTATCCGCTCCTGAGTCGCTGACGAAAATAAATCGCCGCTAATATCGATGCCCGGATCGTTTTTTTGATCCACGTGTATTATTTTTACGCGATTGTGCCGGAGTGGCGCGTGGATATTTTCTTCGATGTGGGGTTGCACGACGGTTCGGAAACGCTCGGTGGAAGAGCCAAGTTCAATCATAGGCGAAATTCCATGGCCTTCCGCGCAGAGAGCGGATAATAGAGGTGGCTCGGGAAAACTGAGCAGGTCGATAAGTGGAGTATCTGCCTGACGGGAGCCAAGATGGCTGGCCCAACAGGAGAGACGATGAGCAGACGACCGCGCCGGAACCACACACCGGCATTCAAATCGAAGGTAGCTTTGGCCGCGATCAAGGGCGAGCTGACGCTAGACGATTTAGCACAGCAGTTCGACGTCCACCCCAATCAGATCACGCAGTGGAAGGCGCAACTGCTGGAAGGAGCTGCCGGGGTTTTCGGCCCCGAAGCCCGGCCCGGATCGAACGCGCCGCCCGTCGATGTGAAGTCTCTCCATGCCAAGATTGGGGAGTTGACGCTGGAGAACGATTTTTTAGAGGGAGCGCTCAGCAAGGCGGGTTTGCTGAGCGCAAAGCGATGATCGACCGTCAGCACGGTCTGTCGATCAGCAGACAGGCGAAGGCCGTGAATATCAGCCGAGGCAGCATCTACTACCTGCCCCGAGCGGTTTCTGCGGCCGATCTCGCCGTCATGCGCCGGATGGACGAACTGCATCTTGAATTGCCATTCGCGGGCAGCCGGATGCTGCGCGATCTCCTGAACGCGGAGGGCGTCGTTATCGGCCGTCGGCATGTCGCGACGCTGATGAAGCGCATGGGAATCGAGGCGCTTTATCGTAAGCCCAATACCTCGAAGCCGGCACCGGGACACAAGATTTACCCCTATCTCCCGCGGAACTTGCCGATCATCAGGCCGAACCAGGTCTGGGCCATGGACATCACGTACATCCCAATGGCGCGCGGCTTCGTCTATCTTGCCGCCGTCGTCGATTGGTTCAGCCGCCGGGTCCTCGCTTGGCGGCTGTCGATCACCATGGAAGCGGAGTTCTGCATCGCGGCGCTGGATGAAGCCCTGGCCCGTCACGGCAAGCCCGACATCTTCAATACGGATCAAGGCAGCCAGTTCACCAGCGGCGACTTCACCGGCGTTCTTCTCAAAGCCGGCATCGCCATCAGCATGGATGGCAAAGGATCGTGGCGGGACAACGTGTTCGTCGAGCGCCTGTAGCGATCGGTCAAATACGAGGAGGTTTATCTGAAGGCCTACAACACTGTATCCGAGGCCCGCGCATCGATCGGCAGTTACTTCGGCTTTTACAATAGCCGGAGACCCCACTCGAGCCTTGACCGGCAGACGCCCGATCAGGCCTACTTCAACCGGCTGCCGCAGATCGCGGCAGCCTGAACCCGGCAGATGTTCCACTTATCAATCCGGGAAATCTGTTCAAACAAACCGAGCCAGCTCTAATTGCGTGCCGAACCGAATTGATTCATTTATCAACATGGCAAGAGGTCCGAGTGAGGTAGTCTTAGAGACTTGCTCGAACGAAACCCGTGCCGCGGCAGCGACAACACACCGATGTGGCTCGACAAGGCGGCGTGGGTAAACATGCTAACGCGGCTTTTGGATCATGAACACGAAGCTCTTAGCGGCTTGAATAAGGGTCGGGCGGTAGTCGATAGGCAAGAGCGCTGCAATCGTCTGCCATACCGGAATGCTAGCGGCTGCAATGTCCTCGACGATGAAAGTTCCCAAGGGCTTGAGGGCTTCTAGCGCAAAGATCATGGTCGCGATGTTCGCGTTTGGTGAATGCAGCCCGTCGTCGATTACGAGGTCGAGCGGTCCGAGGGCGTCAGCCAACTGGTGGAATGATCTGCGCTGTGTTTGATCCACGTGGAAAGTCTCTATCCTCTCTTCCATGAAAAGCACGCGTCTATCGATGTCGGCGCCGAAGATCGCAGCGTTGGGGAGAAAGTCACGGAACGCCCGCAGGGATGCGCCTGGTTTGCCAGTCGCGCCCATCGTTGACACGACGTCGCCATTATTTGTACCGAGCCCGATTTCGAGGATTCTTAGAGCTTCGTTCCGCATCGGCGATAAGAGCGATCCATACAAAAGATGATAGTTATGCTGCGAGGACTTGTCGCTGCCATATCGATTGAAAAGGTCAGCGAGCTGCTCCGTTGCACTCCTGCTGTTCTCAGGCGGAAACAATACTTCGATTGGAATGGGCGCGTGCGATACTGCGGATACTTTTTCCGTCAGAGCCAAAATGAGAGGGAAAGTTTGCTCAGCCGCTTGCAAGGCAAGTGCGCATCTGGCGCGCACCGATCCCGACGAGTTCGGAGAGAAAGTGGGTAAGCACTCGATAATTTCGAAGTTCGTGCGAATCCCCTCCTGTCGATTTCGGAATAAAAGTCCCTGAGCGCGCGAACAGTCTTCACGAGAAGACTGTTGCGTTTCAAAACCCGTTTTGCAGCAACGGGGATCATAGAGAGATTCCTTTAAACCGCTCTTCCCGAGATGATCGAGGATCGGCGTGAACGGTAGCATTCTGCTAGGAAACCTGAAAGGCGAAAGGCAGTTGCCAAAACGTAGCTGGCCGACTGGGCCCATTTCGGTGACGGAACCTGGTCGGCCCGCTTCGGTCACTTTATTGGTTGGCGCCGAGCTCAACGTTCGGCCAGCGCACATTACGTCCCGAAACACGCGACCAACGCGTTGAAAACCCGCTCTTCCGAGTATTCCCGGCGAATGTATCTCTTCGCTTCAGAGCCAAGCGTCGCACGGTCGGCGGGATTTAAGATCAGCGATCTTAATTCTTGGGCAATCCCGGCGTTGTCATCGACCGCGACAAGACGTCCATAACGCCCTCCCGCGGTCATCTCCCGAGGGCCACAATCGCAGTCGGTCGATACGGTGGCGTTGCCGAGTGCAAGGGCTTCGAATAGGACGTTGGGAAAACCTTCGTAGCGCGAGGGAACGACGACGATATCCGCCGCCTTATAGAAAGGAAATGGATTGACGACAGCGGGGAGGAGGAGCATGCGATCCGTAAGGTCTTGGGCCGCTATCTGTTTTCGTAACGTCTTTTCGTCTGGTCCGCTGCCGACGATGACCAATCGCCATTGCGGCAAATCTTTGAGCCGCGCAACTGCACGAACAAGCTCGTCGAATCCCTTTTGCTTCAAGAAGATGCGACCGAGCGCGAGAATCAGAACCTCGCCCCTATTAATAACCATAGCCTCGGGAAGATTGCCCTGTTTGGCAAGCTCGTCGATCTGATCGAAATCGAGAGGATTAAAAATACGCCGGTACGACGGGGCTCTCGGAGCCCATTGCTGAAGAACGGACACCGCGCCCTGAGAGTTAGCGGAAACGACATCGGCTCTCGGAAACAGCCATCGCGTCAAAAGCCTAATTGCCAGATATCTTACCGGTCCTGCCTCGCGCCGCAAGGCGGGTGGATAGTTGAGCTCGGCGACTACGAGTTTTTTGGGCCGGTAAAACCACGTCGTGACGACGGCAGCGAAGTTTGGGTAAAGCGACCAGCCGAATGTCACATCCGGCGCCATTGCCTTGGCGATAAAGCCCAGCCGGCACCAAAGAAGCGGATTACGGAAGTGCGAACGGAGAAACCAACATCCAACATCTTGCCGCAGTAGTCCCTTTAATTCATCTCGCGCGCCCGTAACAATTACGCTGACGCGATAGTTTCTGGCCGCCAGGCCATTGGCATAACGGATCAAATGTGTTTCCGCGCCGCCGACGCCTAGGCCCGGCGTTATGAAGAGAACATGCGTGCGATGATCCATTGCGTCTTTTAGCGAGCTCAGCCCCTCATCGGTAACGCAGTTTTGGGCATTAAGCTAGCCAGTTAGCTGGGATTTTTCTCGCGTCGCCAGGAAGGTCATCAGATCAGGAGGGGCGCGTCAGTTTTCTATACAGTGCAACCATCTTTTCGCCGTACTCGCTCCATCCGCCAATCGCCTCGACTCGGCGAAGCGCTGCTTGCGACATCGCGAAACGACGGGCGGGATCGGCGGCGAGACGATGGAGGCGATCGGCGATCATGTCCGGACTGCGGATGGGGACGATATAGCCTTCGACGCCATTCGTGAACAAATCTTCGGAGCCCGTATTGGTCGTGGCTATTACCGGACAGCCGCACGCTAGAGCTTCGACCTGGACCCGAGCCAAGCCCTCCTCCACACTCGGAAGAACAAGAGCATGGCTTCGACTCATCACATGCTTCAGCTCGTGGTTGGGAACGTGACCGAGAGCCCGCACGCGCGGGTCTTCGAGTCTTTCTTCAAGGCCCGTCGGATCTCCGAGGCGATCGTGCCCGCAAGGGTCAGCCGCTTGTTCGGCACATCGAGCTTCTCGAAAGCGGCGAACAGGTCATGCGCCCCTTTGCGCACCGAAAGAGCGCCAACAAACAATATGTCGAAGAAATCCTCGGACGGAGAATCGACGGGATTAAAAGCGGCCAAATTGACGCCGTAAGGAATTACCGCAATCTTTCTGTCGTCGAAACCCTTCGCGACGAAAGAGCGTTTTGCAAAGTGGGAGGATACGACCAGCATATCGGCTATTTGATAATCGTCGATCAAGCGATGGAAAGTTAGACCGCGGTGCACGGTGCGCTTGATACCCACGCGATCATATTCTTCGTCCAGAAGCCGTTCTCGCCAACCAAGGTGAGTGGTGCCGCTATCATAGACATAGGAGGCACCCTTCGCCTTCGCTGCCGGCCCGGAAAGAAGCCCAACACCTTCATGTCCGACGAAGATATCGCATTCCGGCATATCATGAGCCACGTAGCGATCCTGGCTCGCAAGAGACGCATAATCGAGAAATTCATATACCCTTCGCGAAACCGGAAACGGCAAAAAGCGCATGCCCATGAGAGCCGGCCTGATCCACGGAAATGTCTTCACCTTGTCGCGCGAGACCGATTCGCGCGCCAGCACGCGCCACGGAAAGCCGCTGTAAATCCGCTCGAGACACCCGTGCTTCTCGAGCTCTCGGGCAAGCCCGAACATATGAAACCGGCCGACGGTGGAAACCACCACTTTCATCTAATTAGCGTTCCGACGGCATTGGGACGGCAATTCACGTCAAGAGCCTAATGATC
>CAWDLZ010000021.1:0-39141 GCA_963803265.1 uncultured Alphaproteobacteria bacterium | reverse complement strand
GGTTAGCTCGCATTATCCAATCAGTTCATTCTATACTTAAACTCTCCGGTTTTTCTAAAATTAGAGACAAATCATTATTATTCCATTGTGAGGCTTTATTTGTCCCTTAACCCGGCTCGCGTTGAATGCCTCGACGCGACCTGCGCCGTTTCTTTTAACGCCCGAGAGCCCGTGACGCCCGATCCGACGCCTGCTCTGACCGACTGGAATCTCGAAGCCGCAACGATCTTGTCGCTGCGGCGCGAGCCGGCGTGCTTCGCCTTTTTATGTAGCCGCGCCGACACTGCACCCCAGCCGATCAATTCGATCAATCTCGACCTCGCCTCGGTCGATTATTTCGCCGGACGCGCGTCGCTGTGGGCGACGCTCGACATCCGCTCGGGCGCGTCGAATGACCGGGCCATGGCAATCCTCGGCTTCGACGAAGCCTTTCTGCGGCCGTTCTCGCGCGCCCTGATCGAGGCCTCGGCCAATCGCATGCCCTATCGCATGTCGATCCAGCCCGATCCGGACAATGTTCGGCGCCACCGCTTGGTCGAATATGTGACCGGTCCCGGCGTGGCCCTCATCGAGCTCGTCGCTCACCCCGCAGGACAGCGTCATCACCATTTCGGGCCGCGCCGAGAGCCAAGAAGAGGAAACCCTGTTCCAGCTTCCGCGAACGGACTCTTTCCTGCGCGGCTTCATCAAGATGACCTGCCAAGCCGACCAGGCCTTGCGCGAAACCCTGGCGGAAAGCGAGCAGATCGCCCGCCGCCGCGCCGCGAGCTAAAGCAACCGCGGCTGCGGCCCCCCATAGAGTATGGTTCCATCGGCGCGCGGGCGCGCGCCGGGCGTCATCGTCGCCGCCGCGCGCTTTTCCTCGTCGAAAATATGCTCGACCGCGATGCCGCGCGCGATCAGGTAATCCGTGATGATGCGTCGATGGCACCGCCACCACACCGCCTCGGCGCACAGGATCGCGGGCCGCCCGGTCTCGCTCATCGCGATCAGCCGGGCGAGCGCAGCGCGGAATGGCGGCGTCTCGGCATAATCGGCGAAATTCCGGAACGGCGCCTCGCGCCATAGCGTATGCGGCGATGCCAGGCCATCGACCCGGTTGCCGCGGCGGCCGCCGAGATCCGGAAAATGACGATAGGCGATCCCGGCCAGATCGAGCGCGGGCGCGAGATTTTCCGCGTTGAAATGGGGATGCCGGCGCGATTGCGGAAAGCGCCGCACATCGGCGACACTGTCGACCCGAGCCGCCGCGAGCGCGGCAAGAAATGCGTCGAGCGTCCGCGTCGAATGCCCGATGGTGAAGACCGTCATAGCTTGGCTTTCGTCTGGTGCGGCCGGGCGCTGGATGATAAAGGTTAATCCTGAACCAAGGTGTGGAGAAAGCCATGGAATTCGGCATGCAATTCTTCCCGGATGTCGGACCCGACCAGAAATCCGGCGCGCAGTATTTCGACGAATGCCTGCGCCTTGTCGAGCTCAGCGATCCCTATGGCTGGGGACATGTCCGCACGGTCGAGCATTATTTCACGCCCTACGGCGGCTATTCTCCGAATCCGTTGCTTTTCCTCGCCGCCGCCGTCGCACGGACCCGGAAGGCGCGGCTCATTACTGGCGCGGTGCTGCCGATCTTCAACAACCCGCTGAAGCTCGCCGGCGAGATCGGAATGCTGGACGCGATCTGCCACGGCAGGCTCGAGGTCGGCTTTGCCCGCGCCTTTTTGCCGCATGAGTTCACGCGCTTCGGCGTGTCCGTCGATGAGAGCCGCGCGCGCTTCGCCGAGGGGATGGAGCAGGTGCGGCTGTTGCTCGAGCAGGAGAACGTCAGCTCGGACGGAAAATTCCACAAATTCGGCGACACCACCTCGCTGCCGCGGCCGACCCAGAAGCCGCGGCCCCCCTTCTGGGTGGCGGCGCTCGCGACCCCCGAAAGCTTTATCTCCACCGGCAGGGCCGGCCACTCGATCATGGCGATTCCGATGGCCGGCGGGACGATGAAGGAGCTGATCGCGCTCTACCGGCAAGGCTGGCGCGAGGGCGGCCATCCGGGCAATGGCCGCGTCATGCTGGCCTTCCATCTCTTTTGCCACGAGAATCGCGACACCGCGTGGCAAATCGCGCGCGAGCCCTTGAACCGCTATCTGCGCTCGCTGGTCGATGCAGCGTCGGATTGGGCCGGGATGAAGTCGCAGGATTATCCGGGCTACGACAAGATCATCGATCTTCTCAGAGCCGAGACCATCGACACGCAGGTCAAGAGCGGCGCAGCGTGGATCGGAACGCCCGACGACATCGCGAAGCAAATCGAGGAGTATCACGCGCGCGTCGGCGGCTTCGAGAGCGCCTCGCTGCAGCTCAATTTCAACACCATTAGCTATGACGAGGCCGAGCGCTCGGCGCGGCTCTTCGGCGAGAAGGTCATGCCGCGCTATTTCTCCGCTTGAGTGTTGGACCGATTTGAGTAAGGATTCGCTAATCCTTAACGCTCAAATTCCGGCAACCATACCGGATTACACGGGGACAAGCTCATGCCCAACCTTGCCGCTTTGATTTCTCGGCACAAGAAACTCGAATTCCTCGGCGAGACGGACCTATCGCGCATGCGCGCCGAGGCCGAGGATATCGACGCCGTCTATGGCGAAACCCTCGACCCCCTGCCGCCGGCGAGAAGCCCGATCGCGGTGCTTCGTCCGCGCGCCGCTTAGACGCCGTCATGCTATGCTCGCGCTCGAATGCGGCGAGCGATCGGTCTCTTTCTCGGTGTTCTCATCCTGGCGGCGAGCTTCAGCGCCCTGGGCGAGGCCGCGCCGGCGCGGCCTAAGGACGAGCTTTCGATCGGCATTACCCAATTCCCGTCGACGCTCAATCCGGTGATCGACGACATGATGGCCAAGGCCTATGTGCTGGCGATGGTCCGCCGGCCGCTGACCAGCTACGATGCCGACTGGAAACTCGTCTGCCTGCTGTGCGTTACCCTGCCGAGCTTCGAGAACGGCTTGGCCGAGAAGCTCGATCTCGGCAACGGCAAGACCGGCGTGAAGATTACTTATACAATTCAGCCCGAAGCACGCTGGGGCGACGGCGTGCCGGTGACGACCGACGACGTCCTCTTCAGCTATGAGGTCGGCAAGAATCCCGAGAGCGGTGTGGCCGATGCGGAAACCTATCGCCGCATCCTCAAGGTCGAGGTCAAGGACGCCAAGACCTTCACGCTTTATATCGACCGGCTGACCTTCGACTACGCCGCCGCCAATGATTTCGAGATCCTGCCTGCGCATATCGAGCGCGCCGCCTTCGCCGATCCGGCGCAATACCGCTTCCATACGCGTTACGATACCGATCCGACCAATGCCGGCCTTTATTCCGGGCCCTACCGCATCACCGAGGTGGCGCCGGGCTCGCATATCGTGCTCGAACGCAACCCGCTATGGTGGGGGAAGACACCTTATTTCCGGCGCATCGTGGTGTGGACCGTCGAGAACACGGCGGCGCTTGAAGCGAATCTCTTGGCCGGCGGCATCGACATGGTGGCGGGCGAGCTGGGTTTCTCGCTCGACGAGGCGCTCGGCTTCGACCAGCGCCATGGCAAGGACTTCTCGGTGCTCTATAAGCCGGGCCTGATCTACGAGCACATCGACCTCAATCTCGACAACCCGATCCTCGCCGACGTCCGCGTGCGCCAGGCGCTCTTGTCCGGCATCGACCGCAAGGCCATCTCGGATCAGATTTTCGCGGGGCGCGATCCGGTCGCCGACAGTTTCATGCCGCCCCTCGACAGCGCCTATTCGCCCGACGTGCCGCGTTACCCGTACGATCCGGCCCGAGCCGGTGCATTGCTCGACGAAGCCGGCTGGCACCGCGCGGGCGACGGCGTGCGGCACAACGCGGCGGGCGCGAGCCTGAGCCTCGAGCTTGCCACCACCTCGGGCGATCGCACGCGCGAGATGATCGAGCAGGTTCTGCAAAGCCAGTGGCGGCAATTGGGGATCGCGGTGCGGCTCAAGAACCAGCCGGCGCGGGTGCTGCTGGGCGAGACCGTCAACCGCCGCAATTTCGCCATGGCGATGTTCGCCTGGATCGCCGGCCCCGACGACGTGCCCCGCGGCGAGATCTATTCCAACCAGGTGCCGACGCAAGAGAACGGCTGGAGCGGCGAGAATTTCGACGATTTCCGCGACAAGCAAGCAGACCGCCTGATCGACGGCATCGAGGTCGAGCTCGACGCCGCCAAGCGCCAGCAAATGTGGCAGCAATTGCAGGCGCTCTATGCCGAGGAACTGCCCGCCCTGCCGCTCTATTTCCGCGCCGAGGCCTTCGTCCTGCCGAAATGGCTCGAGGGCGTGACGCCGACCGGCCACGAATATCCTTCGACCCTGTGGATCGAGAATTGGCGGCGCGCGGCGGCACCGGCGTCGCCGCCCTCGGGCTAATGACTCGCTTCATCGTCCTGCGGCTCGTTCAGGCGGCGTGCGTGCTGGCGGTCATGTCCTTCGTCGTCTACACGCTGATCGGGCTGATGCCGGGCGATCCCATCGACCTGATGATCTCGTCGAACCCGCATCTGACCTCGGCCGACGCGGTGCGATTGAAGGCGCTCTACGGGCTCGACCGGCCGCTGGTCGAGCGCTACTTCGCCTGGGCGCGAAGCGCGCTTGCGGGCGATTTCGGCTATTCGCGGCTTTATGCCAGGCCCGCGCTCGAAACCCTGCTGCCGCGCCTCGGCAATACCGCGCTGCTCATGGGCATGAGCCTCGTCTGCGCCTATGCCCTGGCGCTGCCGCTCGGCATCGCGGCGGCACGGCGCCCGGGCTCGCGGTTCAATGTCGCGGTGAATCTCGTTTGCTTTGCCGGCATCTCGGTACCGTCCTTCTGGCTGGCGCTGATGCTGATCCTGGTGTTCGCCGCCACTCTCGGCCTCTTTCCGGCGGGCGGCATCGCCACCATCGGCGATGGCGGAATCGCGGACCGGCTCAGCCATCTCGTCCTGCCGGTGGCGACGCTGACCTTGGCCAGCATGGGCGCGCATCTGCGCTATATCCGCGCTTCGATGATCGAGACGCTGCGGCAGGACTATATCCGCACCGCGCGCGCCAAGGGCGCAAGCGAGACGCGCGTTCTCCTAGGCCACGCGCTCAGGAACGCGCTCATTCCGGTTGTCACCGTCCTGGCCTTGAGCTTCGGCTCGCTGTTCTCGGGCGCGCTCGTCACCGAGACCATGTTCGCCTATCCCGGCATGGGAAAGCTGATCTATGACGCGATTCTGGGCAACGACTTCAACCTCGCTCTCGCCGGGCTCCTCCTCGCGACGCTGATGGTCCTGCTCGCCAATCTCGCGGCCGATATCGCCTATGCTACGATCGATCCCAGGATCAGCTTACGATGACCGGCTGGCGCGGCGCATGGCGCGACCGGCGCGTCGCTTGGGGCGGCGGCGTGCTGCTGGCGCTGGCGCTGGCCTCGTTCGCGGCGCCGCTTGTGGCGGCGCTCATCGGCCAGGACGCCGACACGGTCGACCTCTATCACCGCCTCGAGCTGCCGTCGCTTGCCCATCCTCTCGGCACCGACGAGATCGGCCGCGACCTGCTGTTGCGCTTGCTCGAAGGCGGACGGGTGTCGCTGCTCGTCGGGATCACGGCGGCTTTGGCGGCCGCGGGATTAGGCACGTGCGTCGGCCTGGTCGCGGGCTATCGCGGCGGCGGGCTCGATGCCGCGCTGATGCGCCTGACCGACGGCATGATCGCGCTGCCGCTGCTGCCCCTGCTGGTCGTGCTTGCCGCGCTCGATTTGCGCAAGCTCGGCCTGCCCGCCTCGCTGGTCGATTCCGAGGCGGTTAGTCTATACCGCATCATCGCGCTGGTGGCCTTGGTCGGCTGGACCACGGTGGCGCGGATCGTCCGCGGTGCCACCTTCTCGTTGAAGGCGCGCGATTTCGTGCGCGCGGCGGTGGCGCTGGGGGCCAAGCCCAGCCGGGTGATGCTGGTGCACATCCTCCCCAACCTCGCCTCGCCGATCATCGTCGCGACGACGCTCGCGGTGGGCGAGATCGTGCTCCTCGAATCGGTGCTCAGCTTCCTCGG
Organism: uncultured Alphaproteobacteria bacterium; assembly: GCA_963803265.1. Classification (GTDB taxonomy): domain Bacteria; phylum Pseudomonadota; class Alphaproteobacteria; order ATCC43930; family CGMCC-115725; genus CAIKMD01. The sequence goes on along the minus strand of CAWDLZ010000021.1, from coordinate 33,067 downwards.
CCTCGGCGTCGCACCCCCGCTCGCGAGCTGGGGCAACATGCTCACCGGCGCGCAGGAAACCATCGCGCTCGCGCCGCAACTCGCGCTTTATCCCGGCCTGCTGATCTTCGCGACCGTCATCGCCTGCAACGTCATGGGCGACGGGCTGCAGGACGTCCTCGATCCGCGCGCGCGGAAATAATTTTGACCGGCGCTGCGGCGCGGCCGATAGTGGCCGTGTCTATATAAAAGGCACTAGATAATGCAGCGAGGCAATTCCGCCGCCAGCCGGGACGTGGCCTTCCACCTCCACCCCTACACCAATCTGAGGCAGCACCAGCAACAAGGGCCCTTCGTCATCACCGAGGGTCATGGCATTCGGGTGCGCGACGAGAACGGCAAGGACTACATCGAGGCGATGTCCGGCCTGTGGTGCGCGGCGCTCGGCTTCAGCGAGGAGCGCCTCGTCCAGGCGGCGGTGCGGCAGATGCGGAAGCTCCCCTTCTATCACGGCTTCACCAACAAGACGCACGAGAAGGTGGCCGAGCTCGCCGAGCGGCTCGTTGCAATGATGCCGGTGAAGATGTCGAAGGCGTTCTTCAACAATTCCGGCTCGGAGGCGAACGACACCGCGATCAAGCTCGTCTGGTATTACAACAACGCGCTTGGGCGCCCCGCCAAGAAGAAGATTATCAGCCGCATCAAGGGCTATCACGGCGTCACCGTCGCGACGGCGAGCCTCACCGGCCTCGCGCCCAATCACCGCGATTTCGACCTGCCGATCGCGAACATCCTTCACGCCGATTGCCCGCATCATTACCGCTATGCCGCGCCGGGCGAGAGCGAGGAGGACTTCGCTACGCGTCTCGCCGCGTCGCTCGACGCGCAAATCCGGCGCGAGGATCCGGCGACGGTCGCGGCCTTCATCGCCGAGCCGGTGATGGGCGCGGGCGGCGTGATCGTGCCGCCGCGGAGTTATTTCGAGAAAGTCCAGGCCGTGCTGCGCGGAGCACGACGTGCTGCTGATCGCCGACGAGGTGATTTGCGGGTTCGGGCGGACGGGCGCGATGTTCGGCTCCGAGACCTATGCGATGAAGCCCGACATCCTCACCCTCGCCAAGGCGGTGTCCTCGGCCTATCTGCCGATCTCGGCGACGATGATCTCGGAGCCGATCTATCAGGCGCTGCTCGCCCAAAGCGACAAGCTCGGCGTGTTCGCCCATGGCTTCACCTATTCCGGCCATCCGGTGTGCTGTGCCGTCGCGCTCGAGACGCTGGACATTTACGAGGAGCGCGACATCGTGGGCCATGTCCGGCGGGTTTCGCCGCCATTCCAGGCGGGGCTTCGGCGCCTTGCCGACCGCCCCTTCATCGGCGAAGCCCGCGGCGTCGGGTTGATCGGCGCCGTTGAACTGGTTCGCGACAAGGCGACGAGAGCGTCCTTCGATCCGGCGCTCGGCGCCGCCGCGCTGGTCACCGCGATCTGCCAGGAGCACGGCCTCATTGTCCGCGCGCTGGCTGGCGACACCATCGCCTTCTGCCCGCCGCTGATCGCGACCGAGGACGACATCGACGAGATCTGGACCCGGTTCGGCGCCGCACTCGACGAGGCGGAGGCGCGGCTCGCCTAGCCGGCTTCGCCCGCGACATCTCGTCTCATTGCGGGGCTGGCAGCGTGGGTTTTTGGTCGTATAATTCAACGCAGGGCGGTGGTGGGGTTGGCTAAATCATGGATTATGAACGGTATTTCAAGACCCGGCTCGACGCGCTCAAGGCCGAGGGGCGCTATCGGGTGTTCGCCGATCTGGAGCGCAGGGCGGGCGATTTCCCGCGCGCGCTCGACCATCAAACCGGCCGGGAAATCACGGTCTGGTGCTCCAACGATTATCTCGGCATGGGCGAGCATCCCGCCATCCGCGCCGCCATGCACGCGGCAATCGACAAGGCAGGTGCCGGCGCGGGCGGAACCCGCAACATCTCGGGCACGACTCATTACCATGTGATGCTTGAGGAGGAACTGGCGTCGCTGCACGGCAAGCCCGCCGCCCTCGTCTTCACCTCGGGCTATGTCGCCAACGAAGCGGCGCTCGCCACCTTGGCGAGCCAGATGCCGGGCTGCATCGTCTATTCCGACGCGCTCAACCATGCCTCGATGATCCAGGGCATCCGCCACGGCCGCACCGACAAGCACGTCTTCAAGCACAACGATCCCGCCGACCTCGCACGGCTCTTGGCGGATGCCGATCCCGCCCGCCCCAAGCTCGTCGTGTTCGAATCGGTCTACTCGATGGATGGCGACATCGCGCCCATCGCCGAGCTGTGCGACGTGGCAGCGCGTCATGGCGCCATGACCTACCTCGACGAGGTTCACGCCGTCGGGTTGTACGGCGCGACCGGCGCCGGCATCGCCGAGCGCGACGGCGTCGCACATCGCGTCGACGTGATCCAGGGTACGCTCGCCAAGGCGTTCGGCGTGATCGGCGGCTACGTCGCGGGTTCGGCGGCAATGGTCGATTTTTTGCGCAGCCACGCACCGGGATTCATCTTTACCAGCTCGCTGCCCCCGGCCATATGCGCCGGCGCGCTGGCCAGCATCCGCTACGTCAAGGGCGCCTCGGATTTGCGCCAGCGCCACCAGGATCGCGCTGCCCTGCTGAAGCGCCGGCTCAGGGAAGCCAATCTGCCGGTCATGCCGTCGCCGAGCCATGTCGTGCCCGTGCTGGTGGGCGACGCGCATCTGTGCAAGGAAGCCTCGGACGAGCTGATGGAGCGGCACCGCATCTACGTCCAGCCGATCAATTTCCCGACCGTGCCGCATGGTAGCGAACGGCTGCGCCTGACGCCGACGCCACAGCATTCCAACGCCGACATCGAGCGCCTCGTCGCCGCCTTGAGCGAGGTATGGTCGCGACTGCCGATCCGCCGCGTCGCCTAACTCCTCAGTAAAGATGCTGGCCGCCGGTGACGAAAATCTCGCTCCCGGTGACGTAAGCCGATTCCGGCGAGCACAAATAGAAAATCGCCGCCGCGACATCCTCGGGACTGCCGAGCCGGTGCAGCGGAATCCTCGGGATCAGCGCCGCGGTCGCGGGCGACAGCATCTGGGTCTCGATCTCGCCGGGCGCGACCGCGTTGACGCGGACACCGAGCGCGGCGAATTCGACCGCCATTTCGCGGGTCAGCGCCGATAGCGCCGCCTTTGAGGTCGCATAGGCCGAGCCGGCGAAGGGGTGAACCCGGTGGCCCGCGATCGAGGTGACGTTCACGATCGCGCCCTTGCCGCGGGCGAGCGCGTCGGCAAATCCCCGTGCCAGGGCGAGCGGCGTGAAGAAATTAAGCTGGAACACGTCGTGCCACTCGCCGATCTCGCCATCGAGACAGCCGAGCCGCTCGTTGCCCGCGGTCTTGGGCGAAACCCCGGCATTGTTGACGAGCGCATCGAGCGCGCTCTCGCCGAGGACGCCCCGTACTTCGCCGATGAAGCTCTCGACCGCGCGGGGCTTGGCAAGGTCGGCGGTGACGTGATGCGTCCAATTGGGATCGCGCTTGCATTCCGGCGGCACCTCCTCGCGCGACACGGTGAGGACGCGCCAGCCGGCTTCGGAAAAGCGGCGCACGGTGGCATGGCCGATGCCGCGGCTCGCACCGGTCAGCAGCAGGGTCTTGGGCTCGCTCATGGATAGAGCCTTTCCGTCCGCCAGCCCGCGCCGGCACGGGCGTAGACGAGACGATCGTGAAGCCGGAAGGGCCGCTCCTCCCAGAACTCGAACCGCTCGGGCACGACGCGGTAGCCTGACCAGAAGGGCGGGCGCGGCACCAGGCCAAGCCCGAAGCGCGCCTCGGCCGCGCTATTGGCCTGCTCCAACTCGGCGCGCTCGCCGTAGCGGCGCGATTGCGCCGAGGCCCAGGCCCCGATCTGCGAGCCGCGCGGCCTGGTCGCGAAATACGCGTCGGCCTCGGCGTCGGTCACCGTCTCCGTCTTTCCCTCGATGCGAACTTGCCGCAGCAGCGATTTCCAATGAAAGCACAAAGCGGCGCGCGGATTGGCAGCAAGCTCGGCGCCCTTGCGGCTCTCGACATTGGTGTAGAAGACGAATCCCCGCGCGTCGAATTCCTTCATCAGTACGAGGCGCAGCGACGGCGCACCCGATGGAGTGGCGGTGGCGAGGGTCATCGCCTCCGGGAGCATCGGTTCTTCCGCCCTGGCCTCGGCGAACCAGCGCGCGAAATGCTCGAGAGGCGCGTTATCGGGGAGATCGCTCATGCACCTCAGGATAATGCGGCTTGGCGTTGCCGCAAGCGCAAGTTCGGGGCAAGATGGCGCCGATGAGAGACCCTTATGCCGTGCTCGGCGTAGCACGCGACACCGCGGATGACCAGTTGAAGCGCGCGTATCGCAAGCTCGCGAAGCGGCTTCATCCCGACCTCAATCCCGGCAAGCGCGGCATCGAGCAGCAATTCAAGGAAATCACCGCGGCCTATGATTTCCTGTCCGACCCAACGAGGCGGGCGCGCTATGACCGCGGCGAGATCGGGCCGGACGGCGCCGAGCGGATGCAGGGGTTCCGTCCCACCGGCGCGCGGGAGGCTCGGCGCGGCGGCGGTCCAGGCTTCAGCGGTCTCGACGACATCATCGCTGAGTTTCTGGGCCGCGGCGGCCGGCGCGGTCCGGAGGCGCCGGCGCAAAAGCTGAAGGTCTCCTTCCTCGATGCCGCGCGCGGGGCCAAGCGGCGCATCGCGCTGGCGGATGGCCGCGCGCTGGACGTCAATATCCCGGCCGGGATCGATGCCGGCCAGCGCCTGCGCTTGCACGGCCCAGCGGGCGACACCTATCTCGAGATCGAGGTCGAGCCGCATCCGCTGTTCACCCGCAAGGACCGTGACATCCATATCGAGGTTCCGGTCACGCTCGTCGAGGCGGTGCTGGGCGCGACCATCACCGTGCCGACAATCCATGGCGCGGTCGCGCTGAAAGTGCCGCGCGGCTCGAACAGCGGCGCGACGCTGCGCTTGAGGGGCAAGGGACTCCCGGGCACGCCCAACGCGGGCGACCAATACGTGAAGCTCAAAGTCACCCTGCCCGATCCGCCCGACCCCGAGCTTGTCCGCTTTCTCGAAGGCTGGTCCGCCGATCACGCGTATGACGTGCGCGGCAAGCTCGACCCGGCCTGAGTGGCGCCGGGCCTTTGCCTCGTGTAAGATAAGGGCCGTGCTGGTTTTCTCGCGATGGCTCAATGACCGATCCTAAGCCGCTCATGGCGGGCAAGCGAGGCTTGATCATGGGCGTCGCCAATGAGCGCTCGATCGCCTGGGGAATCGCCCAGGCCGTCCATGCCCAAGGGGCCGAGCTCGCCTTCACCTATCAGGGCGACGCCTTCGGCAAGCGCGTCAAGCCGCTGGCCGAGAGCGTCGGCAGCGCGTTCGTGATGGATTGCGACGTGACCAATGCCACGAGCCTCGAAGGCGTATTCGCCGCCCTGTCCGAGCGCTGGAGCAAGCTCGACTTCCTGGTGCATGCGATCGCGTTTTCCGACCCCAAGGAATTGACCGGCCGCTATGTCGACACGACGCGCGCCAATTTCCTGCGCAGCATGGAAATCTCGTGCTTCTCCTTCACCGATGCGGTGCGCCGCGCGGCGACCCTGATGACGGATGGCGGCAGCGCGATCACGCTGACCTATTACGGCGCCGAGCGGGTGATGCCGCATTACAACGTGATGGGCGTCTGCAAGGCCGCGCTCGAAGCCAGCGTTCGCTATCTCGCGGTCGATCTCGGCGGCCAGAACATCCGCGTCAACGCCATCTCGGCCGGCCCGATCAAGACCCTCGCGGCCTCGGGAATCGGCGATTTCCGCTACATCCTGAAGTGGAACCAATATAATTCGCCGTTGAAGCGTAACGTCGCCGTTGAGGATGTCGGCGGCGCGGGACTTTACCTCTTGAGCAACCTGAGCGCGGGCGTCACCGGCGAAGTGCATCACGTCGATTGCGGCTACCATGTCGTCGGCATGAAGGCGGTGGACGCGCCCGACATTTCCGTGGTTTAGGGTAAGGACGCCGTGGCAGGCAACAGCTTCGGCACGATCTTCCGCTATACTTCCTGGGGCGAGAGCCACGGGCCCGCGATCGGCTGCGTCGTCGACGGCGTACCCCCGCTCATCCCGCTCGCCGAGCCCGACATCCAGCGCCATCTCGACAAGCGCCGGCCCGGAACGTCGCGCTTCACGACCCAGCGGCAAGAGCCCGACCAGGTGAAGATCCTCTCCGGCGTGTTCGAGGGGCTGACCACCGGCACGCCCATTTCGCTCGAGATACTGAACGAAGATGCGCGATCGCGCGATTACGAGACGATCAAGGACAGCTACCGGCCCGGCCACGCCGACTACACCTATGACGCCAAATACGGCATCCGCGATTATCGCGGCGGCGGCAGGGCCTCGGCGCGCGAAACCGCGATGCGGGTGGCGGCCGGCGCCATCGCGCGCAAGATCCTCGGCGACGGCATCCGGATCAGAGGCGCGCTGGTGCAAATGGGGCCGCTGAAGGTGGACCGGGCGGCCTGGGATTGGGCCGCGATCGAGGACAATCCGTTCTGGTGCCCGGACCGGCAGATGGCGCAGCGCTGGGAGAGTTTTCTCGACGGCGTGCGCAAATCCGGCAACTCCACCGGCGCGGTGATCGAGGTCGTGGCGGAGGGCGTGCCGCCGGGCTGGGGCGATCCGATTTATGGCAAGCTCGACGCCGATTTGGCGGGCGCCATGATGGGCATCAACGCGGTGAAGGCGGTCGAGATCGGCGCGGGGTTCGGCGCGGCCGCGCTGTCGGGCGAGCAAAACGCCGACGAGATGCGGATGCGCGACGGCAGACCCGAATTCCTGTCCAACAACGCCGGCGGCATCCTGGGCGGCATTTCTACCGGAGCGGACATCGTCCTGCGTTTCGCGGTGAAGCCGTCGAGCTCGATCCTCATCCCTAAGCGTAGCGTGGACCGGAACGGCAACGAAGTCGAGGTAGCGACGAAGGGCCGCCACGATCCGTGCGTCGGCATCCGCGCGGTTCCGGTCGGCGAAGCGATGATGGCGGTCGTGCTCGCCGATCACCGGCTGCGCCACCGCGCGCAGTGCGGCTGAGGCGCCCCCGATGCGCCGCTTCGTCATCGGAGCTCTCGCGTGCGTTGGGGCGCTGGTTGTCCTCATGATCATCGCCGCCGGCGGGTTGTGGCTATGGACCGTGGAACGCGGGCCCCGCATCGCCGACAACACGGTTCTCACCCTCGATTTTTCCAACGCGCTGCCGGATGCGCCCGCCAATCGCAGCATCTCGGAGCTTCTGTTCCCGACCGGCCTGTCGCTCGCCGATGCGCTGGGCGCGATCGAGCGCGCCGGTGACGATCCGCGCGTTCGAGGCCTCGTCGCGCGCATCGGCGACAGCACCATGGCGGTGGCGCAAGTGCAGGAGCTGCGCGACGCTATCGCCGCTTTCCGCGCCAAGGGCAAGCGCGCCGTCGCTTATGCCGACACCTTCGGCGAGCTTGGCTCGGGCACGAGCAGCTATTACCTCGCCGCGGCCTTCGACGAGATTTGGCTGCAGCCGATGGGCATGGTGGGACTGGTCGGGATGCGCGTCGAGATGCCCTATCTCCGCGGCACGCTCGACGCGCTCGGCATCGTCCCCGATTTCGAGCATCGCGAGGAATTCAAGGACGCGGCCAACATCGTGACCGAGACCGCAATGACCGAGCCCGAGCGCGAGGAATGGCAGGCGCTCATTGATTCGATCTTCGGCCAGATCGTCAACGGCATCGCCGCCGACCGCAAGATCGACAAGAACACCGTGAGGGCGCTCGTCGACCGCGCGCCGCTCGCGACGGACGACGCCTCGAAGGCGCATCTCGTCGATCATCTCGGCTACCGCGAGGACGCGATCGCATCCTTCGGCGGCGGCGCCGTTCCCCTCTCTGCGTCGCGCTATCTGGACGAGGCTGGCCCACAGCATCGCAGCGGCCCGACCATCGCGCTGATTTACGCCACCGGATTGATGGCGCGCGGCGGCGGCGCCAATCCGCTCACTGGCGGCAGCGTACTCGGCGCCGACGCGGTAACGCATGCGTTCCACCTCGCTCAAATCGATCCCTCGGTGCGCGCGATCCTCTTCCGCATCGACAGCCCGGGCGGCTCCGCCGTGGCGGCGGAAACCATCTGGGCCGCGATCGGCCGGGCGCGCGACGCGGGCAAGCCCGTGATCGTCAGCATGGGCGACGTTGCCGGCTCGGGCGGCTATTACATCGCAGCGCCGGCGGACAAGATCGTGGCCGAGCCGGCGACGCTGACCGGCGCCATCGGCGTTGTCGCGGGGAAGCTCGTGCTCGGCGGCCTCCTACAAAAGTTCGGCGCCAATTTCGGCTCGGTCCAGGCCGGCGCGAATGCCGGCATCGAAAGCGCGATGCGGGATTTTTCGCCGGCCGAGAAGGCGCGGTTCGACGCCATGCTCGACGATACCTATGCCGGATTCAAACAGCGCGTCGCCGCCGGCCGCAAGCTCAGCGCCGATGCAGTCGAGGCCGTCGCCAAGGGACGGGTGTGGAGCGGCGCCGACGCGAAAGCGAACGGCCTCGTCGATGCCCTCGGCGGATTTGACAGGGCGCTCGCGCTCACCAAGGACGCCGCCGGCATCCCGGCGAGCCAGGACGTAACGCTGAAGCCCTATCCCGCATCGCGATCGGAGACTCGCCGCAGCGGTGCAGCGCTTCTTCGGCAGCGGCGATAACGATGACGATGACTCGGAAGCGGTCTTGCCGCGGCAAACCCTCGCCCTCCTCGGCGCGAGCCTCGATCGCCTCACGCTGCTGCTGGCGCCGCCGGGCGCGCTGATGATGCCGCCCTTCGTCGTAAAATAGCGCCGCCGCGCCACAGCTGACCTCGAAGGCGTTTGCGCCAACCATGGCGGCAAGGAAGATACGTCGTGACGCAGCCACCGAAAATCGACGTTTCGGAGCTGATCGCCGGTGCAAAGCTCGGCAGGCTTCTCTCGCGATCTTCGCGTTCTGCTTCCTGATGCCGTTCCTCGACGGCTTCGAATCCGCCACCCCGAGCGTCGCCGCGCCCGCCATGATCCGCGCCCTCCACTTCGATAAAAGCACGATGGGCATCGTGTTCATCTCCCGGTTTTTCGGCGTTCTCGTCGGAAGCCTCCTCATTGGCTTCGTCAGTGACCGCTGGGGCCGCAAGATCGGCTCCCTCACCCCGCTTGCGCTCTATAGGCTTCCGGCGCTGGCTACGGTTCTCGTCACCAACGGGAACGAGCTCATCGTCCTGCGTGCCGGGCGGCGTCGGCATCGGCGGCGTCATGCCGGCAACGCTGCTCATCTGGCTCGTCTATTTCGCCGACGGCATCACCTATCTGAGATTCAGAGTTGGCTGCCGGTTTTTCTCGAAATCTTCCGGCCTGTTGCCCACCGCGTCCTTCACCTTTCCCTTCGCGGCTTCGGGCGGCATCGTCACCTCGCTCGACGGCACGGTCGGGCTGTTCTATCCGACGCGCATTTGCAGCAACGGCGTGGGCTGGGCGTCGGGCATCGGGCGCATCGCCTCGATCATCGGACCCGACTATCGTCGGCTACGTGCTCTCGGCGAAGCTGCCGCTGCAGCTCGTGCGCTACGTTCTCGCCGCGCCCTATCTCGTCCTGGCGGTGACCTGTGTCGGACTCGGGCGGCTCTATCGGACCAGCTACGCCCAAGGCGCCGAGGAAGCCGCGCCTGCTCTCGCGCCGGTGCTGGCGGTGGCCAAAGACCGCTAATCGCGCTCGAAGCGCGCCACCAGCTCGAGATTGGCCGACCACGGAAACGCATCGAACGGCCTGACCTCGACGAGGCGATAGCCGCCATCGGCGAGGATACGCGCATCGCGCGCGAAAGTGGCGGGATTGCACGACACGGCGACGATGCGCTTGACGCTGCTCGCCGCCAGCGCGCGGCTCTGCTCGATCGCGCCGGCATAAGGCGGATCGAAGACCACGGCGTCGAACCGCGCGCATTCCGTTGGCGAGAGCGCGCTTGCGCCAAGATCGCGCCGCTCGGCCAAGACCCTGTCCTGCAAGCCGGCGCGCCGGGCGGCCGCCATCAGCGTCGCCACCGCTTCGGCCGCGCCCTCGAACGCGTGGACCTGAGCGCGACGCACGAGAGCGAAGCTGAACGTCCCGATCCCGGCATAGAGATCGGCGATGCGGCGCGCCGGCCCCACCATGTCGGAGACCGCTTCGATCAGCGCGGCCTCGGCCGCGAGGCTGGGCTGGAGGAAGCATCCCTCGGGCAGATCGACGGCGACGCCCGACAGCGTGACAAGCGGCACCCGACGCAGCGCGACCGGTTGAGCGAGACCCATCGCTACGCCATTGGAGGCGCGCCAAATCCTGCGCCGCGGCAAGATGCCCGAGGGCATCGAGCAGCGCGAGATCGGGGTCGGCGACGAGATCGAGCAGCAGATCGATACCCGTGTCGCTCAGCGTCGCGATCGCGGTCGCCGATGTGTCGGGCAGCAACCGGCGCAGCGGCTCGACCAGCGCCATGAGCTTCGGGTGGAGGACGGCGCATTCCTGGAGATCGATCATGCGATGGCTCGAGCGTGCGTGAAAGCCGGCGCGGCCCCGCGCGAGCTGAAACTTTGCGCGACGCCGCGTGCCAGCCGGCAGACGTTCGAGCTTCGCGATCGCTTGCGCAGCCACGTGCCTCCGCGCCAGCGCCGCGCCGAGCCATTGCTCCTTCGCGGCGAGATACGCCTCATCGCTCAGATGTTGCAGCGCGCAGCCGCCGCACGCCCCGAAATGGGCGCATTGCGGCGCGGCGCGCGCGGCGCCCGCCGAGGTCAGCTCGACCAGCTCGCCGCCGCGACCGGCGCCGAGCCGAGCCCCGAGCCGCGCCTTGACAACATCGCCCGGCGCGGTGAAAGGCAGATAGATGGCCTCGCCCCGATAATGGGCGACGCCGTCGCCGCGCGCGCCGATGCGCTCCACGGTGAGCATGACCGGCTCAACGTCTGGCATGGATCAGGAATTCAGCATTGCCTTCGGGTCCGCGCAGCGGGCTTTCGATGACCCCGACGACAGACCAGCCGATAGCGTGAAGCCATTCCGCGATGCGATCGCAGACTTCGCGGTGGAGGACGGGATCGCGCACCACCCCGCCCTTGCCGACGCGCTCCGGTCCGACCTCGAATTGCGGCTTGATGAGCGCGACCAGCAGCGCCTTGGGCTTGGCGAGGGCGAGGCCGGAAGACAAGACGGTCTCCAACCCGATGAAGCTGGCATCGCAGACCACGATGTCGGGCGGAACGGGAATTTCGCTCGCGGTGAGATAGCGCGCGTTGCAGCGCTCCAATACCGCGACGCGGGCATCTTGCCGCAGCTTCCAGGCGAGCTGACCGTGGCCGACATCGACGGCATAGACCCGGGCAGCACCCTCGGCGAGCAGCACGTCGGTGAAGCCGCCAGTCGAGGCGCCGATATCGAGTGCGACCGCGTCCACGACATCGATGCCGAAATAATCGAGCGCGTGAGCGAGCTTGACGCCGCCGCGCGAGACCCAAGGATGGTCGCGGCCCTTGAGTTCCAATGGGAGAGTGTCGCTCACCTGGGCGCCGGCTTTGTCGAGCTTGCGCTCGCCGCTCCATACCGCCCCGGCCAAGATCAACGCCTGCGCCTTGGCGCGGCTTTCCGCCAAGCCGCGCTCCACGAGCAGGTGTCGAGACGCTTCTTGCCGCTCAGGGGGCTTAAGCGCGGGCCCAGCGCCCGGCAATCACGCGGCCGAGCGCGGCCAGCGCCGTTTGCGTGATGTGGCGGGCGGCCAGCCCGGCTTGCTCGTATTGCGCCTGGGGCGAGTCTTGGTCGATGAAGCTGTCGGGCAGAACCATCGGCCGGACCTTGAGGCCCTGCTCGAGCATGCCGGCGGTGGCGAGGTGATTCAGCACGTGGCTGCCGAAACCGCCAATGGCGCCCTCCTCGATGGTGATGAGCACCTCGTGCTCGCGCGCCAATCGCTCGATCAGCTCGGCATCGAGCGGCTTCATAAAGCGCGCATCGGCGACGGTGGCGGACAATCCATAGCCGCTCAGCTCGTCCGCGGCTTTGAGGCATTCTTGAAGCCGCGTGCCCAAGCTCAGGATCGCGATCGCGTTGCCTTCGCGCACCACCCTGCCTTTGCCGATCGGCAGAACCTCGCCACGCGCCGGCAACTCGACACCGATGCCCTCGCCGCGCGGATAACGCACCGCCGAGGGCCCGTCATCGATCGCCGCGCAGGTCGCGACCATGTGCATAAGCTCGAGCTCATCGGCCGCTGCCATGATCACAAAGCCCGGAAGGCAGCCGAGATAGGCCAAGTCGAAGGAACCGGCATGGGTTGCACCGTCGGCGCCCACGAGCCCGGCGCGGTCCATGGCGAAGCGTACCGGCAGTTTCTGGATCGCGACGTCGTGGACCACCTGATCGTAAGCGCGTTGCAGGAAAGTCGAATAGATCGTGGCAAAGGGCTTCATCCCCTCGCAGGCGAGTCCGGCGGCGAAGGTCACCGCGTGCTGCTCCGCGATTCCGACATCGAAACAGCGAGCGGGAAAACGCTCGGCGAATTTGTCGAGACCGGTGCCCGACGGCATCGCCCCCGTGATCGCGACGATTCGCTCGTCGCGCTCGGCCTCGGCGATCAGCGCCTTGGCGAAGACGGCGGTATAGCTCGGCGCGGCCGTCTTGCTCTTGACTTGGGCGCCGGTCGCCACGTCGAACTTCACGACGCCATGATACTTGTCGGCGGCGGCCTCGGCCGGCGCGTAGCCATGGCCCTTGCGCGTTACAACATGGACCAGGACGGGGCCGCGATCCTCGCTGTCGCGGAGATTCTTGAGTACCGGCAGGAGATGGTCGATATTGTGACCGTCGATCGGACCGACATAGTAGAAGCCGAGCTCTTCGAACAAGGTTCCGCCGGTCACGAAGCCGCGCGCATATTCCTCGGCCCGGCCGAGCACGCTCGCGAGGCCGCGCGGAAAGCGCCGCGCCATCGCCGCGCCGAGATGCCGCAAGCTCATATAAGGCTTCGAAGACAGCAGCCGCGACAGATAGGCGCTCATCGCCCCGACCGGCGGCGCGATCGACATGTCGTTGTCGTTGAGAATGACAATGAGGCGGCAATCCATCGAGCCGGCGTTGTTCATCGCCTCATAGGCCATGCCGGCGCTCATGGCGCCGTCGCCGATCACGGCGATGACCTCGTTCTTGCCGCCCTTGAAGTCGCGCGCCACTGCCATGCCGAGCGCGGCCGAGATCGAGGTCGAGCTGTGCGCGGCACCGAACGGGTCGTATTCGCTCTCCGAACGCTTGGTGAAGCCCGACAAGCCCCCGCCCTGGCGCAGGGTTCGGATGCGGTCGCGCCGCCCGGTCAGAATCTTATGCGGATAGGCCTGATGGCCGACATCCCAGATCAGCCGGTCGCGCGGCGTATCGAAGACGTAATGCAGCGCGACGGTGAGCTCGACGACGCCGAGCCCCGCGCCAAGATGGCCGCCGGTGACGGATACCGTGTCGATGCAGCTCCTGGCGGAGCTCTTCGGCAACCTGCTTCAGATCGGCTTCCGGGAACTTGCGTAGATCGTCCGGGAATTTGATCCGGTCGAGCAGAGGCGTACGGTTGCCGAGCCGCGATGCGTCGCCGCTCTCAGGCGTCCCCTGTTGATCCCTAGCCACTGGCCTCCAAGCTCCCGTATCTTCGAGCCGCGCCGTCCGAACTCGTTACCCCTCGGTCTCGGAACGCTCAGCTTAACAATATAGTCCTGCAACGCAAGATTTTAAGCTATGCCGCAATTCCGCCACTTTCGCGCTAAATCGCCCTGGCCGCGACCGTCATTCCGCGTATAATGCGCTACATCATAAGGTTAACGGGCGGCGACGCCCCTTCAACGAGGGATTCATGCGGGTAGTCCTGGCTCAACCCAGGGGATTTTGCGCCGGAGTTGAGCGCGCGATCGAGATCGTCGAGCGCGCCATCGAGAAATACGGGCCGCCCATCTATGTCCGGCACGAGATCGTGCATAATCGCCACGTGGTCGAGCGGCTGCGCGCGAAGGGCGCGCGTTTCGTTGACGATCTCCACGAAATCCCGCCCGGCAGCGTCACGATTTTCAGCGCTCACGGCGTCGCCAGCGCGGTCGAGGACGAAGCCGAGAGCCGCGACCTGCCGGTGATCGACGCTACCTGCCCGCTGGTATCCAAGGTGCACAGCGAAGGCCAGCGCTACGCCGGTCAGGGCCGCGAGATCGTGCTGATTGGCCATGCCGGCCATCCCGAGATCGAAGGCACGATGGGACGGATCGACGGCAAGGTCCATCTCATCTCCAAGGCCGACGAAGTCGCGAATCTCACCGTCGGCGACCCCGCGAAGCTCGCCTACATCACCCAGACCACGCTGAGCGTCGACGACACCAAGGCCGTGATCGATGCCCTGCGCGCGCGCTTTCCCTCGATCGTCGGCCCCGATACCAAAGACATCTGCTACGCGACCCAAAACCGCCAGCGCGCGGTGCGCGAGCTTGCCATGCTGGTCGATGTCGTGCTCGTGGTTGGCGCGGCCAACAGCTCCAATTCAAATCGGCTGCGCGAGATCGCGACCGAGCAGGCGACGCAAGCCTATCTCATCGCCGACGCCGACGCGCTCGATCCGGCCTGGCTCGCGGGCGCATCCTCGGTCGGCATCACCGCCGGGGCCTCGGCGCCCGACGATCTGGTGCAAAAGCTCATCGACCGGCTCGCCACGATCGAAAAGATCGAGCTGGTGACCTTACCTGGCATCACCGAGAATGTGCGCTTCCGCATGCCCGCGAAGCTCGCCGATCCGGTCGAATAAGAGGAAAATTCCGTTGGCTGTTCCGCTGCGTCAGATGATCCGTGTCGGTGCCTATGTCGCCAAGCAGCGCTTGCGGGGCGTCGAGCGCTATCCGCTGGTGCTCATGCTGGAGCCACTGTTCCGCTGCAACCTCGCCTGCGCGGGCTGCGGTAAGATCGACTATCCCGATCCGATCCTCAATCAGCGGCTCTCGGTCGCCGACTGCCTCGAGGCGGTCGACGAATGCGGCGCGCCGGTGGTGTCGATCGCCGGCGGGGAGCCGCTCTTGCATCGCGAGATCGAGGAGATCGCGGCGGGCATCATCGCGCGCAAGAAATTCGTTTACCTGTGCACCAACGCCTTACTGCTTGAGAAGAAGATCGATCGGTTCGAGCCCAATCCCTATTTCGTGTGGTCGATCCATCTCGACGGCGACCAACGGATGCACGACCACTCGGTCTGTCAGGACGGCGTCTATGACCGCGCGGTGGACGCGATCAAGCTGGCGAAGTCGAAAGGCTTCCGAGTCAACATCAATTGCACGCTGTTCGACGGCGCCGAGCCGAGCCGCGTGGCGCGATTCTTCGACACCGTGATGGCGCTGGGCTTGGACGGCATCACGGTATCGCCGGGCTATGCCTATGAGCGCGCGCCCGATCAGGCGCATTTCCTCAACCGGCGCAAAACCAAGGAATTGTTCCGCGGCATCTTCCGCAATCGGAACGGCGCGAAATGGTCGTTCTCGCAATCCGGCCTGTTCCTCGATTTCCTCGCCGGCAATCAGAGTTATCATTGCACCCCATGGGGCAACCCGACCCGGACCTATTTCGGCTGGCAGCGGCCCTGCTACCTCCTCGGCGAAGGCTACGCCAAGACCTTCAAGGAGTTGATGGAGACCACCGACTGGGACAGCTACGGCACCGGCAATTACGAGAAATGCGCCGACTGCATGGTCCATAGCGGCTACGAAGCGACCGCCGTGATGGACGCGGCCAACCATCCGCTGAAGGCGCTGGGCGTAGCGCTGCGCGGCGTCAAGACCGAGGGCGCGATGGCCGAGGAAATCTCGCTCGACCGCCAACGTCCGGCGGATTTCGTGTTCTCGCGCCATGTCGAGAGCGCCCTAGAAAGTATTAAAAATCAAAAGGTTAGATCAGAAGCGGCGGAATAGAAACGGCACTGGGCACTCACTGGGCACTCACTACGGGTGCGCTAGAAACGGCTGTTTTTTCGCCCGTCTAACCTCACCCGCCGAAGCCTAGCATTGGGAGCTGCAAGCTGAGATGCCCTCGCCCATGCCGCGGGCGACAAGGTTGAGGCAGCCTATCGACAGGACGATTTGTTCGAGAAGCGTCGCCTGCTTTTGAACGAATGGGCGCGGTACTGCTCAATGAGGAGGGCTCATGAGCTAAGGTCGTCACTGGGGATCGTGCGGACCGCGGGCTGCACGCCGAGGAAGGTCGGGAAGGTGAACGCATATTGGACGAAGCGGTCTTTTGGTATAGTTCGTTAAGGCACATGCGATTTGAAGACGCGGCAAAACGCTTCTCTGTCTGCGAGTACGCCGGCGCCGGGAAGGTGACGAAGATGTTGTGGTCGCGCACGTGAAGCCCGGGCGCGATCGGCGTATGGTCGCGCTCGGTTGATCATCGTCCGAGGCGCCATTGACGAGTCCTGGTCCCAGCACGTCTCCGCAAAAGGCCTCTGTCACGGAACAGCGGTGCGACCCGATGTTCCGCCCAGCCGTCAGGACGGCTTGTCCTGATTGCAGATGTCGACCATCGTCCGCGCATAGACGCAGGCCGCGCGGTAAAGCGCGTTGACCGTGAACGAACGGCGGTACGAATGCTGTTCGGAGCGTGGTCCGTAGGTGATCGCTGGGATGCCAAGCTCGTTGAAGATGTTGACGTCACGCCACATGCTGCACGTGGCCGAATTGGGCTTCGGTGGCGGGCTATTGAACGTCGCATGATGGGCGCGCAGCAGCGCCTCGGTGATCCTTGCTGCGTTTCGGGCCTGATGGCCGGGACGGAAAAGATAAAGCTCGATGTCGCTTGGCGGGACGTCGGCCGCTTTCAAGGCGTCGCCGATCTCGCGCTTTAGCACGAGCGGGTCCTGGCCCGGCACGATAAAGGCACCCAGATAGAGGCAACAGATCTGCGGTGTCGATCCGAGCGAATTCGCGTCGCCGCCGCGAATCGCGCTGACCTGCGCCTTCGGGATCACCACGCCGCCCGGGAATTCGCGCGTATTGCGCTTCTGGTAGGTGGCCGCCCAGGCTTCGAGCGCCGTCACTGCCGCCGCCGCCCGCACCACCATGTTCGGGCTCGCGCCGACGGTAGTTCGGTCCGGTAGGTAGGGCGTATAGAAGCCCGGCTGATCGGACGCATAGGTGATCCGGTACCAGGCCATACCGGCTTCGACGCTGACGATGCTGAAGCCGGTGCCTTCCGCAATCAGCGCATAGTCGGCAACGCCGCCATGCGTCGCGAGAAACCGCGCGCCGAGGTCCTTGGTTTCGACCAGCGAGCCGGGTGTGTCGTCGCCCGGTTCGTGACTGGTTTCTCCGACGACGGCGGTGAGCAGCAGGTCGCCTTTGAGCGTCACGCCCGACTGTTTGATCGCCTTCGCCGCGATCATGAAGGCGGCCATCGGTCCCTTGTCGTTGACGATGCCCTCGCCAACCAACTCGTCGCCTTCGAGCCACGCTTTGTGGTGTATATCCGCGGCCGGATCGGTGCGCGTCCAGGTGTCGGTCGCGCGCACCGACGTGTCCATGTGACTGTTGAGCAGCAGGCTGTAGCCGCCGCCGCTACCGGGCAGACGCGCCAGCACGTTGAAGCGGTCCGCCAGCAAGCCGACTCTGCGAACTTTGAAACCCTCGGTCGTGAACCATTCGGCGATCACCTTCGCGACCGGCGCCTCGGTCGGCCCGGAGCTGTCGATATTGCAAATGGTCAGCGCCAGGCGGACCAGTTCGTCCCTGTCGATCCGCGCCACGATCTCGTCGATCGAAATGGTCATGCCGTCCCCCTTTTGCATTGCCGCCATCGGCGTGACGCGATTTTGGCAGGTTATCCGGCAGGGGTGAAGCGAACCGGCGCACGCTGCGAAGATTCTTGCGCCGCCGCAGCAGAGCCGTGATATGAAAGATTTACGAGCCGGTTGTGCCGTTGTTTTTCGTTCTGTCAGAGGTTCAGGACATGCCCGATCTTGCCGTCAATGGCGGTACCATCTCCTACCAGGAGCAGGGGCGCGGTGCGCCCGTCGTCCTGACGCCGGGCGGGCGCTGGGGCGGCTACGTCCAGCGGGTGATCGCCGGCGAACTGGCGAAGGACTATCGCGTCATCACCTGGGATCGCCGCAATACCGACGCGCGCGCGAGCATCTTCATCGCCGGCGATGCCTCGGAAGCCGATTTGTGGGCGGACGATCTGGCGGTACTGATCAAGGCGCTTAATCTCGATCCTTGCTATGTCGGCGAATACGCCGGTTGCCGCACCACGCCGCTGCTCTGCGTCAAATACCCCGGCCTGGTGAAGGGGTTGATGCTTGCCTGGCCCTCGGGCGGCGACTATCCGGCGAACCGGCTGCCAAAGAATTTCTACCAACAATATACGCGCGCCGCGCTGCGGCGCGGCATGGAGGGCGTGATCGAGACCGCCCATTTTGCCGAGTTGATCAAGCAGAACCCGGCCAATCGCGACACGCTCCTGGCGATGAAGCCGAGCGAGTTCGTGCGCCAGATGGCGTATTGGGAAGCGTTTTTCATCACGAGCGGCGATCTGCCGATCGCGGGTTGCCGGTTGACCGCCGACGAATGGGCGTCGATCACCGTGCCAGCGACGGTGACCGGCGGCTGCGATCCGACGCATCCAACCCTCGCCGCGCAGAATTTGCACAAGCTGCTCGGCAACTCGCGTTACCACGATCCGGTCACCACCGAAGAAGAGTGGCACGCTGTGTTCGATCCCGGTCCATATCCGAAGACCTCGGATTTCCAGGGCGCAAGGATTGCGCCGGTGTGGCGCACGTTCCTTAAAGAGATGGAAGGCTGAGGCGCACGGATGTTGCGTGTCGCTGTGATCGGCTATGGCGGGATCGTTCGCGATACGATTGACGTGTTGAAGGCGGCATCGGGCGCGCAGGAGCCGATTGCGATCGTCGGCGCGCTCGTGCGCGAAGGGCGAAGCGACAACGCCCGGCGGGAACTGCCCGGAGTTGAGATCGTCGAAACCGTCTACGGGCTTCTGGGCCTCGATCCCAAGATCGTGGTCGAGGCGGCGGGCCAGGGCGCGGTGACCGCGCACGGCGAACGCATCCTTCGCGGCGGCAGCGATCTTCTGGTGGTTTCGGTCGGGGCGCTTGCGGCTTCTGGCGTGCTCGATCGGCTCAAGGAATCCGCACTCGAGGCCGGCACACGCATCATTTTGCCGGCGGGTGCCATCGCCGGCATTGATGCGCTGGCCGCGATGAAGTTGCGCGGCCTTAAATCCGTGCGCTATCGCGGCGTGAAGCCGCCCGACGCCTGGCGCGGTTCGCTCGTTGAACAGCACGTTAACCTCGCCGATCTTCGCGCGCGCACCGTATTGTTTGAGGGCAATGCGCGCGATGCGGCATTGGCCTATCCAGCGAATGCCAATGTCGCCGCGACCGTCGCGCTGGCCGGACTGGGGTTCGACGCCACACGGGTCGAGCTCGTCGCCGATCCTGCTGCACAACGCAACCGCCACGAGATCGAAGCCGAAGGCGAGAGCGGTCGGCTGATGCTGCTGGTCGAGGGTGTGCCGTCGGCGAGCAACCCCAAAACCTCGGCGCTGACCGCGCTCAGCGTTGCCCGCACGCTGCTCAACGCGACGGCGGCGATCGTCATCTAGCGGCTCGCTTTTCCGCGATACTCCGGATGAACAGCAACAGCTCCGGCCCCAGCGTGTCGAAATCGAGATTGATCTGCATCGCCGGCGAGACGTGGTTCTGGTCGCGCGCATAGACGAACCACGGCATCTCGCCGTCGCATTGGGTCAGAGCGGTGACGAGGGCCGGCGAGCCCCACTGCAACGGATAGGGGTCGAACTCGGTGACCGACACCAAGACGGGCGGATGGCCGGGCCTGACATGATTGATTGGGCTCTTCGCCGTCCATCCGTCCGGGTCCTCACCGAAATAGGCGATCTGATGCGGTGGCGGCGTACCGGGGCTGTAGAGCGGATGATGCGGCGCGAAGACGCCGGATAACAGGATCGCGCCGGCGATGCGTGGGCCGGCGCTGCCATGAACCTCGGGAATGAACGTCCAGGTTGCGACGTGCGTCGCGCCTGCGGATTGTCCCATCAGGATGATGCAGTCGGGATCGCCACCGAACTGCGCCACATTGTTGCGGAGCCATGCCGCAGCTCGCCCCACGTCGGCGCCGCCCGCCGGCCATTTATGTTCGGGCGCTAGACGATAGGTTGCATTCGCACCGATCAGCCCGTGACGCGCGAAAAAGGTCGGGACATTGTCGTAGATCAGACCAGGCGGGACGCTGCGCTCGCCGGCGATGTAGCCGCCACCGTGGAAATATACTACCACCGGGGCGCTGGTTGGCTTGCGTTCCGGGACGTAGAGATCGAGGCGGTGACGTACATTCTCGCCATAGGTGATGTCCTTGGTGATGACCACGCCGTCCTTCGGCGCCCGTTCCTGGAGGGGCGCATGGAGAGCATAGGTCGCCTGCAGCACCTCAGGGTTAAATGCCCGGCCCAAACGCCGAATCGCGGCGCCGAGGGCGGTTCGGGCGTCGGACGTGTTGTCGGTCATGGTTTCCCACCTTCTATCGCTGATTGCGTTGGCGGCGCGGCCGCATTGATCATTTGATATTGGCTGTCACCCTCGCGTATCTTCAACACTGACGTTTATCCCCTGCGATGCGATCGGGATAGAACCGCGGCACCTTGGAGACAACAATGCTTTCGGCGGCCGAAAACGAGCTTCTGACGCGGACGGATAAGGGTACCCCGGCGGGCGATTACTTCCGTCGCTTCTGGATGCCGGCACTGCTCTCCGAAGAAATTCCGACGCCCGATTGTCCGCCGGTGCGCGTGCGCCTGATGGGCGAGTGCCTGGTCGCGTTTCGCGACACGAGCGGCCGCGCCGCGCTCGTCGGCCAATACTGCCTGCACCGGCAGATGGATCTCTTCTTCGGTCGCAACGAGGAGAACGGCATCCGTTGCGTCTATCACGGCTGGAAGTTCGACGCCGACGGCAACTGCGTCGATCTGCCGACCGAGCCGCCGACCAGCAAATACAAGGACAACATTCACCTGACCGCCTATCCCTGCAAGGAGTATGCGGGGATTGTCTGGGCGTATCTCGGCCCCAAGGATTTGGCGGTCGAATTCCCGCAATTCGAATTCACCACGCTGCCGAAAGAGCATGTGTATTTGCGGAAGAGTCTCCTCGAATGCAACTACCTGCAGGCGATGGAGGGTAATCTCGATTCGAGCCACACCGGCTATCTCCACAGCTTCGCGACCGGGCGCGCGCTCGATCCGCGCGGGCTGGGTCACGGCCGTCGCGGCGAGATGACGAATCAATACCAGGCTTCGCTGCCGATCTTCGAAGTCAAGGACACCGACTACGGTTGCATGATTGGCGCCAAGCGTGTGTCGCCGAACGGTTCAGCTTATTGGCGCATCACGCAGTGGCTGTTGCCGGCGCATACGCTAATCGCCGCGAATGTCGGCGAGACGCTGCTGTGGGATGCGTGGATCCCGATGGACGACGAGCACACGTGGGTCTACCGCGTCGAATACAATCCGTGGCGTCCGATCACTGACCAGGAAAAATACGAATACAACACCGCCGGCTTCGCCCGTTTGAACGTCGAGAACATCCCCGGCACGCATGTGCCGGTGCGCAATCGGCGCAACGACTATCTGATCGATCGGCAATTGCAGCGGACTTATTCCTACACCGGCATTAAGGGCACCAACGCGCAGGATGCGGCTGCAATCGAAAACCAGGGCCCGACCCCGATCGCCGATCGCACCCAGGAGCATCTCGGCAGCAGCGACGTCGCGATCATGCGGATGCGCCGGAAATTCCTGGCTGCTTTGCGCGAATTTCGGGATGGCGTCGAGCCTCTGCCGGCGCTGAGGGGCGACTTGTACAAGGTGCGCGCCATCGCGGTATCCCTCAAGGACGACGACACGCCATTTTACGAGGGCGCGAAAGAGCACATCTACCTATGACGGCAGGCGCCAGGGCATGGCGATGGATTTGAACGACGTCAAATATCAAGTCGCGCTCGGCAGCCGGATTCTCTCCCTGACTGGCCTCGCCTCGGGCGTCCGCGCCTCGATGGGGCATGTCAGTCTGCGCGATTCGTCGAATCCCAACCGCTTCGTCGTCAAGGGTCGCGGCTACGAGATCGACGTGCTGGCGCGCATGCGGCCCGAGAACATGGTCGTCTGCGATGTCGATGGCTATCTCGTCGAAGGGCCGCCCGGCGTGCCTCCAGTGCAACGAGGTGATGATCCACGCTTCGGTATTTAAGGCACGGCCGGAAATCACCTCGGTCGTCCACGCACATCCTCCGTTCAGCGTGATGCTGACCGTGCTCGGCATTCCGATCGTCCCGATGGTACTCGAGGGGTTGCGGCTCGTCCGCAAGCCGCTGCCGGTCTACCCGCACACGGCGTTGATCACCTCGGCCGATCACGGCCGCGAAATGGCCGAATGTCTTGGCAAGGCCGGGGCGGTGCATCTCCTCGGCCATGGCGTCACCACGGTCGGCAAGACGATGGAAGAATTGGTGACGGCGATGGTGCAACTCGAGCATCAGGCGCAGATGAACTACTACGCGTGCTCGATCGCCGGTCCGGACCATGCGCGCATTCCCGACAATCTCATTGACGAATATTTGCAATGGAAGCCGCTTGCCGAGCCCCATTTCCAGGAGGCGGTGGCGCGCCTTGGCCCCGCGAACATGGGCGGCAGCATCTGGAGCGACCTGATGGATCGGGCGGCGAAAGATATCTTGGGCGGCGGACGCTGAGATGAACGCGGCCGGCGGGCGGGACGCGATCTCGAGCCTCGGTGCGGCGCTGCCCCGACTCGAGGATCAACGGCTGCTCACCGGTCAGGGACGTTACGCCGACGATCTCGCTTTTCGCGACATGGCCTATGCCTATGTGCTGCGTTCACCGCATGCACATGCGCGAATTCTTGGCATCGAGAAAGCGGCCGCGCTTGCCGCCCCCGGCGTCTTGGCGGTTCTGACTGGCGAGGATGTCGTGAAAGAAGGTCTTGCGCCGCTGCGCTGCGCTTCCTTCCCGAAAGTCCACCCCGGCACTCCATCTTATTGTCCGGTGCAGCCGATTCTCGTCGCCGACAAGGCGCGCCACGTCGGCGACCGAATCGCTCTGATCGTTGCCGAAACCCTCGCGCAGGCGAAAGACGCGGCAGAATTGCTCGACGTCCGGTATGAAAGCTTGCTGGCGGCAACATTGGCCGATGCCCGCGAACCCGGCGCCCCCAAGGTTTGGGACGAGGCATCCAGCAATGTGAGCTTCGAACACGAAACCGGCGATCGCGCCGCGGTCGATCGGCAATTCGCCGCCGCTGCGCACGTGGCGACGATCCGCGTGCACTATCCGCGCGCATCGGCTAACGCGATGGAGCCGCGTTCGGCCGTCGCCTATCGCGATCCGGTTGACCGGCGCGCGACGCTGTGCTCCAGCATCCAGAATCCGTTTCGTGTGCGGGAGGCGGTATGCGAAGTGCTTGGCATTCCGCAGTTGAGCCTGCGCGTCAAGGCGATGGATGTCGGCGGCGCTTTCGGCATGAAGGGGCAAACCTATCCCGAAGACGTGCTCGTGGTTTGGGCGTCGCAGAAGCTCAACCGGCCGGTCAAATGGACTGCGGAGCGGAGTGAAGCAATCTCTTCCGACATGCACGGCCGCTCGCAGATCGCCGAGGCGTCGCTTGCCCTCGACGGCGACGGACGCATGCTCGCCTTCCGCAGCAAGATCGCCATCGACGTCGGCGCGTATCTGAGCAATTCGGCCGGCGTGCCGCCGCACAACGCCGGGATCTCCTATCCAGGCACGTATCGCGTGCCGCTCATCCATACCGTCGTGCGCGCGACCTTCACCCACACGTCGCAACTCGGTCCCTATCGCGGTTCAGCCAAGCCCGAGGCAAGTTTCGTGCTCGAACGCCTTGTGGAAAAGGCGGCCCGCGCGATGAACATCGATCGGATCGAGTTGCGGCGGCGCAATCTGATTCGGCGTGCCGACATGCCCTACAAAGCCTGGGGCGGCTACGTCTACGATTTCGGCGATTTTGAGCGCGTGCTGGATCAGGCGCTGACGCTAGCGGACTGGCACGGTTTTGCGGCACGTCGTACGGCCAGTGAAAAGCACAGCCGCCGCCGTGGCATTGGCATTGCGATGCATTGCCAACGCGCCGGCACCGGCTCGGAACGCATGGAGATTCGACTCGATCACAACGGCTCTGCCGCCGTTCATGTCGGCACGCTGTCCACTGGGCAGGGCCACGAGACGATGTTCGCGCAGATGGTGTCGGGGTGGCTCGGGATTCCGGTTGCGCGGGTGCGCGTGTTCCAGGGCGACACTGATCGCGTTCTGTTCGGCCGTGGGAGCTTTGCGCAACGCAGCATGAGCACCGGCGGCTCCGCCTTGCGCCTCGCGGCCGACGACGTCATCCGCAAGGGCAAGCGTTTTGCCGCGTGGATGCTCGAGGCGGCCGAGGCGGACATTCTCTTCGATGCCGGCATGTTTCGTGTCGCCGGCACCGATCGCGCGGTCACGCTGGCGGAGGTGGCGAGGAAGTCATTTGCCGGTGGCGTCATCCCGCCCGAGCTCGGCATCGGCATCGATGGCGTCGGGATGCATGAGGGGCCGAATACCTACCCGAACGGCTGCATGATCTGTGAGGTCGAGGTCGATCCGGATACCGGCGTGATCGAAGTGGAAAGTCTGTCCGCCGTTGACGATGTCGGCGCCGTGGTCAATCCGCTCACCCTCGAAGGTCAGTTGCATGGTTCGGTGGCGCAGGCCCTCGGCGAAACGCTGGTCGAAGAGATCGTCTATGAACGCGGCACCGGACAGTTGCTTACCGGCTCCTTCATGGACTACGCCATGCCGCGCGCCGACCTGATGCCCGAAATCGAATCGGAAGTGGCGCTGGTGCCGACCAAGACCAATCTCCTCGGCACCAAAGGCGGCAGCGAGGCCGGAAATGTCGCGACACCTGCCGCTATCATCAACGCAGTGATCGATGCGCTGACCCCACTGGGGGTCCACGATCTGCCGATGCCGGCGACGCCGGAACGTGTCTGGCGCGCGATCCGCGAGGCCGGCGACCAGGGGGCCGCCGCATGAGGATCGCCCGGATCGCCGTCGCACTGACGCTGTTGATGGGCGTGCATGCCGTGGCGCAGGCCCCGATCAAGGGACCGACGCTCGATATCCCGTACAACTCCATTTCTTATAACGTTGCGCCACTCTGGCTTGCGGTCGATGCCGGCGCCTTCGCCCGCTACAGAATCGATGCGCGCACCGAATTCGCTGCAGAAAGCCCCGCAATCGTCGCCTCGATGCTGTCCGGCAAAACGCCATTCGCGATGGTCGGCGAAGACCACCGATCCGACGCATTTCATCGATCCGAGTTTCGTTGATGCCCTCGCCCGCGATGGCTTCATCGACAGCCTCTATAAGTAGCGATGCGTGGGGCGTGCTATCGTGCGCCCGTCAAGTTGTCGGGCCGTGATTTGGACGGAGGAGTGCGATGCTTTCCGCAGCGGAGAATGAACTGCTGACGCGAACCGGAAAGGACACGCCGGGTGGTCAGTATTTTCGACGGTTCTGGATGCCGGCGCTGCTGTCGGAGGAAATCCCTAGCGCCGATTGCCCGCCGGTGCGGGTCAAGCTCATGGGCGAGAACCTGATCGCATTCCGCGACACCGGCGGAAAGATCGGTTCTCGTCGGCGCCTACTGCATGCATCGCCAGATGGATTTGTTCTTCGGCCGCAACGAAGAGCACGGCATTCGGTGCGTCTATCACGGCTGGAAATTTGACGTCGGCGGAAATTGCGTTGACATGCCGACCGAGACCGATTCGAGCAATTACAAAAGCCGCGTGAAGCTCACCTCGTATTCCTGCAAGGAGTATGCGGGGATTGTCTGGGCGTATCTCGGCCCCAAGGATTTGGCGGTCGAATTCCCGCAATTCGAATTCAACACGCTGCCGAAAGAGAACGTCTTCATCCGCAAGAGCCTGCTCGAAGGCAATTACCTGCAGGCAATGGAGGGAAATCTCGACTCGAGCCATGTCGGCTTTCTGCATCGCTTCCTCGCGACCGGCGGCCTGAGTCCCGCGGTCGGCGGCATGGTCGATGCCGGCGAGGCCGCGACGGTCCGCGATGTGGTGCCGACGTTCGAGATCAAGGACACCGAAAGCGGGTTCATGATCGGTGCGAAGCGCAAGGGCGGCAACGGCAAAGCCTATTGGCGCATCACCCAATGGTTGCTGCCAGTTCACACCATGATTCCGAGCGAGCCGGGCGAGACGCTGTTGTGGGATGCATGGGTTCCGGTCGATGACGAGCGCACCTGGGTCTACCGCGTTCAATACAATCCGTGGCGGCCGATCTCGGAAAAGGAAATCTTCGAGTTCAACAATGTCGGTCTGATGCCGATCAACGTGCAGAATATTCCGGGCACCTATCTGCCGTTGCGCAACCGCGCCAACGACTACCTAATCGATCGCTCACTGCAGCGGACCTACAATTTCACCGGCATCAAGGGGAACAACGCCCAGGACGCGGCGGCGATCGAGAATCAGGGGCCAACGCCGATCGCCGACCGCACCAAGGAAAATCTGGGATCGCGCGACATCGCGATCATGCAGATGCGAAAGCGCATGCTGCAGGCGCTGAAGGAATTCCAGAAAGGCGTTGAGCCGGTACCGGCCCTGCGCGGCGATCTTTACAGGGTCCGGCCGATCGCCGTGTTCCTCAACGACGATGGAACACCGTTCTACGCCGGCGCGAAAGAGCACATTTACGTCTGACCGGTGTCGCGCCGCCTCTCAGCGGACGAACTGGTCGGTATAGAGCGCATCGACCGATGCGACTTCGCCCGGCTTCATCAGGCCGTAGTTGACCATGAAGTCCACGACGTTCTGCACCGCCTTCTTGTCGAACTTGCCGTCGGGACTGAGGCTGAGGATCTTGTAAATCGATTCGGCGGCCTCATCCGAGTAGTGGTGGATTTCCTTCATCTTCGCGATGGCGAAGGGTTTGCCTGCCGGGCTCATCAGGAAGCGATTGGCCTCGAGAATCGAGTTCGATCACCTTTTTGACCGTTCCCGGCTCCTTCTGGACAAAGTCCCGGTTGGCGACGATCGTGTAGGAAAGCCACGGCTGGGTTTCGAACCTGCTGACCGGCACGAGTGGCCTCACCTTCCCTTGGAGATAAAGGTTGACCATCTGATGCGGGCTGAGGACGACGCCGTCGATGCCGCCGGTGGTGAGGACGGCAACGCTGGCGTTGACGCCGCCGGTCGAAACGAACTGGATGTCGCTGTCGGCGATATGGAGCCCCTTGGCGACGAGGCGACCATAGGCATGCTCGGCGCCGCCGAGCCGTGAGACACCGATCTTCGCGCCTTTCATATCCTCCGGCTTTTGAAACCGGCTGTCGGTCCGAACCCAAACCTGGAAACCGTCATCCGGTTGCAGGTTGGCGACAATGATCGAAGGCACGCCATGGGCGATCGCGGGGATGTCGGTGGCGCCGGTCGAGGAACCGATCTGAATCGCGCCCGACGCGATGTCGCGCTGCAGGTCGGGCCCGCTTTGGGTCGGCACCCATTCGACCTCGAGGCCATTCTTCTTGAAGATGCCCTGTTCCTGGGCAGCGAGGACCGGCAGATAATATACCGCCGACAGCTTGATCGCGGTGCCGTAGACGACCTTTTCCTGGGCAAAGAGGTTCGACGTAGACAGCGCCAGAACGATCAGCCCCAACACGAAAGTCTTTCTCATCGTCTTATCGCTCCGTTCCATCGAATTCGCGAAAACACATGCAAGACTCATACCCGCCATCGACTAAAATAGCGAGCCATGTACCAAAGCGCCATGTTGATCGCGATCGTGATCGACGCGGTCAGGATCACGGCAGCGTAAAGGTCGGCCGTATGGAATGTGACCGCGAAACTGTGGACAACGACGCCCAATCCGGATCGCGCTAAAGCCAGCTCGATGATGAATATTCCCATCATCGATGCATTGCACGCGTAATAGAGTCCGGATGACAGCACCGGCAGCATCGCCGGCAGCGTCACCTTCCGGAAAATCTGCGCGGTGCCGAAGCCCATCGCTCGGGCGAGCAGAAGCTGGTTCGGTTTGATCTCCGATGCCGCGGCCATGACGTTGACGATCATCGGGAAAAAGCCCGAAAGGGCGCCAAACACGATGATCGGCGTCTTGCCGATGCCGAACCAGAGCAGAAACAGCGGCAGCAGCGTGACCTTCGGGATCGAGACCCCGAGCACTAATAGCGGCATGAATACCTGATACGCGTAGCGCGACATGTTGATGGCGAAGCCGAGCGCGATGGCCGCGGTGACACCGGCCGAGAACGCGGCGAGAAATTCGGTCAATGTCGCCACGATATCGGGCACCGACTCGGCCGCGACCGGCACGAGGCGCGCGGCGGCCTCGATCGGCCCGGTGAGGAACAGGGCGTTGACCCAGCCGAGGCGCGCCGCCAGCTCCCAGATGCCCAGAAAGACGATGACGGCGCCGATCCGGACGGCGTGAACGAGGAAGCGCTCGCGGCTCATCGCACCCATCGCCGCTCGAGCGCGCTGAACAGCGAATTGCCAGCGACGCCGAGCGTCAGGGTAATCAGGATCAGGGCATAGAGTTCAGGCGTATGGTAGTTGACCGTCGCCCAGTCGATCAGGAAGCCAAGCCCGGAATTCACCACCAGCAATTCACCGGTGATCACGCCGATGACGGTGTAGCCGAAGCCGAGCCGCAACCCGGCGAGAATGGTCGGTGCCGCCGCCGGCACCATGACCTTGAAGAAAATCTGCAGCCGATTGTAGCCGAGCGCGAGCGCGAGGCTGACGTAATTGGGCTCGACCTGCCTTAGGCCCGCCGTCGTGTTGAAGATGATCACGAAGATTCCCAGCAGTACGCCGAACACGATGTTCGGACGCACGCCGATGCCGAGGATCAGGATGATGAGCGGATAGAGGATGATCTTCGGAATGGCGTAGAGCAGTAGGAGCAGAGGCTCGATGGCGTCGCCGATGATTTTCGAGCTCGAAAATGCTATCCCGATCAGGATCCCGATAGTGGCAGTGATCGCGTAAGAGGAAGTCACCTCGCCGACGGTGATCGCGGCATTGAGGTAGAAATCGGGAACCGTTCCGGCTCCGATCAGAATCATCGCAATCCGGCGCAACACCTCAGTGGGCGGCGCGATCAGCAAAGGGCTCACGGTCGCGATCCGGCAGAAGATTTCCCAGGCGACGAACACCCCCAAGACGAAACCCCAACGCGCGATCACCGGCGGCGGTTTGCGCATCGCCGTCATTCTTTCGGCAGGGCGACCGGCTCGGTGTCGGCCGCCCCCGCGCGCTTGATCGAGATCAGCGATTTGCCCTTCAGCTCGCGCCACAGCGTGTCGACTATGGCGCTGAACGCGGGCTGACCGATGGTGCGGGGCCGCGGCAACGGGTTGTTGACTTCGGCTTTGATGCGTCCCGGGCGGGCCGAAAACACCGCGATGCGTTCGCCGAGATAGACCGCCTCGGTGAGACTGTGAGTCACGAACACGACTGTCCGCCGAACCTTGCGCCAGATATCGATCAGTTCGTCGCCGAGGATGATGCGCGATTGCTCGTCGAGCGCGCCGAACGGCTCGTCCATCAGGATGATGTCGGTCTCGAGCGCCAGCGAGCGGCAGATCGCGACGCGCTGCGCCATGCCGCCCGAGAGCTGGCGGGGATAGTAGTCGGCGAAATCCTCGAGCCCGACCATTCGCAGATATTTGAACGCGCGCTCGTGGCGCTCCGCCTTTTCGATCCCCTGGGCTTCGAGCCCAAACTCGACGTTCTTCAGGACCGTGCGCCATGGATAGAGCACCGGATCCTGGAACATATATGCCATCAGCTTGGGATTTGGGCCGGTGACGCGCTTGCCCTCGACGAGAACCTCGCCGCCATCGGCGTCGTACGGCATCAGCCCGGCGATGATGTTGAGCAACGTCGATTTGCCGCAGCCGCTCGGGCCCAGCAGAATCAGAAAATCGTTTTCTCGGGCCGAGAGCGAGACGTTGTCGAGGGTGCGAACCCGACGGCCGGAGGTGGCGTCGTGGTGGGTCTTGCTGACCCCCTTTACCTCGATGATCGCCATCCCCCGATGTACCCGATTACGTGGGTGAATGGCTCATCGCGCCAGCGGGTCGCCGTGCAGCGCCTCAAGCTGAATGTCGATCTCCACTTGGGGACGGATATCAACGAAGTCGGGCGTCGCACGCGCTCCGCCGCTGCGGGCGTTGACGCCTTCGAGCGCCGGCGCGCTCGCGAGCCCCCAGGCGCGCGGGACGATTTTCGAATCGCGCCGCCATCGCTTCGGCGTTCCACCGGCGAGCAGCGTCGCGATCTCGCGGTTCCACAGGCGGCGGATGGCGATGACGCCCGTGTCGGCGCGCCCTGGCCGCTCGTGGTCGCGGTCGGCGATCCGTCCCTGGCCGAGCTGGGCGATATCGTCCTGCAGGCGCACCATGTCGAACTCGGGCCGGGTCGACCTCGCGCAGCGAACGGCGGCCGTGCAGAATTTCCTCGCAGACGCGCTGATGCGCTTGGTCGATCTGCGCGCGCCGCGCCTGCCGACGTGCCTTGACCCGCTCGGCAGTTCCGCCGGTGACCGGGATCCGATGCAGGCTAAACTGCATATGGCGAATGTCGTCGATCGGGACCCACCAAAACATCGATTCCTGCCAGCCGATCTCGGGATCAGTCGGGAGTGCGGTCATATAGAAGATGTTGGGCATCCCGAATTGCTGGATGCGCAACTGTCCGTCGGCCCGTGTGAAGGTGTAGACGACTCCCCAATCGGATTCCTCGGCGCGAAGCTGTGCGCCGCGACCGATGCCGTTATAGGCGGCCATGTTGTCGCGATGCACGAAGCCGACATGGCTCATGTCTAGGGCGTTCTCGACGTTCTGGAAGTAATTGCACGCGCGGTAGTAGGAATCGATCTCGATGACGCCGCCGAATTCGTCGAATTCCGGATAACGCGGGAAGTCGGGCGCGGCACCGTCGCCGAAGTACGCGAAAATCAGCCCGAGATATTCTTGGGTCGGATGCGATGCCAGCGCGATGCGCGCGCAGTAACTCGAATCCTCGGCCGGCTGCTCGACGCACTGGCCCTCGGCTGAAAACTTCCAGCCGTGATAGAAGCAGCGCAGATCGTCGCCCTCGATCCACCCCGACGATAATTGCGTGCCGCGATGCGGGCAGCGCGCATCGACGAGGCAGACGCGGCCGCTCTCACCACGATAGAGGGTAAAATCCTCGCCCATGATCGTGAGCGGAACCGCGTGTCCGACGCGAAGATCGGCGGAATGGTAGACCGGCTGCCAGAACTGGCGCAAGTAATGGCCGGCCGGAGTACCGGGTCCGGTCGGAGCACAATCCGCCGGCTTCACCGAGCGGGGATCGATTGCCGCGTTGGTTAACATCGTACGCTCCTGGCTTAGACCGAATGCCGGATTGAGAGTTCTAGGTTCGGTTGCATTGGCCCTATTCCAAACCCGCCTTCCTGCCTGGAATTTGTAGGCCAGAATGTACCGATTCCGGCCCTCCAGCAAGGCGTGTCAATCGGCGGGCCTCACCATTTTTTCCCAGAAGTTCACGCAGCGCAGAAGCGTCAAACATCGATTCGGCCAAGAGCTTCTTCAGCTTCGCGGTCTCGTCTTCGGGCGCCTTCAGCCGCTTGGCGTCCGACACGTCCATGCCGCCGCACTTGGCCTTCCAGTTGTACAGTGTCGCTTCCGATACCCCTTACTTCCGAGAAAGATCAGCAGCTTTCCCTCCTGCCTCGTGCTTAGCCAATACCGCGATAATTTGCTCTTCCGTAAACCTGCTTGGCTTCATCGCTCTGTCCTTCCGTCAGGCCTGACTCCAACTCCCCGTGGACGAAAATCTCAGTGGCAGGTCGCTTCGAATTCGTTCAGATAGGTAAACACGAGGCTCAGAGTTCCGAGTTTGCCGATTACCGCATCCTCGACTTCAGCCTAATCATTTCGCCGTCCACGACGAACCTGCCGTACCCGTGATGGTGGATGGTCTTCGGATGCCTTTGCGCCAAATCGATCCAAGCCTTGAGCACTTCGACGACGAAGAGATTGTACTTGGTCACGAAACTCGTATCGGCGGCCTTGCATTCGAGATTGGCGAAACATTCGGCGATCAGTGGCGGTGCCACGCGCTCGGCCGGCACCATCGTCAGCCCGAACTTCTCGAACTTTGCAACCGCGCGACCCGAGCAATTGCCAATATTCACGACTTTGGCCGCGAGCTTCAATGCAGGCACGGCAATCACACATTCTTTCGTCGCCCGCAACGCGGAAAAGCTGTAATTGGCGTTGCTGACGACGCAGGCAACCAGCGGCGGCTCGAATTCGACCATCATGTGCCAGGACATCGTCATGACGTTGGCGAGACCCTTGCGGGCGGTCGTCAGCAGGACCACCGGGCCGGGCTCGAGTAGTTGGTAGACTTTGGACAGAGGCAGGTTTTTCATCATAGTCGTGAACCCTGGCAGTCCGCTGTGCTGGTCAAATGCAGCCGATTGTAGCTGTATTCGTTGCCGTCGAGCGGGTCATTTTCGGTAGCGCGTTAGAGCGGCGGCGCGTCATTATCGCGCCGTCCCCCTCCTTGGGGTCATGTTAGTATCGGCGCCGGGACTGATTTTCTCCGAGCAGCGATGTGCCCTGGCTGACTGTTCACCGAGCCCTCGAGGAAATCGCAGAGCTGAGCCGGAAGGCTGATCCACCCGCACAAACGTCGGGAAATCGAATCATTTCTCAAGAATCCGACTGAGTACAAAATATAGATTTTGTACTCAGTCGGCCTTTTCGCGTCGTGCTGGCAGCCTGTTCGAACGTGCAAAATTCGGGAGTACAACCATCTTAAC
>CAWDLZ010000020.1:0-328703 GCA_963803265.1 uncultured Alphaproteobacteria bacterium | reverse complement strand
GGATCGGTGCGGCCCGGTTGATCCTGATGCCATAGTAGGCTATTCGTCACCCGCGCCAAACATGAACCTGCCAAGCGGTCAGTAACCGCCTCCTTCCAACCCGTTTTGTTTTGTATTGCTTCGGCGAAGCGAAAGGCTGCAATGTTGACCTGAAGAATAACTAGTAGGAGATTGGAGGCGCGAATTCCGCTGTCCCGCTTGATCCAAGAGAACATGGCCGTGGTGATGACATTTGTCTTCTCCCAACATCCTATCGCCAAAATGATCGAGGGCCACTTTGCTGGGGACTGGAAATATCTTCACAGGTTCTCATTCGATATCCCAGCGAGCAATGCCATTCGCACCTGTCTGGAACTCGCTGTGGCCGATCCGTCTGCTCGATGAAGACGAGAAGATTACGGATTATATGAAACAGGTTAGCCCGGCCCGCTCTTTCGGGACCATCTATCGTCCGGATGGGACGACGGATTTGCTGCCGCTCAGAGAACTGGCGAACAAAATCATACACGCAGGTCGATTGGAGTGGGACCTGTCCGACCCGAACAATCTGAAGCTTGTTTGCCACGCGACAGAAGACCAGCAGGCGAGGCATCGTTGGCGACGCGCGGACGCCGAGATAGTTGCATTGGCAGCTTTCTGCGGCGGGCTGATGAGCTAAGACAGATCACCGCCGCGAAGCTTTCGCGCTCGGGTATTAGAGCGCGATTGGTTGTGATCGGATCAGGCGAGGTCGGGCCAGCCTAAATCATTCGACGCTCATGCGTTTTAATGGCCGGCTTGGAATGCTTCAAGCGTCGTTCATTGCCCGCTCAAGTTTTGCCGATTGTTGAGCGGCGTGGCGGTGACGACGCAACCCTTCTGTCGATTGGCGCCCGTGACGACTTTCCCGCCATGATCGGCGCAGGCTTTCTCATTGGCGTTCGGGTCATTGGCATTGATCATGAATGTTGGGGCCTGCCAATCATCGGAGCCCGATTTGCTGCCAGGCGACGATGAATCGGCGGACGCAGCGCCTGTTGTCGCCAAGAACGCCGCCAAGGCCACGGCAGACGCGCCTAACATTGGTGAGAGCTTCATCGCTTCCTCCTCTAAGAATTCAGGGGATCATAACCCCAGCCGGCATCACAACGGATGGCCAGACCGTCTTATTCATGTGACAGTCGTGTGTCCCATTGCGTGGCGTCGGAGGCCGTCTGCGCCTCGCATCTGCCTTGCGGGAAGGCCGCGAAAGTCCGAACATTCGCGACGGATCGAGCGACATCCGGAAAATCCCGGCTAAAAGCAGGAGGGCAGTGATGATGAACATCCGAGGTGTTTTTCTGGCGATTTCGGTCGCCATGGCGGCCGTGGCGCCAATGAGCGTGATCGACCGCGCAAATGCGGCAACGGCGCAGGATCTCAATGCGGAAGCCGATCACGCTCTGCAATTGCTTTACCAAACCAACCCCGTCGCATTGGACATCTCGAAGAAGGCCAAGGGCGTGCTGGTCTTTCCCAACATCGTCAAGGCCGGCTTCGTGTTCGGCGCGGCCTATGGCGAAGGCGTGCTGAAACAGGGATCGAAGATCGACGGCTACTACAATTCCTTTACCGGATCCTGGGGTCTGCAGGCGGGCGCCCAATCATACGGATACGCCGTGTTTCTGATGAGCCCGAGGGCAATCAACTACATCCACCGCTCGCAGGGCTGGGAGATCGGCGTCGGGCCGACGGTCGTCGTCGTGAACCAGGGCGTTGCCAAGAATCTGTCCACATCGACGCTGAAGGATGACGCTTACGCCTTCATCTTCGATCAGCAAGGGCTGATGATCGGAATCAACATCGAAGGAACGAAGATTTCGAGAATCCAGCGCTGAGCGAAGCCAAGCGGAGCTGCGAGGCTCACGCTTGGCTTTCTCGCCCGGCTTACCCGAGCGCGGCGACGCCCGCGTTGGCGACCTGCTCGTCCTCGTGCGATTGCACGCCCGAGACGCCGATGGCGCCGACGCATTCGCCCTGAACGAGAATCGGCACGCCGCCCTGGATCGGCAGAATGTCGGGGAACAAGAGGAAGGCCGGCCGTTCCTTGATCCGATCCTCCATCATCTTGCTGGGGCGGCCCATGGTCGAGGCGGTGCGCGCCTTGCCCAAGGCCACGGTCGAGGTGACGCGGCCCGCGCCTTCGAGCCGCTCCAGGCTCCACAGGTGGCCGGCGTCGTTGACGATGGCGATCGCGACCTTCCAGTTGTTCTTGGTCGCCTCGGCCTTGCAGGCCGCCATCATCTTGTGGGCGTCTTCGGCGGTAAGCGTCGGTTTGCTGCGCATGGTGGCTCCTTTCTATCAGTTGAACATGTGACTCAATCCGGTCAGCGCCGAGAACACGACCGCCGCGATCGCGGCGATCGAGCCGAGGACGGATTGGACGTGGGTGAGGGTCTTGTCGAACTCGAAATCGCTGAGCTTGCGGCCGCGGTGCCTCGCGATGAGGCGCGAGATGTCGTTGGCGAGGCGGCTGCGGTGCGCCATCGGCGCGCGCCGGTTCTCGAGCCAGCGCCGCGCCAGCACGCCGGAAATGAAGCCGAAGGCGATGCTCGCGCCGTATTCGATGAACTCGCGCCAGTCCTCGACGCTGGCCGGCAGCACCGGCACGTTGTCGGTGCGCGAGACGACGAAGGACATGACCAGGATCGAGACGAAGGCGATGCCGATTTCCGAGAGGCAATCGACGGCGAAAGAGCGCTTCTCCGACGGCGTCATGACGAAGCCGAAGCCCATCGGCAGCAGGATCGAGGCGATATGCAGATAGACGAGACGCGTGTCATAAAGGATGACGACCAGGAAATGCGCGACGAGCAGGCTGGCGATGGTCAAGCCGATCGCGAGAACCGGCCCCAAGCCCGCGAACGCGGCGGCGCCGGCGCGATGAACGGCGACCGGCCGGGGCTCGGCCTTCGCCTCGGCCTCGATGGCGGATTCCTGGTAGGACCGCAGCCCCTCGAGCACCGCTTCCAGCTCGGCGACGCGCTTCTTCAGCGCGTCGATATCGCGCAGCATGGGCAGGAAAAGGTACAGATCGCGGTTGCAATGCTTGCAGGCGACCGCCTGATCCTTGATCTCCTCGGCGCAGTAGGGGCAGTTCATGTCGGCTCCGAATTGGGACGCTGTGGCGCTCGTGTCCTGATCGCGTCGCGCTAAGGATAGCGCAAAATTGCCCCGATCTCTAACCTGTGGTTAAATGCCATGGCACGGGCCCAAGCGCTGGCCGACGATCGAGTCCAGCGGCGAGGAAGGCGTCATCATGCGGGTATTTCCGGTTGCGGTTCTCATCGGTATTTTGCTGGGCGTCGCGGCGGCCGCCGCGCCGGCGCGAGCGCTCGATTTGATCACCCCGTCCGAGGCGGCGTTGCCGGCCGCGCCCCCGAGCCCGGTCAGCTTTCGCGGCCTGACCCGCGGCCCGACCATCGCAATGGTATCGCCGCCGGCCGACGCGGCCGTCCCGCTCGGACCGTTGACGCTCGACATCACCTTCGATGCTCATAACGGCGCCACGGTCGATCCGAGCAGCGTGAGGATCACTTATCTGAAGCAGCCCGCGGTCGATCTGACCGTGCGATTGAAGCCCTACATCACGGCCAAGGGCATCGAGGCGGCCAATGTCAACGTGCCGCCGGGCACCCACATGATCCGGATCGACGCGACGGACAGCGAAGGCCGGACCACGAACACGGTCATGACGATCCAGGTCGCGGCGGCGAAATGAGCGTATAGCGCCCGTCCTCGAGCCGGCCCAGGCGGCCGGCTTGATGGAGCGTGTCGAGGGTGGCCAGGATCTCGCGGCCGTCGCGCGTGCCGAGCGCCGCCATGAGATCGAGATAGGTCGCGGGGCCGGCGGCGAGCCGATCCTCGACCGACTGCCTGGGGCGCTGCGGCAAGCTCGGCGGCCCCGGCACCAGATACTCGAATCCACCGGATTTGCCGAAAGGCTTGGTGCAGTCGAAGCCCGCCTTGGCGCCGGTGCGGGAGCCCTCGAGCGAGGGATCGAGCGGCACGGCGCGGAAGCCCGAGGCGACCACCAGATCGCGGTCGGCCTGGAAGCGCGTCGCCAGCGCCCAATCCACCTGCTCGTCGGAGAACACGTCCACGTCCTCGTCGACCACGACGACGTGCTTCACGTCGGCAGCCGAGCAGAACACCGCCGCGATGGCGTTGCGCGCCTCGCCGGGATAGCGCTGCCGCAACGCGACCCTGACATTGTACATTCCGCCCGACGAGCCGGTGCAGCATACCGCGACCGGCTCGCGGATCGCTTGCTCGAGCGCGGTCCACACCGCGGCCTCGGTGCGCGCGCCGGTCAAGAGCGCGGTGTCGGTGCGGCCGAGCAGCCTGCCGCCGATGGTCAGCGTCTGAAACAGCGCGTCGCTGCGCCGCGTGATCGCGGTCAGGTGAAACACCGGGTTCTTCTTCAGCAAGCCGTAATAGCCGATGTATTCGCCGTAAGGTCCTTCCGGCTCGACGAGGCCGCGCGGATCGAGATAGCCCTCGAGCACCATCTCGGCATCGGCCGGGACGCAGAGGTCGACGGTGCGGCACTTCACGACCGGGACGGCTGCGCCGCGCACGCCGCCGATGGCGCCGAGCTCGTCGATCGCCGGGGTCATCGCCGACGCGGCGAGGAAATCCGCCGGATGGCTGCCCACGGCGAAGGCCACGGCCAGGTTTTCGCCGCGCTCGACCATGCCCTGATAGATGACGCGCAGATCGCTCGGCGCGTTGAGGTCGATGCCCGCGCTGCGCGGCCCGCGCAGCATGAGCCGGCGGCAGCCGACATTGGTGCGGCCCGATTTGGGATCGCGGCTGAAATCGATGCCGCCCGAGATATAGGGCGCGCCGTCGAGGGCGTGCTGGAGATGCACGGGCAGCTTCGAGAAATCGGCGTCCGCGCCGGTGAGCGACGACCTCCTGCACCGGCGCCTCGGCGGCCGGGATCTCTACGGGCGCGATCGGATGCGCGAGACCCTCGCGCAGCTTGGCCGGAAAGTTCTTCTCGTCGGTGCCGAGCGCGAGGCCCAAGCGCTGCCGCGAGCCCATGACATTGCCCACGATTTCGGCGCGCTCGGGACCGGCGGCGCGAAACCATACCGCCTTGGCGTTGCCGTCGAGCGCTAGCCCTAGCTCGATCAAATCCATCCGTTCGTCGCGGACCTCGCATTCGCCGCGCTCGACCAGCTCGGCGACGAAGCGGCGCAGGCGAAAAGTCTCGGTATCGATCCGGCTCACGTCGAACTCCCTTTGGGCGCCACTAAAGCACCTCGATCTCGCCGCCGTCCATGATAATGGTCGCGCCGTGGAGCCACCTTCCGCGCGGCGACAGGATGAAGGCGGCGAGCGCGGCAACGTCGTCGGGCAGGCCGAGCCGGGGCACGTTCAGCTCGCGCCGATAGGCTTCCATCTGCTCTGCCATGGCGAGGCCGGACTTTTCCATCCGCGCCCGCATCTGGCGCCGCAGGCGGTCGGTATCGACATGGCCGGGATGGATGGTGTTGACCTGGATGAGGTCGCGCTTGCCGATATCGGCGAGCGCCTTGTGGAACGCGGCGACGCCGGCATTGACCGAGCTGCCGATGGTGAAATCGGCGCTGGGCTTGACCGCGCCGTTGCCGCCGATGGCGAGGATCGCGCCCTGCGCCGACTTAAGGAGCGGCCAGGCGGCGCGCGCCAGCCGCATATGGGCGAAGAACTTAAGCTCGAACCCGTCCTCCCAATCGGCGTCGCTGAGCGCGAGGAAATTGCCGCGCTTGGTGCTTCCCGCATTGTTGACGAGGATATCGAGCCGCCCGAAATCGCGCTTCACCGCCTCGATCAACGCTTGGGGTGCGTGGCTCTCGCGCAACTCGGCAGGGCAGCTCTTGGCGGTGCCGCCGCGTGCCGCGATTGCGCCCGTAGCTTCGGCGAGCGCCGCCTCGTCGCGTCCGGTGAGCATGATCGCGCAGCCCTCGGCGGCGAGCGTCTCGGCGATGGCGCGGCCGATGCCGCGGCTCGACCCCGTAACGAGCGCCACTTTGCCGCCGAGGCCCATATCCATATCGGCTTCCCCCATTCGATCCGAGCGAGCTTAGCGCAACGCGCGGCGCCCGATCCATGGCTAGCGCTGCTCTTCTATCGAGCGGCCGCCTCAGGCCTAGCCTCAGCCCGAGCTTGTCGAAGGCCGCAGGGCCGAATTGCAGCGAGTACCAGATTGTCGGCGTACGTCTACATTCTCCAATGTGCCGACGGCTCCTACCAGGTTGGAAGCACACGCGCTTCGCTCGAGCAGCGTTTCGCACAGCATGACTCCGGCTTGTTGGGCGGATACGGGAACGCTGTTCGATACGTGGCAGCGCATGCGCGGTCATCTTGAGGTAGCGCATTTGGTCCATGCTTGGCCCGAGATCGAGACAAAAATGGGGGAAGGCCAAACCGGACGTTGCGGGCGCGTCCCTTGTCAGGCCAAGACGATCGCGGGAAAATACGCCGATCTTCGCTTAACGCCGACCGTTCTTGAGCCATTGGTGATCCCAGATGCCGTCCTCGAAGAAACCAGGAAAAAAAGCAGCGGCGCAAAGTAAGCGCTTCATCGAAGCTGCACGCGAGCGCGGCGCGAGCGAGAATGAGGCTGTCTTCGATGAGTGCCTAAAGCGGATCGCGAAGGCGAAGCCAATCGAAGAAATTCCTAAGCGGCCGCAATGACGCTCCCGGGCTTTTTCCAGGGGACGGGCATGCCGGACCCTGGTTGGTGGGAAGCCTTATGGCCAGAACCCGCAAGAGTGCTTGAGCAAGTCGGCATAACGCCGGGCATGACGGTAATCGATCTGTGTTCTGGTGACGGTTGGTTCACGCTTCCGATCGCGCGGATCGCCAGCAACGTCGTCGCCATCGATATCGACGGCACGCTTCTAGCGATGGCCCGCCTTCGCTTGCAAGAAAGCGGCCTCGTGAATTGCCACTTCGTCGAAGGCGATGCCTATGATATCGCGAAGCTGGTTCCGGAGGCCGTTGATTTTGTGTTTTTGGCGAATGCGTTTCACGGCGTGCCCGACAAGCCGCGCCTCGCCCAAGCTATTCATGCGGTCATAAAGCCACAAGGATCGCTCGCAATAGTCAATTGGTACGACCGGCCGCGCGAGGAAACGCGAGTGCTTGGCGAGCCGCGCGGGCCAGCGACGGAACTCCGGATGACGCCAGAGGCTACGATTGAGGCAGTCCAGGCGGGTGGATTCATACTCCATGATACGGTCGACGTATCGCCCTATCACTATGCAGTCGTGTTCGTGCGCGCGCCTCGGGCCTCTCCTTGATCTGAATCAATGCGCGCTCGTCGCGCCAGTCTACGCTGCACCCGATGAAATTCTTGCTGGTCTTGAACGACCCGCCATATGGAACGGAGCGCTGCTACAACGCCTTGCGTCTTGCTGCCGCGGTCGCGAAGACCGAGCCTTTGGCTGCGATCACGGTCTTTCTCGTCGGAGACGCTGTGCTCTGAGCGAGGAAGGGGCAAAAGACCCCGGACGGCTATTACAACGTCGAGCGCATGGCGCGGCGGTTCGCCTCTGGCGCCCATGCCCTGCTACTTTGTGGAACCTGCATGGATGCGCGAGGGCTGACCGATACTGACCTTGTCGAGGGCGCGCGCCGCAGTTCGATGGATGAGCTAGCGGCGGCCACCATCGCCGCCGACCGGATGCTGGTTTTTTGACGGTGTTTGGCAACGACATAATTATCCAAAAAAAGCAGCGCTGATTTGCGGCGATGTAGAACAGCTTCCGATTCTCGCCCATGCGCAGCGGTGATGCCGCGCTCCTATCCTGCGCCCTTCGACAAGCTCGGGGTGAGGCGAAATCGAGAACGCCGTCAAGGAACGCGCCTAGTCACGATTGCCTCCCGATCTATAGCGTTGGCGCAGGATCTGCGCTAAGACCGGCGCGGGAGAACAGGCGTGAAACGACGCGAAGCTCGCGGCCAGGAGCCGCCGCGCGGCCGATCCAGGGAGGAATGTCACATGAATCTGGTGCTTTACTACGCCCCCGTCACTTGTGCCCTCGCACCCTACATCACGCTGACCGAGGCCGGCGCGCCCTTCGAGGTGCGGCCGGTCAATCTGCGCAAGTCGCAGCATCACACGCCGGAATATCTAAAGCTCAACCCGAAGCACCAGGTGCCGGTGCTGGTGATCGACGGCCAGCCCCTGACCGAGAATCCCGCGATCCAAATCTGGATCCACCGGAATTTTCCGGCGGCGAAGCTCCTGCCCGCCGATCCGATGCAGGAATTGAAGGCGATCGCGCTTCTGTCGTGGTGCGCCTCAGGCATTCATCCTTTCCTGTTCCGGCTCAATTCGCCCGCCTTGTGCTGCGACCTTCCCGGCGCCGAGGATGCCGTGCGCCGGCTCGCGCAAAAGCAGCTCTTCGAGAAATTCCAGATCGCCGACGATCTCTTGGCCGGCCGGGAATTCTTCTTCGATCATTTCACGGCGGCGGACGCCCATTTCTTCTGGTGCTTCCGGCGCGGCACGCTGGTCAATCTCGACCAGTCTCAGTTCCGGAATTGCACCGCGCATTTCGAGCGGATGAAGCAGCGGCCGAGCGTGCAGAAGCTGCTCGCCTACGAAAAGGAAGTGCAAACCGAATTCGCCAAGGTGGCGTGAGCCGCCATGCTCGAGCTCTATCACCACGGCACCTCGGTCTGCGCGGCCAAGATTCGGCTCGCGCTCGCCGAGAAAGGGCTGGCCTGGCAGGGCCATTACGTTGACATCCTGAAGGGCGAGCAGCACGCGCCCGACTATCTGAGGCTCAATCCCAAGGCCGTCGTGCCAACGCTCGTGCATGACGGAAGGGTGATCCGCGAATCGACCCTCATCGGCGAATATCTCGACGAGGCGTTTCCCGATCCGCCGCTGAAGCCCGCGGCGCCCTTCGCCCGCTACGAGATGCGGCTGTGGACGAAGCGCCTCGACGAAGAGCTGCATCCGTCCTGCGCGATCGTGACTTACGCGGTGTCGCATCGCCACGCGGTGGCTCGCCAACGGCCCGGAAGCGGTCGAGGC
This sequence comes from uncultured Alphaproteobacteria bacterium, assembly GCA_963803265.1. GTDB lineage: Bacteria > Pseudomonadota > Alphaproteobacteria > ATCC43930 > CGMCC-115725 > CAIKMD01. The sequence continues at coordinate 319,645 of CAWDLZ010000020.1, read as the reverse complement.
TTATGTGATGAAGGCCGCGCCGGAGCGGCGCGAGCGCCGGCGGCAGATGCTCGAGCGCGGGATCGGCGATCCCGAGGCACGGGCCGCGCTGGTCGTTTACGACCGCTTCCTCGCCGACATGGAAGCGGCGCTCGCCGATCGGCCCTGGCTCGCCGGCGACCGCTTCTCGCTGGCCGAGATCGGCGTCATTCCTTACGTCAATCGGCTCGACATGCTGCGGCTCTCGGGAATGTGGACCGAGTCGCGGCCGCTTCTGACCGACTGGTTCGAGCGCGCAAAAGCGCGTCCGAGCTTCCAGCCTTCGTTGTTCGCCTTCGTTCCGCCGCCCTTGCTGGCGTTGATGAAGGATCGCGGCGCGCAAGCCTGGCCGCAAGTGCGCGAAATATTGAACGCGTAAGCCGCGAGGCGGCACTCGGCCGCTCCGATCTATGGCGTTGGCGCAGGATCTGCGCTAAGACCGGCGCGGGAGAACAGGCGTGAAACGACGCGGACTTTTGGCAGGCTTGATCGCAGCCGTGTCGGCGGTCGCGCTCAGTTGTTCGGCGGCGGCGGCGGACCGCGCCGATATCTTCACGGTCACGGTTCCGGTCGATGCCACGGCGGCGAATGCCGATGCCGCGCGCGACGCGGCGCGGCTCGCCGGCGAGCACAGCGCCTACGCGGCGCTGATGGGCCGCTTGACCCTGGCGCGCGACCGCGCGCGCCTGCCAACCGCGACCGACGCCATGCTCAACGAACTCATCCAGGGCTTCGAGGTCGCGAATGAGCGCCGCTCCACGGTGCGCTATCTCGCCGATTACACGTTCCGCTTCAACGGCCCCGCCGTCGAGCAGTTGCTGCGCGGCAACGGCGTTCCCTTCGCGGACACGCCGTCGAAGCCGCTCGTCGTGGCTCGCCGTCCTGGAAAGTCCCGCCGGCCCGAAGCTGTGGGACGATCCCAATCCCTGGCGCGATGCCTGGAGCGCGGCGACCCTGCCGCAAGATCTGGTGCCGCTCGCCGTGCCGCTGGGCGAGGTCGAGGACGTCGCCGCGATCGACGCCGCCAACGCCGAAAGCGGCGATGACGCCCATCTTCGGGCGATCGCCGCGAATTACGGCGATGGCGACGTGCTGGTGACGCGCGCCACTCTAAAGCAATCGAGCGCCGCCGATTCGGTCGATGTGACGAGCACGCGCTTCGTCGCTGGCAATCCCGGCGCCGAGCAGACTTGGGTTGCGTCCTATGCCGGCGCCGCCGGCGAAAGCGATCCGGATCTCTTCGCCGCCGCGGTCGCCGGAACCGCCAGCCAAATCCAGGAGGCTTGGAAAGCGGCCAATATCATCGATTACAGCCAGACCGGGACGCTCGTCGCCTCGGTTCCGGCGACCGATCTCAAATCCTGGCTCGCGGTCCGCAACCGGCTCGACGGGATATCCTCGATCCAACGGACGGACCTCGTTTCGCTCGACCGCCAACACGCGGTGGTCGCGCTCCACTATGTCGGCGACGCGACGCAGCTTCGCCAGGCGCTGGCACAGAGCGATCTCGCGCTGGACGGCAGCGATCCCGATTGGGTGCTGCGTCGCGCCGGCGCCTCGCCGCCGGATACCGGCATTTCTCAAAGCCCGCCGACCGGCAACGACGCGTCGCCGGCTCCGGCGCCCGATAGCGCCGCCTCGCAAAACTCGCCGCCGGACGATGGTGCGCCGCCGGCGGATTCCGGGCAATGAGCCTTGCCAATCTCATCACCTTGGCGCGGCTGCTGTCGGCGCCGCTCCTCGTCTGGCTCATCCTCGGCAGCAATTTCGTGGCGACGTTCTGGGTCTTTCTCGCGGCGGGATTGTCCGACGCGGTTGACGGCTTTGTCGCCAAGCGTTTCGATCAGCGCTCCAAATTCGGTGCGCTGCTCGATCCGATCGCGGACAAGACGCTGATCGTGAGCCTGTTCGTCACCCTCGGGATCTCCGGATTCTTGGCCAACTGGCTCGTCATTCTCGTCGTCTTCCGCGACCTCCTGATTGTCGGCGGATTTCTGCTCGCCGCGGCGTTGGGGCAGGCGATCACCTGGCGGCCCTTGATGGTCAGCAAAGTCAACACGGCGCTGCAACTCGTTCTGATCGTGGCCCTGCTGGCGCAGCTGGCTTTTCGATATGACGATCACGGCGCGCTCGCCGCGCTGATCTATGTCGTCGGCGCGACCACGATTCTGTCCGGCGGCGGCTACATCGTGCGTTGGGCCAACGCCTTCGGCGGCGCCGCAGCGGAGCCATGAGCGCGTCGCGTCAAGCGATCTTCTGGGTGGCGGCGCTGGCGCTCTTTTTCCTGCTCTTCCATCTGTTGAGCGGCATGTTGCTGCCGTTCGTCGCGGGCTTCGGCATCGCCTATATGCTCGCGCCGCTCGTTACGTTGCTGTCGCGCTGGAAGCTGCCGCGCGGGCTGGCCGCGCTGGCCGCGCTGACGCTGTTCGTCCTGGTGCTGGCCGCCGTCATCGTGCTGATCGTTCCGCTCTTGGAGCTGCAGGCCGCGCAGCTCGCGCGCAGCGCGCCCGCCGCGGTGGCCTACGTCCGCCAGGAGTTTCAGGCGCTGCTCGATCAGGCGCAACGCGAGCTTCCGCCCGAGGACATCGCCAAGATCCGCGACCTCGTCGGCACCTGGATCGGATCCGCGCTGAGCTGGGGCGCCGGCCTCGCCGAGGGGCTGCTGACGAGCGGCGTCGCTCTCGCCGACATCCTGGCGCTGCCGCTGATCACGCCGCTGGTGGCTTTTTTCCTCCTGCGCGACTGGGACGCGATTCTCGCCCGCCTCGACAGCTGGCTGCCGCGGGCCTTCGCGCCGACGATTCGCGAGCAGCTGCGCCTCGTCGACGAGATGATCTCCGGCTACATCCACGGCCAGGCGCTGGTCAGCCTCATTCTCGGCACCTATTACGCCGTCGCGCTGAGCCTCGCCGGGCTCGACTTCGCCTTCATCCTTGGCCTCGTCATCGCGGTCCTGTCCTTCATTCCCTATATCGGCTTGGGCGTGGGCGCGATCCTGGCGCTGGGTCTCGGCGCCATACAGTTCGGCTCGTGGGGCAAGATCATCGTCATCGCGGCGATCTTCGCCTTCGGCCATTTCGTCGAGGGAAATTTTCTCACGCCCAAGCTGATCGGCGAGCGGGTTCATCTTCATCAGTTGTGGGTGATCTTCGCGTTGCTGGCCTTCGGCACGCTGTTCGGCTTTCTCGGCGTGCTGCTGGCGCTGCCGGCGGCGGCGGTCACGGGCGTGCTGGTGCGCTTCGCGCTCAGCCGCTATCTCGCCAGCCCGCTCTACGATCCCGCGCTCGGCAAAGGCGACGTCCGGAAATGAGCCGGATGGCGCAGCTTCCGCTCGATCTCGGATTCCGCACGGCTCTCGGCCGCGCCGATTTCCTGGTCGCGCCGTGCAACGCGGCGGCGGTCGCCTGGCTCGACCGCTGGCCGCACTGGCCCGGGCCCGCGCTCGCTTTGTGGGGCCCCAAAGGCAGCGGCAAGACTCATCTCGCGCAAGTCTGGCGCGCCTGCTCGGGCGCAGCCCAGATCGACCCGGCTGCCTTGACCTCGGCCGCGGTGCCGCATCTGCTCGGCTCGGCGCGAGCGGCGGCCATCGACGATGCCGAGGCCGCGAGCGAAGAGGCGCTCTTGCATCTCTATAATCTCTTGGCCGAGCGGCAAGGGCATCTCTTGGTGGTGGCGCGCGAGCCGCCCGCGCGCCTCGGAATCACGCTGGCCGATCTGCGCTCGCGCCTTCTCGCCGCGCCGGCGGTGGCGGTCGCGGCGCCGGACGAGGCGCTGCTCGGCGCGCTTCTCGTCAAGCTGTTCGCCGACCGCCAGCTCGCGGTGGGCGAGGAGGTGATCGCCTATCTGCTGGTGCGGATCGAGCGCTCCTTCGAGGCGGCGCAGGACGCGGTGGCGGCGCTCGATGCCGCCTCGCTCGCCGAGGGCCGCGCCATCACGGTGAAGCTGGCGCGCCAGCTCTTCAGTCGGAGTCGAGATCGCGGCTGAGCTCCTCGGGCGTGCGATAGACCGTCAACGCCGCTTTCCGCCAACCGAGATCGGCCCAGTCGCGGTTGACGCCGAAGGCCGCGAGCGCCGCCGTCGGAAAGCTCTCGGCCAGCGGGCCGGGATCGCGCGCCAATCGCGCGCCGAGTTCCTGCAAACCCGGATTGTGGCCGACCAGCAGCACGGAGGCGACGTCGCTGGGCAGCTCCTTCAAGCGGTCGAGCAGCGCGCTCGCCGCGGCGAGGTAGAGCGCTTTTTCAAAGGCGACTCGCGGAGCCGTCCGCAGCGAGGGCAGGACAAGATCGAGGGTTTCCCGCGCCCGCACGGCCGGCGAGCACAGAACGAGCTCGGGCGCCGGGCGCAGCTCTCCCAGGAATTCGCCGATCGCCGTGGCGGACTTGCGGCCGCGCTTGGCGAGCGGGCGCTCGGCATCGCCGCCGGGACTCGCGACGACGGCCTTGGCGTGGCGCAAAAGATATAAGGTTTTCACGGCGGTGCTGTCACAATCGAAGGAAATGTCATTGCCAGTTCATCTCGGCGTTATAAACTCGTTGCGCGAAACTGGGAATGGAGTAGCGATCCTTGACGAAACTGAAGCCCGCTCACGACATGACGGTCAACCAGTACGCGCCCGAGCGGTTCATCAACCGCGAGCTGAGCTGGCTTGCCTTCAACGAGCGGGTGCTCGCCGAGGCCGACAATCCCCGCCAGCCGCTGTTGGAGCGGCTGCGCTTCCTGTCGATCTCGGCGAACAACCTCGACGAGTTCTTCATGGTGCGCGTCGCCGGCCTCAAAGGCCAGGTGCTTGCGGGCGTCACGACGCCGAGCCAAGACGGGCTGACCCCGGCGCAGCAGCTCAGCGCCATCGCCGAGCGGGCGGGCAAGCTGATGCGCGACCAGCAAGCGACGCTGCGCTCGCTGCGGACGCAGCTAGCCGAGGCGAGGCTTTCGGTGGTCAAGGCCGGACGAGTTGTCCGCCGATGACCGCGCCTTCGTCGCCGAGCAGTTCTGGGCCGAGGTGTTCCCGGTGCTGACGCCGCTCGCGGTCGATCCCGCCCATCCGTTTCCCTTCATCGCCAATTGGGGCCTCGGCCTCGCCCTCCAGCTCGCGCATATCGGCGACGGCAATCGCATGGAAGGCGCTGTTGCTCGTGCCGGCCACGATCTCGCGCTTTCTTCGCCTGCCGGGAAAGACGGTGCGCTTCATCGCGCTCGAGGACATCATCGCGCTGTTCCTCGATCACCTGTTCCCGGGCTTCTCGGTCATCGGCAAGGGCATGTTCCGCGTCTTGCGCGACAGCGAGGTCGAGATCGAGGAAGAGGCCGAGGATCTCGTCCGCCTTTACGAGAGCGCGCTGAAGCGCCGGCGCCGCGGCAATGTCATCCTGCTCTGCGTCGAGAGCGTGATGCCGGAGGATCTGCGGCGGTTCCTCGAGGAAAAGCTCGACGTGCCGCCCTCCGACGTGACGGCGCTGGATGGGCTTTTGGGCCTCGCCGATCTGAGAAAGCTGATCGTCGACGAGCGCGGCGATCTGCTCTACACGCCGTATAATCCGCGCTTCCCCGAGCGCATCCGCGATTTCGGCGGCGATTGCTTCGCGGCGATCGGCGCCAAGGACATCATCGTCCACCACCCCTACGAGAGCTTCGACGTGGTGGTGCAGTTCGTGCGCCAGGCGGCGCACGATCCCAACGTCGTCGCCATCAAGCAGACGCTCTATCGCACCAGCGACGACAGTCCGATCGTGCGCGCCCTCGTCGACGCCGCCGAGGCCGGAAAGTCGGTGACGGCGCTGGTCGAGCTCAAGGCGCGGTTCGACGAGGAAGCCAATATCAAATGGGCGCGCGATCTCGAGCGCGCCGGCGTTCAGGTGGTCTATGGCTTCATCTCGCTCAAGACCCACGCCAAGGTCTCGCTGGTGGTGCGGCGCGAGAGCGGCACGCTGCGCTCCTACGTCCATTTCGGCACCGGGAACTACCATCCCTATACCGCCAAGGTTTACACCGACCTCAGCTTCTTCACCTGCGATCCGGCGCTGTGCCGCGACGCGGCCCGCCTCTTCAACTACATGACCGGCTATGCCACGCCGGCCGAGCTCGAGAAGATCGCCTTCGCGCCGTTGACGCTGCGCCCGCGATTGGCCGAGCTGATCGACGGCGAGATCGAGCATGCGCGCGCCGGCCGGCCGGCGGGAATCTGGGCCAAGGTGAACTCGCTGGTCGATCCCGCGATGATCGACCACCTTTACCGCGCCTCGCAGGCGGGGGTGAAGATCGAGCTCATCGTCCGCGGCATTTGCTGCCTGAGGCCCGGCGTCCCTGGCCTGTCCGAGAACATCGTGGTCAAGAGCATCATCGGCCGCTTTCTCGAGCACGGCCGCATCGTCTGCTTCGGCAACGGCCATCCGCTGCCGTCGCCCGAGGCCCTGGTGTACATCTCTTCGGCCGACTGGATGCCGCGCAACCTCGACTGGCGAGTCGAGGCGCTCGTGCCGATCGAGAACGAAACCGTGCATCGCCAGGTGCTCGACGAGATCATGGTGCATTCGCTCCAGGACGAGGCACAGAGCTGGAATCTCGATCCGGACGGCTTGTATCACCGCGTCAGCGAGGATTCCGCCGCCTTCAGCGCGCATAACTACTTCATGACCAATCCCAGCCTTTCGGGCAGGGGCAGCGCCTTGCAACGCGTGCGCGGGAGCCCTCGTCTTGTCGCCGAGAGGGGCGAGCGGTAATTTAGCGGCGTGGATCAATCTCGCGCCACGCTGTCCCGCCGACGCGCCTCGACGGTCGCAGCCTTGACTCAGCCCGACAGCGTCGCCGTCATCGACATCGGCTCGAATTCGCTGCGGCTCGTCGTTTACGACGCGCCGCGCCGCGCCGCGCACACGCTGCTCAACGAGAAGGTCATGTGCGGCCTCGGGCGCGGGCTCGAGCGGACGGGGCGGCTGAGCCCCGAAGGGGTGGTGCAAGCGAAGGCCAATTTGCAGCGCTTCGTCGCGCTGGCGCGCGCCGCCGGGGCGGCGCGCATCGACGTCCTCGCCACCGCCGCGGTGCGCGACGCCGAGGACGGCGCGGATTTCGTCAACGACGTCGAAAAGCGCCTTGCGATTCGCGTTCGCGTGCTGCCGGGGTCCGAGGAGGGCCGGCTGTCGGCGCTCGGCGTGCTCGCCGGTATCCCCGACGCCGCCGGCATCGTCGGCGATCTCGGCGGCGGCAGCATCGAGCTGGCCGCCATCGGCAACGGCCGGGTCGGCTCGGTCGCGACCTTGCCGATCGGGCCGCTGCGCCTCATTGGCGAGGCCCATGACGAAAGAGACCTCAAGGAGATCATCGATCGCCACCTCGCCGGCGTGGCCTGGCTCGGCAGGGGAGAGGAGCCGCGCTTTTATGCCGTCGGCGGCGCGTGGCGGGCGATCGCGCTCATCCACATGGAGCAGCACGATTACCCGCTGCACATCATTCAGGGCTATACGCTGGCGCGCGGCGACGCGCAGAATTTCCTCGATCTGATGGCGCGGCAATCGCGCAAATCGCTCGAAAAGATCACGACCATATCGAGGAAGCGGCTCGAGGTCGTGCCGCTGGCCGCGCGCATCCTCTCGCGCATCCTGCGCCATGCCGGGTCGAGGGAACTGATGTTCTCGGCCGCGGGCCTGCGCGAGGGTCATCTCTACAGCCTCATGGATGCCGGCCAGCAGCGCGCCGATCCGCTGCTCGCCGCCTGCAGCGAGGAAGCGCGAGCCAGCCCTCGCTTCGGCGAGGATGCCGAGGCGCTGGTCGCGTGGTCGGCGCCGCTCTTTCCCAAGGAGCCGCCGCAACGATCGCGGCTGCGGCGGGCGGCGGCGCTCCTCGGCGACATCGCCTGGCGCGAGCATCCCGATTATCGCGCGGAGCAGGCGTTGCGCCATACGCTGACGATGCCGGTGGGCGGAGTGACCCACGCCGAGCGCGCTTTCCTCGGTGCCGCTCTTTCGGCTCGTTACGGCGGGGCCGCCACGCCCGCTCTGGTCGCGGCGTTCGCGCTGCTCGACGAGGAGGCCCGCGGCGCGGCGCGCGCGGTGGGCCTCGCGCTCCGCCTTGCCTATACGCTGACGGGCGGGGTGCCGGGCTTGCTTCCGGGCACTTCGCTCAAGCTCACCGACGCCAAGCTCTACCTCAATCTGTCGTCGAACCACGCGCTTCTCGTCGGCGAGGCCGTGCAGCGCCGGCTCGAAGCGCTCGGCAAGGCGCTCGGGCGCGTCACCGAGTTGAAGCGCGCCTAGTTCACTGCGCCGCCGCCTGCGAGGGCGGAGCGTCGAGCCGCACGAGCTCGATTTGCTTGCCCTGGGCCGTGAGCGCGAGCTTGCCATGCTTCAGGTCGAGCGCGTCGCGGCCGTAGATTTCGCCGCGCCACCCCGATAGCGCCTTGACGACGGCGCGATCGTCGCCGGCCAGCAGCTCCAGATCCTCGGCATCGGCGATGAGGCGCGGGGCGACATCGTTTTCCTCGGCGCGCAGCTTCAACAGCACGCGCAACAGCTCGACCAGCGGACCGATCCCGGGCGGCGGCTCGCGGCGCGGCGGCGGCACGGGATACCGGCTCTCGGGCGTGGCGAGCACGCGCTCGATCACGGCCAGGATCTCGGTGCCGAACTTGCCTTCGGCGAAGCCCTTGCCGAGGCCCCGCGAGCGCGCCAGCTCGGCCGCGCTGCGCGGCGCATGGGCGGCAATCTCGAGGAGCGACTCGTCGCGCAGCACGCGGCTGCGCGGCAGATCGCGCTGCTGCGCCGTCGCCTCGCGCCAGGCGGCAAGCTCATAAGCGAGGGCGAGCAGCTTGCGGTTCTGGGAGCGCAGCTTCAGCCGGCGCCAGGCGAGGGCCGGATCGAGCCGATAGGTCTCGGCATCGGTCAGCCCGGCCATCTCTTCATCGAGCCACGACGCCCGGCCGGTGGCGTGCAGGCGTCGGCTGAGCTTGTCATAGACGGTGCGGAGCGGCACGACATCGGCGAGCGCATAATGGAGCTGGCGCTCGGTCAAGGGGCGGTGCGCCCAATCGGTGAAGCGTGAGGATTTGTCGATCTGCGCGCCGGCGAGCCGGCTCGCCAGCGTCTCGTAGCTCGCCGATTCGCCAAAGCCGCAGACCATCGCCGCGACCTGGGTGTCGAACAGCGGCGTCGGCACCGCGCCGGTCAGATTGACGAAAATCTCGATGTCCTGGCGGGCGGCGTGGAAGACCTTGAGGACATCGGCATCGGCCATCAGGGCAAAGAGCGGCGTCAAATCGATGCCGGCGGCCATCGGATCGATCGCGGCGGCCTCGTCGGGGCCGGCGATCTGCACCAGGCACAGGATCGGCCAGAACGTGCGATCGCGCATGAATTCGGTGTCGACGGTGACGAAGCCGGCTTTCGCCTGGCGTCGGCAGAACGCGGCCAGCGCGTCGGAATCGGCGATGAGAGTCATGCCGGTGCTATACACCGAGGCTGGCCGCTTGACAAAGTGTCGTTCCTCCCCGCTTTTGTCGGCCATGCATGCCTACCGAACCACGACTTGCGGCGCGCTCCGCCTCGCCGCCACCGGATCGGACGCCCGCCTCGCCGGCTGGGTCCATCGCAAGCGCGACCACGGCCAACTCCTCTTCGTCGATTTGCGCGACCATTACGGCGTCACGCAATGCGTCATCGACGTGTCCTCGCCGCTTTTTGCAGCGGTCGACGCGCTGCGCCTCGAAAGCGTGGTCACGGTCCTCGGCGCCGTCGTCGCGCGCTCGGCCGAGACCGTCAATCCGAAGCTCCCGACCGGCGAGGTCGAGCTGCAGATCAAGGCGCTCGAGGTCTTGTCCGAGGCCGAGGCCTTGCCGTTCCCGGTCAATACCGAGGCGGATTATCCGGAAGACATGCGCCTGCGCTATCGCTTCCTCGATCTCCGGCGCGAGAGCGTCCACGCCAACATCGTGATGCGCTCGGCGGTGATCGCCTCGATCCGGCGCCGCATGATCGAGCAGGGCTTCATCGAGTTCCAAACCCCGATCCTGACCGCCTCCTCGCCCGAGGGCGCCCGCGATTATCTGGTGCCGAGCCGGCTCCATCCCGGGACCTTCTACGCGCTCCCGCAGGCGCCGCAGCAATTCAAGCAGCTTTTGATGGTGGCGGGGTTCGACCGCTATTTCCAGATCGCGCCCTGCTTTCGCGACGAAGCGAGCCGCGCCGACCGCTCGCCGGGCGAGTTCTATCAGCTCGATTTCGAGATGTCGTTCGTGACCCAAGAAGACGTGTTCGCGGCGATCGAGCCGGTGATCGCCGGCGTCTTCGAGGAATTCGGGCGCGGCCGCGCCGTGACGAAGACGCCGTTCCCGCGCATCCCCTATGCCGAGGCGCTCGCCAAATACGGCACCGACAAGCCCGATCTCCGCAATCCGATCGCGATGAGCGACGCCACCGAGACCTTCCGCGGCTCGGGCTTCAAGATTTTCGCCGGCCAGATCGAGGCCGACGAGAAGGTTCGGGTCTGGGCCATCCCGGCGCCCACGGGCGGCAACCGCGCTTTCTGCGACCGGATGAATTCCTGGGCGCAGGGCGAGGGCCAGCCCGGTCTCGGCTACATCTTCTTCCGCGACGGCGAGGGCGCCGGCCCGATCGCGCGCAATCTCGGGCCGGAGCGCACCGAGGCGCTGCGGACGGCGTTGCAGCTCCAGGACAGCGATGCCGTGTTCTTCGTCTGCGGCGACCCGAAGACGTTCCGGCTCTTCGCCGCCGCGGCGCGGCTTAAGATCGGCGACGAGTTGAAGCTCGCGCAATCCGGCGTCTTCGCGTTTTGCTGGGTGACCGATTTCCCGATGTACGAATTCGACGAGGAGTCGAAGAGAATCGTATTCAGCCACAACCCGTTCTCGATGCCGCAAGGCGGGCTCGAGGCGCTCAACACGAAGGACCCGCTCGCGATCAACGCCTACCAGTACGACATCGTGTGCAACGGCGTCGAGCTGAGCTCGGGGGCGATCCGCAACCACAAGCCCGAGATCATGTACCGGGCTTTCGAGATCGCGGGTTACAGCGCGGCCGAGGTCGAGGCGCGCTTCGGCGGCATGTTGGCGGCGTTCAAATTCGGCGCGCCGCCCCATGGCGGCTCGGCGCCCGGAATCGACCGCATCGTGATGCTGCTGGCCGATACGCCCAATATCCGCGAGGTCGTCGCGTTCCCGATGAACCAGCAGGCGCAGGACCTGCTGATGCAGGCGCCGGCGCCGGTCGCGCCCGAGCGCCTGCGCGAGCTTCACATCCGGCTCGCGCTGCCCACGGAAGCGAAACCCAAAGGCTGATCAGCGTCGGACGGGCAGGCGCGCCACGCCGGCGTTGCGGCGCTTTTCCTCGTACATCGCCATGTCGGCGCGATGCAGCACGGAGTTGTCGTCGGCGCCGCCGTCGAAGGCGGTAAATCCGAAACTGGCGCTCAATCCGAGCGTTTCGATCGAGCGCGCGAGGCCTTGGCACTTGCGCTTGGCCGTGGCCGGCGAGGCGCCGATGAGGAGGAGCGCGAATTCATCGCCGCCGATCCGGGCGGCCGCGTCCATCTTGCGCGTCTTCCGGCGTAGCAGACCGCCGAGCTGGCGCAGCAATTCGTCGCCCCGGGCATGGCCCAAGAGGTCGTTCACGGTCTTGAAGCCGTCGAGATCGCACACGATCACCACGCCGGCGGGCCCGCGGCGGCCCGCGGCGGCGTTGGCGCGCGCGAAGGCATTGATGAAGCCGCGCCGGTTGAGCAGGCCGGTCAGTTCGTCGGTGACGATTTGCCCTTCGAGAAAGCTGAGGCGCGCCTCGAGCTCGGCGACGCGCCGATCGGCTTCCGCCGCGATCGCGCGCGCCCAGTCGAGCAGCGCCGGCTGCTTGACCGGAGCCAGCGGAATCAGCCGGATGAGCTTGCCTTGGCGGCGCGGCGCCGGCGCGGCAAGCACGTCTTCGGCCTCGCGTCGATCGTTCGCGGCAACAGGCATGGCGGCGGCATCCCTCGCAGTAATGGCGTCGGAGGCGGTCTCGCAAAGCCCATGCCAGGAAAATCGGCCTGAACCGCGGCATTTCTCGGTCCGTCCTGGGGAAAAATTTTCCCTTTCGGCAGAGCTTGCCGCGACCGGTCCTGCTGCGCTATCGCAAGCGCGGGAAGCGTGACATACTGTCGGCGTCCGTCAAGCGAGGTGAACCGGCGCGTGGTTCGGAGATCGGTAACATGAGGCATCGTCCGGGCCATCCCCTGGCTGTTGGCGTGGCGGTGCTGGTTTTGGCGGCGCCGCCCGCTTTGGCGGTGGACATCTCGCCGCATCGCGCGCTCTACAGCCTCACCCTCGACAGCGCCAAGAGCTCGAGCGGCGTCGCCGGCGCATCCGGCGGCATGTATTACGAATGGGGCGAGGCCTGCGATGGCTGGACCGTGGAGCAGCGCTTCCAACTGCGTCTTGCCTATGCCGAGGACGGCGATGTCGAGGTCAATTCGACGCTGGTGACCTGGGAATCGAAGGACGGGCTGCGCTATCGCTACAACGAGCGGCGCGTGCGCAACGGCGAGGTCGAGGACGATATCCACGGCGAGGCCCATCTCGACGGCAAGGACAAGGGTGGCGTCGCGATCTTCGACAAGCCCGAGCAAACCACGCTGACGCTCGCTCCGGGCGTGTTGTTTCCGACCGCGCATACGCTGGTGCTGATCGAGCGCGCCCAGGCCGGCGATCAGTTCGTCGCACGCAAGATCTTCGACGGCGCGGCGGTGGAAAACGCCGGGCAGATCACCGCCGTCATCGGCCCCGAGCTCCAGCCCGATCCGCATCCCGAAAAGCCGCTCGACAGCCCGCTGCTGCAGCGGCCGTCCTGGCGCATGAGCCTCGCCTTCTTTGCCGCCGATGCGGACAAGTCCGATGCGGATATGCCCGATTACCAGTTGAGCATGCGCCTTCTGGACAATGGCGTCTCGCAGGACATGTCGCTCGATTACGGCGACTATGTGCTGCGCGCCAAGCTCGACGAGATCGAGCCGCTCGCCAAGCCGAGCTGCTGAGCCGTCAGGACTCCGGCTCGGGCGGCCACAGCCAGGCGGCGCCGCGCGCGCCGCTGGCATCGCCCCAGCGCGGCGGCACGAGTTTCGTGGCGACCGAATCGGAGAATGCGTAAGCGCCCCAAAGCCGCGGCACTGCGCGATAAATCGCGTCGATTTGCCCGAGCCCGCCGCCCAGCACGATGATCTCGGGGTCGAGCAGGTTGATGACCGTGGCCAAGCTCCGCGCCAGCCGGTCGAGATAGCGCTCGAGCGTGCGGCCGGCAGCCGGGTCGCCCTGGGCGGCCCTCATCGCGATGCGACGCGGCTCGGCATCCTCGCCGGTGATGGCGCGGTGGTCGCGGGCTAGGCCCGGTCCTGATAGGAACGTCTCGATGCAGCCATGCTGGCCGCAATAGCAGAGCGGGCCGGGGCGCTCGTCGTCGCGCGGCCAGGGCAGGGGCGAATGGCCCCACTCGCCGGCAATCGCGTTGACCCCGATCAGGAGGCGTCCCGCGACGACAATTCCGCCGCCGACCCCGGTGCCGAGGATAACGCCGAACGCCGCCTCGGCACCCTGCGCCGCCCCGTCGGTCGCCTCGCTCAAGGCGAAGCAATTGGCGTCGTTGGCGAGCCGCACCGGACGGCCCAGCGCCGCCGCGAGGTCGCGGTCGAGCGGCCGCCCGATCAGGCAGGTCGAGTTGGCGTTCTTCACCAGGCCGGTCCGGGGCGACACCGTGCCCGGATGGGCGACCCCGACGCTCGCGGCGGGCCCCAGCTCGGCCTCGACCTCCTCGATCAGGGCTTTGACCGAGGCCAGGATTCCCGCATAGTCGCCCTGGGGCGTGGCGATGCGCCGGCGCAACCGGATCGTGCCGTCGCGCGCGAGCGCCGCCGCCTCGATCTTGGTGCCGCCGATATCGATGCCGATGCGCATGGGCCGCCGTTCAGCAATTGTTAACGTAGTTTAACCTATAGCTGACGGCCGCGCGGTGCGGCGAAAGTGTCGGCCTCGTGGATGCTCTTTTAACGGTTGCGCGCCTAACATCGCGTGCCGCCGAGCATTGAGGCTTCGCGGCCAGGAAGGATCGCATGATGACCAAGCGGGTTCTCATCGTCGAGGACAACGACCTGAACATGAAGCTCTTTCATGATCTCCTCGAAGCGCATGGCTACGACATCTTGCAGACCAAGGACGGCATGGAGGCGCTCCACCTCGCGCGTCTGCACCGTCCCGATCTTATTCTCATGGACATTCAGTTGCCCGAGGTTTCCGGCCTCGAAGTGACGAAGTGGATCAAGGAGGACGACGATCTGAAGACGATTCCGATCATCGCGGTGACCGCCTTCGCGATGAGGGGCGACGAGGAGAAGATCCGCGAGGGCGGCTGCGAGGCCTATATCGCCAAGCCGATCTCGGTCGCGAATTTTCTCCAGACGGTCGCGCGATTCTGTGCCTGAGAGCAACCCCAGCGCGAGATCAGAGCGAATCCTGAACCATGTCCGCCCGAATCCTCGTTGTCGATGACGTTGACGTCAACGTGAAGCTGCTCGAGGCCAAGCTCTCGAGCGAATACTTCCATGTCCTGACCGCCAATGACGGCATCGCCGCGATCGAGATCGCGCAGCGCGAGCATCCCGATCTCGTCCTCCTCGACGTGATGATGCCGCGCATGGACGGGTACGAGACCTGCCGGCGCCTCAAGAGCAACCCCCAGACGGCCGATATTCCGGTGGTGATGGTGACGGCCCTCAGCGAGCTCAGCGACCGCGTGCGCGGGCTCGAGGCCGGCGCCGACGACTTTCTCACCAAGCCGGTGAACGACATTGCGCTCTTCGCCCGCGTCCGCTCGCTCGTCCGCTTGCGGCGCATGATGGAGGAATGGCGCCACCGGGAAGACGTTTACGGGCGGTTCAACTCGCTGTTCGACAAGGACCCGCTGCAGGAGAATACCGCGCCGGCCCGCGTGCTGCTGTGGGAGGAGAATGCTTTTGCCGGCGCGCGCATCGCCGAGATGCTGGCGCCTCTGGCGAGCGAGACCGTGCGTCCGGCGACGCCCGAAGAGCTCGTCGCCGCTTGCGATGCCACGATCGAGCTCGTGATCCTCAGCATGTCGGCCAAGGTCGACGCGCTGCGCGTCGTCTCGCAGTTGCGCGCCAACGAGGCGAGCCGGCTGGTGCCGATCCTCCTGATCGCCGATCCGGACGAGCTGGCGCGCCTCGCCAAGGGGCTCGATCTCGGCGCCACCGATTATCTCGTGCGCCCGCTCGACCGCAACGAATTGATCGCCCGCGCCCGCACCCAGATCCGCCGCAAGCGGCTGCAGGACCGGCTGCACGAGAATTATCAAAAGAGTCTCGCCCTGGCGCTGACAGACAGCCTCACCGGGCTTTACAACCGGCGCTACCTATCGGCGCATCTCGATGGGCTGCTGACCCGGGTCGCCGAGGGCGCCATGGGGCCGGCGCTGCTGATTTTCGACATCGACTGGTTCAAGCGGGTCAACGATACCCACGGCCATGCCGCCGGCGACGCCGTGCTCAAGGAAGTGACGAGCCGCGTCTCGCGCCATGTCCGCGGCTTCGACCTGGTCGCGCGCTATGGCGGCGAGGAATTCGTCGTCGTGCTGCCCGAGACGCCGCTGCAGGTCGCGCTCGTCGTCGCCGAGCGCCTGCGCGCCGTCATCGGCGACAAGCCGATCGAGGTCGGCGAGTCCGCGGTGCCGGTCACGATCAGCATCGGCGTCGCCGTGACCCGCGACGTCGAGGAGACGCCCGAGAGCCTGTTGCAGCGCGCCGACGAGGCGCTCTATGCGGCCAAGAACGGCGGCCGTAACTGCATTCGCGTCGCGGGCGCGGCCACGCCCGCCGGGGCGCAGCCGTGCCGGCAGCGGATGCCGGCGGGCGCCATCGTCTGAATTTCCCCGCCTACCGCGCGGGAAGCACGGGCAGCAGCAGATAGGCGTCCCTGCCGCCGCCGGTGTGGATCGTCTGCGTGCCGCCGAAGATCGCCGGCGGCCGGTCGGTCGGATCGTCGTGATACATCCAGCCGACGCCCTTCGTCGCCCCGGTCGCGCCGGCGCGCTCGAAATCCTTGCCCTGAATGGTGAGGCTGAGCGTCGCGCCCGCCGGCAGATAGAGAACTCAACGGCCAAATCTCGACCTCGGCCTCGTAAACCTCGCCCGGGGTCAAGGGCTGGCGCTGGTCGTGCGGATGAAACGGCAGATAGGGCTTCGAGCGCGCCTCATCGAGCTTGCGCTGCGACACCCGAAGCCAGCCTTGGCTCGCCGGCGCCTGGGGCTCGCCGCCGGTGCGGAAGGTCATCTCCTTGCCCGCCGGATCGAAGGCGCACAGCGTCGCGAAGATATCCGTATCCTCGGTGCTCGATGAGACGAAGAGCGCCGCCTTGGCGGGGCCCGCGATCTCGGTGTCGCGCGCGAAGGGCGCCGTTCTGAAGGTGACTCCCGGGCTCAGCGCGGGATAGGCGGCGCTAGCGGGCGCCGCCGCCGGCGCTGGGCCAAGCGTCTTGCCCGCCGCGTCGAGATAGAATTTCGTCCATTGGGTTTCTGGCAGCGGCCATTCCGGCGCCGTGGCCTGCCGCCGCACCGTATCGCCGGGGCCGCGGATCGACAGCTCGACCTTGGGCTCCTTCTCCCAGCCATTGTCGATGTCCTTCAGGTAGCGGTCGAAGAAGCGCTTCTGCAGCGCCACGTTGTGCGGCTGGAAATAGGTGTGGATATAGGAGCCGCTCTGAATCTTGAGCCATTTTCTCGGGCTGGAGACGCCCATATAGCCGCCGATCGTGCCGCGCAGGTGAAGCGCCAAGCCGCCCCAATTCGCCACCACCAGGATCGGATGGTCGATTCTGGCGAGATCGGGCGTGCGATCCCGATAGAAGGAATCGTTGAGCGGATGCGCCAGGATCTCGCCGACATAATCCGCGCGGTTGGCGGCGAGCTCGGCCGGCGCGAGCTTCAGCTCTCCGGTCGTGCGCCCGCCGGTATAGAGGTCGTGATAGGGCGATTCGGGATTGCCGTGCTGGTTCCTGACGCACGCTCCGCGTCCACCAACGATTGATGAAGCCGCTGCCGAAGATGCCGTCCTGGCGGGTGCGGTCGCGGAAGAAATCGTAGGTGCCCATCCACGGGCACAACGCGGCGAGATGCGGCGGCTTCAGCGACGCGACGCGCCACTGGCCCGCCGCATGATAGGAAATGCCGGTAAGCCCGACCTTGCCGCTGCACCAGGGCTGCGCGCCCGCCCATTCGATCGCGTCGTAGAAGTCGCGGAATTCCTCCGGCGAGTTGGGCGCGAGCCGGCCCGGCGACTTGCCGCAGCCGCGCGCATCGACGCGGATGATGATATAGCCATCGGGAACCCAAACCTCGGGATCGGGCGTTTCCCACACCAGATGCCGGCACGAGGAATGGGCTAGAATCTCGGGATAGACTTTCTCGATCGCGTCCCAGGCTTCCGCCATGAATTCCTTGAGCGGCACGTCCTTGCCGTAAGGCCCGAAGGTCATGAGCGACGGGAAATCTTCCCTCGGCCTTGGGGCGGAAGACGTCGCCGCGCAGGATCGCGCCGTCGCGCATCGGGATGCCGGTGTTGCGCTCCATGAGCATGTCGTAGCGTGGCGCCATGGTTTCCTCCCTCGGCGGGGCAACGCCCGCGCGCCGAGTTATAAAGCAAAAAAGCCGCTCCCGGGGAGCGGCTTTCGGTCAGGCGGGCTCGTCGCTCGCGCGCGCTATTTAATTTTGCCTTCCTTGAACACCACGTGCTTGCGCGCGACCGGATCGTATTTCTTGAGCTCGAGCTTCTCGGTCTTGGCGCGCGGGTTCTTCTTGGTGACGTAGAAGTACCCAGTGTCCGCGCTGCTCACGAGCTTGATCTGGACGGTGTTGCTTTTCGCCATGGCGCTGCCTTTTTCGAAGTCCGTAGAGATTAGTCCCGCTCCAGGCCCTGTCAAGCGGCCCTTGGATTTCACTTCGCACGACAGGTGCTGCGCGCGCGGCGTCCGCTTGTCGGCCGCTCGCCAGTGTGCCATTGATGGCTCGTGAAGCGTCTCATCGTGACCGCGGACGATTTCGGGCTGGCGCTGCCGGTCAACGAGGCGGTCGAGGATGGGCACCGCCACGGCATCCTTACCGCGGCGAGCCTGATGGTCGCGGGCGAAGCGGCCGCGGATGCAGTGGCGCGCGCGCGGCGGCTTCCCCGTCTTGGCGTCGGGCTCCATCTCGTGCTGGTGGACGGCAAGCCGGTGCTGCCGCCCGAGCAAATTCCCGATCTCGTCGGCGCGGACGGCAATTTCTCGACCGACATCCTCGCCAGCGGCCTGCGGATATTCTTCCGGCCGGCTGCTCGCCGTCAGGTCGCCGCCGAAATCCGCGCCCAGCTCGACGCCTTCCGGCGCACCGGTCTCGCCCTCGATCACGTCAACGCGCACCATCATTTTCATTTGCATCCGACGGTCCAGCGCGAATTGCTGCGGCTCGCGCCGGAATTCGGCATCGCCGCCATTCGCGTGCCCTATGAGCCGCCCTGGGCCGCGTGGCGGGCGGGCGGGCGGCGCTTTCCCTGGCACGGCAGCGGTCTCATAGAAGCGTACCGCGCGACGCGCCTCCGGCGCGCGCTCGCGGCGGCGGGCATCGCGTGCAACGACCGAATCTACGGCCTTGCCGATAACGGCGCGATGGTGAGCGCGCGCATGCTGCGTTATCTCGAAGTGCTGCCCGAGGGCGTCTCCGAGCTTTACGTCCATGCCGCGACCAGGCGCCCGGCGGCGTGGCCCGAATCCTATCGCTGCCGCGGCGAGTACGAGGCGCTCGTCGATCCAGCCGTGGCGGCGTACCTGGCCGCCGAGGGGATCGCCGCGATCCCGTTCGCCGGATTGACCAGCTCGGCGTGAGGCGCGGCGCTCTTCAGTTCGTGAGCGTCGCGAGGTAGTCGATGATCGCCTTGCGGTCGTCGGCGCTCTTGACGCCGAGGAACACCATCCTGGTACCCGCGACCATGGCTTGCGGATCGGCGAGGTAGCGATCGAGCGAGGCCCGGTCCCAGGTGATGCCCGCCTTGGCCATCGCCGGCGAGTAGCTGTAATCGCCGAGGCTCCCCGATTTGCGGCCGAGGATCCCGGCGAGCGACGGCCCGAGCTTGTTGGTGCCGGGCTCGGTCGAGTGGCAGACCGCGCAATTGGCGTTGAAGAGCGCGGCGCCGTCGGCTGCTTCAGCCGGGCGGGAAGCGGCGCCGATCGCGGCCAGCGCGACGGCGAGGATGGCGAGGGAGTGGGTCGTGCCGGCCATGGCATTGCTCCGGATGCAATACCGGCGCATTATGGAGTGTCGGCGCGCCCTTGTCCCGCGCGTCCTCGGTCCGACAGGAGCGACGCGATGGCGAGATTCGCGAATTTCTCTCCGGAAGGCGTCATTCCGGCCTGCCTTCTGCCCTTCCACGACGATCTTTCGATCGACGAGGCGGCGTTCCGGCGCCATTTGAGCGACCTTGCCGCGGTCGCCGGGCTCTCCGCCATCGCCCTCAACGCTCATTCCTCGGAAGTCGCTTCGTGCAGCTTCGACGAGCAGCGCCGCGTCCTCGCCATCGCCGCGGACGAGATTGGAAAGAAGCTGCCGATCGTCAACGGCATCTATGCCGAGGGCAGCATCGAGGCGGCGCGGCTCGCGCGCATGGCCCAGGAAGGCGGCGCCTCGGCGCTGCTGGTCTTTCCGCCCGGTCCCTTCACCCTGGGCCAGCGGCCCGAGATGGCGATCGCGCATTTCCAGCGGATCGCCGCCGCCTCCGACTTGCCGATCATCGTCTTCGAGTATCCGGTCTCGGGCGGCCAGGGCTATCCGCTCGACACGCTCCTAAAGCTCGCCGCCGCGGTGCCGACGATCCGCGCGATCAAGGACTGGACCCCGCAAGTGCCGGCTCACGAGCGCAACATCCGCACGCTGCAAAGCCTCGATCGGCCGGTCAACGTGCTCAGCACCAACAGCGCGTGGCTGCTCAGCTCGCTGGTGCTGGGCTGCAAGGGGCTGCTGTCGGGCTCGGGCAGCGTGATCGCCGATTTGCAGGCGCGGCTCTTTCGCGCGGTCCAGGCGAACGACCTTGCCGAGGCGCGCCGGCTCAACGACCGCATCTATCCGACCGCGGCGGCCTTCTATGCCGACCCCTTCGTCGATATGCACAATCGCATGAAGGAGGCGCTGGTGCTCTTGGGCAAGCTGCCGCGCGCCGTGGTGCGCCCGCCCTTGGTCAAGCTCGGCCAGGCCGAGATCGATCGCATCCGCGCGGCGCTCGTCGAGGCCGGGCTGATGGAGGCCGGCGCGCGCAGCGCCGCCTGAATTCCTTAGGGCGCGCTAGCCGCCGGCTTGGCGCTCCGCGCCATCACCAGCGCCAGCGCGGTGAAGCCGGCGGCGCAGAGGAAGATCGCGAGCGGTTGGCCCTGATCCATCAGCCAGCCATAGAGTGGCGGCGCGATCACGGCCGAGACGGCGAATCCGGTGCTGACGAAGCCGAAAACGAGGCCGAACGAGCCCGCCGGCGTGACCGCGCGCACGATCAGGTCGCGCGACGGCATGATGATGCCGTTGAGGAGGCCGGTAAGGCTCATGATCGCGACCAGAAACGGCGTGCCGAGATCGGCGAAAGCGGCGATGAGGATGGTGACGCCGCTCGCGGCGAGGCCCAAGGTCGCGATCCGCAGCGGGTTCCTGACGCGGTGGGCAATGATCCCGCCCGAGAGGACGCCCAGCGCGTTGAAGATCAGGAACGCGGTCAGAACGAGGCTCGCATCGGCCACCGAGGTGCCGCGCAGCGCGCCGAAGCCGACGATGGTGAAGTTGGCGAGCGCGTTGCCGGTCATGGTCAGGAAGGCAAAGAACACGAAGCTCTTGAGGATCGGGCCCGACATCAGGAGCCGCCAGGTACCGGCGCGGCTCGCGGCGGTCGCCGCTTCCTTGGGCGCTTCGGTCCGGTGGTCCGACAAGGCGTGTTTTTGCAGCAGCAGGACGAGAGCGACGCCGTAGGTCACGATCGCTACGCCTAGGAATCCGCTGTGCCAGCCGTAGAGGCTCGCCATCCCCAGCATGAAAGCGGGAGTCGCGGCTTGGCCGGCCATGCCGAGGAAGGTGTGGATCGAATAGGCTTGCGCCATGCGCTGGGATGAGATGCCGTGCGACATGATCGAGTAATCGGCCGGGTGGTAGATCGTGTTGGCTAGGCCGAGCAGGGCATAGCCGAGGATCAGCGCGCCATAGCCGGGAAGCAGGCCGACGATCGCGCAGCCGGTGCCGCTGACGACGAGGCCCGCGATCAGCAGGGTGCTAGAGCCGAGCCGATCGACGACGAAGCCGGCCGGCGTTTGCAATGTCGCCGAGAAAAACCCGAAGACCGCGATCGCGATGCCGAGCTGGGCGAAGCTCACGCTGTCGTCGCCGCGCACGAACATGAACAAGGGCGGCAGCATCATGACATAGACATGGCTCATGAAGTGAGCCGTGCCAATGAGGCCGACGATCTTGTAATCGCGCAGCTTCGTCGCCGACCCGGCAATGTCCGTCATTTCCGCCATGGCAGGCGCGCCCGTCCTTATCCCATTTCCATCGCATCCGATGTAGCATGAAGGAAGATGCGACGGGACCGGTTATGGGACTTTTCGACCTCACGGGCAAGACGGCGCTGATCACCGGGTCTTCGCGCGGCATCGGCCGGGCGATCGCCGAGGCGCTGGCGGAGTGCGGCGCGAAGGTGGTGATTTCGAGCCGCAAGGCCGAGGCGTGCGACGCCGTGGCCGCCGCGATCGCGCGCGGCGGCGGCAAGGCGGCGGCGATCCCTTGTCATGTCGGCGATAAGGCGCAATTGCGCGCGCTGGTGGAAAAGACCCACAGCGTCTTCGGCGGCATCGACATCCTGGTGAACAATGTCGGCGTCAATCCCTATCTCGGACCCCTGGCCGAGATCCCCGACGACGCCTTCGATCGGGTCATCGCCAGCAACGTGAAGAGCGCGCTGTGGCTGTCGAAGCTCGTGTTGCCTGAGATGGCGGAACGCCGGGACGGCGCGGTGATCCTCATCGCCAGCGTCGCCGCCCTCAGGGCCTCGCCCGGCATTGGCGCCTATGGCGCGGCCAAGGCGGCGCTCATTCAGCTCGCGCGCAGCCTGGCCTGCGAATGGGGCCGGCACAATATCCGCGTCAACGCGATCGCGCCCGGGCTCATCAAGACGGATTTCGCGCGCGCTCTGTGGCAGGACGAGGCCCTGGCCGCGCGCCGCGTCGCCGAAACGCCGCTCGGCCGCCTCGGCGAGGCGAGCGACATGGCCGGCGCGGCCGTTCTCTTGGCGTCGCCTGCCGGCAGCTTCATCACCGGCCAGACCATCGTGGTCGATGGCGGCGTCACTGCCGGTTGACCCGACGCGGCATCGGCATCTAGCCTAGGCCCGGGAAAGGAAACGCCATGAAAAACCTCGCCATCGTGATGACGACTCTCTTTGCCGCCTTGCTGCTGGGCGGCCGGCTTGCGTCCCCGGCGCGCGCGGCCGACGAAACCTACGACATTCAAGTCGTTGACGATCTGACGGGCGGCGCCGCCTTCCTCGGCAAGGAAGAGCAGCAGGCGCTGCAATTGTTCGAAAAGCTCGTCAATCGACAAGGCGGCATCGATGGCAAGCAGCTCCGCTTCGTCTTCCATGACGATCAATCGAACCCGCAGCTCGCGGTCCAGCTCACCAACGAGGTGCTGGCGCTGCATCCCGCGGTGATGATGGGCTCGGGATTCGTGGCGACCTGCAACGCGATGGCGCCCTTGGTCGCGAACGGCCCGGTGATGTATTGCTTCTCGCCCGGCGTTCATCCGCCGGCGGGTAGTTACGTCTTCGTCGCCGGCGTCTCGACCGTCGACCAGTCGGCGGCGCTGGTGCGGTATTTCCGCTTGAAGGGCTGGACGCGGCTCGCGCTCGTCACCAGCACCGACGCTACCGGCCAGGACGCCGACGAAGGCTTCGCCGCGCTGTTGAATCAGCCGGAGAACAGCGGGATCAAGCTGGTCTCTCACGAGCATTTCAATCCCACCGATGTCAGCATCTCGGCGCAGATCGAGAACATCAAGGCGACCGACGCCCAGGTGCTGATCGGCTGGGCCACGGGCTCGCCCAGCGCGACCATCTTCCGCGGCGCGGTGCAATCCGGCCTGACCCTGCCGATGGGCACGACCGGGGGCAACATGACCTATGCGCAGATGCAGCAATTCGCGGCCTTTCTGCCAAAGGAGCTCTATCTGCCGTCGCCGCTCTGGGTGGTGGGCTCGGACCCGCAGCCTAAAGTCGCGCTCGATCCCGCCGTCGCGGCCAAGCAGAAGGATTTCTACGCGTCCTTCGCTTCCGCCGGCCTAAAGCCCGATGAAGGCTCGATCCTCGCCTGGGATCCCGGCACCCTGGTCGTCGATGCCCTTAAGAAACTGGGGTCGGGCGTCACCGCGGCACAGCTTAAGGATTATCTCGGGCATCTCAGCGGCGCGCCCGGCATCAACGGGACCTACGATTTCGTCAAATACCCGCAGCGTGGCCTGTCCATCGACAACACGCTCGTGACCCGCTGGGATCCCGCCGCCGACCGGTGGGACGCGGTGGCGAAGCCGACCGGCATTCCGCTCGGTCCATGACGGTCCAAATGCGGTTGACCCGGACGATGCGCCGCCGAATAGTCCAGAAAATCCGCCGCTTGATCGAAAGGTGATCCCATGCACACTTCGCGGGAAGAAAACAAATTGCTGACTGAGACCGATGCCGGCACGCCGATGGGCGATTTGTGCCGGCGCTACTGGTTTCCAGCTTTGCTCGCGAGCGAGCTGCCGGCGCCGGATTGCCCGCCGGTGCGCGTGCAATTGCTCGGCGAGCGGCTGATCGCCTTCCGCGACAGCGAGGACCGGCTCGGCCTCATCGACGAGTTCTGCGCCCATCGCCGCGTCTCGCTGTGGTTCGGGCGCAACGAGGAATGCGGCCTGCGCTGCGCCTATCACGGTTGGAAATACGACGTGACCGGCCAATGCGTCGATTTGCCCTCGGAGCTCGAATCCTCGGGCATGAAGCAGCGGATGAAGCTCAAATCCTACCCGTGCATCGAGCGCGGCGGGATCATCTGGACCTATATGGGCGCGCCCGAGCTGAAGCCCGCGCCGCCGGCCTTCGAATGGGCGCTGGTGCCGCCCGAGCAGCGCTTCATCTCGAAGCGCTTCCAGGACTGCAACTACCTCCAGGCGGTCGAGGGCGGGATCGATTCCAGCCACGTCACCTTCCTCCACAGCGCCGGTCTGCGCAGCGACTCTCTCCTCGCCGGGTCCAAGGGGACCGTCTACAACGAAGGCGACCTCATGCCCTATTTCGAGATCGCCGAATTCGACGGCGGGCTGTTGATTGGGGCGCGGCGCCACGCCGAAGATGACCAATATTACTGGCGCATCACGCCCTGGATCATGCCGTTCTACACGATCATCCCGCCGCGCGGCGGCCATCCGCTCGGCGCTCACGCATGGGTTCCGATCGACGACCATCGCTGCTGGGCGTGGAGCATCTCGTACCATCCGCGCCGCGCGCTCACCGGCCAAGAGCTGGCGGCGATGCGCGGCGGCGGCGGCATCCACGTCAAGTACATCCCCGGCACCTTCATGCCGCTTGCCAACAAGTCGAACGATTACTTGATGGACCGCGCCGCCCAGGCCGCGAACACCCAATATAGCGGCATCGAGGGCGTCGGCATGCAGGACGCGTCGCTGCAAGAGAGCATGGGGCCGATTTGCGATCGCGAGCTCGAGGAATTGGTCGGGACCGATAACGGCATCATCATGGCGCGGCGCGCGCTGCTGCGCGCGATGAAGGCCAATCGCGAGGGCAAGAAGGTCCCGGCGCTGACGCCGGAATCGCAGCATGTGCGCTCGTGCTCGATCGTGCTGCCAAGGAGCGTCAAGTTCACCGAGGGCGCCAAGGACGGTCTCTACCGCGAGCTCGGCACCGATCCGGTGACGGTCTGACCGGCTAAATCCACGCCGCGGTGCGAATCGAGCCTATTGCGGCTGGGACGGCGTCTGCTTCGGGGGGCTGAGACAATGTCGATCGCGGCGCGGGCGACGTGATCCAGGCGATTCAGATCGTCATCGGCGGCCTGCTCCAGGGCGCCGCGTTCGCGTTGCTGGCGTTGGGCTTCTCCCTCGTCTACCGCGTCACCGGCGTCATCAACCTGTCGCAGGGCGGGTTCTGCGTCCTCGGCGCCTTGCTGATGTACACCTTCCAGGTCAGCTTCGGGGTTCCGGTCCCGCTCGCCATTCTCGCCGCGGTGATCGGCACCGTCCTGGCCGGCTTGATCCTCGGCTATGCGACCTTCGTGCCCGCCCTCGCCAAGCTGCCGATCAGCAGCATCCTGGTGATGACGGCCGGGCTGCTGACGCTTATCCAGGGCGTCCTGCTGATCGGCTGGAGCAGCCAGCCTTACGCCCTGCCGCCGATTTCCGGCGAGGCGCCCGTGCAGATCCTCGGCATTCGCGTGCCGACTCAGGGGTTCTGGATCATCGGCGCGGCCACGCTCAGCATCGTCGGGCTGTGGTACCTGCTGGCGCGCACCCGGCTCGGCCTCGCGCTCCGGGCCTGCGCCGAGAACCGGCTGGCCGCGCGATTGATGGGCATCGACGTGCCGCGCATGACGCTCCTCAGCTTCGCCCTTGCGGCGCTGATCGCCGGGCTCGCCGGGATCGCGATCGCGCCGATCACCTCGCTCGAATTCGACACCGGCGGGTTTTTCACCAATTTCGGCTTCATCTCGGTGGCGATCGGCGGCTTGGGCGCCTTCGCCGGATCGGTGTTCGGCGGGCTCCTCCTCGGCGTGTCCGAGCAATTGGCGGCGGGCTATGTTTCCTCGCTCTTCGCCAATGGCCTCGCCCTCGCGTTGCTGCTCGTCATGCTGCTGTGGCGGCCGAACGGATTGTTCAGCGCCGGCCCGGCCCGGCGCCAGGACGTGCGCGACGAGCAGCGCGTCTACCGCGCGATCATACGCCTCGAGGGCAGGGGCGGAGTGCTGTTCGCCGCGCTTGCCATCGTCTTCATCCTGGCGCTGCCGCTCGTGCTGCCGCCCGGCGGCATCCTCGATTCGCTGGTGATCACGGGAATTCTCTATATCGCCGTCCTCGGCCTCGACGTGCTGATGGGTTACGCCGGCCAGGTCAGCTTGGGCCATGCCGGCTTCATGGCGGTCGGCGGCTACACCGCCGCGGTGCTGGCGACGACCTATCGCTGGCCGCCGATCCTCGGCATTGGCGCGGGGATCGCGCTGGCGCTCGTGTGCGCGCTCGGCCTGTCGCTCGTCACCATCCGGCTCCGTGGCCATTTCCTCGCCCTGGCGACGCTCGCCTTCGGCCTCATGATCAATTCGCTCACCGTCGGTCTGACCGAGGTAACGGGCGGCCCGTCGGGCCTCGTCGGCATCCCGTCCTTCTCGCTCGGGCCTTACGTTTTCGGCTCTTCCTTGAGCGTCTATTACCTGGTCGCCTTCCTCGTCATCGTGCTGGTGGCGATGCTGCAAGGCGGCCTGCGCTCGAGCTTCGGGCGCGCGCTCAAGGCGGTGCGGACCGACGAGACGGCGGCGGCGGCCTTGGGCGTCAACGTGCCGCGCTACAAGCTCGCGGCGATGTGCCTCAGCGCCGCGCTCGCCGTCGCTTTCGGGCAGCCTCTACGCGTTCTATTTCCATTTCCTGTCGCCCGAGATGGTGGGCGCGCCGCGCTCCTTCGAGATGATCGCGATGCTGGTCGCGGGCGGCGAGGGGACGCTGATCGGGCCGTTGCTCGGCGTTGCGCTGCTGACGCTGCTGCCGACCCTGTTCCAGCCCTTCGCGCTCTACAAGACCTTCGCCGAAGGGTTGTTGCTGGTGCTGTGCTTCCTCTGGCTTCCCGACGGCATGTTCGGCTCGGCCGCGGTGTGGCTCGCCCGCTTCTTGAAGCGCAAGCCCGGCGCAGCCGTCGAGGCGGCGCCGTGACCGAGATCGCGCTCGAGATCGCGGCGCTCGACAAGAATTTCGGCGGCCTCCATGCCGTCAACCGGGTCAGCTTCACGGTGGCGCAGGGCAGCCTGACCGCGGTAATCGGCCCCAACGGCGCCGGCAAGACCACCCTGTTCAATCTCGTCACCGGGCTCTACCGGCCCGATTCCGGCGCGGTGCGCTTTTTCGGCGCCTCGCTGCTCGATCGCTCGCCGGTCGAGGTGGCTTCGCTCGGCCTCATCCGCACCTTCCAGGCGGCGCGCATCTTTCCCGGCATGACCGCGCTCGAGAACGTGCTGGCCGGGGCGCATTTGCGGCTGCGCTCGAGCGCATGGCGGCAAATGCTGTGGCTCGGCTCGGCGCGCGCCGAGGAGCGCGCGCTGACCCGGCGCGCCGACGCGCTGCTCGAACTCGTCAATCTGAGGCCATTCCGCGACGTCGCGGCGACCGATCTGCCGATGGGCGGGCAGAAGCTCTTGGAGGTGGTGCGCGCGCTCATGGCCCGGCCGCGGCTCCTCCTGCTCGACGAGCCCGCGGCCGGCCTCAACGACGCCGAAACCGCCGAGCTGGCCGAGCTGTTGCGCGCGGTGCGCGATTCCGGCATCTCGGTCGTGGTGGTCGAGCACAACATGTCGCTCGTCATGGGCGTCGCCGACCAGGTGATCGTGCTCGATGCCGGCAGCGTCGTCGCCTCGGGGAGTCCCAGCGCGATTCAGCAGGATGCGCGCGTGATCGCCGCTTATGTCGGCGAGGCCACGGGGGCGGCCTGATGCTGGAATTGAAGCGCGTCTCGACCGGCTACGAGGCGGTCGATGTCATTCACGACATTGACCTCGTCGTCGGCGACGCCGAGATCGTCGCCCTAGTGGGCGCCAATGGCGCCGGCAAATCGACGCTGGTGAAGGCGATCTCGGGCCTCCTGCCGGTGCGGCGCGGCGCGATCGAGCTCGACGGCAAGCGGATCGACGCCCTCAGCCCCCGCGCCCGCGTGCTCTTGGGTGTCGCGCAGGTGCCCGAGGGGCGCCAGGTCTTCGGCGGCTTGACCGTGCGCGAGAATCTGCGGCTCGGCGCTTATGCGCGCGACCGCCATTCGGCGCCGGCCCGGCTCGCCGACAGCATCGCCAAGATCGGCCAGCTTTTCCCGGTGCTGCTGGAGCGGCTCGGCACGGCAGCGGCAAATCTTTCGGGCGGCCAGCAGCAGATGCTGGCGATCGGGCGAGGGCTCATGGCCGAGCCGCGCTTCCTCGTGCTCGACGAGCCTTCGCTGGGACTCGCGCCGGTGCTGGTCGCCGAGATTTTCCGGCTGATCGCGGGCTTGCGCAACGAGGGCCGCGGGATCTTGCTGTCCGAGCAGAATGCGCGGCTGTCGCTGGCGATCGCCGACCGCGCCTATGTCATCGAGAACGGCCGCGTCGCCTTGAGCGGGACCGGCCAGGAATTGTTGCACAACCGCCAGGTCGCCGAGCGCTATCTCGGCGTCGGCAAGGGCGTGTCGGTCGCCGATTCGCGCGCCCACGCGCAACTCGTCGCCCGCCTCAAGGGAATTCTCGGCGGCTAATCCCCGTTCCGGGACGTCTTATCGATTCGCGCGATCAGGCGGTCGAGCACCGCGCGCCATTCCTCGTCCTTGAACGCCTTCAATTCCGGCGCCGCTTCCGCCTCGTCGGCGAGCCAGTCCTGGCGCCGTGCGGTCGCCGACGCCATCACGGGCACGAGGCCGATGGCGGCGATGGTGTCGGCGACCTCGCGCATCTCGGCGGCGCGCCGCCGCCCGTGCTGCACGACCCGGCCGATGAGATAGCCCGCCAGCTTTTCCCAGTCCATCTGCGGGAAGGTCTCCTCGAGCGAGGCGATGATCGTGTCCTCGACCCCATAGCGGCGCGAGGTCAGGAAACATTCGACCGCCAGCGCCTCGAGGCCCTTGATCATGATCGAGCGGCACATCTTGATCGCCGAGGCCTGGCCGATGACCTCGCTCGCCACTTCCATGCGCATCCCGGCGGGATTGAGAATCGCGGCAAGCTCCTTGCCGAATTTCCCGCCCAAGAGGATCGGCACCTTGATGCCATAAGGCGCCACCGGCGCCATCACCGCGCATTCGACATAAAGCCCGCCCGAGCGCGCCACCGCCTCGGCATCGGCGCGCTTCGTTTCCGGCGAGACCGAGTTGATGTCGACGAAGAACTGGCCGGGGGCGAGATAGGCTCCGGCTTCCTCGGCGACCGACTTGGCCGAGGTCGCGGTGACGCAGGAGAACACGATCCGCGCGCCCTCGGCGGCGGCCGAAGCCGATGCGCAGGCCTCGATCTTCATCGCGCGCGCGGCGTCGCGCAGCGCGGCACCCTGGGGCGAATTGTCGAACAGGATGTCGTAGGTCGAAACGTCGAAGCGCCCCGTCGCCAGGAATTCGCGGCCGAAGCGCTGGCCGACCTCGCCGAAGCCAATGAGCGCGATACGGCGCGGGTCGATGGGTCTTGCGGTCATCGGGTTCCTCGTCCTCCAAATCCTTGGCAGGAAGCGGTCATCGCAGCCGGATTCCTTGCCGTTCCAAGAATGCGCCGATGCGCCGGATCGCGTCGGCTTCGTCGATGTTGCCGATACAGTGCGGCCGTATCTCGCGCCAGCGGCAGCCGGTTTCGCAGCCCGGCCAGGCACGGTCCGGTTGCACGATCAGCCGGCGCTCGTCCGGGCACCACGGGCCAAAACGGGCCGGGGCCTGGTCGAGCGTGTCGTTCCCGCCCTCGCGCGGATGCATCGAGAAGACGACCACGGGCGTGGCGACGCTAGCGGCGAAATGGGCGAGAGCCGAATCCATGGTGATGGCCGCGCGGCAGTTCTTCAGGATGGCCAAAGCCTCGCGCAGGTTGGTCTCGCCGCATAGCGGCAAGAGCCGCTCGCCGAAATGCCGCCTCAGCGCCGCTGCGCGCCCGAAATCCTCGGCCGCGCCGAGTGCGACGAAACGCAGCGATGGCGCGAGGCTATCGAGGATTCGTATGAGCATGCCGGTCGGGAGAACCTTGCCGACATGCGATGCCCCGGGACAGACCGCGACGATCTCATCGTCGCCCAAGGGCTTCAACAACGCCGCGGCGCGCGCCTCGTCTCGCGGATCGATCCACGCTTCCAACCGATCGCTCTCGACCGATCCATTCATGAATTTTAGCAAGGCGAGATTCTGGACCACCTCGTGATCCGGAGTGATCTTCGGCAAGACCTCGGTGTAGCTGGCGTCGGAGCCGCGATTTTCGCACGCCTTTTTTTGGTTTACGCCCTCGCCGAAGCCGATGACGCGAGGGGCGCCGCTCTTGCGGGCAATCAGCCCGGCGCTCGACTCATCGACGTCCCAGCGCGGCACGACGGCAAGATCGAATCCGCCGCCGCGGTAGGAAGCGAGAAATGCCTCGTCGCGGCAATGAAATGCGCCCGCCGCGCCACGGACCTCGACCGCCACGACCCGGTTGACATGGGGACAAGATGCGGCGAGATCATAGACCTTGGGCTGGACCATGAGCGTGATCTTCGCCTGGGGCGCATTGCGGCGCAGCTCGCGGAGAAACGGCGACAACAGAACGGCGTCGCCGATGTTGTCGAGCTTGACGACGAGAATGCTCGCGAGCGCCGACAGAACCACATCGCTTTTCGCCGCGCGATAGAGGCTCGGCGTCGATGCCGGCGACGCAAGCCCGGCGTCGGGTCGGCCTATCGCCGGCGCCGGCGGGGCGATGCCGTAGCGGATACTGTCATCGGCCACCGTGCCGTCGGCGATCCAGGATAGGTAGTCGCCGAGCCGCACCGGCCCGGTTGCCGGCAAGGCATTCCACTGCTCCAGCGCGTTCTTGTAGCCATAGTATATTTCCTTGAAGCGGAGCTGCGACGGCAGGACATAGGCCAAATGACGGAAGACGAGGTTGTCGCGCAGGGTTTCGCCATGCGCGAAGGGATTGAGCGCGCCGAGATCCGTTCCCCGGTCGCCGTCGCCGAGGCGCCGGCACAGCCGTGGCGGCTCGTGGCTCACCCAGTAATCGCCGGGTCGGTACCGCCAGACGCGGAGCCACTCGTATTCGAGGTGGTTGCCGTAGGTGTTGGCCGTCGTGACCACCAGATTCCTGAAGAAGAAATAACACAGAAAGAAGGCGGCCGTGCGTTCGGGATCTTCGGCGAATTTCTGGCGGGTGCGCATGAACTGCTCGGCCGTCCAGAATTCGTCGGCATCGATTTGCCACAGCAGGCATTCCTCGCCGATGTGGGCGAGCGGCGCCCGCACCATCTCGATCTTGCCGTTCCACGGGCTGCCATTGCCCTTGCGATAGACGGTTACCTTGTGCGGATAGAGCGCCGCCAGACGGTCGAGATATTCCGTCGTTCCGTCGTTCGAGAGGCCGTCGCGATGAAGCGATGGATCGATACGCCCGCCATTCGCCGCCGACCACGCGGTATCGTGCGAGAGCGACGCGATGCCCTCGACGATGTGCCAGCGCCAATCGAAGGGCAATTTGAGCATCTCGCCGATATGCGCCTCGATGAACGGCATTCCGTTCAGCACGATGGTAAAAAAATGGATCTTGAGGGGAGCTTGGCTGGAAACCTGGCCACTCCGGCGGCGCAGATTTTCCATGCCCCGGCGGGCCGATAGGATTTCGGGTGCGATGGCGCCTAAGCGCTCGTAGATGCGCTCCGCTTCCTCCAACCGGCTGTTAACGACCAGAAGATCGGCGAGGGCGACCCACGAGATTTTGCGGGCCTGCGCCGAGCGAGGCGTGGCCTCGGCAAGCGATCCCAGCTTCGCGCGGTAAAAGGCAATCGCGTCATCGAGGCGTCCGGCCGCGACGAGAACATCGGCTTGGGCAAAAGGGTTGACAAGCCGACTTAACGATAAAGTGGGAATCCGGTGCGCGAGCAGACGCCGCACACCGTAGAGGCCGTCGGTCGTCCATTCTTCGCCAATGCGCGACCGCAAGCGATGAAGCAAGCGCCTAGCCCGTCGCCAATGGCTTAAGCGGTAAGGCATGGATTTGTGATTTCGAAAGAACTCCCTTATGACTGCGGTCAGCCGAAGCGGAAGCCCAATGGCGAGAATGTCTCGATCCGACGCGACGGATGCTTCACCCGACACAAGCAAAAATCTCCTACAAGATCAGGCAGGTAAAATCAAATTGGTCGGCCGAATGGCAGTTCTATTGTCGCGATCAAGTGACGCAGAGCGACGCGCGGCGGGTTTTGGCGCGTTATCGCTCGCCGTTCGCGAAGGTCGCCGCCGATGATAAAATTCACCGTCGTCACGGTGGCGAAGAATGCGGCCGCGACGCTCGAGACATGCATCGCCAGCGTGGCGGCGCAACGCTATTCGCCGCTCGAATATATCATCGTCGATGGCGGCTCGATCGATGCGACCGCTGCGATCGTCGCTCGCCACCGGGACGTCGTGGATAGCTTCATCTCCGAGCCGGACCGAGGCATCTACGATGCCATGAACAAGGGCCTGAGCCTGGCAACCGGAGACTTCGTCTATTTCCTCGGCGCCGACGATTGCCTGTTGGACGGTGAGGTGCTCCAAGACGTCGCCGCCTTTCTCGATCGTCACCCGGATTGCGATTTCGCCTATGGCGGCATCTCGGTCGAGTTTCCGGACGGGCGTCGCGAGGATTTCATGCCGCCGCCGCCCGATGCGGCGCTGCGGTTTCTCGTTTCCGGCTGCCTTCCGCACCAGGCCAGTTTCGCCAGCCGCCGCGCCTTCGCGCTGGCGGGCCGGTTCGACGAGCGGTACCGGATTGCCGGCGATTACGATTGGTTTCTTCGCGTCCTCACCCATCCGCGACTGGCGGCGAAAAGGATCGACCGCATTGTCGCGTCCTATCGCATGGACGGCGCCTCGAGCCGTCTCGATCAGTCGCAAAAGGAAGTCTATGCGATCCAAAACGGCTTCCCGCTCTATCAGCGGCCGGAGTGGCTGGCGACGCGCGCCGATATCTTCGGGCGCGAGCTTTTGTCCCTTCACCGGAGCGGCGAATTTCTGGCGCGCGGGTTGGGACCACGGATCTGGCTGCCGCAAGCTCTGGGCCTTCTCGGCCTTGTTTTGGCTTATCCGATCGGGCGCTGTGTCGAGCCGTTTCGCCGCGCACATCGGCTGACGCAGCGCATCGACAACCTCCAGCAGAGGGTGCTGAAGCAAAGAATGGCGAATGACCGTCTCAAGCGCTTCCGGGCTTCGTAAAGCGGCAGGCCTTATCGCGGAAAGGCCCGCTTGATCTATATCAATGCGGGGCCCTCGCTCGCGGCCTATCCAGGTAAAGTTCGGTCGGCGTTTATCGTCGCAGGGGTGCGGTCATGAAAAGCCCTCGAATTGGAGGAACGACGCGGAAGATGAACTTCAGCGAGCGCATCGCGCGGCAATTGGGCCGCGCGCGTCAGATATTTTCCGATTTGCGGTCGCGCGGCGCGCTTCGCGCGCGGTTCGCGGACATCGACAGCAGCGTCGGCCTCGATGATTTCCTCAAAGATATCGGCTTGAGCCGGACCGAGATGGAACGGATCGTCCGCGGCTCCGCCGAGGCGGAGCGGCTATTGCCCGCGATGACGAAGCGCCTCGGTGTCGACATCGAGAAACTCAGCCCCGCTCAGCGCTACCGGTTGGGAAAGGCCTGCGCGACGTGCCGGTCCCATCGCCGCTGCCGCCGCTGGCTCGCGGCCGCCAGCAACGAGAGCACAGGATACGGTGCGTTCTGCCCGAACGCGGAGTTATTTGACGCGGCGCTCGGCCGCGCGTCTTGAGGCGGAGAGAACGATGGTATTCGAGGATATTCTCGTTCACCTCGACAGTCATCCCGGTTACGAGAGGCGGTTGCGGCTCGCCGTCTCGATCGCGCGGCGCGACAAGGCTCGCCTCGTCGGGCTCTATGGATTCGAGATGCCGCGGGTTCCCTTTCCCGATCTCGTATCGGAGGCCTATGTCGAGGACAACGCCTATCGCACGATATACGTGCGGGAGCGGGATGCCGCCTTCGCCCGGGCCGCGCAAATCGAGGCGGCTTTCCGCGCCGAGACCAACCGCGCCGGCCTTACCGCGGACTGGCAGGTCGTCACGGAAAAAGCCGGCGATCTCGTCACGTCGGTCATCGAGCAGGCGCACTATGCCGACCTCGCGGTGCTCGGCCAAGCCGATCCCGGTCACCCGCTCTTCGACAAGCTGGCGAAGCTCCCCGAGACGGTGATGATGGGCTGTGGCCGGCCGGTGCTGATCGTGCCCTATGCCGGCAGCATCGATACCGTGGGCAAGAACGTGTTGGTGGCGTGGAGCGGAACCCGAGAGGCTGCGCGCGCCGTGGGCGATGCGCTGCCGCTGCTGCGATCCGCCGAG
The DNA here is from genome assembly GCA_963803265.1 of uncultured Alphaproteobacteria bacterium. Taxonomy (GTDB): domain Bacteria; phylum Pseudomonadota; class Alphaproteobacteria; order ATCC43930; family CGMCC-115725; genus CAIKMD01. The sequence goes on along the minus strand of CAWDLZ010000020.1, from coordinate 285,273 downwards.
ACGGTGACGGTGGTCTCGATCGGCCCGACGCGCGGCGCCAAGGGGCATGACGCCCGAGCCGCGACCGGCTTGGCCCAGCATCTCGCGCGGCACGACATTCGCGCGGAAGCCTCGCATCTTGTCTCCGACGCCATCGCGGCGGGCGATCTCATCCTGTCGCAGGCGACAGACCGCGGTTGCGACCTCATCGTGATGGGCGGTTACGGTCATTCGCGAACCATCGAGCTCATCCTTGGCGGCGTCACCCGCACCGTGCTCCAGCACATGACCGTGCCGGTTTTCATGTCGCATTGAGCGGCAAGCGGTGCGATCGACCGGAAGACCTCGCTAACGCGGCCCCGATTGCCCGGCTCCGGCGAAGGCCGGCGCGACTTCCGCCATGAAGCGCGCCATCTCCTCGCGCACCTGCGCGTGCGGCTTCAAGCCGACGCCGAAGTAGAGAATGATCTCGTCGAAGCCGATCTCCTCCATCGTCTTCAAGGTCTCGATGATGCGCGGCGCCTTCCCCAGCAGGATGGAGCGCGAATCGAGATCTTCGGCGCGCGTCTTCCGCATCTTGTCCTTGAAGTCGTGATAGTAATCGTAAGTCTTGGGTGCGGTGTCGCGGTCGCCCGGCGAGACCGCGCCGCCGCATTCGCGCGCATAGCGCATCTGGCGCTCGCGCGCGGCGCGCTCCTCTTCTGGCGTGTCGGCGAAATGGATGAAGTAGCTCGAGACGAGCCGTCCCGGCGCAACCCCGTTGCGCGCGCAGGCTTCCTTGTAGTACCGCACGCCCTCGGCGACGCCGCCCAGCGTGATCGTGGCGGCGAAGGCCGCGAAGACGAGTCCGAATCCGTGGCGCGCGGCGACCTCTATGGTCGGCCGCGAGAACGAAGCGATGTGGATCGGAATCGGGCGCTGGATCGGGCGCGGCGTGATCGCGACGCTCTCGAACTCGTAATACTTGCCCTTATGCGAGATCGGCGCGTCGCTCGACCACAGCCGGTTCACGATCCCAAGCCCCTCGGCGAAGGCGGTCGCGTTGTCGTCGAACGGCGCCTTGAAGGGCAAGTATTCGCCGCGGTCATAGCCGCGGCCCGTGGCGAAATCGACTCGCCCGCCGCTCAAGAGATCGAGCGTCGCCCATTGCTCGGCCACCCGGATCGGATGATGGATCGGCAGCACGGTGACGGCGGGCGCCAGTCGAATCCTCTGGGTGCGCGCGGCGATGTAGGCGAGCGCGATATCGGGACAGGACAGCACGCCGAGCGAGTTGAAGTGGTGCTCGCCGATCCAGGCCGAGTTGAGCCCGATCGATTCGGCGTAGATCGCCTCGTCGACCAGGTCCATCACGCACTGGTTCGGCGAGCGGGGATTGTTGGAATAGTGATTGTCGCTCAGCGTGAAATACCCGAATTTCATTGCTTGCCTCCCGTGGCCGCTATCGTCCGCGCGGTTTCATTCAAGTATAGTCCCTCCGATCGGAGGAAGCCCATGCTCGATCTTAGCCGCTTCTTCGCGCTTGGCCTGCCGGCATTCCTCGCCGCTTCGGTCCTCGCGATCCCGCCCGCGCAGGCCGAGGCGCTCTACGCCCTTTACCGCGTGAGCTATGCGGGTCTGCCGGCCGGTGAGATCCGCTTTGGCTTCACCGGCGACGGCGCGGCCTACCGCGACGAGATCGCGATCGAGTCCCAGGGGCTGCCGCGCTGGGTCACCCATTTCCGCGGTCGAGCCGTGGGCGAGGGTCGGCTTGGCGATGACGGCTCGGCGGCGCCGCTCGATTACGATGCGCTCTACGATCTGCGCCACCGGCGCGACAGCCGCATCAGCATGCGCTTCGTCAACCGCGACGGCGCGACGATCGCCGAGCGCGGCGCCACGGATACCAGCCGCAAGCCGCCGCTTCCCGACCTCGATCGGCGCAACGTGGTCGATCCGGTCTCGGCGCTGGCGGCCATCCGCCGCGCGCTCCTGCTCCACAGGCCCGCGCCGGCAAGCGACTTCGCGGTGCCCGTCTATGACGGCGCGCGCCGCTTCGACGTCCTCGTGCACGTCGTCTCGGCGGGGGGAAAGGAAGGCGTGATCCGCGTCCTTCTCACCCTCCGGCCGATCGCGGGTTTCAAGGGGGAATCGAGCGAGGATGCCGACCCCGAGAACGCGCCCCGCGCGGTCGAGGCGGCCTTCACCGACGACGCCAATCTGCTGCCCTATTCGCTGCGGGTGACGGTGTGGTACCTGCCGCTCGTCGTGACGTTCGACCATCTCTGCGCGAGCTTCGCGGCTTGCGGCAAGGCCGCGCCCTAAAGCTTGCGGATATCGGGCAGGATTTCGCGCGTGAACAACGCCAGGCTGCGCAGCGCCTGGGCGTGGCTGAGATTGCCGAAAGCGAGCTGCAGCAGCGGATAGTTGACGCCCGAATCGCGAATGTGCTTCAGCAGCTCGGCCTTCACGGTTTCGGGCGAGCCCGCGATCACGCAGGCGACGCGCCGGCGCGCGACCTCGTAATCGGCGGTGAGGAAAAGCGCGGTGAAGTTGAAGCTGTTGGCCTGCTGCTCGAGGCTCGTGTACCAGCGCTGATAAGCGCCTTGAGCCAGCTTCTCGGCTTCCGCGTCGGTCTCGGCGATGACGATGAGCCGCACCGAGCCGAGGATCGCTTCCGCCGGCCGGCCCGCGCGCAAGGGCGCGTCCTTGTTGCGCTCCCAGGCTTGGGCGTAAAGATCGACCGACTGCTTGATGCGCGCCGAGGGCGCCCAGCCCGAATTCATCGCCGCCCCCAGCGATGCGATATAGTCGCGGGTGGCGCCCGAGGTCGAGCCGTACCAGAGCGGCGGGAACGGCTTCTGCACCGGTTTCAGCTCGACCGGCACGTCGTAATACTGCCAGCGCCGCCCGCGATGCGTGACGCGGTCGCTGGTGAAGTACTGCACCATCACGTCCATCGCCTCGCGGAAGAGGTCGCGCGTCTCGTTCATGGTGACGCCGAACATCGAGAGTTCCCAGGGCGAGATGCCGCGCCCGACGCCGAGCTCGAACCGGCCGCCCGAGAGCTGATCGAGCATCGCCACTTCCTCGGCGAGGATCAGCGGGTTGTGGAACGCGAGCGCGTAGGCGAGCGGCCCCAGCCGGATGCGCTTGGTGCGCGCGGCCGCCGCGCCCAGGAACACGCCCGGCAACGGCGCCATGCCGACCGGATTCCAGTGGTGCTCGGCGAGGTGATAACTCTCGATCCCGGCCGCGTCCGCCGCCTCGATGAGGGCAAGCCGCTCTTCATAAAGCTGCGTGAGCGGCGCATCGCCGCGATCGAGGTGATCGAAAATCCCGACTTTCATGCCGGCGCCCTCCACCCCGCGGCCGATCCTCGGATAAGACAACACGAGGCGGCGCGCGGCGTCAAGCCGCACCCGCATCCTGCGGCATCGACGGGGATGAAGGAGTGTCGCGGCGCCTAGGATGAATCGCCGATCTTCCTAACATTCGCGAGCGTCACCATTCACCATGTCCGAGGCGACACCACGCCCCCAGTTTCTGCTGCCGTTTCTCGCGCCCTTTTATGCGCGCGCGATCCCGCTTTCCTGGACCATCATCCGCGTCGCCAGCGGGCTCGACCTTGTGCATCATGGCGCCGAGAAGCTGGTTCGCCTGCCGGCGATCGTCTCCGCCCTCATGCATGGCGCCTCGGTTGCCGCCTTGGGGCCGCAATTCGGTCCGGTTCAGAATTTCCTGCTGACCTTCGTCGAGTTCATCGGCGGGATATGCATCGTCCTCGGCCTCTACACGCGATTCTTCGCGGCCGCCGCCGCGATCGACTTGGCGATCATCACTTTCACCGTGTTCTGGCCGCACGGCTATCACGCCTATGAGTACACGTTGCTGTGGGGAATCGTGATGTTTGCCATCGCGCTCCGTGGCGGCGGTCCTTACTCGCTCGACCGGCGCCTGCCGCGCGAGCTTTAGGTTCCCTGCTCCACGGGCGTGTCGCCGGGCAGGCCCCATTCCGACCACGAGCCGTCATAGACCACGGCCTCCGGCCAGCCGATAAGATGAAGGGCAAAGGCCAGCGCGCAGGCGGTGACGCCCGAGCCGCAACTGGTGATCGCCGGCTTGTTGCGCTCGACCCCCGCCGCGCGGAAGCGTTTCTCGATCTCCGCGGCGGGCAGAAGCGTGCGGGTGGTCTTGTCGGCGAGCTGGTCGTAGGGCAGGTTGAGACTGCCTGGTATGTGGCCGGCGCGCAGGCCGGGGCGCGGCTCGGGCGCGGTGCCGGCGAAGCGTGCGGCGGCGCGCGCGTCGATCACCTGCTGGCTGCGGGCGGCGAGGTTCGCCAGCAGCTGCGCCTTGTCGCGCACCCGCGCGCGGTCGAATTTCGCCGTGAAGATCGCCGGCCGCGGCTTGGGCACCAGCGCCGTGACGGGCCGTCCCTCGGCGAGCCATTTGGGCAAGCCGCCATCGAGCAGCGCGACATTGCGGTGGCCGAAGCTCGTCAGCATCCACCACACCCGCGGCGCGGAATTGAATCCCGCGAGGTCGTAAACGACGACGCGGCAATCGTCGCCGAGAACCGAGCCGGCCTGCTGCCGCGGCGAAGTCGGCCTCGCTCGGCAGCATGTGGGGCAGGGGATTGGCGTGGTCGGAAATCGCGTCGATGTCGAAGAAGACCGCGCCCGGAATGTGGCGCCGCGCATATTCCTCCTGCGCGGTCGGCGCGACGCCCGGCAGGGTGAAGGAGCCGTCGACCACGCGGACGTCCGGGCGGTCGTAATGCTCGCTCAGCCATTCGGTCGAAACCAGCGCTTCCGGGTGAGCGTAGGGCATCTTAAGGGTGATCCAGCCAAGCCGGCACGGGCAGCTTCTTCTCGCGCAGGAAGGCCGGGTTGAAGAGCTTCGATTGATAGCGTGTGCCGTAATCGGCGAGGATGGTCACGACGGTGTGGCCGGGGCCGAGTTCCTTGGCCAGCTTGACCGCGCCCAGGATGTTGATGCCAGTCGAGCCGCCGAGGATCAGCCCCTCCTCGGTGACGAGATTAAAGAGGACCGGCAGCATCTCCTCGTCGGTGATCTGGAACCAGCCGTCGAGCGGCGCGCCTTCCAGGTTCTTGGTGATGCGGCCCTGGCCGATCCCTTCGGTGATGGAATTCCCTTCCGCCCTCAACACGCCATGGGCGTAATAATTATAGATCGCCGAGCCCATCGGGTCGGCGAGACAGCATTGGATGTGTTTGTTGCGCTCTTTCAGCGCCATCGCCGTGCCCGCCAGCGTGCCGCCGGTGCCGACGGACGCGACGAACCCATCGACCTTGCCTTGCGTTTCCGCCCAGATCTCGGGGCCGGTGGTTTCGTAATGCGCGCGGCGGTTGGCGAGATTGTCGAATTGATTGGCCCAGATCGCGCCCGTTTTCGATGTCGCCGCGACCTCCTTCGCCAGGGTCTCGGAATAGCGCACATAGTTCATCGGATTGGCGTAGGGCACGGCGGGCACGAGGCGAAGATCGGCGCCGCACAGACGCAGCATGTCCTTCTTTTCCTGGCTCTGCGTCTCGGGCATGACGATGACCGAGCGATAGCCGAGCGCGTTGCCGACGAGAGCGAGGCCGATGCCGGTATTGCCGGCGGTGCCCTCGACAATGACGCCGCCCGGCTTCAAGAGGCCGCGCTCCTCCGCGTCTTTAACGATATAGAGCGCGGCGCGGTCCTTGACCGAGCCGCCGGGATTGAGGAATTCCGCCTTGCCCAGGATCGCGCAGCCGGTTTCCTCCGAGGCGCGGCGCAAGCGGATGAGCGGCGTGTTGCCGATGGTGCCGATGAAGCCGTCGCGAATCGTCATGAGGTCCAAGACTAAGGGGCCTGCGGCGAGGGATCAACCATCGCGCTTGACCCAATCCGAGCGTCGAGGCTAGCGTCAACCCGATGGTTCCCTTCGGGGATCAAAAGGGAACGCGGTGAGGACGGTCTGTCCGAAGCCGCGGCTACCCCCGTAACTGTAAGCGGCGAGCCGAGCGCTCTCATGCCACTGGCGAAAGCTGGGAAGGCGGCGCGAGGCAAGGACCCGCGAGCCCGGAGACCTGCCATCGCCGTGGTCATTCGCGGGCGCGTCGAGCGGGGTGTCTCGATGAGGGGTCGGTCCGGCGCTCGCGCGCCAGTCGTTTGGGTCGGTTCTTTTCGTTCGCGGATGTCGGGCAAGTTCGCCCATCCGCGTTCGAGGGGAACATGGATATTCTAAGACTCGGCTCGCAGCCCGTGCTGCTTTTCACCTTCCTTGCGGTCTTCCTGTTCGGCCAGCCCGCCTCGGTCGGGGCGCAGGTGATGGACGAGGTCACGGTCACCGGTTCGCCGGTCGGCTCTGCCGACACGGCGACCGAGGGGACGGTTTCGGCGCAGAGCTCGAGGAGTTGCCGACCTATCGCCCCGGCGAGCTGCTCGAAACCGTGCCCGGCCTGATCGTCACCCAGCACAGCGCCGAGGGCAAGGCGAACCAGTATTTCATGCGCGGCTTCAATCTCGATCATGGCACCGACATCGACATCTCGCTCGACGACATGCCGGTCAATCTGCCGACCAACGCGCATGGCCAGGGCTATTCCGACCTCAACTTCATGATCCCCGAGCTGGTCAGCGGCATCGATTACAGCAAGGGCCCGTATTTCGCCGACAAGGGCGATTTCGACACGGCGGGCGCGGCGAGCATCGATTATGTCGATACCTTGCCGCACGATCTCGCATCGGTCAGCGTCGGCACGCTCGGCGATTATCGCGGCTTTAGCGCGATGTCGCGGCCCTGGGCCGGCGGCAATCTGCTGCTCGCGACCGAATACGACCATGTCGATGGGCCATGGGTCATTCCGGATAATTTCAACAAAGGCAACCTCGTGCTGCGCTACAGCCAAGGCGCGCCGGATAACGGTTTCTCGGCGACGGCCATGTTCATGGACGATGCCTGGCACGCGACCAACCAGATCCCCGAGCGCGCGGTCGCGGCCGGCGTGATCGGTCTTTACGGCCCGCTCGATCCGACCGATGGCGGCAGTTCCGAGCGCTACAGCTTCTCGGGCAAATACGTCGATACCGACGATGCGAGGCAGATCAGGGCGAACGCTTATATGATCGGCTACGCGCTGCAGCTCTTCAACGATTTCGACGGCGACGTGCTGTTTCCGGCGGGCGTAGGCGACCAGTTCGAGCAGCAGGAGCGGCGCCAGATCGTCGGCGGCGCGGCCAGCGCCACCGCGTTCGGCAAGCTCTTCGGCCGCGAATTGGACAACACCCTCGGGCTCGAGACCCGCACCGATTTCAACCATATGGGCCTCGACGAGACCACGGACGACGTGATTCGCTTCACGGTGCGCGACGATCGCATTCTCGAGTCGAGCGGCGGGGCCTATGCCGAGAATCGCACGGAGTGGCTCGATAAATTCCGCACCGTCTTGGGCGTGCGGCAGGATGTGTTTTACGGTTCGGACGCGAGCGCGCCCATCGCGACGAATTCGGGGTCGACCGCGAAAGGCATGTTCAGCCCCAAGGCCAATGCGATCTTCGGTCCGTGGCAGAAGACCGAGTTCTACGTGAGCTATGGCCAGGGCTATCACAGCAACGATCTGCGCGGCGCGCTCTCGACGGTCGATGCCCTCGACACCGAGGTCAACCAGCAGCAGGGCAACAACACGGTCGTCGCTCAAGCCAAGACGCCGCTTCTCACGAAAGCCGAAGGCTATGAGGCCGGGGCGCGTTCGGAAGTCGTGCCGAAGCTCAGCGTTTCCGCCGCTGTGTTCGTGCTGAACCTCGCCAATGAGGCGACTTTCGATGGCGACGAGGCGGTAACCTCGGTCGGCCGGCCGAGCAACCGCACGGGGATCGAGTTGGGCGCCAGCTACGCGCCCTTGTCGTGGCTGTCCTTCAACGGCGATTTCGACTTCACGCGCGCGCGCTTCACGGCGCCGGATACCGGGTGCTGCGATGTCGAGCCCGGGCATCCGGGGAATTACATTCCGGAAGCGGCGAAGGTCATCGCCTCGGCCGAGATGGCGATTCAGAATCTGGGCGCCTGGGATGGCGGCTTGCGCTTCCGCTATTTCGGGCCGCGGCCGCTCTTGGAGGATGGCAGCGTGCGCTCGGGCCCGACCGCGCTGTGGGACGCGCGGGTCGGCTATCGCATCAGCGAAATCTGGCACGCGCAATTCGACGTCTTCAACCTGTTCAATTCGCACGCGCATCAGATCGACTATTATTACGCGACGCAATTGCCCGGCGAGACCCAGCCGACCTACGGCATAGAGTTCAAGCCGGTCGAGCCGTTGTCCGTTCGCCTCACGCTCCAGGCAGCGTTCTGACGATGCGCCGGAATCACCGGCCTCGATCCGGTGCTCGCCGCCGCGGGCGAGCCGGCTTTTTTTCGCGGCGGAGCCGTGCCCGGTTGGCGGCGAGCCAGTGCAGCGCCAACAGAGTCGCGCCGTTCTGGATCTTGCCCGCCCGCAGCCGGCTCATCGCCGCGCGATAGCTCAGGACCATCACCTTGATGTCCTCGTGCTCCGCGGCGAGGCCGTGGATGCCGCCGGCGCTGCGCGCATCCACGCGCGCATAGAACAAATCGACGATTTCGGTGCAGCCGCCGGAGCTCGGCATGAAGCGATGAATGAGCTTGGGTGTCCCGATAATCGCAAGGCCGGCCTCTTCGCCCGCCTCGCGCCGCGCGACTTGGGCCGCGCTTTCGCCCGCCTCGTCGACGATGCCGGCAACGACCTCGATCTGCCAGGGCGGGAAGCCGGCGAGCTGCGCCGCGAGGCGGAACTGCTCGACCAAGACCACCTTGTCCCGAGCGGGATCGTAGAGCAGGACACCGGCGCTCGAGCCGCGCGAGAATATTTCCCGCTTGATTTCCGCGCTCCAGCCCCCGCCATAGAGAAGGTGCCGCAGGCGATAGCGGTCGAGCTGGAAAAAGCCCTTATAGATCCTCTCATGCCCGAGGATCTTGACCGCGCGCCCGCTCATGCGGCGAAATCTAGACTTCTGGGCGGCACGCCCGCCAGCCAAGGCGGAGCCGGGGCTCCTGTGGCGCGAGCAGCCGCTGCGCTTTATGATGCCGTGCATGACGGCAAGCGAGGTGACCCAGCGCTTCATCGATCTCGCGCTCTTCGAGGCGACGCCGCTCGTCACCGATCCCTTTCCCTATCTCGTGGTGCCCGGGTTCGTTCCCCCCGCTCAACGCGCCGCTCTGTCGGCGGCTTATCCGAAGATCGACCAGCCGGGCAGTTTCCCCATTGCCGATCTTCGCTTCGGCCCGGTGTTCCAAGACTTCCTCGCCGAATTGGAAGGGCCCGAGATGCGCGCCGCCTTCGCGGGCAAATTCGGGATCGAGCTCGAAGGCCGCCCGACCATGGTCACGGTGCGCGGCCAGGCCCATCCCAAGGATGGCAGCATTCATACCGACACCGCTTCGAAGCTCATCACCGTGCTCGTCTACATGAACGAGGCTTGGGAAGCGCCGGGCGGCAGGCTGCGGCTCCTGCGCTCGCCGCACGGTCTCGACGACATGGTGACCGAGGTGCCGCCCGCGGCCGGAACCCTGCTCGCGTTTCGCGTCGGCCCGCGATCCTGGCATGGCCACGCGCCGGCCAGCGGCGCTCGCCGCGTGGTCCAGCTCAACTGGGTCGTGAGCGAGGCGGTGGTCCGGCGCGAGCGCCTGCGCCACGGATTCTCGGCGCGGATGAAGCGGCTGTTGTCTTTCCCCGGGGCTTGAGCCGTCAACGAAACGTTAACCTTGGCTAGCCTAGCCTTGCGTCATGACCGGGAAGAAGTCGTTCTTGGGCATCCGCCGCCGCATCTGGGTCTGGAGCGCGATCACTCTGGCGTTCTGCGCCTTCGTCTATGCGATGCGCGTGCCGCCGACGCCCAACGCCTTCGACCAGACCGGCGCGCAGGTTCCGAACAAGCTGCGCAGCTCGTGGGGCGTCGAGCATCCGCTATAGAGTCGGGACGAGGACGGCGGCGCCATCGAATCGGCCATGACGCAAATCGTCGAGCGCCTCGTTGGCGCGCGCGAGCGGGTAGGCGGTCGTCCGCGTCTTGACCGGGACTCGAGGCGCCAAGGCGAGGAACTCCTCGGCGTCGCGGCGGGTCAGGTTCGCGACCGAGCGGAGGGTGCGCTCCTGCCATAATATCTCGTAAGGGAAAGCCGGTATGTCGCTCATATGGATCCCGGCGCAGACCACGGTTCCGCCCTTCGCGGTGGCGCGCAAGGCCGTGGGCACGAGCGCTCCGACGGGCGCGAAAATCACCGCGGCGTCGAGTTTTTCGGGCGGCATCGTCTCGGATGCGCCGGCCCAGGCCGCGCCGAGCTCTCGCGCGAAGCCCTGGCTCGCCTCATCGCCGGAGCGCGTGAAGGCATAAATCTTGCGTCCCTGATGCTTGGCCACTTGGGCGACGATGTGCGCCGCGGCGCCGAAGCCATAGATACCAAGCCTTCTGGCATCGCCCGCCATGCGCAGCGCGCGATAGCCGATCAGCCCGGCGCACAGCAGAGGCGCCGCTTCGACGTCGGTATAGGCCGAAGGCAGCGCGAAACAATAGCGTTGATCGGCGACGGTGAACTCGGCGTAGCCGCCATCGATCTGGTAGCCGGTGAAACGGGCATGGTCGCAGAGATTCTCCCGGCCCGAGCGGCAATAGACGCAGCTTCCGCAGGTCCAGCCGAGCCAGGGCACGCCGACCCGGTCGCCCACCGCGAAGCGGTCGACCTGCGCGCCTTTCTCGATCACGACGCCGACGATCTCATGGCCGAGGATCAAGGGCAGCTTCGGCTCGGGCAATTCGCGGTCGACGACATGGAGGTCGGTCCGGCAAACGCCGCAAGCATGGACCCGGATCAATACCTCATGCTCGTCCGGTCGCGGCGATGCTACGTCGGTCCAGGCGAGCGCCTGGTTCGGCTGCCGGCCGAGCACCATGGCGTGCATCGTCGATCTCCTTGAGCCGCGCCGGACGCGGCGGACATCGAGCGCCTGGCTCGAAGCTCAGGCCGGTCCGGCGTTTCCGGCCGGTGTGGCCGCCGGCGCCAGCGCCACATTGAGCGCGTCGTCGACGGTATCGAGCCAGACGAATTCCATGCTCTGGCGCGCTTCCTCGGGAATATCGTCCCAGTCCCGGCGATTGCGCGCCGGCAGGAGGACCCGCTTGATCCCGGCCAACATCGCGGCAAGCACTTTTTCCTTGATGCCGCCGACCGGCAGGACGAGGCCGCGCAAGCTGATTTCGCCCGTCATCGCGACGTCGCTGTGGACCGGCCGGTTGGTCAGGAGCGACACGAGCGCCGTGAACATGGTGACGCCCGCGCTCGGCCCGTCCTTCGGGATCGCGCCCGCCGGGATATGGAGATGGACATCGCTGGTTTCGAACAGCTTCGCATCGATGCCCAGCGCCTGATACTTGGATTTGACGAGGCTCATCGCCGCCTGCGCGCTTTCCTTCATCACGTCGCCGAGCTGGCCGGTGAGAATCAGCTTGCCGGTGCCGGGGATGCGCGTCGCCTCGATGAAAAGAATGTCGCCGCCCACCGGCGTCCAAGCGAGGCCGGTCGCGACGCCCGCCACGCTCGTCCGTTGCGCCTGCTCGGCCTCGAAGCGGTGCGGCCCGAGGGATTCGACGATCTCGGCCGGCGTGATGCGCACCGAGGCCGCGGCGTTCTCGGCGATGCGGACAGCCGCGTGACGGAAGACCGAGCCGATCTCGCGCTCGAGATTGCGCACGCCCGCCTCGCGCGTGTAGTCGCGGATGATGGAGCGCAGCGCGTCATCGCTGATCTCGCATTGCGCCGCGGTCAAGCCGTTCGCATCGAGCTGGCGCAGCACTAGATAGCGCTTGGCGATCTGCATCTTCTCGGTGATCGTATAGCCGGAGATTTGGATCACTTCCATGCGATCGAGCAAGGGGCCCGGCACCGTGTCTAGCATGTTGGCGGTGGCGATGAAGACGATGTTGCTGAGATCGAAGGGCACGCCGAGATAATTGTCGCGGAAGGTCGAGTTCTGCGCCGGGTCCAGCACTTCGAGCAGCGCCGACGACGGATCGCCCTGGACGCCGCGGCCGAGCTTGTCGATCTCGTCGAGCATCATCACGCAATCGCGCGTGCCGACCTTGCGGATCGCCTGGATGATGGCGCCCGGTAGCGCGCCGATATAGGTGCGCCGGTGGCCGCGAATCTCGGCCTCGTCATGAACCCCGCCGAGGCTGACGCGGGTGAATTTCCGGCCCATCGCCTTGGCGATGCTTTGACCGAGCGAGGTCTTGCCGACGCCCGGCGGGCCGACGAAGCACAGAATCGGCGCCTTGCCGGTCGGATTGAGCTTGCGGACCGCGAGATATTCGAGGATGCGGCGCTTGATCTTCTCGAGCCCGTAATGATCCGCCTCGAGGATCCCACGCGCCTCGGCAATGTCGATCGGCTTGCCGCTCTCGATGGCCCACGGCAATTCGGTCAACCATTCGAGATAGGTCCTGAGCATCGAGGACTTGCCCGCGCCTTCGGGCATGCGCTGAAGCCGGCCGAGTTCCTTGCGCGCTTGCTTCTCGATCTCTTCGGGCATCTTGGCCTTGGTGATCGCCTCCGCGAGCTGCGCCGCCGCGGCGGCCTCGCCTTCCGCCTCGCCCTCGCCGAGCTCCTTTTGGATGGTCTTGAGCTGCTCGCGCAAAAGGTGCTCGCGCTGGCGGCCTTCGATCGATTGCCGTGTCCGCTGGCCGATATCGTGAGACAGGCGCAGCACCTCGAGGCGATAGGCGAGGAGCCACAGCACCCGGTCGAGGCGCGCGGCGAGATCGATGGTTTCGAGAATCTGCTGCTTTTCCTCGACCTTGAAGTCGATGAAGCTCGCGACGAGATCGGCCAACGCCGCAGGCGATTTAATCGTCCGTATCGAGTCCGGTAGCTCATCCGGCACATTCGGCAAAAGGCGCAGCGCCTCGATGGCTCGTTCCTTGAGCTGAAGCTGCCGCGCTTCGACTTCCGATCCCCGGGTCTCGGGCTCGGCGATGCGCTCGATGCGCGCGGCGAGGAACGGATAGCCGTCGAGGAAATCGACGACGCGGAAGCGCTGATCGCCGCGGCAGATGATCTGGTGCCCGCCATCGCGGCCGGTGACGTAGCGCAACACCAGGCCGACCGTGCCGATCGAGTAGAAATCCGACGGGCCTGGATCGTTTTGCTCGGGGTCGCGCTGCAACAGCACGCCGATCGGGGTCTGGTGACGGACCGCGTATTGGATGGCCGCGATCGAGCGCTGGCGGCCGGCGCCAAGCGGCAAGACCACCGTCGGGAACAGGACGGTGTTGCGAACCGGCAGAATCGGTATGCAGTCGGCCGGCAGCTTCGGCACCTCGCCGCCGATGCCGGCGGCTTGCTCTTGCCGGTCGGGCGAGCCGGAAGCGTCGCTTGCCGAGTTTTTGCGCAATTCGGGTACGGGGTCTGTCATGCTGTTATCTGGGTCTTCAGGAGAGCTTGCGGAGGGAAAGCAGGAGGCATCCGGAGACGATCTCGCGCCGGCCAAGCTCATAGCGGCCGCGCGGCAGGGCGATGCGGCGCTCGAACCGTCCGTAGGGGATTTCGAGGCGGCGGATGACCGCCGGCTCGGCGGTCACCGGCAGGTCGCGCTTGCCGATAACGACCAATTCGCCGTTATCGAACCGGGTCTCGATCTGCTGCGGATCGACCCCGGGGAGCGCGATCTCGATGAAGTAACCGGTGGCGGTCTCGAACACGTCCACGGGCGGCTCCCAGCAGGGCTGGCGCGCGGCGCGGCCGGGCTCGAAAAACCGCTGCTGGAGACGCTCGGCGCGGTCGAGCATCCGGACCGCTTCCGCCCACATCCAGATCGAAGGTTCGCGTGGTGGCATGATTTCGTCGAGCTCGCCCCTGGTTTCCGACTATAGATAGTCATTCGGTTGGCGAGCGTCGAGGACCTTGGAACCTGCGCCCGGCCGGCTCCCCAAGGGCATAAGCCGAGCCGGTCGCGAGGCCCTTATGGACAGCCCGCCATCCATTCCCCCGCGACCGCGCGCTTAAATCGCGCCGATCGTATCGGTTGGCGGCAAACGCGGAGGCACGGCGACCGCTTCGGGCTCCAAACCGACACGCTGTTTGATATCGGCCTCGGCGAGGAAGAGAGCACCGGTCGGATCGCGGATCTCGTAGACGATGAAGCCCATTCTCAGGAGGTGCTTGGCGCGGTCGAGCGCGGCGGTTTGGAATTGCTCGACGGCTTTGTTGCGGCCGTCGCTTTCGGTCTTGCGCGTGGTATCCCAAATCACGGTCCAGCGCTCGCCGGTATCGGCTCGTTCCTTCGAAATTTGGTGCCAGTTCTTGAATGCCATGATTTACCTTAAGGGGAGGATGGGCGGCCTTTTCGGCGCCGGCGGGTTGCGGTTGGCTAGGCCAGTTCGCTCTCGGCAACGACGCGTTCGTGGCCATCCAGCACCGACTTGATCCGGTACTGGTGGATTCCGCGCTCCACCGGGAGCGCACGAACGATTTCAAAACGCCCCAGCGGTCTGGGATGCAAGGCGCTTGCGATCACCTCGACCGAGCGGCCGACTTTGTATTTATGCGGCGGGGGCATGGCGGTTCTTTGCTCCAATTCCTATGGCGTTCAGCCGGAATGATCCCAGGCTGAACAAAGGCTCTGTTCGGAATTCGGGGACGGCATCGCAGAAAAGTGCGACAGCATGGTGTGCAACGCCGTTGATACAAAATAAATGGGGATTGACAAGCGATTTTGCAACCGGGCGGCGCGCGCCTTGGCCCGTCGACGCCAATTGCGTCATTGACATTGCCGGTCCGGCGCGCCACCTTTATTAGCACTCACAGTAATCAAGTGCCAGTCATCCGACCGCGGTCGCCCCGTTCCCATTTCGGAAAGGCTTTTCATGAAATTCCGTCCGTTACATGACCGTGTGGTCATCCGGCGTCTGACCTCTGAGGAAAAGACGTCCGGCGGCATCATCATCCCCGATACCGTCCAAGAAAAGCCGTCGGAAGGCGAAGTCATTGCCGCAGGACCGGGGGCGCGCAACGAGAAAGGCGTGTTGACGCCGCTCGATGTCGAGCCAGGCGATCGGGTCCTCTTCGGAAAGTGGTCGGGCACGGAGGTCAAGCTCGATGGGCAAGAGCTTCTCATCATGAACGGGTCCGACATCATGGGCGTTATCGAGCAGACGAGCTCGAAAAAGAAAGTGGCCTGAGGAGGCACATTCACATGGCAGCAAAACAAGTAAGATTTCAAAACGACGCGCGCGAGCGGATGCTGCGCGGCGTCGACATTCTCGCGAACGCTGTCAAGGTGACGCTGGGCCCCAAGGGCCGCAACGTCGTCCTCGACAAGGCCTATGGCGCGCCGCGCATCACCAAGGACGGCGTGACCGTGGCCAAGGATATCGAGCTCTCGGACAAGTTCGAGAACATGGGCGCCCAATTGGTCAAGGAGGTTGCCTCGAGGACCAGCGATCTCGCCGGCGATGGCACCACCACGGCGACCGTGCTGGCCCAGGCAATCGTGCGGGAAGGTGCCAAGGCGGTTGCCGCCGGCATGAACCCGATGGACTTGAAGCGCGGTGTCGATATGGCGGTGGAAGCCGTCATCGAGGACATCAAGAAGCGCTCGAAGAAGGTTTCGACCAATGCCGAGATCGCGCAAGTCGGCACCATTTCGGCCAACGGCGACCAAGAGATCGGCGAGATGATCGCCAAGGCCATGGCGAAGGTCGGCAATGAAGGCGTGATCACGGTCGAGGAGGCCAAGGGCACCGCGACCGAACTCGACGTGGTCGAAGGCATGCAGTTCGACCGCGGCTATCTCTCGCCCTATTTCGTCACCAATGCCGAGAAGATGATCGTCGAGCTCGAAAACCCCTATATCCTGCTTCACGAAAAGAAGCTCTCCAGTCTCCAGCCCATGCTTCCGGTTCTCGAGGCGGTGGTGCAATCGGGCAAGCCCTTGCTGATCGTTTCCGAGGATATCGAGGGCGAGGCGCTGGCGACTCTCGTCGTCAACAAATTGCGTGGCGGCCTCAAGGTCGCCGCAGTCAAGGCGCCCGGCTTCGGCGATCGCCGCAAGTCGATGCTCGAGGACATCGCCATCCTGACCAACGGTCAGTTGATCTCGGAAGACCTCGGCATCAAGCTCGAAAACGTGACGCTGGACATGTTGGGCAAGGCCAAGAAGATCCACATCGACAAGGACAACACCACGATCATCGACGGCGCCGGCAAGAAGACCGAGATCGCGGCGCGCGTCGCCCAGATCAAGGCGCAAATCGAGGAAACCACGTCGGACTACGACAAGGAAAAGCTGCAAGAGCGGCTGGCGAAGCTTGCCGGCGGAGTCGCGATCATCCGGGTCGGCGGCGCCACTGAGATCGAGGTGAAAGAGCGCAAGGATCGCGTCGATGACGCGATGCATGCGACCCGCGCCGCGGTCGAGGAGGGCGTGGTCAGCGGCGGCGGCGCCGCTCTGCTCTATGCCACGACATCTTTGGCTCGATTGAAGCCGGGGAACAACGACCAAAAGGTCGGCATCGACATCGTCCGCCGCGCGCTGCAGGCGCCGGCCCGCCTGATCGCCGAAAACGCCGGTGCGGACGGCTCGATTGTCGTCGGCAAGCTCTTGGAAAAGGGCGAGCCGAATTACGGATACGATGCGCAGACCGGCAATTTCACGGATATGGTGAAGGCCGGCATCATCGACCCGACCAAGGTAGTTCGTCTGGCGCTGCAAGGTGCGGCATCGGTGGCAGCGCTGCTCATCACCACGGAAGCGATGGTGGCCGAGATTCCGGAGGAGCCGGGCGCTCCGGCGATGCCGCCCGGCGGTGGCATGGGTGGCATGGGCGGGATGGGCGGGATGGGCTTCTAGCAAAGGTCCGACCGCGGCCCACGCCGGTTGGCGGCCTTTCGCCGCACATTCGCTGCCGTTCCGGCCTGTGGTCCGTTGGTACGGTATTATGTAAAGGCACGACATGGCTTCCGATCAACCGCTCGTCGGCCAGCGATTTCGGGATGTTCAGGCCCGGTTTCAAAGCGCGGCATGGGTATTATCCGCGATATTCACCGGTTCCGACGGCATCGAATACGCCACTCTCACCTCGATCTCCGATGCCACGACATGCAAGACGCTGTCGCTCGCGGTCATGGCCGATACGAGACGGTTCCTGCGCGTGGCGGATCCAGCCGAGAAGACCGACTGACCGGGCGTTATCGATCCGGGCCGCTTGACGGCCCCTGATAGGGAGCACACGAATAGGTGGAGGATGCGCCAGCGGCAGGAGCCCGCGCCATGGATTTGAAGCTGGTGAGGGAGAAGGCGATCGAGGAGACCACGCGTTTCTTCCTCGATAAGCATGGCATCCTGCCCGACGAAGACAGCGACGAATGGGAAGCCGAGTACCGTCGTCACTTCGAACAGGTAAAGAAGCGCTACGCCGCCGGCCGATCCGCCGAGCCCGCTAAAATTCCGACCGGTGGCCGCGTGGCGGCGGCTGGCGCCGCATTGCCCGAGATCAAGGGGGCTCCCGCGCAAAAGCGTTGGGCCGAGTTGTTGCGAGCGGAGCGCTTGAAGGAGATCCAAAATCAGGAAACGCGCTCCTGGCTCGCCGGTGCGTGGACTTCAGCGGAAGACTGGATCGACACGCGGGAAATGGCCGCCGCCGCGTTCCTCCGACGGGTTGGCGCGCAATTCGAGGAGCACCGCCGCCGCAGCACGGCGCAGGAACGGGAATCGCAGGCCGAGCGAGACGCAAAAGCGGCGGCGGCGGCCGCCATTCATCGCCAGGTCGAGGCGGCAGGCATTACCGCGGCGGGATTGGTCGAGCTTGTCGATGTCAGCGCGCGCGCGGCGACTTCTCCCCTCAAGGGCAAGCTGGCCGAGATCGATGTCGCGGGCCGCAGCCTCCGCGTCTTCGAGAGCGACAACCCGGCTACTCTCATGGTCATCGAGAATGGAGCGGCGGGCCGGACGGAGTATGGAATTGAGCGCGACGAGGGCCTCGTCGCCGATCTCAAGCTGTTTATGCAGGACAATGCCGGTTGAGATGTCCGGACCGCCGCTGATAGACTGCATCGTCGCGCTCCGCGCGAATTGATGGCAATGGAGGGGATCATGGCGAAAGGGCAGATGAGGTCGAATTGGGAAGCCAAGAAGCCCAAGAAGGCAGTGGCCGAGAAACTCAAGGCGGCGGCGGGATCGAGCTATGCGCAGCAATTGCGCAACACCGCCAAGCCCGGGGCCCGGAAGCCCTAGCCGGTTGTCGCCCCGCCTCGCTAACGCGGCGACCGCACGATCGATTTAATCGCCATGCTGCGCCGGCCGGCTGCCTCGGCAATGGCGCGGTCCTGCGTCTCGATGATCGCCTTCGCGGGAAGATCCTCCGTCGAGGCCGCCCAGCACCGTGCTGGGCACCCGGCGATTGGAGCTCAGCGCCCCATTCTCGTAAGTGACGTCAAACGTCACAAACGCGCTATCGGCTCGTTTCTTGATAGCCATCGGCTCCTGCCATTCTCAGATGATGCCGGCGGTTATTTCAGGTCGCCTTCCGCCTCGGGCGCCGCTGGACCCGGCGGCTCCGTGGCGCGCGCGGCCTTACGCAGAGCAACCGCTTCCTGCCTCTCCAGGAGCTTCTTCTCCTGTTTTGCGAGCTTGGAGCGTCGCCGTTCGGAGCGCTGCATATTGTAGTTCGGCTTGAACGGCATAAAGTCTCCTTTCGCTACTCGCTAGGCGGTAAGCGGGCAATTGAAGAATTCTCGCAAAGGTCGAACCGTCGCGCGGGTTCGAATAGAAACCCGCGGGCCGCCGGGCGTCCGGCGGCCCGGGCGATCAGGAAACCTTCAAATTCACCGCCGAGCTCTTGCCCTGCTGGCCGCGCTCGATCTCGTAGGTGATTTTCTGGCCTTCGTTGAGATTGCCGATGCCCGCGCGCTCGACCGCCGAAATGTGCACGAACACGTCCTTCGAGCCGTCATCCGGCTGGATAAAGCCGTAACCTTTTTGACTGTTGAACCACTTCACTGTGCCTGACGCCATTTGCAGTACTCCCATGAGATGTACGGCCCGCCGCATGACGAACCGGAGCCTTTCGATTTTGGAGGTACCGAATGTACCATCAGAGCGGATGGTGGGACGGGGCAACCAGACCGGAAAGGTATCATGCTATATAAGGACCTTGCGGCGACGAAATGCAAGAGACGCCCGAGAAAACCTCGGAAAGGGCCGGCAAGATGACAGGCAAGCGGTCGATTCACCTCGTCGGCGGCGTGCCGTTCGAGGCGGACGAGGTCTTCGAGCTGGCAGGGCGGCATTTCGCAAGCCTCGCGCCGCGGCTGCCCGACGGCGAGAAGAAGCGCGGCTGGCTCCGCCCGCAGGCGCCGATCGTCGCGCGCGCGCCGGGCATGATCCCGGGTCAGGTGGATCGCTTCCTCGACCGCGTCATTCAGCGTTACCGCCCGGCGCCGGGACAGGAGGTTGGGGCGATTCGTTTCGGTCCGCTCGGCTATCTCGATGCCGCGACCCAGTCCTACGCGATTTTCGCGGCCGCGCGCGCGGCGGGAAAAATCCCCGCCACGACACGATTCCAGATCAGCGTTCCGACCGCTTTCGCCGTGATGGGCCATTGCATCGACGGCGATGTCGCGCGCGCGGTCTGGCCGGTCTATGAGGCGCAACTCATCGCCGAGATCGAGGAGATCGCGAAGGCGATTCCGCATCGCGATCTCGCCGTCCAATGGGATGTCGCCGTGGAAATCACCCAAGTGCTGGACAATCCAAGGGGGAAGGCGACGGGCTACAGCGAAGACGAGCTCGCCGCGGCGATCGCGCGGGCGCTCGATGGCCTGCCCCGCGATGTCGAAGGCGGTCTCCATCTCTGCTACGGCGATGCCGGCGAGGACAAGCACTTGATCGATCCCAAGGACATGCGGGTGATGGTGTCGCTCTACAACGCCGTCGCCGGCCGCGCGCGCCACGACATCGCCTGGCTGCACATGCCGGTGCCCAAGGACCGCGACGACGACGGCTATTTCGCGCCGCTTCGCGATCTGCGGCTGCGCGCCGAGACCGAGCTTTTCCTGGGCCTCGTCCATCGTCTCGACGGCATCGCGGGTGCCGCGCGCAGGGTCGCTGCGGCGCGAAAATTCAGCCCTTGCTTCGGTGTCGCCACGGAGTGCGGCCTCGGCCGATACATCGCGCCCGAAGCGATAGCCGGCCTCTTCGCGCTTCATCGCGAGGTCGCGGAGCTGGCGTGAAGCCGGGCGATCGCACGGATTGGCGCCGGAACTTTCGCCGCTCGCCAAAGCTTGCTAGGCTTGGCTAGTGAAAGAGGCAAGGAATGGCTGAACTGGTACTCGGCATCGGCACGTCGCATGGCTCGATGCTGTCGACCCCGCCCGAGCAATGGGACGGGCGCGCTGCGGCCGACCGCCGCAACCCGGCGCTCGCCTATCGCGGCAAGACTTATGGATTCGACCAGCTCCACGCCTTGCGCGCGGCCGAGAATTTCGCCCGCTTCGACACCAAGGCGGCGCGGCAGGCGCATTACGATCGCTGCCAGAAGCAGCTCGACGCCCTGAGCCGCGCGCTCGAAGCGGCGCGGCCCGACGTTCTCGTCATCGTCGGCGACGACCAGCATGAATGGTTCCGGCCGGAGATGCAGCCGACCTTCGGGGTCTTTTGCGGCGACGAGGTGATGAACCTCGCCCCGACCGAAGAGGAGATGGAGCGCCACATCCGGGAAGGCCGCGGCGCGGCGATCGCGGGCATGCATCCGCCGCAGGATGAGGCCTATCCGGTCGCGCGAGGCTTGGCGGACCGGATCATCGCGCAAGCGATGGCGGACGGCTTCGATGTCGCCGCCTGCATGGCGCAGCCCAGCGACGAGCATGGCATGAAGAATCTGGGCCACGCCTATGGCTTCATCTATCGCCGGCTGCTCAACGACCGGCCGGTCCCGCTGGTGCCGATCCTCGTCAACACCTTCTACCCGCCCAATCAGCCGCTGCCGCGCCGGTGCTTCGATTTCGGCCGCTCGATTGCCCGCGCCGTCGCCGCGTGGGACGAGACGGCCCGGGTCGTGGCGGTTGGCTCGGGCGGGCTCAGCCATTTCGTCATCGACGAAGCGTTCGACCAGCGGATGCTGCGGGCCTTGGCGTCGGGCGACCCGGCGGCGATCACCGGCGAAAGCGACACGCTGTTCCGCTCGGGCACCTCCGAGATCAAGAACTGGATCGTGGCGGCGGGGCTGGTGGCCAATTCCGGCTTCCGGATGAAGCTCTTCGACTACGTGCCGTGCTATCGCTCCGAGGCGGGCACCGGCAACGCGATGGCGTTCGCGACCTGGTCCTAGGGTCGCGGCCGCGGATCAAGCGAACAATCGGGGGGCACGGGCATGCCGGGTTGGCGGGTAGGTATCGATATCGGGGGCACCTTCACCGATGTCGTCGGCATGGAGATCGAGACCGGCAGGATCCTGGTCACCAAGGTTCCATCGATTCCATCCGATCCCTCGCGTGCGGTCGCCTCGGGCCTGCAGAACCTGATGGAATCCCATCCCGAGATCCGGCCTGCGGAGATCGATTTCTTCGCCCACGGCACCACGGTCGCGACCAACGCGACGATCGAAGGCAAGGGCGCCAAGGCCGGCCTCCTCATCACCAAGGGCTTTCGCGCGGTTTACGACATGCGCGGCGGCAACCGTCCGATGGGCCCCGACCTGATCGACACGCATTGGAACAAGCCCGTCGGCCTGGCGCCGCAGAAGATGACCCACGAGATCGGCGGCCGCATCGCCTTCGACGGCAGCGAGATCGTGCCGCTCGACGAAGACGCCGTGCGCCGCGCCGCGGTCCAATTGCGCGACGAGGGCTGCAACTCGATCGCGGTGTGCTATCTGTTTTCCTTTGCCAATACTGCTCACGAGCGGCGCACCGGCGAGATCATCCGCGCGGTGCATCCGGGCGCGCGCGTTTCGCTGTCGAGCGTCGTCCTTCCGCTCATCCGCGAATATCTGCGCCTGTCCACGACCATGCTGGACGCCTATGTCGGCCCGGTGGTCGCGACCTATCTCAGCAATATCTCGGGCCGGCTGCGCGAGGTCGGCCTCAAGACCAAGAAGCTCTTCATCATGCAGTCGAATGGCGGGCTGATGCAGATCGACATCGCCCGCGAATATCCCAACCAGACCCTGCTGTCGGGGCCGGCGGCGGGCGTCGTGTTCGGCGCCGGTCTCGGCAAGCTGATCGGCGAGCCCAATATCGTGACCTTCGATGTCGGCGGCACCAGCAC
The DNA here is from genome assembly GCA_963803265.1 of uncultured Alphaproteobacteria bacterium. Lineage (GTDB taxonomy): Bacteria > Pseudomonadota > Alphaproteobacteria > ATCC43930 > CGMCC-115725 > CAIKMD01. The sequence goes on along the minus strand of CAWDLZ010000020.1, from coordinate 262,996 downwards.
CGACATCAGCGTCCTGCACAAGAACGCCTATCAGGAAACCCGCAACGGGCGCATCCACGACCAGGATATCGGTACGCCGATGATCCAGATCCGGGCGCTGGGCGCGGGCGGCGGCACGATCGCGCATATCGGGCCCGACGGTCTCCTGAAGGGCGGGCCAAGCTCGGCGGGCGCGGTTCCCGGCCCGGCCTGCTACGGGCTTGGCGGCAAGAACGCCACGGTGACCGACGCGAACATCGTTCTCGGCTATCTCAATCCCTATAATTTCATCGGCGGGCGCTTCAAGATCGAGCCGAAGCTCGCCGCCGAGGCCGTTACCGAGCGCATCGCCAAGCCGCTGGGCCTTGGACTAGAGCAGGCCGCGCTCGGCATCATCCGGGTAGTGTGCGTCAACATCGAGGTCGGCTTGAGGCTGTCCTTCGTCGAGCGCGGGCTCGATCCGCGCATGTTCGCGTTGCTAGCCTTCGGCGGCGGCGGTCCGGTGCTCGCCACTCGCGTCGCCAAGGATATCGGCATCCCGCGCGTGATCGTGCCGCCTTATCCCGGCATCAGTTGCGCCATGGGCCTGCTGCAAACCGACGTGAAGCACTATTACCTGCAGAGCCGGATGGTCTCGCTCGCCAAGGTTCCGGTCGACGAGCTCAACGCGATTTTCGCCGAGCTCGAGGAACGGGCCCGGCGCGAGGCCGTGCAAGAGGGCTTCGACGCGGCGCACATTGCGCTGCAGCGGCAGCTCGATTTGCGCTATCCGTTCCAAGGCTACGAGCTGACGATCGACTGCCAGAACGAGCCCCTCGCCGAGGGCGCCAAGGCGAAAATTCGCGCCGATTTCGACCGGCTCCACAAGGAGGTTTACGGCACCGCGGCCACGGGCGAGATTCCCGATGTCGTCAATGTGCGGGTCATGTCGATCGCCGAGGTGGCGAAGCTCGACCTGCCTGAATTGCCTCGCGGCGCCAACAACCCCAAGCCGGTGGCGCGCCGTCCGGTGCTTTACGAGGAGCGCGAGGGCTATATCGACACGCCCGTCTATGATCGCGCGACGCTCGGCGCGGGCGCCCGGATCGCCGGCCCGGCGATCGTCGAGCAATTGGATTCGACCACCGTCATTCTGCCCGGCCAGAAGGCGGAAGTGGAGCGCTACGGCAACATCATGATCGAAATCGGCGCGTCATCGCCGGGAGCAGCCAGATGAAGCTCGATCCGATCACGACCGAAATCATCATCGCGCGCTTGCAAGAGCTGGTCGCGACCATGGAGCACCTTCTGTTCCATAGCGGCTACTCGACGATCCTCAGGGAATCCCATGACGGGTCCTGCGCGTTGTGCACGACCGAGGGATTTTGCATCGAGGGCTCGGGCGGGCCGCTGCATCTCTTCTCTTATTATTACACGGTAAGAAGCGTGCTCGATAACTATCCGCTCTCGGCAATGCGCGACGGCGACTGCTTCATCTCGAACGATCCCTACCGCGGGGGCACGCTTCACGTCCCCGACGTGGTCATCGTGACGCCGGTCTTCGTCAACGGCGAGATCATCGCGTTCAGCGGCTCGCACGCCCACAAGCCCGACATGGGCGGGCTGGTGCCGGGCTCGTCCGGCGCCGGCGCGCGCGAGATCTTCCATGAGGGCCTGGTACTGCCGGCCGTGAAATTCTGGACCAAGGACGGCGTCGTCCCGGAAGTCCTCGAGATCATCAAGCATAATTGCCGCATTCCCGAAATCATCGAGGGCGATTTGCGCGCCCAGGTCGGCTGCACCCTCGTCGGCGCCGACCAGATCCGCGCGTTGTGCGATGAGTACGGGGTCGAGACCATCAAGGCGGCGCTGCCCGAGATCATGGCGCTCTCGGAAAAGCGGATACGCGACGGAATCGCGGCCTGGCCCGACGGCGAATCCGAGGCGGAGGCCTGGGTCAACCATGACGGCGTCGATCTCGACAAGCCGCTGCGCCTCCACGTCAAGGTCACGAAAAAGGGCCGCGATATCGAATTCGATTTCAGCGGCTCGAGCGATCAGGTCAAGGGGCCGACCAATCTGCGCCCGCAAGTAAGCCATGTCGCGGCGGTGATGGCGCTTGTCACCATGCTCGACCCCACCATCCCGTTCAATGACGGGCTGCGCCGGCCGGTGAGCTTCGTCAATCCCGAGGGCAAGATCACCAATTCGCGCTGGCCCGCGCCGGTGAACAGCTATTTCGGCTTGTCGAACGTGCTCTACAGCACCTGCAACCGCGCCCTCGCCAAGTTCAACCCGGCCCGCGCGGTCGCGTCGCCGGGTCTCGGGCTCGGCGCGATCGCGGTCGGCTACGACCAGAACCGCAGCGGCCGCAAGGCGGTTCAATACGAGTTGTTCGTGAGCGGGCAGGGCGCCAAGTCCGAGCATGACGGCTCGTCGGGCACGGTCGGATTCCTGAACGTGACCCCCAACACCCCGATCGAGGTGATCGAGACCGAATTCCCGATCCGCGTGCGGCGCTACGAATGGATCGAGGATTCGGCCGGCGCAGGGACGCATCGAGGCGGGATGGGCAATCGCAAGGAATACGAAATGCTCGGCGACGCCACCACCACGCTGCGGCTCGGGCACCAGTTCAAATATGGCGGCTGGGGCGTGTTCGGTGGCAAGGAACCGGCGACCGTCCGCGCTTTTCTCAACCCCGGCACCAATCGCGAGCGCCACTTGAGGCCGCTCGAGACCATCCGCATGGAGCCGGGCGACAGCTTCCTCGTCGAGATGCCGGGCGGCGGCGGTTATGGCAACCCGCACCGGCGCCCCGCGGCCGAGGTGCTCGAAGACGTGCTCAACGGCTATGTCTCCATCGCGGCGGCGGAAAGAGACTACGGTGTGGCCATCGATCCCGCGACGATGAAGCTCGATGCCGCAAGAACCGCGGCGCTTCGCAAGCCCTAGAAGCCGGGGCAAGGGGGAAACGATGAATTTTCGAAACTGGACGGCTGCGCTCGCGGGGACGGTCGCGTTGTGCCTCGCGGGCGTCGCCAAGGCGGACGAGACGTCGCTGATCTTTGCCACCACCGATCCCGGCACGATCGCGCTCAACGTCCAGCTTCTCCATCCCTGGGCCGATCGCGTCAACGAGCAAGGCAAGGGCTTCGTCCATATCGATGTTCGCGACGGCTCGGCCCTGGCCGATCACACGAACTTTTACGACCGCGTTCAAGACGACGTGATCCAGGTCGGCTTCGGACAACTCGCCTATATCGGCGGCAAGTTCCCGCGCTCGGCGATCCTGACCTTGCCCTTCGTCGCCGAGACCAGCTCGGAAGTGGCGTCGGTCGCGTTCTGGCGCCTCTATAAGAGCGGCCTCGTCAACGCCGAATACGACAGCATCGTGCCCATTCTGTTCGCGAGCCTGCCGCCGGCGGGTCTCCATCTCGCCAAGCCGGCCGCGACGCTCGACAATCTGAACGGCCTGAAAATCACCATCGTCGCCAAGGCGATGGGCGAAGCGGTGTCGCGCCTGGGCGGCACGCCGCTGTCGATTGCGGCGCCCGACATCTACGAGGCGATCCAGCGCGGCACGGCCAATGGCGCGGTGATGACCTGGAACGGCCTGACCACGTTCAAGCTGCAGGAAGTCACGACCTATCATGTCGAGACCTCGCTCGGCGCGACCTTGGCCGTGCTCTTCATGGCCAAGAAGCGCTACGACGCGCTGCCCGCCGCGGCGCAGAGGATCATCGATGCCAATTCCGGCGAGGCCGAAAGCCGGCGTGCCGGCATCTATTACGACAACATCCAGGCCGCCGGCCGCGATCTCGTGAAGGCGGGCGCCGGCCAGCAGATCGTCAATCTCAGCCCGCAACAGGCGGCCTCGTGGCGCGAGCGCATCGCGCCGGTGACCGAGGATTGGGTCAAGGCGACGCCGGATGGCGATAAAATCCTGGCGAAGTTCCGCGCCCTCTTGGCCGAGGTGAAGGCCGGGAAATAGGCCCTACAGCGCGGCGCTCTTCGCTAGCAAGGGGAAGATGCGCAGCGGATTCGCGTGCACCATCTCGAGCTTTTGCGCCTCGCTGAGGAAGTCGAAGCTGTCGATGGTGGCGAGGATGTCGTCGGCCGGCTTGCCGGTCTTGGGGTTGAGCGTCGCCGAGCCCGAGCCGGGCGATTCCGTGCCGAAGGCCATGCGGTGCGTGCCGCGCTGACGGATCGCCGCGCTTAAGTACCAAGGATCGTAGGCGCAAGTATCGAAGAAGAGATTCTCGCTCCAGTCCGGTCCCGGCTCGGGCAACGCGGTCGGGCGTCTGCCTCCCGTGGCCTGTCCGCCGCCCTCTTCGCCACTGAGGCCAATGACATTGTCGGGACCCTTCGAGGAATTGGTCGCGTTAACGATATCGCCGGCTTCCATCAGGCGCCGCAGGCAGCCGCCGCAATGGCAAATGACGATCTTGAGCTTGGGGAAGCGCCGGAACACGTCGCTGTTCTCCAACAGCAGCGTCGCCAGCGTCTCTTCGGTCATGTTGTTGTATTGGTAGGAATGGGGGATGCGGTCGAGCCTCGGGTCGCGCGAGATCGAGGGATGCACGACCAAGGTCGCCTGCAATTCCTCGGCCTTGGCATAAAGCGGGAACCAGGCCTCGTGGTCGAGGCCCGGTGCCTTGCGGTCGGCGCCGGGATCGGGGTTGAGGATCGCGCCCACGAATTCGTGATCGTTGATGCAGCGCGTCAGCGCCTTGACGCAGCCGGCGATGTTCAGCTCGGGGCTTTGCGGCAATTGGCCGACGCCGACGAAGCGCTTGGGGAACATCTTGCACTGGTCGGCGATGATGCGATTGGTGGTTTCGGTCCAGGATTCGACGAGGAACGTCCGCTCCCAATGCAGCATGGCGACGGGGCGCGGCGAAATCAGCTGGATATCGACGTTGCGTTCGTCGAGCATGCGCAGGTGACGGTCGAGCGCCTGCTTCATCGCCGCCTCGGGAATGGGCCCTCGATCCGTGCCCGGCGTCCTCAACGCGATCAGGTTCATCGCGTTGGCGCGGAAATGCGGCGGCGTCGAGATATGGCCGTGGACGTCGATGACTTGCTTGCCCTTGTACATGGCGCTTGCCTCCAGCTTTGGCATTTTGCCGAGTATCCCCAGCTTCGCGGCCGATGGCAAGGCGGCGCCGGCCCGCTGTCGCCAGGCCGCGCGAAAAGGAGTACTCTCGCGCCTTCATCGCAACCAGACACGAAACGGGACGCAACGCCATGACACATCGAGTAGCCGGCCACCCCAAGGGCAAGAGTCTTCACAAGCAGCCGATCCCGACGGTGGCGCGGGTGGGCAACATCATCTTCTCGTCGGCGATCTCGGGAATGGATTTGAACACCGGCGACTGGCCCAAGGACGCCGAGCAACAGATCGCCAACGCCTTCGCCAACGTCAAGGCGTCGGTCGAGGAAGTCGGCGGCACGGTCGGCGATATCGGCAAGATGACCGTGTTCCTGGCCGATCGCAACATGCGCGACATCGTCAATAAATATTGGCTGGCGATGTTCCCCGACGAGCACAATCGGCCGGTGCGCCATACCATCGGCGGGCCCTTGGGCGGCGACTTCGTCATCCAGATCGAATTCATCGCCGTCGTCGAGAAATAATCCACAACGACGGGAAGCCGATGAGCGACGATGCGGATTCGTTACCGCGACTACGATCGCGCGCCCTATCTCTACACCCTTCAAGCGGCGGCGCGGCGCCTCGGCCTCGCGGTGACATTGGAAAAGGCCGAGCTGGGCGGCCGCTATCCTGAATTCCTCCTCGAAGGCGCGACCGATTTTCTCGCCGAGAATTACTGGCAGCTTCAAGGCCTGCGCGCCAAGGGACAGCCTCTCGTCAGCGTCGCCACCGCGGTCTCGACGCTCAACGAAAAACTCTTCGTCCATTCCAGCATCGGGCGCATCGAGGGATCTGCGCGGCAGGAAGCTCGCAATCCGGGGCGTCGGCCCGTCGCAGCTCATTCCGGGCCTCTGGCTCAAGGACCACGGGCTCGACGGCGACGTCGAATGCGTCGCCTATTCCGAGGACGAGGTCGGGCGCTGGGGCCAGTGGAAAAAGGTCGCCTCGGGCGAGTGCCACGGCACCTTCGTGACAAACTTCTATCAGGACGAGCCGCTCGCCGCCGGGCTCAAGCCCTTGCCCGTCGAGCCCTATGGCTTCATCGGCAATGTCACGCTCACGACCACCGAAAGCCTCGCGCAAAGCCGCCGCGCGGACGTGCAGACCCTGATCGACGCGGCTTTCGAGGCCTCGCGCCTGTTCCGCAACGAGCCCGCGGCGGCGCTCGCCATTTGCACGGCCGAGCCGATGCGCTTGATGAAGATCGATGGCGAACGGCAGATGGAGCGCATCTACGGCATCCTGCGCGGGGAGTTGTCCGAGCAGCCGATCCCGACCGCCGACGGCATTTCGAATACGCGCCGGATGGCGGTGGCGCGCGCGCCCGAGCTCGCCACCTTTAACACGCTGCTCATGTGGGACTTGAGCTTCGCGCGCGCGGCCGTCGCGAAACAGAAGTCCTAGGCAGATCATTTCTTCGGCAGGAACGCCTCGGTATAGAGCTTCGACATGTCGGGCTTGTAATCGAGCAAGCCCATTTCGATGAAGGAGTCCTGGATCACTTTCAGCGACGATGCCGGGAAATGGCCGTCCTCGAACATCATCGGCATGACGAGATCGTATTCCTTGCTCTCGACCTCGGGCGAGAACTTCGTCACCGACCTGGCGATATCGACCGTCTCGGCCTTGTTCGCGCGCATGAAGGCGATCGTCTCGAACCAACCCTTGAGGAACCGCCGCACTGCATCGGGATTGTCGGCCACGATCTTCGTCGACGCGAAGATGACGTGCTGAAGGAAGTCATGGACGATATCGCCGGTCGTCATCAGCAACCGCCCCTGCTTCGTGGTCTCGAGCTGGAAGCCCAGCGCGGCGGCGGATTCGACCGCATCGATCTGATGGGCGACGAGCGGCGCGATCTCGGATGGCCAGTCGCCGCCGACCGGGACCTGAATCAAATCGTTCGGTCCCCAGCCCTCGTTCTGCATGAGCTTTTTCGTCAACCATTGCAGCAGGGCGCCATTGGGCACGCCGATCCTCTTGCCTTTGAGATCGGCCGCGGTTTTGATCGGCGAATCGTAGCCGACGATGATGCCGAGGAAGAGCGGCGGCCCGGCCATCGCGGCGACGCCGATTTCGGGCGCGCCCTTGGCGACGAAGGCGAGATCGGGTCCCGCGCCCAGCGCGATATCGAGGGCTCCCGCGGCCATGGCTTGATGGAGCTGCGCGCCTCCCGAGAGATCGACGCGCTCCGCGTCGATGCCGTTCTCGGCGAAGAAGCCCTTGCGGAGCGCGATCTCGAAGGGAATGAAGGGAAATGCCTGCGGCGAGGGATTGCCGACGCGGAGCTTGTCCGCGGCCACCGCCGGCGTCCCCATCGCGGCGATGGCGGCGACCGCGAACGATGCGAAGGCGCCGAGCCAAAAGATTTTCTTCATCTGCGTTTCTCCCTTGTTTTAACCGGGATTCCCCGGATGAGCGAAGATTCTCCTCACAGCGGCACGCCGTCCATGACCACGCGCCGCTCGTAGTGGTCCCATTCCAATTTCGCTACTCGGAGCGATCCGCGCGGCTGAATGGACTCTTGGATGGTCGCGGGCGGGAACGGCAGGGCGCTGCCGAACGGCTCCGCCGCGATCGGGTCGCGCGCGTTCTCCTCGATCGCCAGGCAGTTGACCAGAGCCGCCTCCGCCGCGGCCACCCGCGTCAAGGCAGATAGCCGCGCTTGCGCCAGAAGCGCTCGGCGGCCGGGTGGAGGGGCACGACCTGCGGCGTGTCGGGCGTCTCCCGGCACATCCGCTCGACCGGCAAGGGCCCAGCCTCTTCCCAGGGAATCCGGTCCTTGCGGGCGTCGAGCGCGGCGCAGATATCGGTGACGACCTTGTCGTCGCACTCGGCGTGGCAAAAGACCGTCCAACCGCTGAAATCGAGCGTCAGCACGTCGCGCGGCAGCTTGGGGAACTCGGATTTGGGCATGATGGCGCGCCGATAGCCCATGGCTTCGAGCTTTTGCACCGTCGCCTCGGACAGCGGCAGGATGGTCAGCCCGGCGTCAAGCGCCTCGTTGACCCAAGAGTTCGACGCCTCGTCGAAGATCGCGCCGATCTCGCCGCGCACCAGGGCCTGGAATTTCGGCGAATCGGGAAAGGGCATCGCGCCTTCCTTCCTGACCTCGCCGCCCCATGCCTTCATATCCTCGCGCGAGAAGCCGGCCGCCCCCGCCACGTCGTCGAACATGGCATGGAGCGTGTGGTCCGGCGCGCCCCGCATCGAGACGCGCAGCGGATAGCGCCGTGCCGGAATGTCCTCGAAGGTCGCGAGGCCGGTGTCGGCCCGCACCGCGAACACGAACTGGTCCCAGGACGGAATCACCGCGATCGTCCGCAGCGGCAAGGGCGTCGTGAAAATGCCCTTGCCGCGAACCGCAACTCCCAGCACCCCGGCCGGGTTGATGATCGCGACGTCGGCTTCGCGCTTCGCCACGGCGTGAATGCCTTCGGCCGTGCTCGATCCGTAGAGGCACACCGCCCGACCGCCCGGCGTCGTCGGCTGCAGCAGCGCCTTGGCCCGGTAATAATCGGGGTTGGCTTCCGGCGCATCGCCGCCCACCATTTGCGAAGCGATCTCCAGCACCAGCCGCGAGCGGGTGATGTTGGGGTTGGTTAAAGACCTCGCCATAGCCGTGTCCTCCCATGATTCATGCGATGCGGCGCACCGCTTCCTTATCGAACAAGAGCGCGCCCGCCGCAATGGCTCCGGGGTTTCTTGACGGAGTCTCGCGTCAGCCTACAATCCCGCGACCCGCCGAAAAGGGAGGGATTCGCCTTGGCTCGCCACATTCCCGGACCGCTTTTCTTCGTTTGTCATGGGCCGTCCGGGAGCCCCATGCTCTTTCTCCACTCGACGCCAGACGACCACCGGTTGTGGATGTATCAAACCGCGCATTTCTCGTCCTGGTATCGGACGATCGCGGTCGATCTCGCCGGCTACGGGCGCTCGCCGCCGGCGCAAAAGGGCTTGAGCGTATCCGATCAGGCGGACGCGGCGTGGGAGGTCGTCGATCGGGTCTCGTCGGGACCGGTCATCATCCACGGCAATTCGATGGGCAGCATGGTCGCGATGCAGATGGCGCATAAGCAGCCGGGGCGCGTGCCCTGCCTCATTCTGTCCGGCACCGGCTATCTGCCGACGCGCGACGCGATGAAGGTATGGGCGAAACGCTATGCCGAAGAAGGCATCGAGCTGCGCTACAAGCAGTGCCTCGACCATTTCTCGCCGGCGTCGCAAGCTCTGCCCCGTGTCCAGCATTACGCGCGCATGGTATGCGAGCTCAACAATCCGTTGACGCTCGACAGCATCATCGCGATGAATGTCGCGCTCCATACCGATCCGGAGCCGGATTCGTTCTTCGACGGCTTGACGATGCCGACCCTCATCGTCAGCGGCACCGCGGACCGCAATCACCCGGCGGCGGTCGAGCTCTCGAAGCACATCAAGGGCTCGGTGCTGAACGCGATCGAGGGCGCGGGCCATGCCGTGATGCAAGAGGCGCCCTGGCTCTATGACCGATACGCCATCGAGTTCATGGCGCAGCACGGCCTATGGCCGGGCGAGCCGCCGAAATAGCATAAGGAAATAGCCGTCATGAAACCCGAAGAGCACGAGCTCTTATCCCGCACCGGCGCCGGCACGCCGATGGGCGATCTGTTGCGGCGCTTTTGGCTGCCCGGCCTGTTGTCGCGCGAATTGGAGGCCGACGGGTCGCCGAAGCGCGTGCGGCTCCTCGGCGAAGACCTGGTCGCGTTTCGCGACAGCAAGGGCCGCGTCGGCCTATTCGCCGAGCATTGCTCGCATCGCGGCGCCTCGCTCTATTTCGCCAAGAACGCCGAGTGCGGTCTACGGTGCTGGTATCACGGCTGGAAATACGACATCGACGGCAACTGCATCGACATGCCCAACGAGCCGCCGCAAACCCAGTTCACCGAGAAGGTGAAGCACACGGCCTATCCCTGCATCGACCGCAACGGCGTCATCTGGACCTATATGGGACCGCCCGAGAAGAAGCCGGCGCTGCCCGAGCTCGAATGGACCCTGGTGCCCGAGAGCCATGTCTATGTCTCGAAGCGCTACCAGGATTGCCATTGGCTCCAGGGCATGGAAGGCGACATCGATTCGAGTCATCTCGGCTTTCTTCACGGCATGGAGACAATGCGGAAGGCGACCGAGCACGACATGACGGTGTCGCGCGATTGGCTCGCGCGCAGCACCTATCCCAAGCTCGAGGTCGTGCAGCGGCCGGGCGGGCTGTTGCAAGGCGCGCGGCGCGACGCCGACGACGCGAATTACTACTGGCGCATCGGCGCCTGGATGATGCCGTGCTTCACCATGCTTCCGGGATTTCCTGGCGACGCGCCGCTCGGCGGCCACGCCTGGGTACCGGTCGACGACACCAAGGTCTGGGCGTTCGGCGTGTCATGGCACCCGAAGCGCCCGCTGACCGAAGAAGAACTCCGGTTTTTCCACGACGGCACGCCGACCGGCATCCACTCGACGATGGAGCCCGACAGCTTCGTCGCCAAGCGGAACAAAAGCAACGGCTATGCCGATCCGGATGCGCCGCCGACCAAGCAGCCCTGGCAGCGCATCACGATCTTCCAGGATCAGGACACGGCGATCACCGAGAGCATCGGCTGGAATTTCGACCGTTCGAAGGAGTGCCTCGGCAGCACCGACGTCGTCATCGTCAACATGCGGCGGCGCCTGATGGCCGCGGCGCGCGAGCTGGAGCAGGGCAAGGACCCGCAGACCGATGCTAGGGCCTACCGCGTCCGCGGCATCAGCTGCGTGCTGCCGCGCGATACCAGATCATGGGCCGACGCGGTCGCCGAGTGGATCGATCCGCGGCCCGAGACCTTCCGGCCCGGCGTCTGACGGCGAGGTGCTCCAGCATTCACTAGCGGTGCCGCTCTCAGACTTGGCCGTGTCGCCACTTCTCGATGGCCGCGAGTTCGCGCTGCGGCAGCTCGGAAAGGATATCGAGGCGACCGAGCATGACCTCGCCGGTTTCGCCGTCTAGAGAAATCCAGTCGCCTTCCTCGATTTTCTTTCCAGCGATGCTGCCGCAATGGGCATTCTCGTCGGTTTTCAGATCGCGGCAGCCGACCAGACAGACCTTGCCAAGCTGGCGCGCGACGACAGCCGCATGGGAGGTTCGCCCGCCTACCGCAGTGAGAATGCCAGCGGCCGCGGCGAAACCGGCGACGTCTTCGGTCGATGTGTCGTGCCGCACGAGAATCACCGGCTCGTTTGCCGCCGCGAGCGCCTTGGCGCGGCTGCTGTCGAAGGCGATGCGCCCCGAGGCGACGCCGGAAGACGCCGATAAGGCGGTGGCGATCGCCGGAGACCTCTGCGCAAAGCGCGTGATGCGAGCGCGTTCGAGATCGATCTCCGCGGCACGAGCGAGCGCCGTCTTGGGATCGATTAGGCCTTCCCGCACGAAATCGACAAGAACGCGCAAGGCGGCTTGCGGCGTCCGCTTGGCCGAACGGGTTTGCAGAAAGAACAGCTTGCCATTCTCGACCGTGAACTCGACGTCTTGGACGTCGCGGAATTCGTGCTCGAGGAGAGCGACGCCTTCGGCAAGTTCTTTTGCCGCTTTGGGCAGCCGTGCGGCAAGCACTTCGGCGTTGCCGGGCATTCGCCGCCCGGCGACCACGTCTTCGCCTTGAGCATCGGCGAGAAAATCGACATAGAGCTCGTTCGCGCCGGTTGCGGGATTTCGCGAGAATGCAACGCCGGCGCCCGATTTTCCGCCGGTATTGCCGAAGACCATCGCCTGGACCGTGACGGCGGAGCCATTGAGCCCGTCGAGCTTGTTGAGCCGGCGATATTCCTTCGCGCGCTTGTCGTCCCACGAGCGATAGACCGCGCGCGCCGCGGCCTTGAGCTGCTCGGTCGGGTCGTCGGGAATCGCCCGGCCGACGGCTTGGACGGCAAGGGAACGAAACTCGTGCGTCAGCCGCTCGAGCGCTTCCGAGTCGAGATCGCGCTCGCCATCGACGCTCTCCGCTTAAATCATAGCCGCAAGGCGCGTCTCGAAGACCGAGGACGGCACCCCGTCAACGACCTCGGAATAGTTCTGGACGAAGCGCCGATAGCTGTCCCAGGCAAGGCGTGGATTGCCGGTGAGGCCGATCAATCCGCGAACGCTTTCGGCGTTGAGGCCGACATCGAGAATGGTCGCCAGCATTCCGGGCATGGACTTTGCCGCGCCCGAACGCACCGAGACGAGGAGGGGGACACGGCCGTCGCCGAGACGACGGCCGGTCGTCTCCTCCAACTGGGCGATGCCATCGCGCAGCCCCTCTTCGAGCATCTTGAAGGCTTGCGGCTCCTCGCGATTGACCGGCGCGCAAAGCTCGGTCGAACAAGACGAAGGCAGGCGGCACGTTCAGGCCGAGCCGCTTCATTTGCCAGAGCAGCGCCGCCTTCGAACCGGCGAATTCCGGCGTAAGCTCCTCGGATCGAACGGCCGTGCCGATGTAGAGCGGAGCGTAGGGGCTCATGCCGACAATTCCTCGAGAACGCGATCGCGCAGAGCGAGGGCCGAATGAGCCAGGTGATCGGTCGCCGTCTCGAGCGCTCGCGCGATTTCGAGAGCGACCACAAGGGGCCTCGCATCGCCGCGGGCCTCGGCCATGAGCGCCGCGAAAGTGTCGCGCTCGGCGGTGTCGGCGCTCCTCTCCGCATTCATCACCGCATCGATCGCTTGAAGCGATTCAACCGCATCGGCGCGCTGGCCGCTCGGAAGCCGCGTCGCCGCCTCGACCGCGCGAACGAGATGGCCGACGCTGTCGGTCGTGATCTCGGCGAGCTGGGCCAGCGGCGCGACGGCGAGCACCGAGGCATCCGCCTCGGGCACGAGGCTGAGAAAAAAGGCGCAATCCTCCAAGGCATCGGTTGTGTTCTCGACTTCGTCGATCAGCGGTCGTAACACGCTGGCTTCGCGGATACGGGCCGCGATTTCGCGCGCGGAAACCGTGAGCCGATCCGCTTTCTCCTCGATCTGCTTGGCCCGATGCGAGAGCGCGCGTCGTTCCGCCAGGGTAACCGAGCCGGGTGTCGAGAGAACGTCGGAGATCGCTCCGGCGAGACTCCGCGACAGGCCAAGATGACGGACGACCACGGTGAGAAGGAGCTCTCGGCGGTCTCGAACCGGCGTGAGAGATCGGCCTGGATTTCATCGCGAATAAGCCGCGCCGTGCGCCCGGCGGAGAGCCCCTGGCTGGTATCGCGCAGGACATGCTCCAGAAATTTAACGCACTCGGGCGCGCCAAGAGCTTCGTCGAGCCTTACGCCGTAAGGAATGCGTCCGGCCGCGGCGCGATCGACCGCTTCGAGGATCAAATCCGCGCCGCCCAGCTCGAGAAAGGCTCGGTGCCCGAAATCATGGGCGGCCGCCCAGGTCAGCAAACGGATCGCGTTATTGTCGCCGACGAACGTCTGGAGCGTCTTGCGCGCCTTGTTCCAGTCGATCAAAAAGACGATTCGCGAGCCAAGAAACTCGAGAAAGCCTTCGATCGCAGTGGCGTCGTCGGAAACGTAACGGCCGGTCAGAAGATAGAAGACATCAACGCTAAGGCCGGCCGCATTCTCCTCGGCAAAAGGACTCCAGGCAACGCCTTGGCCCTCGAAGAGAGAAATGAAAAATTTGGCGCGCGGCCGATGGTTGTCGGTGTAAGTGATCGCCACCGCCTTATCCTCGACATGGATGACCAGCACATGCGCATCCGTGGTCCCAATGTCGTTCTGGATGGTAAGGCGTCCGTTCGCACGCACGGCCGTCGTCCCGAGCCCGGGGTGGCCGAAGGCCAGCGGCGCGGTGCGATTGAGTCCCCGCATGAACGCCTTTACGAGGACGCGGTCGCGGCCGTCGATCCCGTGCACGCGTCGCTCCATCGACGGTTTCGAGCGCGATATCGGCGGCGAGCCGGTTGATCGCCTTGTGAAGATCCATGACGAGAAGGTGAAGGGTATCCCGATCGGCGCGACTGGCCGATGTCAAGTCCGCGATCTCGTGCAGATCGAGCTGATCGCCCTCTGCCACGGGAAGGGTTTTTGCCACTGCGTCCGCCCTGGCAATCAGGGATCGGCTGGCCGCTTTCTCGGCCGCCTGGAGGGGCGCCACCATCGAAGAAAGGTCGGCGGACATGCCGGCGATCAATTCGCTTGCACCGGGTATCCACAAACGCGTTGGGCTGAGCGAGCGGGCACCGGCAATCAACGAGTCGAAGCGCTGAGCGTCGAGACCGGCGGCGTCTCGCTCGGCGCGGAACAAATTGGGCTCGCGGTTCGGCGTTTGAGCTTGCGCCGCCGCTTCTTGAATAAGGCTTAGGCGCAGCTTGATGCGATCATTGGCGGCAAGAGCTTCAGGGATGAGCAAAGGCAGGAGGACGGCCTTTTCCCCCAGGCGTTCGATTACTTCCGCTTTCGTAGTCATAATCTACCCTCGCCCCGCCGCTCCGCTGCGGCATACAAGAGATTAGGCCAAAAGAAGGGCGCGCGCGCCTTGCGCTAGATCATTCACGAAAGTGTCACCATGCCGTCCTCCCGGCCGGCGGGTCCAGCGCTCGGCATCAGGGACTGGCGGACATCCCCCGTGATGCAATCTGATTGAGACGACTGGCGTGTCATATTGCTGAAGCCAATGTTGGCGAACCTTATGACATGACCGCTCCTTCCCTCGACCTGGTTTCCGCCGGCCCGTGGGACACGTTCGTTCCATATACCGGATTGCATCTTGTCATGGTGTGCGTCTGCGGGCTGGCGGTGGCCGGCCTCGCGGTCGCCGGCCGTGCCTTGCGGGACAGCCATGAAGCGGCGTTGCGGCGCCTGCTCGGCAGTCTCGGGATCGTCTATTGGATTTGTTACAATATCTGGTGGAACCGCAATGGGATTGATCTCGTCGGCGGTTTGCCGCTGCAAATCTGCGACCTCAATGGCGTGATCGCGCCGCTCGCTCTCCTTACCCAGAATCGGTGGCTGCGCGGGATCGCTTATTTCTGGACCTTCGCGCTCACGACCCAGGCTTTCATCCAACCGTCCCTGACCGTCGGTCCGACCCCCGCCATCTTTTGGTGGTTTTGGGCGCAGCACACGATCATCATGTCCTGCGCAGTTTATGACTTGGCGGTGCGCGGCTTTCGGCCCGATTGGCGCAACCTCGGTCACGTCTATATCGTGAGCGCGATCTACCTCGCGGCGGTTATTCCGCTGAATATCCGCCTCGGCTCCGATTACGGCTTTATCGGCAATCCGCCGCCCCCGGCGAGAATACCCCCTTTTATCGACGCGCTCGGGCCCTGGCCCGCGCGCGCTCATCCTTGTGGCGCTCGCCGCCGCGGCCTTTGCGCTCGTGGAACTGCCATGGCGGATATCGAAGCTGCGCAAGACGGCATGAGCAGCGCGGTCGGATCGCCGACAAGTCCACGCCCCATGACCTGAGTGACCGCGCAACTTGTCCACGCGACGAGGAATTGCTCTGCCGCGTCGGACTGTCCCGAAAGCCGATCGCGGTCAATTAATTTGACACTTGATCCCAACATAATTGACCGCCGCGCCCGTCACCGTGAGCATGTTAATCTCGGCTGGGGGACCAGCTTTATAAATGCCCTGGTATGCGTTCTGCGGGGGCGCGCCCTGAAATGTCACCCTTCCCGATGCGGCCGCGAAGGTGAAGGTTCCGCGCTGCCCGGTAGTGGTGGTGTAAGCGCCGCCCCCTCCGATCGTAAAATTGAAGCCAGCAATCATTCCGCCCACGCCCCGACACTGGTACAGGCCCGCTGGTGGACCGTTGGCATTTGCTATGGCAGTCTGCCGGGGAGCGTTCTGGGCTTGTAGCGGAAAAGCTGATGCAGGCTGCTGGGCGGCCGGCCCCTGTGTGCTTACCAAATAGGGATCGCTCGCGATTCCGCCATGTGGTTGAATCTGGACACTCCCCAGCGCGCGCAACATTTGCGGGTTCGCCGTGAAATCGGCGGTGCCGAGGAAACCGAGCGGATGAACCCGATATGAAAGGGGATTCGTCCTGACTTGGATGATAACCGAATCGAAATATTGGGCTCCGATGGGCGCTGCGACGCGATCGCCGATTTTGTATTGCAGTGCGGCTTGTGCCCAGGCCGCATTCTGCGGAACGAGCCATAGGGGCCCCGCAGCAAGAGAAATAGCGGCAATGACGGCTGCTCGCTTTATTCCGATCATAATTCGCTCAACTCCTAAAAAACCAATGATAAGCCGAATGCGAAATTATTTCCTATGCGCAACGCAAATCCCGGCTCGATTTCTTGTTATCGCGATCGAATGGCTACGCTGCTTGCCCTCGGCGACCTCGAAGCTCTGACGGCTCTGCTCCAAGGTGGCAAGAAGGCCCATTCCGGCCGCTCCGATCTCGGGCGTAGAGAGCTCGGAATTATGCGAACAATAAAGAGTCGAAACATGATCGCCGGGATATGGCGCTTGAGCGATCCCTGAACTAGGATTCGCGGGCAATGCCGGATCATCCAGACGCCCCACCCGCGCGGTTCAGCCACCGCGAGATCGTTCACATGCTGGTCGGGACGGTGCTCGGCATGGGCCTCGGCGCGCTCGACCAGACGATTATCGCGACGGCTCTGCCCGCGATGGTGGGCGAGCTGCATGGCATGGAGAACATGTCATGGACCGTCTCGGCCTATCTCCTGACCTCGACCTCGACCACGCCGATCTATGGCAAGCTCAGCGACCTCTACGGCAGGCGGGCCATCTTCGGTAGCGCGATCGCGATTTTCCTCGCTGGTTCGATTGTTTGCGGCCTCGCCGAGAACATGAGCACCCTCATCGCCGGCCGCGGGATTCAGGGTCTCGGCGGCGGCGGATTGATCTCGCTCGCCATGACCATCATCGCCGACATCGTCCCGCCGCGCGAGCGCGGACGCTACCAGGCCTATTTCACCACAGTCTGGACTCTCGCGACCCTGGGCGGGCCGCCCTTGGGCGGGTTTCTGGTCGATGCGCTATCTTGGCGCTGGGTGTTCTGGATCAACTTACCGATCGGCGCCGCCGCGCTGGCGATCAGCTTCTCGGCCTTGCGGCGCCTACCGGCTTCCGGAAGAGCCAGCGGGATCGACTATCTCGGCGCCGTCATCATGGTGCCGGGGATCGTCGCGCTGCTGCTGGTTACGACCTGGGCGGGGACCACGATGGCTTGGAGCTTCGCCCACGATCCTCGGCCTGCTCGCCGCAGCCGGCATTCTCTTTTGCCTCTTCGTCATGCAGGAAAGGCGGGCCGCCGATCCGATCGTGCCGCTGCGCCTGTTCCACGACAATGTTTTCGTCATCGGCAATTCGATCGCTTTTCTTGCCGGTGCGGCCTCGGTCGGCGCGACGATCTTCCTGCCGCTTTTCCTTCAGGTCGTGATGGGGGCGAGCGCCAGCAATTCGGGGCTGCTGATTTTGCCGATGATGATCGGGATCACCATCGGCGCGATCGGCTCGAGCCGGCTGGTTCGGACGACGGGCCGCTACAAGATTCTCGCGCTCGTGGGGCTCGGCACGGCCACCGTGTCCTGGGCCGCGCTTATGACCATCACGAACGGGACTTCGGCGCTGCTTTACGGCGCCTATATCGCGGTTCTGGGGATCGGCTTCGGGCCTTCCGGGCCGGTCATTTCGGTCGCCGTGCAGAACTCCTTGAACCCGCGCGATATGGGCACGGGCACCTCGCTGTTCTCGTTTTTCCGATCCCTCGGCGGTTCCTTCGGCGTGGCGCTGCTCGGCGCGATCCTGGTTTCCGGGCTGACGGCCAACGGAGTGGCTTCCTCGATGAGCCCCAGCGGGTTATTGCACGCCGGACCGGCCGCGATCGCGGCTTTGCCGGAAGCCTTGCGCCACACCATCGCCGCGAGTTTCGCGCATTCCTTCGTCTATGTCTTCCTGGCGGGCGCGGCGTTGTGCGGACTGGGCTTTATTCTGGCGGCCTTCTTCAAGGAATTGCCGTTGCGGACGCGCCTCGCGCACGGCCCCGGCCCCGCGGAGCCTGTGCCGGAGCGCGGCGACTGAGCGCGACGGGCCAGGGTCTTGTGCGCCCGGCTTGGATCGCCGAGAATGGCGCGGATGATCGGGCTCATCGTGTGCAACCCGCACAACCGCATTCGCGAGCGTAAGCAAGCCCGAGCTTAGCGGGCAACGGAGACAAGCATGGGTCAGTTCGCGTTGGGTCAATCCGTGCCGCGGACCGAGGATCCGCGGCTGCTTGCCGGAAGGGGCCGCTACACCGACGACTTCGTCCTCCCTAGGATGTGCTTCGGCTATGTCCTGCGCTCGCCCCATGCCCATGCCAAGATCCGCGGCATCGACATTCGCGCCGCCCAGCAGACCGCAGGCGTGCTCGCGGTGCTGACCGGCGCCGATTGGGCGGCGGAGAAATTCGGCACGCTCGGCCCGGTGATGCCGAGAAAGCGCCGCGACGGCTCGCCCATGTTCATCCCGCCGCGTCCCGCGCTCGCCCAGGGCAGAGCGATGCTAGTCGGCGATCCGGTCGCCTTCGTCGTCGCCGAGAGCCTCGATCTCGCCAAGGACGCGGCCGAGAAGATCGCCGTCGATTACGAGGGGTTGCCCGCGCTGACGGCGACCGACAAGGCGCGCGCGCCCGACGCGGCCAAATTGTGGCCGGGCTGCCCGGACAACGAATCGTTCTTTTATACGATCGGCGACAAGGCGGCGGTCGATGCCGCTTTCGCCCGGGCGCATCACGTCACGCGCCTAAAGGTGGTGTTCAACCGTATCACCGCCGCGACCATGGAGCCGCGCGGCTGCATCGGCGATTATGACGAACGCATGGGGCGCTACACGCTTTACGTCGGCACCCAGCGCCCGCATGGCACCCGCGCCGACCTGACGCGCCGGGTCTTCAACATTCCCGAGACCCAGCTGCGCGTCGTCGCGGGCGACGTCGGCGGCAGCTTCGGCATGAAAGGTGGGCACTTTCCCGAATACCAGCTCGCGCTGTGGTCGTCGAAGAAGCTCGGGCGCCCGGTCAAATGGATCGGCGATCGCAGCGAGGGCATGCTGAGCGACGATCATGACCGCGACCACATCGCCGAGGGCGAGCTGGCGCTCGACAAGAAAGGCAAGTTTCTGGCGATGCGCGTGTTCCAAGTGTCGAACATCGGCGCCTATCTCGCGCCCGGTGGGGTGATCTCGCCGACCGCGCATTTGGGCGGTCTCGCCGGAACCTACACGACGCCCGCGATCTATGCCGAAGTTTCGGCGGTTTTTTCCAACACCACGAGCATCGGGCCGTTTCGCGGCTCCGGCCGGCCCGAGGCCTCGTATATCAGCGAGCGCCTCATCGACAACGCCGCGCGAGAGATGAACATCGACCGCGCCGAGTTGAGGCGCCGCAACACGGTTCCGCCGAGCGCGATGCCCTTCAAGACCGGGCTCGTCTTCACCCTCGATTGCGGCGAGTTCGAGAAGAACCTCGACATGGCCCTGGAGATGGCCGACTACGCCGGCTTCGAGCGGCGCCGCGCCGAGGCCAGGGCGAGGGGCAAGCTGCGCGGCATCGGCTTCGCGAACATCATCGAGCAGACCTCGCAGACGATGGGCGAGACCGTGATGGTCAAGTTCGATCCGGGCGGCACGGTGACCGTCATACCCGGCTCGATCTCGCACGGCCAGGGCCACGACACGATGTATAAAATCATCCTCAGCGAGAAGCTCGGGATCGACGCCGAGAGCATCCGCGTGACGATGTGCGATACCGACCTCTCGCCCGATGGCGGCGGCACCTATGCCTCGCGCACGGCGGTGCTGGGCGGCAGCGCCGCGACCATCGCGGCCGAGAAGGTCATCGCCAAGGCGACGAAGATCGCGGCCCATGCGATGGAAGTCGCCGAGGGCGATGTCGAATTCGCGGGCGGGGTTTTCCGCGTTGCGGGCACCGACAAGTCGGTGTCGTGGAAAGACGTAGCTGCGGCCGCCTATACGGCCGCGCGCCTGCCGCGGGGGCTCGAGACCGGGCTCTTCGAGACCGCGAGCTTCCATCCCGAAATACCGAACTTTCCCAATGGCTGCCATGTCTGCGAGGTTGAGATCGATCCCGAGACCGGCGCCTCCCAGGTGCTGCGCTATTGCGTCGTTGACGATGTCGGAACGGTGATCAACCAGCTGACGCTCGAAGGCCAGATTCACGGCGGCGTCGGCCAGGGCATCGGCCAGTGCTTCAGCGAGCACGTTTCCTACGATCCGAAATCGGGGCAGATGCTCGCGGGCTCGTTCCTCGATTACGGCATGCCGCGCGCCTCCGACATGTCGCTCGTTCGACACCCACGAGAATCCGGTGCCGACGAAGACCAATCCCCTGGGCGTCAAGGGCGCCGGCGAGGCGGGCAATGTCGGCGCGCTGGCGGCGATCATGAACGCGGTCGTCGATGCGCTGGCGCCTTTGGGCGTCACCCATATCGACATGCCGGCCACGCCCGAGCGGGTGTGGCAAGCGGTGCGGCGCGCGAGTATCTAAGCCGAGCGCAATTCCGGCATGACGCGGCCGGCGAACAGCTCGATCGAGCGCAGCGTCTCGGCCTCGGTGAGATCGCCGAAGGCGAACTGGCCGACAAAATAATTAGCCCCGGTGTCGGCGATCTGCCGGCGCGCATAGGCCAGCACGGTTGCCGGCGATCCGGCGATGGCGCGGCCATCCGCGGCGATCTCGTCATAGCTCGGCGGGCGCGGATGCACGAGGTTGAGCTTCGCCCGGCTGGATAAACGCGTGAAGCTCTCGTGCCAGCGCCGATAGGCGCGCCGCGACAGGGCGACCGCCTCGGCGTCGGTCTCCGCGACCACGACGAAGCGCCCGATCCCCATCAGCGGCAGCGCCTGGCCGGCCCGCGCCTCGCCCCAAGTCGCGCGAAACCGGTCGAAGCAGAGCTTGGTGTTCGCCGGGGTATCGAGATCGATGATTTTGAGCCCGGCGCGCGCCGCCCGCTCGGCGCTTTCGGGCGCGTGGACGCCGTACCAGATCGGCGGATGGGGTTTCTGCAACGGCGCCAGCTCCATCGGCACGTCCTCGAAATCGAAGAACTTGCCGTGAAAGTTCAGCTCTCGCTCGGTCAGGCCCTGCATCACCACTTCAACCGCTTCGGCATAGATTTGCGGTGCATTGTCGGAGTCCTGGCCGTAGAAGCCGAGCTCGATCGGCGACGAGCCGCGCCCGAAGCCGATCTCGATCCGCCCGCGGCTCAAATGATCGAGCATGCAGATTTCCTCGATCATGCGCAGCGGGTGATAGAGCGGCAGCGCGTAAACCATCGGGCCGAAGCGCAGCCGCGTCGTGCGCTGGGCGATCGCCGCCATCAAGACGCTAGGGCTCGGCGCCATTCCCAAAGGCGTCGAATGATGCTCGGCCATGTGATAGCCGAAAAAGCCCAGCCGGTCATAGGCGGCGATGATCTTCAATCGCGATTCGTAATAATCGGCGAGCGGCAGATCCGAGCGGTCGACGTGATCGAAGACGCCGAATTCCATGATCATCGCCGCGCCTTGTGGGCCGCCGTTGCCGCCTCCGAGGCGGCGCCGGCGAGCCGGCGATTCTCCACCTGCTTGACGGCGACGCTCGCATAGCTCGCGGCGCGCGCCGCGTTGGCGTGGCTGAAATGCGGCTTCACGAACTCGGCGATCAATTCGAAGCTCCGCATTTGCGCCGGCCAGGGCGCGAGGTCGTTGCCGAAAACCAGCACCGCGCCGAATCCGCCGAGCCTTTGCCGGATGCGCTCGATCTCCTGGATCGCGTCGTCGGGCGTGCCGATGATGGCGATCTGGTTCTCGGCCGCGAATTGCGCCGGGTTTGGAATCCCGCGCGGCATCGCCGGCGGCGCCGGCACGATATCGTTGGTGTAGTCGATGTATTCCGGAAAGCCCCAGGAGGCGTCTGCCAGCGCCTTTTCGCGGGTCTCGGCGATGTGTATCATCAGGGTGATGCGCCATTTGCCGCGGTCGGGCGCATGTCCGTGCTTTCTCGCTTCTTCCTCGTGAATCCGCCAATTGGCGACATGGTGGTCGAGCACCGCGTCGTTCATGTGCCCGAGCGTGAGCACGCCGAGCCCGTGCCGCCCGGCCGCGACCACGCCCGCGGGCGAGCGGATCGTCGTCACCGCGATCTCCATCATCGGCTCGGTGAAGCACCCGACGCTCAATCGCGCCTCGCGCAGCTCGAACCAATCGGTCTTGCGCGTCACCGTCTCGCCTTTCATCAGCGCGACGACGGTGTCGAGGCTTTCCTCCATGCGCGGGCGCAAATCCTTGATTTCGATGGCGAGCATCTGCGCGTCGCTGGGCAAGGCGCCCGGACCGACGCCGAACATCGCCCGGCCGCGCGTCATATGGTCGAGTTGCGCCATGGTCTCGGCCAGGATGAAAGGGTTGTAGTAGGGCAGCGACTTCACGCCGGTGCCGAGCCGGATATATTTGGTGCGCTGGGCGGCCGCCGCGACCATGAGCTCGGGAGCGGCGACTTGCTCCATCGCGCCGGAATGATGCTCGCCGTACCAGATTTCCTCGAAGCCCAGGCGGTCGAGATGCTCGGTGAGCAGCAGGTCGCGCTCATAGGCGTAGGTCGGATTGAGCTTCGCCGAATGGAACGGCGCCAGGAACAGCCCGAACCGCAGCGCCTTGTCGTAGATGAGGCCCGACATGATTTCCCCCGCGATGATCTCGAAGAAACTAGCGCCAAAAGCGTCAACTTGCATCAGCTAGTCCGCGCGCAGCCACGATAGTCCCGCGATTGCCCTCGTCCCGCGCGGCATGGCGCCGCAAGCGGCGATCGAGCCGCTCGATCAGCATGTCGGTGAGAATGGCGAACAACCCGACCACGATGGCGCCCTGGATCACGTAGGAAACCTTGTCGGAAACGAGCCCGCCGATGATCGGGTTGCCCAGTGTCACCGCGCCCACGGTCGAGCCGATGGTCGCCGTCCCGATATTGACGATGACCGAAATCCTGATCCCGGCCAGGATGGTGGGCGCGGCCAGCGCGAGCTCGACCTGGCGCAGAATAGCGATTGGGCCGAGCCCCATTCCCTCCGCGGCTTCGCGCACCGAGGGCGGCACTCCGGCGAGGCCGGCCATGGTATTCTGCAAGATCGGCAGGATGCCATAGATGCACAAGGCGACGAGGGTCGGCACGGCGCCGTAACCGAAGGCCGGCACCGCGAGGGCAAGCACGGCGACCGGCGGAAAGGTCTGGCCGATCGTCGCCAGCGCGGCGAGGATCGGCCGGAACTCGGCCCCGGCGCGCCGTGTCGCGAAGATGCCGGCGCCCAATCCGATCGCGATCGAGATGAGGCTCGACGCGGCCACGAGGCCGGCATGGAACAGCCACAGCACGAGGAACGAACCGCCGGGATAGATCGGCGGCACGATCGTCGGAAACACCCAGAAGAAGACCGGCCGCAGCGCCGGCATCAGCGCGGTAAAAAATCCGAAGGCGAGAGCGACCCAGAGCAAGGGATCGCCGGCGATGCGCCGCATTCGCGCCATCGTCACGCCACCATGTCGCTAAGCGCGACCGAGCCTGCGATCGCGCCGTCTGGGCCGTTCACAGGAAGAAGCGCGGTGTGGGCGACAACCATTCGCGACAGCGCCTCGGTCATCGGTGCCGCCAGCGCGACCGGCTCGCCCGAAGCGCTGCGATCGCGGCGGAGGTGATCGGAAACGCGGCGCAAGGCCAGGAGCTTCAGTCCGAGCTCTTTCCCGCCGACGAAGTCGCGCACGAAATCATCGGCCGGAGCGTTGAGAATCTCCGCTGGCGCGCCGAATTGGACGAGCCGCCCGTCGCGCAAGACGGCGAGCGCGTCGGCCAGCTGCAGACCCTCGTCGATGTCATGCGTGACGAAGAGGATGGTCTTCTTCGTCGCCTTGTGGATGCGCCGCAGCTCGGCACGGAGCGCCACTCTCGTGATCGGATCGAGGGCGCCGAAGGGCTCGTCCATCAGCACCACTTCAGGATCGGCGGCCAGCGCGCGGGCGACGCCGACGCGTTGTTGCTGCCCTCCCGAAAGCTGGTGCGGATACCGGGCCGCCATGGCTTCGGCGTCGAGTTGAACCAGCGCCATGAGCTCGCGCACGCGGTCGCGGATGCGCGGCTCGGGCCATTTGAGAAGGCGCGGCACGGTCGCGATGTTGTCGGCGACGGTCCAATGCGGAAACAACCCGACCGATTGGATGGCATAGCCGATCTTCCGTCTCAGGGCTTCGACCGGCAGCGTGGCGATATCGACGCCGCCGATCCGGATCGTGCCCGCGCTCTTTTCGATCAGCCGGTTGATCAACCGCAGGGTCGTCGATTTGCCCGATCCCGACGGGCCGACGAGCGCGCAGAACGCGCCGGTTGGCACGGTGAAGCTTATCGTGTCGAGGATCCGCTTGTCGCCGTAAAGCTTGGTGACTGCGTTAAGCTCGATCATGGCGCGATTTTCCTTTCGAAGATCGACGCGATCAGGGCCACCGCGAAATCGGCGGCGAGCGCGAGCAAGATAGCGGGGATCGCGCCTAAGAGAACGAGATCGGTGGCATATTGGCCGATGCCTTGAAAAATGAAGCTGCCAAGCCCACCCGCGCCGATGAGCGCCGCGACGCAGGCGAGGCCGATCGCCTGGACCAGCACGATGCGCAGTCCCGCGAGGAAGGTCGGCATGCCGAGGACAAGCTCGACGCGCCAAAGAACCTGTGCACCGGTGAAGCCCATTCCGAGCGCGCTCTCGACAACGGACGGCTCGACGCCGACGATGCCGGCATGGGTGTTGCGCGCCACCGGCAGCAGCGAATAGAGGACAAGTGCCACGATCGCGGGCGCCGGGCCGATGCCGCCGATGCCGACGGCGCCGAGCGCCGGAATGGCCGCGGCAATCGCCGACAAGGGTAGGATGAGGAGACCGAACATCGCGATCGAGGGAATGGTCTGAAGGAGGTTGAGCGCAGCGAAGATCGCCGGCTTCGCCGCCGGACGCCGCGCCGCGAGAATGCCGAGCGGCACGCCAATTCCGAGCGCGCCTCCGACCGATGCGGAAACGAGGACGCAATGCCGCGCCAATTCCGCGGCAAAGACGCTCTCCCGCGCGGCGTATTCGCGCAGGATCGAGAGCTCCGCCAACGCGCCCGACGCGGCCATCCAGGCGACCGGTGCCGCTATGGCGACCACTGCGACCAAGCGCATCGCGGCGCCGAGGTCGAGGCGTTGCAGCGCGTCGAGCACGATCATGGCGAGGCAGAATCCGGCGATCCAAAACGCGGGCCCGAGCGAAATCCGGGCTACGGGGCGCAAATTTGCCATCAGCGACGACGCCACGGCCCCAGAATCATAGCACAGCAGGAGGAGCAGCGCGCCAGCCAGGACCAGCTCGGCCAGCAGCATCGTTCTCGTCGCCTTGGCCAAGGACAGCGCAAGGAGCGAAGCGGCCAGCACCGCGATGGTCAGCGTCATCGGCGCGCCCGCGACCCGCCACAACAGGAGGGCTTTCCCGCTGACGAGGCGGTTGGCTGCCTCGCTTACGAAGCCGCTGGCGAGGCAGGCGGCGATGGCGCCGAGGCTCAGCGCGAACAATACCCGATTGCGCGGTGCGATCGTCATTTGAGCAGCCCGTTGGCGGCAAGATAGGCTTTGGCCACCGCTTCTGCGTCCTCGCCATCGACGGCAATCGCCGCGTTCAAGCCTTGGAGCCGCGCGAGGGTGAGCGAGGCGAAGGCCGGATCGAGGAGTGCCGGAATCTCGGGATGGCGGGCGAGCACCGCGGCGCGAATGACCGGAGCGGGTTGATAAACGGTCTGCGCGTTTTTGTCGTCGGCGAGGACGACGAGGCCCAATGCCGGGAGCGCGCCATCCGTGCCATAGGCCATCGCCGCGTCAACCCCGGAAATCCCTTCGGCCGCGGCGCGTTCTGTTGCCGAGGTATCGCCGCCCACCAACTCCAAGAGCTGCGAACGGGCGAGCGTGAAGCTATAAGCCGCCTCGAAGGCGGGCAGCGCGCCGGGGCTCTCGACGAACTCGGCGGAAGCCGCGAGCCGGACGTCGCCGCCCGCATCGACGAAGGCGGCGAAGTCGGCGAGCGTCGCGAGCTTATGTGCCTTGGCGAGGTCGCCGCGCAGCGCGATCGCCCAGCCATTGCTGGCCGCCGCCGGTTGAAGCCAGACGAGGCCGTTGCGCGCGCCATCGAGCGTCTTGACCGTTTCATAGGCGCGCGCGGCGTCGTGCCACACCGGATCGGCTTCGCGCGCGAAGAACAGCGCGCCGTTCCCGGTATATTCGGGGTAGATGTCGATCTGGCCCGCCAAGATCGCGCGGCGCAGGATTTGGGTAGGTCCGAGCTGAAGGCGGCTCTCGACCGCTATCCCGTCGTGCCGCAGCAGCACGACAATGATGTTGCCGAGGAGGGCGCCTTCGGTGTCGATTTTCGAGGCGACGACCACGGCGTCGGCCGCCGCAGCCGACCGGCACGCAAGGCCCGCGAGGAAGACAGCGAGAATGCCGGCGAAGGCGGCTTTCACCACGCCGGCGCGACGATCAGCTTCGGATCGACGAACTTGCCGCGCTCGAGCACGACCTCGTTGTCGAGCAGCACGGTGCAATCGCACATCGGCGTGTCGATGTGTCCCTTGGTGTCGCGCTTGCCGCCCATGTCGTTGTTCGGCCCAGTCGAGAACAGGAAGTTGCCGGAAAACACCCGCCCCGCCGAATTGATGTGGTCGAGATCGTTGCCATAGATCAGGATCTGGTCCCAATGGGCGTTCGGGTGCATGCCGAAGCCGAGATGCGAGACGGCATAGGGGTCGAGATCGTCGGCGTTGCGCTTGTTGCGGTCGAGCCAGGAGGTGAAAGCCTTGGCGTCGACGCTGCCTTCGACACGCCGAATGAAGCCGTCGCGCACTTCGAGCCGCACCGCGCTCTCGATCACGCGGACATAGGGGAGGATCCAGAAATCGCCCGGTTGCAGCACGACGGTGCCGTTGGCCGTGCCCTCGTCGGGATAATTCGTGATATGTCCCGCGCCCCATTGGTCAACGCGGCCGCGCGCCTCGGCAAAGCCGTACTGGCTCTTGACCTTGAACTCGCCGCGCTTCCAGGTCAGGTCGGTGCCGGCGTCGCTCAGGAGCCTGATCTCGCGCGCATTGCCCCAGCGCTCGGCGGCATGAAGGACGGCCTCCTTCAATCCCGGCGGCGACTGAAGCCGGGCAAGCTCGTCGGGAGCGATGACGACCGAGAGCACGCGCGCGCCGGCGTCGCGAACCTCCTTCTGCCATTTCGAGAAATTGGGCGGCTGGAACGACAGAATCAAATCGGCTTGCTTCAGCGCGGCCATCACGCCTTTCGCCTGGCCGACCTCGCGGCCGACCCGCGCCCAATCCGGGACATGGCTGATGCCGAGCTCGTAGATATCGGCGCCGAGCTCGTCGGCGGCGGCAATGGCCGCCGTTACGTAGTCGCGCCGCGTGTTGAGGTTGGTCAGGAGCGCGATGGTCTCGCCGCGCTTGACCTGACACAACTCGAATTCCTTGCGGAAGACCGCCGCAAGCTGGGCCGGGTTCAGCAATTGGGGGCGCATGGGCTCGTTCCTCGCCTGGTGCCCGCCCATTTGACGGTATGATCCGGGAGCCGTCAACGCCGGCGCAGCGGGGCGAGCTCGTGCCGCGCCCGCCTTTTCCTCAGACGTTGATCGCGCGTTGATTGGCTTCGGACGGCGCCCAGAACAGCACGCGGCGCTGGACCGCGCGAATAAGGTAGTTCAGCGCCAGGCCCATCACCGAGAGGACGATGCACACCGAAAAGCTTCCCGCCGTGTCCATCTGGGCGTTCATCGAAAGGATTTGCACGCCGAGCCCCAATTGCGCGCCGACGAACTCGCCGACGATCGCGCCGACGATCGCGAACACGGCGGCGATGTCGAGGCCGGCGAAGATGAAGGGCAGGGCGCTCGGGAACTTCACCTTCCAGAAGATCTGCCACGGCGTCGCCGAAAGCGAGCGCAGCAGCTCGATGCGGTCGAGATCGACCGAGCGAAATCCCGCCATGCTGTTGACGAGCAGCGGGAAAAAGGTCAGCAAGGTCACCATCACGACCTTGGAGGTGATGTCGTAGCCGAACCACATGATGATGATCGGTGCCACCGCGACCTTGGGCAGGCACTGGAACGCGACGATATAGGGCTTGAGCGTCGCCTCCAGCAACCGGATTTGCGAAATGACGATCCCGAGCAGCAAGCCGATGGCGCTGCCGATGACGAAGCCGAGCAGCACCTCGATGAGTGTCACGCCGCCATTGAGCCAATAGCCCCCGCGGCTGAGCGGGCTGATCGCGAAGCCCTGGTAAAGACTGAACAGGATGGCGCTGATCCGAGGCAACATATAGGCGGGAACGGCGAAGAATTGCACGATCCCTTCCCAGCCCCCGAGCACGCCGACGAGCAGCAGCGGCGACAGAAGAATTTCGGGCCGGTTGGCCAAGAGGACGCGAAGCCGCGTGGGCGTAGCGGGCTGGGCGCTTGTCTCTCGGATGTCAGCGATGTCGGCCATGATCTCCTTGCCTCGCGCCTTCGCTCAATCGAAGGTGCCCTTCTGTTGCAGCAGGGTACGGATTTCCTTGGTGAGTGCGCCGAACTCCACGGTCGCCATGCCGTCGAGCGCACGCGGCCGCGGAATTGATACCGCGATCACCGCGGCGAGCTTGCCAGGGCGCGGCGTCATCACCAGCACGGTGTCGCCGAGGAACACCGCCTCGGAAATGCTGTGGGTGACGAGAACGACGGTCTTGCCGCTCTCCTGCCAGATGCGTTGCAGCTCGAGATTCATCTGCTCGCGCGTCATGGCGTCGAGCGCGCCGAAGGGCTCGTCCATGAGCAGGATCGACGGGTCGTGCAGCAGGGCACGCGCGATCGACGCGCGCTGCTGCATCCCGCCGCTCAGCTCTTGCGGATATTTGTCGCCGAACCCTTCGAGGCGGACCATCCGCAGCAGCTCATGCGCGCGGTCGCGGGCCCGTGCCAGGGGAATGCCGAGGATTTCCGCCGGGAGGAGGACATTGTCGAGCACGGTCCGCCAAGGCAACAGGATCGAGCTTTGGAACACCATTCCGATGTCGCGGCGCGGGCCGGTCACCGCCTCGTCCGCGATCCGGACCGATCCGCCCGTTACCGGGATGAGGCCGGCGAGAATCCGCAGCAAGGTGCTCTTGCCGCAGCCGCTCGGGCCGACGACGGTGACGAAGCTTCCGGCGGCGATTTCGCATTCGATGTTGACGAGCGCGTGAATGCGCTCGGCGCGAAGGGTCGCGAATGTCTTGCTTAAGCCCCGGATCGCGATGAACGGGGGCGCCGCGGAATCACGCGCGCGTGGGCTTAAGTTCGCGGTCTTTGCGTCGAGGCTCATCAACGCCATATGCAACGGAGTTGAGGCACCCGGCAAGCGCAAAGATGCGTGCGCGGCGGTGTGGACAGACCGGGATATTCCATTTGCTCGCCAAGGATGATTGGCATAGCTTCGGCGAAAATCGGGAAACGAAGGGGACGGAAGCATGCTGACACGCCGGCAGTTCGGATTGGGGCTCGGCGCGACGATGGGCGCCGGCTGCCTCATTATTCGCGACGCGAGATCGGCCGAGCCGATCGCGGTCAAGATCGGCAGCTCGCTCGGCCTTTACGAGCTGCCGAACGTGGCATGGATGAGCGGCCTCCACCCCAGGCGCGGCTTTTACGCCGAGGAGGGGCTGACGGCCGAGTACATCAACACCGGCAACACCGCCAATTCGTTTCACGCCCTCGTCACCGGGGATTCCGATTACGGCCTTCTGACGGCGGGCACTTTCCTGCCGTTCCTCGCGCAGAATCCCGACGCCGATATCCTGTCGATCTATGCGATCCTGCCGCAACCCTATTGGTACGTCGCGGTCAAGCCGGACAGCCCCTACAAGGAACTCGCGGACTTGAAGGGCAAGTCGCTCGGCATCTTGAATGTCGGCGATATCGGCTATTTCGCCGCGAAGTCGATGTTCAAGGAGTTGGGGCTCGATCCCGAGCGCGACGTTCAATGGGTCACGGTCGGCCAAGGCGGACCGGCGGGCAATGCGCTCCATACCGGCCGCGTCGATGCTCTCGCGCTTTGGGATGTGCTTTACGCGGTCCTCGACAAGCTGGGATTTCCGGCGCGCGGCCTCGAAAATACGCCCGGCAATCGGCGTGTCATCGGCGCGACCTATGGCGTCACGGCCGCGACCTACAAGGCGAAGCGCGACATCTTCGCGCGCTATTTCCGCGCGGTGACGAAGTCGACCTTCTTCGCCTACAATAATCTCGAGGCCGCGGTTCGCCTGTTCTGGGACATGTATCCGGAGGCCAAGCCCAAGGGCAAGACCGACGCCGACGCGGTCGCCGACGCGGTCTTCGCGCTCGAGGTTCGCAAGGAGAAGTGGTTCCCGGGCCCGCTCGAAACCGACCGGCGCATGGGCGCGCAGTCGCAGGTGGAGTGGGTGAACGCGGTCAAGATCATGGAACTCGACGACAAGATCAAGGACGTGACGCCGCTCTTCACCAACGACATCATCGACGAGTGCAACAAGTTCGACAAGGCCGCAGTCGCCCAGATGGCCAAATCCTTTAAGTTCGGATGAGCTGGGACGTCGCCGAGCTGTTTTCCGACGACTCGCAAGCCGACCGGCTCTTTCGCGCCGAGGCGCGCGACTGGGTGCGCGCGAATTGCCCGGTCGAGCTCCGCCATCGGCGCCATCGCATCGATCCGCCCGCGCTGAAGCCGTGGCACAGGAAGCTCTTCGAGCGCGGCTGGATCGCGCCGCATTGGCCCAAGGAATATGGCGGCATGGGCGCGAGTCTGACGCAGCAGATCATCCTCTTTGAGGAGATCGTGCGCGCTGGGGCGCCGACGCCCTATCCGCACGGGCTGAATTTCATCGGGCCGATCATCATCCAGGCTGGAACGGAAACTCAGAAAGCCCGCCACCTGCCGGCGATCCTTTCGGGCGATGCGACCTGGTGCCAGGGCTATTCCGAGGCTGGCGCCGGCTCCGACCTCGCGAGCCTCAGCACCCGAGCCACGCTCGACGGCGATCATTTCGTCGTCACCGGCCATAAGATGTGGACGACCAACGGCCATTACGCCGATTGGATGTTCGCGCTGGTGCGCACCGACCCCGACGCCAAGCCGCGGCATGCCGGCATCAGCATGCTGCTCATCGACATGCGCTCGCCCGGTATCACGGTGCGGCCGATCGAGACGCTCAAGGGCGACGCCGAATTCGCCGAAGAATTCTTCGACGAGGTGCGCGTGCCGAAGGAAAATCTTCTGGGCCCGCTCAACCAGGGCTGGCGCATCGCCGGCATGGTGCTGGGCGGCGAGCGCTTCACCACCGGCCATCCGCGCTATGCGCTCGTCTATCTCAATCAGGCGCGGCAAATCGCGAAGGCTACGGGCGCGTGGGGCGATCCCGGCTTCCGCCATCGCCTGGCGACGCTCGAGATCGATCTCGTTGCCTTCCTGGCTTACTACCGCCATGCTGCGTGCCTCCACGGCGCCAATGCCGCGCCACCCTCGATGGCGCCGGTGATCAAGATCGCGGGCGGCGGCCTCGCCCAGCGCAGCTCCGAGCTGCTGATGGAAGCCGCTGGGATGGCGGGCGCGGCGCTGGAGGATTTTCCGCTTGCCGCCGGCCCGGTCAACGTCGCGAGCGAGCTCTTGGAGATGCGCCGCGTCTCGGTCGGCAGCGGCACGCTCGAGATCAACCGCAACATCATCGCCAAGCGCGTGCTCGGATTACCCGACGAATAGGGGCGAGGCGCGCGATGGACGAGTTGCTCACCGAGGATCAAGCCCAGCTGCGCGAGAGCGCCGCGCGGCTCTGTCGCGATGTTGGCGGCGCCAAGCGCGCGCGGCGCCTGCGCAATGAGGGCACGGCGCTCGATGCCGAAGCTTGGGCCGCCATGCGCCGGGCGGGATGGCTTGGGCTGGCGGTGCCCGAAGCGCGCGGCGGGCTGGGCCTCGGCGCAGTCGAGCTCTACCTGATCGCCGAGCAGATCGGCCGCCACGCCGTCATGGTGCCGATGGTCGAGACCACGAGCGTCGCCTGGTGCTTGGGCCGCGCCAGCGGGACGGGCGCGGGCGCCGCGCTCGATGCGCTGCTCGCTAGCAGTCTCATCGTCCCGGCGCTACAGCCCGACGGCTGGGATTTTCGCCGCGCCACGGCTGCGCTCGAAGCCCAGGCGCAGGGCAACGGGCTGCGCATCAGCGGCGTGCCTCCCGTTTGTGCCCTTTGGGCCGGCGGCCGCGGAATTTCTGGTTCACGCCGAGCGCGGCGGCGAGGCGCTGCTCTGCCTGGTTTCGCGTGAAGAGGCCGGATGCACTGTGTCGGGCACCGGCATGGTCGATGGCTCGAGCATGGGGAAAGTCACGTTCGACGGCGCGGCGGTCGATCCGGCGCGGATCGTCGCGCGGGGGCTTGAGGCCGCGGAACTGGCGGCGCGGATCTCGGATTTTTTGTCGCTCGGCGCCGGCATCGAGCTGATGGGGCTCGCCGAGAGCGCACTCGGCCTCACCCTCGACCATCTGAAGACGCGCAAGCAATTCGGCCACGCGCTCGGCAGCTTCCAGGCGTTGCAGCATCGCGTCGTCGATTGCTTCGTCGATCTCGAGGTCAACCGCTCGCTCCTGCACCGAATCTGCCTTGCCTGGGATGGCGGCACGGTCCTTCCGGCGATGGTGGCCGCCGCCAAGGCGCGATGCGCGCGGGTCGGCAACGAGGTCGCGCGCACCGGCGTTCAGCTTCATGGCGCGATCGGCTATACCGACGAGCATGACATCGGCATCCTGTTCAAGCGCGCGCTGGTGCTGGCGGCGCGATATGGCGGCGAGCTCGCCCAGTCCGAGCGCTTCGCGCGCCTGACCATGGACGAGACGTGATGGCGACGGAATTTCCACCGCTGCGCGATCTCGCCGATATCGAGGCGCTTGAGAGCATCCCGCTGGAAGAGCGGATCGATAGCTGGAACGCGAATGTCTGGGTCCGGCGCGGCCTCGCCCTCGAGCCCGAGAAGATCGCGCTGCAATATTTCGCCGTCGCCGATCCGGGCGCGCAGCCTGAAGAGGTGAGCTACGCCGCGCTGCGCCGCCAGGTGATCGAGGCCGCGAATCTCTTTCACGCGCGCGGCGTGGGCGCGCGCGATGCAGTCATCTATCTGCTGCCGACCCTGCCGCAGCTTTATGTGACGCTGCTGGCCGGGCTCGAGGCGGGCATCGTCTGCGGCCTCAACTGGATGCTGAAGCCGCCGCAAATCCTGGAGCTGATTCGCAGCGCCGGCGCCAAGGCGGTGGTCGCGCTGGGCCCGACGCCGGGTTACGAGATCTGGGAAAATCTCCAGTCGATCCGCGCCGAGCTGGACCCTGCGGTCGCGCTCTTCTCGGTGCCGGGGCCGGGCGGAAGGCTGCTCGAAGAGTCGGATTTCGAGCGCGCGCTGTCGGCTCATCCCGGCGACGCTCTGACCTTCGAGCGCCGCGTCGGGCCAGGCGATATCGCGGCCTATGTTCATTCCGGCGGCACCACGGATAGCCCGAAGCTCGTCAAGATCGCGCATGGCGGCCTCGTCTATAAGATCTGGGCCAATACCCATGTCATGGCGCATGGCGCCGACGACGTGATCTTCGCCGATTATCCGATGTTTCACATCGCGGGCTTCTACGGCCGCGGCATTACCGCCATCGCCGACGGCATGCGCGTCGTGCTGCCTACGCCGATGGGCGCGCGCAACAAGGAATTCATCGCGAATTACTGGAAGTTCGTCGAGCGTTGCGGCGTGACGATCTTAACCGGCGTGCCCACGACCCTTTCGGTGCTGGCGAAGAATCCGCCGAAGGCCGAGAACATCGCGAGCTTGCGGCCCTTTATGTCCACCGGCTCGACCGCGATGCCGGTCGAAGTGGCGCGCGAGCTGGAGGCGAGCACCGGCGTGCGCGTGCTGCTCACTTACGGCGCCACCGAATACACCGCCAATGTCACCCAGGCGCCGCGCGACGGCGAGCCGCGCTATGGCTCGGCGGGGATCAGGCTGCCCTATACCCGGCTGCGCGCGGTCAAGCTCGATGCCGCCGGCAATATCAAGCGCGACTGCGACGTTGACGAGATCGGCGTCATCCTGGTGAAGGGGCCGGGTGTCACGCCAGGCTATGCCGACCCGCGCCACGATCGCGGCATCTTCACCCCGGATGGCTGGTTCGTCTCGGGCGATCTCGGGCGGTTCGATGCGCAAGGTTATCTCTGGCTCACCGGAAGGGTGAAGGATGTCATCATTCGCGGCGGCCACAATATCGACGCCTCCGTGATCGAAGACACGCTGCGCCAACATCCGCAAGTCGTGCTGGCCGCGGCGGTCGCCAAGCCGGATTCTTACGCCGGCGAGCTGCCGGTCGCCTATGTCCAGCTTGTTCCAGGAGCCGCCGTCACCGCGGAGGAACTGAAGGCGTTCGTGCGCGCGCGGATACCCGAGCGCGCGGCGACCCCGGACGAGATTTTCCTGGTCGAGCAGCTTCCGCTGACCGATATCGGCAAGCCGGCGAAGGTGCAATTGCGCGAGGATGCGGCAGCGCGGACCTATCAAGCCGTGCTCGGCAGCGCCTTGGGGGGGCCGGTTCGCCTGCGCGTGACCGTCGCGCCCGATTTGAGGCACGGCACGCTCGCCACCATTCGCATCGACTCGACCAAGCAAGGGCGCGCGGAGATCGAAGAGAAGATCGCGCGCGTGATGAAGGATTATGCCGCCGCCTACCGCGTCGATTGGGGCGCTTCATGAATCCGACGCGCATCTTGGTCGCGCGCGACGCGCAGGGCGTCGCCACCATCACGCTCAACCGGCCCGAGCGCGGCAACGCCTATGACGACGTAATGTTGCGCGAGCTTGCCGACGCGTTCGCCGCGCTCGGTGCCGAGCCGGATGTGCGCGTCGTGGTGGTGAAGGCGGCGGGCAAGCATTTTTGCGTCGGCGCCGACATCGCCTGGCACCGCAGCAATCAGGACGAAGAGGCCGTCGCCAGCGGCCCGAAGCTGATCGATGTCCTGCTCGCGCTCGATTCCTGCCCCAAGCCGACCATCGCCGTGCTCGGCGGGGCGGCGGTGGGCGGCGGGCTTGCCCTGGCGGCGTGTTGCGACGTGGCGCTCGCCGCCGAAGGCGCGTTCTTCTCGATTCCGGAAGTGCGGATCGGGCTCGTGCCCGGCCCGCTCGTACCGATCTTCCTGCGCGCGATGGGCTACCGCGCGTTCCGCCGCTATGGCCTCACGGGCGAGCGCTTCGCGGCGGAAGAAGCGCGGCGCCTGGGTGTCGTTCATCAGGTCTGCCCGCCCGATGCGATCGAGGCCGAGCTCGCGCGTGTCGTCGATGCGCTCGTGCTCGGCGCGCCGGGCGCGATCGCGGCGCTCAAAGCGATCTCGGCGCGCTTGGCCGCGCCGGCGATCACCGACGCGGTGCTGAAAGATTTGGCGGAAGGCGCGCGCGGCATGCTGACGACTAGGGAAGCGCGGGAGGGGGTGCTGAGCTTCCTCGAGAAGCGCAAGCCCGACTGGGTGCCGAAGGGGTGACCGGCGCCTAAGGCGAAATCTCTTCCAGCACGCGCTCGCGGGTTTCGATGGCGAGCGTCGCCGATACGATCGCGCCGACGAGCGCGACCGCTGCGAACATGGCGAAGACCGCGCCCAACCCATAGCCGCTGATGATGTAACCGACCACGCCCGGGCCGATGGTGGAGCCGAGGCGCAGCCAAGCCGTCGCGGTCGCGGTGCCGCGGGCGCGCAGGCGCGTCGGGTAAATCTCGGCGGTGTAGAGATAGCAAAGATTGGTGATCGAGCCGGTGAAGAAGGTCGAGATGGCCGACCAGAACACCAGCATTTCGGCGCTCCGCGCGCCGAAATGCCACAGCACGAAGAGCGGCACGCCGACGCCGATATAGCCGATCAAGAACCACAATCTTCGGCCGGTCCAGTCGACGATGAAGGCGACGCCCAAGGTTCCGACGAGGCCGAAGCTGACGGCGATCAAGCTATAGGTCAGCGAGGTCTGCAAATCGAGCTTGAATACGGTGCGATAGAGCGTCGGCAGCCAGGAGCCCAGGCCGTAGCTGACGAAATAGGCGCAGAACCACAGCAGCCAGGCGACGATGGTGCGCCTCAGATAGCGCGGCGAGAACAGCTCGGACCAGGGCGCGGTCGCGCGCGATGCCACGTTGACGATCGGCTCGACCGGCGGCAACGCCACGCCGCGGCGCAGCGTGTCGGTCTCGAGAAAGTTGACGACGGCATTGGCCTCGGCGAGCCGGCCCTTGTCGGCAAGCCAACGCGCCGACTCCGGCAGCGCCCGGCGCAGAATGAGGGCGACCGCCGCCGGCGCCACGCCGAGGATGAACATCGATTGCCAGCCAAAGCGCGGCACCATCCACGCGCCGAGCAGCCCCGCGGCGAACAAGCCGATCCCGAAGATGCCCTCATAGAGCAGGAAAAAGAGGCCGCGTCCGCGCGCCTTCGCCATCTCGCTGATATAGGCGGCGGCGACCGGGACCTCGCCGCCGAGCCCGATTCCTTCGATCACGCGCAGGGTGAACAGCGACGTGTAGTCCCAGGCGAAGGCGCAGGCGAGGCTGCCGAGCGCGAAGAGGGCGATGCCGAGCACGAGCGCGCGCAGGCGGCCGATGCGGTCGGCGATCCAGCCGAAGCACAGCGCGCCGACCAGCTGCCCGGCATTGCCGGCGGCCAGCAGCAGTCCGATCTCGTTCTGCGGAATTTGCCACGCCACCACCAGCACCGGCAGGACATAGGCGATGGTCAGGCTGTCGTAAGCGTCGAAGAACGTCGCCAAGCCGACGATCACCCTCGCCTTGACGTGCCAGCCGGTCACGGGCAGGCGCTCGATGCGCGCGACGATGTCGGATGCGCTGCCGATGCTCATTCGTCCCCCCGATTCGGTTTACATCCCCGCCTTACCCCTGCGGCAGCGGGAACCGATCCAGATATTGCCGGTACTCGTCCTCGAGATCGACCTCTAGCGCGGCGAGCATCCGCACCGTGCCGTTATAAGAGCTGATCGCGGCAAAGAGGTCGAGCAGGCGCGCATTGTCGAGATGCTCGCGCAGGGTGGCGAAGGTCGCGTCCGAGAGGCGAATCTCGGCGGTCATTTCCCGCGCCGCTTTCAGCACCGCCTTGGTCAACGGATCGAGGCTCGTCGGCTTGCCGGCGGTGTCGTCGGCGATGGCGCGAATGTCGGCCTCGCTGACGCCACTCGCCAATCCGATCTGGACGTGATGGGCGTATTCGTAAGCCGAGAGGGCGAGATAGCCGACCTGGATGATCGCCATCTCGCGCAGGCGCGGGTCGATTTTCGAATCATTGCGGATATACATGGCTAAGCCGCGCGAGGCGCGGGCGAGCGCCGGGTTGTGGACGAGAATCCGCGACAGGTTGATGTCGCGGATGAGGTCGCGATGCTCGGGCGCGAGGTCTTCCCTCGTCAGATATTTGAAGCGGGCCAATGCGGTTTCTCCGGTCAGGTCTTGGCAGCCGCGATCAGCTCGACGAGGCGCTGCGGCGTGACCGGTGCCTCGGTAAGCGTGACGCCTAAGCCCGAAAGCGCATCCTCGATGGCGCCGATGATCGCGGCGATCGCCGTGATCGTTCCGCCTTCGCCCGCGCCCTTGACGCCGAGCGGGTTGAGCGGCGAGGGCGATTCCATGTGGTGCACCTCGATACGCGGAACGTCGGTCGCGAGCGGCAGCAGATATTCGCCGAAATTCATGCTGAGCGGCTGCGCGTTGTCGTCATAGACCATGCGCTCGAAGAGCGCGTTGCCGATCCCGTGCGCGACCCCGCCCACGACCTGGCCCTCGACCACGGCGGGATTGATGACGCGGCCGCAATCGTGGACGACGACATAGCGCGAGATCACGACCTCGCCGGTGTCGATATCGACCTCGACCTCGGCGATATGGGTGTTGTTCGCATAGGTCGCGCGCTCGGGCGTGAAATAGGTCGTGTTCTCGATGCCGGGCTGCGTGCCCCGGTCGAGCGCGAAGCCGGGCATGCCGAGCGAGCGGATCGCGATCTCTCGGAAGCTCTTTTTAAGCTCGGGCACGCCGCGCACGCAGGCATTGCCGCCCTCGAGCACGAGGTCTTCCGGCGCCACCTCCATCATGTCGGCGGCGAGGCGTTTCAGTTTTTTGGCGACCTCGATCGCGGCGAGGTGGACGGCCGAGCCGGCATTGACCGCGCTGCGCGAGGCGACGGTGCCGACGCCATAGGCGATGCCGTTGGTGTCGCCGGTGACCACCGTGATGTCGTTGAAATCGACGCCGAGCTGATCGGCCGCGACCTGGGCGAGGGTCGTCTTGTGCCCTTGTCCCTGCGGGGTCGCGCCGGTGAAGATCGTGATCTTGCCGCTCGACCCGATGCGCACCGTCGCGCCCTCATGCGGACCGAGGCCGGTGCCCTCGACCGAATTGGCGATGCCGATGCCGATGTGGCGGCCGGCCTCCAGCGCCGCTTTGCGCTTGGCAGCGAAGCTCACATAGTCGATGGCCTTCAAGGCCATGGCCTGGCAGCGGGGATAGTCGCCGCTGTCATAGGTGACGGGCTTGCCGTCGCGGAAGATGAGCCCGACCGGGTAGGGCATCTGCGCGGGCTGGACGAGATTGCGGCGGCGCAATTCGGCCGGGTCGAGGGCAAGCTCGCGCGCGACCAGGTCCATCAGCCTTTCCATCACGAACACGCCTTGCGGCCGGCCCGCGCCGCGCACCGGCGTGACCGTGACCTTGTTGGTGAACGCCACCACGACATCGAGCTTGAAGGCCGGGATGACGTAGGGGCCGGGAACGGTGCAAGCCGAAATCCACGGCGTCACCACGCCGTGCGACATATAGGCGCCGGTCTCGTGCACGAGCCGTCCGCGAAGCCCGCGGATCTTTCCGTCAGCCTCGACCGCAATATCCAGGTCCCAATGCTGGTCGCGCTCCTGATTGGTGGCCATGAAGTTCTCGCGCCGGTCTTCGATCCACTTGATCGGCCGATGGAGCTTCAACGCCGCGGCGCAGAGCGCCGCATATTCCGGATAGAAGCCGGCCTTCGGCCCGAAGCCGCCGCCGACGTCGGGCGTGATCACGCGAATCTGGTCATCGCTGAAATCGAACAGCTCCAGCAAGCCGCGCTTATGGGTATGCGGCCCTTGCGAGGCGACATAAAGCGTGATCGCGTCCTTCTGCGCATCGTAAGCCGCGATCGCGCCGCGGCATTCGATGAAGAACGCGCCGCCGCGATGGATCTGGAAATGCGTGGCGATGACATGCGCGGCCGAGGCGAAAGCCTTGTCGGTGTCGCCGAAAGCGATGGGAAAGCGTCCGGCGATGTTGGAAGCGCTGTCGAGGTGGGCGGTGGGACTGCCCGGCTCGATCGCGGCGACGCAATCGCCGACCGCTTGCAGCGGCTCGTAGTTGACCGCGACGAGAGCAGCGGCGTCCTCGCCGATGGCGCGGCTATCCGCGATCACAAGGGCTACCGCCTCGCCGACAAACGAGACTTCCTCGCGCGCGAGGACATAGGGCATCAAGGGCTGGCTGATGACCGGATTGGGCACGAACAGCGGCAGCCTCTTCCCTTGCGCCGATTGTGGCAGATCGGCGTGAGCGAGCACCGCATGAACGCCGGGCAAGGCGAGCGCGGCGGACGGATCGAGGCCCGAGAGCCGGGCATGGCCATGGGGGCTGCGCACGAACACGGCGTGCAGCGTGTTCGGCAAATGAATGTCGTTGACGAAGCAGCCCTTGCCGGTCAGAAGCGCCGGATCCTCCTTGCGCAGGACGCCGGCGCCGAACCATTGCCCGGTCGCGGGGCGCTCGGTCGTTCCGTCGGCGCTCATCGCGCGTTTCCTTCCCCGGCCTGGCGTTCGGCGGCGAGCAACACCGCCTCGACAATCGACTGATAGCCGGTGCAGCGGCAGATATTGCCCGCGAGGCTTTCGCGGATTTGGACCTCGCTCGGCCGCGGCGTGTCGCGCAGCAGCTCGGTGACGGTGCACAATATTCCCGGCGTGCAGAACCCGCATTGCAAGGCGTGCTTTTCCCAGAAGGCCTGCTGCAGGATCGACAGGCCGCCGTCGGGACGGGCAAGCCCCTCGACGGTGGTGATGTCGCGGCCGTCGGCCTGCACCGCGAGCATGAGGCAGGAACGCGCGGTTCTGCCTTCGACGAGAACGGTGCAGGCGCCGCACGCGCCATGCTCGCAGCCGAGATGCGTGCCGGTCAGCTCGATCTCATGGCGCAGGAAGTCGGCAAGGCTCAGCCGCGGCTCGACCTCGCGGCGGTAGGCCCGGCCGTTGACCGTGACGGTGACGCGGCGCTTTTCGATCATCGCCCTCTCGCCTCGGCAGCGCGGCGCGCGGCCGATTGAAGCGCGCGCTGGGTGAGGATGCGGGCGAGATGCTGACGGTAGGCGGCGCTGACATAGGCGTCGGTCATCGCTTCGATCTTGCCGCATTCCGCGGCGGCGGCGATGAAGGCCTCGCGTTGGGGCAGGGCGCCTTCGAGGAGCGCCTCGGCCTTGGCGGGCCGCACCGGCTTCGGCCCCAGGCCCGAGAGCGCCAGCGCCGCGCGCGCGATGTGTCCACGCCCGTCGAGCTCGACAAGGGCGGCGACGGCGACGATGGCGAAATCGCCGTGGCGACGCGCCAGCTCGACGAAGGCATGGCCGTGAGGCCGCGGCCAGGGCTTCAACGTCACCGCGGTGAGAATTTCGTCCGGTGCGAGCGCCGTCGTCATATAGCCTTGCGCGAAATCGGCGAAGGCGAGCTGGCGCTTGCCGCGTCGGCTTTCGGCTTCGAGCCCGCCGTCGTAAAGCGCGGCGATGGTGGCGAGCTCGGCCGCGGGATCGAGATGGCAAAGCGAGCCGCCAATGGTGCCGCGGTTGCGGGTTTGGCGATGCCCGACATGGGCGAGCGCCTCCGGCAAGATCGGGCAGAGCCGGGCAATTTCGGCCGAGAATTCGATCTCGCGCTGACGGGTCATCGCGCCCAGGCGCAGCGCACCGCTATCGACGCCGATGCCGGCAAGTCCGGCGATCTTGTTGAGATCGACCAGGTGATCGGGAGTGACGTACCGGAAATTCATCATCGGCATCAGCGATTGGCCGCCCGCCAGGAGGCGCGCGTTGTCGAGCCGCGACAGCAATTCGCAGGCTTCGACGACGGTCGCGGGATCGTAATAGGCAAAAGGCGCGGGCTTCATCGTGCCGTCCCGCATCGATACGCCCGATCGCTCAACGCATTGCCCCTTCGCCCGTTTCCGCCCTTCCGTGCAATACCCTTAAAAGCCCTGCGCGGCAATGCTCTCATGCCGCTCGCCAGCGATTGACTTAAGCAGGACTGGCCGGTAGGTTTTTCAAGGTCTTCACGCGAAGCCTTTGATTTCGTTGGGAGGAGAGTCACCCATGGGCGTGATGCCCGCTCGCTTCTACGTCGATGACCGGCCCGAGGAAGGCGTGTTCCGCGTTCATCGCGACGTCTATTCCGATCCCGAGCTGTTCGAGCTCGAAATGAAATACGTGTTCGAGCGGACCTGGAACTTCCTCACGCTCGACAGCCAGATCGCGAAGCCGAACGACTTCATCACCACCTATATCGGTCGCACGCCGGTCATCGTCACGCGCGACGCCAAGGGAAAGATCGGCGCGTTTCTCAACGCGTGCCGGCACAAGGGCGCGACGGTGTGCCGCTTCGAGAAAGGCAACGCGAAGTTCCATGTCTGCCTCTATCACGGCTGGGCCTATGACGCGGCGGGCAGGAATGTCAGCATCAAGCAGCGCGAGGCGGCGGATTACCCGCCTGCCTTCGACGCCGACAGCCACGATCTGGTGCCGATCGCCAAGCTCGCCGTCTATAAGGGAATGATCTTCGGCTGCTTGTCGCCCGACGCGCCGCCGCTCGAAGACCATCTCGGCGATCTGAAATTCTTCATCGATCTGCACATGGAGCAGGGCGCCAAGGGAATGGAGATCATTCCCGGCCGCGTCGCCTACACCTATCGCGGCAATTGGAAGATGCAGCTCGAGAACGGCCAGGACCCCTATCACGTTGACACCACCCATGGCAGCTTCATGGCCATCGCCGAGCGCCGCCGTCAGGGCCAAGGCAACGTCGCCGCGCGCGAGCTCGATTGGCAAAAGCGCAACGACGTGCGCATCGGCGCCTATGAGTTCGCGCATGGCCATAGCTCGGTCTGGCACGACGTGGCCGAGCCGGAAAGGCGCGCGGTCTATCCGCTGCTCGACGAGATCCGGGCCCGCGTCGGCGACCTCAAGGCCGAGTGGATGATCAGGCAGCGCAACGCCGTGTGCTTTCCCAATCTGCAGATCGCCGACCAGATCGTGCCGATCCTGCGGACGTTCCGGCCGATCTCCGTCGATCTCACCGAATTGCGCAGCAACGTCATCGGGCCCATTGGCGAGCCGACCGCGCTGCGCGCCGCCCGATTGCGGCAGTTCGAGGATTTCGTCAATCCCGGCGGCTATGCCACGCCCGACGACGTCACCATCTTCGCCGATTGCCAAACCGGGTTCCGCGCGACCGGCATCGACTTCCTGCAAGGCTATTCGCGTGGGCTAGCGGCGATCGAGCACGGCGCCAATGAGGAGGCGCGCGAGGCGGGGCTTCATCCGCTCAACAGCGTCAAGGGCCACCGCACCCAGAACACCGAACTGGGCACCCATGCGCCGCTGCGCGAATGGGTCCGTCTCATGGAAGCGGGCATGGCCGGCAGAAAGGCCTATTCATGAGCGTGGCGGCGCCCATGAGCGAAATCGAGCAATTGGCCGACGGCGCCGATGTGCTTTATCGCGAGGCGGCCTATCTCGACGAGCGCCGTTGGGACGAATGGCTCGCGCTGTTCCTGCCCGATTGCGAATTCTGGATGCCGACCTGGACCGGCGAGGGCACGCTGACGACGAGCCCCGAGACCGAGCTGTCGCTGATGTACTTCGCCAATCGCGGCGGGCTCGAGGACCGCATCGTCCGCATCCGCTCGGGCCGGTCGCCGGCGACCATGCCGCTGCCGCGCACGACCCACATGCTGAGCGGCATCCGGGCGACCGAGAAGCCGCAAGGAGAGCGCATTCGCCTGCGCTCGTCCTGGACCTGTCACGCGTTCTTTCCGCTGATGGATGCGACCCACGTTTTCTTCGGCCGCGCCGAGCACGAGCTGGCCTTGCGCGACGGCAAGTGGCTGATCGCGCGCAAAAAGACCATTCTCGAAAACGATCGCATTCCGATGGCCATCGACGTCTATTGTCTTTGAGGCGTTCATCAACGCGAATGGCGCCGCCGCACCGGTGCGCGCTTCGAAGGGAGGAAAGATGCGTCGCGCGATTCTGATACTGTGCTGTGCGATGTGGTTGGCGCCCTTGGGCAGCGCCTTGGCCGATACCGACTGGCCGACGAAGCCGGTGCGCTTCATCATCGGCGTGCCCGCCGGGTCGCAGCCCGATCTCGTCGCGCGCATCGTCGCCGATCAATTGTCCCATTCCCTGGGTCAGCAATTCATCGTCGACAACGTCGCCGGCGGCGGCGGTCTGATCGCGGCCGGGCGCGGCGCCCATGCGGCGCCCGACGGCTACACTTATTATCTGGGCGGATTGTCGGTCGCCGCGACCGATAAATGGATGTTCAAGAACCTGCCCTACGACCCCGATCGCGATTACACGCCCGTGGCGATGCTGTCCGATAGCAATGCCTTCGTGCTCGCGGCCAATCCGAGCTTGCCCGTTAAGAACATTCCCGATCTCGTCGCGCTCGCCAAATCGGAGCCGGGCAAGCTCAGCTATGGCTTCAGCCAGATCGGCGTCGTGACCTTGATCGGCCTGTGGTTCGACAAGCTGGCCGGGGCCGAGATGGTCGGCATCCCCTACAAGGAGACCGGCCCGATGCTGCAAGACACGGTGGCCGACCGGATTCCGCTGGTCTTCACCACCTTCGACGCGGTGCAGCC
Source organism: uncultured Alphaproteobacteria bacterium (assembly GCA_963803265.1). Taxonomy (GTDB): domain Bacteria; phylum Pseudomonadota; class Alphaproteobacteria; order ATCC43930; family CGMCC-115725; genus CAIKMD01. The sequence continues at coordinate 218,853 of CAWDLZ010000020.1, read as the reverse complement.
CTACCTCGATAACAAAAGCCTCATTGCCATCGGCGAAACCTCGCCCAAAATCGTTCCGGGTCACGAAGACGTGCGCCCGATCGCCGATACCCTGCCGGGTTACCGGGTGCAGGGCTTCACCATCGTCTTCGCGCCTGCGGGCACGCCGGCCGACATCATCCATAAGCTCAATCGCGCGATCGATCCCATCGTCACGGCGCCGGATTATGTCAAGCGGTTGCTGTCCTACGGCACCACCATCGCCGGCGGCGCCGGCACCCCCAAATCGATCGCCGCGTTCGAGCAGGCCGAGCGCGACAACTGGGCGAATATTTTCACCCAGCTCAAGTACCAGCCGCAGTAGGAACGGGGGCGGCGGTGGCGTTCGAGGTGAGGCGGGTCGTGACCGCCCTCAATGCGGCCGGGAAATCGACCGTAGGCGGCGACCGGCTGGTCGCATCGACGCCCGGGCGGTTCGATGCCCGCGTCGCTCGTTACGATCCGTGGTCAACGGATGCGATGCCGCCGGTTCTCGATGGGCCGGACCCGACCGCGAAGCCGGGCACGGTGACGCCGCTGCCCTATGGCACCATCTTCCGAATCCTCGAGATCCCTCCCGACAACGATACCGAATTTCACAAGACCGACACGATCGATTATTACGTCATCTTGAAGGGCGAGCTTTATCTGCTGCTCGAAGAGACGGAGGTGCTGTGCCAGGCGGGCGACGTGATCGTGCAGCGCTCGACCAATCATGGCTGGCACAACCGCAGCGGAAAGCCGGCGCTCTTTGCCGAGATCCTGATCGACGCCAAGGGAAAGTGACGGCGCGCGATGGCGTTCAAGATCCGACGGATCGTTACCGGGCATGACGCCAAAGGCCGCTCGACCTTGGCCTCGGACGGCGCGATCCCATCGCAAGCGGGCAAGATGCAGCCGAGCATCGCCGTGGCCAATCTTTGGATCAACGAGACGCTGCCGCCGCCGCTCGACGGCCCGGACCCGACCTTGGGGCCGTTTCCGATGCTGCCGTCGAATGGCGGCGCCGTGTTCCGCATCCTCGAGCTTCAGCCCGGCACCGCGCCCCACATGCACAAGACCGAGACCATCGACTATGTGGTCGTGACCGAGGGCGAGCTCGCCATGCTGCTCGAGGACGGAACCGAACTTGCCTTGAAGCCGCACGATGTCGTAATTCAGCGCGCGACCGTGCATGGCTGGGCCAATCGCGGCACCGTTCCGTGCCGCTTCGCCACGGTCGTCGTCAACGCCACCACGAAACGCTGATTGCTCCAGGAGAATCCGATGCCGGACCGACAATCGAGCATACGCGACGCGATTTCGACGGCGGAGTTGGAGCGCCGCTGGAGCGCCGCGCGCGCGGCGATGCGCCGGGCCGGGCTCGATGCCATCGTCTTGCAAAGCTCGGAAGACTGGATGGGCGGCTATACGCGCTGGTTCACCGATACGCCGGCCACGAACGCCTATCCGCGCTCGGTCATCTTTCCGCTCGATGGCCTCATGACGGCGTGCGAGGTGGGCGTCTTCGGCGGCGTGACCGACACCAACGGCAACCATCCCGATCTGCGCGGCATCGGCCGGCGCGTCACCACGCCGAGCTTCAACGGCGCGGTGAACTATACCGCGCGCTACGACGCCGAATTGATGGCGAAGGAAGTGGAGCGCCACGGCTACCGCACGGTCGGCATGGTCGGCGCAGACGGCATGTATCACGGCTTCGCCCAGGGTCTGCGCGATCTGCTCCCAGGCGTCGAATGGGTCGATGCCACCGATCTGGTCGACGATCTGAAAGCGATCAAGAGCGCGGAAGAGATCGCGCTCATTCGCCGCACCGCCGCAATTCAGGACGAGGTGATGACGCAGCTCCTCGACTATGTTCGGCCGGGGATGAAAGAGTTCGAGGTCGCCGCCTACATGCAATACCAGACGACGCTCAAGGGCGGCTCGCAGGGTCTCTATATCGTCATGGCGACGCCGCCCGGCGCGCCGAGCTTCGTCAAGCCGAAATTCATGCAGGGACGCGAGATCGAGAAAGGCGACGTCGTCGGCATCATGATCGAGTGCAACGGACCGGGCGGGTTCTACACCCATCTGTTCCGCTTCGCGGTGATGGGCAAGGTCCCGGCCGAGATCGCCGACGCCCATGCCGAGGTGCTCGCCGCCGAGAGCGAAGTCGCTCGACCGGCTGAAGCCGGGTGCGTCCTGCAAGGCGGTGTTCGAGGCCTACAACGCCTATATGCGCGGCAAGGGGCTGCCCGAGGATCGCCGCATCCTGTGCCACGGCCAGGGCTACGAGATGGTCGAGCGGCCGCTCATTCGGCACGACGAGTCGATGACGGTCAAGGAGAACATGAATCTCGGGCTCCATGCCTCGATGCTGGTCGGCAAGAATTTCATGAGCAACACCAACAATTTCCTGATCGGGCCGAACGGACCCGAGCGGCTGCACAAGACGCCGCAGCAGCTGTTCGAAATCGCCTGAACCCTCTCCGATGACGCGCCGCGGAGAAATCAGGAAGATCGTCACCGGCGCCGTCTTTTTCGCCTGCGGAGTGGCGGGCATCGCGCTCTCGCTCGGCTACGATCTCGGCACGCCCACTCATGTCGGGCCGGGCGGCTTTCCGCTGCTGCTCGGCATTATTCTCGCAGGCCTGGGTTTCGCCAATATCGTCATCGGCTGCTTGCACGAATACGCCGGCAGTCTCGGCTCCTGGCGCCCGCGCGCGATCTATCTCATTCCCTTGAGCGTCGTGTTCTTCGGCATGACGGTCGAGCCGTTCGGCCTCGTGCCGGCGATCGTCGGGACCACCATCATCGCTTGTCTCGCCAATCCGAGGATAAGGGTGGTCGAGATGGCGATCCTGTGCGTCGCGCTCTCGATCTTCGGCGCGGGCCTCTTCGTCTATGGCCTCAATCTTCCGTTCTCGCTGTTCCCCGGCTGAGAGCGGAGCGCGCATGATGGACATCCTTCACAACCTGGCCGGCGGGTTCGGCGTCGCGTTGACGCCGGAGAATCTGATCTATTGCCTGCTCGGCGCGGCGCTGGGCACGCTGGTAGGCGTTCTGCCCGGCCTGTCGCCGGTGACCACCATCGCGATGCTGCTGCCGATCACCTTCAAGATGCCGGCGGTCGCTTCGCTCATCATGCTGACCGGGATTTATTACGGCGCGCATCACGCGGGCTCGACGACCGCGATCATGATGAACATGCCGGGCGAGCCGACCTCGGTGGTGATTTGTCTCGACGGCCACCCGATGGCCAAAGAGGGCCGTGCCGGGCCAGCCCTGTGCATCTCGGCGCTGGGCTCGTTTTTCGCGGGGATCGTCAGCGTCGGGGTGATCGCGCTGTTCTCGCCGCCGCTCGCCGCGATCGCGCAAAGCTTCGGCCCGGTGGAATATGCCTCGATGATCGTGCTGGCGCTCGTTGCCGTCTCGGTCATCACCAGCGAAGACGCCGTGACCACGATCTCGATGGCGGTGCTGGGCCTGATGCTCGGCACCGTCGGGACCGACATCTCGACGGGCCTGATGCGCTTCACCTTGGGGATGCACGAGCTCGACGACGGATTGAACTTCGTCGCCGTGGCGGTCGGCCTCTTCGCGCTCGCGCAGATCACGGCGAATCTCGGCGCCAGGACCGCGCGGGTCATCGCCGGCAAGGTAACGGGCCTAGTTCCGACGCGCGCGGATTTGAATTCCGCATGGGGTCCCATCTGGCGCGGCACTGTCCTGGGCTCGATCGTCGGGATTTTCCCCGGAACCGGGCCGCTCATCGCGTCTTTCGCCGCCTACAGCATGGAGCGGCGCATCGCCGCCGATCCCACCCGGTTCGGCAAGGGCGCGATCGAGGGCGTCGCCGGTCCCGAAGCCGCCAACAACGCCGCGACCTTCACGCATTTCATCCCGATGCTGACGCTGGGCATTCCGGCCGGCGCGCCGATGGCGTTGATGCTCGCGGCGCTGATGATTCAGGGCATCACGGCGGGTCCGCAATTGATGACTCAGCACGCCGATCTGTTCTGGGGCGTCATCGCCAGCATGTTCATCGGGAATTCGATGCTGCTCGTCCTCAACCTCCCGCTCGTCGGGATCTGGATCCGGCTGCTCGCGGTGCCGTATCGCTTCCTTTATCCGGTCGTGCTGGTGTGCTGCTGCATCGGCGTCTACAGCGTCAACAATTCCGCCTTCGACGTGCTGTTCGCGGCCGGGGTCAGCCTCATCGGCTATCTCTTCGTGCAGCTTCGTTGCTCGCCGGCGCCGCTCATTTTGGGCCTCATCCTCGAGCCGATGCTCGAGGAGAATTTCCGCCGCGCGCTGCTGATATCGAGGGGCGACATTTCGGTCTTCGTGACCCAGCCGATCAGCCTCGCGATCCTCGTCTCGACCGTCGCGCTGATGGTGGTGTTTTGCGCCCCCGCCTTGCGCCGCAAGGCGACGCAGGCCTTGGAGATCGCGGATTGACGCGGGCGAGCAGAAGCCTTTCGGCTTCCGGTTATCTGGGCAGAATGGTATCTTTTCCGTCTGCCTAATTTCGGCTGATCCAGGATCGCCGACATTGAGGGGGCGCGTCGATGGGCACCGCTGCACCTCGCATGGACGTGGACGCGCTGGTCCTCGCCGCCCGCGCGCTTGCGCCGAGGATCAGGGCATTGCGCGGGGACATCGAGCGCGAGCGCAGCCTGCCCGCGCCGCTCGTCAAGGAGATGGCTGAGGCGGGATTCTTCTCGCTGGGGATCGCGCGCGGCTTCGGCGGGTTGCAGCTCGATGCGGTCGATATCCTCCGGGTGGTCGAAGAGCTGTCCCGCGCCGACGGCTCGGTCGGTTGGTGCGCGATGGTCGCGGCGAACGCAAGCCGCATCTCCGGCTATCTCGACGAGCGCGTGGCGCGCGCGATCTTCGACGGCGGGCGCACCATCGTCGCCGGCTCGCTCAACCCTTCCGGCAAGGCGGTAGCGGCGCCGGGCGGCTTCCGCGTCACCGGGACTTGGACCTTCGGCAGCTTCATCCATCACAGCGCCTGGACGGTTGGAAACTGCATCGTCCATGACGGCGATGCGCCGCGCCACAATCCTGACGGCGCGCCCGAAATAAGACTAATGGTGTTCCCGACGAGCGCGGTCGATATCCTCGACACTTGGCACGTGGCGGGGATGCGCGGGACGGGCAGCCACGATTTCCGCGTCGCCGATCTCTTCGTGCCGCGGGACCACAGCTTTGACGCATTAACGGCGAAGCCGGTGCAGCCGGGCACGCTCTATGCAGCGCCGCTGATGACGCTGCTCGCCGTCTCCATCGCCGGCACCTCGATAGGCATCGCGCGCGCGGCGATCGATGCCTTCATCGATCTGGCGGCGGCCAAGACGCCGAGGGGTGCGGCGGTACGGCTCCGCGACAAGCCGACCGCACAGGCCGACATCGGGCGGGCGGAGGCGCTGCTATGCTCGGCGCGCGCTTTTCTCTTCGACGCCACACGCGACATTTGGCGCACCGTGACCGCGGGGAACGCGGCAACACTGCCGCAGCGGGCGGCGGCGCGACTTGCGGCCTCGCACGCCGCATTCGCCTCCGCCCAGGCCGTCGATCTCCTCTTTAACGCCGCCGGCGGGACCGCGCTCTACGCGCACAATCCGATCGAGCGGTGCTTCCGCGATGTCCATGCGACGACGCAGCATGTCGCCACCAACGCGACGAATTTCGAGAACGGCGGGCGCGTGCTGCTGGGCGTCGACACCATCAACCCCAGCTTCTGACGCCGGCGCACTTCGCGCGATTGCTCTACCGCGCCGCGCGGAGCTTGCCGAGCTCCGCCTTGACCGCGTCGAGCGTTAGCCGGTTGCGCGGATTGGCGGCGAGCCAGGCATCGACCACCGGCTTGAAAGCGGCGGCGGCCGCGTCCAATTCGGCTTGGGCCGGCTCGGTCACTGTGCGGCGAGGGTCGGCCCGCATCCGCGCCAGCAAGGTTCTCGTTATGGGCCGCGACATGCGTCGCGTAATTGGAAGCGAACCATTCGCCGCTGTATTTGCGGATGGCGGCTTGGGCCGGTCGCGGCAAGCCCTCGAAGCGCTGCTTGCTCATGAGAAAGGTCAGCGGCGCGCAGCCGAGCCGCAGGAAATAGTCGTACCTCGTCACCCGGCTAATGCCGAGATCGTAAAGCGGCCCGGCATGGATCGTGGTGCCCTCGATCGTCCCATCCTCGATCGATTCGAGAATCTTGTCGCCCGGCACCACCCAGGCATCGGCGCCGAGCTGCTTCAGCATGATCTCGTCGGCGTTGTTGGAGGCGCGCAGCTTCATGCCCTTCAAATCGCTCAAGCTCGTCAGCTTGCCGCGCGCGTGGATGGTGAAGGGCTCGGTGCAAAACGCGCCGATGACGAAAAACGCGTCATAGCCGGCGAGCTTTCCTGCGTTGACGAGACGGCTGAAGGCGAGGGTCGATTCCTTGATGTCGCGAAAAAGTCCCGGTATGCCGAAGACGAAATTATCCGGAAAGCGGTCGGGCGTGAAGCCGGGAATGACGAAGGCGGCATCGGCCGCGCCCGTCTCTAAGAGCTCCAATTGCGTCGTGAGCGCGCCGCCGAGCGCGCCATCGGTGAAAGTCTCGATCTCCACTAGGCCAGCGGCCTCGCGCATCGCCGCTTCGGCCATCGGCTTGATCGCATGAGCGTAGGTCGCCGATGCGGCAGAGGCATGGAAGGCGAAGTTGAGCTTTTCGGGCCGTGCCATGGCGGTGCCTATTTCGCCTGCCATTTGAGCAGCGAGCCCTCGATCAAAGTGATCACGAGGTCGAGCGTCAGCGCGCAGCTGGTCAGCAGGATGACGCCCGCCAGCACGGTCTCGATGTCGAAGGTGCCTTCGGCCTCGAGAATTAGATAGCCGACGCCCGCCGACGAGCCGAGATACTCGCCGATCACGGCGCCGACGAAGGCGAGCCCGACCGATAAATGCAGGCTCGAGAACACCCAGCTCATCGCCGAGGGGATGTAGACGCGGCGAATGAGCTGCTGGGGGCCGGCGCCCAACATCCGCGCATTGGCGAGCAGCACCGGGCTGACCTCGCGGATGCCCTGAAAGACCTTGAAGAACACGACGAAGAAGACCAGCGTGACGCCGAGCGCGACCTTCGACCAGATGCCCAATCCGAACCATACCGCGAAGATGGGCGCCAGAATAAGGCGCGGCATCGAATTCAATCCCTTGATGAAGGGATCGAAGATCGCGGCGAACATATCGTTCAAGGCGAGCCACAGGCCCAATATGAGGGCAAGGCCGGTTCCGATCGCGAAGGACAGAAGCGTCTCGAGGAGCGTGATCCCGAGATGCCGGAAGATCGTACCGGTGACGAACCAATCGACCAGGTGGCGGCCGATATTGACGGGCGAGCCCAGAAAGAAATTCGCGATTCGGGAATGCTCGATGGCGATCTGCCAGGCGATCAGCAGCACCGCGATCAGCGCGAAACGGCTGAGCCAGACGATCCCCCAACGCGGCATCGCGGCTTATTCCACCGCTATCAGGGTCTTGCCGCGCTCGTAGCTTTTGAGGACCTCTTTCTTGAGGATCTCCCAAATGCGCCGGTGGAGATCGAGATAGCGCGGCGACTGGACGATTTCCGTCACGTCGCGCGGCCGCGGGATATCGACGGTGAAATCGGCCACCGGCATGGTCGCCGGTCCCGACGACATCACCACGACACGGTCCGCGAGCGAGATCGCCTCTTCGAGATCGTGGGTGACGAAGAAGACCGATTTGCGGTCGGCCGACCACATCTCGAGGAGCTCGTTCTCCATCAGCTGGCGGGTCTGGATGTCGAGCGCGCTGAACGGCTCGTCCATGAGCAGGATGCGGGGCTCGAGAACCAGCACTTGCGCAAGCGCCACCCGCTTCTTCATGCCGCCCGACAAGTGCCGCGGATAGCGGTCGCCGAAGCCGCTCAAGCCCACGCGCTCAAGCCAGGCATCGGCGCGCCGGGCGGCTTCTCCGCGGTCGACGCCGTGCAATTCGAGGCCAAGCGCCACGTTGCCGCGCGCCGTCAGCCAAGGCAGCAGCACCTCGGCCTGAAACATGTACCCGGCATGGGCGTTGATGCTCGCCAGCTTCGTGCCGAAGACCCGGACCTCGCCGCCGGTCGCCCGCAGCAGGCCCGCGGCGACGTTGAGCAGCGTGGACTTGCCGCAACCGGTCGGGCCGACGATGGCGACGAATTCGCCGTCGCCGAGCGTCAGGTTGACGTCGCGCACCGCGGTATAGGGCGCAGCTCCCTTGGCTGACGGTGGAAAAACGCAGGTGATGCCGCGCAGATCGAGGGCGATGCCGCCGCCCCCGGCAGTCGCGCCGCGGCTCTCCCCGTTCGGGTTCATGATCGGAAAATTTCTCCCTCTCTGGCGGGGCTACCATACCACCGCAGCGACCGCCGACAAGCCGCCGAGCGCCGCCGGCTCGCGCAAACCGCGAAATCCGATTGCCAAGCAGCGCCGCCGCGCGCGATACTTTAGCCGCGGCGGCGATCTCCGCACGCGTGAAATCGGGCCCGGCCGGACTTCGTCTCTAGCCGCGCGACAAAAGGGAGAATCGAGTTCGTCATGGCTAGCGCTGCCCCTCACCGCATCGATCTCCACCACCACATTTCCCCGCCCGGCTACATCACGGAACTCGATGCGAAGGCGATCTTCATCACGCGCGAAACGCGCGATTGGACGCCGGCGCAGTCGATCGATCTGATGGACAAGGGCGGCGTTCAGGTCGCCGTCACTTCGATCACCACGCCCGGATTGTGGTTCGGTGATCCGGCGGCGGCCCGCAAGCTCGCACGCCTGTGCAACGATTACGGCGCGAAGCTGGTCTCGGATTACCCGAAGCGCTTCGGCATGTTCGTCAATTTGCCGTTGCCCGACGTCGATGCCAGCCTCCAGGAAGTCGCCTATGGGCTCGACGTGCTGAAAGCGGACGGCGTCGTTCTCTTCACGAGCTATGGCGACAAGTGGCTGGGCGATCCCGCCTTCGATCCCCTGTTCGAGGAACTCAATCGCCGCAAGACGCTTATCTATGTCCATCCGACGACCGCGACCTGCTGCACCAACGTCCTGAAGTGCATCAACGATTCCGCGATCGAGTACGGCACCGACACGACCCGCGCGATCGCGCAGATGATCTTCACGGGCCGGTCGGTGCGGTTCGCGGATACTCGCATGATCTGGTCGCATGGTGGCGGGACGATGCCGTTCCTGATCGTGCGGTTCACGCGCGGCGCGCGGGCGCCGCAAGTCGCCAAGCTGATACCGCAGGGATTCCTCCACGAGGCGCGGCGCTTCTATTACGACACCGCGGCGGTCTATGACGCGGCTCCGATGCTGGCGCTGACCAAGGTCGTTCCGGTGACGCAGAATTCTCTATGGCACCGACGTGCCGTGGGGCGACCCGGCCGAGATCGCCAAGGCGCTCGTCGAGTGCGGCGTGTTCAGCGCCGCCGATCTGCGCGCCATCGATCGCGACAACGCGCTGCGACTGGTGCCGCGATATAAATAAGCCTCCGGGCAGCAACGCCCGTCGAAGCGAGTGGGAGGATGGCATGGCGACGCCGGCGAAGGCCGACATCGGCGAGCTGCTGGATCGGCAGAAGCTGAGCACCTATCACCTCGTCACCATCGTGCTCTGCGTGCTGATCATCATCGTCGATGGCGCAGATACCGGCTCGGCCAATGTCGTCGGACCCGCGATCCTCCGCGCCTTTCCGGCGCCGCGCAGCGTGCTGGGGTGGGTGTTCGCCTGGAGCGGCATCGGGGTGTTCTTCGGCAGCTTCATCTTCGGCTATATCGGCGACCGCCATGGCCGCAAAACGGGCGTCATCCTGGCGGTGCTGTTCTACAGCCTGCCCGCCCTGGGGACGATGCTGTCGGGCTCGCTCGATCAGCTCATGGCCTGGCGTTTCCTCACCGGGCTCGGCATCGGCGGTGCCATTCCCAACACCATCGCGCTCTTGAACGAAGCGGCGCCCAAGCGCTTTCGCGCCAGCTTCGTGGTGGTTGCCTTCCTCGGCTATGCAACGGGCACGGCCTCGGCCGGCCAGGTGGCCGCCTGGTTCACGCCGCTCTATGGCTGGGTCGCGGTGTTCGTCGCTGTCGGGATCGCGGGCTTATTGTTGAGCTTGTTGCTCGTCGTCCGGTTGCCGGAATCGCTTCGTTATCTGACCGTAGCTTCGCCCCACTCGCCGGAGCTTCGCCAACGCGCCGCGCGGCTCTTTCCCGAAGCGGCGATCGGGCCCGACACCGTCTTCGTGCTGCACCAGGAACAAAGAACCAGCCGCTTCGCCTTTCGCGAGCTGTTCGCGGGCGATTTGAAGGTGACGACCACGCTGCTCTGGCTCAGCTATTTCTGCGAGTTGTTCACCTATCTCGGTTATACGGCATGGCTGACGACGATCATGGAGACCGCCGGGCTGACCCAGGTTCAGGCGGCGTTCGCGTTTTCCTATGCCGGAATGGGCGGGATCGTCGTGCTGCTTTCCCTCGCGCGGCTGCTCGACAAGTTCGGCCCGATGGCATCGATGGGAGCGGCCGCGCTCGGCATCTCGGCGATGATCGCGATCGGGACGCCGGCGCTCGCGGTGGCTTCCTACATGGTATTGGCGGTCGTCGCCCATGCCTGCTGCTCGGGAACGCATAATTCCCTCAACGGCACGGTCGCGATGTTCTATCCGACGCGGATCCGCGGCAACGGCGTCGGCTGGGCGACGGCTTCGGGGCAAATCGGCGGGGCGGTCGGCCCGTTGGCGATCGGCTATTTCTTTTCGGCGAAGCTGCCGCTCCAGACCGTGCTGTACCTCATCGCGGCGCCTTATCTCGCGGTGATGGTGCTCAATTTCTTCCTCGGCCGAATCTTCCGCCGCCAGTTCGTGCTGGCGCCGACCATCGCAGGAGACTAGATCGTGGCTTCGGCAAATTATCCCGACGATCCGCGCCGGATCGACGTCCACCATCACATCGCGCCGCCGAGCTATCTCGCGGCGATGGGCGGATCGGTCGGCGCCGTGGTGAAGAACTGGTCGCTGGCCAAGTCGCTCGAGGACATGGACGAAGGCGGGGTGTCGACCGCGATCGTTTCGATCACCCAGATCGCGATGCGGCTCGACGACCGCGACCGGGTGCGGCGCCTCGCCCGCGACTGCAACGACTATGGCGCCAAGCTGGTCGCCGATCACCCCGGGCGCTTCGGCCTCTTCACCGCGCTTCCGATGCCGGATATCGAGGGCAGCTTGCGCGAGATCGCATACGGGCTCGACGTGCCTCAAGGCCGATGGCGTCGGGATGTATACGAGCTACCACGATAAATGGCTCGGCGATCCCGCTTTCGCCGCGGTCTTCGAGGAGCTGAACCGGCGCAAGGCCGTGATCTACGTTCATCCCGCCGTGCCCGATTGCTGCCTCAACTTCGTGCCGGGGATGCAGGACGCCAATATCGAATACGGCACCGACACGACCCGCGCCATCGCGCGCATGGTGTTCAGCGGCGCGTCCCAGCTTTATCCGGAGATCCGAATCATCTGGTCGCATGCCGGCGGGACCATGCCGTTCCTGATCGAGCGCTTCATCCGCACGGCGCAGCAGAAGGAATACGCGAAAGGCCTTCCGGGCGGCTTCCTGCCCGAGGCGCAGCGCTTTTTCTACGATACCGCGCAGGCCTCGAACCGGATCGCGTTGACCGCGGCGCGGATGGTGATTCCCGCCTCGCATTTCGTGTTCGGAACCGACTATCCCTATCGCAGCACCGCCGAGCACGTCGCGGGCCTTAAGCAAAGCGGCGTGTTCGACCTGGCGGAGTTGCGCGCGATCGACCGCACCAACCTCGCCGGGATCCTGCCGCAATACGCCGAGCTCGAGCGGAAAGGGCTTTAGGAACCCGATCGCAAGAGCCTTAGCGCGTCACCCTGCGCCAGCGCAGCAGGTACCGCTCGCCGGCCACGAGCGCCTGATTGGTGAACAAGCCGAGCACGCCCAGAACGATGATCCCGGCATAGAGCTCGGGGCTGCGGAAGCTGCGCTGGGCCATCAGGATGTTGAAGCCGAGCCCGGTTTGCGCGGATTGCATCTCGGTCACGACGGCAAGGATGAGCGCGATCGCGAGGCTGACCCGGACGCCGGCGAAAATATCCGGAAGCGCGCTCGGCAGCGCCACCTTCCAGAGGAAGGCGACCGCGCGGATGCGCAACGCCGAGGCCATCTCGGCGAGCTGCGGATCGACGCTGCGGAAGCCGTGATAGCTGCCCAGCAGCACCGGCCACACCGCGCCGAACGAGATCACGGAGACCGCCATTTTGCTGGTCAGGCCGAGGAACAGGATGGCCGGCGGAATGATCGCCGAGGCCGGCAGCGGGCGCAGGAATTCGAGCAGCGGCTCGAGATAGGCGCGGGCCGGCCCCGAGCGCGCGATCGCCGCGCCCAGCAGAATGCCGGCGAGCGAAGCCAGAACCCAGCCATAGAACATCCGGAGCGCGGTCGAGGCCATCGGCCCCCACAGATCGCCGCGCTCTTCCATCGCGAGGAGCGCGACGAAGGTCCGTGTCGGCGAGGGAAAGAAAACCGGCGAGATCAGGCGGGCATCGGCCAGCACCTGCCACAGCAAAAGCACCGCCACCGCGAATACGACCGCGAGGAATTTGAGCCAGACCGTACGCATGTTCATCGCACGCCCCCGGACTGGAAGCGGCGGAGCCAACGGCGGTCTATCGTCAGCAGCAAGGTGTTGAACAGCCAGCCGGCGAAACCGACCCATAACAGCTCGGCCCACATCAGATCGGGCCGCAAGGACTGGGCGGCGATGATCATGCCATAGCCGAGCCCTTGCGGATTGAGCGACGATCTCGACGGTCACGGCCACCACGAGCGCGACGCCCGCGCTGACCCTGATGCCGATGGCGATGCGCGCCAGCGTCGCGGGCAGCACGATCCGCCGCATCCGGCTCATCGCCGGCATTTCCAGCATGCGCGCGACCTCGATGAGGCGCGGCTCGATGCCGCGCACCGCTGAAACGGTGACGATCAGCACCGGCCAGACCGAGGCGAAAACGATCACGAGCACTTCCATCCGCACCCCGAAGCCATAAATCAGCAAGGCTAGCGGTATGAGCGCGACGGCGGGCACCGGGCGGATCGTGTCGAGGGTCGGCCCGACCACCGCTTCGAACGCCGGCAGGAGCCCGATCATGCTGCCGATGACGATGCCGATGCCGCTACCGATGGCAAGGCCCAAAAGCGCGGTCTCGAAGGTCTGCGCCGTCGCCAGCAAAAGGCTGCCGTCGAGGAGCGCGTTCCAGCCCGCGACGACGATCACCGATGGCTGCGACATCGTGTCCGGCGGCAGCGTCCCGGCGCGCGCCCCCAATTCCCACAGGGCGATCAGGATCACCGGGATGACGAGACCGCGCAGCCGACCCATTCACGATGCTCCGGCCGCGGCAAACGGCTCGGGAATCTCGGCGAGTTTTTTCTTGGGCACCGGCAGGTTGAAGAAACGCGCCGCGTTGAGCCCGAGGATGTTGCGCTTTTGCGCCTTCGATAGGAAGGGCAGGTTGGTGATCGAGTTCGGCGGATTGAAGTCCCAATGCGGCCAGTCCGACGAATAGAGGAGCTGAGTCTCGGCGTTGACCGCGTCGAAATGCGCTTCGGTCAGCGCCATGTTGCTGGTCTCGAGCGGCTGCGAGCTAAAGAACATCTCGCGGATATATTCACTCGGCCGGCGCTTCAACAGCGGCGCCTCCGAGCTTCGCATCAAGAACTCGGAATCGAGCCGCTGCATGATGAACGGAACCCAGGCGAGACCGCTCTCGATCCACAGCAATTTCAATTTCGGAAAACGCTCGGGCAAGCCGTTCAGCACCCAGTTGGTGACATGAAGGATGCTGAAATGCACGAACGAGATCGCGTGCATGCCGATGAAGCGGTTGATCTGCATCATCGACGGATCGCCCCAGTAATAGCCGGCATGGAACGCCAAGGGCTTGCCGGTTTCCTCGATCGCCGCGTAAAGCTTCATGTAGCTGTTGTGGTGCACCGGCTTGTAGCGCGTCGCCGTGATGCAGAAGCCGAGCACGCCGGGCTTGTCGCCGAAGGTCTCGATCGCCTCGATGCAGGCATCGGGGTCGCAAAAGGGTAGGTAGACGAGCATCTTCATGCGCGATTGCTGCGGCAGGATCGTCTCGGTCATCCAGCGGTTATAGGCCTTGCCCAGCATGATCTCGACATCGGGCTGGGGGTGCATGCCGAGCTGAAGCATGGGCGTTGGGAACACGATCTGGTAATCGATTCCCATGCTGTTCATCGCCCGCTCGGTCAACACGATCTGGCGATGCTTTTTCTCGCCGGCCGAGGATTCCAGCTGGATGTGATCGTGCGGAATGCGGCCGTTCACGTCCTGATAGGCGATGCCGGGTGCGATGTTCATCAGCGCCGTGCTGGCGCCGCGCTCGCGAAAGGACTGCGCCCATTGGCGATAGACGTCGCTGTCCATCCGCTCGGTTATTTCCGCCCAGAACGCGACTTCGGTCACGTGGGCGTCGACGTCGATGATGAAATAATCCTGCATCTTGCGCGCGTCTTGCGCGGCGTGGGCGAGGGTGTCGCGGGTATCGCTCTTGTTGGTGATCTTGGGCAGCTCGCGGATTTTGGGGCCGCGCGCGCGCTTGGCCGCCCCGTTGGCCGCGCGGCTTTTCTGGCCGTTTCCGTTCGCGCGATTTTTCGACGGTTGCAACATCGCTCTTCCTTCGATGGGGTTATCGGGTGCGAAAGCGCTCGGCGGTCTTGGTCGCAAGACCGGGACGCCCGGTGCGGTTGGCCTGGTCGAGCAGCGCGAGGACATATTCCTCGGCGACGACCGGCTCGTAGCGCGGCGGGTTGTCCGCGCCCTGGCAGGTATCGAGGCAACGTACCAAGGTCGAGCCCTCGGGCGAGACGAAGAACGGCACCGCGATGCGCGGCTTGTCGCTGGTATTCGCCGCCCGGTGCAGGGTCGAAGCATAGAGGTCGTTGGTCCAGGTCGCGAAGAGATCGCCGAGGTTGACGACGAAGGTGCCCGGCACCGGCGGCACGTCGATCCACTGCCGCGCCGAGTTCCGGACCTGAAGCCCGCCCAGCGCGTCCTGCGTCACCAGCGTGAAGGCGCCGTAATCGGTGTGCGGCGAAAAGCTCCACTGCGTATCTCGGAGATTTTCCGTATCGAGCGGCGGGTAGTAGTTCAGAACGAAAACCGCGCTCATATAGCGGTACATGCCGTCGAAATAGCTCTCGGGCAGATCGAGGCTCAGCGCAAAAGCGCGGATGAGGTGCTGCGTCACCGCGCAGCGCTTTTTGATGTGCGCCTTCATGAATTCGGTGAAGCCCGGCAACACGCCCGCCTCGGGCCATTGCGACGCGCCGGCTTGGCGCCGTCCGGTTTTCGGCTCGCCCGGCAGCAAGTCGCGGCTCATGTAGAAGCGCTCTTTTAGGTCGGGCGCCTTGTCGGGGTTGGTCTCGGGATTGGCGCCGCCGACGCCGACATAGCCTTGCCGCTGGGGGCTCTTGCTGCAATGGAGCTTCATCTTCTCGGACTGGGGCAGCGCGAAGAAGCGGTGGGCCCAGCGGATGACCTCGTCGAACTCGGCCTCGGGGATGCCGTGGCCGGCGAGGTAGAAGAACCCGATATCGACGCAAGCCTCGCGCAGCGCGCGCGCGGTCCTTTGGCGCTCCGCGAGGCCGCTTCCTTCGACGAAGGGCGCCAGGTCGATGACCGGCAGGCCGGTCAGCGGCTTGCGCTCGATGGCGAAGCGCTTGTCCTGGCGCAGGAAGCGATTGTCGAAATCATCGTAAAGCGCGACCTCGCCGTCCTTGATGAGCTCGACCATGGCGATCTCCCGTCGGGGGCGCATGCGCCCTTGAAACTTTCGACATTATAGGATGGCGCTCACCCTCATGCAAAATCGCTCGAGCGGGGCCATTCGGAAATTCGCGCTATTTCGGAGCGACGCTCGATCCGCTTGTGCCGGCGCCTCGATTTCGGCAAAGTCGGGCGCGGCGGCGGCGTTCTCGGGCGATGACGGCGAGCGCGCGGCGCCAGGGAGAAACGCGATGAATTGAGCGATCGGCGGCTTCTGCGCCGCGGCGACGATGCTGGTCTCGGTCATGTCCGGGCCCGCAAGCGCGGCCGACAAGGTGATCTTCGGTTATTTCCCGGTCGCCGACTTCCTGATGGCCTTCATCGCCAAGGATCAGGGATTCTTCGACCGGCACGGCATCGATGCGACGCTCCAAATGATGGCGAACAACGCCACCAGCATTCCGGCGGCGCTCGTCGGCGACAGCATCCAGGTCGGCGGCACGACGGTGCCCGTGGTCATGGAAGCCGACGATAACGGCCTCGATGTCAAGCTCGTCGCCAATGGCGGCGTTAATTATGACGGGTTTCACGCTATCGCGCTGGTGGTGGCCGCCGACAGCCCCGCCAAGACCGCCAAGGACCTCGAAGGCAAGACCATCGGCCTGACCGGCATCGACAATCTCGCGGATATTCTCTTGGTCAAGTGGCTCAGCATGAATGGCGCCGACCCGCAGAAGGTTCACATCGTCGAGACCAACATCCAACAGATGCCCGACATCATGCGCGCGAAGGCGCTCGACGGTGTCGTCGCGATCGAGCCGTTCCTGTCGCGCATCGTCGCCGCCGGCACCGGCCGGGTTTTCGCCTATGACCAGGACATCGAGCCGGCGGGAAGCTCGACCATGGTGTGGGCGGTCGCCGGCTCTTATGCCAAGGCGCATCCCGAGACGATCAAGAACATCCGCGCCGCGCTCGACGACGCGCTGGCTTATCACAACGCGCACCCCGATCAGGACGACGCCACGATCGCGCATTATCTTCCGGTGCCGGTCGCGGTGCTGAAGACGCTGCCCCGCTCGCACTTTGCCAACCAGGTCGATCCCGCGCAAATCGAATACCTCTCCGACGTGATGATGGAGCAGAAGCTTCTGACGAAGCCGGCGAAAGCGGCGGACGTGATTCTGCCTTAGGCGTCGGGTCATCGCCGCCCGGAAATGAAGATGCGAGGAGGAAACCTATGTTTCGACCGATCTGGATTGCCGCCGCGCTCGCCTACGCGCTTGCCGCGCCGCTATGCCAAGCCGACGAGCCGACCCAGCTTCGCATCGGCTGGATCACGGTTCCGATCTCGCTCGCGCCGATCATGTCGGTCAAGGCGGACGTGACGCGGCATCTAGGCAAATCCTACACCATCGAGCCGATTCACTTCGCCGGCAGCTCGCCGATGATCACGGCGCTGGCCACCGGCGATCTCGATATCGCCGAGTTGAGCTACTCCTCATTCGGCGTCGCCATCCAGAACGCGCATATGAGCGATCTGCGCATGATCGCGGATTCGCTTCAGGACGGCGTCAAGGCCTATTCCGGCCCGTTCGTCGTTTTGAAGGAGGGCCCGATCAAGACCATCGAGGATTTGAAGGGCAAGACGGTGTGCGTCAACGTGATCGGCGCCGGGATCGATATCGGCATGCGCGCCCTGCTGCGCCGGCACGGGCTCGAAGCCGGCCGCGACTACAACGTGATCGAGGCGGATTTCGCCCACCAGACCGCGCTCCTCGCCGAGGGCAAGGCCGACATGACCACTACCGTGTCCGAATCGGTCAATGACGAGGAACTGCAGCGGATCGCCCGGCCGCTGTTCGATTTGAAGGACGCCATGGGCGGGCCGACGCAAATCCTCGCGCGCGCCGCTCGCGCCGGCTTTCTCGCGAAGAACCGCGCGGCCGTCGTGGATTATTTCGAGGACGAGATCCGCGAATGGCACTGGTATCTCGATCTCAAGAACAGAGAGGCGGCCTTGGCCATCGTCGGCGATTTCAACAAGAAGCCCGCCGCCTTCTATGCCAAGTGGATTTGGACGCCCGACAAGGATCTCTATCACGATCCCGACGACCGGCTGAATCTCAGCGCCCTGCAGCGCAATCTGAACACGATGAAGGCGGCGGGCTTCCTCAATATCAATGTCGACGCCGCGAAATATTCCGATCTCACCATCGTCGCCGACGCGGCAAGGCGCGTGCACGAGAATCCTTGAAGGAGGCTAGGTTGCGAAATTGGGGAATTCTCGCCGCCTCGCTCGCGCTGCTGGCGGCGGCCGGCAGCGCGCGCGCCGAGGGGCCGGTCAATCTCCGGATCGGCTATAGCGAGGTGCCGAGCTCGATCACCCCGCTCCTTGCCGCGAAGCCCGATCTGGCGCCCCATCTCGGCAAGACCTACACGCTCGAGCCGATACATTTTGGCGGCAGCGCGCCGATGATCACGGCGCTCGCCACGGGCGACCTCGATGTCGGCGAGATGGCCTTCGGCTCCTTCGGCAATGCGATTCAGAACGCGCATATGACCGACATCCGCGTCATCGCCGACGAGATGGAAGACGGCGCGCGGGGCTATCTATCGATTCCTTACGTCGTCTTGAAGGACGGGCCGGTCAAGACCGTCACCGACATGAAAGGCCGCGTCGCCGCGACCAACGTCCTCGGCTCGGGGACGGATATCGGGATGCGCGCGCTTCTGCGCAAGAACGGCCTCGAGGACAAGCGGGACTACAGCGAGATCGAGGTTCCCTATGCGAGCATGAAGGACATGCTGCGCCAGGGCAAAGCCGACCTGATCGCCACCGTCCATTCGACGGTCCTCGATCCCGAGCTTCCAGGCGATGTCGCGGCCGCTCTTCTATCTGCGCGACGGCATGGGCATTACCGCGATCCTCTTCCGGGTGGCGCGGGTTCCCTTCATCGCCAAGAACCGCGCCGCGCTCGTCGATTATTTCGAGGACGAGACGCGCTCGCTCCATTGGTATCTCGACCCGAAGAATCACGCGGAAGCGGTGCGGATCGTGGCTTCATATACCAAGGAGCCGCCTTCGGCCTTCGATAGCTGGCTCTTCACTCACGCCGATATCTACCGCAATCCCGACAACATCCCCGATCTCGACGCCCTGCAAAGCAATCTCGTGACCCAGAAGGCCGCCGGCTTTCTCAACATCGACATCGACGTGCCGAAATTCGCCGATCTCAGCATCGTCGAGGAAGCGGCGAAGCGCCTGAAATAAGGCGAAGGGCCGTTATCGGGGATGACCGCCGGGAAAGATCGATTGATGGCCCAGCTGCTGCCAGGCCATCGGCGCGCCGCATTTCGCGCCGGCCCCCGCCGGCGGTAGCGAGCGGTCCCACCGGGCGGCGATGAAGCGCTGCCCGGTGATCGCGTCGGCCGCGTCGGACACGAGCCACAGCAGCGGCGCGACCATGATGTCCGGCTGGATGAGCTGCAAGCGTTCCGCGGCGGTGAAGCTCGTCCCGACGAGGCGCGTGTTCACCGGCCCGCCCGGCACCAGAATGTTGACGGTCACGCCGGTGCCGCGCAACTCCTCCGCCATCGCCATGCAATTCGCCTCGTTGGCCGCCTTGGAGCCGCCATAGGGGAGCATGCCCTTGCGCCACATCGAATCGAGGCTCGTCGTGACGTTGACGATCCGGCCCCAGCCCTGCGCGCGCATCGGCGCGATGGCAGCGCAGGTCATGAGGAACGCGGCAACCGTGTTGACCTCCATCACGCGGCGGAACTCGGCCGGCGTCACCTCCCAGAAATGAGCCGGCAGCTTGGCGCCGGCCGCGCGCAACACATTGGGGCTGACCCCGGCATTGTTGATGAGGATGTTGACGCGTCCGAAGCGCGCGGCGGTCGCGCGCAGGATCTCGGCCGCGCTGTCGTCGCGCCCGACATCGGCGGCGAGCGTCGCGAGGCGATCGGTCTTCGCCTCGGCGCTCAATTCCGTAAGAACGCTCGCATCGAGATCGTTGGCCATCACGCTTAGGCCGCCGCCGAGCAACCCCAGCGCCATCGCGCGCCCGATGCCGCGCCCCGCGCCGGTGACGATGGCGACGCGCTCAGCCGTGCTGTTGCTCATGGCCCGATCCTCCGTTTCGGCAAAGCATGAACGCGGCCCCGCCAAATTGCAATTGCGCCGCCGCTGTGACATTCTCATTCGGCTTTGCCAAGCCGAAACCAGGGGAAGAGAAGAAATGCCCGCCGCTCATCGCATCGACGTTCACCACCACGTCACGCCGCCGAGCCTCCGCGGCGAAAAAATGCGGGCCGGCGCCGGCGGCGGCCCGACCTATGCTTGGACGCTGGAGAAGTCGCTCGAGGACATGGAAAAGGGCGGCGTGCGCGGGGCGATCATCTCGCTGCCGCATCCCGTCGGCGTTTGGCCGAACCCGAAGGACACGCGCGGCCTGACGCGGGAATGGAACGACTATGTCGCCAAGCTCGTGCGCGATCATCCGGGCAGGTTCGGCCAGTTCGCGATGCTTCCGATCCTCGACATCGAGGGATCGCTTCGCGAGATCGAGTACGCCTGCGATGTGCTGAAGGCCGACGGCATCAATCTGATGACCAGCATCGGCGATAAATGGCTCGGCGATCCCTATTACGCCCCAATCTTCGACGAGCTCAACCGGCGCAAGGCGGTGGTCTATACCCATCCCGCGACGCCCGATTGCACCGCCGGCGTCCTGCCCGAGGTGCGCGACGCGGTGATCGAGTTCGGCACCGACACGACGCGGGCGATTGCGCGGCTACTGTTCAGCGGATCGGCCGCGCGCTATCCGGACATCCAGTGGATTTTCTCCCATGCCGGCGGCACCGCGCCCTTTCTCACCGAGCGTCTTACCCGCTACGCCGAGAACGAGAAGGGCATGGCGGCGCGGGTGCCCGACGGCGTCATCAACTACTTGAAGAGATTCTATTACGATACCGCGCAGGCGGCGCACCCTTACGCGCTCGCGTCGCTCATGCGGCTCGTCGCGATTAGCCAAGTCGTCTTCGGCACGGATTTTCCGTGGCGCACCGCCAGGGAGACCGCGAAGGGCTTGCGCGATTTCGGCTTCACCGAGAGCGAGCTCGGCGCGATCGACTGCGGCAATACCGAGCGCCTGCTGCCGCGCTGGCGCCGCTGAATCAAACGCCGGGCTGGAAGGTCTCGGGCCGGGCGGCGATGCGGTCGGCCACCGCGTCCGACCAGGACGGCGTGTCCTTCGGCAGCAAGGTGGACAAGCCTCGGATCGCATAGGGCTTGGGATCGGTGGGCGGCTCCTTGCCGTTCTGCAAATCGAGCGCGGCGGCCATGAGGCGGCGCCGCATATGGACGATCACCGCGTCGGTGGTGCCGAGATTCTCGCGCGTGCGATCGAAATGCGCGCCGATACTTTCGGTGATGGCGGTGTCCTGGTCCTGGAAATAGGTGATGCGCTGCCAGGGTTGCTTGGCGCTGGCCGCTTCGGGGTCGACATAGCCGTTGGACTTGTTGCGCTTCGCGATGGCGGTTCCCGGAATCATCGAGGAATGCATGCCGGTCGGCGTCCCCTCGCGGAAATAGCGCAGCTCTTCTTCGCTGAGGGCGCGTTTGGGGTGCCACGAGATGCCGAACGCCCAAGCCTTGTCGTCGTCGACTGGGACCCAGGCATGGCCGCCCAAGGGGCTGTCGCCCGGAAACGAGGCGATGATCGTGAAGTTCGGCAGGAACCATTCGCCGATCCGCCAGTAATACTGGTCCGGGCCGGAGTTGCGCCGCGAGCCGTACAGGATGCCGGCCGGTATCTGCTTGAGCTCGATCTTCGGGTTGTTGTCGCTCGACATCCAATTGCCGGAATCGAACATCTTGTGCTCGGTGGCGCGCTTGATGGTGTCGCCGCCGTGCAAAAAGCCGACATGCACGGAATCGACATCGCCGTCCATGCCCTGCAACCAATGACACTCCTGCAGGCGCTTCGAGATATAAACATGGGCTTGGGGCACGAGCAGCCATTCGAGATCGGGCAGGGCGGGCTTCTTCTCGGGCGGGCCCAGATAGGCCAGCACGAGGCCGTTGCGCTCGATGCAGGGATAGGCGCGCTGGCGGACCTTGTCCTTGAATTGCGTTTGCGGCGGCTCGTTCGGCATGTCGAGGCAGTTGCCTTCGGTATCGTATTTCCAGCCGTGGTACCAGCAGCGCAGACCGCACTCCGCGTTCTTGGCGAAATGGAGCGAGGCGCCGCGATGCGAGCAATGCTCGTCGAGAAGGCCGACACGCCCCGCGCTGTCGCGGAAGGCGATCAAATCCTCGCCCAAGAGCCGCACCCGCACGGGTGCGCCGTCGGCCTCGACCTCGCGCGACAGCAGCGCGGGGGTCCAATACCGGCGCAGCAATTCGCCCATCGGGGTACCGCGCCCGGTTTGCGACAGCAGCAGATGCTCCTCGCGCTTCATCGCGATCTCCGATCCAACGTGCCGCGCGCTTGCCCGGCGGGATTGACTTCGTGCCAGTATTGAGGCCCCATGAAAACTGTCAAACGGCATTTCATCGCCACAAAAGGGAGATCGGTTCGGCCATGTGCGCGCTACTGACCGAACGCCGGGCAGTCCGGCCAAACCCCTTGCTGCCAGCGACTTTCTGACGTGTCCGTCGAGACCGCCGATATCGGCGCGCCGATCCTCGGCATCAGCGAGCTGTCGGTCCGGTTCGGCGGCATCGTTGCGCTGAATGGCGTGTCTTTCGCAGTGCAGCGCGGCCAGATCTGCGGGCTCATCGGCCCGAACGGCGCCGGCAAGACCACGCTCTTTAATTGCCTGAGCCGGCTCTACGAGCCCGAATCCGGCACCATCGTCTTCAACGGTCGGAATCTGCTGGGCCTGCCGCGGCATCGCATGGCGGCGCTCGGGATCGGTCGTACCTTCCAGAACCTTGCGCTGTTCCGCACCATGTCGGTCCGGCGCAACGTCATGGTCGGCGGCCATAGCCGCATCCGCGGCGGCTTCCTCGCCAACGCGCTGCGGCTGCCGCTGGTGGCGCGGGAAGAAGCGCGCTTGGAGGCCCGCACGGACGCGCTGATCGCGGCCCTCGATCTTGTCGCGGTGGCCGACGCGCCGGTTCAAGGGCTTCCCTTCGGCACGCAAAAGCGCATCGAGCTGGCGCGCGCGCTCGCCTGCGAGCCGAAGCTCCTCCTTCTCGACGAGCCGGCGGGCGGCCTCAATCACGAGGAGGTCGAGCAGCTGCGCGAGCTCCTCATCACGGTACGCGAGCGCTTCGGCCTCACCATCCTGCTGGTGGAGCATCACATGAATCTGGTGATGCGCGTCTCCGACAAGGTGGTGGCGCTCGATTTCGGGCGGAAGATCGCCGATGGCACCCCGGCCGAGGTCCAGAACGCGCCCGAAGTCATTCGCGCCTATCTCGGGGCGGCGCCATGACCGCGATCTTGGAGATCGACAAGCTCGACGCCGCCTATGGCGAAACGCGGGTGCTCGACCAAGTCAGCCTCGCGGTTGAGGACGGCGGCGTCACCGCGCTGCTCGGCGCGAACGGCGCCGGCAAGACCACGCTGCTGCGCGCCATCTGCAACATGATGGTGCGCATGAGCGGCGAGATTCGCTTCGCCGGAACCCGCATTAACGGCCGCGCGACTGCGGACGTCGTGCGGCTCGGCATTGGCCATGTGCCCGACGGGCGCGGTACCTTCTCGCATCTGACGGTCGAGGAGAATCTTCGCCTCGGCGCCTATACGCGCCGCGACCGCAAGGGCATCGCTTCCGATTTCGAGCGGGTTTACGGGTATTTCCCGCGTCTCAAGGAGCGCCGCCGGCAGCAAGCCGGCACGCTTTCGGGCGGCGAGCAGCAGATGCTGGCAATCTCGCGCGCGCTGATGATGCGCCCGAAATTGCTGCTGCTCGACGAGCCCTCCTTCGGTCTCGCGCCGGTGATCGTGCAAGAGATTTTTCGCATCCTCGCCGCCATCAACGCCGACGACAAGACCAGCATGCTGCTCGTCGAGCAGAACGCCAATCTCGCCCTCGATCTGGCGGATCACGCTTATCTCCTCGAAACCGGTCATATCGTCATGGGCGGCGAGGCCGCGGTCATCGCCGGCAATCCCTCCGTCCGGCGCGCCTATCTCGGCTATTGAGGCGCGCCCGATGCAAGCCTTCCTCCATCAGCTGCTTTCCGGGATCGCGACCGGCGGCATCTATGCGAGCCTCTCCCTGGCGCTGGTGATGACCTACCAGGCGACCCATCACATCAATTTCGCGCTGGGTGAGCTTGCGATGTTCTCGACCTATATCGCCTGGTCGCTGGTGCAGGCGGGTTTCCCCTATTGGGTGGCGTTCTTTTCGACCCTGGGTTTCGCCTTCGTGCTCGGCGTCTTTCTGCAGAACGTCTTGCTGCGCCCGATGCAGAACGCGTCGTTCTTTTCGGTGGTCATCGTCTTTATCGGACTCCTTGTCATCTTCAACAGCCTTGCCGGTTGGATCTTCACTTATACCGTCAAGACCTTCCCAAGCCCGTTTCCGACCCGCGCCTGGTATGGCAGCACGTATTTGTCACCGCACGAGGTCGGGATGATGATCGTTACCGTGATGGTGTTGCTGCTGGTCTTCGCATTTTTCCGCTTCACCAGTCTCGGCCTCGCGATGCGCGGCGCCGCCCAGAATCCGGTCTCGAGCCGGCTCGTCGGAATCAAAGTCGGCCAAATGCTCGCGCTGGGCGCGGGGTTGGCGGGCGCGATCGGCGCGGTCGCCGGGATGATGGCGGCGCCGATCCTCTATCTCGAGCCCAACATGATGAGCGGCATTCTTCTCTACGGCTTTGCCGGCGCGGTGTTGGGCGGCATCGACAATCCCTGGGGCGCGGCTCTGGGCGGCGTCCTCGTCGGGATCCTCGAAAATCTCGCCGGCGCCTATGTCGTCGGCACCGAGCTAAAGCTGAGCGTCGCGCTTCTGGTGATAATTGGAGTGCTGGTGGTCAAGCCGTCCGGCCTGTTCGGGCGCTTCGTCGTGACCCGGGTGTGACCATGGGAAGCGCGAATTGGCGCACGACCCTCGTCGCCGGGGCGCTCGCGCTGGCCGTCGCGCTGCCGTTTCTCGTCTCGGGTTACCGGGTATTCCAGTTTACCATGGTGCTCGATTACGCGATTGCGGTGTTCGGAGCCAACATCCTTACCGGCTACAATGGACAGATCGCGCTCGGCAACGGCGCGTTCTATGCGCTCGGCGCTTACACTACGGCGATCCTGCTCGCCCATACCGGAATGCCCTATTGGGCCACGATTCCCTTCGCCGCCGCGATCTGCTTCGTCGCGGGGTTCCTGTTCGGCCTGCCGGCGCTGCGGCTCGAAGGCCCTTACCTCGCGCTCGCGACCTTCGCGCTGGCCGTGGCGACGCCCCAGCTTTTGAAATTCCACGGCATCGAGGACTGGACCGGCGGCGTTCAAGGCATCCTCATCGATAAGCCCGATCCGCCGGCCTTCGTGCCGCTCGATTCCGATCAGTGGCTCTATTTTTTCTGTCTCGCCGTCACCCTCGCGATGTTCGTGCTCGGCTACAACCTGCTGCGCGCGCGCACCGGCCGGGCGATCATGGCGATCCGCGACCATCCGGTCGCGGCATCCAGCATGGGGATCGATACCTCGCTCTACAAGTCGCTGACCTTCGGCGTCAGCGCGTTGTTCACCGGGGTCGCGGGCGCGCTCGGCGCGCTGGTCGCCCAGTTCGTCTCTCCCGACAGCTTCACGCTGTTCCTGTCGATCAGCTTCATCGTCGGGGTCGTCGTTGGCGGAGTCGCCACCATCTCGGGAGCGTTCTATGGCGCCCTCTTCGTCGAGTTCGTGCCGAACTTCGCCGACGAGATTTCGAAGGCCGCACCCTGGGCGATTTACGGCGTCCTCCTCATCGCCTGCATGTACGTGATGCCGACCGGCGTGGTTGGTCTTCTTCGCCTGATTGCGCGCGCGCTGGTGCGGCGCCTCGGGCCTGCCGGCTCGTGAGTTGGCGGGCGCGCCCGATTGACCGCTCTTGGCCGATCGGCGAAGATGCTTCCCGAAGATAATCAGGGAGGGGCGCCGGAATGGATTTGCATCTCGCGGGGCGAACCGCGCTCGTGACCGGCGCGTCGAAAGGCATCGGCCTGGCCGTCGCGCGGTGCTTCGCGGCCGAGGGCGTCAACCTCGTGCTCGCCGCGCGCTCCAAGGACGCGCTTGAAAAGAACGCCGCGGAATTGCGCGAGAAATACCGGGTCAAGGTCGCGGCGATGGCGCTCGATCTCTCCGACCAGGCCGCGCGCGATAAGCTGGTCGCGGCTTACCCGGATGTCGATATCCTAATCAACAATGCCGGAGCGATTCCGGGCGGCACGATTTTCGAGGTCGACGACAAGGCCTGGCGCGCCGGCTGGGATCTCAAGGTATTCGGCTATATCAATCTGACCCGCGCTTATTTCGGCCGGATGTCGCAGCGCAGGAGCGGGGTGATCATCTGCATTTGCGGGCTGGGCGGCGAAAAGCTCGACTTCGGCTACATCGCGGGCGCCGCCGGCAATGCCTCGCTGATGGCGTTCGCGCGCGCCATGGGCGGCCGCAGCGTCGATTCGGGCGTCCGCGTTCTCGCGGTCAATCCCGGTCCGGTCGAGACCGATCGCACGGTCTATCTCGGCAAGATCCGCGCCAAGCGAGAGCTGGGCGACGAAAATCGCTGGAAAGAAAGCTTCGCCCACATGCCGTTTGGACGGCCGGCGACGGTCGACGAGGTTGGGCCGATGGTGGTGTTTCTCGCCTCGGATCATTCGAGCTATATCAGCGGCACCGTCGTCACGATCGACGCCGGCATGGCCCATCGCAACTGAGACTTGCCAAAGGACAGGCCCATGCCTCAAGCCACGGCATCCGACGGCGCCAAGCTCTATTACGAGGTCCAGGGCGACGGCCCGCCAATCGTTTTCGTTCACGAGCTGGCCGGCACCTGCCGCTCCTTCGATCTGCAGGTCGCGGCGCTGAAGCTGCGCTTCAAATGCATCGCCTTCAACGCGCGGGGCTATCCGCCTTCCGACGTGCCCGCGACGGTCGAGTCCTATTCGCAGGACATCGCGGCCGCCGATATCGGCGCGGTGCTCGACGCGGCCGGGGTTGGGAGCGCGCATGTCATGGGCGTATCGATGGGATCGGCGGCGGCGCTGCAATTCGCGCTGAACAATCCGGCGCGGCTGCGATCGTGCGTCCTGTGCAGCATCGGCAGCGGCTCCGACGCCAAGCCCGAAGAATACGTCGCCAACATGGAAGCGATGGCGGCGCGCGTCGAGGCGAACGGCATGCGCCAGATCGAGCAGAACTTCACGACCTCGCCGGCGCGTCTCAAGCTCAAGGATAAGAATCCCGTCGAGTTCGAGAAGTTTCTCCAGGAGATTTCGAAATTTTCCGTCGCTCGGCCTCACCAACACGATGCGCGGGGTCCAAAAGCGCCGCGCGCCGCTCTATGCACATAAGGACCGGATCGCATTGATGAGGATTCCGACGCTCGTCGTCCTTGGGGGCGACGATCAAGGCTGCAACAAGCCGAGCTATTTTCTCGCCGAGACCCTGCCTGGCGCGCGGCTCGAAATCCTGCCCCATACAGGCCATGGGGTGAACATCGAGGAACCCGAGCGCGTCAACCGCATGGTGGCCGACTTCATCGCCGGCGTCGAAGCAAGGCGCACCGCGTCGCCCTAAGGTTTGGAGATCGTCATGGGTTTTCGTCCCGCCTCGACCGCGCTCAAGGATCTGCTGGTGCTCGATCTAACGCGGGTGCGCTCGGGCCCGACCTGCGTGCGCGAGCTGGCCGATTGGGGCGCCAACGTGATCAAGATCGACGCGCGCGAGGAAGGGGTTGGCCCCGACGGCCCGGCCGATTTCTCGTCGCGGCACGATCCCGATTTCCAGAACCTCCATCGCAACAAGCGGGCGATGACGCTCAATCTCAAGCACAAGGACGCGCTCGCGATCTTCCGGCGCATGGCCGCGAAGGCCGATATCGTCGTCGAGAATTACCGGCCCGACGTGAAAAAGCGCCTCGGCATCGATTACGAGACCCTGAAGGCGATCAATCCGCGCCTCATCTATGCCAGCATTTCGGGCTTCGGGCAGGACGGCCCCTACAAGGACCGGCCGGGCGTCGATCAGATCGCGCAGGGCATGTCCGGGTTGATGTCGGTGACGGGCGAGGAAGGCCGCGGTCCGATGCGCGTCGGCATCGCCGTGGGCGATCTCGCCGCGGGCCTCTGCGCCGCCATCGGCATTCTCGTCGCGCTGCACGAGCGCGAGCGCTCGGGGCAAGGCCAATGGGTCGAGACCTCGCTGCTGGAGGCGCTGCTGTTCATGCTCGACTTCCAGGGCGCGCGCTACCTGATGAAGGGCGAGATCGCGCGTCAAGTCGGCAACAACCATCCGACCGGCGCGCCGACCGGCACGTTCAAGACGCGGGACGGCTACATCAATATCGCGCCGACGCCGCCGATGTGGCGGCGCTTTTGCAACGCCATCGGCCGCGAGGACCTGATCGCCCATCCCGACTACGCGACCCCGCAAACCCGCCGCGCCCATCGCGTGCAGCTCAACGCGCTCATCACTGCGATCACCGAGAAGGAAGATACCGCAGGCCTGGTCGATCGCATGAACGCCGCCGGCATCCCGTGCGGTCCGGTTTATTCGATCGATCAGAGTTTCGCCGATCCGCAAGTGCGCCATCTCGGCATCGCCAAGGATGTGCCTTCGAGGGCGTTGGGGACGATCAAGCTCATCGGCCAGCCCTTGAGCTTGAGCCGCACGCCGACCGAGATGGTGTCGGGCGCGCCCGATTACGGCGAGCAATCGGACGAAATTCTGGCGGAATTCGGCTACAGCGCGGCCGAGATCGAAGGCTTCCGCAAGACCGGCGCGGTGTGACGGAGAAGGGGCATGGATTTTAGTTTCACCGAGGAGCAGACGATGCTGCGCGAGAGCGTGCGCAAGCTGATGGAGAAGCACGCCTCGCCCGAATACATCCGCCGTCTCGAGCGCGAGCAGGCCTATCCTTACGAGCTCTATGACGAATGGATCAAGGCAGGGCTGCTCGCCATGCCGTTTCCCGAGGCCTATGGCGGGTTAGGCGGGAATGCCATCGACATGGCCATCGTCGCCGAGGAGATTTCCTACTGCAGCACCGATTTGGCGATGGCGCTCGGCGGGAGCCTGTTCTGCGGCCTCAACCTCGTGCGCAAGGCCTCCGAGGAGCAAAAGCGGTATTGGCTGCCGAAGCTGCTTTCGGGCGAGATCAGGTTTTCGATCTCGATGTCGGAGCCCGATGCGGGCTCCGATGTCGGCGCGATGCGCACGACGGCGGTGCGTGATGGCAATCATTGGGTGATCAACGGCCAGAAGCTGTGGGCTACTGGCGCCGCCGCCACGAATAACGTCATCAACATGTACGTCAAGACCGATGCGAAGGCGCATTACCGCAACGGGATCTCGCTCTTTCTCGTCGATAACACCGCGCCCGGCATCGAAATGCGCAAGCTCGATATGCTGGGGCGGCGCTGCACCGGCACCTATGAAATTTTTTTGAAGGACGTGCGCGTGCCCGCCGATCGCCTGGTCGGCCAAGAGAATAAGGGCTGGGACTGCGTGCTCTCGGGTCTGCAGGTGGAGCGCACGGTCGCGGCGGCCGGCTCGTGCGGGGGAGCGCGCGCGGTCGTCGATCTGGCCTCGCAATACGCCAAGGAGCGCAAGCAATTCGGCCGTCCCATCGGGACCTTTCAGGCGATCGCCCATATGCTCGCCGACATGCAGACCGAAGTCGAGGCCGCGCGGGCGCTGATGTGGCGCGCCGCGTGGATGGTCGCCTCGGGGCAGGATGCGCTGCGCGAGATCACGATGGCCAAGCTGTTCTGCGCCGAGACCTATGTGAAGGTCGCGAATATGGGGATGCAGGTGCTGGGCGGCTATGGCTACAATATGGAATTCGACATGCAGCGGCACTATCGCGATTCGCGGGTCGCCACGGTGGCCGCGGGTTCGTCGCAGATGCAGCGCAATCTGATCGCCAATCTGATGGGCCACAAGGTGCAATAAGCGCCAGGCCCCGCTATCGGGGAACGAAATGCCGCAGGCCTCGGTCGTCGACATTGCCGAGCTGATAGAAAGCCGGAAGATCGGCAGGTTCCAGATCGCGATCTGGTTCCTGGCCTTTCTCATGGTATTCGTGGACGGCTTCGACTTGAGCGGCCCGCTTGTCGGCGCGCCGGCGTTGCTGCGCGCGTTTCAGGTCGAGAAAAGCACTCTTGGTCTTGTCTTCGGCGTCACCAGCGTCGGCGCGCTGATTGGCACCTACCTCTACGGCTACGTCAACGACTGGTACGGCAGGCGCTTTGCTGCGATCTCCGCCGTCCTCCTGTACAGCCTTCCGGCCGTCGCCGCGGGCTTCGCCAACTCGCTCATCGAGTTGACTCTGATCCGTTTCATCGTCGGGATCGGCGTCGGCGGCATCATGCCGACCGCCATCGCCTATCTGGTCGAAACCGCGCCCAAGCGCTTCCGCGTGACCTTCACCATGGTCGGCGTGTTGGGCTTGACCACAGGCATCGCCGCCATGGGGCAGGTCGGAGCGTGGATTTTGCCGATCTGGGGCTGGCGGGCGATGTTCTTCCTGCCCGGTCTGACCGGCTTGGCGCTCGGCCTGCTGCTCTATTTCGTGTTGCCGGAATTGCTGCGCTACATGACGCTAAAGACGCCGGATTCGCCGCTCTTGCGGCGCCGCGCCGCGCGCCTTGCCCCGGAATTGGCGATCGATTCCGCGACGCGCTTCGTGCTGCCGACGCAGCCGCGGGCGAAGGGCTTGGCGCTGAAGGCGCTGTTTTCCGGCAACCAGCGCATCGTCAGCCCGCTACTGTGGGTCGGCTATCTCGTCCAGTCGATTACCTTCATGGCGTTCACGAACTGGTTCGCGGTCCTCCTCGAGGGCCTGAGGCTCACCCCGCTGCAGGCGGCATTGACCTTTTCTTATGGCGCGCTTGCCGGCGTGCCGACGCATATTCTGATCGCCTGGCTGTTCGACAGGATCGGTCCGACCGCCGTCGTTGCCGCGCTGCTGACGGCGAGCGCCGCGATCGCGCTGCTCGGCGCCCCCGGCCTGTCGCCGGTCTTCGTCATGGGAGTTGGCGTGGTCGCCTACAGCTTCTGCCAGGCCTCGCAAGGCTCGTTCAACGGCATGGTGGGCGTGTTCTACCCGACGAACATCCGCGGCAAGGGCGTCGGATACGCTTCGGGCATGGGACGAGTTCGGGCAGATCATCGGGCCGGTGGTGACCGGGTATCTTTTGTCCGCCGCGTTGCCGCTGCAGGTGACCCTTTACGTGGTGGCCGCGCCTTATGTCCTGACTGCCTTCATTTGCGTCGCGCTCGGCGTCCTCTACAAGCGCAACTTCGCCGGCGGCGAGGCTGCCGCCGCGTCGGCAGTGCCGGCGGGCGCGGCAAGCGGCGCGCCGGCCGTCCCCGAGCTCGGCGCGCCCCTCTAGGAGAGAAGCCATGGCCCCACCCGCCCTTGTCGATGTCGCGGCATTGGTCGAGAACCGAAAGATCGGCAAGGTCCAGCTGAGCATCTGGGCGCTGGCCTTTCTCATGGTGTTCATGGACGGCTTCGATTTCAGCGGCCCGCTCGTCGGCGCGCCGGCGATCCTGCGCGCTTTTCAGGTGCAAAAAAGCGATCTGGGGCTGGTGTTCAGCCTCGGAAATTTCGGCGCGCTCCTCGGCGCCTATGTCTTCGGCTATGTCAACGACCGTTTTGGGCGCCGGACCGCCGCGATCTCGGCGGTGCTGTGCTACACGCTGCCGGCTATTGTAAGCGCCTTCGCCACGACGCTCGGCGAGCTGGGCGCAATGCGCTTCGTCGTCGGCCTAGGCATCGGCGGCATCATGCCGACCGCCATCGCCTACCTCGTCGAGGTCGCGCCCAAGCGTTACCGAGTGACGATGGTGATGTGCGGCGTGCTGGGCTTTGCGACCGGCATTGCCTCGGTCGCGCAGGTCGCGGCGTGGCTCATTCCGGTCTGGGGCTGGCACGTCGTGTTCATCCTGCCGGGCATCGGCGGCCTTTGCCTGACCATCTTTCTCTATCTTGTGCTGCCGGAATTGCTGCGCTATCTGACGCTGAAGAAGCCCGATTCGCCGGAATTGCGGCGGCGCGTCATGCGCATCGCGCCCGAGCTCGAGCTTGGGCCGAACACGCGCTTCGTCATGCCGCATCAGCCGCAATCGAGAGGCGTATCGCCGAAGCCTCTCTTCCAAGGCAACCAGCGTCTGGTGACGCCGTTGCTCTGGGCCGGCTATTTCTTCGAGGCGCTCACCTTCATGGCCTTCACGAACTGGTTCGCCGTGTTGTTGGAGAGCTTGAAGCTGACGCCGCTCCAGGCGTCCTTGACCTATTCCTATGGCGCGCTGGCGACCTGGCCTACCACGCTCATTCTGGCGTGGCTGTTCGATCGGTTCGGTCCGGCGGCCATCGTCGCCGCGGTTCTCGTCGCCAGCGCGACCATCGCGCTCCTCGGCGTCTCCGGCATTGCCCCGCTCACAATCATGATTCTCGGGGTTGTCAGCTTCGGTGCGTGCTCGGGCGCGCAAGGCTCGTTCAACGGCATGGTCGGCGTCTTCTATCCGACCAATGTTCGCGGTCGCGGCATCGGCTATGCCGGTGCGATGGGCCGCGTCGCCCAGATCATCGGGCCGGTCGTCACGGGCTTTTTGTTGTCCGCGGCTTTGCCGCTGCAGACGACGCTCTATATCGTGGCCGCGCCTTATATCGTCACCGCCGTCATTTGCGTGGTGCTTGGCATGATCTATCTGCGGCACTTCGCCAGCGGCGAGGCGAGCGCGGCGCCGCTCGAGCCCGAGATCGCCACGCCCAGCGCGGCGAGCGCAAGCGGTTAGGTTCTCCCTCATGGATTGCCGCTTCACCGAAGAGCAGAGCCTGCTGCGCGATTCCGTCGCCAAGCTCATGGCGAAACACGCGCCGCCGGAATTCATGCGCCGCATCGACCGCGAGCAATCCTATCCTTACGCGCTTTACGATGCCTGGGTCGATGCCGGCCTCTTGCGCATGCCTTTCGCGGAAGAATATGGCGGGCTCGGCGGCAGCACGATCGACGCCTGCATCATCGCCGAGGAGATTTCGCGCACCAGCGCCGATATCGCCATGGCGATCGGCGGCAGCACCTTCTGCGGGCTCAATGTGCAGCGCAAGGGATCGGAAGCGCAAAAGCGGCATTGGCTGCCGAAACTGCTCTCGGGCGAGATCAAGATGTCGATCTCGATGTCGGAGCCCGATGCCGGCTCGAATGTTGGCGCGATGCGGACGACGGCGACGCGCGGCGGCGACCATTACATCATCAACGGCCAGAAGCTCTGGGCGACCGGTGCCGGCGCCAAGCGAAACGTCATCAACGTCTATGTGAAGACCGACCCCAAGGCGCATTACCGGCAAGGCCTGTCGCTCTTTCTCGTCGATAACGATACACCGGGCATCGAGCTGCGAAAGCTCGACATGCTCGGGCGCTACTGCACCGGCACCTACGAGATTTTCTTTAAGGACGTGCGCGTGCCGGCCGACCGGCTGGTCGGCGGCGAGAATCGCGGTTGGGACTGCATCCTGTCGGGCCTGGCAGTGGAGCGCGTGATCGCCGCCGCCTCCGATGTCGGCGGGGCGCTCGGCTGCGTCGATCTGGCGCTGGCCTATGCCAAGGAGAGAAAGCAGTTCGGGCGGCCTATCGGCACCTTCCAGGCGATCGCGCACATGCTCGCCGACATGCACACCGAAGTCGCGGCGGCGCGGGCGCTGATGTATCAATGCGCCTCGCTGGTTGACCAGGGCGAGGATGCGCTACGCGAGATCACGATGGCCAAGCTGTTCGCGTCCGAGACCTATGCCAAGGTCGCGAATTTGGGGATGCAAATCTTCGGCGGATACGGCTACAACAAGGAATTCGATATGCAGCGTCATTTCCGCGACGCGCGCGTCTCGACCGTCGCTGCCGGCACTTCCCAGATTCAGCGCAATTTGATCGCCGGTTTGCTCGGGCTGAAAGCGCAATAGATAGAGGATCGCATGACGGAAAATCTCGGCGGCAAGACGGTCTTGGTCGAATTCGAGGACGGCATCGCCTGGGTTACGCTCAACCGGCCGGAAAAGCGCAACGCGATGAACCCGACGCTCAACAGCGAAATGACCGCGATCTTGGAAGCGCTGGAGATCGACGAGCGCTGCGGCGTCCTCGTCCTCACCGGCGCGGGCGATTCGTTCTCGGCGGGCATGGATTTGAAGGAGTTCTTCCGCGAATCCGACACGCGTCCGCCCGAGGAATGGAACCAGATCGCGCGGCAAGCGCAGATCTGGCAGATGCAGCGGCTGCGTTCCTTCCCCAAGCCCACCATCGCGATGGTGAATGGCTGGTGCTTCGGCGGCGCGTTCAATCCATTGGTATCGTGCGATTTTGCGATCGCCGCCGATGACGCGACCTTCGGCCTGTCCGAGGTGAATTGGGGCATCATACCGGCGGGCAACGTGCTGAAATCGGTGTCCTCGACGATGCGGCACAGCGACGGGCTCTATTACGCCCTCACCGGCGACACGTTCAACGGCATCGAGGCGGCCAGGATGGGCCTCGTGAAATTCGCCGTGCCGCGCGCCGAGCTGCGCGACAAGACGCGCGAGCTCGCCAAGAAGATGCTGGGCAAGAACCGCGCGGCCGCGCGCGCGATCAAGAACGCCTATCGCAAGATTTCCGAGATGTCGTGGGATGCGTCCGAGGATTACCTGATGGCGAAGCTCGATCAGCTCCGCCTCACCGATCCCGACAAGGGCCGCGCCAAGGGAATGAAGCAGTTCCTCGACGAGAAATCCTATCGCCCAGGATTGGGCGCTTACAGGCACGAGAAATAGCCATGCGCTTTGACTTGCCGATTGCCGCCTCGTTGCTGCTGGCCTTGACCTTGCCGGCCGCCGCGCAAAAGAATTATTCGCCCGGCGTGACCGATACCTCGATCAAGATCGGCCAGACCCAGCCCTATAGCGGACCGGCCTCCGCCAACAGCTCGAACGGGGTGGCCGACGCCGCCTTCTTCAAGATGATCGACGACCGGGGCAGCGTCAACGGGCGCAAGATCGACTTCGATTCGGTCGATGACGCCTATTCCCCGCCGCGCACCCTCGAGCAGACGCGCAAGCTGGTCGAGGACGACAAGGTCATGTTCTTTTACCGCAGCATGGGCACGGCGCCGAACATGGCGGTGGCGAAATATCTGAACGACGCCAAGATTCCCCAGCTTTTCATCGCCAGCGGCTCGAGCGACTGGAACCAGCCGGCGATCCGCCCTTACAGCATGGGCTCGACGGTCTCTTACCAGGCCGAGGCGGCGATATTCGCGCGCTACGCCTTGTCGGTGAATCCCAATGCCAAGATGGCGGCGATCTATCAGAACGACGACCTTGGCAAGGACTTTCTGACCGGGCTCAAGAACTTCCTCGGCGCCGATCCCGCAAAGCACCTCGTCGCCACGGCGAGCTACGAGATCACCGATCCGACGCTCGATTTGCAGATCATCACGTTGCAGGCTTCCGGGGCCGATGTGCTGTTCGTCTATGGCCCGCAAAAAGCGGTCACCATGTCGGTCCGCAAGGTCTACGACATCGGTTGGCACCCGCTGATGTTCCTGCCCGACATTTCGAGCTCCGTCGGCGGATCGCTGCGCCCCGCCGGGGTCGAGAAGGCGGTGGGCGCGATCACCGGCAGCTTCTTCAAGGATCCGTCCGATCCGCAATGGCAAAACGATCCCGACGTGAAGGCGTGGAACGTCTTCATGGACAAGTACCTGCCCAATATGGACAAGGGCGAGACCGCGCCGGTGTTCTCGACCGCCTGGGGCAACGTCCTCACCAGAATGATCGCGGCGTGCGGCGATAATCTGACGCGGGAGTGCATCATGTATCAGGCCACCCATCTCGACCATGTCACGGTGCCGATGCTGCTTCCCGGCATCACCCTGACCACGACGCCGACCGATTACCGCGCGGTCAAGCAGCTTCAACTGGAACGCTTCAACGGCGTGAAGTACGAGCGGTTCGGCGGCGTCATCAGCGCCGATTGAGCGGCGCGTTATGCTCGGCGCCGCGATGTCCCAATCCGCAACCCAGCCCGGGATTGCGCGGCTCCTCCGGCCGCGCTCCATTGCCATTGTCGGCGCCTCGGCCGAGCCGACCGCGGCCGGGGCCAGGGTGCTCGCCAATCTCGAACTGGTCGGCTACCAGGGCGACATCCATCTGGTGAGCCGGCGCGCACCGGAAATCCTGGGGCGGCCTTGCGTGCCGAGCATCGAGGAATTGCCGCGCGGCGTCGATGCGGCCGTGCTGGTGGTGCCTGAGGCGGCGGTCGCGGACGCGGTAGCAAGTTGCGTCCGCCAGGGGATCGGCGGCGCGGTGGTTTTCGCGGCGGGCTTCGCCGAGACCGGCGTGGAGGGGCGGGTCAAGCAAGACCGCATCGCCGCGCTTGCCCGCGAGGGCGGGCTCGCGCTCAACGGCCCCAATTGCATGGGCTTCACCAATTTCGTCGACCGCGTCTCGTTCTCGTTCGGCGCGATCGAGAGCGAAGTGCTCGCGCCAGGCGCGGGCGGCGTCGCGGTGATCGCGCAGAGCGGCGCGATGATGGGCAATATCGCCTCGGCCCTCGGCGCCAAGGGTGTTTCCGTCAATTATACGATCTCGACCGGCAACGAGGCCGTGATCGGCGTCGAGGATTTCCTGGCGCCGCTGATCGACGACGCCCAGACCGGCGTCATCGTGCTGTTCATGGAGCAGATCAGGCGCCCGGCGCGGTTTCTCGCTCTCGTGGCCGAGGCGCGGCGCAAGGGCAAGCCGATCGTGCGCCATGCACCCGGGCAGCACCGAGCGCGCCCGGGAATCCGCCCGCACCCATACCGGCGCGCTCGCGGGCAATTACGCGGCGATGCGCGCAGTCATGCGCCATCGCGGCGTCGTCCTCGTCGAGACCATGGACGAGCTGTTCGACGTGGCTGTGCTACTGGTGCGCTGGCCCGAGGGCGCCCGGCGCGGCGCTGCCGTGGTGAGCAATTCCGGCGCCGTGCGCGGCATCTCGCTCGATTTTTGCGCGTCGCTCGGTTCGACCTGCCGCGGCTAACGCCTGCGACCGTCGCGGCGTTGCGGCCGATCGTCCCGAGCTTCGTGCCCGTTGACAATCCGCTCGATCTCGCCACCGCCGGAATGGGGCAGCCCGATATCTACGACAAGACCGCGCGGATCATGCTGGCCGACGAAAATATCGGTTGCGCGATCCTGTCGATGGTGCCGGGGACGCCAAGCCTGCAAATGGCGAAAGCCGAGTCATTGGTTCCCTTGGTCAAGACCGAGGCGAAGCCGGTGGCCTTTGTCATGCTGGGCGACGAGGTGCCTTTGGTGCCGGCGTTCATGCGGATCGTCCGCGACAGCCGGCTACCGTTTTTTCGCTCGCCCGACCGCGCGATGCGCGCGATGGCGCACCTTGCGGCTCACGGGGCAAGGCGGCTTGCCGGCGAGGCCGTGCCCGCGCCGCCGCCGCGCCAGTTCTCGGCGCCCGCAGCCGGCGTCCTGCCGGAATATCGCGCCAAGGCCTTTTTCGCCGAAGCCGGCATTCCCTGTCCGCCCGGTGCGCTGGCACGGGACGCCGGCGAAGCCCACGCGATCGCCGCGCGCGTCGGCTATCCCGTGGCAATCAAGGCGCAAGCCGTGACGCTGCCGCATAAGAGCGAGGTCGGGGGCGTCGTGACCGGCATCGCCGATGCGGGCGGTCTCGACGCAGCTTGGACGGCGCTCCACGCGCGCCTGGCGCGCGCCCGGCCCGAGCTGGTGCTGGATGGCATTCTGGTCGAGCGAATGGCGCCGCCGGGTCTGGAAATGATCGTCGGCGCCAAGCGCGACCCCGAATGGGGCCCGATGGTCCTGGTGGGACTGGGCGGCATCTGGACCGAGGCCCTGGACGATATCGCGCTGTTTCCAGCCGACCTCGCGCTCGAAGATATCCTGGCCGAAATTCACGGTTCAGAGGCGCGCGCGTGCTGGCCGGAATGCGCGGTGCGGGACCCCGCGATGTCGCGGCGGTCGCGCGCGTTGCCGCGATCCTCGGCGAGATCATGGTGGCTAGGCCGGAAATCGACGAAATCGACATCAATCCGCTGATGGTGCATGAAACGGGGCAGGGCGCCGAGGCGCTGGATGCGCTCATCATTGCCGGCGGCGCGGAAACCACGACGGCCTGAGCGGAGGAACGCGATGCCATACCAAGAAGCCGCCGCTCCGGCCATGGAAACTCCCCTCGCCGGAATCGAGGTGATCGAACTCGGCCAGTTCATCGCCGGGCCCTATGCGGCGCAGCTGCTGGGCGATTACGGCGCGCGGATCGTCAAGATCGAGCGGCCCGGCCAGGGCGATCCGTTCCGGCTCTATGTGACCGAGCCGAAGATCGCGGGCTATGGCCATAATTTCCTGGCGTTCAACCGCAACAAGCGTGGCGTGGCCCTTGATCTCCAACAAGAGGCGGGACGAGAAGTCTTTCGGAAACTGAGCCGGCGCGCGGATGTGGTCATCGAGAATTTCCGGGCCGGCGTGTTGGACCGGCTGGGCATCGGCTACGACGCGCTCAAGGCGCTCAACCCCAGGCTGATCTATTGCTCGATCTCCGGCTTTTCCGAGGATGGGCCGTACCGGAACCGCCCGTCCTTCGACACGGTCGGGCAGGCCTTGTCGGGCATGCTGCATCTCTTCACCGATCCCGCCGACCCACGCATGAGAGGGCCGACGCTGGCGGACCAGGCGACCGCGATGCAGGCCGCCAGCGCGGTTCTGGCGGCCCTCTTCTCGCGCACGCAGACGGGCACCGGCGCGCGGATCGACATCAGCATGCTCGAAGCCGCGATCCACTTCATGCCGGATTCCTTTACCGCCTATACCGAAGCGGGGATCGACCAAGCTTCGGAAACCCGGACCTCCTTCTCGCACGCCTTCGTGCTGCGCTGCGCCGACGACAAGCTGCTGGCTATCCATGTCGGCGGTCCCGATCGGCTATGGAACCAACTCGTAACGGCCGTCGGCGACTCCGCCTTCGCGGCGGATCCCCTGTTCAAGGAAAGACGAAGCCGGATCGAGAATTTTTCCAAGTTGATCGCGGCGCTGCGGCCGATCTTTCTGCGGCGCAAGCGCGCCGAATGGCTCGAGCGTCTAGCCGCAAGCAACGTTGCCAGCGCCGAGATCAACGCCATATCCGACGTGATGCGCGACCCCGAGGTCAAGCATCTTGGCCTGTTCCAAGAGGTGACGCGCGCAGCCTATGGCAAGATGACGATGCTGCGCCGGGCGGCGCGGATCAATGGCGCGCGCGAGGCCGCGCAATTGCCGCCGCCTCTGCTCGGCGAGCGACACCGATTCTGTCTTGCGCGAGCTCGGTTATGACGATGAAGCAATCTCGCAGTTGCGCCAGGCGGGAGCCATTTAGGATTGCGGCGCCAAAAGCCTGACGCGGCTAAACATCGAGGAAGGATTGAGCGCATGACGAGCTATCGCCTGCTGAGCTATCAAGCGAAGGACGGACCGCGCGCCGGGCTGGCCGTCCAGGACAGGGTCCACGATCTTGCGACCCTCACCTTGCGCCCCGCTTACGCGAGCGTCCTCGGCGTGCCTCGAGGATTGGGCCGCGGCGCGGCCCGTGCTCGAGGATACGGCTGCCGCCGCCGCCGGCAAGCCGGGCCAGCCCCTTAGCGAGGTCAAGCTGCTGGCGCCGGTGCTCTACCCGCCGACGATCTATTGCGCCGGCGCGAATTACACGGACCATGTCGCGAACATGGCGAAGATCCAGAACATTCCCCTCGACCCCGATCCTCACGAGCTGGGGCTCCATCCCTGGCATTTCGTCAAGGTGTCGCGCTGCGCGGTCGCGACCGGCGATGCGGTCGAGCTTCCCTCGGCCAAGCTCGATTGGGAGGCCGAGCTCGGTCTCGTCATCGGCACCAAGATGAAAAACGTGCCGCTGGCCAAGGCGCTCGAGCGCGTCGCCTTCTACACCATCGGCAACGACCTGTCGGCGCGCGACCTGACCGCGCGGCCGCACATCGCCTTTCAGTCGCCGTTCAAATACGATTGGATCGGGCAAAAGGTCTTCGACGGCGCTTGTCCGATGGGACCGTGGCTGGTTCCGGCAGCCGAGATCGGCGATCCGCAGAAGCTCTCGATCAAGCTCTGGGTGAACGGTGTCTTGAAGCAGGATTCGAACACCAGCCGGATGATCTTCACCGCCGCCGAGCAGATCGCGCATCTGTCGTCGCGGATCACGCTCTATCCGGGCGACGTGGTGCTGACCGGCACGCCGTCCGGGGTGGGCGCCGAGCGCGGCGAGTTCTTGCGGCACGGCGATACCGTCAAGATCACGATCGAAAAGATCGGCGACCTGGTGACCAAGATCGCCTGAGTGCCTCGATCTCGCTTCGCGCGTCTATGCGCTACGCTCAGTCTTTCTGACCGAGGCGCGGCAGCCACACCGAAATGACCGCCGGCGTGCCGCTGCGGATTTGCCTCAAGCCGCGCTGCAGCGCCGGGCCGACTTCGGCCGGATCGCGCACATTCTCCCCGTAAGCGCCGGCCGCCTCGGCTTCCTTGGCGAAATCGATCGGGGGATCGAAATAGCCGCCCGGATAGCCCGCCTTCGCGGCGAAGCTATCGGGGAACTTGCTGGCGACGGCGAGCGTGCCCGTCGTGTAGCTGCGGTTCTGGTAAATCACGACCATGAACGGCGCATTGTGGTGCTTGCCCGCCCATAGCGCCGGCGCGGGCGTGCTGAACATGTAGAAGCCGTCGCCACACACGGCGATCACGTCGCGCTCGGGTGCCGCGAGCTTGGCGCCGAGCGCGGCCCCCGGCGACCAGCCGCCGCTGCTGCCCGGCTGCGAGAAGAGCGAGCCCGGCCGCGAGCAGCGGAGGTATGAGGGCAGGCGATTGCCGCCCAAGGTTTCCTCGAAGACGATGCAATTGTCGTCGAGCGTCTTAGAGGATCTGATAGCTGAGCCAGAGCGGATCGATCGGGGTTTTGGTCGAGCGCTGTTGCGCGTCTTGGTCGAGCTTTTGCCAGTAGAGCCTCGTCGTTTGCGCCCAGCGCTCCGAGCGCTCGGCGATGCGGCGCTTGTCGGCGTCGCCCAGAAGGCCTTTCGCCGCCGCCGTGATGGCGCGGATCGTCACCAGCGCATCGCAGGTCATGCGCAGGTTCGCGGTGAACTCGTAAGTCGGGATCCGTCCGCGGATCGGATCGACGCCGACCGCCGCGATATAAGCGTTGCTGCCGGGCTCGTTGCCGCCCGGGACCCACGGCACCTCGGTGTCGATGATGAGCACCGCGTCCGCCTCGCGCAGATTCGCTTCGTGCTGGTAGAGCGCATGGTTCATCGGGAAGGAGAGGAAGCCGCCATGCCCGCTGCGGACGACGGCAATACCGAGCAGCTCGCACAGCTCCACCAGCGCCGGCACCGTGGCGGGGTTGCGGCCCGCGCTAGCCGCGATGATGAAGGGATTGCGCGCCGCCACGAGCTTTTCCGCGATCTCGCGCACGCCATCGGGATCGGGCGACGTCGGACGGGGAATGCCAAGCTGATCGGCGCTGGGGAAGCGGGTGCCGTTGAGCGGCGCGAGCGAGACTTCCTGCGGGAAGCTGAGATAGACCGGACCGCAAGGCTCGGTCCGCGCCACTTGAATGGCGCGGCTCACGATGAGGCCGGGATTATCCTGGGATTCCAGGCGATGATCCCATTTGGTGTATTGGCGGATGATGCCGTTCTGATCGAATTGCTGCTGGGACCAAAGATGGCCGGCGTCGCGCGCGCCGCGCATCGAGCCGGGATAGGCCGTAGGCGGTGCCCCGGCGGTGATGACCACCGGCAGGCCCGAGCGCCAAGCGGTGTGAACCGCGCCGCCGTAATGCAGCGTGCCGACATCGACATGCACCGCGGTCGCGGCGGGTCGGCCGCTGACGGCGGCAAAGCCGAGCGCGGCGTTGAGGCTGACATGCTCGTGCGGGACGGTGACGAGCCGAAGCGACTTGCGGCCCTGGGCATGGGCCTTGGAGATCGCTTCCTGGTAGAAGCCGATCTCGCCGCCCGAGGTGAAGAAGAGGTGATCGAGGCCGCCTGCCGCCATCGCTCCGACCACGGCATCGGCGGTATCGGCCGCTGTCGTTTCGATCCACTGATGCGCCGGTTTATCGCCCTTCACCACATCGCCGTCAGCCATCGCTCTCTCCCAACAGGAATGAACTCCGCTTGATTGCGCCGAGATTGCGTTAAAGCCAGGGCCGATGCAAGGGCTAAGCCGCCGTGGAACGGGGCGATCATTCCTTGCGCTTGTAG
Source organism: uncultured Alphaproteobacteria bacterium (assembly GCA_963803265.1). Taxonomy (GTDB): domain Bacteria; phylum Pseudomonadota; class Alphaproteobacteria; order ATCC43930; family CGMCC-115725; genus CAIKMD01. The sequence continues at coordinate 176,556 of CAWDLZ010000020.1, read as the reverse complement.
TTGCCGAGGCCGGGCCGGAAAGTCTTTTCGTCGAGGAACTGGCGCATCGCGCGCTCGCGGCCGTGCTCGGGATCGAGGAACCGCATCTGGTCGATCTTGGCGAAGAGATAATCCTCGGAGGCATCCCAATCCATGTCGCCGACGCGCTTGGCGGCGTGCTTGGCCTGGCGCAGCGTGGTTGGATTCTTGTCGAGCAGCACCTTGGCGAGCGCGGTAGTGCGCTTTTTCAATCGTGTCAGCGGCACCGATTCGTTGACGAGGCCCATCTGCGCCGCCTTCTTGCCGTTGAAGGTCTCGCCGGTCATCGTGTAATAGAGTGAATCGCGCCGGTTCATCGTCGAGACTGTCGCTTTCAACACGTTGCCGGCGGGGATCATGCCCCAATTGATCTCCGACAAGCCGAAGATCGCCTCGTTGGCGGCGATGGCGAGATCGCAGGCAACCAACGAGTTGAAGCCCGCACCAAAGCACCAGCCATTCACCATCGCGATGGTGGGCTTCAAGTAGTAGCTGAGCCGGCGCCATTGCCATTGCGCGCCCGCGCGCTGGATCACGGCGCGTTCCTCAACCGTCATATTATCGGTGGCGCGGAAGAATTCCTTGAGGTCCATGCCGGCGCAATAAGCATTTCCCGCGCCCGTCAGCACCAGCACGCCGACGCTCTCATCGGCTTCGATCGCGTCGAGCGCCGCCAGCATTTCCGACGAAAGCTGCGGGCTGATGGCATTGCGCTTCTCGGGCCGGTTCAAGGTCACCCAGGCGATGCCATCCTCGATATCCACGAGGACGGTCTTGCCGCCCGAGGCGGCCTTGCTTGCGGCGTCGCTGCCATTCTTCCGGGGTCGCGGCATGTCGTCAGCCTCTTCTTGCATGGGGGCGGCGAGCATAGCATGTCCCGCGGCGCCTGCATCATTGAACCGCCCGCGGAATTCCGTTAGCGTGCCGCGAAACCGCGTAACGCGCGATTCCGGAACGGCGGTCAACGCATGAAAGCTGGCGAGCGAGTAGGCAAGGGGGCTGCGCCGGTCGGGCGCTTGTTGCGTCCGCGCTCGGTGGCCATCGTCGGCGCCTCGTCCGAACCGGCTTCGATCGGCAACAATGTGCTGCAAAACCTTGTGCGCGCCGGCTATCGCGGCGAGCTTCATCTCGTCAGCCGCAATCGCAAGGAAATCGACGGCCGCCCTTGCGTGCCGAGCATCGACGCCCTGCCGCTCGGCGTCGATGCGGTGGCCTTGGTCGTGCCCGAGGCTGCGGTAATCGAATCCGCGCTGGCCTGCGCGCGGCGCCAGGCCGGCAGCGCCGTCGTCTTCGCCTCGGGCTTCGCCGAGACCGGCGCGGAGGGAATCGCCAAGCAGGACCGGCTCGGCGCCATCGCGCGCGAAAGCGGCATGCGGCTGCTCGGCCCCAACTGCATCGGCTTCCGCGATTTCGTCGATGGCACCGCGCTCACCTTCGAGCCCTTGCCCGAGCAAGTGCCGAGCTTCTCCAGCGGCGTCGCGGCGATCGCGCAAAGCGGCGCGATGACCTCGAATTTGCGCCTCGCTTTGCTGGCAAAGGGCGTGCCCGTGACCTGTGCGATCTCGACCGGCAACGAGGCCGATCTCGGCGTCGAGGATTTTCTCGCCGATTGCCTCGATCGCGACACCAACCGCGCCTTTGCCCTGTTCGTCGAGCAGGTGCGACGCCCCGAGCTGTTTCTCGATCTAGTCCGGCGCGCGCGGGCGCGAGGCCGGCCGATCGTGATGCTGCACCCCGGCCGCACCGAACGCGCGCGCGAGACCGCCAAATCGCATACCGGCGCTCTTGCCGGCGATTACCAGGTGATGATGACGGTGCTCGAGCACGAAGGCGTCGTGCTGCGTCGACACCATGGACGAGCTGTTCGATACCGCGGCGATGCTGGTGCGCTGGCCCGAGCCCTCGGCCTTGGCCGTCGCCGCGATCAGCAATTCCGGCGCCTTTCGCGGTATCGCGCTCGATTTCTGCGACGATATCGGGCTCGAGCTCGCGACGCTGACCGAGGGCACCAGGACGGCGCTCAAATCGATGCTGCCGGCCTATGCGGCGATCGACAATCCCTTGGACATCACCACCGTGGGCTTGGCGCAGCCGCAGGTGTTCGGCAACACCGCGCAAGCCATGCTGGACGATCCGGGCGTCGGCGGGCTGGTGCTCGCCTTCATTCCCGGAACGCCGGAATTCCAGATGGTCCGCTGCCGCTCGCTGCTGCCGGCGATCGAATCCTCGACAAAGCCGGTCGCGTTCTCGATGTTCGGCGACGAGACCCCGCTGGCCGAGGAATTCCCGCGCACCCTACGCGAGCGCGGCCTGCCACTGTTCCGCTCGCCCGATCGCGCGCTCCGGGCGATGGCGCATGTCAGCCGTTTCGGCCGCATCCGCGGACGCGCCGCGACGTCCCCCGCGCTGGCGGCGGCTTCGCTCCACATCCTCGAGCGCGGAATCGTGCTCGAATACCATGCCAAATCCTACCTCGCCGGGCTCGGCATCAAGCGCCCCGAAGGCGCGCTGGCCCGGACGCCGGAAGAGGCGCGGGCGGTGGCCGAAAAGATCGGCTTTCCGGTCGTCGCTCAAGGCCCAGGCTCTCGCCCTGCCGCATAAAAGCGATGTTGGCGGCGTCATCCTCGGCATCGCCGACGGCGCGGCCCTGCGCGTCGCCTGGCAGCGTCTTCACGACAACCTCGCCCGCGCCAAGCCCGGCCTCGCGCTCGACGGCGTGCTGGTCGAGACAATGGCCCCGCCCGGGATCGAGCTGATCGTCGGCGCGCGGCGCGACCCGGAATGGGGGCCGATCGTCATGATCGGATTGGGCGGCGTTTGGACCGAGGCGCTGAAAGATGTGCGGCTGATGTCGCCCGATCTCGACGAGGACGCGATCCTCATCGAGTTGAGCAAGCTCAAGGGCGCGGCGCTCCTGGCCGGCATGCGCGGCGCGCCGCCCGCCGACCACCGCGCCATTGCCAGGGTCGCGGCGACGCTGGGCCTCGCGATGCGCGCTTCGCCAGACCTTTTGGATGTCGAGATCAACCCGCTGATGGTTTATCCCGACCGGGCGGTGGCGCTCGATGCGCTGATGATCACGGCGCTGGACGAGGCCGAAACGGGTTCTTGATGCGGTCGCAGGTGCGGTGTCGAGTCGCTTCGCGGCTCGACCTCATGCCGGAAGATGCTCTAGGATCGTGGAAACGAGGGGGGAGAACGACGTGACCAAGACGAAACTCACCAAGCTTGCGGACAAACTCGGGACCGGCCTGGCCGCGCTCGGATTGCTCGCGGCGGTGGCGTCGCCCGCGCGCGCGGCCAGCGAGCACACCTCGCTCGCGATACCGGCCTATGTCATCTTGTTCCTCTCGGAGTACGTCGCCGAGGACATGCATCTCTGGGATCAACAGGATCTCGACGTCACCGTGACTTACGTCGCGGGGGTTGGGGCGATGAACGCCGTCATCGCCGGCTCGACGGATTTCTCGCTGTCGTCGGGCGGATCGCTGACCCGGGCGGCATCGCATGGCCAGCCGCTCCTTGCCATCGCCAACATGAATAACCGCAGCGGGCAGATCATCGCGATCCGCAAGGACATCGCGGACGCGGCGCATTTCGATGCCGCGGCGCCGCTGTCGCAGCGCGTGCAGGTGCTCAAGAACCGCACCATCGCGATCGACGTGGTGCAATCGGTCGCGCATTCTTATGTGCGGATCATGGCGAAGGAAGGCGGCTTCGATCCCGATCTCATTGCCGTCACGCCGGAACAGCCGGCCGACATGATGAGCGCCTTCGCGCGCCATGCGATCGACGGTTTCGTCGCGGGACCGCCGTGGCCGGAACAGGTAGTGGCGGACGGCACCGGAGTGATCGTCGCCAACGGCGCGGAAAATGATCCGCCGGAATTGAATCCCGTCGGTTCGGTCATGTTGATCACGCGCCCGCAGTTCTGCGTCGATCACCGCTCGATCTGCGTGAAAATGGGGCATGCGATGAAGCTCGCCGCGGATTTCATTCATGACCATCCGCAAGAGACCTTGGCGATTCTCAAGAAGCGCTACCAGACCGTCAGCGACAAGGTGTTGCAGGCTTCCTACGAGGCGGTGCGCGATATGACGCCGCATCCCCCGGCGCCGGACGAGGCCGGGCTCAGGAACGCGGACCAGATGAACGTCACGGCCGGATTTTTGAAGCCGGAGGATCGAGTGAAATCCTATACGCCGCTGTTCACCGCCGAATTCGCCAAATAAGGAATGGAGCGCGGCCATGCGCGAAAAGCTGTGTGCCGGCTTCGTCTTCCTCGCCGCGGCGGCCACGGTCGCCGCTCCCGCGCAGGCACAGATGGAACACGCCACCGTCGCGTTCCCGTCGCCGATCATCACTTTCGCCGCCGAATTCATCGCCGAGGATAGGTTCTTCAAGGACCAGGGCCTCGACGTGAAATCGATGGAAATCGCCGGGGTCGGCGCTATGAACGCCGTCATCTCGGGCTCGGTCGATTTCTCGTTCTCGTCCGGAGGTTCGCTGACCCGCGCCGCGCTGCACGGCCAGAACTCCTGGCGATCGCCACCTTGAGCGACCAGCCCGGCGAGTATGCCGTGCTGCGCAAAGACCTGGCCGATGCGGCGCATTTCGACATTAACGCGCCGATCGCCGTCCGCGCTCAAGTCCTGAAAGGTCATTCCTTCGGCATTGGTGGCGTCGGCACCATCGGCGACGCCTTTCTGCGCATCGTCGCGAAAGCGGGCGGGGTCGATTTCAAGGACATCGTCTTCTCGGCGCTTCAGCCGCCCGATATCGTCGCGGCGATGAAGCGCAAGGCGCTCGACGGGTTCTCGCTGGGGCCGCCATGGGCGCAGCAGGTCACGCAGGACGGCAGCGCGGTCATCATCGCGAATGGCGATGGCGGCGATCCGCCGGGCTATTCGCCCGCCGCGTCGGCTTTACTGGTTACCCGGCCGCAGCTTTGCGCCGAGCATCGCTCGATCTGCGTCAAGATGGGCCGCGCGATGGTGCTGGCAACCGATTTCATGCGCGACCACCCGCAGGAATCGATCGCCATCCTGAAAAAGTCGTTCGGCGCCATCGACGACGCCGTGATGGCGGCGTCTTTCGCCGCGGTGTTGAAAACGACGCCGCACCCGCCGGCGCCCACGGCGCTCCAAATCAAGAATAGCGATCAAATCAATCTCGACGCCGGTTTCATCAAGTCGGACGAGATGCTTCCTTCCTATGACGGATTGTTCACCGCCGAATTCGTCCAATAACTGGGGAGGGAGAATGCCAAACAAGCTCCTAAGCGGCCTCTTCGGCCTTGCCGGCCTCGCCGCGATCGCGGCGCCGGCCCGCGCGGAAATGGAGCATACGACGCTCGCGATGCCGGCGGTGACGATCCTCTTCCTCGCCGAGTACGTCGCCGAGGACATGCAGCTTTGGCCGCAAGAGGATCTTGACGTGAAGATCGTCTTCATCGCCGGCGTGGGTGCCATGAATTCGGTCATTTCGGGCTCGTCGGATTTCTCGTTCTCCTCTGGCGCATCGATCGATCGCGCGGCGGCGCATGGGCAAAAGCTCCTGACTGTCGCGACCCTGAACGACCAAGTCGGGCAGTATGTGGTGATTCGCAAGGACATAGCGGATGCCGCGCATTTCGATGCCACGGCGCCGCTCTCGATCCGCGCGAAGATTTTGAAGGGGCATACCTTCGCGATGGGCGGGGTCAACAGCATCGCCGATGCCTATCTGCGTGTCGTTGCGATGGCCGGCGGCATCACCGCCGACGAGATGACGATCACGCCGATGCAGCCCGACGAGTTCCTCGCCGCTTACGCGCGAAAGACGATCGACGGATTCTCTTTCGGGCCGCCTTGGCCCCAGCAGACGATCGCAGAAGGAACCAGCGTGATCGTGGCGAACGGTGCCGCGGGCGAGCCGAAGGAGATATCGCCGTTCGCCTCGGCGATTCTCGTCACGCGGCCGCAATTCTGCGTCAACCACCACTCCATTTGCGCGAAGATGGGCCATTCCATGGTCGAAGCGGTGAACATCATCGAAACCCGCCCAGAAGACGCGCTCGCCGTCCTCAAGAAGCGTTTCGCCACGATGGACCCGTCGGTTCTCGCCGCCTCCTTCGCGGCGGTCAAGACGATGACCCCGGTTCCGCCGGTGACCAGCGCCCGGATGTTGGCGAACAGCGATCTCGTCAACGTCGAGGCCGGAATCATCAAGCCCGAAGACAAGCTCGCCTCCTACGACGGGCTGTTCGACAACCAATTCGTCCAGTGAGGAATGAGGTGATGCGCGTGACCTTCTCTGCCCGTGCCGGCGGCGCGTTTCGGGCCGGAATTCTGGGCCTTGCCGGCCTTGCGGTCGGCGCGGCGACGCCGGCGCGCGCGGCTGTCGATCAGGCGACGGTTTCCCTGCCGGCGCCGGTGGTTCTGTTCCTCGCGATTTTCGTCGCCCAGGACTATTTCTGGCCCAAGGAAGATCTCGACATCAAGGTCATCTATGTTCCCGGCATCGGCTCGATGAACGCGGTGATCGCGGGCTCGGCCGAGTTCTCGCTGTCCTCGGGCGGCTCGATCACCCGCGCCGCGGCCCATGGGCAAAGACTGCTCGCAATCGCCAATCTCAACGACGAATCGGGACAGTTCATTTCGATCCGCAAGGATCTCGCCGAGGCCGGGCATTTCGATCCGAAAGCTCCCTTCGCCGAGCGCGCCAAGATTCTGAAGGGAATGACGATCGCGATGGGCGGGCTAGGCTCGGTCGCGGACGCCGTCATCCGCATCGCGCTGAAATCCGCGGGGCTCGATTCGGAGAAAGACGCCACCATCGCGCCGATGCAGCCGCCCGATATTCTCGCGGCCTTTGCGCGGCACGCCATCGATGGATTCTCGCTCGGTCCGCCCTTCGCCCAACAAGTCGTGCATGATGGCAGCGGGGTCATCGTGCTGAACGGCGTCGAGGGCGACCCGCCGGGATTTTCTCCGATGGCTTCCGCCCTTCTCGTTACCCGCCCGCAACTTTGCGCCGAGCGCAAGTCGCTGTGCGAAAAAATGGGCCACTCGATGGTCGAGGCGACCCAGTTCGTCCACGACCATCCGAAGGAATCGGTCGCCGTCCTCGAGAAACGCTTTACCACCCTCGACGAGGCGGTTCTAACCTTGGCGGCGGACGCGGTGATCAAGATGACCGGGACGCCGCCCGTCACGAGCGAGAAGGAAATGGTCAATGGCGACCGGATGAATGCAGAGGCCGGGTTCTTGAAGCCCGAAGACCGAATTCACTCTTACGATGGGCTTTTCACCAATGATTATCTTCACTGAGAGGCGGCCGCTCGCCGCGCTCGGAGTGGTGCTGCTCGCACTCGGCGCGGTCGGGGCGCCGGCTTATGCCCAGCTCGAACGCACGACGGTCGCGATCCCCGCCGTCTCCTTCGCCTTTACCGCGGATTACATGGCTGAGGACGCGCAGCTCTACGAGCAGAACGGGTCTCGACGTCAAAGTCCAGTTTCTGGCGGGGAACGCCGGCTTCAACGCGCTGATCGGCGGCTCGGTCGATTTCTCGTTTTCCTCCGGCTCGAACCTCGATCGCGCGGCGGCGAAGGGCCAGAAAATGCTCGCCATCGCGAACATGAATAATCTGCCGCCCTGGGACGTCGTCCTGCGCAAGGAGATCGCCGACGCGGCGCATTTCGACCCCAGCGCGCCCCTCTCCGAGCGCGCGAAAGTCCTCAAAGGCCGCACCATCGTCATCGACGGCATCAATTCGGCCGCGCATTCCTATCTGCGGGTGATCGCCGAGGCGGGCGGCGTGGATCCGGATTCGATCGTCGTCTCGGCGCTGCAGCCGCAGGAAATGCTCGCCGCCTACGCGCAGCATCAGATCGACGGCATCTCGCTCGGGCCGCCATGGCCCCAAACGCTCGAGCATGACGGCACCGCCGTCGTCATCGCGAGCGGTCTTGCCGGCGATCCGCCATGGCTCAGTCCCATCGCATCGAGTACCGTCATCACGCGGCCGCAATTCTGCGTCGAGCATCGCTCGATTTGCATGAAAATGGGACATGCCCTGGTCGCCGCGAGCAATTTCGTGCACGAGCATCCGCGAGAGGCTATCGCGATCCTCGAAAAGCGCTTCGCTAAGACCGACAAGGATGTCGTCGCCGCATCCTTCGAGGTGATGCGGAAGGCGATGCCGCAGCCGCCCCTCGTTGATGCAAAGGCCCTGGCCAATGCCGATCGCATCAATGTCGAGGCCGGGTTCATCAAGCCGGCGGATCAGCTCAAGACCTACGACGATCTCTTCACCAACGAATTTCTGAAATGAGCGCACGCAGGGGGCGCGTCTTCGCCGCAGGCGGGCTGGTCGCGGTGGCTCTCATGAGCGCGCCGGCCCGGGCCGAGATGGAGCGACGCGGTTCTCGTCGTGCCCGCGCCGCTCGTCTCGCTTCTCGCCCTTTACATCGCCGAGGACACGCACCTCTGGGAAAACGCAGGTTCTCGACATCAACGTTGTGACCATTCCGAGCGTGGGGGGCATGAATGCGGTCATCGCCGGCTCGGCGGATTTCTCGTTTTCCACCGGCGCGGCGATCACCCGCGCGGCGGCTCGGGGACGAAAATTGGTGGCCATCGTCGAGCTGGCCGACGAGACCGGACAGATGGTCGTGCTGCGCAAGGACCTTGCCGAGGCGGCGAAGTTCGATCCCAAGGCGCCGCTCTCGGTGCGCGCGCAGGTGCTGAAGGGCCGCACGCTCGGCATCGGTGGGGTCGGATCGATTGCCGACGCCTATACGCGGGTGATCGCCCGGGCGGGCGGCATCGGCGCGAATGAGATCGTCATGGCGCCGATGCAGCCGCCCGAGATTCTGGCTGCGTTTGCGCGGCGCACGCTCGATGGCTTCACTTTCGGTCCACCCTATGCGCAGCAGATCGTCGAAGCGGGAACGGGCGTCGTCGTGGCCGATGGAACCATCGCCGAAATCCCGGAATTATCGCCCTCCGCCTCGGGCCTACTGGTGACGCGGCCGCAATATTGCGTCGAGCACCGCTCGATCTGCGCGAAAATGGGCCATTCCATGCTGCTCGCCGTCGATTTCATGTATAAGCATCCGCGGGAAACGCTCGCTCTCCTGGACAAGCGTTTCGATGCGATCGGCGCGCCGGTCCTGGCGGCTTCCTTCGACGCGGTCGAGCAGATGACGCCGCGCCCGCCGCTCGTGTCGGCGCTCGATTTGGCGAATGCCGAGCGGCTGAACGTCGAGGCCGGATTCCTGAAACCCGAAGACAAGCTCAGCGCCTATGACGATCTTTTCACCAACGAATTCGTGCGATGACACACGGTAACGGTGAAACCATGATGAAGCGAGTTCGATCGCGCGGGCTTGGCGTGGTAGTGGCCTGTTTTGCCCTGGCCGCGCTGGTATCGCCGGCGCGGGCCGAGGACGAGCACGCGCTCCTGGCGTTGCCCTCCGACGTGATGCAGTTCCTCGGTATTTATGCCGCGCAGGATCTTGGCTTCTGGAAAGACCAAGGCCTCGACGTAAAGACCATCGTCATCGCCGGCATCGGCTCGTTCAATGCCGTAGTATCGGGCTCGGTCGAGTTCTCGGTGTCTTCGGCCGCCTCGCTCACGCGCGCGGCAGCGCACGGCCAGCGCATGCTCGCCATCGCCAACATGATCGACAAGCCGGTATGGAGCATCGTCGTCAGCAAACAGATCGCCGATGCCGGGCATTTCGACCCGCGGGCGCCGCTGGCGGTGCGCGCGCGGCTGATGCAGGGCAAGACGATGGGGATCGATGCGATCAATTCGGTCGTGCACGCCTATCTGCGCGCGGTCGCGAAGGCAGGCGGGATCGATCCCGAAAGCATCACCGTCGCGCCGCTTGGGCTGCCCGACACGATGGCGGCTTTCGCGCGGCACGCTCTCGATGGCTTCGTCGCCGGCACGCCCTGGCCACAGCAAGCCGTGCAGAACGGCACCGGCGTCGTCATTGCCAGCCCGATCAACGGCGACCCCGACTGGATCGCGCCCAACGGCTCGGGGGTCATCGTGACGCGGCCGCAATTCTGCGTCGAGCATCGCTCGGTCTGCGTCAAGATGGGTCGCGGCTTGGCCGAGGGCGCGAGTTTTATCCACGACAAGCCGGATGAAGCCTTGGCCCTCATGAAAAAGCATTTCAACAAGTTCGATCCCGCGGTTCTCGCGGCCGCGTTCAAGGTGGTCGAGGCCGGAACGCCGGTGCCACCCATCGTCGTGGCCAAGGTACTGAGCAACTCCGAGCGCCTCAACATCGAGGCGGGCCTCATGGCGCCCGAGGATCAGCTCAAATCCTATGACGGCCTCTTTACCGACGAATTCGTGCGCTGACCGGCCAAGAAGGGAGGGCGCGGTCATGGCCAGAAGCCTTCGGTTCGCCACCGGTGCCGCGAGGTCGGGACTGCTCGCCGCGGCACTTCTCGGCATCGTCGCCGCCCCGTCGCGCGCGCAGGTCGAGCACACGATCGTTTCCCTTCCGGCCGAGAATTTCGGCTTCCTGCCGTTCTATGTCGCCGAGGATGCGCATATTTTCGAGCAGCAGGGCTTGGACGTGCAGAAAGTCGTTCTTCCCGGTGTCGGCACGACCAATGGCGTGATTTCCGGCTCGGCGGATTTCGGCTTCTCGAATGGCGCGTCGCTGACCCGCGCGGCGGCGCGCGGCCAAAAGCTGCTTGGAATCGCTCTTATGAGCGACAAGCCGGCTTGGGTCATCCTGGTGCGCAAGGACATCGCCGCAGCAGCGAAGTTTGACGCCACGGCGCCGCTCGAGAGCCGCGCGAAAATCATGGGCAAGCTCCATACCTTCGGCATCGATACCGTCAATTCGGTCGGGCACGGGCTGACCCGCGTGATCGAGATGGCGGGCGGCGTCGATCCGGAAAGCCTTCCGGTCACGCCGCTCCTGGCGCCCGAAGCGGTTGCCGCCTTCTCGCGTGGGGCGATCGACGGCTTCGTTACGACCCCGCCCTGGAGCGAGCAGGTGCTGGCGGGCGGCAACGCGGTGGTCGTTGCCGACGCGCTCGCGGGCGACCCGGCCTGGCTTACGCCCTTCGGCTCGGGCGTCGTGATCGTGCGGCCGCAATTCTGCGCCGAGCATCGCTCGATCTGCATGAAGATGGGCCACTCGCTGGTCGCCGGCGTCACCTTCGTTCACCAGCATCACGAAGAATCGCTTGCGATCCTGCGGCGCCACTTCCCCCAGATCGATTCCGCGGTGCTGAACGCGTCTTTCGCCGTCGTCGAGAGATCGATGCCGGCCACCCCCGTCATCGTCGAGGCCGCGATCCGGAATTCCGACCGCCTCAATGTCGAGGCGGGATTCATGAAGGCTTCGGAACAGCTCGGCACTTACTCGGATTTGTTCACCGACGAGTATGTCCGCTAGCGCTGCCGCCGCAGGGTCATGCCGGCGTTGATGGTGAGGACGATCCCCGAGGTATAAGACGACAGGTCCGAGGCGAGGAACAGCACCGAATTCGTGATCTCGTTGACGGTCGCGGGGCGCTGCATCGGATAGCCCTTGAAGAATTCGCGATAGCGGTTTTCGTCGCCGAAAACTTGCCTGGCCCGCTTTTTCGACAGGAACGCGATCCGGTCGGTATCGGTCGGGCCCGGATTGATGCCGACGACGCGAACGCCGAAGTCGACGCTGCGCGAGCCGATGGATCGGGTAAACGCGATCAGGGCCGCGTTGCCGACCCCGCCCGCGATGTAGTCGTAGTCGAGGCTCTCGCCGGCCGAGCCGATCATGTTGACGATGACGCCTTTGCCGCGGCTACGCATCAGCTTGAGATAAGCGCGGGTGAAGTTGATATAGCCGAACACTTTGAGGTCCCAGCCGGCGCGCCAGGCCGCGTCGTCGACATCGTCGATCGAGCCGCCGGGAATCATGCCGGCATTATTGATGAGGATGTCGATGTCGGGGCACGCCGCCACGAGCTTGTCGCGCTCTCCTTGCACCGACAGATCGAGGGGATAGGTCTTCACTTCGATCCCGTGCGCCTTCCTCAGCGCCGCTGCGTTCTCTTCGAGCTTCTCTTTCGACCGCGACGACAGGCGAAGGTTGCAGCCCTCGGCGGCAAAGCCCTGAGCGGCGCCGAGCCCGAGACCCTTCGAAGCGCCGGTCACCAGAACGGTCTTACCTTTGAGATGGAGTTCAAGCGCCATGGCCGATCCTTCGCGCGGCGGTTCATCGCCCGGCGAGGGTTAGCAAAGCGCGGCGTCGCCAGCAATGGTGATTTCCCGCGGCCCGCGTGTTAGGCTCGCGCAGGAAAAAAACGCCAAGCAGGGAACACAGAGCGCATGCTTCGGGAGGAAACCGATTCCGAACGCGCCTTCCGCGCGGACTTACGCGCGTGGCTCGAGGCCAATCTAACGGCTGAGTTGCGGCATTCGTCGTTTCGCAAGACGCCGGCCGAGCTCAAGGGCTGGTTCAGGGCGCTCTCCGAGCGCGGTCTGGCGGCGCCGCATTGGCCCAAAATCTATGGCGGCATGGGCGCAACGCCGGTCGAGCAGATCATCCTGATCGAGGAACTGGCGCGCATCGGCGCGCCCGACTTGCCCGCGCAGGGCCTGACCCATATCAGCCCGCTTCTGATGAAATACGGCACCGAAGAGCAAAAGCGCGAGCACCTGCCCAAGGCGCGCACCGGCGAGGTGATCTGGGCGCAAGGCTATTCCGAGCCGGGCTCGGGCTCGGACCTGCTCAGCTTGCGCACCAGAGCCCAAGTGAAGGACGACAAGCTCGTTATCAACGGCCACAAGATCTGGACCACGGGCGCGCATTACGCCGATTGGCTCTATGTCCTCGTTCGCACCGGCGAGGGCAAGTCGCGGGATTCGATCACCTTCGTGCTGTGCGATGCGAAAACGCCCGGCATCACGGCGCGCGGGATCAAGACCCTCGCGGGCGACGACGAGCTGTGCGAAGTCTTCTTCGACGATGTCGAAGTGCCATTGAAGAATGTCGTCGGCAAGATCAACGAGGGCTGGACGGTCGCGACTGCGCTCCTGACCGAGGAGCGCGTGCGGTCGGGCAACCCGATCATGGCGTTGCGCGCGCTCTGCCGCCTGCGCGAAGCAGCGGCGCTGACGGGCGCCGACCGCGATCCGTGGATGATCGACCGGCTGGCCCGCGCCGAGGTCGAAGTGATGGCGCTCGAATCCTCCTATCTCGACGCGCTCGAGCAGCTCGAGGCTGGCGTGTCCGATCCCGAGGAAAGCTCGCGCCTCAAAATCCATGGCTCCGAGGTCACGCAGTTCGTGCCTCGAGATCATGCAAGAGCTTGGCGGGCCGCACGCCGCCACGCGCACCGCCTCGCTTTCGGGCAACGACCGCCCCGATTACAGCCAGTTCTTCATGCAATCGCGGCGCCTCTCCATTCGCGGCGGCACCAACGAGATACAGCGCGGCATTCTGGCGATGCGCACCCTTGGCCTGCCGAGGCCCGGCCGTGCATAAGCTCGCCGATTCAGACCGGCACATCGTTAACGGCATCGCCGATCTGCTCGACGGCGCCGGCGGCCTGACGAGGGTGCGACGCTTGCAGGCGGGCGCGTCGAGCTTCGATCGCGCGATGTGGGGCCAGCTCGCCGCGCTGGGCTGGCTGGGCGCTTCCGTTTCCGAGGCCCAAGGCGGCGTCGGGTTGGAGGTTCGCGAGATCGCGCTGCTGCTCGAGCATGCGGGGAAGCGCCTGATGCCCGAGCCCTTGGCGCCGGCGCTCGGCGCCGCGATCGTGCTGGCGGGGTGCGGCGCGCCCGCTGCGGCGTTGCTCGGCGAGCTTATTGCCGGCACGACGGTGGTTGCGCCGATCGAGGCCGATGCGCCTCCGGCCAAGGTCGGAGCCGGCGGCAGGATCAATGGCAAGACCGGCTATGTCTTCGATGCCGATGCCGCGGACCGGTTCGTGACGCCCATTGACATCGGCGGCGAGGTCTCAGCGGTCGCGATCGCGCGCGATACGCCGGGCGTGGCGATCGAAAGCGAGACCAACGTCGATGGCGGCTCGGTCACCGTTTTGCGTTTCGAGGGCGTCGCGGCCGGCGACCTGACGGTGCTGGCGAAAGGCGCGGGGCCGGCAGCCGCTTTCAAGGACGCGCGCGATCTCATGCGCATCGGCTATGCCGCCTTGCTGCTTGGGCTGACCGATGAGGCGCTGCGCTTCACGGTGCAATATCTCAAGGACCGCAAGCAGTTCGGCGTGGCCATCGGCAGCTTCCAGGCGCTGCAGCATCGCTGTGCGTCGATCTATGTCGATCTCAACGCGACGCGGGCGCTCATTTACGAGAGCTGCCGAGCCTATGGCACCAAGCGCCAGGCGGTCGCGGCCTTGGGCGCCAAGGCCCACGCCGCCGACACAGCCCTCCACGCGGTGAAGGAATGCGTCCAGCTTCATGGCGCCATGGGCTACACCGACGAGCACAATATGAGTCTCTATTTTCGCCGAGCGATGGCGTTGGCGGTGGCGGGCGGCGATGCGGCGTCCTGCCGCCGCACGCTCTATTCCGAGCGCGCCCTGGTGCGGGAAATCTGAAGGGACGAAGGCGTGAAGGCGTTGCCGATTGTCAAGCCCGCTCGGCGCTATGAGATCACCGGCAAGAGCAGATAGGATTCGCGCGTCCCGCCCGTGTGCACCGCGTTGGTGCTGTCGTAGATCGCCGGCGGACGGTCTCGCGGATCGTTATGGGTGAACCAGGCGACGCCTTGGAAGGGCGGCTTCGATCCCGGCCGCTCGAAATCAGTGCCGGCGACGATCAGCTTGAGCGTCGAGCCCTTGGGGAGATAGAGCCCCATCGGCCAGATCTCGACATCGACCTCGTAGATCTCGCCGGGGATCAAGGGTTGCTTCTCGTCATGAGGATGGAACGGGAAGTAATCGGTCGAGCGTTTGGGGTCGAGCTTCCTCTGCGAAACCCGCATCCAGCCTTGCGTCACCGGACAATTCGGTTCCGGCGCGCCGATGAAGGTCATCTCTTTGCCGTCCGGATCGAAGGCGCATAGCGTCGCGAAGACATCCATGTCCACACTGCTCGACGAGACGTGGAGCTTCAACTTCACTGGGCCGACGATCTCGGTATCTGCGGCGAAGGGCGGGGTGGTGAAACCGATTCCTTGCGTCATCGACGGATAGCTCGCGCTGGCGGCGGCACTGGGCGGCGTCGTCGAAAGCGTCTTTTCCCCGGCGTCGAGATGGAACTTGGTCCATTTCGTCTCGGGCAGTGGCCAGGTTGCGGCTTGCTGCAATCGCTTGGTCGTGTCGCCGGGTGCGCGAATCTCGACCTCGATCCGCGGCTCCTTCTCCCAGCCATTGTCGATGCCTTTGAGGTACTTGTCGAAGAAGCGCTTTTGCAGCGCCACGTTCTTCGGCTGCAGGAAGGTGTGGAAATACGAGCCGCCCTGGACCTTGAGCCATTTTTCCTTCGAGGCGATACCGACGAATCCGCCGACGGTGCCGCGCAGATGGAGGCCCAGCCCGCCCCAATTCGCCACCACGAGAGTCGGCAGGTCGATCTTGCCGAGATCGGGCGTGCGCGACCGATACCAGGCATCGTTGAGCGGATGGGACAAGAGGTCGCCCAGATAATCGGCGCGGTTCGCCGACAGTTGCTCTTCGCTGAGGCTGGCGGGTCCGGTGGTGCGCTCGCCGGTATAGATGTCGTGATAGGGGCATTCGGGATTGCCGTGCTGGTTGCGCAGCACGCTGTTCTTCCACCAGCGCCCGAGGAACCCACCCGCGAAGATGCCGTCCGCCCGGGTGCGGTCGCGGTAGAAATCATAGGTGCCCTGCCACGGCAGAAGCGCTGCGAGATGCGGCGGCTTCAGCGCGGCAACGCTCCATTGCCCGGCGGCGTAATAGGAGATGCCCAAGAGGCCGACCTTGCCGTTGCCCCATTCCTGCGCGCCCGCCCATTCGATCGCGTCGTAGAAGTCGCGAAACTCCTCGGGCGAATTGGGCGAGAGGCGCCCCGGCGATTTGCCGGCCCCGCGCGCATCGACCTTGATGACGATGTAGCCGTCGGGCACGAAGCATTCGGGGTCGGGGGTCTCGAAGACGAGATGCTTGCAGGAGGACGCGGTAAGGATTTCGGGATAGCGCTTTTCGAGCGTAACCCAGGCTTCCGTCATGAACTCCTTCAACGGCACGTCCTTGCCGTAGGGCCCGAAGGTCATCAGCACCGGGAACTTTCCCGCGGCCTTGGGGTGGAAGAAATTGGCCCGAAGGATCGCGCCATCGCGCATCGGAATGCCGATATCGGTGTCGACGGCCATTTCATAGCGGATCGTGCGCGATGTCCTGCCTCCTAGATTTTCGCGTCAGTGCTCGACGAGCAGCTCGAACAGCCGATGGCGATGCGCGAGGAAGACGGCGTCCTCGCGCGTCATCAGCTGGTTGCGCGGGCGGGCGAGGCCGACCTCGATGGTCTCGG
Organism: uncultured Alphaproteobacteria bacterium; assembly: GCA_963803265.1. Lineage (GTDB taxonomy): Bacteria > Pseudomonadota > Alphaproteobacteria > ATCC43930 > CGMCC-115725 > CAIKMD01. Next base: position 160,082 of record CAWDLZ010000020.1, on the reverse strand, counting down.
CGATGCGGCCGGGATTGGGTGCGAGCGCGACGACGCGGTCGCCGAGATAGATCGCCTCCTCCAGGTCATGGGTGATGAAGACGACCGTCACGCCGCGCTCGGCCGCGAGCCGCGAGATCTCGTCTTGGAGCGTTTGCCGGGTCAGCGCGTCGAGGGCGCCGAACGGCTCGTCCATCAGCATCACCCGAGGTTCCTGCGCGAGGCAGCGCGCGATCTGGACGCGTTGCTGCATGCCGCCGGATAGCTGGCCGGGAAAATACTCGCCCACCGCGCTCAGCCCCATGCGCTCGAGCAGCGCATAGGCGCGCTTTTTTCGCTCGGCGCGCGGGATGCCCAGCGATTCATAAGCGAGCGCGACGTTGGTCCACACGCTGCGCCAGGGCAGCAGCGAGCGGCTATAGTCCTGGAACACGATCGCGCGCTCCCGCGATGGGCCGAGGATCGGCTTGCCGCTCGCCAGAACCTCGCCGGAACTGGGCGCCGCGAGGCCGGCCAGCAGGCGCAGCAAGGTGGTCTTGCCGCAGCCCGACGGGCCGACCACCGACAGGAATTCGCCGTCGCTCACGTCGAGATCGATGCGGTCGAGCGACGAGATGATTGCCGAAGCCGATGCTCAGCGCGCGCGCCTGTAGAACTTCTCGGGTCATCGCTCGAATAACGTCACGTCGTTACGGCGCGATCAGCTTGTCGAGCTGGGGCGGCTGATGGATCACGCCGACTTGCCTGCTCATATCGGCGAAAAAGGCTAGATCTTCCTTGGTCACCGTCAGCGAGAAGCTGGGTTCCACTGGCGAGGCGAAGCCGAGATATTTCATCTGGATCGACTGGAACTCGGAGGGGTCCCTTTTCAACTCGGCGATGCCCTCGCCGAGCGCGGCGCGAAAGCCTTCGACCGCGCCGCGATTCGCCGCGACCCAATCCGACTTCGCCATCCAAAAGGCGGCGATCGCGTCGGGGCTCAAGTCGGCGAAGAAGTTTCCGACATTGACGCCGGTGCCGTCGCGGAGGATCAGCGAGCGGAACGGCTCGAGCACGATCGCCGCATCGAGCGTTCCGCCCGCGAGCATGTCGTGCATTTGCGGGAAGATGGCTTCGACGAAGTTGACGTCGCTCGGTGCGACGTTGCGGTCCATCAGCCATTTGCGGATCGCGATATCCATCGAGCTGTTGAAGCCCGGCACGCCGAGCTTTTTGCCCTTGAGGTCCGCTGCCACGTGGATGTTCGCCGCCGGCCGGGCGATCAGGCTCACGAACGGGTTGTCCTTGACGAGACGAGAGATTCCGGCGATGGCGACGAGATCGAGACCGCTTTCCGCCGTCACCAGCAACATCGGCGGGGTGCCCATGCCGATATCGAGGCTCCGCGATACCAGGGCGGCGGGGACGTTCGAGGCCAGCAGGATCTTGGTCAGGGTGACATCGAGTCCGTGATTCTCGAAATAGCCCTTGTCCTTCGCGATGAAGGCCGGCGCGAAGTCCGCCACCGGTACATATCCAACCGAGATTTTTTGCAGTTCCGCCGCGACCGCTTCCGGTGCGAAGGCCAGGGCGAGCAAGATCGGGATCCATCGCAGCAGCCTTGGTCTCATCGCCGCACCTCCCCGACGCGGTGCCGAAAAATCGGCGCGATTCCGGACAATTTGCCCGCTTTTACCGGCGGCCAGATTGCTTGACTGGTCACGCGCCGTCAAGCACTCTGCCGCACCGCAAAAAGGCAATCGCGACCTATTCTCGAGGGAGGAACCAAGATGGCCTTATCGATCCGCCGGCTGGTCTCGGGCCACGATGCCCAAGGCAAATCGATCTTCATCATCGATGGCGCCGTGTCGCTCCCGAAGGATCGAACCCCGGCCGGAACGTCGGTCGTCGAGCTGTGGCAGACCGACAGCACGCCCGCGGACAATTCTGGCAGCGAGGATCCGACCGTTCATCCCTTCCGCCTGCCGCCGCCGCCTCGTGGCAGCGTGTTTCGCGTCGTCGAATATCCGCCCGACAAGGAGCGCTTTGCGGCGGTGCGCGTCGAGGATTGGTCCGCCGACGCGCAGCGTCAGGGCTATAAGCGCGATGCCGGCAATGTCCGCCACGCCGGCTTTCACAAGACCGATACGATCGACTACGCGATCGTGATCGAGGGCGAGATCTATGCGCTGATGGACGAGGGCGAAAAGCTGATGAAGACAGGCGATGTTCTAATCCAGCGCGGCACCAGCCATGCCTGGAGCAACCGCACCGACAAGCCCGCGCGGGTCGCCTTCATCCTGATCGATGCCAAGCCGGTGCCGTAATCCAACGTAGCCGACGGAGGTCGAGGGGCGATGAACCCGCTGCTGCAATATCCGCGCGTCTATTTCGATTTCGGGGCGGTCGAGGCGTTGGCCGACGAACTCGGCGTGCTCGGCATCGCCAGGCCGCTCCTCGTGACCGATCGAGGTTTGCTTCGTTGCGGCATCGCGTCGCGCGTGCGCGAGGCGATTCCGGCTTCGCGCGCGGCGGTCGTTTTCAGTGAAGTGCCGGAAAATCCGACGGTCGGGTGCGTCGACGGCGCCTTTGCGCTTTACCGCGGCGAGGCTTGCGACGGCGTTGTGGCGCTGGGCGGGGGCTCGGTCATCGACGCCGCCAAGGCGGTTGCCCTGCTGGCGGGTCATCCGGGTCCGCTCGCCAATTATCTCGGACGGCCGGATTCGATCACGCATGCCGTCGCGCCCCTGATCGCGGTGCCGACGACGGCCGGCACCGGCAGCGAGGCTTCGCGCGGCGCTGGCATTCACGCGGACGCGACCAGCCGCGCAACCGGCCTCAACAGCCATTACATCGTGCCCCGGGTCGCGATCTGCGATCCCGAGCTGACGCTAAGCCTGCCGCCTCGCCTCACCGCCGGCACGGGGATGGATGCGCTCACCCATTGCGTCGAGGGGTTCCTGACGACGACCGTCAATCCCCCCGCCAAGGCGATGGCGCTCGATGGGATTCGTCATGTCGTCGGCCATGTCGAGCGGGCGGTGAGCGACGGCATGGACCGCGAGGCGCGCTGGCACATGATGATGGCGGCGCTCGAGGGCGGCATCAGCATCCATATGGGGCTCGGTCCCGCCCATGCCATTGCGAATGCCAGCGGCGATCAGGGCCTGCATCACGGCATGATGGTGGCGATCGCCATGCCGACGGTGATGCGGCTGCTCGAGAAGCACGTGCCCGATCCAATGCGCGTCTTGGCCGATACGCTCGGCGCGAAGCCCGGAGAGAGCGCCGCCGATGTCGTCGAGGCGTTGAACGCGCGCGTGGGATTGCCGTCTAATCTGCGGGGACTCGGGTACCAGGACGGCGATCTCGACGACATGGCGGCGGACGCCGCCAGGAGCCATTTCCTCGGCCGGAGTCCCTATCGCCCGAGCGTCGCCGAGTTCAAGACCATGATCCGCACCGTCGTTGGATGACGGGTTCACCCTTATCCGGATCACCCGTAGAGCAGCTTCGGCAGCCATAGCGCCAGTTGCGGCCATGCGATGAGCATGGCCAGCAATATCATGGGTCCGATCAGGAATGGGATGATACCCTGATAGATCCGAAGGATCGGAACGTCGGGAACGCGCGCCTGAATGACGAAGATGTTCATGCCGACTGGCGGATGGATGAGGCCCAATTCGACGACGCAGACGAGCATGATGCCGAACCAGATCGGGTCGTAACCGTACTGGACGACGAGCGGCAGGAAAATCGGTACCGTGATCAGGACCATGCCGCCGCCGTCGAGAAAACAGCCCATGATGATGTAGAACACGATCAAGATCAGCATCAGCACCACGGAGTTCACGTTCCAGGCGCGGATCCACCCGACCAGAACGCCCGGCAGCTGCGTCTGCACCACGAAATAGGAGAAGATGAAGGCGCTCATGACGATCAGGAACAGCATGCAGGTCGTTCGGATCGAGTCGGCGAAGCAGGCGACCATGGTCGAGCCGTTCAGCCCGCGCCGCGCGAAGCCGAGGGCAAGCGCCAGGAACGCGCCGACCCCCGCGGCCTCGGTCGGGCTGAACCAGCCCGCGTAAAGTCCGCCGATCGACAGCCCGAACAGCACCACGACTTCCCAGGCCGAGGCCAGGTCCTTTGCCCGCTGTTTCAGCGTGCCAACGGGTTCGATGGGCGCCCATAGGGGCTTCACCCTCAGCGTCACGAGCGCGCATATCATGTAGAGCGCGGCCAGCACCATGCCGGGAATCATGCCGGCGGCGAAGAGCCGCGGCACCGATTGTTGCGAGATGATCGCGTAGAGGACGAGCACGATCGAGGGCGGCACGAGGATGCCGATCGATCCGCCCGCCGCGACCGACCCGGTCGAAATCCGATCATCATAGCCCGCGCGCCGCATCTCGGGGATGGCGATGCGCGTCATCGTCGCCGCGGTCGCAAGTGAGGAGCCGCAAACCGCGCCGAAGCCCGCGCAGGCGCCGATGGTGGCGAGCGCCTGCGTGCCGCGCACGCCGGCGAAGACCGCCTTGGCCGCGCGATAGAGCTGCGCCGAGATGCCCGATCGCGTCGCCACCTCGCCCATCAGGATGAACATCGGCACGACCGAGAGATTGTAGTTCGTGGCGACGTCGAACGGCACCTGGCCGAAGACCCGGAACGCCTTGTCCCAGCCGTCGACCGCGGCATAGCCGCACAGACCGACGAGCCCCATCGCCACGCCGACCGGCACGCGCAAAAAGATCAGCGTGATGAGACAGCCCATGCCGATGAGGCCGATGGTTTGGACGGCCATCACTTTTTTTCCAAGTCGCCGGATCTCCAGAACCGCCGGGCGAACACGACCAGTGCGGCGATCATCGACGCGGCCATCCCGATCAGGACCGGTACCCAGATCAGGAAGACCGGAATCTTGAGATCGGGCGTGATGTCGCCGAAGTTCCAGGTATCGAGCGCGGGCTGGAACATGTGCCACAACAACAGGCCGAGATAGATGAACGCCGTGAGCCCGCCGCTGGCGCGCAGCAGCGCCACGCCGCGCCGGCCGATGAAATGATCGATCACGTCGACGGTGATGTTGCCTTCGACGAAGATGACCTGCGGCAGGCCCAGGAACACGATGAAGGCGAGCAGTGCTTGGACGAGGTCGATGGTGCCCATGATGGGACGGTGAAGCAGGTTCGCGCGCAGCACGTCGGCCACGACCAGCAGCACCATCGCGCCCAGCGCGACCGCCGACAACGCCGTGAGCCAGTTGAGGACTCGCTCGATCCAGCGCGTGAAGGTCACGGAAGGTTCGGCAAGATCGGCGCCGGGTCGTTAGCGTGCTTGTCGCGGCCGGCCTTAAGCGCTGCGAGATACGCCTTGCCCGGCAGGCCCTTGGCTTCGAGGTCGGCGACGGCCTTGTCGGCAAGCTGCTCGCCGATCGCCTGAAGCCTCTTGGCGTCTTCGGGCGTGGCCTCGATGAACTGAACGCCGGCCTCGCCGCTCACCTTGCGCGAGTTCTTGTCGTCGCGGTCGAACTCGCCGCCGCCGCGCATCGCGCCGGTCATGCCGGTCGTGTCGTCGATCGTCTTTTTGATGTCGGCCGGCAGCTTGTCGTAGCTGTCCTCGTTCATCGTCATGGCGAAGGCGACGACGCCGGTGTTCCACTCGGTCGAATAGCGCGCGACCGATTGCAGTTGGAACGCGGTCACGCCGCTGTAGCCCATCAGCACGCCGTCGATCGTGCCCTTTTGCAGCGCGTCGGCGACGTCGCCGGGCTGAACCGCGGTCGGTGCCGCGTTCAGGGCCTCGATCAGCAAGGCGTGGATCGGATCGGGCTGGCGGATGCGCAGCCCTTTGGCATCCTCCAGGACATGGAGCGGCTTCTTGGTCAGGACGGGAAGCGCCGGACCGGTGAAGAGGTAGAGCATCTTCACGCCCGCGAATTCCTTGGCGAGGTATTGCGGATAGGTTTCTTGCAGCGCGACCGACGCCGAATAGGCGCTGGGGAAGAGCCCGGGGAGCTGCGAAAGCTCGCTCAGCGGAAAGCGCCCTGGCGTCGATCCCAAGAGGATGAAGCCGAAATCCGCGACCCCCGTGCGGACCAAATCGTACTGCCGCGGCACCGGACCCATCTGGCTCGACGGGAACACGTCGATCTTCACGCGCCCGCCGGACTTGTCCATGATTTCCTTGGACCAGCGCTCGATTTCGTTGGTGATGAAATTTCCGGACGGGTTGTAATCGGTGTATTTGAACTGGAAGGTCTGCGCCTCGGAACCTCGGGTGCCGAAGCACACCGCCGCCAACCCAAGCACCCCCGCCGCCGCCAACCCCCCGAGACGCATCTCGTCCTCCCTAATACCATCGCGCCCGAGCTTTTGTGCCGGGCGCGGCGGCAGTGTGTTTCACGCGCGATCCCGGGTCAAGCCTCGGCTTGACGGGCCTTGGCGGACGGTCGCTAGCCATCGCGCCCATGACCGATCCTCTTCCATTCGGCAAAACCGGAATAATTCGAATGGCGGCGGGGCCGAGCGTCGATGTCGCTGCGGTTCTCTTAAGCATATCGGCCCCAAGAAACCGGTTGCGACGGTTAACGCGGCGCTGGAATGGCGGGACTCAGTGTCGCGGGCGCGGCCGGCCGCTGCGAATTCACAAACAGAGTGTTAACCGGCGCCATGTTAGAAATCGCGGAATCCTTCAATCCGGTGAGATGCCCGTGCCACCCCAGGATAATCCACGCCGCCGGACGAAAACCCTCAAGTTCGGGATTGTCGTCGTTCTGTTTTGCTTTCTCGTGGCGATGTGGGGCGTCGTTGTCGGTTCCGTCCTCAACTTGTGGCAGACCGCGGTCGACAACGCGCGGGTGCAAGCCACCAACTATGTAGCGGTGTTCCAACACGAGGTCTCGGAGAGCTTCGCTAACGTGGCGAGCATGATGAACGCCGTTGCGGCCGGAATGCGCAGCGCCAAGGCCACCGAGTTCGACCTTTATGCCTGGGCGCGCGATAACGCCGCGATCCCAAATGGCGCCATCGAGGGCGCCATTGTCGGTCCCGATGGCAGACTGGTTTCGGATACGGTCGAGCCCCATCCCCAGCCGGCCGATCTCAGCGGCAACGAGGAATTCCGCGTCCATCTCGACGGCGCATACAAGGGCCTCTATATCGGCCACCCCGCGATCGCTCCAGACGGCAAGCTCGTCATGCTTCCGATTTCCGAGCGGGTTGACGACGCCGACGGGAAATTTCTCGGCGTTCTGATATTCTGGCTCGCGCCTGGCTATCTGACCAGGCTGCATAGCGCGGTCGATCTGGGCGAGGGCGGCACACTCGCGCTCATCGGCCTCGACAATGTCGTTCGCGTCCGCTTCAGCAAGGCGAGTCCCGAAGGCAAGGACGGCATCGGCAAATCGATCGAAAACGATTCGCGGCCCGGCACGATCCCCGAAGGCGGAAGAGGCTATTACATCCGCAAGAGCGTGATCGACGGCGTGGCCAGGCTTTATGCCTATCAGAGGCTCGATTCCTATCCCCTGGTCGTGACCGTCGGGCTCGATCTACGCGCGGCCCTGGTCGCGCCTTACCGGCGCGCCGGCTTGATCGCGGTCCTCGCCTTCATCGGCACGGTGCTCCTGGTCAGTCTCAACGTGATCCTGATGCGCGAGATTGGACATCGCGCGGCGCGCGAGATTCAGCTCGCCGACGAGCGGGTGCTGCTCCAGGCATCGAACGCGCGTCTGGCCGAGGAACGCATCCGCCTGCGGCAGATCAATTTCGAGTTGCAGCACAGCAAGGAACGCGCCGAAGCCGCCAACGAGGCGAAATCGCAGTTCCTCGCCAATATGAGCCATGAGCTGCGCACGCCCTTGAACGCCATCATCGGCTTCTCCCAGATCATCCAGGAGCAGACGATGGGGCCGGTCGGCGTCCCGCGCTACGCCGAATACGCCAAGGATATTTTCGGCGCCGGCGAGCATCTCCTGGCGCTCATCAACAACGTCCTCGACATCTCGAAGATTCAGGCGGGCAAGTTCACGCTGAAGGACGAGCACGTCGATCTTCGCGACGTCATCCAGGGCAGCCTCGCCGCGGTCAGCGCGCAGGCGCTCAAGAACAATATAGCGCTCACCGTCAACTTGCCGGCGGGGACGCCGGCCATTACCGCGGACGCGGTCGCGATGCGTCAGATACTCATCAACTTGCTGGCTAATGCCGTCAAGTTCACGCACGAAGGCGGCGAGGTCGCGATCACCGCCGAGCGCGGCGTCGATGGCAGCCTCACCCTGGTCATCGCCGACACTGGCATCGGCATGACCAAGGACGAGATCGCCATTGCGCTCGAGCCTTTCCGCCAGGTCGAGAACGCCCTTACCAAGAAATACGAAGGCACGGGGCTCGGCCTTCCGATCGCGCGCCGGCTCGTCGAGCTTCATGGCGGCCGGCTCGACATCGCCAGCACCAAGAATACCGGGACCGTGATCCGTGTCTATCTTCCGCGCGAGCGCGTGATCGCCGCCCAGGTCGCCGCGTAGCTTTCGCTCAGTGCGACAGCAAGAGCGGCAATAGGCTGGCGCCAACGACTTCGCGCGTCGCGCCTCCGAACAGGAACTCGCGCCATGGCATCTGGCCATATCCGCCCATGACCAGCAAGTCCGCGCCTTCCTCATGAGCGGTCGCGAGGAGCTGCTGGCCAGCGCCGGTATGGGCGACGGACGCGACGTGACGGTGCTTGGCCGCGACGCCGTGCCAGCCGAGATACTCGACGAGCGCCGCCGCGCTTTCCTGGTGCCTGTCGCCGATCGTGACAACGACGACAGCCTTCGCGCGGACGAGGAAAGGCAGCGACCCGACCAACGCGCGCGTCGCCTCGGCCGAGCCGTTCCAACCGACGGTCACCGTGTCGCCGAGCCGGGCGGGCGCTCTCGCCGGCGCCAGCAGCACGGGTCTCCCTGACTGGATCAAAGTCTGCTCGACCACGTCGGTGTGCGGCTGATCGACGACGCGATCGGATCGGCCGAGCACGATGAGGTCGAAGAACCGCGCCCGTCGCGACACCAACGCCGGACCATAGCCGACTTCCAGGCGCCAGCCGGCCGAGGCGGCGATCTTCTCGGGCAGCGGCGTGCCTGGCCCGGCGCTCGCGGGAATTTGGTGACGCGCGATCGCGGCCTCGTAAGCCGCCTTGGTCTTGGCGGCGATCGCGTCGGAATCTCTCACGAAGCGATCGACGAAATCGCCGGATAGCGACATCCCCATGCTGTCGCCCGAGGCATAAGTGAAAAGATCGCGCGGATCGGGCTGCGCGTGAAACGCTTCGAGATGCGCGCCGAAGCGTTGCGCGCACCGACAGGCGAGCTCCAGCGCGCCGTCATTGGCGCTGCCGCCGCTTGCCGCTGCCAGAATCGTCCTGATCGTCATCGCGCCCTCCTTCATGAACTGGCCCATACTATATCGAAATGGTGGTTTCGCCGAGGGGGTGCTTCCGCGCGACAACCGAAACGCCCCGCTGTCGAGCGGGCCTCCATCCCCGCGGTCAAATCCCGGCCGCGAAGCGCGCCATGCCGGCGCGTGCCAAGACGCGGGAATGCTGCTATTTTCGCTATCGGACAGTGAAGGAGATCGGCGTGTGGCCGGCCTGACCATCGCTCTCGGCAATTACGGGCTGACGATGCCGCTCAAAAAGGGGCTTGGCTCGACGGGCCGGCGGCAACTCGACTATGTCGTTGCCGAGCCGATCACCCTCGCCGGCATGCGTCGGATGGTGCGCGAGCTCGCCTTCGATGTTTGCGAGATGGCGTTCTCGACTTATCTATGCGCTCGGGACGCGGGGGTGCCGATTACGGCCATTCCGGTGTTCCTCACGCGCAACTTTCATCACTGGGCGGCGTTCTACAACGTCAACTCAGGGATCAAGGCGCCGAAGGACCTCGAAGGCCGCGTCGTCGGCGTCAACCGCGGCTACACCGTCACCACGGGCACCTGGCTGCGCGGCATTCTTCACACCGAATACGGTGTCGATCTGGAAAAGATCGTATGGAGCTCCACCGATGTCGAGCACGTCACCCAATATCGCGCGCCCGCCAACGTGAATTACGCGCTGATAGGCCGGTCGCTGCCGGATCTGCTGGCCAGCGGCGAGGTGCAGGCGGCGATCGGCGACATCGCGATCAAATCCGACGCGGTCAAGCCGCTGATTCCCGAGGCACGCGCGGCGGGCTTCGCCTATTACCGCAAGACCGGCATCTATCCCCTGAATCACAGCGTCGTGGTCAAGAATTCGGTCCTCGACGCCAATCCCGGCCTGGCCACGGCGCTGTTCGACGCCTTCAAATCGGCTAAGTCGGTCTATTTCGCCGCGCTAGAGGCGGGACGGAGCCCGACCTCGGCGGACGCGCTCGCGCTCGCGCTGCGCGCGGGGATTGGCGGCGATCCGTTCCCATACGGTATCGCGCCCAACCGCAAGGCGCTCGAGACGATCACGCAATTCGCGCTCGACCAGCACATCATTGCGCGGAACGTCGAGGTCGAGGAGCTGTTCGCGCCCGAGACGCGCGCGCTTATTTAGGCTCGGGCTTGAACTCGACGATGAGGTTGTGCAGCGGCATATCGCCGACGTTGCGCGTCGTACGGATCGTCGGCTCCCGGAAATTAACGATGCTCGGCAGCCGCGGCGGGGTCGGCGGGTCGTACCATTGATCGAGCAAGGGTCCGACGTTGAGCCGTATCTCCACGCGCTGGCTGTGGCTGTGGCGCGGCCGCGTGTCGCCGGGGTTGAGCTTTTCCTCGTAGATGAAAAACCGGTCGCCGTCATAGATCAGCGCGCTCTTGGGCGGCGCGATCGTCTCGGGCGGCGACTTCACCGGCGGATGGTTCGGCTTGATCGCGATTTCGAAATACGAGCCGCCGGACGGAAGCTGATAGGACTCGCCCTTCTTGAACACCGCGACCTGGCCCTTCGTCAGCTTGCGGCGGGTATTTCCGACCCGGATCTCGATCCGGCCCATGGCGACGATGATGCGGTCCTCGCAGCCCGGCGTCGCGCCCGAAGCGCAAGGCGCGGTGTCGCGGCTGACATGGACATAGTCGTTGTCGAGCGCGACCGGGCTGGGCTTGTCCGCCGGCGCGGCCTGCGCCCAGGCCGCAACCGGCGTCAAAGCCGCAGGCCCAAGCACCGTCAGCGCGGCGGCGAGGCGGAAACGGATCATCGAAGCGGCGTTACTTCTTGGCCATCGCCTTATCGAGCCGGCCGAACACCTTGCGCGCGTTGCCCTCGAAGATCTTCGCCTTGGCGGCCGGGTCGAGCGCGGCCTTGTCGATATAGCGCTTGGTATCGTCGAAGTGATGCCCGGTTTCGGGATCGATGCCGCGCACCGCGCCGATCATCTCGGAAGCGAAGAGAATGTTGTCGATCGGGATCACCTTGGTGAGCAGGTCGATGCCGGGCTGGTGATAGACACAGGTATCGAAATAAACGTTCTTGAGTACCAGCTCGGCGAAGGGCGGGCGCTTCTGGTCCTGGGCCAGCCCCCGATAGCGGCCCCAATGATAAGGCACCGCGCCGCCGCCGTGCGGAATGATGAACTTCAAGGTCGGGAAGTCCTTGAAGAGGTCCGACATGATGAATTGCATGAAGGCGGTGGTGTCGCCGTTGATGTAATGCGCGCCGGTGGTATGGAAGTTGGGGTTGCACGACATGCTGACGTGAATCATCGCGGGGACATCGAGCTCGGCCATCTTCTCGTAGATCGGATACCACCATTTCTTGTCGGTCAGCGGCGGGTCCTTCCAATAACCGCCCGAGGGATCGGGATTGAGGTTGCAGCCGATAAAGCCGAGCTCTTTGACGCACCGCTCCAGTTCGGGAATGCAATTCGAGGGCGGCACGCCGGGCGTCTGCGGCAACTGACACACGCCGACAAAGTTCTCCGGGAACAGCTTCACGACGCGATAGATCAAGTTGTTGCAGGTCTCGGACCAGATGCGTGACGTGTTGGCGTTGCCGATGTGATGGCCCATGCCGGCCGCGCGCGGCGAGAAGATGGTCACGTCGCTGCCGCGGTCCTGCTGCATCTTGAGCTGGGCGTTGGCGATGCTGTCGCGGATCTGGTCGTCGCTGACCTTGAGCGCGGGCGGGTTGTCGTTGCCGGCGATCTGGGCGTCGCGGAAGGCCTGCAACTCTTTCGGCGCGGTGGTGTAGTGGCCGTGACAGTCGATGATCATGGCGATGCCCTCCTGCTTTTCGTCAGATGCTAAGGAGCGCGTTCTTTCTTGTCAAACCGCCTGCCTGTTCTGCTACCATCGGAGACAGAGTTTGTCTTCGCCGGGAGGAATGAGCTATGGCCGAAATTCCGCGTCTCAACGGCATGATCCGCTGCTTCGAAGAAAAGAAGCCCTGCTTCGGCGCGTTCTGCCCGCCTGAAATCGAGGGCGCATTGGCTGCGAGCCAGGCCAAATATGACAGCATCATTTTCGAGATGGAGCACAATATCTGGGACATCCGCGCGCTGCGCGATTGTCTCCAATACATGCTCAATCGCAAGCAGATCGCGGAGAAAGGCTCGATCGCGCCGAACGTTACGCCGCTCGTGCGCATTCCGGCCAACGGCAATGAAAAGAACCAATGGCTCGCCAAGCAGGCGCTCGATGTCGGCGCCTATGGGGTCATCTGGCCGCATGTCGACACCGTCGAGCAGGCCTATAACGCGGTGGCCGCCTGTCGCTATCCGCGCTTGAAGAGCGCGGCGCGCTACGAGCCGGCCGGCATCCGCGGCGATTCGCCGGGCACGGCGGCGCGCTATTGGGGCGTGAGCAATCAGGAATACTACAAAAAGGCCGATGTCTGGCCGCTCGATCCGAGCGGCGAGATTCTCGTCGGCCTGATGATCGAGGGTGTCGAGGCCGTCGCCAATCTCGACGCCATGCTGAAAAACGTGCCCGGCATCGGCTTCATCCTCATTGGCGAGGGCGATCTGAGCCAAGAGCTGGGCGTGCCGCGCCAATACGAGCATCCGACCGTGCTCGAGCACATCGCGCGCGTCGTCGCGACGTGCAAGAAACATAACGTCCCCGTCGGGCACCCTCATGTTGACGCCAAGAACGTCGAGCGCGTGCTGGGCGAGGGATTCGGCTATTTGATGATCGGCGCCGGGCGGTCCTATGCCGGTCTCGACAAGGGCCGCGATCTGGCCAAGCGATAGGAGGGGGCTATGAGGATCGAGCGATTGCTGGGCGCGGCGTTGGCCGGCGCGTTCCTTTACCACGCGGCGACGGCCAGGGCCGCCGATACGATCGAGACCGGCCTCATCGGTTCGGCGAACTCGGTCGAGTGGCAGTACTACATCGGCATCCACAAGGGTTTCTTCGCCGATGCCGGCGTCACGCTCGATGTCATCTATGTACCGACCGCTGCGGGTCTCGTGCAGCAGCTCGCCGCCGGCTCGCTCGATGTCGTCGATATCGGCGTTGTCGAGCCGATCCACGCGGTTGCGCGCGGCGCGCCGCTCGCCATCCTCCGGATCACGGGCGCGGTGCCGCCCTACGAGTTGCTGGCGAAGCCCACGATCAAGACGATCGGGGATCTAAAAGGCCATACCGTGGTCATCGGCGGCCTGGTCGACATCAACCGTGTCTATCTGGAACGGGTGCTGAAGGCCGCCGGGCTCAAGGACAGCGATATCGACATCACCGTCGTCGGCAACACCGCCGGCCGCTTCGCCGCCCTCAAATCGGGCGCCGCCGACGCGACCATGCTGGCGCCGCCGGTGAACTTCTTCGCCGAGGCGGCGGGCTTCAACAACATCGGAATGATGATGGAGTATGCCAAGGATTTGCCTTTCGGCTCGACCGACGTCTCGCTGGCCTTCGCGAACAAGAACCACGATGCGCTGGTGAGGTTCGAGGGGGCGCTCGACAAGAGCATCGCCTGGTTCAACGACGATACCAACCGCGAGGGTGCGATCGACATTCTGGCCGCCGAGATGCCGACGGCGAAGCGCGACGACGTCGCCAAGAGCTACGATTATCTGCGCAAGATCGGCTTCTTCCCGAATGACGCCGCGATCTCGCGCAAGGGGCTCGATACGCTCATGGACGAGATGACCGCTATCGGCGACACCGAGGGCAAGGTCGCGCTCGACAAGCTGCTGCTGCCCGGCACCCGCGTCGGCGATTGACGCTCAGGCGAAGCCCAGGATTTTAGCCGGCGTGGTGCGCGTGATCATCTCGCGGTCGGCCTCGGTGAGACTTTTGCACTCCTTCAAGGTCGCGAAGGGATCGCGCTCGCCCACCGGATAGTCCGTGCCGAAAACGACGCGGTCGGCGCCGACGCGCTTCACCAGCGCCTCGAGCACGTCGGGGCCGTAAACGCAGGTGTCATAGTAGAAATCGCGCAGATAGGCGCTCGGCTTCTTCGAGATGTTCTTTCGGCTCGTCTCGGCGTTCTCGAAGTTGCGGTCGAGGCGGCCCATATAATGCGGCAGATAGCCGCCGCCATGCGCCATCACGATCTTGAGGCCGGGGAAAGCGTCGAGCACGCCCTCGAAGATCAGGGAAGTCATCACGCGCGTTTCTTCGATGGGCTGGCCGATGCCGTTCCATAGGAAATATTTCTGCAGCCGCATGTCGGTCGAACCGTGCGGATGAATGAAGACCGCGAGGTCGTGGGCGTGGACCGCTTCCCAGAATGGCCGGAACCTGGCCTCGCCGAGATAATCGCCGCGGCAGTTCGAGGACACGCTGGCGACGCGAAGCTTGAGCGTGTTGACGGCGTAGTCCAGCTCCTTCGCGGCACGCGTCATATCCTGCAGCGGCAAGGTGAAGCTGCCGACGAAGCGCTTGGGGTACTTCGCCACCCATTCGGCGATGAGTTCGTTGGCGTGCCGGTTGAGCGACGCCGCCTCTTGCGGCTCGGCCCAATCGGTGTTGCACGAGACCGAGATGAGCGAGATGAGGTGCATGCCGATGCCGAATTGCTCCATGTCCGCAATCTGGAGCTTCCGGGTTGGCAACCTTCTGCGTGATCTCATAGCGCCAGCCGTCGCCCGGCTTGGCGGGCGGAAACCGATTGGTCCCGAAGCCCGACATGACGTTGTGATCCGACCCTTTCGCGTAGAGGAGGGGATCGTTGATATGGACGTGGAAGTCGATAATGGGCGCGGGCATAGGCTCTCTCCTGTTACGCGGCGATTTTCACTTTAAGAACTTCCCATGGCGTGCGAACGAGAGATTTTCCGTCCGCCTGGAAGCCGGGCAGGCGGTGGATTTGCGAGGCCGGAAAGTAGAGAAAGCCGTCGGGTCCGACGTCGGGCTCGTTGGGGAAGCTGATGCGCGGATCGGCGATGAGCGTCCTCAGCTTGCGGTCCTCGCCCATCACCAGCATGGCGTTCTCGGTGAAGGACGAGAAATAGAAATTCCCCGAACTGTCGGCCGTAAATCCGGCACAAGGCGGGATCGCGATCACGTCCTCGATAAGCGGGCTCAACTGCTCGTCGCCGAGATCGGGATCGCGCAGGTGTCGGGTCTCGATCCGGTGCAGCACCGGGCCGAACAGGCAGGTAAAGTAAAGCCAGCGCCCGTCAGGGCTTAATTCCAGCAGGTTCACGTTCACCACGGCGACCTGGCCGTTGGCGCGGCGGAATTCTTTGCCGTCGATCACCGGAACGATGCTTTGATCGGCGCGGGTCTTCGGGTCTTTGCTGAGCAGCCGCCGCGTCGCGCCGGTTTCCTGATCGAGGACGATGATCGCGCCGAAATTGGACTCGGTGATATAGGCGAGCTTGCCGGCGGCGCGCATGTGACCGAGCACCGCGCCGGGGGGTGCGACGTTCTCGTCCATCGGATACGCGCGCACGACCTGGTTGGTGCGGAGGTCGATCTTCACCACCTTGGGGCCGCCTTCGAGATGGGGCTGGTGGTGCGGCGCGGCGTCGTCCACCGCCCACAGAAAGTTCTCGGGATCGGCATGGATCGAGTGCACGTTGACGAAATGGTCCTCAGGCGACCGGCCGGGGCGCCAGTCGTTCCATTCGTTGCCGGGGAAGGTCTTGAAGCCGCCGTCCGGCATCGCCTCGGCGACGCTCGGGCTCGGCGCATCCGACCAGCGCGGGAAGCTGGAAAAGACGCGGCCCTCCGGCGAGACCGCGACGCCGTTGAGGATGGCGCGCTCCGAAGCGGCGACGCGGATGAGTTCTCCGTTCTCGGCCATGCTGGTTCCCTCCCCGGGCCACAGTATCAGTTTGACGGCGGCGATCAAATCCGCATCGGACGAGCCGCGCCCTGAGTTCGGCGCGGCGGCCGGCGTCGGGCTTTACAACGGAGCAAAGCAGGGATACCAACACCCACCATGGCTGCTTCATCCGATACTTTGCCTGTCCTGATCGTCGGCGCCGGACCGATCGGCCTGGCGCTCGCGGGCGATCTCGGCTGGCGCGGGCGGCGCTGTCTCGTGATCGAGCAATCCGACGGCTCGATCTACCAACCGCGGATGGATCTCGTCGGCATCCGCACGATGGAATTCTGCCGCCGCTGGGGCCTCGTCGATGCCGTCGAGCGCTCGCCCTATACGCGCGATTATCCGCAGGACAATATCTATCTCACCAGCCTCAACGGCTACGAGCTCGGGCGCGAGCGCTTCCCTTCGATGGCGGACGAGGTTCCGCCGCCGCAAAGCCCGCAGCATCGCGAGCGCTGTCCGCAGAACATGTTCGACCCCATCCTGCGCCAGTTCTGCCAATCCCTGCCCTCGGTGACCTTGCGCTACCGCGCACGGCTCGTCGGCTTCACGCAAGACCCCGACGGTGTCACCGCCGAGATCGAGGATGTCGACAAGGGGAAGCGCGAGAGCATCCGCGCGCTCTATCTCGCGGGTTGCGACGGTGCCGGCAGCCTCGTGCGCGACGCCCTCGGCATCGCGATGCTCGGCAAGCCAGTCGTGACCTATACCACCAACGTCATCTTTCGCTGCCCGAATCTCGTGTCGCTGCACGACAAGGGCAGGGGGTATCGGCATATCTTCGTCGGCGCCGAGGGAACCTGGGCCACAATCGTCGCGATCAACGGCCGCGACCAGTGGCGCCTCTCCATCATCGGCAGCGCGGAGAAGAAAGAGGTTACCACGGCGGAAATTCGCGCCACCATCCGCCGCGCCGCCGGGTTCGATTTCGACTATGAAATTCTCACGGTCTTGCCGTGGACGCGGCGCGAGCTGGTGGCCGAGCATTTCGGCCGAGGCCGCGCCTTCATTCTCGGCGATGCCGCGCATGTCATGTCGCCGACCGGCGGCTTTGGCATGAATACCGGCATCCAGGACGCCGTCGATCTGTCCTGGAAGATCGACGCTTGCCTCGCGGGCTGGGCGGGGCCGCATCTCCTCGAATCCTTCGAGATCGAGCGCCGACCGGTGGCGCAACGCAACGTCGCGGAGGCAAGCGGCAATCTCGGCCGGATGCGCTCGCCCGAGCCCAACGCGGCCCTGCTCGACGATACGCCGGCGGGCGCGGCCCTGCGCAAGCGCCTCGGCGCCGAATTTAGCGCGGCGATGCGGCGGGAATGGTTCACCCTCGGGATTTATCTGGGTTACCGCTATGACGAATCGCCCATTGTCAGCCCCGACGGCACGCTGGCGCCGCCGCTCGAGACCATGACCTACGTGCAGACCGCGCGGCCGGGCGCGCGGGCGCCCCATGTCTGGCTCAAGGACGGGCGCTCGACCCTCGATCTCTTCGGGTGCGGCTTCGTGTTGATGCGGCTTGGCGCCGACGCCCCGCCCGGCGACTTGTTGGCCGAGGCTGCCGCGCTGCGGGGCGTTCCCCTCGCTCAAGTGGCGCTTGACGAGGCCGAGGTCGCGAGGGTTTATGAGCGGCGACTTGTCCTGGTGCGCCCCGATGGGCATGTCGCCTGGCGCGATGATAGAATGCCGCCGGATCCGCTGCGGCTGATCGACCGGATTCGCGGCGCCCAAGCCTGAGAACGCGGAGGAAACGACCATGGCCCTGACCGGCGCGACACCCCAGCAGCTTGCCGGTTCCGCCTCGCTCGACGAGCTTTATCGCCATCTCGCGACCGTCGATATGGGACCCGGATGGGCTAAGGCGACCCCGTCGCTTTATCCCTCGCCGAAGAAGGCCTTTCCGCCCGCGCTCTGGCATTACGCCCAGGCGAAGGCCGCGCTCGACGCCGCGGGACGGCTGATCAATACCGACTTGGCCGAACGCCGCAATTTGATCCTGACCAACGTCAAGGCCGGCAGCACCTATGGCACCTCGGCGACGCTGGTGTCGGCCTACCAGATGATCATGCCGGGCGAGCATGCGCGCTCGCATCGCCATACCGCCAACGCGCTGCGCCTCGTCGTCGATGCCGAGCCCGGGACTTATACCGTCGTCGACGGCGTGCGCCTCGAGATGATGCCGGGCGATGTCTTGCTCACGCCCAATTGGTGCTGGCACGGCCACGGCAATGACGGCAAGGCCAATGGCTATTGGATCGATTTCCTCGACATACCGCTCGTGCACCTGCTGGAGCCGATGTTCTTCGAGCCCAATCCGGAGGAATACCCCGAGGGCGAGCGGCCGGCCGCGCCCTCGCCGATGCATTTCCCGTGGGGCGAGACCAGGCAGCGTCTCGCCGCCGCCCCGACCGAGGCCAGCGGCCGGTACGGCGTGCAGCTCGAGCTGGGCGGCGCGCCCGCGCTCCCGACCACCGCCCTCTACATGATGAAGCTTGGCGCCGGCGCCGCCACGACGAGCGGCCGCACCACCGCCAACAACATCTACTCGCCCGTCGAAGGCGAGGGCGAAACCGTCGTCGAAGGCGAAAGCTTCGCTTGGGCTCGCGGCGACGTGCTGGTCGTGCCGTCCTGGCACACGCATTTTCACCGCTCGGACAAGGGCGCCGTTCTGTTCCGCGTGACCGACGAGCCGACCCTGTCGAAGCTCGGCTTCCTGCGGGAAGAGTGCCATTAAAGGAGCGGTGCGATGTCGCAACTGCCATTGACCTTCGCCTGCGGGCTCTACGACCGCGTTGTGCCGCTCTACGCCAAGGAGGTTCAGCCCGTCGGCATCGACCTCAATTTTTTGGTCATCAACAACCCGCGCGCGATTTTCGATCGCATGGGGGGCGGACAAGAGTTCGACGCGTCGGAATTCTCGAGCTTCCGAGTTCGTGGCGCGCTACGCCACCGGCAACACGCCCTTCGTCGCCTTGCCGTTCTTTCCCTCGCGGGTCTTCCGCCACAGCATGATCACGATCAACAAGCGCTCGGGGATCAAGACGCCCAAAGACCTCGAGGGCAAGCGCGTGGGCACCGCGCTCTATACCCAGACCGCCGCGATCTTCATCCGCGGCATGCTGCAGCACGATTACGGCGTCGATCTGTCGAAGATCCACTGGGTTCAGGGCGCGCTCAATCACGTCGGCACGCATGGCATGCCGTCGGTGCCGCCGCTCCTGAAGCCCGTGGACATCGAGCTGGCCGATCCGAGGAAGTCGCTGAGCGACCTCATTGACAAGGGCGAGATCGATGCCATCGCGGCGACCAACTTGCCCGTGGCAATGAAACGCAATCCGGACATCGTGCGCCTGTTCCCGAATTACCGCGAGGTCGAGCGCGATTACTACAAGCGCACCGGAATTTTCCCGATCATGCATCTCGTGGCGATGCGCCGCGACGTGCACGAGAAATATCCCTTTGCCGCGTCCAGCCTTTACGCCGCGCTCAAGCAATCGCGCGAGCACGCTTGGGCGCTGACGCGCGAGACCGGCGCGCTGCGTTACATGCTGCCCTGGATGACGGCCGATCTCGACGAGATCGACGATGTGTTCGGCGGCGATCCCTGGCCGGACGGCGTCGAGCCGAATTGCAAGACCCTGGAGGCGCTCGTCACCTACATGCACGAGCAGCACCTGATCCCGGCGGCCATTCCGATCGAGGAATTGTTCGTCAAAACCTATCAATCCTATTGAAAGGCGCGCGCCATGAGTGAGCTCGACCAAGCCCTGCGCAACCTGGTGATCGGCAATCGCATCCTCGCGCATCAAAACGTCGTCGATGCCTACGGCCATGTCAGCATCCGCCATCCGTTGAATCCCGAGCACTTTCTGCTGTCGCGCTCGCGCAGTCCCGAGCTGGTCGTCGAGGCCGACATCATGGAGTTCACCCTCGACGGCAAGGTGGTGGGCGACGACCGCCGGCCGCCCTATCTCGAGCGCTTCATCCATGGCTCGCTCTACGAGGCGCGGCCCGACGTTCATGCGGTGGTCCACAGCCATGCCGAAGAGACGCTGGCCTTCGGCATCGCCGACGTGCCGATAAAGCCCGTCATTCATGTCGCGAGCGCGATCGGGCCGAGCGTGCCGATCTGGGACATCAGCGAGAAGTTCGGCGACAACACCAATCTTCTCGTCACCAATGTCGATCACGGGCGCGATTTGGCGAAGCGCATAGGGCAGGGGCGGGTCGCGCTGATGCGGGGCCACGGCTTTGCCGCGGCGGGTGGCACGATCATGGATGTGGTCCGGCTCTCGGTCTATCTGCCGGTGAACGCGCGCGTCCTTGCCGCGGCGATGCGCTTTGGCCCGTTCAAGGCGCTGGCGCCGGGCGAAATCGAGAACCGCGGCAGCTTCAACCCGCGGGCGCCCGAATCCTGGCGCGCCTGGGAATATTGGGCGCGCCGCGCCGGGGTCGGCGATCTCCTGGGCGAGATTCCCTGAGACGGGCCGTCCAATCGCCCACTGGACATATCGGCTTGGTGCAGACATAAATCATCCCCGACAGGGAGGCATGGGCGGTGATGAAGCGCCATCGGTTACTGATCGACCGGATCGCCGTGGGCGTTGTCCTGGTGGCGTTCTGGGAACTGGGTAGCTGGTGGTTCGGCGTCTATTGGCTGAGGCACGCCGGCTTTGACGATCACCCGGTTTGTCACCTCGACCCTCAGCGGCGAGATGCTGCGCCAGGCCGGCTATACGGTCGAGGAGGCCTTCATCGGCGCGGTGATCGGCGGCGTGCCCGCGATCATCCTTCCCTTCACGCTGCGGCGCCTGCCGGGCTGGGTATCGGTGATCGATCCCTTCATGGTGGGCGGCTATGGCGCGCCGAAGCTCGCGCTCGCGCCGCTTTTCATCCTGTGGTTCGGCATCGGCATCGAATCCAAGATCGCCCTGGTGGCGAGCGTCGTCTTCTTCATCGAATATTTCAGCACCCTCTCGGGCGTCCGCTCGCTCGACGCCAAGCTGGTGCAGATGGCGCAGCTCGTCGGCGCGAACGAGCGCCAGGTCGCGCGCCATATCGTGTTCCCCGGCGCGGTGCCGAATATCTTCGCCGGGCTCAGGATCTCCCTGCCCTACGGCATCGGCGCGGCGGTGATCGCCGAGCTGATCTCCTCCAATCGCGGCCTCGGCTATCTCGTCCAAATCGGGGCGATGAATTTCGACATCACTCAGGTCTTCGCGGCAATCCTCGGCGCGACCTTCGTCGTACTCGGAGTAGGCTGGCTCGTGGACAAGACCGAAACCATTCTTCTCCGCTGGCGGCCGCCCGCGGATTCCTTGATGGAGCAGATCACTAGTTAAATCATGACAGCCCCCCTCCTTGAAATCCGCAATCTCGCCAAGCGCTTCGCCACGCGCCAGGGACGCGAGCCGTCGCCCTGGGTGATACGCGACCTGTCCTTCTCCGTCGCCGAGAACGAATTTCTCACCATCATCGGGCCGTCGGGCTCGGGCAAGTCGACGTTGCTCAACATGATCGCGCAGATCGACGTGGCGAGCGGCGGCGAGATCCTGTTCTCGGGCGACGCCATCGCGGTGATGGACCCGAAATCGCTACGGCCGGGACTCGACCGCCGGGTCGGCTATGTTACGCAGGACGACAATCTGCTGCCATGGCGGACCACCATCGACAATGTTCTGTTTCCGCTGGAAGTGCAGGGCCGGCTCGACGACGCAAGCCGCGCCCATGCCGAGGCGTTGATCAAGGCGGTGGGACTGTCGGGTTACGAGCGCTATTACCCGCACGAATTGTCGGGCGGGATGCGCAAGCGCACCTCGCTCATTCGCACGCTCGTCTATGATCCGCCGGTTATTCTGATGGACGAGCCTTTTGCCGCGGTCGATGCCCAGACCCGCGCCCAACTCCAGGAAGACTTGCTGCGGCTGTGGGAAATGGGCCGAAAGACCATCATTTTCGTCACCCACGACATCGCCGAGGCGGTGGCGCTGGGCGATCGGACGCTCGTCTTGACCAAGCAGCCGACGCGGATCGCCGCCGAACACCGGATTCCGTTCAAGCGGCCCCGAAACGTGAAGGATATTTTTGCGCTCGAGGGTTTCGCGCAGGTCTACGAGAGCATCAGGGCAGAAATCCTATGACAACCGCCGATCAAGTCCTGCCGGCGACGGTCGGGCCGCTCCTCTCGCGCAAGGCGTGGATCATTCTCGGCCGGTGCTTTTTTGCCGCGGCGTTGGTGCTCGCCTGGCAATGGGCGGCCGATGCGTTTGGCATGATCTTCTTCGCTCCGCCGCTTGCGGTACTGCAGCGCCTCTACGAAACCACCGTCAGCGGCGAAATGCTCTGGGACATCGGTGCGACGCTCAGGGTATCGGCCATCGGCTTCGTCATCGCGCTGGTTTCCGGCGTCCTCCTGCCCTTCTTGCTGCGCCTCTCGCAGCGCGTCGCCGACGCGGTCGAGCCTTATGTCCTGTGGTCGCAAGGGATTCCGAAATACGCGCTCGCGCCCTGGCTCATCCTGTGGTTCGGCATCGGCGACACGCCCAAGCTCGTGATCGTCGTGCTGATCGTTTTTTACATCATCTTCATCACCACCTTCGCGGGCATCCGCGCGGTCGACCAGCGCCTCATCAACATGGCGCGCGTGATGGGCGCGAGCGAGATGGTGATCTCGCGCGAGGTGATCTGGCATTCGCTGCAGCCGTTCTTTTATGCCGGCCTCAAGATCGCGTTGCCGCGCGCGGTCGGCGCCTGCATCGTCGGCGAGTTCCTGGTCTCGACCCAGGGGGTCGGCTACTACATCGAGCATTCCCGCGAGCTGTCCGACACGGTCGGCGTGTTCGCGGGGATCGTAGTGGCGACGGGGCTCGTGCTGGTCATCAATATGGTCGTCGAAAAGATGGAAAGAACCGCGCTGTCGTGGCGGCCGACCGACCGCGACATGGCGCATTGAAGGGGCGGCGACCCGCGCCGCCGCCGCGGCTTTCCCGGATGAAGTTCGGCATTTTCGATCACTTCGACGGCGATGGCGGCCCGCTCGCTGCGCAATACGAATCGCGCCTGAAGCTGGCCGAGGCTTACGATCGCGCCGGCATCGAGATCTATCATCTGGCCGACACCACTCGACGCCTCTCGGTTTGGCGCCGTCTCCGAGCGTCTTCCTCTCGGCGGTCGCGCAGCGGACCAAGCGACTCCGTTTCGGGCCGATGGTCTACACCTTGTCGCTCCACCATCCGCTCCGCGTGATGGAAGAGATCTGCATGCTCGACCAGATGAGCGGCGGCAGAATCGAGCTCGGCGTCGGCCGCGGCATTTCGCCGCTCGAGGCAACCTATTACGGCGCCGATCCCAAGCAGTCGCGCGACGTCTATGTCGAGGTGCTGGATATCCTGCTGAAGGCGTTTCAAACGCAAACTCTCGACTATGACGGTAAGTTCTACCGCTTCAAGGCCACGCCCATCGTCATCGCGCCGCTCCAGCGGCCGCATCCGCCGCTGTGGTACGGCGTCGTCGGTCCCGAGGGCGTCGATTGGCCGGCGCGCAACGGCATGAACATCGGCACCAACGCGCTGCCGGCGCAGGTCCGCGAGATCACCGACCGCTACCGCGCGCAGTGGGCCGAGACGGGGCGCGATGCCGCGTCGCTGCCGCTTCTCGGGATGAGCCGGCACGTCGTCATCGCCGAGACCGACGCGGAGGCGCTTGCCGCGGCGCGGCGAAGCTACCGGCGCTGGTACGACAGCTTCACCTATCTATGGCACCGCCACGGCATGGCGCCGGTCGCGGCGGCCTATCCCGAGAGCGTCGATCAATCGATCGCGATCGGCATGAGCTTCGTCGGCTCGCCCGCGACCGTGCGCGCGGCGTTGGCGCGCGAGATCGCGGCGACCGGCGTCAATTATCTTATGCTGCGCCTGGCCTTCGGCGATTTGACCCTGGCCGAGTCCCTGCGCTCGCTCGATCTTTTCGCCCGCGAGGTCGCGCCCGGCCTCGAAGCCCAAGCTCGGTTGTAGTAGCATGAGCGCAGAGGCACGATGATGACGGACGCTTCCGACGACCGGCCGGACGAGAAGGCGAGCACCGAGCCGCCCGGCGCCGCGCCGGTCCCGCCGACGCCGGACGACAAGCCGGCCGAGACCCAACCAGCCGCCGCAGCGAGCGCAGCCCTGCCCGGCGCGGCGCCGACCGGCGACCAGAGGCGGAGGCGCCGCCGCCGCCGCCGCAGAGGACCGCGCCCGCCAGGTAGCGAGCCGGCGGCGCTGGGCAGCGCGGTTCAGGCACCGCCGAGCGGGGATGTTCCGGCCGTTGTGGCCGATACGGCGGCGACCGAGGCGGTATCGCAGCTCCCGGGCGAGGCTCTGCTCGGCGTGGCGCCGATCGGCGACCAGAAGCGCCGGCGTCGGCGGCGGCGGCGCCGGAAGGGGCCACAGACGGCCGACGGGGCAAATGCCGCGCCCACGCCCGCCGGCGCGGCTCCCGCCGGCGCGGCTCCCGCCGGCGAGAACCCGACGCCGCCGCAAGACCGCGCCCCTCGGGCGCGGCAGCAGGTCGGACAGGATCGGCGGCCGCAACGCGCCGGACCCGGCGACCGGGCACCGCGCGAGTTTCGCTCGCGCGACGATCGGCCGCGCCAGGAGAACGCCGGTCCGCGCGACCGGCGCAGGGAGAACAAAGGGCCGCGCGGCCCGAAGGATCGGCCCTTCGGAAACCCGCGCGATGCAGCCCGGAAGAAGCCCGAGCCGAAGCTCTACACGATCCAATCGGTGGTCGATCGCGGCTTCGAGGATGTCGCCGACGAAACGAATGGCGCGACGCGCCGCGTTGACTGGACGATCGTCAAGCGAACGGTCGCCGACCAGAAGCGCGCCAAGGCGGTGTCGGCGGTTTATATCCTGCAGCGCGACGGCGTCGACACCGAGTTCGCCAATCTTGCCGCCGCGCGCGCGGCGGTGAGCAAGACCATCGTCCACCCCGAGAAGCTGACGCGCCCGAAAGCGGACTACGCCAAAACCGGGAAGTAGCGGCCGGGTTATTTCGCAAACTTGTCGGTGAAGAGATTGCCGTAACTGGGAAGCTTCTCGTCCGGCTTCATCAATCCGGCCTCGATGTTGTAGTTGTCGGTGTTCTCGATGCCCTTGGCTGTCGGGATCGGCGGATTGGGCGTTATCTCGAGCTCGGTCCGGAACGACGCGGCGAACACCTTGTCGTCGAGCGTCGCGAACCGCTTCTTCAGCAGCGCCTGCGCCTCGTCCGGGTGGGCGTGCATCCAGGCCGAGGTTTCGACGAAGGTTTGCGCCACCGCCTCGCACAGCGCCGGCTTCGCCTCGCAGGTCGCGGGCTTGGCCGCGACGACCGTGTTGGTGAAGGGGTCGAGTCCGATGGTGTCGCCGTCCGGGCCGCTGGCGACCATGACGGCCGTGCCCTCGACCACCGGCTCCAGCGTCCAGGGCAACGACATGGCGAAGCCGTCGATCTGCTTGGCGGCGAAAGCCGCGATCATGCTGGGCGGCTCCATCGGCGAGACGCGCATGTCGTCATGGGTGAAACCGGCCTGCTTGGCGAGGAGGCCGAGATAGGCGTCGATGATCGAATTGACGGAATCGACCGCCAAGGTGCGGCCTTTCAACACGAGCGCGCGCTTGGCCAGCGGCGCCTTCGGATCGAAGCCGGCGGCCTCGGCCAGTTCCTTGCGCAAGACGACCTGGACCACGATGCGGTCGGTCAGCTCGACGATCGCCAAGAGCGGTTGGCCGCGCGCCGCCGCGCGCGTCAACGACACGCCCGAAGGCTGTCCGAAATCGACGCTGCCCGCGATCAAGGCGTTGATCGTGCCGAGCCCGTTGATCTGGCTCGTCTTCATGTCCACGCCATGCTTTTGATAGAACTTCATGTCCTCGGCGACGAACTCCATCATGAAGCCGAGGCTGGTTACGGGGATCGCCATGGTCGAGGGCATGAGCGCGGTTTCTGCGGCATGCGAGGCCGAGGCTCCGGCACAACTCAGCGAAACGGCGGCGATCGTAAGCGCGGCGCGGCGAATTCCCATGGCGTTTCTCCGTTATCGCTATTTCACGTATTTGTCGGTATAGAGCGAATCGTAGGATGCAAGCTTGTCCCCGGGCTTCATCAACCCCGCCTCGACATTGTAATTGTCGGCGTTCGCCAAGGATTTTTCGCTCGGCATGGGCGGGCTCGGCGTCATCGCGAGTTGCGAGAGGAAGGATTGGTGGAAGACCTTGTCGTCGATCGTCGGGAACCGTTTCTTCAGCAATGCTTCCGCCTCGTCGGGATGGGCATGAAGGCTGGCGGCGGCATCGATGAAGGTCTTCCCAACGGCTTCGCATAGCGTCGGCTTCTTCACGCAGGTCGCGAGCTGCGTCGCCACGACGGTCGCGGCGAACGGATCGAGGCCGACCGAATCCCCCTCGGGACCGTTCGCCACCATCACTGCGGTGCCATCGACCACCGGCTGAATCGTCCAAGGAACCGCCATCGCGAAGCCGTCGATCTGCTTGGTCTTGAGGGCCGCGAGCATCTCCGGCGGTTCCATCGGCGCCACATGAATGTCGTCATGGGTGAAGCCCGCCTGCTTGGCAAGAAGGCCGAGATACGCATCGATGATCGAATTGACGGCATCGACGGCAATGATCCGGCCTTTCAAAATGGCCGCGCGCTTCGCCAGCGGTGCCTTCGGATCGAATCCAAGGCTTTCCGCGATGTCCTTGCGCAGCACGACTTGGACAGGGACGCGATTGCTGACCTCGACGATGGCCAAGAGCGGTTGGCCGCGCGCCGCGGCGCGCGTCAGCGAGACGCCCGAAGGCTGACCGAAATCGATGCTGCCCGCGATCACCGCGTTGATGGTGCCGAGCCCATTGATCTGGGTCATCTTCATGTTCACGCCGTGCTTTGGATAGAGCATCGTGTCCTGAGCGTACATTTCAACCATGAAGCCGAGGCCGAAGACGGGTATCGCCATCGTCAAATCTTGAAGCTCTTGGGCGCGCGCGGGCGTGCCGGACAGACCAAGGGATAAGGCGATGCCAAGGGCGGCAAGCCTAGAGCATTTTCCGGCGAATTGGATACCGGTTCGCGGTGGAAAATGCGGCCCAACCAAGAATTTGCGGCAGCGGTCCAATTCGATATGAACGGACCGCGCTCCAGTGCGACGAAGCGTCATGACGTTTCTCCCGCGGATTTATTTCACGTATTCGGTGGTGAAGAGCGCGTGATAGGAAGGCAGCATCTCCTCGGGCTTCATCAAGCCGGCTTCGACGTTATATCGGTCGGCGTTCTCGAGTGCCTTGGCGCTCGGCATGGGCGAAGCCGGAAAGGTCTTGCGCGCCATGGCGAAGGACGCGGCGAACAGCTTGTCGTCGAGAGTCGGAAACCGCTTCCGGAGGATCGCCGCCGCCTCGTCCGGATGGTCGTGCAGGAAGGCGGCCAATTCGACAAAGGAGCGGCCCATCGCGACGCAGACGGCTTTACGGGTCACGCAAGTCTCGGGCCGGGTCAAGACGACCGTGCTGGCGAAGGGTATGAAGTCGGGCAGGTCGCCGTCATCGCCGGACGAGACGATCGTGCCCGTGCCCGCGAGAACCGGCATCAGCGTCCACGGCACGTTGTTGGCGTAGCCGTCGATCTGATCGCGCCCGAAAGCCGCGAACATGTCGGGCGGCGGAATCACGCCCAAATGCATGTCGTCGGCCGAGAAGCCCGCGCGCTGGGCGATCAGCAAGACATAGGTATAAAGAACGGAATTGACGCCGGCGACGCCGAGGGTCCGGCCTTTGAGGATCAGCGCGCGTTGCGCCAAAGGCGCCTTGGGATCGAAGCCGGCGGACTTTACGATCTCGTTGCGCATCACGATCTGGGTGGCAGGACGGTCGTTGAGCAAGGCGATCGCGAGAAGTCGCTGCCCCTTGGCCGCCGCGCGCGTCAGCGACGAGCCCGAGGGCTCGCCGAAATCGACGCTGCCCGAGATCACGGCGTTGATGGTGGCGAGGCCGTCGAGCTGGATCGTCTTCACCCTGAGCCCGTGCTTCTCATAGATGCCGAGATCCTGATTGAGATATTCGTGGCTGAAGGCAAGGTTATAGGTCGGGATCGCGACGGTGACGTCTTGAAGTTGCGCTTCCTCGGCGCGCGCGGTGAGAGCGCCTAGGACCATGGCCACGAGCGCTGACGCGAGCACGGCGCTGAGGCGGAATGCCATGACGTTCCCCCTTGCGTCCGCTCCCAGCGTCGAACTTCGCCAAATCATAGGCGCTCCCGGCGGCCGGCTAAAGACCAGATTTAAGGAATCTTAACCATACCGGGACGAGGATCGGTCGATGACCGATATCGCCCAGGACCTTCCGCGCCAGCTTTCCGCCCCGCTCGAGCAATTGCTCACCTGTGGCGGCGATACGCGGCTTGCGCTCGATCCGTCGAGCCGGCTCAACTTCTATGGTTGCCGCCCATTTCCTCGGCCCGAGGCTTTCACCTTCGCGTCCTCGACCGCGACCTCGATCTCGGGCCGCGCCTATGCCGCGGCGGCCGAGGCGCGCCAATCGCTGTTGCGCGCCAGCAAAGAGATCGGCTTCGCGCGCGCCTTCGACCGGGCAGTGGAGAATCTCGGCGACCAGATCAAGGAATTGCTCGGTCTGCGCGACAGCGGTTGCGAGATCGTGTTCTCGCCCTCGGGCACGGATTCCCAGCTCCATGCCTTGTTCCTCACGCGCGCCATTCTCGGCACGCCGCTGATGAGCGTCATCGCCGCCGCCGACGAGACCGGCAGCGGCACGGCTTTCGTGGCGCGCGGCCAAAATTTCAACGCGGTCACGGCGCAAGGCGTCGCGGTCGCCAAAGGCGCTCCCGTGCCGGGGCTGTCAGAGGGCGTCGAGGCGTTCGCCGCGCCGATGCGCGACAAAGCCGGGACGATGCGTCCCTATGACGAGATCGACGGCGACATCACCCATGCCGTTGCCCGCTCGGTTGCGGCGGGCAAGCGCGTGCTGCTTTTCGCGATGGATCGCTCGAAGCTGGGCTTGCGCGCGCCGAGCCTCGACTGCTTGCGCTGGATCGCCTCGGCAGCGGGCGACGAGGTGCAGATCGTGATCGACGCATGCCAAACGAGGCTGGGGCGCAAGCGGCTAAGGTGGTATCTCGACCAGGGTTTCATGGTGCTTCTCACCGGCTCGAAATTCTACACCGGCGCGCCATTCAGCGGCGCCATGCTGGTGCCTCAGCGCCTGGCCGCGCGCTGCCGGAAGCTGGACTGCGTGTCGCCGGGCTTGCGCGATTACACCAACCGCGGCGACTGGCCGCTATCCTGGCCGGGGCTGCGCGCAACGCTGCCGCCGCGCGCCAATCTCGGCCAGTGGTTGCGTTGGGTGTCGGCTCTCGAAGAGATGCGCGCCTACTTCGCCGTGCCGCTGTCGTTCCGCGAGCTCGCCTTCCGCCAATTCGCCGAGCTGGTTCCCCGTCTCATCGCCGCCGAAACTAGCCTCGAGCCCTTGGCTCTCGCCGAGGCCGGTCCCGACGACATCGACGACGAGGAGATGGCCGTGCCCACGATCTTTCCTTTCGTCGCGCGGCGCGCCGGCCAACTCTTGTCGCAAGCCCAGGCGACGACGCTCTATCGCGCCCTCAATGACGACGTAGCGGCGCTGTTGCCGGCGCACCTGCCGCCGATGCAGCGTCTCTTGGCCAGGCGCCGTTGCCATATCGGCCAGCCGGTCGCGGTGGCGGATGGCAGGGGCGGGGTCGCCGGCGCGCTCCGCATCAGCGCCGGCGCGCGGATCGCGTCGGAGAACTGGGATGACGACATCCTCGTCGCCCGCGAGAATTTGCGCGGCGAGTTCGATCAGGTCCGCGCCATTCTCGAAAAGGCCGGGCTCCTGGTGCGGTACTTCGCCGAGATCGAGCGATTCTATCGGCAGCCCGGTCCCGCGCTGCCTTACCAGGAGAGCGCCGCATGACCGGGATGGCTTGGCAACAGCCCGACGACATGCCGCTCGGCATCGCGCTGCTGTCGAAGCTGGCCTTCGATGGGGTCGATCTCGGACCGCTCCATAGCCAACTCATCGACAAATACATCTTCGAGCCCGACAACGCCGCCGCGCTCATGGACCTTGCGACCATTGAGCAGCTGTTCGGGAATCTCGACGCCGGGCTGGCGCGGCAGCGCGAAGCGCTGTTCCACCGCCGCGTCTATCGCTCGCCATGCGCGGTGAAGCACCCCTCGCTGCGGTTGCTCGCCTTTGCGGCGCCGGGCGATATCGGCGCCAACATCCCGCTCGAATTCCTGCTTGAAGGGTCCGATGTCGAGCTTTGGACGCTCTATGTCGTTCCCGGCCAGCCCTTGCCCGCGTTTATCCCCGATCACGATGTGGCGATCGTCGCGGCCGGCGAGGGCGACGACAACCGGCAAGCGCTCGATGAAATCGCCCGCCTTGCCGCGCATTGGCCGAAGCCGCTGCTGAACCCTCCCGACCGCGTCGCCCTACTCGCGCGCGAGCGCTTGCACCGGTTGGTCAAGCCGGTCGCCGGCACGACGATCCCCATGACGGTCAGGATCGACCGGACCAGCTTCGCCGAGATCGCCGCCGGCAAGGTGCCGCTCCAATCGGCGCTCGCCGATGGCGCCTATCCGCTGATCGCGCGGCCGGTCGGTTCGCACGCGGGGCGCGGCCTCAGGAAGCTCGACGACGCGGCAGCGGTCGCGGGCTATCTCGCGGAGCGTCCCGAAGGAGGGTTCTACCTCTCGCGCCACGTCGATTACCGCAGCCCGGACGGGCTCTACCGCAAATATCGCGTCGTGTTCATCGGCGGCCGGCCCTATGCCTGCCACCTGGCGGTCGCCGAGCAATGGATGATCTATTATCTCAATGCCGGCATGGGCGAGAGCGCCGCCAAGAAAGCCGAGGAAGAGCGCTTCATGACTGGGTTCGATGCCGAGTTTGCCCGCCGTCACCGCGCTGCGCTGGCCGGGATCGCGGAGCTTGTGGGGCTGGATTATTTCGGCATCGATTGCGCCCAGACGCCCGAGGGCAAATTGTTGCTGTTCGAGGCCGATACCGCGATGATCGTGCATGCGATGGATCAGCCGACGATCTATCCCTATAAAATGCCGCAGATGCGTAAAGTCTTCGCCGCGTTTTGCGCTCTTCTGAAGGCCCGCGCCGCCTGCGCTACGCGGCGCACGGCGGAATCCGCGGCATGAGCGACGCGGCGCCGGGCAGAGCGGGCCCGACGCTCGACCCCGAGGACTGGTCCGAAGCTCCGCGCCCAGGGCCATCGGATGCTCGACGACATGATCGACTATACCGCGCATCTGCGCGAGCAGCCGGTCTGGCGGCCGATGCCGGACGAAGCGAGGGCGAGTTTCCGCGCCGGCCTGCCCCGCGATCCCGGCGATCTCGCCGACACCTATCGCGTCTTCTCGGAACGCATCCTGCCTTATTCGAGCGGCAATGTTCATCCCGGCTTCATGGGCTGGGTGCAAGGCGGCGGCAATGCGCCCGGAATGCTCGCCGAGATGCTGGCGGCGGCGCTCAACCCCAATTGCGGCGGGCGCGACCACGCGGCCATCGAGGTCGAGCGCCAGATCGCGCAATGGTCGCGGGAGATCTTCGGCTTTCCCGACGGCGCCACCGGGATTTTCGTCACCGGAACCTCGATCGCCAATTTCATCGCGCTCATTGTCGCGCGCACCGCGGCGCTGGGCTTGCAGAGCCGGCGCGAGGGGATCGCGACGAGCGGCAAGCGTCTCACCGGCTATGTCTCGGCGGCGGCCCATGGCTGCGTCCGTTCGGCGATGGAGCTCGCCGGTTTCGGCAGCGACGCGCTGCGCCTGGTCGCGATCGATGCCGGCCACCGCATTCGCCTCGACGCGCTTGCCGAGACCATTGCCGCCGATCGGCGCGCCGGCTGCACGCCGTTCTTTCTCGTCGGCAATGCCGGCACGGTCGATATCGGCGCCATCGACGATCTTGAGGCGCTCGCCTCGCTGGCAGAGGCGGAAGGCCTCTGGTTCCATATCGATGGCGCCTTGGGCGCGCTGGCCGTCCTCGCCCCCGAGCTCAAGCCTCGTTTCAAGGGGCTGGAGCGCGCGGATTCGCTGGCCTTCGATTTCCATAAATTCGGCCAGGTGCCTTACGATGCGGGCTTCATCCTGGTCCGCGATGGCGAGCGGCATCGCGCCGCCTTTGCCGCGCCGGCGGTCTATCTGAGCCGCGAGAGCCGCGGCCTCGCCGGTGGCTCGCCTTGGCCGTGCGATTTCGGCCCCGATCTGTCGCGCGGCTTCCGCGCGCTCAAGACCTGGTTCACGCTCCGGGTGCACGGCACGGACAAGATCGGCGCCGAGATCGCGCGCAGTTGCGCGCTCGCCCAACACCTCAAGGGACGCATCGAAGCCGACGCGCGGCTCGAGCTCCTCGCCCCGGTCGCGCTCAATATCGTGTGTTTCCGCTACCGCGCGCCCGAGCCCGACCGGCTCAATGCCGATATCGTCGCCGCCTTGCAAGAGCGGGGCATCGCCGCCCCGTCAACCACGAGGATCGACGGCAAGCTCGCCATCCGCGCTTGCCTCGTCAATCATCGGACGCGAAGATGCGATATCGACACGCTGGTTGACGGCGTGTTGGCACTGGGCGCGGAAATCCTCCGCTAAAGTATCTAATTTATCAAATATATATTTGTGACTTCTCGTAGATCAAATTAACTTCTGGCCCTGCTCCTCTCACCTGATCCCTGAAGATTTCGGTCAGCGGCGCTGACGTACTTCTTGACTCGTCGGGCGCGCCCCACGATGCTGTTCTGGGGGGCCGCGCGCAAGCAAGTACCGCGCTATCCGCGGCAGCGGGTGGAGAAGGAGGGATCGAGAAGGAATGCAAGCGAGGCCAGGACTTTACGATCCTCGCTACGAGCATGATGCCTGCGGCGTCGGCTTCATTGCGAACATCAAAAATCGCAAGAGTCATCGCATTCTCTTGGATGGGATCAACATACTCCATAACCTCGCCCATCGGGGCGCGGTCAGCGCCGATCCGCTTGCGGGCGACGGCGCCGGCATCCTCATTCAGTTGCCCGACCGGCTGTTTCGAGCCGAGGCCAAGCGGCTCAAGCTGAAGCTCCCAAAGCCCGGCCATTACGGCGTCGGAATGGTGTTCCTGCCGCGTAACGTCGAGACCCGTCGGATCTGCGAATCCGTGATCGCCGGCTTTATCGCCGCCGAGGGGCAGAGCCTGCTCGGATGGCGCGACGTGCCGGTCGATCCCTCTGCGCTCGGTCACAGCATCCAGCCCAACGCCCCGGTGATCCGGCAATTCTTCGTGGCGCGCGGCGCCAATTGCGCCGATGCCGATGCCTTCGAGCGCAAGCTTTTCGTCATCCGCAAGCAGTCGCACCTGGCGATCCGCGCGCGCAAGCTGCCCGATGGCGCGGCGTTCTACATCGCCAGCCTGTTCAACCCGCACCGTCATCTACAAGGGCATGGTGATCCCCGAGCGGCTGGCGCGCTTCTACAAGGACCTGGCCGACGAGCGGGCGGAATCGGCGCTCGCGATGGTCCATGCCCGGTTCTCGACCAACACCTTCCCGACCTGGGAGTTGGCGCACCCCTTCCGCTATCTCGCGCATAATGGCGAGATCAACACGCTGCGCGGCAACATCAACTGGATGATGGCGCGGCGCCATTCGATGACCTCGCAGCTCCTCGGCGCGGATCTCGACAAGCTCTGGCCTTTGATCGGAGACGGGAATTCCGATTCGGCGACTCTCGACAATTGCCTCGAGCTTCTGGTCGCGGGCGGCTATGCGCTCCCGCATGCGCTGATGATGCTGATTCCCGAGGCCTGGGCCGACAATCCGCTGATGGACCCCGACCGGCGCGCGTTCTACGAATATCACGCGGCGCTGATGGAGCCCTGGGACGGGCCGGCGGCGATCGCCTTCACCGATGGCCGCCAGATCGGCGCGACCCTCGACCGCAACGGCTTGCGGCCGGCGCGCTTTTTCGTCACCGACGACGACCATCTGGTGATGGCGTCCGAGGCGGGGGTGCTCGACGTGCCGGAAGAGCGCATCGTCCGCAAGTGGCGGCTCGAGCCCGGCAAGATGCTGCTCGTCGATCTGGAACGCGGGCGGATCATCGACGACGACGAGTTGAAAGCCGAGATCGCGACCGCCAAACCCTATCAGCGCTGGCTCGACGAGACCCAGATCAAGCTGGAGACCCTGCCCGACAAGGTGTCGCCGATGCCGCTGCCGCGCGGCGCGCTGCTCGATCGCCAGCAGGCCTTCGGCTATACCCAGGAGGACATCGTTCACTTCCTGAAGCCGATCGCGCTCTCGGGCGAGGACCCGGTGGGCGCGATGGGGCGCGATACCCCGCTCGCCGTCCTGTCGAACCGGCCGAAGCTGCTCTTCGACTATTTCCAGCAGCGCTTCGCCCAGGTCACCAACCCGCCGATCGAATTCGATCCGCGAGGCCCTGGTGATGTCGCTCGTCTCGCTGGTCGGACCGCGGCCCAATCTTCTCGACCTCGACACCGGCGGCAAGCACATCCGGCTCGAATTGCACAAGCCCATCCTCACCAACGCGGATCTCGAGAAGATCCAGCTTATCGAGGACCATACCGGCGGCTCCTTCCGCACCGCGACGCTCTCGATGTGCTATCCCGCGCGCGAAGGCGCCGCGGGCATGGCGGGCGCGGTCGAAGCTCTCTGCCGCGGCGCCGAACAGGCGGTTAGAGGCGGCTATAACATCGTCGTGCTGTCGGATCGGCAACTCGCGGCCGAGCAGATCGCGGTGCCCTCGCTCTTGGCGGTAGCGTCGGTGCATCATCATCTCATTCGCGGCGGCTTGCGAACCGAGGTCGGACTGGTCGTCGAAACCGGCGAGGCGCGCCTCCTCCACGATTTGTGCCTGCTCGCCGGCTATGGCGCCGAGGCGATCAATCCTTATCTCGCCTTCGACACGCTATCGGCCCTGCACCGCGATTTCGACCCGGAGCTGACCGAGCAGGAGGCGCATGAGGCCTATATCAAGGCGATCGCCAAGGGCCTCCTGAAGGTAATGTCCAAGATGGGCATCTGCACCTTCCAGTCCTATTGCGGAGCGCAGATCTTCGACGCGATCGGCCTCAATGCCGCCTTCCTCGACCAGTATTTCACCGGCACCGTCTCGGCCATCGGCGGCGCCGGCCTCGACGAAATCGCCGAGGAGACGGTGCGGCGCCATCGTCTCGCCTTCGGTGACGCGCCCAATTATCGCGACGCGCTCGATATCGGCGGCGAGCTTGCCTTCCGCGTCAGCGGCGAGACTCATGTCTGGACTTCCGACACGGTGGCGCTGCTGCAGCACGCGGTGCGCGGCAACAATTACCGGAAGTTCAAGGAATTCACGCGCCTCGTCGGCGAGCAGGAGCAGGGGCTCGTCTCGCTGCGCGGGCTGCTGGACTTCGACTTCGCGGCCGATCCGATTCCGCTGTCCGAAGTGGAACCGGCCGCTTCGATCGTCAAGCGCTTCTCGACCGGGGCTATGTCGTTCGGCTCGATCTCGTGGGAAGCGCATACGACGCTGGCCATCGCGATGAACCGCTTGGCCGGGCGCTCCAACACCGGCGAGGGCGGCGAGGATCCGCAGCGCTACAAGCCGCTGCCCAACGGCGATTCCATGCGCTCGGCGATCCACCAGGTCGCCTCGGGCCGGTTCGGCGTGAATATCGAATATCTCGTCAACGCCACCGACTTGCAGATCAAGATGGCGCAAGGCGCCAAGCCCGGCGAGGGCGGCCAGCTCCCGGGCCACAAGGTTGACGATTGGATCGCGCGCACGCGCTATTCCGTGCCGGGCGTGGGCCTGATCTCGCCGCCGCCGCATCACGATATCTATTCGATCGAGGATCTGGCGCAGCTCATCCACGATCTGAAAAACGCCAACCGCGACGCGCGGATCAGCGTCAAGCTGGTTGCCGAGCTGGGCGTCGGCACCATCGCCGCAGGCGTGTGCAAGGCCTACGCCGATCACGTCACCATCTCGGGCCATGACGGCGGAACCGGCGCTTCGCCCTTGACCTCGATCTACCATGCCGGCGAGCCCTGGGAAGTCGGCATCGCCGAGACCCATCAGACTCTGGTGCTGAACGGTTTCAGGGGCCGCATCGCGGTCCAGGTCGATGGCGGCATCCGCTCGGCGCGCGACGTCGTCATCGGCGCGATGCTCGGCGCCGACGAATTCGGGGTCGCCACCGCGGCGCTCGTCGCCGAGGGCTGCGTGATGATGCGCAAATGCCATCTCAACACCTGCCCGGTGGGCGTAGCGACGCAGGACCCCGAGCTGCGGCGGCGCTTCGTCGGCAAGCCCGAGGACGTCGTCACCTTCTTCATGTTCTTGGCCGAGGAAGTGCGCGAGCTGATGGCGAAGCTCGGCTTCCGCAGCTTCAACGAGATGATCGGCCGCACCGACAAGCTCGTGCAGCGAACCGGCATCAACCATCCGAAGGCGCGGCTCGTTGACCTGTCGCGGATGCTGCATCGGCCGGACGTGCCGGCCGGAACCAAGACCCATCAGTGCGAGAAGCAGGACCACCGGCTCGGCAAGGCGCTCGATCATCGGCTCATCGCCGAGTGCGAGCCGGCGATCATGCGCGGCGAGACGGTCGCGCTCGATCTGCCGATCCGCAACGTCAACCGCACGGTCGGGGCGATGCTCTCGGGCGAGGTGGCGCGGCGCTACGGCGATCGCGGCCTGCCGGACGGCACCATTCGGGTGCGCTTCGCCGGCACGGCGGGTCAGAGCTTCGGCGCGTTCCTCGCGCGCGGCATCGCCTTCGAGCTCGAAGGCGCCGCCAACGACTATGTCGGCAAGGGCCTGTCCGGCGGTCGGCTCGTCGTCTATCCGCCGAAGCGGAGCAAGATCGAGCGCGACAAGGCGATCATCGTCGGCAACACCGTGCTCTACGGCGCGATCTCCGGCGAATGCTATTTCAGCGGCGTCGCCGGCGAGCGCTTCGCGGTCAGGAACTCGGGCGCCGTCGCGGTGGTCGAGGGCGCCGGCTCCCATTGCTGCGAATACATGACCGGCGGCATCGTCGTCGTTCTCGGCGAGACCGGCAACAACTTCGCCGCAGGGATGAGCGGCGGCGTCGCCTTCGTCTTCGACGAAAGCGGCATGTTCCAGCGCCGGTGCAATCTCGCCATGGTCGATCTCGAGCCGATGGCCGTCGAAGACGAGCGCCTCGAGGCGCTCGAGCATCGCGGCGGCGATCTCGAGGCGCACGGTCTCGTCGACGTGGTGCGCGGCTTGACCCAGAGCGATGCGCGGCTTCTTCACAATCTCGTCGCGCGCCATGCGCACCTCACCGAAAGCCCCAAGGCGAAAGCGATTCTCGCCGCCTGGCCGCGCCATCTCGCGCAATTCGTCAAGGTGATGCCGATCGAATATCGCCGCGCCCTGCAAAAAATGCAGATCCGCAGCCGCGCCGGCGAGCGATCGGATGCGACCGTCGCGGTCGGGGCCGCGGAATAGGCATGGGAAAGCCCACCGGCTTTCTGGAGTATCCGCGCCGCGACCGCTCCCAAACGCCGGTCGACGAGCGCTTGAAGCATTGGCGCGAGTTCACGCGGCCGCTGCTGGAGGACGAGTTGCGCCGGCAGGGCGGGCGCTGCATGGAGTGCGGCACGCCCTTCTGCCATACCGCCTGTCCGGTCAACAACATCATCCCGGACTGGAACGACCACACCTATCGCGGCGATCCGCGCGCGGCGCTGGCGGTCCTTCATCGCACCAACAACTTTCCCGAGGTTACGGGTCGTATTTGTCCAGCCCCGTGCGAGGCAGCGTGCACGCTGAACCTGATCGAGCAGCCGGTGACCATTAAGACCATCGAACTATCCATCGCCGATCGCGGCTGGGAGGAGGGTTGGGTCGAGCCGGAGATCGCTAGCCATCGCACCGGCAAGCGGGTCGCGGTGGTGGGCTCGGGACCCGCCGGCCTCGCCTGCGCCCAGCAGCTCGCGCGCGCCGGCCACAGCGTCGCGGTGTTCGAGAAGAATGCGCGCATCGGCGGCCTGATGCGCTATGGCATTCCCGATTTCAAGCTCGAAAAGCACGTCGTCGATCGGCGTATCGCGCAGATGCGGGCCGAAGGCGTCGAATTCCACCCCAACAGCCATGTCGGCGTCACCGTTCCGGTGGCGCGGTTGATGGAGGACTACGACGCGGTAGCTTTGGCCACGGGAGCCGAAGCGCCGCGCGATCTTCCGGTGCCGGGTCGGAGCTTGAACGGCATCCATTTCGCGATGGAGTTTCTTACCCAGCAAAACCAGCGGATTGGCGGCGAGAAGGTCGCGGGCGAGGATATCCTTGCCACGGCCAAGCATGTACTCGTGATTGGCGGTGGCGATACCGGCTCGGACTGCATCGGCACCTCGAACCGACAGGGTGCGAAATCGGTCACGCAGATCGAAATTCTCGGCATGCCGCCCGAGCACGAGAACAAGCTGATGACCTGGCCGGATTGGCCGATGAAGCTGCGAACATCGAGCTCGCAGGAAGAGGGCATCAAGCGCGATTGGTCGGTCGCGACCCGGGCGTTCATCGGGACCGATGGGCACGTCACGGGCCTCGATGCGGTGCGGGTCGAATGGCGCACGAGCGGCGAAGGCAGGCCGATGATGGAGGAGGTTCCCGGGAGCGATTTCGAGATCAAGGTAGACCTCGTCCTCTTGGCGATGGGCTTTGTGCATCCCATAGCCGTGGGATTGGTGGAGCAGTTGGGCTTAGCGCTCGACTCGCGCGGCAATCTCAAGGCCGATACGGAGAACTATCGCGGCTCGATCGACAAGGTGTTCTGCTGCGGCGATGCGCGCCGAGGGCAATCGCTGGTCGTCTGGGCGATCCGCGAAGGCCGCCAATGCGCTCGTGCGGTGGACGAATATCTGATGGGGAGTTCCGACCTTCCGCGATAGAGCCGCGGCGCGGCTGCCCCGCCCGGCTTGCGCCGCGTCCGGCGAGCCTCTAAACCACTTGAAATGAGCTACAGAATTCTTGCCTGCGGCATGGCGGCGCTGCTGTCCGCTTGCGCCAATGGCCCGATTTTCGCGCCGCCCGCCGCACCCAGCGATAGCGGCTATACCAAGGATGGCGTGCCCGCAGTGCCGTCGGTGAACGCCGCCGGGACAGACCAGCATTTCGCTCTCGGCCAGAAGATTACGGCCGGATGGTGGACGCTGTTCCGGTCGCCGCAGCTCGACGACGTTCTCAATGAGGCGGTTGCCGGTAACCGCAATCTCGCTGCCGCGACCGCGAGCCTTGCGGAGGCACACGAGGCGGTCCTGGTTGCTGCCGGGGTCTATTATCCGCAGGTCGATTTCGGTGCCTCGGCCGCGCGCCAGCGGCAGAATTATCAAGCGGAGGGTTTGACGGGTTTTCCGCCGAAGGAATTCAATTTCTATTCGCTCGGGCCGACGGTGAGCTACAATTTCGATCTAAATGGCTTGACTTCGCGGCGCGTCGAGGAGCAGCGGGCGCTCGAGCAGTCGCAGAACTACCAGTTTCAGGCCGCCTACCTCACCCTGACCGGCAGCGTCGTGACCGAAGCCGTCTCGATCGCCTCGATTCGCGCTCAGATCCAGGCGGACCAGGACATCGTGGCGGACGATCAGAGCAATCTTCAGCTCGTGCAGAAAGAGCTCGAGGCCGGTGCGGCGACCAATCTCGATATCGAGACCGCGACCAGCCAGCTTGCCGCCGACCGGACCCTGTTGCCTCCACTGCTCCAGCAGCTTAGCGCAGCGCAGCACGCGCTTGCGATCCTCGTCGGCAAGACGCCCGCAGGCTGGATGCCGCCCGATTTCGATCTCGCTCAATTGACCTTGCCTAGCGAATTGCCGGTGAGCCTGCCCTCGGCGCTAGTCCGCCAGCGCCCGGATATCCTGGTGGCCGAAGCCGAGCTTCATGCCGCGTCGGCCCAGATTGGCGTCGCCACCGCGCAGCTTTATCCGAACATCACGCTTGGCGCGAATCTCATGCAACAATTCCTGAAGCCCGACACGATCTTCGACCCGGCGAGCAATATCTGGAGCGTCGGTTTCGATCTGGCGGCGCCGATTTTTCATGGCGGCGAGTTGCAGGCGCAAAAGCGCGCGGCCGAAGACGCTTATGAGGCGACGCTTGACAGCTACGAGCAGACCGTGCTCGCCGCGTTCGGGCAGGTCGCCGATCTGCTCGACGGGCTGGCGCATGATGCCGAGGCGTTGGCTGCCGAGCGCGCTGCATACGATTCGGCGGAATCGGCCGTGCAACTGAATCGGACAAGTTACTCGCTCGGCAACATCACCTTGCTTCAGGTGGTCGATGCGGAACGCGTCCTGCAACAGGCGCGCGTGGGTCTTGCCCGCGCCGAGGCTCAGCGTTATCTCGATACGGCGCAGCTCTTCGTCGCGATGGGGGGCGGCTGGTGGGACCGCCCGGTCGTCCAGACTTCGCAAACCCTCTCGGGACCTTAGAGCTCCGAGCGGCGTTGCGTGTCGAGCGGCATGAGGTTGAGCGCTTTGTCCTCGCTCATCCCGCGAATCCCATGCGGTCCCGCGACGTTGACGCTGTCCACGATCGCGCCGTTGAAGAATAAGAATGGCGCTCCTGGCATGTGGGTGCGCGTCATGCGCCAATTGTGCTCGCGCTGAATGACGTGCTTCGCCGCGCGAATGAGCGACACGCGATGCTTCTTCTCGATCGCCGGCACGCCCGCATAGACCTGCGCGCACAGATGCTCGGTCGTGAATACGCGAGTTGGTTCGGCATCGAAAACCGCCTTGATGGCGCGCTCGATCCTGCCCGGGCCACGGCTCATCGTTCCTCTCCTGTTGTCGAATTGTGTTATCTAAGAAACTCGGAGAGACCCAGAGCAAGACCGGGGCCAACCCGGATCTGTCATGGAATTTCAATACGTTATCTATTAAGATGGCTGTCCCGGCGGAGTCTTTGTAAACTCGGCCAACGCCGACCGTGCGGGGATTGCCAATAGACGGCCAGCCTATAACTCGGCGGTTGAACTCGATGGCCGTTCCAGGCATTAACAATCCACCAGGCTAGGGAATGAGAGACGCTCGGGTGACATCGCTGCCTGCCGGTACGCCATCGTGGCGGCGCGCTGCATGGATCCTGCTCGCGGTCCTTCTCGCGATCGCGGCGGCGTGGTGGCTTTATCAGCGGGCGCAAACGCGGACCGGCGCCGGCCGCCCCGGTGCCGGCGTTCCGATGCCGGTGGCCACCGCGCCCGTGACCAAGGGCGATATCGATATCGATTTCAACGCCCTCGGCACGGTGACGCCGCTGGCGACGGTCACGGTGCAGAGCCAGATCAGTGGTCAGCTTATGCAGGTCTTATTCACGGAAGGCCAGCGGGTAAAGAAGGGCGATCTCTTGGAACTGATCAATTCGCGGCCCTACGAGGCCGCGCTCGAGCAGGCGGAGGGAACGCTCTCCAAAGACCAGGCTTTGTTGAAGCAAGCGCAGACGGATCTCGCGCGCTACCAAACCCTTCAGAAGCAGGACTCGATCGCCGTGCAGACGGTCGAGGACCAGGCTTGGCTCGTCAAACAAGAAGAAGGACAGATCAAGACGGATCAAGGTGTGGTTAACACCGACGAGCTCAACATCGCTTATTGCCACATTATTTCGCCGGTGGACGGCCGCGTCGGCCTGCGTCAGGTCGACGAGGGCAATTACGTCACGCCCAACGAGCCTAATGGCCTCGTCGTGATCAACGAGGTGCAGCCGATCACGGCACTGTTCAGCCTGCCCGAGGACGATCTTCCCGCGATCACGAGACAGCTCAACGCCGGAGCGACACTCCAGGTAACCGCGTTCGATCGCGCCAACACGACGAAGCTTGCGACCGGAAAGCTTCTCACCGTCAACAATACGATCGACACCACGACCGGCACCGTGAAACTGCGGGCGCAGTTCGACAATGCGGACGACTCCTTGTTTCCGAACCAGTTCGTCAATGTGGTATTGCTCGTCAACACGGACCACGATGCGACGGTCATCCCGACCGCCGCCCTCCAACGCGGCGCGCCCGGCACCTTCGTTTACGTCGTGAAGCCCGACAACACCGTGGCGGTGACGCCGATCAAAATCGGGCCGGCCCAAGGCGAGCGCTTGGAGGTCAAATCGGGGCTCGCACTGGGCGACCAGGTAGTGGTCGATGGCGCGGACAAGCTGCGCGACAACGCCAAGGTCACCATACGCGATACCGCTCCGAAGACCGCCGAGGCCGGAACGGCGGCGACGCTCCAACCCGGATCGCAGCCGGCCGGCAACGCGCAATGATCCAGGCGCTGCGGCGCGCGG
The DNA here is from genome assembly GCA_963803265.1 of uncultured Alphaproteobacteria bacterium. Taxonomy (GTDB): domain Bacteria; phylum Pseudomonadota; class Alphaproteobacteria; order ATCC43930; family CGMCC-115725; genus CAIKMD01. Next base: position 117,562 of record CAWDLZ010000020.1, on the reverse strand, counting down.
GCCATTGATCCAATGAGCCCGTCGCGCCCATTCATTCTGCGCCCTGTCGCGACTTCGCTTCTCATGATGGCGGTGTTGCTGGTCGGGATCGTCGGCTATCAATATCTGCCGCTCTCTGCTCTGCCTGAGGTCGATTACCCCACCATCCAGGTTCAGACGTTTTATCCGGGCGCGAGCCCCGACGTCATGACCTCTTCGGTGACGGCCCCGCTTGAGGTGCAGTTCGGCCAGATGCCGAGCCTCAACGAGATGACCTCGACCAGCTCGGCCGGCGCTTCGGTCATCACGCTGCAGTTCAGCCTCGCCATCGGCCTCGATGTGGCCGAGCAAGAAGTCCAGGCGTCGATCAACGCCGCCGGCAATTTGCTGCCCACCGATCTGCCAGCGCCGCCGATCTACGCCAAGGTCAATCCTGCCGATGCGCCGGTCCTCATCCTGGCGTTGACCTCGGCCACGCTGCCGCTACCGCAAGTCGAGGACATGGCCGATACGCGGCTCGCCCAAAAAATCTCGCAACTGCCTGGCGTAGGGCTCGTGACCATCAGCGGCGGATTGCGCCCCGCAGTGCGGATTCAGGCCAATCTGCGCGCCCTCGCCGCATACGGGCTCAACATCGACGATCTTCGCACCACCATCGGCAACGCCAACGTCAATACGCCGAAGGGCAATTTCGACGGGCCGACCCGAGCCTACACGCTCAACGACAACGATCAGCTGCAAGACGCCAGCCAATATAGCAATCTCGTAATCGCCTACAACAAAGGCGCGCCGGTACACCTTTCCGACGTGGCACAGATTGTCGATAGCGCCCAGAACACTAAGCTCGCCGCGTGGATGAACGCGACGCCCGCCGTGATCCTCAATATCCAGCGCCAGCCCGGCGCGAACGTGATCCAGGTGGTGGACGGCATCAAGGCATTGCTACCACAGCTTCAGGCAGCGCTGCCCGCCGCCACCGACGTGGCCGTGCTGACCGACCGAACGCAAACCATCCGCGCCTCTGTCCGCGATGTCGAGTTCGAGTTGACGCTGGCGGTCGGGCTCGTGGTGATGGTGATTTTCCTGTTTCTCCGGACCGTGCGCGCCACCATCATTCCGAGTCTTTCGGTGCCGCTCTCGATCGTCGGCACGTTCGCCGCCATGTATCTGTTCGGCTTCAGCCTCAACAATCTGTCGTTGATGGCGCTAACAATCGCCACCGGCTTCGTCGTCGACGACGCGATCGTCATGATCGAAAATATCAGCCGCTATATCGAGGACGGCGAGTCGCCGATGTCTGCGGCTCTTAAGGGCGCCGAGCAGATCGGCTTCACCATCGTGTCGCTCACCATCTCGCTCATCGCGGTGCTGATTCCGCTGTTGTTCATGGGTGACGTCGTCGGCCGGTTGTTCCGCGAGTTTGCCGTGACGCTGGCGGTCACGATTCTGATTTCGGCGGCCGTTTCCCTGACGCTTGTTCCGATGCTGTGCGGCCGCATCTTGCGCCGCACCACCGAGGCGACCGAATCCCGATTCGCGCGCGGCAACCGCAGAGCCTTCGAATGGGTGATCGCGCGTTACGACCGCTCGCTCGAATGGGTGCTCGACCGCCAAGGGGCCACCCTACTCGTCGCGATCGCCACGCTGGCACTCACCACCTGGCTCTACGTCATCATTCCGAAAGGCTTTTTTCCGGTACAGGATACCGGCCTCATCCAAGGCATCTCGCAGGCCTCGGAGTCGGTTTCCTTCGACGCCATGGTCGATCGCCAGACCGCGCTCGCCGATGTCATCTTGAAGGACGCGGACGTTGACAGCCTGTCGTCCTTCATCGGCGTGGACGGCACCAATATGACGCTCAACAGCGGCCGGTTCCTCATCAATTTGAAACCCAAGGGCGTCCGCACCGACGATGTCAGCACCGTGATCCGCCGGCTGGCGCGCTCCACCGAGAACATCGCGGGAATCTCGCTTTATATGCAGCCGGTTCAAGACCTGACCATCGATGCGACGGTCAGCCGCGCGGAATACCGCTTCATGCTCGAGGATGCCAATCCGGACGAGCTTGCCCAATGGGTCCCAAAGCTGGTCGACGCGCTTGCCGCCAAGCCGCAATTCGAGGACGTGGCCAGCGACCAGCAGCAAAACGGCCTCAGCGCATATATCACGATCGATCGCGATACCGCCGGCCGTTTCGGCATTACCCCCGCCACCATCGACAACGCGCTCTACGATTCCTTCGGCCAGCGCATCATTTCGACGATCTTCACCCAGACGAACCAATACCGGGTGATCCTCGAGGCGGAGCCCGATTTGCAGGAGTCGCTGACTTCACTGGACACCATTTATCTACCGACCTCGTCCTCTACGACCGGGCAAGTGCCGTTGTCGGCGATCGCCAAAATGAACGTCCAGACCGCGCCGCTGCTAATCAGCCATCTCGGTCAGTTCCCCGCGAGCACGGTTTCCTTCAATCTGGCGGCCGGCGTGTCGCTGGGCGAGGCGGTCGCGGCGGTGCAGCAAACCGAGCAAGAGATCGCTGTGCCGCGCGGCCTGATCATGGCCTATGAAGGGACGGCACTCGCTTTCCAGGCTGCGCTCAAGAACGAGTTGTACCTGATCCTCGCGGCGATCATCACCGTGTATATCGTCCTCGGCGTTCTCTATGAGAGCTTTGTCCATCCGATCACCATCTTATCGACGCTGCCTTCGGCAGGCATAGGGGCGCTCTTGGGACTGATGATTGCCGGCGACGATCTCGGCGTCGTCGCCATTATCGGTATCGTGCTGCTCATCGGCATCGTCAAGAAGAACGCGATCATGATGATCGACTTCGCGCTCGATGCCGAGCGCAAAGAGGGCAAGTCCCCGCGAGACGCCATCAAGCAAGCTTGTCTATTGCGGCTTCGGCCGATCTTGATGACGACGATGGCGGCGATCCTCGGCGCGTTGCCGCTGATGCTCGGGACCGGCATCGGCTCCGAACTGCGCCATCCGCTCGGCATTAGCATTGTCAGCGGTCTGATCGTGAGCCAGGTTCTGACGCTCTTCACCACCCCGGTGATCTATCTCGCCTTTGACCGCCTCGGGCGGCGTCTGGCGCGGCTCGCGCCCGCCACCGACGATCCGCCGGAAAGCGGGAGACCGACAGAATGAACGTCTCCGAAGTCTTCGTGCGCCGTCCCGTGGCGACGACGCTTCTGACCTTCGGCGTCGCGCTGGCTGGTGCCGTGGCGTTCTTTCAACTTCCGGTATCGCCGCTACCGCAGGTCGATTACCCGACGATTTCGGTCCGGGCTACTATGCCGGGCGCGAGCCCCGAGGTCATGGCGGCGACGGTGGCGACGCCGCTCGAGCGGCATCTCGGCCAGATCGCCGACGTCACCGAGATGACCTCTTCGAGCAACGTCAACTCGACGCGCATCACGCTGCAGTTCGGGCTCGACCGCGACATCGACGGCGCCGCACGCGATGTGCAGGCCGCGATCAATGCCGCCCGTGCGGATCTGCCGACGAGCCTACGGAGCAATCCGACCTACCGCAAGGTCAATCCCTCCGACGCGCCCATCGTGATCCTGGCGATGACCTCGGGCACGCTGACCCAGGGACAGATCTACGATGCCGCCGATTCGATCGTGCAACAGAGGCTCTCGCAGATCACCGGCGTCGGCGAGGTCGATGTCAGCGGCGCCTCGCTCCCCGCGGTGCGGGTCGAACTAAATCCCGAAGCCATGTTCAAATACGGGATCGGGCTCGAGGACGTGCGCGCGGCGCTCAGCGCGGCGAACGCGCATGCCCCGAAGGGCGCGATCGAGCAGGCCGGCCAGCACTTCCAGATCTACACCAACGACCAAGCGAGCAAGGCTTACCAGTACCGGCCGCTCGTCGTGGCCTACCGGGACGGCGCGGCTGTGCGTCTCGAGGACATCGCCGAGGTCGACGATTCGGTCGAGAATCTGCGCAATTTCGGCGAGGCGAACGGCCAGCCCTCGGTGGCTCGTCTTCCTGTTCCGGACGCCGGGCGCCAACATCATCGACACCATAGACAAAATCAAGGCCGAGTTGCCGGTGCTTGAAGCCTCGGTCGGCAGCGACATCAATATCACCGTCGCCGAAGACCGCTCGACCACGATCCGCGCCTCGGTCAGCGACATCGAGCGCACGCTGATGATCGCCGTCTGTCTCGTGATCATGGTCGTGTTCTTGTTTCTGCGCGATCCTCGCACCAGCCTCATTCCCCTGGTCGCCGTGCCGGTGTCGCTCATCGGCACCTTGGGCGTGATGTTTCTGCTGGGCTTCAGCCTCGACAATCTGTCGCTGATGGCGATGACCATTTCCACCGGCTTCGTGGTCGACGACGCGATCGTCGTTCTCGAGAACATCACCCGCCATATCGAGGCCGGCATGCCGCGCCTCCAGGCGGCGCTGCAAGGCGCGCGGGAAGTCGGATTCACGGTTCTGGCGATGAGCCTGTCGCTGATCGCCGTCTTCATTCCGATCCTTCTCATGGGCGGTATCATCGGCAGGTTGTTCCGCGAATTCGCGATCACGCTTTCGGCGGCGATCTTGGTTTCGCTCGCGGTGTCCTTGACGACGACGCCGATGATGTGCGCGCGCCTCCTGCGCCGGCCGAGCGAGGCGCCGGCTGGTCGGCTCGCGCGCACGAGCGAGCGCGTCTTCTCGGCGGTGCAGCATCTCTATCGGCGGACCCTCGGCTGGGCGCTCGACCGGCCGCGCACGATGATGCTGATTCTCTTGGGAACCCTGTGTCTCAATGGCTTTCTCTTCACGATCGTTCCCAAGGGGTTCTTTCCGCAGCAGGACACAGGGCGCATCGTCGGCGGCATACAGGCGGATCAGAGCATTTCCTTCCAGCTCATGAAGCAGAAGCTGGCTCAGTTCCTTTCGATCGTGCAAAAAGACCCGGCCGTCGGGACCGAGGAGGGGTTCACGGGGGGCGGGCAAACCAATGGCGGCGGCGTCTTCATCGCGCTGAAGCCGCGCAGCGAGCGCAACGTCTCGGCCGACCAGGTCATCGGTCGCCTCCGCCGCGCGCTCAATCGGGTGCCGGGCGCATCGCTCTTCCTTCAATCGGTGCAGGACATCCACATCGGCGGGCGGGCGAGCGCCGCGCAATTCCAGTACGCCCTTCAAGGCGACGATCTCGACACGCTCTATAGCTGGGCACCGAAAATCACGGCGGCGCTGCAGAAACTGCCCGAGATCACCGATGTCAACTCGGACCAACAGCAAAAGGGGCTTGAGACCGATTTGCTGATCGACCGGTCCTCGGCCGCGCGGCTGCATATAACCACCAGTCAGATCGACAACACCCTCTACGACGCTTTCGGCCAGCGCCAGGTGTCCACGATTTTCAATCCGCTGAATCAATATCATGTCGTGATGGAAGTGGCGCCGCGGTATTGGCAGAGTCCTGCGGTATTGAAGGACATCTATGTCAGTACCGCGGGCACCGTGAACGGCACGCAATCGAGCAATGCGCTGGCCGGGACCGTCGTCGCGGCATCGACAATGGCCGCGAGCGCGACGCCGGCACTGAGCCAGGATGCCGTGCGGAACCAGGCCACCAATTCGTTGAGCACCATCGGCAAGAACAGCGCCTCGACCGGCGCGGGTGTCAGCACGAGCCTCGAGACCATGGTGCCGCTCGCCGCGGTGAGCAGTTTCGGTCCGGGCAACACGCCGCTCGCCGTCAATCATCAAGGCAGCTTCGTCGCCACGACGATCTCGTTCAACCTCGCGCCGGGCAAATCCTTGAGCGATGCGACGGCGGCGATCGAGAGCGCGATGACGGGGCTGGGCGTGCCGGCCACGATTCACGGCTCCTTCGCGGGCACGGCCCAGGTCTTCCAGCAGGCGCTTGCCAACGAGCTTTTCCTCATCCTGGCGGCCATCGTCGCGGTCTATATCGTGCTGGGCGTGCTCTACGAGAGCTATGTCCATCCGATTACCATTCTCTCGACTCTGCCCTCGGCCGGCGTCGGCGCGGTGCTGGCGCTGCTCATCGCGAGGATCGAGTTCGACATCATCTCCTTGATCGGCGTGTTCCTGCTGATCGGGATCGTCAAGAAAAATGCGATCATGATGATCGATTTCGCGCTCGAGGCGCAGCGCGCCCGTAATCTGTCGCCGCACGACGCGATCTTCGAGGCTTGTATGCTGCGCCTGCGCCCGATTCTCATGACTACGATGGCGGCGATCCTCGGTGCGCTTCCGCTGGCCGTGGGCATGGGCGAGGGCAGCGAGTTGCGCCGGCCGCTCGGCATCTCGATCATCGGCGGTCTGCTTGTCAGTCAGCTCCTGACGCTCTACACCACGCCAGTTGTCTTTCTCTATCTCGACCGGTTCCGCCTGTGGTCGATTGCGCGCTTCGGCGGAAGGGGATGGCGCAACATCGTGGGCGGCAGAAAGCTGGAGGGCAGTGCATGAATCCCGCGCCCGCCTTCCGCTTGGCCGCGTGCCTCGGTTTGACGGTGCTTGCGGCCTGCACGGTCGGGCCCGATTACGTGCGGCCGACCGCCACCATACCGGCGGGCTTCAAGGAAGCCGAAGGCTGGAAGCCGGCCCAACCGGCCGAAGCCGCCAGCGGCGAGCCCTGGTGGTCGGTCTACAGCGACGCGGGGCTCGATGCTTTCGAGCGGCAAGTCAATGTCTCGAACCAGACGCTCAAAGCCGACGAAGCGGCCTATCGCGAAGCCGAGGCCATTGTCGCCGAGGCCCGTGCCGGGTACTTTCCGGCCGTCGATCTGACTGGCTCGGCGCTCCGCAGCGGAAGCGGTGGCGGATCATCGTCAGGCAAAAGCAGCCTTTCCACAGGCAGCGGTTCTTCCAGCAATCGGGCCAGTGTGCAGAATTCATTCGCGGCTACGGCTGGGGCGAGCTGGGCCCCGGATATCTGGGGATTGATCCGGCGCACGGTAGAGAGCGACGTCGCCATCGCTCAGGCGAGCGCCGCCGATCTCGCCGCGGCGCAGCTCTCGACGCAGATCACGCTTGCCATCGACTATATCCAGCTGCGGATTGCCGATGAGACGAAGCAGCTCTTGGACGATACGGCCACCGATTACGGGCGCACGCTGCAGATAACCGAAAACAAGTACAATGCCGGTACGGCGGCGCGTACCGATGTCGTAACGGCGCAGGCTCAGCTCGAGAACACCCAATCGCAAGCGATCGCGATCGGCGTGCCGCGTGCCCAGTACGAGCACGCCATCGCCGTGCTCGTCGGCAAGGCGCCGTCGGACGTGTCGATCGCGCTCGCCAAGCTCGGCGACGCGATACCAGTGGCGCCGGCGGGACTGCCCTCGACCTTGTTGGAACGCAATCCGACGATTGCCGCGGCCGAGCGCTCGATGGCGTCGGCGAATGCCAAGATCGGCATCGCGGTGGCGGGGTATTTTCCGTCGGTCGATCTAGGAGCGTCTTATGGCCAAACGAGCTCGGTGCTGCACACGTTGTTCTCGGCGGCGAGCAGCCTGTGGTCCTTCGGTCTGACTAGCATCGACTTGCCGATATTCAATGGCGGGCTCACCGCTGCCCAGGTCGCGGCGGCGCGTGCCGGCTACGACGCGACGGTTGCCGAGTACCGTGCGGCCGTGCTCACCGGCTTCCAGCAGGTCGAGGACCAGCTTTCGGCATTGCGCATCCTTGCGCAACAGGCGGATGTCCAGGCCGTCGCGGTGCAGGACGCGCAGGAAGCCGAACGCCTGACGCTCAATCAATACGAGGCCGGTACCGTCGATTACACCGCCGTCGTCACGGCGCAGGCGACCACGCTGACGAGCGAGGAAGCCGCCCTCACCATTCGGCAGAGCCGCCTCCTAGCAAGCGTCGATCTGATCGAGGCGCTAGGCGGCGGATGGGACACCGGGCAACTGCCAAACGCCGGCGCAATGAGGGATCCGCCGAGCGATGCGCCGCCGCCGGCGCGAACCGGGGCTTCGGATCCCGCACCGGCTTCATCGCCGCCGCCCAACCCGCCGTCGCCTTAAGCGCTTTTCTCGCATGCTGCGGTGGGCAACAAGTGGGTTGCGCGCCGAATTGGTATCAGACTTAATCGTTCCGTCGCACCGAATGGAGCAACGCTGATGGCCCCACGCAATCTACCGCCCTTCCGCGCCGATCATGTCGGAAGCCTGTTGCGGCCGCAGGCCCTGCTCGACGCCCGCGAGCAGAGGAAGCGCAACGCGATCTCGGCCGAGGCGCTGCGCGAGGTCGAGGATCAGGCGATCCGCGACGTCGTGAAGATGCAGGAAGAAGTCGGATTCCAAGTCGCAACCGACGGAGAATACCGGCGCGCGTTCTGGCATCTCGATTTCCTCGAGCAATTCGCTAACGTAACTGTGGTTCCGCCGAGCATCAAGGCGCGCTTCCATACCCACGAGGGCGACATCGAGTTCGCGCCGCCCGGCATCCGCATCGACGGAAAGATTTCACGTCCCCATCCGATTTTCGTCAACCACTTCAAGTTCCTGAAATCGGTGACGCGCGTCACGCCCAAGATAACCATTCCCGCGCCCAGCAACATGCATTTCCGCGGTGGGCGCGAGGCAATCGACCGGAAGGCCTATCCCGACCTTGCCGAGTTTTATGCCGATCTTGGCCGCGTCTATAGCGAGGAGGTCAGGGACCTCGCCGCCGCCGGCTGCCGCTACCTACAGATCGACGAAGTGAATTTCGCCTATCTATGCGACCCGAAGCTGCGCGAGCAGGTCCAGAACATCGGCAGCGATCCGCGCACCTTGCCGCAGACCTACGCCAAACTGATCAACGCCTCTCTCGCCGGAAGGCCGGCGGACATGGTGGTGGCCATGCATCTCTGCCGCGGCAATTTCCGCAGCGCCTGGGTCGCCGAAGGCGGCTACGAGCCGGTCGCCGACGTGCTGTTCAACCAGATCGACGTGACCGGCTATTTCCTCGAATACGACGACGAGCGCTCGGGCGATTTCGCGCCACTTCGCTTCGTCCCAAAGGGGAAAATAGTCGTCCTCGGCCTGGTCACTACCAAACTCTCGAAGCTGGAGACGAAGGATGCGCTCAAGCGGCGGATCGCGGAGGCAGCAAAATATTGCCCGCTGGATCAACTGGCGCTCAGTCCGCAATGCGGCTTTTCCAGCACGGTCGAGGGCAATAATCTCACCATTGCCGATGAGGTCGCGAAGCTGCGGCTTGTCGTGGACGTCGCGAAGGAGGTCTGGGGCTGACTCCGGAATGGGCAAGTCCCTCGCCCAAAGCCGCTTTGCTTGCCGGAACTTGACTGCCCATGAATCCCATCTTATTTCCCACAGGCTGCGTGGGCAAATTTTTGATTGACCGAGACCTGGCGCGGGCGTCGAATAGCAAGTCGCGACCGCTCGCCGCGATCAGGGGGAAGGCCGTGGAGAGCGAAGCGCTCCTCGAAGAAATCGCGTCCTATTGCCGGCGCGCCGGCATGGCGGAATCGACCTTCGGCCGGCTTGCGGTGAATGACGGCAAGCTGGTCAGTCGGCTACGCTTCGGCGGGCGGGTAAGGAGTAAGACCGTGGAGCGGGTGCGCCATTTCATGACGCAGCAGCGCCAGGGTGACGTATCCTTGCGACGCGCGCGGCTGCACATCGAGCCGACGCCGCCGCCGTCACTGCCGGTAGGGCTACCGCTCGCGGTGCTCGACCCGGAGGCCCCGCCAGAAAAGAATTTCCGATTCTTCGACAACCGCCAGAAATATCTCCTCTTCGTAAACACTTGCGGCGAGAAATGGGTGGTGGCCGAGCGGGTGGCGATGGAGTTGGCAAATATTCGTCCCCGCCCGCCCGGCCTGCGCCTCTTCGATGCCGGGGTGGGTGATGGCACGGTACTCACCCGGGTCATGCGCTCTATGCACCAGCGATTTCCCACGGTTCCCTTCTATCTCGTGGGCAAGGAAATCAGCCTCGAGGACGTGAGGCTTACCTTGGAGAAGGTGCCGGACCGCTTCTTCGAGCATCCCGCGACCGTGCTGGTCCTTACCAACATGTACTATTCCGAGGCGCCATGGTTGACGCCGAATTCGGTCACCGCTGCGACCAGCCTTGTCTGGCACGAGCAGGGGCTCCTTGGCAATACCGCCCACGACTTCGAGCGCCAGGTCACGGAGCTGCAATCTTTCCTGGATCGAAACTGGAGGGTTAAGGTCAGCAAGCTGAGCGGCAACCCAATTTACGAGAAGCCGGTAGTGCTGGTACTCTACCGCGAAGATTACAAATTCCTGCTCGATCCGCTGCGTCCGCGCCGCGCTGCCGCTCGCGCCGACTTCGATTTGGTGATCGCCTCGCAGCCCTATCGCGCCCGCGCGTCCGTCGAGTTCAAGGCAGCGAAGGTGGTGGCGCCGCTGGCGCGCAGCCTCGCGCCCGGGGGACGGCTTATCGGAATCCACTCACACGGTCATGATCCGGGCCTCGAAATCATCCAAACGGTCTGGCCGGGCGAGGACCCGTTCACCACCGACCGCCACGTGCTGCTGCGCGCGGTAAAGGCCGAGCTAGGCAGCGCGGGGCGCGACCTCAACTTCAACGCCTATTCCGATGCGCGCTCGCTGTTCCGGTATGCGATGCACACTTTGCCGAGCGAGATCAGCGAGACCATCGGCACCTCAACGCTGTTCGCCGCGTGGAACGCTGCGATCTATGTGGCGCAGATCGAAGACCAGCGGCTGGCCGATGTAATCGGCGGCACCAAGTACCTTGAAGCGACCAAGGAAGTGTTGCAAAAACACGGCGGTTTGTGGTTTTGGGACGAATCCTATGTCATCTCGCGCAAGCGGGATTTAATCTAATTCGCGAAGCAGGAGTCCGAAGGTGACCAAAGGCGATTATCTTTTCACGAGCGAGTCGGTGTCCGAGGGCCATCCCGATAAAGTCTGCGACCAGATATCCGACACCGTCGTCGACATCTTTCTGGCCGCCGATCCGAGCGCGCGGGTTGCCTGCGAGACGCTGGCGACGACCAACCGCGTCATCCTGGCCGGCGAGGTGCGCGGTCCCGACAAGATCACTAAGGACGTGCTGATCGAGGCGACGCGCCAGCGGATCAAGGCGATCGGTTATGAGCAGGAAGGCTTCCATTGGAAGCATGTCGAGGTCGAATGCCTGATTCACAAGCAGTCCGCCGACATCGCCCAGGGTGTCGATGCCAGCGGCAATAAGGACGAGGGGGCGGGCGACCAAGGAATTATGTTCGGTTATGCCTGCCGCGAAACGGCCGAGCTGATGCCCGCGCCGCTCCAATTCGCGCACCAGATCCTGAAGTCGATGGCCGATGCTCGCCATAGTGGCGCGATGCCGGATCTCGGCCCGGACGCCAAGAGCCAGGTGACGCTGCAATATATCGGGGGCAAGCCGGTGCGTACGACCTCGGTCGTGGTCTCGACCCAGCATTCCGAACGGGTCGGACAAGAAGAGGTGCGCGAGATCGTGCGGCCGCATGTGTTGAAGGTGTTGCCCGCAGGTTGGATGTGTCCCGAGGAACACTACTACGTCAATCCGACCGGTCGGTTCGTGATCGGCGGCCCCGACGGCGATTGCGGGCTCACCGGGCGCAAGATCATCGTTGACACCTATGGTGGCGCCGCGCCTCATGGCGGCGGCGCGTTCTCCGGCAAAGACCCGAGCAAGGTCGATCGCTCGGCCGCCTATGCCGCGCGCTATATCGCCAAGAACGTAGTTGCGGCTGGTCTGGCCGAGCGCTGCACGATTCAGCTCGCCTATGCGATCGGCGTGGCGCGCCCGCTCTCGGTCTATATCAACACCGACGGGACCGGCCAAGTCGACGAGGATAAACTGTCCGAGGTCATCCAGAAGATGGTCGATTTGAGCCCGCGCGGCATCCGCACTCATCTCGGACTCAACAAGCCAATCTATGGCGTGACTGCGGCCTATGGCCATTTCGGGCGCGCGCCCGACGCCAATGGCGGGTTCTCTTGGGAGAAGACTGATCTCGTGCAAGCGCTGAAGGGAGCGTTCTGAAATGGCACCGACGGGCGATTATAAGGTCAAGGACATCGGCCTTGCCGATTGGGGCCGCAAGGAAATCAACATCGCCGAAACTGAGATGCCAGGCTTGATGGCTATTCGGGCCGAGTATGGCAAGCTCAGGCCGTTGAAGGGCGCGCGCATCGTCGGCTGCCTTCACATGACCATTCAAACCGCCGTGTTGATCGAGACATTGACCGAGCTCGGCGCCACCGTGCGTTGGAGCTCTGCAACATCTTCTCGACCCAGGACCACGCCGCCTCGGCGATCGCCGCGCGCGGCGTTCCGGTCTTCGCCTGGAAGGGCGAGACCGAAGAAGAGTACGAATGGTGCATCGCGCGGACCTTCGAGGGTCCCGATGGCTGGAAGCCCAACATGGTGCTTGACGATGGCGGCGATGCCACCAAGATCCTCCACGAGAAATACCACGATCTTCTGAAGGATGTGCGCGGCATCTCGGAAGAGACCACCACGGGTGTGCACCGGCTCTACGAGATGATGAGGGCTGGCACCCTCAAGGTCCCGGCGATCAACGTCAACGACAGCGTCACCAAGTCGAAATTCGATAACCTCTATGGCTGCCGCGAGAGCCTCGTGGACGGCATTAAGCGCGCGACGGACGTGATGATGGCGGGCAAGGTCGCGGTTGTCGCCGGCTTCGGCGACGTCGGTAAAGGCTCGGCCGCGAGCCTCAGGAGCCAGGGCGCGCGCGTCATGGTGACCGAGATCGATCCGATTTGTGCCTTGCAGGCGGCGATGGAAGGCTACCAGGTCACGACCATGGACGACGCCGCTGCCATCGGCGACATCTTCGTCACCGCAACCGGCAATATCGACATCATCCGCCTCGACCATATGCGGCGGATGAAGGATCGCGCCATCGTCTGCAATATCGGACACTTCGATAGCGAGATTCAGATCAGTGCGCTGGCCAACTATAAATGGGAAGAGGTCAAGCCGCAGGTCGACGAGGTAGTGTTTCCCGACGGCAAGCGGTTGATTGTCCTGGCTAAGGGCAGGCTCGTTAATCTCGGTTGCGGCACTGGGCATCCGAGCTTCGTGATGAGCGCTTCCTTCAGCAATCAGGTGCTGGCCCAGATCGAGCTATGGACCAATCCGGGCAAATACGAGAACAAGGTCTACGTCCTGCCCAAGAATCTCGACGAGAAGGTTGCGGCGCTTCATCTGGGCAAGCTTGGTGTCAAGCTCACGAAGCTCACACCCGAGCAGGCGAAATATCTGGGCGTCGGCCAGAGCGGCCCGTATAAGCCCGATCATTATCGCTATTGAGCGCAGTCGGAGACTGGCGGGCATGACCGATCGGCCGCTCAGCGCTTTCGCCGCGGCCTTGCGCGGCGGCAAGTTCGTCGTGACTGCCGAGGTCACGCCGCCGGTTTCGACCGATCCCGCCGATCTGCTGACGAAAGCCATGCCCTTGAAGGGCGTCGCCACCGCGGTCAACGTCACCGACGGCGCCGGCGCTAAGGCCCATCTCTCGAGCCTGGTAGGGGCACATTTCTTGCTGCAGAACGGAATCGAGCCGATCCTGCAGATGACCTGCCGCGACCGCAACCGGCTCGCGCTGGAAAGCGATCTCATGGGCGCGGTGGCGCTCGGGATCGGGAACGTCCTGATCCTCACGGGCGACGATCCGAAGGAAGGCGATCAGCCCGAGGCCAAGCCGGTCTTCGACTTCAACAGCCAGGCGCTCCTCGGCATGGCGCAGCGCATGCGCGCCGAGCATCGGCTTCCGACCGGCACCTTGATCAAGGGGCCCTTCGATCTGGTGCTGGGCGGTGCCGACATGCCGATCGATCCGCCCGCCGGTTGGGTGCCGAAATCCCTCGCCGCCAAGGTCGAGGCGGGCGCGGATTTCGTCCAGACCCAGTTCTGCATGGACGCGAAGGTGGTGCGCAATTATGCGAAGCGGCTGACGGAGCTTGGCCTCGCGCAGCGTGTGCGTATCCTGATCGGCGTGGCGCCGATCCCTTCGGCACGCTCCGCGCGCTGGATGAAGGAAAAGCTATTCGGCACGGTGATCGCCGATGAGATCATCGACCGGCTCGAGAAGGCGCAAAAGCCTGCGGCGGAGGGCATCAAACTCTGTGCCGAGCTGATTCAGGAATTCGCGACCATCCCCGGCATCGCCGGCGCGCATATCATGGCGCCGCAGAATCCGTCGGCGATACCGGAGGTCATTGCCGCATCGGGCGTTGCCGGCAAGCCGCTGCCCTAGCCGGGGCTCGCGGCACCTATGATCGGATTGCCAAGCCCCAAAGGCTTGGCGTCGATCAGCACGAAGGCAACGCGCGCCGCATGGTCGCTGCGATTGACCCAAGAATGGTTGGTGCCGCGCTGGATCAGAATCTCGCCCGCTTTAAGCTTGACGGTCGAATCGTCCATGTCCATCTCGATCTCGCTGGAAAGCACGAGGACATAGTCGAGAGTCTCGGTGCGGTGCATCGTGCCTGGAGCGCCCGGCGGAAAGTCGATGACCGCGAACCGCGTGCCGTTGGGCGGCGGCGCGGTGCCGAGGACGCGCGCGCCCATGTCCTCAATGGTCCCGCCGATCGCGATATCGGCGGGCGTCTCGTCGCTGCACCACACCAGCGTCGAGATCGCGCCATGACGCGGCGGCTTGGCGTTGGTGGCCGCGCCGTCCAGCACGACTTTGGCCACATGTTTCGCGTCATGCCCGGTGACGACGCGGCGAATGGGCGGCAGGCTTGGCTTGGCATCGGCCATGACGGTCACGCGAAGCGCGGAAAAAGGCGGAGCGCATTATCGCGCTCGATCGCCGACATCTGCGCTTCGTTCAGGCCGAGCGTTCGGAGCTGCTTGGCGAAGGTATCGATTTCCCAGAACGGATAGTCGGACCCGAACAACAATTGCGACAGCGGCGCCATCGCCATCAGCGCGGCGAAGGCAATCGCGTTGGTCGTGCTGGTCACGTCGTAGAAGAGCTTGCGGAATTCATGCAGGGCACCCTTGGGCACGCGCGCCGCCGCGGCGGCGGCGGAGGGACGGCTGAGCGAGCCCGCGATGCGCCCCGCCAGCATCGGCAGCGTGCCGCCGCCATGCGAGAAGATGAAGCGCAAATCGGGGCATCGCGTGAAGGTGCCGCCGAACAGGAGATCGGTGATGCAGCGCGTGCTGTCGGTTGGGAACTCGATTGTGGCGGTCGAGATGCCGGGCACGAGGTGGGTGCAGCAGGTCGGCGAGGTCGGGTGGAAATATACCACCGCTTTGCGCCGGTTCAGCTCGTCGAACACGGGCGCGTATTTGGGATTGGCCGGCCAAGTGTCGCCATAGCTGGTGAGTAAGCCAATGCCGTCGAGCTTCAACGTGTCGAGCGCATATTCGATCTCCTTGAGGCTGCCCTCGACATCGGGCAACGGAAGCGCGGCGAACATGCCGAAGCGGCCCTTGTGGTCGCGGCACATCTGCGCGCCGTATTCGTTGCAGATGCGCGCGAGGCGCCGCCCTTGCTCGACCTTGCCGAACCACACGCCCGGAGTCGAGATCGAGATGATGGCGGTCGCGGTGCCCGCCGAATCCATCGCTTCGATCGCGCTCGACGGGCTCCAAGCCAATTGCTGCTCGGCCGGGATCGCCTGCGCGTCGGCGAGGATGCGCTCGCGCTCCTCGGCGAGCCACGCCGGCGGAAGGATGTGGTGATGCGTGTCGATGCGGCGGGCAACAGGCATGGTGCTCTCCCTGGCGGCCTCAGGCGCCGCCCGCGATGAAACTGGCAGCGCGCTCCGCGATCATGATGGTGGGCGCGTTGGTATTGCCGCGGGTAATCGTCGGCATGATCGAGGCGTCGGCGATCCGCAGCCCATCGAATCCCCGTAAGCGAAGTCTCGAGTCGACCACGGCGCCCGAAATCGCTTCCCATCCGGCACGTTGAGGTCGGATGAAAGACGGTCTTGGCGGTGGCGCGGATATGCTCCTCGAGCGGCCCATCCTCGTCGGGCGTGTTCTCCCCTGGCAGGATTTCCTCGGCGACGAGGCCCGCGAGCGAAGGCGATTTCAAGATGCGCCGGGCAAAGCGCACCCCGCGCAACAGCGTCGCCATGTCATCCGGATGCGAGAGATAATTTCCTCTGAATACCGGCAGATCGGCGGGATCGCGCGAGCGCAATCCGATCGCGCCGCGCGATTTGCATTCGAGCAGATTGGGCTGCACGGTCACGCCGTGAACCTGCGGCGTCTTCTGCTGGGTCTCGCCGCGAATGAGCGGCATGAAGTGAAACTGCACGTCCGGCCTGCCGTCGCCGTCGAGATCGAAGAAGCCACCGCTTTCGACGATGTTCGAGGTCAAGAGCCCGCTGCGGAAGAACATCCATTGCAGGAAGTGGCGCAGGCCCTTGGCGCCCTTTTCGTGGCCCAGCAATCCCACCGGTTGCTTGAGCCGCCCCCATACCGGGGCCGAAATATGATCCTGGAAATTCGCGCCGACTTCCTGCGCATCGGAAACGACGGCGATGCCATGCGACTGCAAATGCGCCGCCGGGCCGACCCCCGACAGCATGAGGAGTTTAGGGCTGCCGAAGGCTCCGGCGGTTAGGATCACTTCGCGGCGCGCCCGTGCCACAAGATCGGTGCCGCTCTTGTCGCGATAGGCGACGCCTACGGCCCGCCTGCCTTCGAAGATCACGCTTCTCGCCAGGGCGTCGTGCTTGACGGCGAGGTTTGGCCGCCGCTCGGCCTGCTGGTCGTGCAAGTAATAGCGCGAAGTGCTGCCGCGTTCGCCACCATGCTGCGTGACCTGATAGAAGCCGACGCCTTCCTGGCTCGCGCCGTTGAAGTCGTGGTTGTAGGGAATCTCGTGGTTCAGAAACCCGCCGGTCTCTTGCGCCGCGCGGACGCAGGCCTCGCTCAAGGGATGGCGATGCGGGATGTCGGTGACTTTGAGCGGTCCATCGGCGCCGTGATAAGGACCGGACAGGCGCGCATTGCCCTCGCATTTACGGAAGAACGGCAACACATCATCGAAGCCCCACCCGGCGCAGCCTAATTCGCGCCAATGGTCGTAATCCTCGCGCTGGCCGCGGATATAGACGCCACCATTGATCGAGCTGCCGCCGCCCAGCATTCGGCCCTGCGGCACTACGAAGCTGCGCCCATTCGCCGCCGGCTCGGGCTCGGTCTTGAAGACGAAGCTGCGCTCGGTGCCGATCAGCTTGAAGGTTCCAACCGGAATCTTGACCCATAGAGTTCTGGTCATGCGGCCCTTCCTCGAGCAGCAGCACCCGCGTGTCGGGCTTTTCCGTGAGGCGCGAAGCGAGGACGCAGCCGGCCGATCCGCCGCCGACGATGACGTAATCGAATTCCACTTGCGTCATGGCTTCGTTCCGAGCACCGCAGTCATTATATCGGCGATATCGCTCATGCCGCGGCGCGCGACATCGAGCAGGTTTTGCATGCGCACGAAGCCATGGGTCACCCCGCGATAGCGCCGCACCCAAACCTTGACCCCGGCCGCGGCAAGCCGCTTGCCATAAGTCTCGGCCTCGTCGCGCAGCACGTCGTATTCCGCCGTCATGATGAGGGCCGGTGGCATGCCCTTCAATTCACGCGCGCGCAAGGGCGATACCAGCGGCTCGGCGCGCTTGTCTCGATCGCCGCCGAGATAGTGGTCGTAGAACCAGTTCATGTCGGCCGCGGTCAAGACGAGGCCCGAGCCGAATTGGCGATAACAGTCGGTGTCGAGGTCGCAATCGCATACCGGATAGAGCATGATCTGCAGCGCGATCTTGAGCGCTCCCCGGTCGCGCGCGAGCATGGCGCACGCGGTGGCGAGATTGCCGCCCGCGCTGTCGCCGGCCACGACGAGCGGAACCGCGATGCGCTCGGCTTGCCCGCCGCACCACAGCAAGGCGTCGAAACAATCCTCGAGCGGGGCCGGGAAAGGATGTTCCGGCGCGAGGCGATAATCGGCCAGCACGACGGCGGCGCCGGTCGCGTTGACGAGAAAGCGCGCGATGATGTCGGTTTCGTCGATGCCGCCGATGACCCAGCCGCCGCCGTGAAAGAAAAGGATCAAGGCTTTGGGCGCGGTCTTGGGCCAGAAAAAGCGGCCGGCGATCTTGCCGGCTCGCGTCGGAATCTCGAAATCCTCGACCTTGCCGATCTCGGGTCCCGCGCCGAACATGGCCGTGCGCCCCGACATGAAGGCGCGAGCCACCGCGGGCGTCGCCTCGGCGATGCCCTTCCAGCCCGACGCCCTCATCCCGTCGAGCATCCGCTGAACGACCGGATGGAGCGGCACCGCTTCCCCTACGCCGCCAGGAATTTCTCGATCAGCTGGGCCACTTCTTCGGTTTTCTCATAGGGCAGCATGTGCCCTGCGCCCTTGATCACGACGGTCTGCGCGCGGCGGAGGCCCTGGGCGAAGTCGGCGGCATAGCGCGGCGAGATGAAGTTATCTTCGGCCCCGAAGACGACGAGGGCGGGGGCCGCGATGCGCGGCAGGCGCTTCCTGAGGCCGCGGTCCGGAATCGGCCATGTGAACTTCGTTACCGAGGTGAGGGCCTGGGCGATGGCGATGAGCCGCTCGGCATCACTTTGCGGACCAACCTCGTTCGAGCGTCGGGCTGCCAGCGCGTCGCGTGCTTCCTTGTCGTGCCACAGCAAGCCCTCGACTTGAATGAAGGGCTCGGCGAAGACATCGGTCACCGGATAGGCGTCGTTCCACATCCCGACCGGCGCGAGCAGCACGAGCTTCTTCGCCCGGCGCCGGAAATGCGCGGCGATTTCCGCGCCGATCATAGCGCCGAAGGAATGTCCGACAATGTCGATATCCTCGAGCCGCAGATGCTCGAGCAGATCGTCATAGTCGAGCACGCAGCTCGTGGATGTTGCCGATCTCGTCGATTTCGGCCAGGTCGTTGAAGCCCGGCGCCAAGGGCGCCACGATGCGATGCTTGCGCTCGAGCGCCGAGAGCATGGGATCGACGGCGCTGAGCCCGCTCAGGCCGTGTAGCCAGAGGAGCGTCGGTCCCGCGCCGCCGCCCGAGACCTGCCAGGTCCGGCCGTTCTTCAGCTTGATGGTTTCGCTGCTCGACATGTCTGCCTCAAGCGAAGGCGGTGAGCGGCGCCGGCTCGGCAATCTTGTCGAGCGTGCCGGTCGGCCACCATTTATCTTCGTATTCGCTGAACTTGGAGCGCAGCTTCGGCATCACCTCCTTGGCAAAGCGCGTCGTGTTGTAGAGCGTCGTCTCCTTCGACATATTGCCGTACTGGCACAACACCATGAGATGACCGACATGCATTTTATCGGCAAGCACGGTGAGCTGCTGAACGATGCTCTCGGGGCTTCCGGCGACGACGTAGCCGCGGGTAATCAGGTCTTTCCAGGTCAGTCCCTCGATCGCCCGCGCGTTGGTCGCGCGCGCGACCATGCTTTCGATGCCCGCGCGCATGGTCGCGACCGAGGTGTATCCCGGCGGATTGCCGAAGCCGGGATAGGTGTGCAGGCAGCGCTGATAGAAATAAAGCGCCGGACCGGAATAAAGCCGTTCCGCCTCGGCGTCGTTCTCGGCGCAGGCGATGAATTGGAGGAAGCCGCAGCTATAGGGGTTCTTTTCCTTGCCCTTGCGCTCGACCGTGGCCCAATAGCCGTCATTCACCTTCTGGCCCTGGATATAGCCGAAATAAGACAGGTTCGCGTAGAGGAAGTCGTTGTCGACGCACCAATCCCAGGTCTCGACGCTGCCGCCGCCGGGGATCCACACCGGCGGATGCGGCTTCTGAATGGGGCGCGGCCAGACATTGACGTAGCGCAACTGGGTGTACTTGCCGTTGAAGGGGAAGACATCCGGCTCGGTCCAGGCCCTGAGCACCAGCTTGACGCCCTCATAGTATTTTTCGCGCAAGGTCGCCGGCGACTTGCCATAGGCATAGACCGTGTCCATGGGCGTGCCGACCGGAAATCCGGCGATCAACCTGCCTCCCGATATGCAGTCCAGCATCGCCATTTCCTCGGCGACGCGGGTCGGCGGATCGTAGAGCGCCACCGAATTGCCCATCACCACGAGCTTGGCGCGCGACGTCCGCCGCGCCAGCGCCGCCGCGATGAGATTCGGCGAGGGCATCAGCCCATACGCATTCTGGTGGTGCTCGTTGACGCAGATGCCGTCGAACCCGACGCTTTCGGCATATTCGAGCTCATCGAGATAGTCGTTATAGACGCGGTGGCCCACCTTGGGATCGAACAGGCTTGAGGGCACGTCCACCCAGACCGAGCGGTAATCCGTGTTGAAATTCTCCGGCAGCTCGGGATAGGGCATCAAGTGGAACCAGTGGAACTTCATGGCATCTTCCCCTTGGGCGGTTTGTCACGGGCATCATGGCATCATTGAGGACGCGGCTAAAGGGTTTCGTTGCGGTCCAGGACCGGGCTATGCTGGCGGCAGGAAGAGGATCCAACCATGGCGATCACCGAGACCGGACCACAGGAAAATACACGCGCGCCGCTTCCCGCCAGCGCGCGCGAGGCGATGGAGCAGCTCAATAGCGAGGCCGGCAAGCTCAATATCTGGCTGCGAACCCAGGCCAATGCCCCGGCGCAGCGCCCCTGGTTCCGCGACACCGGCTTCGATGTCGCGGGCCAAGTCGCGGGCGGCAGGGTGGGAACGGCCCAGATGAAGGCGGTGCCGCATCGCTGGCGCTGGCGTGAAATTTCCCCTTATCTCGATCGCATCGCCGAGATCGCGCGCACCGCCGACGTGCCGCCGATCGAATTCGCCGATCGGCAGCAATTCCTGCTGACCAATCCCGGCACGGGCGGCCGGCTGCAAGTTGCGAGCACGATCCGCTGCGCGATCTCGATCTACAATCCCGGCGACGTCGCGCCGGTGCATGTTCATGCGCCCAATGCCAGCCGCACGATCTTGTCGGAAAAGGGCGGCTATACCACGATCGAGGGCGAGCGCTGCGAGGCATTTCGCGGCGATCTGATCCTCACCCCCAACGGCACCTGGCACGATCACGGCAATGATGACGCGAAGCCGGTGGTGTGGGCGGACATCCTCGATTTTCCACTGCTTGAATATCTCGACTGCAATTGGCTCGACGATCGCTTCACTGGCGCGATGGTGAGCAACGCGCGCGCCCAGGCGATGGTGCAAAAGCCCGGCTATTCGGCCAAGCTCTATGCTCAGGGCGGGATGCTGCCGGCCTTCATCTCGCATCACCGAGGCTTCGGCCGGGAAACGACGCCGATGTTTCAGTATCGCGGCGCGGACATTCGCCATTCGCTCGACGCGCTGCGCGGCGAGAGCGGCGACCCCTACGAAGGCATCACCTTGCGCTTCGTCAATCCGGCGACCGGCGCCTCGGTATTCCCGACCCTCGATTATTCGGCGCGATTGCTGCGCCCCGGCGAGGAAACGCGTTGGAAGCGCGAGACTTCCAACAGCTTCTACATCGTCATCGAGGGTAGCGGGGCGACCGAGGTGGCGGGCCAGCGCTTCGATTGGGAGCGCAACGACATTTTGATCGTGCCGAATTTCATGTGGCGGCGCCACCTCAATACCGGCAAAGATGACGCCATCCTCTACGCCGTGTCGGACATGCCGCTGTTCGACAAAATCGGGCAATACCGCGCGCAAGGTAGGAAGCCTGACGGCACGGTCGAGCAACTGGTTGCATAGCGCGGGCACGAGAGGTTAAGGGTTCGTCGATAGGTTGGGCGGAGAGCATGAGCGAACAGGCGAACGAGGGAGATATTGCCCTGGAGAAATTCGGGATCGGCCAGCCGGTGCTGCGGGTCGAGGACCCCAAGCTCCTGCGCGGCCGAGGGCGCTATACCGACGACGTGACGATTGCTGGCGCGGCCTACGCGGTGATGGTCCGAGGGCGCCACGCGCACGCCGTCATCCGCAAGATAGACACCACCGCCGCGCGCGCCATGCCGGGCGTCGCTCGGCGTCTACACCGCCGGCGATCTCGCTGCTGCGGGGCTCGGCCCGATCAAGTGCGGCATGATGGTTCAGGGCCGGGACGGCAAGCCCTGGCTCACGCCGGTGCGGCCGGTGCTGGCGGGCGACAAGCTGCGCTACTCGGGCGAACCGGTGGCTTTCGTCGTCGCCGAAACCGTGGCGCAGGCAAAAGACGCCGCCGAGGCGGTAATCATCGATGTCGATCCGTTGCCGGCCGCGCCGAGCGTTCCTGCAGCGCTGGCGCCGGGCGCGCCGCAGATTCATGACACCGTGCCGGGCAATATCGCGGTCGATTACCACTGGGGCGACAGCGCCGCGGTTACCGCGGCGTTCGCTAAAGCGGCGCACGTGACCAGGCTGAAACTCGTCAGCAATCGCGTGATCGTCAACCCGATCGAGCCGCGCGCGGCCGTCGGCCAATACGACGCGGCCAGCGGCAAATACACGCTTCACGTCTGCAGCCAGGGCGTCTTCGGCATGCGCGCTTCGATCGCCAGGGATGTACTCAACATTGCCGCCGACAAGCTGCGCGTCCTCACCGGCAATGTCGGCGGCTCATTCGGGATGAAGAGCCAAGTCTTCCCCGAGAATTGCTGCGTGCTGTTCGCCGCCAAGGCGCTCGGCCGGCCGGTCAAGTGGACCGATGAGCGCTCGGACAGCTTCGTTTCCGACAATCACGGCCGCGACCACGCGATGACCGGCGAGCTTGCCCTCGACGCAGAGGGGAAGATCGTCGCGCTGCGCCTCACCGGGCACGGCAATGCTGGGGCCTATCCGATCGTGCCGCTGCCCTACACGGTCAATGCGGTGAAGAACGTCGTCGGCGTCTATCGCACGCCTCTGCTCGAGGTCAATTCCAAGGGCGTCTACACCAATTCGGCGCCGGTCGGCGCTTATCGCGGCGCCGGGCGCCCCGAGGGAAATTATTACATCGAGCGTTTGCTCGATACTGCCGCGCGGGAAATGGGCATCGACCGGCTGGAGCTGCGCCGGCGCAACCACATCGCGGCGAGTGCCATGCCTTATAAGGCGCCGTCCGACATGACTTATGACAGCGGAGAGTTCACGGCGCTGCTCGACCAGGCGCTCGCGGCGTCCGACTGGAAGGGCTTTGCGCGGCGCAGGGAGGAAAGTCGCGGACGCGGCAAGATTCGCGGGCTCGGGCTCGGCTCGTATCTCGAAGTCACAGCGCCCCAAGGCAAGGAGATGGGCGGCATCCGTTTTAATGACGATGGCGGCGTGACGATCGTGACCGGCACGCTCGATTACGGCCAAGGCCATCACGCGCCCTTTGCTCAGGTGCTGGTCACCCGGCTCGGCATACCGTTCGATCGCATTCGCCTGATTCAGGGCGACAGCGACCAGTTGCTGTTCGGCGGCGGCACTGGCGGCTCGCGCTCGATGATGGCGAGTGGCACGGCGCTGGTGCAGGCCGGCAATCATGTGATCGAGCGCGGCAAGCAGATCGCGGCTGTCCTGCTCGAAGCGGCTCCAGCCGACATCGAATTCGGCAAGGGCCGCTTTACCATCGTCGGCACCGATCGGTCGATCGGGTTGCTGGAGCTTGCCGAGCGGCTGCGCCGCGGGCTTAACCTGCCCGCGGATATGCCGGCCTCGCTCGACGTCAACCTCGTCGCGGACAGCCCGCCCTCGGCCTTTCCCAATGGTTGCCACATCGCCGAGGTCGAGCTCGACCCCGAGACCGGCATCATCGAGGTGGTCAAATATTCCATGGTCAACGATTTTGGCAATGTAGTGAACCCGCTCACCGTCGAAGGCCAGGCGCATGGCGGCGTCGTCCAGGGCATCGGCCAGGCGCTGATGGAACGCACCTATTACGATGAAGCGGGCCAGCTTCTGTCAGGCTCCTATATGGATTATGCGCTGCCGCGGGCCGACAACGCGCCACTGTTCCATATGGAAAGCCACCCCGTCCCGGCCAAGACCAATCCGCTCGGTGTCAAGGGCTGCGGCGAGGCGGGCTGCGCCGGTGCGTTGCCGGCGGTGATGAACGCCGTGCACGACGCCCTGTCGGCATATGGCGTCCGCCACATCGACATGCCGGCGACGCCCGAGCGGGTTTGGCGCGCGATCCAGGATTCGCGCGCAACTCATTAACTCCGAGGCTCGGCTAAGGCCCGCATTTCATTGCCCCGGTCGCATCGGAAAGGCTTGCGACCACTTCGCGCGGCACGGGCTGACCCTTGATCCGGCCCGCCTCGGTCGGGTGGGGCACGACCCAGACCCGCTTTTCTAATCCCTCTACGGCCAGCTTGCCGTCCTTCAAGAGCCGGTGCTGCACCGTGAAGCTGCTCTGGCCCCATTCGATGACGCCGGATTCGCACAAGAGGTCGTCGCCCCAGCGCGATGGGATGACGAAGCGCGCATGGGCGTCGAACGAGCGGCGTTCCCGCCGCACCATGCTTTTCCCAGAGCGCGCGCATGGACAGCCCGGTGCGCTCGAATAACGCGAAGGTACAAGCATCGAACCAAGCGAAATAGCGCGGATAGAATACGATCCCGGCGGCGTCGCAATCGCCCCATTCGACATGCAGCGGGCGGCGGTTGATCAGCATGGCTAGGACTTCCCTGGGCGAGCGTTAAGGGCGCAATTGGGATACTACAACCTTGGCCGCGAAGCGGCTATCCTTGCGCCCCAGAGCGCTTGGCGGAAAAACGCGCCCGCACCAGCATGCGAAAGATGGCCACGAACAAAAAGAACATCATACCGCTGATCGTCGCCTGCTCGCTCTTCATGGAGACGCTCGATTCGACCATTATCGCCACAGCGGTACCGACGATTGCGCGCTCGCTCGACGAGGACCCGCTGAGACTCAATCTCGCCATCACCTGCTACCTTCTGAGCCTATCGATCTTCATCCCGCTGAGCGGGTGGATGGCCGACCGGTTCGG
The DNA here is from genome assembly GCA_963803265.1 of uncultured Alphaproteobacteria bacterium. Lineage (GTDB taxonomy): Bacteria > Pseudomonadota > Alphaproteobacteria > ATCC43930 > CGMCC-115725 > CAIKMD01. The sequence continues at coordinate 92,718 of CAWDLZ010000020.1, read as the reverse complement.
TGCGCGCACGGTGTTCCGCGCCGCGATCGGGGTTTTCTGCCTCGGTTCGATCGCCTGCGGCCTCTCCGACAATTTGTGGGAATTTGTTATGGCGAGAATGCTTCAAGGCATGGGCGGCGCGATGATGTCGCCGGTCGGACAATTCGTGATGTTGCGCTCTATGGAGAAATCGGAGCTTTTGCGCGCGATGATCATCGTTACGACGCCGGCCATGCTCGGGCCGGTGTTCGGGCCGCCTTTAGGCGGGTTCATCGTGACCTATTTCTCGTGGCGGTGGATCTTCTTCATCAACGTGCCGATCGCGACCTTGGGCATCGTCCTCGTCACCCTTTTCGTCAACAATCTGCGCGAGACGAATGTCCGCCCCCTGGACGTACCGGGATTCCTGCTCACCGGCATCGGTCTATCCGGCCTCGTCTTCGGCTTCGAGGTCGCGGGCCGCGGCGGACTCCCGGCGACGGTCGTCATCCCGATGATCGTCGTCGGCATCGTCTGCCTTGCGGTCTATGTCTGGCATGCCAAGCGCACCGCCTTTCCTGTCGTCGATCTCAATTTGTTGAAGATTCCCACGTTCCGCATCGGCGTGACCGGCGGCTCGCTCACCCGCCTCGGCATCGGCGCCTTGCCCTTCCTGCTGCCGCTGATGCTCCAGCTCGGCTTCGGCTATTCGCCCATCGTCTCGGGGCTGCTGACCTTCGCGAGCGCGATCGGCGCGGTCACCATGCGGTTCACCGCGACCCATGTGATTCGCCGTTGGGGCTATCGCAAGACGCTCATCTACAACGGGCTCCTTACCTCGCTCTTGCTGGCGACCAACGCGCTGTGGCGACCCGACACGCCCTGGCTGCTGATCTTCTCTGTCCTCCTGCTCGGCGGGTTCTTCCGCTCGCTCCAGTTCAGCGCCGTCAATACTCTGGGATATGCCGACGTGCCTTCCTCGCTGATAAGTCGCGCCACGCCCTTTGCCAGCATGGCGCAACAATTGGCGATGAGCTTCGGCGTCGGCACGGGCGCGCTCCTCTTGCACATGACGCTTTATCTGCGGCACGAGACCGCGCTGGGCGCCAACGATTTCATGCCGGCCTTCCTCGGCGTCGGGGTGCTATCGCTGTGCGCGCTGCCGCTCTTCATGGAGCTGTCGCCCCAAGCTGGCGAAGCCATGATTGGCCGTCACTCTCCGGCCGGATCGAACGAGTGAGTGGGCTTGAGTGGCTGGGCGCGGAGTCCTTTGGCGGTTGAAAGAAAGAGCGACGCGGTCGCGACGAGGATGGCGGCGCAGAGCGCGGTCCCGCCCTTCGTTCCGAGCCAGGGCTGATCGACACAAAACCCGGCGAAGACCGGCCCCGTGATCGCGCCGAGGTCGGTGGTCATCCGCATCGAGCCCATAACCGCGCCGACCTGCCCCGGCGGCGCCGCGTCGCCGGCATAGGCCGAAACCAAGGCCGTCGTCATGCCCGTGCCCATCCCCATGAGAACCGTGAACGGCCAGAGCATCGCTCCAGTGGTGGCAAAGCCGAGCGTCGCCAGGGCGACGAGCACCGTGGTGGTGGCGCCGATCATCACGGCGAAGCGCCCATAACGCCTGACCAGCCACGGCATGAAACGGAGGATCGCAAGATTGGCGATCGCACTTGTGGTCAACAGCGCGCCGATCGTGCCGATGCTCATGCCGAAACTGCCATGCGCGATGAGCGGCATCAAGATCCAGGACGATGCCACCCGCGAGAAGAAGAGCGCATAGCTCAGCGCCGCGACGCCCGCGATCAGCGCGAAGAGGCCGCCGGCGCCGGTCCGCGCGATCGAGGCTGGCCGTTTCCTGGTGTCGCCGGGTATCCGCATCACGGCGACGAACGCGATGAGGGCCATGGCGCCCTGGCACGCGAAGGGCGCGCCGTACCCCCACAGCGCCGCGGCGAAGCCGCCGAGGCCCGGGCCCAACGAAAGGCCGATCTGGGTCGCCGTCTGATAGGCGGCCATGTCGCGCACGCGCGTGGTCGGCGTGCCCCGGTCGGTTACGGCGCTCAGCGCGGCGGTGCCATAGCAGGCCGAGCCGACGCCCTGGAGCATCAGACAGGCAAGCAACATCGGCATGTTATGCACGGTGAGCGCGGCAAACGAGGACGCCGCAACCAGCAACAGCCCGGTCATCATCACCCGCACCCGGCCGAGCCGCTCCGAGATCAGCCCGGCGGGAATGCTGACCATGAGGCGCGACACGCCGAAAGCCGAGATGGTCGCGCCCGCTGTCGCCGCGCTCGCGCCGAGCGTGGTCGCGTAGACGGTGAGGATCGACCACACCATGCCGATGCCGACATAGGTGAAGAACATCCCAAGCAGCAGGCCGATGGGCGGCCCGGATGCGTCGGATTTGGGACGCCACCACAGCTCGAAGAAATCGCGGATGAATTTCACGCTCTCATGCCTACTCGCGAAAAAATCCCGGCAGGCTAGCATGCGCGTCGTCGCAGGGCCAATGCGTGCGCCTGTTTCTGGCGCGGCGGCTGAGACATAATGAACGCGCGCGGCACCAAGGGCGCCGCGAGGGGGGAGCGTTGCAGGAATACGATACCATCATCGTCGGCGCGGGCTCGGCCGGATGCGTGCTCGCCAACCGACTCGGGGAAGATAGCAGCCGGCGCATTCTGGTGCTCGAAGCGGGCGGCAGCGACCGGCACTGGCTCATCCGAATCCCGATCGGCGTCGCCAAAGTGTGGAACGCGGAGCGGTTCAACTGGTCGTACCAGTCCGCGCCCGAGCCCCATGTCGATAATCGCAGCATCTATCACCCGCGCGGCAAGGTGGTCGGAGGCTCGTCCTCGATCAACATGATGGCCTATGTCCGCGGCCATCGGCGCGATTTCGACCGCTGGCGGCAATTGGGGCTCGAGGGCTGGTCCTATGCCGAGGTGCTGCCCTACTTCAAGCGCGCGGAATCCTGGCAAGGCGGCGAAGACCCCTATCGCGGCGGCGGCGGACCGCTCAGGGTCGAGAAGGGGCGCTCGAGCGATCCGATCTTCGCCGCCTTTATCGCCGCGGCCGAGCCTCTCGGCTATGCCGTCAACGACGATTACAACGGGCGCGAGCAAGAGGGATTCGCCCGCGTGCAATTCACGGCCGGAAGCGGCCGCCGCTACAGCGCCGCCAAGGCCTATCTCCACCCGGCGGAGGATCGCGGCAATGTCGCGACGGAAATCAACGCGCAGGTCACCCGGATTTTCTTCGAGGCCAATCGCGCGGTCGGCGTCGAATATCGGCAGTACGGCAATGTGCGGCAGGCGCGCGCGGCGGGCGAGGTGATCCTCGCGGCGGGCGCGATCAATTCGCCGCAGATCCTGATGCTCTCGGGGATCGGCGCGGCGGACAGTTTGCGAAAATCGGGCATCGCGCCGCGCCTCGATCTTCCGGGCGTCGGGCAGAACCTGCAAGACCACACCGCGATCCGGCTGGCTTATTCGCGCGTCGGCCGCTCGCGCATCCCGACCGAGCTGCGGCTCGACCGCATCGCCATCAGCATGATGCGCGCGGCCTTGTTCGGGACCGGCTTCGCCGCCGATCCGCCGGGCGGGATGACGGCTTTCGTCAAAAGCGCCAGCGAACAGGAAATTCCCGACCTGCAACTCTTTTGCAGCAACGCATCGCTGTTCGCGCGCGAATGGCTTCCCGGCTGGCGCAAGCCCGCGCCCGATAGCATCGCGCTGCGCGCCTGCCATTTGCGGCCGGAAAGCCGCGGCGAGATCATGCTGGCTTCGAGCGATCCGACCGAGAAGGCGCGCATCCTCAACAACTTTCTCTCGACCGACGCGGACCGCCGGGCGCTTCGCAGTGCCTTCAAGATCATGCGCGCGATCGCCGCGTCGAAACCCTTCCTCGGCCTCGTGGGCGCCGAGGTATTTCCCAGCATCACCGTCCAAAGCGACGCGGATATCGACGCCTTCGTCCGGCAGACCATGGACACGGTCTATCACCCGATCGGCACTTGCCGGATGGGGACGGACGACCGCGCCGTGGTCGGGCTCGATTTTCGGCTGCGCGGGGTTCGACGGCTTGCGCGTCGTCGATGCCTCGGTCATGCCCGATCTCACCGGCGGGAATATCAACGCGGTGGTGATGATGGTCGCGGAAAAGGCGGCCGACGCGATCCGCGGCCGCACGCCGCTTCCGGCCGCCGAGGGAGTTCAGAGCACGGCCGAATATTTCGGCAGCAGCGCGGCGACATTGCCGCGCGCGACTGCATCGAGCTGCGCGTCCGTGAAGACGCCGCAATTCTCGAGCGCTGTTACGTGCTCGGCGGCGGATCGGTAGGGGAAATCCGAGCCGAAGACGAAATGCGTATCCGGGATGACCTCGCGCGCGCAGCTCAGGGCGGTGTGGTTCGCGACCTGCGCGGTATCATAGAAAAAGCTCCGCGCCTCGGGCATGAAGCCATGCGGTAGAATGGGGGCGTATTGCCGAGTCTGCGCCATCCGCGTGAAGCGCTCGATCAGGAACGGCATGGTCCCGCCGCCATGCGACCAGATCATGGTGATATTGGGGAAGCGCCGCGATGCCCCTCCGAACACCATGCGCGCGATCGCCCGCGTCGTATCGGTGCCGTATTCGATCGCCGAATCGGTGATGCCGGGCACCAGATTAAGCGAGCAATCCGGGATCGAGGGATGGACATAGATCACCGCTTTGCGCCGGTCGAGCTCGGCGAACACCGGGTCGAAAGCGGGATCGCCCGGCCATTTGTCGTGATAGCAGGTGTACATGCCGACACCGTCAGCCTTGAGGCACGTCCATGCCATACTCGATCTCGGCAAGACTGCCCTCGATATCCGGCAATGGCAGCGCGGTGAACATGCCGAAACGCCCGCGATGATCGGAGACGAGCCTTGCCGCATATTCGTTGCAGCTTCGCGCCAGGCGTCGGCGCTGTTCATCGCCGGCGATGTGCTTTGAGAGCTGGGTGATCGAGACCACGGAGGTCGCGATGCCGGCCCGGTCCATGTCCTCGATCGATTTCGCGAGCGACCAGGCCTTAAGCGGCGCGCCGACGCCAGGGCCGCCCTCGGCCAGATAGGCGGGCGGCGCGATGTGGTGGTGGACGTCGATCCAGCCCCGCTTTGCCGGTGGCTTCGTGTTTCCGTCCCGGTCGGTCATCGCGTCGCCGCCATCGAGAATCCCCTTGTGCATCGGGTGCCGCCTGCCAAAACAGCGCGACCAACTACTGGAATACTAAAGCATAGAGGGAGGGGCGCAACGAGAGATCAACGCGGCAAATGTCATCGACCGGGCGACGGTCGGCGGCTTTCAATGGCAGGCGATGTTGATCTGCCTCGCGGTCGCGATCATGGACGGCTTCGACACCCAAACCCTCACTTATGCGCGCCAGCCCTGGTGCGCGAATGGCATATCCAGGGCGGGATGCTCGCGCCCGCCTTGTCCGCGGCAGTGCTCGGCACGATGCTCGGCTCGATGATCTTCGGGCCGCTGGCCGACCGGTTCAATGCCTATGCGGCCCTGGCGACGGCCCAAGTGCTGGCTGGGGTCGTCGTGCTGTCGATGATGTGCATTACGGCGTCGATGCCCTACGCGTTCATTCTCGGCATCCTGTTCGCGGTCGGATTTATGATGGCGGCGGGCGGCATCTCGGGCCGCCTTGCCGGCGAGCGATTAGGGGTTCGCGGGAACGCTTACCGCGCCGCCGGTCGTCGCGGCTTGAAGGTCTTGGCCGTCGGCAACGGCTCGCGTCCGATCGTTTTGCCGGACCGCGCGTCTCGCCCGGTCAGATGAATGTTCGCATCCGCGCCGAGCTCCTTGGCGCGGATCTTGCTTTCGACCATCCTTTCGAACTCGGTGCGGTTCAAGAAGACATATTCGACGGATTGCTCGGGTGTCGCATGCCCGCCGATCAAGTCGTGAATCAGGCGACGCGGCACTATCGCCAAGCCGCGATACTCGCCAATCTCGACCGGAAATTCGACCGCGTCGCGGTCGGCGTTCCAGCGCGGTTCCTGGGGAAAGCTGAACAAACCGATCCCGTCTTTACTCGCTGTCACCGGACGGCAGCCATGGCCCGACCACAGCGCATACCGCCCGAATTCACACCTAAAATAGCACATTGCTCGGCCACGACCGCAGCCTCTTCGCTGCAGCTTTATTCCGGCCTGACGCGCGCTCCGAGCCAGCGATGATGCAGGTCAGGCTTGCAATCATAGCAATGCTTATCTTAAGCGTGCTTACTAAATTCTCCGCGTGAAAGAATTTGATTTCAATCGTAGCTTCGGTTTCGTCCTGCACGATACCGCTCGCATGCTGAGCAAGCGCTTCGATCAGCGGGCAAAATGCGTCGGTCTGACTCGCGCGCAGAGTCAGCTTCTCGCCTATCTCGTTTATCACGAGGGCATCAACCAAGCTGGCCTCGCCGATCTTCTCGAGATCGAGCCGATCTCGCTGGCCCGCCTCATCGACCGGATGGAGCAGGCCGGCTGGGTCGAGCGGCGCGCCGATCCCGGCGACCGCCGTGCGCATCTGCTTTACATCACCGAGAAGGCGAAGCCCGTGTTCGCCACGCTGATCGAGATCGGGCAACAGGTCCGCGCCGAAGCCTTGGCCGGAGTATCGCCCGCCGAGCACGACGCGATCATGGCTTTGCTGATGCGCGTTCGTTGCAATCTCTCCGAACGCGGCGCCGAGGCGCTGCCGCCGATTGCGGGAGCGGCGGAATGAGTGCCTTTGGCGATACGCGCGCGCGCTTCAACCGGGCCGGCATCGGGTGGCGCATCCTGCTCATGGCGAGCGTGCCTTTGGTGCTGATCGCCATCGCCGCCTACATCTATTTCAGCGCTGGACGTTATGCCTCGACCGACGATGCCTATGTGCAGGCGGAGACCGTCGCGATCAGCTCGGATGTCGCAGCCCGCGTCGTCGCCGTCGAGGTCAAGGACAACCAGCCGGTCAAGGCCGGTCAGGTCCTGTTCCGGCTCGACGATTCCTCCTATCGGACCGCGCTCGACCGCGCCAACGCGCAGCTTGCCAGCGCGCGCCTCGAGGTCGAGGGACTCCGGGCGACCTATTACGAGCGCCAGGCCGATCTCAAACAGACACAAGACACGCTTGCTTACATGCAGAGCGAGGCCGATCGGCAAGCGCAGCTTTTGGCGACGCACGTGACCTCGCAGGAGAAATATGACGAAGCGCGCCACAATCTCGACGCCGCGCGCCAGCAGTTTGCGTCGGTCCAGCAGCAGCTCAACAACACCCTTGCCGCTCTCGGCGGCAATCCCGACATCGAGACCGACAAGCATCCGCTAGTGATGCAGGCTCAGGCGCAAGTCGCGCAAGCCAAGCTCGATCTTTCGGACACCGTGATAGCGGCGCCCGCCAATGGCTATGTCACCATGGTCGACAAGCTGCCGGTCGGCCAGTATCTGAACGTCGGCAGTCCGGCCTTCATGCTGGTGATGACCGACCATCCCTGGATCGAGGCGAATTTCAAGGAAACCGACCTCACGCGGATGCGGCCTGGCCAGAGCGCGACCGTCGCGATCGACACCTATCCCGATCGCACCTTCACCGCTCACGTCGAGAGCATCAGCGCCGGCACCGGATCGGAGTTCTCCGTGCTGCCGCCGCAGAACGCGACCGGCAATTGGATTAAGATTGTGCAGCGTGTACCCGTTCGCCTTGCCATCGACAATGTCGATCCGGACTATCCGCTGCGCGCCGGGATGAGCGCCGATGTCGAGGTCGACACCCGGATCGTGCCGCCCTGGAGCGCCAGCGCCGCCGCGCCGCCGCAATGAGCTTGCCCGCATCTGCCGAGCGCGGCGAGCCCCTGTTCCGCGGCCTGATCACGGCTTCGGTGATGCTGGCGACGATCATGCAAACGCTCGACAGCACGATTGCCAATATCGCGCTCCCGCATATGCAAGGCAGCTTCTCGGTCGCGCAGGACGAGGTGACCTGGGTGCTGACCTCGTACATCGTCGCCGCCGCGATCGCGACGCCGCTCACCGGCTGGCTCGCGTCGGCCTATGGCACGAAGCGCCTGCTGCTGCTTTCGATCTCGGGCTTCACCGTGGCTTCGATGCTGTGCGGCCTCGCCGGCACCATCTACGAGATGGTGACGTACCGATTCCTTCAGGGGCTATTTGGTGCAGCGTTGGTGCCGCTGGCGCAGGCCATACTGCTCAACATCTATCCGCGCGAGAAGCAAGGGCAAGCCATGGCGATCTGGGGCGCGGGCGTGATGCTCGGGCCGATCATCGGGCCGACGCTCGGCGGCTGGCTCACCGACCAATACACTTGGCGCTGGGTCTTCTACATCAACGTGCCCGTCGGAGTCATCGCTTTCGCCGGTCTTTGGGCGTTCGTTCGCGAGACGCCGCAATACCGGCGCGGCTTCGATTTTTTTGGCTTCGCGATGTTGAGCTTGGCCGTCGCCGCGCTGCAAATGATGCTCGACCGCGGAGAGCAGAAGGACTGGCTCGCCGCCACGGAGATCCGCGTCGAGCTAGGCGTGGCGATCGCCTGTTTTTGGGTTTTCCTCGTTCATTCGGCGACCACGGCAAATCCGTTCGTTAATCTGAAGCTGTTCGCCGATCGGAATTTTCTTTCCGGCAACATCCTCATGTTCATGATCAGCGTGGTGATCTACTCATCGACGGCGCTGCTCCCGCTGCTCCTCCAAGAGGTGATGAATTACCCGGTGGTGACGGCCGGCTGGCTGATGACGCCGCGCGGGATTGGCACCGTGGTGTCGATGACCGTGGCCGGACGCCTCACCAATCGCGTCGATGTCCGCGTTCTCATGCTGGTCGGATTCCTGATCGCGGCTTATTCGTTCTGGCTGCCCGGCGGTTGGACGCTCGATATGAGTTGGACACCCGTCGCCATCGCGGGCTTCGGGCAGGGCTTCGGCGTCGGCTTGATGTTCGTACCCTTGTCGCTGTCGGCCTTCGGCACGCTCGCGCCGGGCTATCGGAACGAGGCGACGGCGCTATTCAGCCTCATCCGCAACATCGGCGGCAGCATCGGCATTTCGATCGCCGAGAGTTATCTCGCCAACTCGATCCAGGCCGACCACCAAATCATCGGCGCCAATGTCACGCCGTTCAACGATGCGTTGCGAGATTCGGCGGCGCACGCGATCTGGAACATCCACACGACGGCGGGCTTGAGCGCGCTCGATTTCGAGGTCAATCGGCAGGCGGCGATGGCCGCCTATCTCAACAGCTTCACGATGATGGCGATCCTCAGCCTCTGCATGATTCCGCTGCTCTTGATGGCGCGCCGCGTCGATACGGGCCGGCGCCCGTCGACCGGCCATGCGGCGGCCGACTAAAGCGTGATCCGTCGGCCCCGGCGCGAAGCGGCGGACGGCTCCAACAACCCGTTGATTCTCTAGACTTACCGCTCCAGCGCCTCGCGGAAATGGCGGGCATCGAAATCCGCAGCCCCCTCGACGCCCTCGCGCCTCACCTTGAGGTCGAGCCGGGCGGCCGCCACTAATGCATCCTCGGTCAACGTGCCGTCGGCTACGTCCGGGTCGAGGGCGAGGACCGCCAGCGCCGGGCTTTGCGCCAAGAGCCGGTAGAGCGCAGTGACGCGCAGGTAAAGTGTCAGGGTCGTTTGCACGTTGGTCCCGAGCTCCTCGGCAAGAAGATCGAGCACCGCGCGGGTGTCGATCTCGGGCTGCGGAGCCTGGTCCGCCTCGTCGTCCTCCGGTAGCGCCTCGGCGGTGAGGCGCTCGAGATATTCGCGAAATAGAAAGGCCGCCGAGCCCAGGAGGGCAGGCTCGACGGGCGGCACGAGCGGCGCGACGCGGGGCTTCGGCCGATTATCCATCGCACCCTTCTAACCCAAGCCCACAACTCTGTCAGCCCGCGCCATCGCGGATTGCGAGGTTTTTGGTCCGGTCGCGATTTTTTCCGGAAGAAAGCCGCTCCCGAGCCGTTGTTGGGACATCCTGGGATGGTCAAGCTTCCGAACGGGAGGGGGTCTATTTCTTGAAGGCCAATATCCCGAGCGCGCCCGACGGCCGCATCGCTAGCCTCGCCGAGCTTCTCGGCGGTGGCGCTGGTGATTGGGACCACGACCGGCCTTCTGGGCGTCGCGTTCCGCGCGATCGTCGCGGCCGTCCACGATTTCTTCTTCCTCGGCGAGTTCTCGCTTTATTACAATCCCAATGTTCACACCCCAGCGAGCTGGCTCGGCCCGCTCGTCATCCTGTCACCAGTCATCGGGGGCCTCGCGGTTATTTTCATCGGTCGGAGGCTGCCGCCCAATTGGCGTGGCCAAGGCGTTTCGGACATCATTGACTCGATCTATTACCGTGCGGGCAGGGTGCGTTCGATGCCGGCTCTGGTCAAATCCCTGGCGGCAGGCATCCAGAGCGGCTCGGGCGGCTCGGTCGGCCGCGAGGCAGCGATCGTGCAGATTGGGGCCGCCGTCGCGTCCCGGGTTTCCCGGCTCCTCAACATCGCGCAATGGCAGCGCATGACCCTAGTCGCAGCGGGGGGTGCCGCCGGGTTAGCGGCAGCCTTCAACGCGCCGCTCGGCTCGATCGTTTTCGCCGTCGAGCTGATGATGCCCGAGATCAGCCCGCGCACCCTCCTGCCGGTGACGGTGGCGGCGGGCGCGGGCACCTTCGTCGCGCGTATTTTCTATGGGTTGCAGCCGACATTCCTAGTGCAGACGGTCATCGAAGCGCAGCTGCGCATGGGCGGCGTTCTCGAGCTCGTTCCATTTGTCATCTTCGGTCTTCTGCTCGGCGTGACCTCGTGGTTCATGATCCGCTTGCTGGGCTGGACCGAGCGGCTGCTCGTCAAACTGACCGGCAATCCCTATCTTCGCCATGCTTTCGCCATGCTGCTGGTCGGTTTGATGATCTACGGCATGAAGCTCTTCACCGGGGACTACGAAATCGAAGGGCCGAGCTACGCGGCGCTGCAGGACATCCTGCGCGGCGACGTAACCTCGATCTGGTTCTTCCTGGCGCTGTTCGCGGCCAAGCTCGCCGCGACCACGCTGACCCTCGCCTCGGGCGGGAGCGGCGGGGTGTTCTCGGCGTCGCTCATCATCGGCGCCGCGCTGGGTGGCGTCGTCGGCAATCTGACGCATCTCGTCCTGCCGCAGCTCGATGTCAGCGTCGTGGATTACGCAATCGTCGGCATGGCGGGAATGCTCGGCGGCACGACCGGCGCCGCCATGACGGCCATCGTCATGGTGTTCGAGCTGACCCGCGATTACAACGTAATCGTGCCGCTGATCCTGGCCGTGACGTTGGCGATCGCAGTGCGCCGCGCCGTGCTGCCGCACAGCATCTACACGCTGAAGCTGGCTGACAAGGGCCATGAAGTGCCCGATGCGCTGCAGGCCAACATGTATCGCATCCGAGCGGCCGAGCGCGCGATGTTGACCGATTTCGAGCTCCGGCCGGCTGAGGGCAAGCTCGACGAGACCATCCTTTCGCTGGTCGAAACCGGGCGGCCCATTTATGTGATGATCGCCGATGGCAATCGCCTGGCCGGGTATTTGCGGCTGGATCCCGGCTTCAAGCTGTGGCAGCCGGGCGATGGCGGCTTGCGGCTCGGCGACGTAGCGCGCGACGACTACGTGCTCGCGCGGTCGCAGGACACGGTATTCGATGTCATCGGCCGGCTCGCGCGTCGCGGCGGCCGCCTCGCCATCGTCATGGGCAGCGCCCATCGCATTCCCCGCGTGGGCGACATCCTCGGCTTCATCGCGCTCGAAACCATGGGCGCCGCGGTCATCGAGAATGCGCGGCCCTATGCGCCGCAAGTCTCGCGCAATCCGTTCCCGCTTCTCTATCGCCGCCGCGTCGTCTGGCCGTTCCGGTGGTGGCGCCGCCGCCGCGAGTAGAAAACTCAATTCGGGTCGCCGGTGTCGGGGATGAGGCCTGCTGCCTTGATGCCCGCGACGGCGCAAGCCTCGTCGTTATCCGAGGTGTCGCCCGAGATGCCGGCGGCGCCGATGATGCTGTGGTCGGCGGCGCGGATCAGCACCCCGCCGGCGTTCGGCACGACTCGTCCTTCGGATGCGACCATCAAAGCAGTCAAGAAAGCCGATCCGGTCTGGACGCGGCGGGCGAATTCCCGTCCGCCGAACCCCATGCCCAGCGTGCCCCACGCCTTGCCTTGCGCGATCTGCGGTCGAAGGATGCTGGCGCCGTCCTCGCGCTTGAACGCCAGGAGGTGGCCGCCGGCATCGAGGACGGCGACGGCGAGCGGCTTGAGGTTGGTTGCACGGCCGTGCTCCAGCGCCTTGTCGACGATGGTGGAAGCCTGAGCAAGGGTGAGAATTGTCATTCTGGGTCTCCCGAAAAGGTGAGGTGGCGGCGATGGCTCGCGGGTGGCAATATCACAGCCACGCCGCAAGGGGGATAGGAATTTGCCGATGTCGAGGCTGCGTTTGTCGTTTTCGTGCTGGGACTATGATCGGATGCGTGCACTCGCCGATGGCAGCGTGCGCCCCGAGGGCATCGAGCTGACGACGATGACCCATACGGTCGAGGAAACCTTCTTTCGCATGGCGCGTCATCGCGAGTTCGACGTCGCCGAAATGTCGCTCAGCTCCTATACGCTGTCGCTGTCGCTGTCGCTGTCGCGGCCGGAGCGGAGCTTCGTCGCGATTCCGGTATTCCCGTCACGCATGTTCCGCCACGGCTTCATCTTCGTCTCCGAAAAGAGCGGTATCACCGAGCCCAGGCAGCTCATCGGCAAGCGCATTGGCACGCCCGAATTCCAGCTTACCGCGCCGGTGTGGATCCGCGGCATCCTGCAAGACGAATATGGCGTCGATCCGGCGAGCGCCGATTATTTCACCGGCGGGCTGTTCGAACCCGGCCGTGAAGAGAAGATCGCGCTCGATCTGCCGAAGAAATTCCGGGTGCATGCGATCGGCGCGGGCAAGACGCTGTCGGCGATGATTGCCGCTGGCGAGATCGACGTCGTGCATGCCCCGCACCCGCCTTCGACTTTCCATACCGAGCCCAACGCGGTCAAGCGCCTTATAGAAAACTATGTCGAGGTCGAGCGCGCCTATTTCCGCAAGACCGGAATCTTTCCGATCATGCACACGGTTGTGATCCGGCGTGAAGTCTACGAGGCCAATCGCTGGATCGCGCAGTCGCTGACGACAGCCTTCGTCGCGGCGCAGCGTAAGGTTTATGACCTCTTGCGCCACACCGAGGCCTATTGCACCATGCTGCCCTGGCAGATGGCTCATGTCGAAGAGGCGCGCCGGGAGCTCGGCGAAGATTGGTGGGCTTACGGCCTCGAGCCCAACCGCCACGTGCTCGACACGTTCTTGCGTTATCATTTCGAGCAGGGCCTGTCGCCGAGGCGCTTGAAGCCGGAGGAGCTGTTCGCGCCGGAGACCCTCGAAAACTTCAAGGTCTGACAACGAAACCGAGGGGATCGCGATGACGAGAAAGGCGAAGCCGTCGTTTGGGCGCGGCGTCGCGCTGGTTTCCGTGCTCGCTTTCGCCGCTTGCGGCGCCGGTGCCGCGCGCGCCGCGGATACGCTTCTCCAAGGCAAGGATGCTTATGGCGACTACACCCGGGACGCACCCGGAATCTGGCACAAGATCACGGCCGCCGATCTGCCGCCGCCCTTTGCGACCGAGGCCGCCAGCAACTTCTCCAAGCTCGTGCCGCGCCCCCGGGATGAATTGCCCAAAGTGCTGCCCGGTTTCTCGGTCTCGGTCTTCGCGACGGGTTTCGACACGCCGCGCCAGATGAAGCTCGCGCCCAACGGCGACATCTTCATGTCCGAAAGCGGCACCGGGCGCATTCATGTCCTGCGCGCCGCCGGCGGCGGCGCCGCGGCCGCGAGCGACGATATCTTCGCAACGGTCGCGGAGAAGCCCTATGGCATCGCATTTTTTCCGCCCGGACCAAGTCCGCAATTCGTCTATATCGCGTCGATGAATCGGGTGGTGCGCTTTCCCTACAGGTTGGGCGATACCAGGGCGCGGGGAGCGGCCGAGACGATCGTGCCCAACTTGCCGGGTCCGGTGCATTGGACGCGCGATGTGCTGCCGACGCTCGACGGCAAGCACATCCTCCTTGCCATCGGTTCGAGTACCAACATCGGGGAGAACGGTCCCGAGCCCGAAAGGTTCCGCGCCAACATCCTGGAATTCGATCCCGACGGTAGCGGCCGGCGCGTCTTCGCCTGGGGCCTTCGCAATCCGGTGACGCTCGCCTTCAGCCCGGTGACCGACGAGCTCTGGGCCTCGGTAAACGAGCGTGATCTGCTCGGCGACGACCTGCCGCCCGATTACGTGACGCACATCGAGGAGGGGAAATTCTACGGCTGGCCCTATTACTATACCGGTAACCACCGGGATCCGCGCGTAAAGGGCAATCCGCCAGTCCCGGGCAATCAGGTCGTCGTCGGCGACGTGCTGCTCCAGCCGCATTCGGCGCCCCTCGGCATCGCCTTCTATACCGGCCAGCAATTTCCCGCTGAGTACCGCAACGAGCTCTTCGTCGCGCTCCACGGCTCGTGGGATCGCGCGCTGCGCACCGGATACAAGCTCGTTCGCGTCAAGCTCGAGGATGGTCATGCCACCGGCGAGTACGAGGACTTCATGACCGGCTTCGTCACCGCCGACGGCCGGGTCTGGGGCCGTCCCGTGGGCGTCGTCGTGGCGTCGGACGGGTCGTTGCTGATGACCGATGACGGCTCGGGCACGGTGTGGCGCATCGCCTACACCGGCGAAGGTGCGGCGCAGTGACCGACGAGGTTCCGCTTGCAGCGACGGTGTTGCTGTTGCGTGACGGCATCGCCGGTCTCGAAGTCTTGATGATCGCGCGCCATGCCGAATTGATCTTTGCCGGCGGGGCGTGGGTCTTTCCCGGTGGGCGGCTTGACCCCGGCGATAGCGCGCCGGAAATCCTGCGCTGCTGCGCCGAGGTCGCGGGCGCCGACGCGGCCGAGATGGCGCTGCGCGTCTGCGGCATCCGCGAGACTTTCGAGGAAGCGCGGCTGCTGTTGGCGCGCCCCATCGGGCGTGAGACGCTGCTCACCGCTCCCGAGCTTGCCGCGATCGAGGCGCGGCTCGCCGCCAAGCTCGGTCGCTCGCCGGATTTCGCCACGCTCGTGACCGAAGGTGGAGTCGAGCTTGCCACCGATCTTTTGGTTCCCTTCGCGCATTGGATCACACCGAAGATCAGACCGCGGCGGTTCGATGCCTATTTCTTTCTCGCGCCGGCGCCCGCGGGGCAAGAGGCGCGCCACGACGGACAAGAGGCGGTCGCATCGGTCTGGATTTCGCCCGCCAAGGCCGCCGCAGACGGTGCCGCAAAGCGCATCAAGATGATCTTGGCGACGAGGTTCAACCTCGTGAAGCTCGCGCGCAGCGGCGACGTGGCGGGTGCTTTCGCGGCGGCGCGAGCCGACACGATCGTCACGGTCTGTCCCGAATACCGCGATACGCCTGGCGGCCTGATGTGGTGCATCCCGATCGAAGCGGGCTATGGGGTTAGCGAAACGCCGGTGGCGAGCGAGACGTTGGCTTAGGTCATTAAAGCGCAGTTTTCTCGCGCGCGAAATCGGCGAAAGTCTTGCCCTCGGCGGCGAGCCGGACGAGCAGCGGCGCAGGACGCAAAGTCGCGTCCTCGAAGCGCGCGGCGGCCGCTATCAGCCGGTCGCGAACTGTGCCGAGCCCGACGCGATCGGCATGGAACATCGGGCCGCCGCGATAGGGGGGAAAGCCGTAGCCGTAAACCCAGATCACGTCGATGTCGCTCGCACGCCGCGCGATGCCTTCTTCCAAGAGCCTCGCCCCTTCGTTGATCATTGCGAAGAGGATCCGCGCCACGATCTCGTTCCCGGCAATCGCCGAGCGCGCGGCGCTGCCCCTGCCCGCGTCGATGATGCGCTGCGCCTCCGGATCGGGCAGGGGAACGCGGCTGCCCGGCTCGTAGCGGTAATAGCCCGCGCCGGTCTTTTGGCCGAGACGGCCCGCGTTGACGATAGCGTCCGCGAGCGGCCAATGCCGCCCGCGCTGCTGGCGGGCCCGATACGAGATATCGAGCCCGGCGATGTCGCCCGCCGCGCAGGGTCCGACCGGGAAGCCGAATTCGATCATCGCCAGGTCGATTTCGGCAATCGTCACGCCCTCGGCCAAGAGCCGCTCGACCTCGCGGCTACGCTGAGTGAGCAGGCGGTTGCCGACAAAGCCGTCGCAGGCACCGACCAGCACCGGAATCTTGCGGAGTTTCCTCCCGACCGCCATCCCCGTCGCCAAGGCCACGTTGGAGCTGCGCGAGGCGCGGACCACTTCCATCGCCCGCATGATCGTGGCTGGCGCGAAGAAATGCAGGCCGATCACGCTCTCCGGCCGGCGCGTCGCCGCGGCGATGACGTCGATATCGAGATAGGAGGTGTTGGTCGCGAGCAGCGCGCCGGGCTTGGCGATCGCATCGAGCGCGGCGAAAATCGCCTGCTTCACGGTCAAATCCTCGACCGCCGCCTCGATTACAAGATCGGCTCCGGCGAGCTCGGCGAGTGCGGTCGAACCCCTGATGAGGCCGAGGCGCCGATCGGCTTCCTCGGGCTTAAGGTTGCCGCGCTTGACGATTGCCTCGTAATGGCGCCGCAATCTTTCCAGGGAGCGATCGAGCGCCGTGTCATCGGCCTCGATTAGGACGACCGGCAGCCCGGCATCGACGCAGCAGATCGCGATGGCGCTGCCCATGGTGCCGCCGCCGATCACGCCGGCCATGCGAATGTCGAGCACCGGTGTCTCGGCCGGGAGCGCAGGGGTCTTGGCGGTGTCGCGCTCGGCGAAGAACAGATAGCGCAGCGCCTTGGACTGGTCGCTCGCGACCGCGGCCGCGAACAGCGCCGCCTCGCGCGCAAGGCCCTGATCGAACGGCAAGAGCGCAGCCTCTAGCGCGGCAACACAGGATTCATGCGCGTCGAGTTGCGGCTTGCGCATGGAAATATCCCTGCGCGCGCGCGCGAAAAATTCCGCGTCGGGCAGAGCAGGGGACGGCCGATCGCGCACGCGCGGCAAGGGCGCTTGCTCGATCAGCACGCGGTGGGCGAACGCAATGGCGCCTTCGCGCAACTCGCCCGCGATGATGGCATCGACCAGCCCGCGCTCCTTGGCGAGCGGGGCGGGGATGGGATCGCCGCCCAGGATCATCTCGAGCGCGAGTGCGAGGCCGACGAGGCGCGGCAGGCGCTGCGTGCCGCCGGCGCCGGGAATGAGCCCCAATTTCACCTCCGGCTGGCCGAGCCGGGCTTCCTTGGTGGTGACGCGGTAATGGCACCCCATCGCCAGTTCCAATCCGCCGCCCAAGGCGTGCCCGTGAATGGCGGCGATAACCGGCTTTTCGCTCCGTTCCATGGCGGCGATGATGGCCGGGTTGAGCGGCGCTTCGCGCTTGCCGTCGAACTCGCCGATGTCGGCGCCGGCGATGAAGCCGCGCCCCGCGCCCATGATCACGACGGCCCGGATCGCGGGATCGGCGAGCGCCGCATCGAGCCGCGCCAGCAACGCCTCGCGAAGCGCGTGGCTGGTGGCGTTGACCGGCGGGTTATCGATCACCAGCACGGCGATTTCGCCCACTTGCTCCTGGCAGACCAAAGCCGCGCCGTCGCTCATCGCAGGAAAGTCCCGTCTTAAGGCCACGGAAGGCTTGAAGCGTGGCCGGGTTTCTGTCAAGCACGAGGCGGAAAATGCCGCGCGTCGAGCGCGCGCAAAGCGCCCAGCAGGGGGCGATGAAACGCTGCTTCGCCGTTATCGCGGCCGCTCTGCTGGCTTTGCTGCCCGCGCTGGCGGCGGCCCAGACCAAGATCGTCACGCTGGGCGCGTCGCTCCAGCTCACCGGCTCCAACGCCAATCTCGGGCGCTATTTCCGCGACGGCTATCAGATTGCCGTTGACCGCATCAACGAGCAAGGCGGATTGACGATCGGCGGCGACAAATATCGTCTCGCGCTCGAGGTGCGCGACAACCAATCCGACATCAATCTGGGCGTGCAGCAATATGTTCAGCTGTTAACCCGTGAAAAGGTCAATTTCCTGCTCGGCCCCTACAGCAGCGACGACGCGCTCGACGATTCGACCGTGGCCGAGAAATACCAGGTGCCGATGGTTGAGGGCGGGGGCGCGTCGGGCCAGATCTTCGAGCGCGGCTACAAATACGTCTTTGGCACCGCGCCGGCGGCCGATAATTATTTCGGCTCGACCGTCGAGATGATGACGAAGCTCGATCCCCGCCCCAAGACGGTCGCGCTGATCGTCGCCGACGATGCCTTCGACGTCGCGGTTGCCCAAGGCACGCGGGCGCTGGCCGCGAAAGACGATTTCGAGATTGTCGTCGATCGGCAATACAGCGAGCACAACTCCATTTTCTCGCCGCTTCTCGCCCTGGTGAAGGCGCAATCGCCCGATGCCATCCTGTGGGGCGGGCACGAGACCGGTGCGCTCGACTTCATCCGCGAGGCCAAGAGCCTCGATGCGAACGCGGCCGATCTCGCTGCGTTCACGGTCGGCGTGCCCTCGGCCGATTTCCGCAGCGCCTTGGGCAAGGACGCCGAATATGCCTTCGGCATGTCGCCCTGGCTGGCGTCGCCCGTCCTGCGCGACCGCTGGTTCGGCGACGGCCAGCAATTCGCCGGCCTTTATCAGAAGCGTTTCGGCTATGAGCCGGACTACCACGTCGCCTCTGCGGTGGCCGATGTCGAGACTTTCGCCTTCGCGCTCGAGGCGGCCGGAACGACCGACAAAGAGCAAGTGCGCGACGCCATCGCCAAGAGCGATTTCGAAAGCCTCTATGCCAATGTGCGCTATCAGCCCAACGGCCAGATCGACCTGCCCCAGATCGTGATTCAGGTCCAGGACGGCAGGGTGGTGCCGATCTACACCGACCATTTCCTCGGCAAGCCGCGCTATCCGGTGCCGTCCTGGGCCCAGCGAGGCTGAGAGCCCAGGCATGCTGTTCGCCCAGATTTTGCTGAACGGCGTGCTGCTGGGCGGGCTCTATGGGCTGATGGCGCTCGGCATGGCCCTCGTCTGGGGCGTCCTCAACATCGTCAATCTGGCGCATGGCGCGCTCATCATGCTCGGCGGCTATTGCGTGTACTTCCTCTTCGTTGGCGCGCATATCGATCCCTTCGCGGCATTGCCGATCGCGATGGCGGTGATGTTCTGCGTCGGCTATGCGCTGCAGCGCTTCATCCTCAACCTCATCATCCGCTCGGCGGCGCTCAACACCCTGCTCATCACATTTGGGCTCGACGTGGTGCTGACCTATCTCGCGCAGCTCGCGTTCAGCGCCGATTTCCGCGCCATCAACCCGAGCTATGCCGGCGCCAATGTTACGGTGGCGGGCGTCACCATCCCGCTGGTGCGCCTTGCCGTCTTCATGGTCGCGCTCCTGCTTGCCACCGCGTTGTGGGTCCTGCTCGAGCGCACGCGCCTCGGCCGCGCGATCCGCGCGACGGCGCAGAACCTCACTGCGGCGCGGCTTTACGGCGTCGATCCGGCGCGGCTCTATGCCGTCACCTTCGGTTTAGGCGCGGCGCTCGCAGGCGCGGCCGGCGGGCTATACGGCCTGGTGTCGCAGGTCACGCCCTACATCGGGACGACGCTCACCGCCAAATCCTTCGTCATCGCGATCATGGGCGGGTTGGACAACCCGTTCGGCATCATCCTGGGCGGCCTCGTCATCGGCATCGCCGAGGCCTTGGCCGCGATCTATATTGGCGCGACCTTCACCGATGCCATCAGCTACGGGTTGTTGGTCATCATCCTGGTCGCGCGGCCGGCGCGCAGCTTGCGGGCGGCCTGATGCTGCGTTGGATTTTGTTGGCGTCGTGCGTCGTGCTGCTCGCGCTGCTGCCGCTCGTCGGCGACGCAGTCACGATCCAATACGGCGTCGATGCGCTGCTGTTCGCGACGCTTGCCCAGGCCTGGAACATCCTCGGCGGCTTTACCGGCTATGCGTCCTTCGGCAATTCGTCGTTCTATGGCCTCGGCACGTACGGGACGGGGATTGCAATGGTGCAGTTTCATCTGTCCTTCGGCGCGGGCCTGGCGCTCGGCGCGATTCTCGCCATTGCCTGCGCCTTCCTTATCGGCCTGCCGATCCTGCGCTTGCGCGGTCATTATTTTGCGATCGCCACGCTCGGCCTGTCGGCGACCTTGGCCGCGATCATTGCCAATCTCGACATATCGGGACGCAACATCGGCCTTATCCTGCCGCTCACCCGCAACGACGCGATGTTCTACGAAGAGGCGTTGCTGCTGCTTGTGTCGGCGACGCTTTGCGTCGCCTGGATCGCCAATTCGCGCTTTGGCATGGGCCTCATCGCTATCCGCGAGAACGAGGACGCGGCCCAGGTCACGGGGGTCAACACCACCCTGTACAAGGTTACGGCGCTGATGATCTCGGCGCTCTTCACCGCCATCGCGGGCGGCATTCACGCTTATTGGATGACTTTCATCGATCCGGCGAGCGCCTTCGATCTCACGCTCAATGTCCGCATGGTGATCATGGCGATGTTCGGCGGTCCCGGCACCATTCTCGGCCCGGTGGTCGGCTCTTTCATTCTTTCCGCGGTTTACCAGGCGCTGGCGAGCAGCCTCTCGACCGCCGCGGCGCTGCTCTTCGGCCTCGTCATCGTGGTGTCGGTGATCTTCATGCCGCGCGGCCTGTGGGATCTGGCACTGGGCTTGCGGCGCACCGGCTGGCGCTATCTATTGCAGAACATCCGGCTGTACCGGCTGTGACCGGCGCGAGCGAGCCGCCTATCCTCGAGGCGCGCGGCCTGACGCGTCGTTTCCAAGGCTTGGAGGCGGTGCGCGATGTCAGCTTTGTTTTGGAGGCCGGCGAGATCTTGGGACTGATCGGTCCGAACGGCGCGGGCAAGACCACGCTCGTTAGCTTGATCAGCGGCACGCTCCGGGCCGATTCAGGCGGATTGTTCTTCGAGGGCAGCCGGATCGACCCGTTGCCGGCCTATCGCCGCGCGCGTCTCGGCATCGGCCGTACCTTCCAAGTGATGAAGCCGTTTCCGCGCCTCAGCGTCATCGAGAACGTCACCGTCGGCGCGTTGTTCGGCTTCGCCGGTGGCGAGCGTAACCCGCGCGTGGCGCGCGAGCGGGCGCGCGAGTTGCTCGCCTTCACCGGTCTGTCGCACCGCATGGATCAGAACGCCGATCAGCTCGGCGGGCCCGACCGCAAGCGGCTCGAGCTTGCCAAGGCGCTGGCGATGCGCCCGAAGCTCCTGCTGCTCGATGAGGTGATGGCGGGCCTTAACCACGCCGAGATCGACGAGGTGGTGGCGATCATCCGGAAAATCCGCGATACCGGCGTCACCATCCTGGTGATCGAGCATGTGATGAGGGCGATCCGCAGCCTCAGCGACCGTATCATCGTCTTGCATCACGGCGTGATGCTCGCCGAGGGCGACCCCGACGCCGTGCTGACCGATCCGCGCGTGGTCGAGGCCTATCTCGGCAAGAGGCGAGCATGAGCGCGGCGCCACTGCGGGTTTCGGGGTTGAGCGCCGGCTATGGCGCGGCGACGGTGCTGTTCGATCTCGACCTCACCGTCGATGACGGCGAGATCGTGGCGCTGGTCGGCTCGAACGGCGCCGGCAAGACCACCCTGCTGCGCGCCCTGTCGCGCATGATTGCCGCGCGCGGCACCATCGCCTTCGCCGGGCACGATCTGATGCCGCTGTCGCCCGAGCAGGCCTTCGCCACCGGTCTCGTGCAGGTGCCCGAGGGCAGGCAGCTTTTCGCGCGCATGTCGGTCGAGGAAAATTTGCGCATGGGCGCGTTCCTGCGCCGCGACCGGCCGGCCATCGCGCGCAACTTCGAGCGCATTTACGAAATCTTCCCCATCCTCGCGGAGCGCCGCCGCCAGATGGCGGGCAGCCTTTCGGGCGGCGAGCAGCAGATGTGCGCCCTCGGCCGCGCGCTGATGGCCGAGCCCAAGCTCTTGATGGTGGACGAGATGAGCCTTGGCCTCGCGCCGGTGATCGTCGATCGGCTTTTCACCGTGCTCGCCGAGATTCGCAAGGCCGGCGTCACGGTGTTTCTCGTGGAGCAAGACGTTTTTGCCGCTTTCAGTGTCGCCGACCGCGGCTATGTCATGGAAACCGGCCGGATCCTGCGCCAGGGGCCGGCGCGCGAGCTCGAAAGCGATCCCGAGTTGCGCAAGGCCTATCTTGGGGTTGCGTGAGCCGCTTTGCCCGGGCGCGCGATTCCGGAAGGCAACCTACTGTAAACTATGCTAAAATTCCCGCCTAGGGGTTTCGCAAGAATCCCAATATGATGGCGCCTTGGCGATTCGGGAGAGTTCGGTTGAAGCGGCGCGTTACCATCCTCGGCTCGACTGGCTCGATCGGCTGCAACACGGTCGAGCTTTTGGCGGCCGACCCGGAATCTTATCCGGTCGAGGCGTTGGTCGCGCTGCGCAACGCCGGGCGTCTCGCCGAACAGGCCAGGACCCTCGGGGCCAAATTCGCGGTCGTCGCCGAGGACAGCCAATATCGCACATTGAAGGACGCCCTGGCCGGCAGCGGCATCGAAGCCGGAGCAGGCGCCGGTGCCGTGGTCGAGGCCGCTTGCCGCCCGGCCGACTGGGTGATGGCGGCAATCGTCGGCGCGGCGGGGCTCGCGCCGACCTTGGCGGCGGTCCGGCGCGGCGCGATCGTGGCGCTCGCCAACAAGGAAGTGATGGTCTGCGCCGGCGATCTCGTCACCGCGGCGGCACAGGCGCATGGCGCGCGGCTCTTGCCGGTGGACAGCGAGCACAATGCGATCTTCCAAGTTTTCGACGCGGCGCACAGAAACGCGATCGAGAAGATCGTCCTCACCGCGAGCGGCGGCCCGTTCCGCCGCCGTTCGATCGAGCAGATGGCTTCGGCCACGCCGGCGCAGGCGGTGGCCCACCCGAATTGGCGAATGGGCGCCAAAATCTCGGTCGATTCCGCGACCATGATGAACAAGGGCCTCGAAGTGATCGAGGCGCATCATCTCTTCGCGCTGCCGAGCGAGCAACTCGACATCGTCGTTCATCCGCAATCGGTGGTGCACGGCCTCGTCTATTACACCGATGGCTCGGTGCTGGCCCAGTTGGGATCGCCCGACATGCGCACGCCGATCGCCAACGCGCTGGGCTGGCCCGACCGCATGGCCGCGCCCAGCCCGCGGCTCGATCTCGCCAAGCTCGCGCAACTCACCTTCGAGGCGCCCGATTACCAGCGCTTCCCGGCGCTGAGGATCGCGCGCGCGGCGCTCGACGCGGGGGGCGGCGCGCCCACCGTGCTCAACGCCGCGAACGAGATCGCGGTCGCGGCCTTTCTCGAAGAGCGCATCGGCTTCCTCGACATCGCCGCCACGGTCGAGCGCACGCTCGCGCGGCTGCCAGGCCGGCGCATCGCCGCCCTCGAGGATGTCTATGCGCTCGATCGCGAAGCCCGCGCCACGGCGCGCTCGCTCATCGGCGACGGCGCCCGCCGCGCCGCGCGGGCTTGACGATCGATCTCGCCAAACCCGTGCTGGTCACCGGCGCTTCCGGCTTTGTCGGCGCCGCGGTCATGCGTGCGTTGCTCGATCGTGGCCGCAAGGTCCGCGTGCTACTCCGCCCCGAAAGCGACCGGCGCAATATCGCGGGTTTCGCGGTCGAGGCCCGGATCGGATCGCTCGAAGACGCGGCTTCGCTCGAGGCTGCGATCGCCGGATGCGCCGCGCTCCATCACGTCGCGGCGGATTACCGGCTCTGGGTGCGCGACGAGGCCGTCATGTACCGGGCCAATGTCGAGGGCACGCGGCTCTTGATGGCGGCGGCGCTCGGGGCACGCATCGAGCGCATCGTCTATACCAGCAGCGTCGCGACCTTGGGCGCGGCCGCGGATGGCAGCATCGCCGACGAGGCCTCGCCGAGCACGCTGGCCGACATGATCGGTCCCTATAAGCGCTCGAAATTCCTCGCCGAGGAGATGGTGCGCGGGATGGTGCAGGAACGCGGGCTTCCCGCCGTGATCGTCAACCCCTCGACCCCGGTCGGTCCGGGCGATGTGAAGCCGACGCCGACCGGCAAGCTGATTGTCGAGGCGGCTTCTGGCCGCATGCCGGCCTTCGTCGATACCGGACTGAATATCGTTCATGTCGACGATGTCGCCGCCGGGCATGTTCTCGCGGAAGAGCGGGGCAAGGTCGGCGAGCGCTACATTCTCGGCGGCGAGAATCTGACGCTTGCCGAAATTTTGGCGCGCATCGCGCGGCTTACGGACAGGCGCCCGCCGAGGCTGCGCCTTCCGATCCCGGCGATCTGGCCGCTGGCCATGGCGGCCGAGGCCTGGGCGCGCGCCACCGGGATCGAGCCTTTCGTCACCCGCGACGGCTTGCGGATGGCGGGCAAGAAAATGTTCTTTTCGTCCGCCAAGGCGGAGCGCGAACTGGGCTACCGCGCGCGGCCGGCACAAGACGCGCTCGCCGATGCCGTCGCCTGGTTCAAGGCGGCCGGGATGTGGCGGCGATGACCGCGCTCGCGCTCCTCACGCTCGCGATCTGGGTCTATCTGGTGTTGGGTCGCGGTTTCTTCTGGCGCGCGCGCGAAGCAGCCCCGGCGCCGCCGCCCGCGCGCTGGCCATCGGTTGTCGCCGTGGTGCCGGCGCGCGACGAGGCTGAATTGGTCGGCCCGGCGGTTTCCTCATTGCTCGGCCAGGATTACCGGGGCGAATTCTCGGTCATCCTGGTCGATGACCACAGCAGCGACGGCACGGCGGCGGCTGCGCGCGCGGCCGAGGCGGGCAACGAGCGCTCGCTGAAGATCGTCGCGTCACGCGCGCTGCCTCCCGGTTGGACCGGCAAGCTCTGGGCGCTCAGCGAAGGCGTGCGCCAGATCGCGCCGCCTCCCGAGCTCTATCTCTTCACCGACGCCGATATCGTGCATCATCGCACGAATCTCGCCGAGCTGGCGGAGCGGCTCGAGGGCGAGCGCCGCGATCTGGTCTCGCTCATGGTCAGGCTGCGTTGCACGAGCCTCGCCGAGCGCTTTCTCATCCCGCCTTTCGTGTTCTTCTTCGCGCTGCTTTATCCCTTCGCCTGGTCGAACGATCCGCGCCGCCGCAGCGCCGCCGCGGCGGGCGGCTGCGTGCTGATCCGGCGCAGCGCCTATGAGCGCATCGGCGGATACGAATCGATCAAGGGCGAGCTGATCGACGACTGCGCGCTGGCGCGGGCGGTGAAGCGCCACGGCTCGATCTGGCTTGGGCTGACGCGGCGGACCGTCAGCCTCAGGGCCTATCCGCGCATCGCCGATATCTGGAACATGGTCGCGCGCACGGCCTATACCCAGCTGCGCTATTCACCGATCTTGCTTGGCGCGACCGTGCTGGGAATGGCGGTGACGTATCTCGCGCCGCCGCTTTTGCTGTTTGCCGGCGGGAGCGCTTTTTGGCTCGGCGCGGCGTCCTGGCTGGCGATGAGCGGGATCTATGCGCCGATGCTGCGCTTTTATGGGCTTTCCCTGGCATGGGCGCCGTTGCTTCCCGCGGCATCCGCGGTTTATCTGGTGGCGACGGTCGCCTCGGCGTGGCGGCACTGGCGGGGCAGGGGCGGCGAGTGGAAAGGGCGCTTGCAATGGCAGAGCCGGTCCTAGCCGCGCCGGTCGAGACGCCGTCGGGCAAGGACCGCGGCGACGAGAACTTCCCGGTCGGCTCTTTTCTCATTCGCCGCGATCTCCGGGTGCATGTCCACGCGTTCTATCGCTTCGCGCGCAACGCCGACGACATCGCCGACAACCCCAAGCTCGCCGCGGCCGAAAAGCTGCGGCGGCTCGATCGCATGGAGGCGGTGCTCGACGGGGCGTCGGGCGACGATGCGCCGGCTGCCGCGGCGATGCGCGAGAGCCTCAGGGCGACCGGCATTACCGCGCAGCACTGCCGCGATATTCTGCACGCCTTCCGGCTCGACGCCACCAAGCTGCGTTATGCGGATTGGGGCGACCTCATGGCGTATTGCCGCTATTCGGCCGCGCCGGTCGGGCGGCAATTGCTCGACCTCCACGGCGAGAGCCGCGCCGCCTGGACGTCGTCGGATGCGCTGTGCGGCGCGTTGCAGGTGTTGAACCATCTCCAGGATTGCGCCGAGGATTGCCGCGCGCTCGACCGCGTTTATCTTCCGCTCGAGGATATGGCGATTTGCGGCGCGCGAATCGCGGACCTCGCGGCGCCGCGCGCTTCCTCGGGCTTGCGCCGCGTCATCGACCGGCTGCTCGACGGCACCGAGCTTCTGATCGCGCAGGCGCGGCCATTGCCGGGCGTCGTTTCGAGCCCGGGCCTGCGTCGCGAATGCGCGGTCATCGTCAATCTGGCCGAGCGTCTGGCGCGGCGGCTGCGCCATGGCGATCCGCTGGCGCGCCGGGTCAAGCTGACGCGCGTCAACTTCGCGGCCGCGCTCTGCGTCGGGCTGTGGCGCGGGCGATGAGCGAAGCAGGCGAGAGCGCGCTGCGCGATGTGATTCGCGCGAAGGTGGCGCGGGCCGGAAGCTCGTTTTATTGGGCGATGCGGCTCCTGCCCGAGGCGCGGCGGGAAGCGATGTACGCGATCTACGCCTTTTGCCGCGAAGTCGACGACATCGCCGACAGCGACCAATCGGAGGCGGGCAAGCGCCACGCCCTCGCCGAGTGGCGCAACGAGATCGGCGCGATCTTCGCCGGCACGACGATGCTGCCGCTGGGCCGCGTCTTGAGCCGGGATGTCGCGCGCTATCGTCTGCGGCGCGAGGACTTTCTCAGCGTCATCGACGGCATGGAAATGGACGCGGGCGCGCCGATCCAGGCGCCGCTCTTCGCCGAGCTCGATCTCTACTGCGACCGCGTGGCGAGCGCGGTCGGGCGGCTTTCGGTGCGCGTCTTCGGCGCCGACTCGCTTGCCGCGGATCGTGTCGCGCATCATCTCGGCCGCGCGTTGCAGCTCACCAATATCCTGCGCGATCTCGGCGAGGACGCCGAGCGGAACCGGCTCTATCTGCCGCGCGAGCTTCTGATCGAGTCCGGGATCGGAGCGACCGCTCCCGAGGCGGTGCTGCGCCACGCCAATCTCGGCGTCGCGTGCGATCGCCTCGCCGAGATCGCGGCGCGGCACTTTGCCGATGCCGAGGCGGCAATGGCGGAATGCCCGCGGCGCGCGATGCGGCCCGCGCGGGCGATGGCGGCCGTCTATCACGCGCAGCTCGTGCGGCTGCGGCGGCGCGGCTGGGCGCGGTTTGCCGAAGCGGTCCGCGTGCCCAAGGCGATCAAGCTCTGGCTCGCCTTGCGCCACGGCCTGGTATGACGCAACCGCATCGGGTTCATGTCGTGGGCGCCGGCTTGGCCGGGCTGGCGGCTGCCGTCACGCTCGCCGAGGCGGGCGTCGGCGTGGTCTTGCACGAGGCGGCGCCCTATCCCGGCGGGCGGTGCCGCTCCTATCTCGATGCCACGCTCGGCTGCCGCATCGACAACGGCAATCACCTGTTGCTCACCGGGAATCGCGCGGCGCTTCGCTACGTCGCCGCGATCGGCGCCGACGCCACCTTCACGGGGCCGGGCGAGGCGATCTTCCCCTTCCTCGACCGCAAGACCGGCGAGCGCTGGAGCTTGCGTCCCAACGCGGGCAAGCTTCCGTGGTGGGTGCTGGCGCCCAGCCGCCGCGTCAAAGGGGCTGGACCCCTGGCGTATCTCTCGGCCCGGCGGATTCTCGCGGCGCGCGAAGGCGCGGTGGTGACGGATGCGCTCGATCCCGGCTCGGTGATCTTCCGCCGGTTATGGCAGCCGCTCGCCGTGGCGGCGCTCAACACCGAGGTCGAAGCCGCCTCGGCGACGTGCTTCGCTGAGGTGCTGCGCGAGAGCTTGGGCCGAGGCGCGGCGGCTTGCATCCCGCTCGTCCCGCGCGACGGCCTGTCGGAAAGCCTGGTCGATCCCGCGATCGCCCGGCTGCGGGGATGCGGCGCGGAAATTCGCTGTCCGTCGCGGCTCCGCGCGATCGGCTTCGCCGAAGATCGCGCGGCGACCCTCGATTTCGAGGGCGCGGCCGAGACCATCGCGCCGGGCGAGGCGGTTGTGCTGGCCGTGCCCGCGCCCGTGGCGGCGCGCCTCGTGCCCGGGCTCGCGGCGCCCGACGAGTTCCGCGCCATCGTCAACGCCCATTACCGGGTCGCGTTGCGCGGCGATGCGCCCTATTTCGTCGGCCTCGTCGGCGGCGTCGCCGAATGGGTGTTCCGCAAGCGCGAAGTCGTCTCGGTCACGGTCAGCGCCGCCGACCGGCTGGTCGATCTTCCGGCCGAGGCGCTGGCGCCGCTGCTTTGGGCCGATGCCGCCGCGGCCTATGATCTTTCTGCCGAGCCATTGCCGCCATGGCAGATCGTCAAGGAAAAGCGCGCGACCTTTGCCGCGACGCCAGCGCAACTGGCGCGCCGGCCGCCGGCGGCGACGCAGTGGTCCAATCTCGCGCTCGCCGGCGATTGGACCAAGACCGGCCTCCCGGCCACCATCGAGGGTGCGATCCGGTCGGGCTTCGGCGCGGCCGCGCATCTTCTGGGCCGGGCACCTTCAAGCGGCGAATAAATCCGGCTAAGTTGCAACCATGCCGGACACGCAAAATCCGCCGCTCGAGCTTGCCATCGACCGGGCCGCCGCCGCGCTGGTCGCGCTGCAGCGGGAGGACGGTCACTTTCTTTTCGAGCTCGAGGCCGATGCCACGATCCCGGCCGAATACGTGCTGCTGCAGCACTATCTCGACGAAATCGACGACCCGCTCGTCGCCGAGATCGCGGAATTCCTGCGCGCCGGTCAGGCAGATCACGGCGGCTGGCCGCTGTTTTGGGGCGGCGACTTCGATCTGAGCTGCAGCGTCAAGTGCTATTTCGCGCTGAAGGCCGCCGGCGATCCGGCAGACGCGCCGCACATGGCGCGCGCGCGCGACGCCATCCTCGCCCGCGGCGGCGCCGCGCGCTGCAACGTCTTCACCCGGATTCAGCTCGCCCTCTTCGGTGAGCTCGACTGGCGCGCCGTGCCGATGATGCCGGTCGAGATCATGCTCCTGCCGCGCTGGTTTCCGTTCCATCTCAGCAAGGTCTCCTACTGGTCGCGCACGGTGATCGCGCCGCTGTTGGTTCTGATGGCGAAGAAGCCGCGGGCGCGCAATCCGCGCGGCGTGAGCGTGCGCGAATTATTCGCGCCCGGCACCGTCGCCGCGCCGACCCGTGCCTCGGGCTCGATCTGGGCGAGCGTGTTCAATGCGGTCGACGCGGGCTTGCGTTTTGCCGAGCCTTGGTTCCCCAAGTCGTTGCGCCAGCGATCGATCGATGCCGCGGTCGGCTTCGTGACCGAGCGGCTCAATGGCGAGGATGGGCTCGGCGGCATCTATCCGGCGATGGCCAATGCCGCGATGATGTTCGATTGCCTCGGCGTATCCGCGAGCGACGGCCGCGTCGCGGCGACCCGGGCGGCGTTGCGCAAGCTGCTCGTGCGCAAGCCGGGCCGCACCTATTGTCAGCCTTGTCTGTCGCCGGTCTGGGATACCGGGCTTGCCGCTTTCGCGCTGATGGAGGCGGGCGGCGATGCCGCGCATGACGCCGCTGCGCGCGCGCTCGACTGGCTGGTGACCAAGCAAGAAAATCGCGTCATCGGCGATTGGGCGGTCGCGCGGCCCGATCTTAAGCCCGGCGGCTGGGCGTTCCAATATGCCAATCCGCACTACCCCGATCTCGACGACACCGCGATGGTCGCCCTCGCGCTCGACCGCCTCGACCGCGTGAAATATCGCGGCGCGGTGGCGCGCGCGGCCGAGTGGCTCGACGGCATGCAAAGCCGCAATGGCGGCTGGGGCTCCTTCGATGCCGACAACACCTGTCATTATCTCAACTATATCCCCTTCGCCGATCACGGCGCGCTGCTCGATCCGCCAACGGCGGATGTGTCGGCGCGCTGCATCGGGCTGTTCGCCCAAATAGGCCAGCATGAGCCCTCGCTCGCCGCCGGCATCCGATATCTGAGACGCGAGCAAGAGGCGGACGGCTCGTGGTTCGGGCGCTGGGGCACCAATTACATCTACGGCACCTGGTCGGTCCTCGCCGCGCTCAATGCCACGGGAATCGAAAAATCCGATCCGATGATCCGGCGCGCGGTGAATTGGCTGTTGTCCAAGCAGCGCGCCGATGGCGGCTGGGGCGAGGATGGGCGGTCCTACTGGCCGGATCAAAAGCGCGGCGAGGCGCGCACCGGCACCGTCTCGCAGACCGCCTGGGCGCTGCTCGCCTTGATGGCGGCAGGCGAGGCCGGACATCGCGCGGTCGCGCGCGGCGTCGCCTATTTGTTGGCGACCCAGCAACCGCACGGGCTCTGGGACGAGGAGCTGTTTACCGCGGTCGGGTTCCCGCGCGTGTTCTACTTGCGCTATCACGGCTATCGCGCCTATTTCCCGCTGTGGGCCTTGGCGCGCTATCGCACCCTGTCGGAAAGCAACGAGCCGATCTATCCGCACGGCCTTTGATGACGATCGCCGCGATCACCGGTCTCGAGGCCGAGGCGCGCATCGCGCGCCGCGCCGGGCTCGCGGCGCGCGCTTCGGGCGGCATTGCCGCGGGCACGATCGAGGCCGCCGAGGCGTGTCTCGCCGCGGGCGCGGAAGGGCTCGTCAGCTTTGGCATCGCCGGGGCCTTGGCGCCGCATCTCGCGCCGGGCAGCTTGGTGCTGCCGCGTGTTGTCGTCGAAACGGATGGCGCGCGTCACGACGTTGACGAGAACTGGCGGGCGCGCGTTCGCGATCGCCTGATCGCGGCCGGCTTGGGCATCGACGAGGGCGACATCCTCGGCGCCGCCGAAGCCATTGCCACGGTCGAACGCAAAGCAGCGCTCCATGTGGCGACCGGTGCCGTCGCGGTCGATCTCGAAAGCCACATCGTCGCGCGCGCGGCGAGGCACTCGGCGCGCCCTTTTCTGGTGCTGCGCGCCGTCGCCGATCCGGCCGCGCAAGCTCTTCCTGCGGCCGCGCTCGATGGGCTCGACGCCGCCGGTGTGCCGGCGTTGGGACGGGTGCTGGCGTCGCTGGTGCGGAACCCGGCGCAGTTGCCGGACCTGCTGCGCCTGGCCGGCAATACGCGGCGGGCGCTTTTTGCGCTACGCTCGGCGCTCGGCGCGGGCCTGGCATGAACCAGCGGA
Source organism: uncultured Alphaproteobacteria bacterium (assembly GCA_963803265.1). Taxonomy (GTDB): domain Bacteria; phylum Pseudomonadota; class Alphaproteobacteria; order ATCC43930; family CGMCC-115725; genus CAIKMD01. Next base: position 61,535 of record CAWDLZ010000020.1, on the reverse strand, counting down.
CGAAGAGGAGTACACGCGGTGAAGATCGCTCAGTTCAAGCAACCGGGACCACCCTCGGTGCTCGACTATGTCGAGGTGCCGATCCCGCCGCTCAAGGACGGCGAGGTTCTGGTGAGGGCCGAGGCAATCGGCGTCGGCATGCCCGACATCATGATTCGCCAGGGAAGGTATGGCTGGATGCCGCCGCTACCGGCCGCGCCCGGCACCGAGATGAGCGGGGTGATCGAGCGCGCCGGGCCCGGCACGACATTGCGGCCGGGGCAGCGCGTGGTGGTGTCGGCGCGCGAGCGCGAGCACCGGGGCGGCTGCTACGCGGAATACAATGCGACGCCCGAAACCTCGGTCTATCCCTTGCCCGACGGCGCGGACATGGACGAGGCGGCGGCGCTCGCCAATTATCAGGTGGCTTTTCACCTGCTTTATGATTGCGTTCATTTTCAAAAGGGCCAGACCGTGCTGGTCTATGGCGCGGCGGGCGGTTGCGGCAGCGCCATCATCGATCTCGCGCTCGGCGCGGGGCTCGATGCGATCGGCATCTGCAGCGGCGCCGCCAAGGTCGATTTCGTCAAGAGCCTCGGCGTCCAGCGCGTCATCGACCGCGACCAGCAAGATGTGTTCGAGGGCGTCAAGGCGGCGACTGGCGGCATGGGCGTCCACATCGCGCTCGACTTCGTCGGCGGCAAGGACTTCGTCCGCAACTTCGAGATTTTGGGCCGGTACGGCATGCTGGTGAGCTATGGCCAACTCGCCGGTCCCGCCCAGGGCGACGTCTATGCCGCGATGCGCCGGCAGACCGCGAAGAATCTGGCGCTGCGCACCTTCACCATGCACGTTTTCGATCACTGGCCGGAGCGGCGCAAGGAGGGCATGCGCTGGCTGATCGAGCGGCTTGCCAAGCACGAGATCAAGCCGCGCATCTTTGGTCATATGCCGCTCGCTCAGGCGCGGCAGGCGCATGAGCTGTTCGAAAGCGGCAAGGTCATGGGCAAGTTGCTGCTGAAGCCCTGAGCTTGGCCGGCTTCTCATGCCAGCTCGCAGGCCGCGGGCCATCGCGCGCTCCAGATTGCCTTGGGCAACCGCGAAGGGCTGTAGCGCGGTCCATTCAAGTTGAATCGGACCGCTGCTCTCGATTATTGATTGGGTCGCATTTTCGACGGCGAACCGGTACCCACTTCGCCGGAAAATGCTCTAGGCTAACCCTCGGAACCGGGGTTCCTGTCGGGAAGGTGCCGGTCGAACCCGGGTCAAGGAGACCGGTCCATGGCAGAGCAAGCGATTGGGAGCGGGGCTCCGGGCACCACCGGCCTCACCGCGGAAATCATCAGCGCGCGGATGGAGCGGCTGCCGTTTTCGCGATTTCATTTCCGCATCCTCTCGATCGTCGGCGCGTGCAGCTTCTTTGACGCATTCGACAGCTTAAGCCTCTCTTATATCCTGCCGGTTCTGGTCGCCCTGTGGCGGTTCTCGCCGGCCGATACCGGGCTCATGATCTCGATGGGCTATGTCGGGCAGGTGCTGGGCGCGTGGGGCTTCAGTTGGATCGCGGAGCGCATCGGGCGCGTGCCGGCGCTGCAATGGACGATCGCCATCATCGCGATTTTCGCCGTCTTGTGCGCCGCCGCATGGAGCTTTCCGGTGCGCCTCGTCCTGCGCTTCATCCAGGGTCTGGCGCTGGGCGGCGAAGTCCCGGTCGGCGCCGCCTACATCAATGAGTTCACCAATGCCCGGACGCGCGGCCGCGTGGTTTTCGGGCTGCAAATCTTCTTTGCCTTCGCGGTGGTGGCGACCGCAGCGATCGGCAGCTACGTCGTGCCCCATTGGGGCTGGCAAGCCATGTTCCTGCTCGGCGCGCTGCCGGCGATCATGATTATCATTCTACGGCGCGCCGTGCCGGAATCGCCGCGCTGGCTGGCGCAGCGCGTGTCGCTAGCGGCGGCGGACCAGAGCGCGACGCGCATCGAGGGGGCGGTCCTTGCCAGCGGCGTCCGCGAGCTTGCACCGATTCCGGCCAACATTCCGCCCATCCTCAAGAAGCATGCGCGTCTCATGGAGCTATTCGGCCCAGTCTACCGAACGCGGACCTTCTGCGTTTGGGCGATGTGCTTTTGCTATGCGTCGATCAGCACCGCGATGAACGCCTGGCTGCCCACGATCTATCGCACGATTTATCATCTATCCCTGCAGCAATCGCTCCAATTCAGCATTTCCTCGACCGCCGGATCGTTCCTCGGCGCGCTGGTCGGCATCTTCTTCATCGATTGGATCGGCCGGCGCAAGTGCTTCATCTGGTCCTTCGCCACCGGCGCCGTGCCCTTTCTCTATCTCGGGCTTGGGCCGACGCCGAGTTCGCCGGTCGAAGTCATGCTGCTCGTGAGCCTCGGCAATTTCATGCTTTCCTGGCTCATTCCCGGCCTTTATGTCTATATGCCGGAAATCTATCCGACGCGCATGCGCGCCGTCGGCGCGGGCGCCGGCAGCTCGTGGTTTCGAATCGGCGCGATCATTTCGCCGACGGTCATCGGCTTTCTCGTCGCCAATACCACCATCAGCGCGGTTTTCGTCTTCTTCGGCTGCATCGCCCTCTTCGGCGCGGCCGTTACCTATTTCTTCGTGATCGAAACCGCTGGGCGCGTGCTCGAGGACATTTCCCACTGATTGTCGAGAGCTTAGGGCTTAACGCTAGAGGCTAACCGTCTGGGGTACGAACAGCTCGTCCACCGGAATCCGCCGAGAGATATAGCCCTGCTCATGCGCGTAACGCACGAAGGTCGCGATGATCTCACGGTTGGGGCCGAGTCCGTGGACATAGGGGTTGGGGCCGTAAGCGGCCAGCTGCTGCTCCAAGTAAAACATGGAATCAACCAGCGACAGCATCTTCTCGGTCCGCCACATCTCGTCGGCGCTGCGCTGCGCGTCCACGAAAGCTTGGTAGAGGCTCACGGCGATCCACGGCTCGCGCTCGGCTAGTCCTTTCTTCATGACCATGACATGGCTCACCGGCACGTAGCCGATGCGCCGGACGAAGCGGTGTATCTCGCTCTGGCAATCCGGGAACATGCGTCGGATCCAGCTCTCGCCGTTCTGGAACGGCTTCGGCACTCGCGGACACCAGATCGCGTTGACCTCGCCATCCCGCAATTTTTCCTCGGGCGTCTTGCCCTTGCGGAGTTTGACCCTAATGTTTTCGGGCACGATGTAGCCGGCGCCCTCGGCTTCGCCGGTGACCCAGGTCGCTTGCTCGGGCGAGAAGCCGTAATGCTCCTTGAAGAGGCCGCGCAGCCACAAATTGATCGTGTAGCGATAGCCCTGGACGCCGATCCGCTTGCCGATCAGGTCGCTGGGCTTCGTGATCGGCGAATCCGCGCGCGCGTAGACATAGGCCAAGATCGGATCGCGCAACGGGAAGATCGGGATGGCGATGCAGGGCTCGCCGCGGTCGCGCGCTGCCAGGTACCACGAGAGGGACATTTCGGCGGCGTCGTAATCCTCATAGACGGGCCGGGTACAGAAATCGCCGACCCATTGCGTGCTGGTCTTAAGGTCGATGCCCTTGGCCTTCACGCGCCCGTTGACCAGCGGCCTGGTGCGGTCGTAATCGGCGAAGACGATGTCGATCGGGTAGAGCCCCTGCGGCCGCGACGTGTCGCGTTCGACGGCGACGGGTCCGTTGTCGGGTGACGCCATGAGAATCCTCCGGGCGAGTGCCGGCTCGATCCTATGGGGCCGGCATAGTCTAATCAAGGCTATCCGGCTTCTATCGTACGCGCCGATAGCCTCGGCCTTGCATGCAGGAATTGAAAGCCGCGCTACCGACCTCGGGCGGTGACGCCGCGCCACCGGAGGTCTGCTTCCGACACGCGGTCACGGCGGTTTGCAGCGCGTCCATCGCCTGATCCGGCGACAATTGCTGGCTGTCGGCGCGGCGATAGACCGGCATATTCGGCATATCTGGAAACGAAACGGCTTCGCGATCGACTTGGCTCATGCAGCCCGCCAAGGCGAGGCACGCCAGCGACGCCGCTCCAGTACAATTTCTTCATCAAGTCTGCATTGGTGCAATGTGAACTTCGGCTCCGGCATTGCGACCCAAAACAGCTCCTTACATCATCGGCGCCGGGAAATAAATCTTACAGAACGGGTCTGTGCTATTGGGGTAGGCCGGTCCGCAATAGTGATAGACACAACCGTTCAGCGCCGTGACGACACATGCCATGGCCATGATGAGCCTGAGGCTGCGTGTCGTCCTCGTGGCTCGCCAAAAGGCGAGATGAAAATTCGAGCGCGTGTCAAATCTCGGGATCATGGGACTATCCCATCAAGTATCGCCGCAGAATTAGTCCCTACCCCAAGCGAAACACGATAGCAATATCGACCGCTCTCGCGAGCGAGCACGATCAGGCCCGGTCTGTGGCACCAGGGTCCGCTTGCGGCTGGCGAGGGCGGCGTGCTTGCAGGAAAGCGCGGCGCTGGATCGGCGCCGCGCCCTATCCTAACCGGGCAACCGCATCAGTTGCCGTCGCCTCCGCCGAACATCTGGGCGTAGCCCGGAAGAGGACGGCCAGTCGCGTCGCGATGGAGGTCTTCCTCGTCATAGGGTCCGGTGGTGCCCACGTTCACCGTTGGGTTGACGCTGTGGTCGTAGTCCCACAGAGCCGCGGACTGCTCCCGCTGGGGCGAGCTGTCCCCTTGCTGCGAGGAAGCACTTGGCGCGGGCGTGGTCTGATCAGCGCGCGCGGCGGCGGCGAGACCGGCCGACAAGCCGAGCGCCAGGGTAACGGCAAGAATCGATTTGTTCATGGCATGGCTCCTCTCATGAGCCGGGTCGAGGGCGGCTCGGATATTGAGCGCCGTCGTTGCCCGTCGGGCATCAAATAGGCGATTTTTGTGCAAATGCGAAGAGCTAAAATCTGCAATTCTTTTATGCAATTATGCACCGTTACAAAAATTTTACTGTAACTTTTTGTGCACATGCAAAACGAGGCTCAACCGAAAGCTCACCCCGGGTTTAGGCGGGGGCGCCCGCATTGCGTTCGCCGAAGGCCATTGATCGCCTCGCCCGAGCGACTGCAACGAAGGAGGCGATGGCGCGCCGGTCGGCGGCCACCGCGGCGATCAAATGCCGCGTGCTTCGGACGGCGGAGGACCGCCCGCCCCAGCTCCGAAAAATCTTTCAACGAACGCGGCAGCGCCTTAATATCGCGCTCTCGAAAAGAACCTTCGGAGGGGGAGATGAACAAAATTCTCGGTCACGGCCTGCTTGCCGCGGGCTTGATCGCTGCGTCTTGGGCCGCGTCGAGCGCCTCGGCCAACGCCGACGCGCAAACGGCGCGCGGCAAATACCTGGTCGAGGTGGGCGGCTGCAACGATTGCCACACGCCTGGGAATTTTCTCGGCCATCCCGACATGACCAAGTATCTCGGCGGGTCCGATGTCGGTTTCGCCATTCCCGGCCTCGGCGTCTTCGTCGGACGCAATCTGACGCCCGATAAGGAAACCGGCCTCGGCACTTGGACCACGGCGCAGATCATCACGGCTTTCACGACCGGCGTGCGGCCGGACGGTCGGAAGCTCGCGCCGATCATGCCGTACGAGGGCTTCTCGCATCTGACGAAGTCGGACGCGCTGGCGATCGCCGCCTATCTCAAATCCCTGCCGCCGGTGCACCACGCGGTTCCTGGACCCTTCGGCCCGAGCGAGACGCCGACCGTCTTCGTCATGGCCGTGTTGCCGGGCGCGGTTTACGCTGGCCTGCCGCAGCCAGGCGGCCCGCCGCCCGGCGGAGCGCCGCCTGCCGGAGCGCCGCCGCACCCGTAACCTGCCGGCCGTCGTTGTTGTCCGGCCCCTGCTCCACGAGCGGGGCCGGCTAGGCGATCTGGCGCGCGATCGCCGGGCCGATGGCGTTGGCCAGCGGCAAGGGCAGTCTTTTCCAGCCCTCGACTAGCAGCCGGTATTTGGGGTTGAGCGGATTGATCTCGGGTAGGCTCGCTCGCCGCACGAGATGGTACTGGTAGTGAAGTGGCGTGGGCGCGAAGCCCCAATACGTCTTGTAATTGTACGCGCCCGTGCCGCGCTTGCTGCGGCCGAAATCGAAGATTTCGGCAGCCGCGCTCGAGCGCGCGGCCTATCAGCCGCCAATAGATCAGGTCATAGGCGTGGAGCGGACGCGCCGCCGGGGTGGCGCCGCCGTAATACGGCATCGCCCGATCCTTGAAGTAATACGTCATCAGCGCCGCCACCGGGCCTTGCCCGCCGGCGACGGTCGAGATCTCGACCGCCGGGCCGAACTCTTCCGCGATCGCCGCATAAAACCGCAGCGGCAGCACCGGCGTGCCGAGGTTGCGCTGGCTCTCCGCATAGATGCGGAAGAAGCTTTCGATTCCGGTCCCGACCGTGACGGTAAGCGCCGGGTCGGCGATCGCCTTCCTGAGATCGGCGCGCTTCTTGCGCGGAATTGCCTTGAGGTTCGCGGCCGCGTCGGGAAGAAGCTCGCGCCGGAACGCGAAATAAAGCTCGGGCTTGGCGAGCCAGGGAATGTCGCGCGCCGTTTCGTGCCGCAGTTCGACGAAACCGACCCCCAGGCTTTCGCCGAGGCGCGCCGCATCTTCGGCCAGCGCCCGTGTCGCTTCGTCGTCATCGGCGGCGATGCCGCCATAGACGCCGAAGGCGAGCGCCACGAGCGCGTTGCCGAACAGGCGGGATGGCACGTGAATGAGCGGCAGGATGCCGACGAGCCGCCCGCCACGCCAGGCGCAGCGGTAGTGCGCCTGGTGCCCGAGGCTCCTCTCGATCACGCGACTCCAACCCGCGCGATGGAAAAAGCTGGTATCGGGATGAGCGTTCGACGAAGCGTTCCCATTCGGGCTCATCGCTCGGCTCGAGCGCGCGGATGACGAGCGCCGGCGCAGCGCGTGGCGCGGCGCTCTCAGCGAGCGCTGAAGACGCGGTCATAGGCTGCGACCATCGCGTCGAAGGAATAGGTTTCCCGGACGTGGGCGTGGTTGAGGCGGCCGAGCTCGGCGCGCCGATCGGGCGCCGCGATGAGCCCGGCCAACGCGGCGGCGAGACCGGGCTCGTCGGATTTCGGGACGATGAGGTGTCGGTTCGCGGGAGCCAGCATGCGCTTCACGTCGCCGACATCGACCGCGGCGACCGGCAGCCCCGTTGCCATCGCCTCTAGGACCGACATCGGCATCTGCTCGGTGTCGGAGGAAAGTGCGAAGACATCGAATAGCGCGAGCGCGCGCTGGGGCGCGGCGACGAGGCCAAGAAAAACCACGCGGTCGCCGATCCCAAGCCGGCGCGCGAGTTGCTGGAGCTCGGCTTGTTGCGGTCCGCCGCCGGCGATCGCGAGGCGGGCCGGTCCCGGCGCTTCCGCCGCGGCGAAGGCGCGAATGAGGCGGCCGAGGTTTTTCTCCGGCCGCAGCGGCGCGACCGTGCCGATCACGACCTCGCCCGGCCGGCGCTCGAAGGGCGGCGGTTGGTCGGCGTTTGCTCTCGAAGCGAAGCTGTCGGCGTCGATGCCGTTCGGGACGTGAATCACCCGCGTGGGAGGCAGGCGCCATTCGCCGAGCGCGATCGATTTGAGGGCGCGCGACGGCACCACGATTCGGTCGGCGCGGGCGAGCGCCCAACGCCGCATGGTCGATCGCCGCCGCAGTCGGATGTCGGATTCGTCTGGGCCGAAGCCGTCCTCGAAATGGACGTGGGCCGCGACGGCAAAGAGGCGATTGGCGAGGGCCCAATCCATCGCGCCCCAATTATAGGTGACCAGGAGATCGGGCCGGTCGGCCATGAGGTGCCGGCGCGCGCCCATGAGCGCCCCGGGCAGAAACCGGCCGAGGCGCGGTGCGGCGGAGACCTCAACCGCGAGAGCCGCATCGAGGTGGGACGCGCAGTCGAGAATGCCGTCGATCGCGAAGATGCGGTGCCGGTAGCGCCGGCCCATGGCGCTGACGATTCGCGCGAGCCGCACCTGGACCCCGCCCACGGCAAAGCTCGGCAAGACGTGCAGCAGCCGGCGCGCGGGCGCGCTTGCCCGAACTGGCGCCCGAGGGCGCACCGTGCCGCCTGCCAGATCGATAACCATCCCCAGGAGATAGCGGGGAAATGACTAAAGAATGGATAGCGCCGGGCTGGCCTGCCCGACGGGCTCAATCCTCGGTCAACGCACGGGTCAAGTCGCCGTGGAGATATTTCCGAGCAAAACGCAGCAATTCCAGATCGCAGCTCATCTTCGCGATCGCTTCGAGATCGCGGAAATAGGTGTAGAGCTCGTTAACGTCGAGTTGGGTGGCCAGCCAGCGCACGAAATCCTCGGGCGTCTTGACCCAGTTCGGCAGCGGCCCGACGGAGTTGGTGCGCGGCTTGGCGCTGCGCAGGATGCGCCAGCGCCGGCGCGGCAGATGCGCCCCGCCGGGGTCGAGATCAGGCGGGATCGCCCAACCCGGCCGCATGGGTGCGCCGGTGGGGGTCCGAGTCATGCCGCGAGCTCCTTCCTCAACTGTTGGGGCCTTCGCCCTTTTCTTACCGGCGCCAGAGTAAGGACTAGCCTATAGTTAATTCAAGAAAGAACTTTAATAAATCTGAAAAATCTATAGTTAACGGCGACGACGCTTCTTACGTTCGATTAAGTGAAATCCGCTCCGCCGATCACGCGCGCTTGGCGCCGCCGAGCCGGCGGCGCTTCGGCTTCCCGCGCCGGAGCCGGTCCACCACCAGCAGCGCTTGGTCGCGCTCGCGCTCGGCACGGCGCAGGCGGGCCTGGGCGCGCGTCAATTCACGCCGCAGCAGCACGAGGTAGGGGTCATTGCGGTCCATTTCGCGGCGACGCCCTTATCGAATCCAGGCCCGATCAACTTGGCGATGCCCTGACCGGGAGCCGATCGGCGGAGGCACGTCGTCGATGAGGGTAGTAGACCGTTGGATTGGTTGCAATAATACCAGCGCTGCCCGGCGGGCGCGGGCAAGTGGCAGCCATGCAACACTCCGGTAAAAGATAGCAATAGAGCGCGCAAATCTGGCACGAGCCCTCCTATTGCATGGTATTAGGTATTAGATCAATTCTTGGCTTTTGCGGATATCCCTAGGAGGGTTCGATGAATTGTATGAGGAGCCTATTGCTCGGCGCGGCCATCGTGGCCCTGACCGCGTCCACCGGTTTCGCGCAGAGTTCCAGCAGCGGTACCGACGGGCCCTATCTGCGATTGGAGGGCGGCTGGTCGCATCCAGTCGGCATGGACAGTTCCATCGCGGGCGTTCCGTTGAATACTAATCTCCAAGACGGCTACATCGTCGGCGGCGCCGGCGGCTACAAGTTCGGGCCGTGGCGCGCCGAGCTCAATCTCGACTACAGCGATGATAATTTCAAATCCGGCTCGATCGGCGGTTTCTCGAGCAATCTCTCCGGCGACGCGTCGAACCTCGCCGTGATGGTCAACGGCTATTACGACATCGCCACCGGGACGCCCTGGGTGCCTTATATCGGCTTCGGCATCGGAATCACGCAGATCGATCTCAATAACGTCAAGGCAACGCCGAGCAACGTGCCCATCTCCAATAGTTCCGATACCCAGTTCGCCTATCAGCCGATGGTCGGCATTCAGTATCTCATCGACAGTCAATGGTCGGCCGGCGTCGAGTATCGCTACTTCGCCAGCAGCGACGGCCACTTCAAAACCGCCACAGGCGAGTTGTTCACGGCCAGCAACTCCAGCCATAACGTGCTCGCGAGCTTGACCTATCATTTCGCGCCGCCGGCGCCGCCGCCAGCTGCCGCTCCGCCGGTTCCCGCGCCGCGCGCCGCACCCGCCGCCGCCGCGCCCCCGGCGCAGCAGCTATTCCTGGTGTTCTTCGAGTTCGATAGGGCGTCGCTGACGCCCGAAGGCCGGAAGGTGGTTGACGCAGCGGCCGCGGCATTCAAGAGCGGCAAGAGCAATGTCGCGGTCGCCGGCTACACCGATCTCTCGGGCACTGCGGCATACAACATTCGCCTCTCGAAGCGGCGCGCCGATACGGTCAAGGCGGCGCTTGTCCGCGACGGCGTTCCCGCAGGCGCGATCAACGAGTCCTGGCACGGCAAGGAGAACCCACGCGTGCCGACGGCCGATGGCGTGCGCGACCCGCAGAATTGCCGCGTCGAGATCAGGATGTAACGCTCCGATCTCTCCGCGCGTGAGACATGCATCGGCCCGGGCGTAAGCCCGGGCCGATTGCGTTTGATGAGGTTTGACGAGAGAGAGCGGAAAAGAGACGGCGCGGCTCGCGACCGACGATGTGCTTCAGTTGCCGCGCTCGTTCTTCGATTCGTCGAAGACCCGCACGCGCTTATAGCCGGGCCCGCCAAGCGTGCGCCGCTCTACGATCGGCGCGCGCCGCACCGCCACTGGCGGCGCGGCGAAACTGGGCGGCGCGTGGCGTGCCGCCGACGAGGCCGTGGCGCGTCTCGGCTGAGGGCCGCGCTTGGCGCCGCTGCGCTTGGGGGTTTCCGGCGCCTTGCGCACCTTGAGGTGACGAGCGCCGAGCACCTGGCCGTCGAGTTTCTCGATCGCGGCCTCGACCGCGCTGGGTGGAGCAAGACTGACCATGCCCCGCAACGCGCGCGCCTCATTGCCATGCGGGCGCTCGATTACCGCGCCGAGGACCAGGCCGAACTCGTCGAAAAGCGCCGCCAAAGTCGCGCCGGTGAAGTCTTCCGGCATATTCGTGACGATGATATTACCTTTGAATTGTGCTCCGCGCATGTCCAACGTCCTTTTGGGGCCCTCTTTAGCACTGCTAATATATAACGAAATATATCGAAATTAAGGCAATTTGGCCTGAGCATTCGCGGAACTCTCCCTTGTCCGAAGCGCATGGAATGACGGCTATCGGGCTGGAAGTCCTTGTCGCGCGCGGCGTTGGTGCGATCCTGTGCCGCTCCTATCATATGCGGCCAAAGCGCGCAATCGCCCGGTCCAGCGCCCGCTGCATCCCGCTTTCGGGCGTTGGGCCCGGCGATTTGCGATTCGACGAACCCGCCGCGCCTGGGGAGCAGCGCCAGGCCACGGTCGTGTCCACAATAATAGTGTAGGAGGCCGCTGACCGGTCCGCCAGAGCGACCGCCACGAGTTTGGCGATGGCGGGCCGGTTGGCGGCCACCGCGGTGATTATCGGTAGGGTTGTGTTGCGACACAGCAACTCCAACCCAAGGATCACCAGGATGACCGATGACAAGATCGCCCTTCGCGCCCTTTTGGAGAAGGGCTCTGATGCAACTTTCCTGTGGAATACGATCAGCTTTGCTGCCCAGCAGCTGATGGAACTCGAGACCGAGAGCCTGTGCGGCTCTGGGCATGGCGAACGCAGCCCGGAGCGGATCAATCAGCGCGGCACGCCGGCCCGACAAAGCAAGGCCGGGACACACCGAGACGCCTTCGTCTTCCTTGCACAGGCGGACGAGCTTGAAATCCGTGCCGCGCGCGATCGGCCAGAGCATGCCGCGGCTTGTCACCGCGTCGGGCACGGATAGGATGAAAACGAAAAAGCGGGCTCGACGCGATGCCCTGGCTCAGCCTGCCGGAGCCAGGAACGGGATGCTCACGCCGAAGCTTTGCAACAGCAGGAACGCGTTGAGCGACAGCACGATCGCGGTTGCGGCCACCGCGGCAGCGGCAGTCAGTCGCGGATTGGCGAAACTGCCCATGATGTCGCGCCGACACGTGAAGACGACCAACGCGATCATGGGCACCGGCAACGCAAAGCTGAGCGACGACCTGGCTGACGACCAAGGCATTGGTCGCGTTGACGCCCAGCCCGACGACGACGAAGGCAGGAATCATGGTGATCAGGCGCCGCAGCCAGATCGGAATCCGGAAGCCGACGAAACCTTGCATGATGATCTGCCCCGCCATGGTGCCGACCGCCGAGCTCGACACGCCGGACGCGATCAGCGAAGTGAGGAATACCGCCGACGCGGCAAAGCCGAGCAGCGGGGTCAGGGTGTGATAGGCGGTCTCGATCTCGGCCACGTCGCTGTGGCCGGCGTGAAACGCGCTCGACGCCATCACCACCATCGCCATGTTGATGATGCCGGCGAGGGTCAGAGCGACGAACACTTCCCGATTGGAAAAGCGCAGCAGCGCCCATCGGTCGTCCTCGTCGCGTATCGGCGCGCGGCCTTGCAGCAGAGCCGATTGCAGATAGATCGCATGCGGCATCACCGTCGCGCCGACGATGCCGACGGCGAGCAGCGCCGCGACCGCGCCGGGCAGTCTCGGCAGGATAGACCCGAGCGCCGCCGCTCCCCAATCGACCGGCGCCACGAACATCTCGACGAGATAGCAAAGCGCGATGATCGCGACGAGGCTGCCGATGATCAATTCGACCGGCCGGAAACCCGAGCGCTCGAACGTAAGAATCCCGTAAGTCACGATCGCCGTGACGATCATGCCGGCCAGCAACGGCAGGTTGAACAACAGCGCCAAGCCGACGGCGCCGCCCAGGAACTCCGCCAAATCGGTCGCCATGGCCGCGATTTCGCTAACGACCCACATCGCCAACACGACCGGGAACGGAAATCGCTCGCGGCACAGCTCGGCGAGATTGCGTCCGGTGACGATGCCGAGCTTGGCCGACAGCGCCTGGAACAGCATGCCGATCAAATTCGCGAGCAGGACCACCCAGAGCAGGCTGTAGCCATACTTTGCTCCAGCCTGGATGTTGGTCGCGAAATTTCCGGGGTCGATATAAGCAACCGAGGTGACGACCGCGGGGCCGAAAAACGGCAGTAGCGCGCTCAAGCCGCGACGCCGCCCGGCGAGGACATCGCGCATGCCGAGCCGAGTGCGCTCGGTCAGATTGGGACGGGGCGAAGGTTGGATGATGTCGCCGCGCGGATTCATGCCAGCTTCGCCGATGCGCCTTGATATACGATCGATGCTTCTATGCGAGAATTTAGCCCGCGGCGGCCCGGTCGTCCACGCTCTCTACCGCGACGATGATAGCGGAGCGCCACGATGCGTCGTTTCGCGGCACGGCTTGCCGCTGGCGGCGCTAGAATCTACTCTTTATCGGCGACCGGTAAGAACAGCGTGGCGTAATGCTCGAGGAATTCTCGCCGTGACGATCAATAACGAGAGGAAATGACATGGCAACCAAATCCGCGTCGAGCCGCAGCATCGAGGAGCGCCTAACCGAGATCGAGGACAGGCTCGAGATCATCAATCTCATCGCCGGCCACCCACCGGGCGCCGACAGCGCATCGCCCGACTACGCCGCGTCGTTCTGGGACAAGGACGGCGTCATCGACATGGGCGCCGGGCCGAAGCCCTACGGCGCGATGATGGATATCCTGAGATCGCCGGAATTCAAGGTCGCGCAAGGCCAGGGCATCTGCCATTTCGCCGGCCTACCCTGTATCGAGATCGAGGGCGATCATGCGGTGGCGATTTCTTACCTGCAGATTCTGGCGGCCGATCAGAAAGCCGAGCCGGTCGAGCTGTCGGCGCATGGCGCCTCGCGGGGCTTTCGCGTCCTTCGCCTGTCGGCCAACCGCTGGGAACTGGTACGCACGCCCGAGGGCTGGCGCATCGAGAACCGGACCTGGCGCGGCATGGATAATCCGGAGGTGCGCGACTTGCTGCGGCGTGCGACCGCGAGCCATATGAGCCGGGCACGCAAGGCGGGCTAGAGCATTTTCCGGCGAAGTGGGCACTGGTTCGCCGTCGAAAATGCGACCCAATCAATAATCTAGCCTGGCTTATTCACGAGGGATCGATTTCCGGTTGGCGGATGTAGCGTAATTCGTTGACGGCGCGCATGATTCTGTTGCTGAGACAGGGTCAACCCGCGATCACGGAGCGCCACACCCGCCATGGACGACGATAACCTTCTGCCGTTTTGCTTGCCAGCGATTTGCCGCAAGAAAGTGAGCGTCGCCTTTGACGGAGGACTGCTGTCGTCGGATGGCGGCGTTCTTTTGCTGCGCGAGGTGGAGCGGGGTCTCGGGCTCGCCGCGCGGCTGGCCGGATGCCTGACGGATCGGCGCAATGCTTCCCGCATCGATCACGCGCTCATCGATATGCTGCGGCTGCGGATGTTCCTGATCGCAGCGGGATACGAGGATGCCGACGATTGCGATAGCTTGCGTGCCGACCCGGCGTTCAAAATGGCGGTGGGGCGGCTTCCGGAGAGCGGGAATGCGCTGTGCTCGCAACCGACCATGTCGCGGCTCGAGAACGCACCATCGAAGATCGAGATCGCACGGATGATGGCTGCGATGGTCGATCTGTTCTGCGCGAGTTGGGCGCGCCCACCCGCCGCGATCATGCTCGACATCGATGATACTCTCGACCGGGTCCATGGCGGCCAGCAACTCTCGCTCTTCAATGCCTATTACGACGAGCGCTGCTTCCTGCCGATCCACATCTACGAAGGCGGTTCCGGCAAGCCGGTTGCCGTCATCCTGCGTGAAGGCAAGACGCCGGGCGGGTCCGAGGTTCGTACCGTCATCAGGCACGTGACCCGCCACATCCGGAAGATCTGGCCGAAGACGCGCATCTGCTGGCGCGGCGACAGCCATTATGCCCGCCCCGAGGCCATGGCTTGGTGCGAAGCGAATGGCATCGATTACATCTTCGGGCTCGCCGGAAACGACGTACTGCATACTCAAAGTCGCGTCGTCGCCGACGATCTCTGCGTGCGCCGCGCCGAGACCGGCGAAGAGAAACTCCGAACTTGGACCGAGTTCCGCTACGCCGCCAAAAGCTGGACCCAGCCGCGTCGCGTCGTGGCCCGTCTCGAAGCCACTACCCAGGGCTTCGATGCGCGCTATATCGTCACAACGCTCGAAGGCTCGCCCGGGCATCTCTACGAGACGGTCTACTGCGCGCGCGGCCAAGCCGAGAACTTCATCAAGCTGCACAAGACCCAGCTCGCCTCGGACCGGACCTCTTGCCGCAGCCCACGCGCCAATCAGTTCCGGCTCATTCTCCATACCGCCGCTTATTGGCTGCTGCACACAATGCGCGCCGCCGCGCCCAAGCATTCCGCTTGGAGAACGGCGGAGTTCATGACGCTGCGATTGCGGTTGATCAAGATTGCTGCCCGCGTGGTCGAGGCACGCCAGCCGCATCCGCGTCTGGTTGCCGACGGCTTGTCCTGACGCCGCTATCTTCCGTTTGTTCGCCGGACGCTTTGCCGCCGCGGGTCCATGAACCCTGGGGCGCTGTCGCCCTACCGAGCCCATCCCGCAACCTCCAACCACCACACAATCAGAACCCCATCAGCGTCGAAAGCGACGCCACCCACCGGCGCGACCACAATCATAAAATCGACAGCGCTCCCGCAATCGCGCCACGCTCATGAATACGTCAGGCTAGAGCAGCGGTCCGATTCAACTTGAATGGACCGCTGCTCTAGGCTTCAGCTCAGCGCCCGCGTCAAGAGATCGAGGGCGGCTGCGGCGAAGGTGCGCATATTGGCGACGCGGTCGGCGTGGCCGGTTTCGATTGTGAGGGCGCGCTCGACCGGGCCCGTCACCGCGATGCAGCTATGGCCGGCCTTGTCGCCATAGCGATTGCCGGTCGGACCGGTCGCGCCGGTTTCGGCGACGCCCCAGTCGGCTTGGAAGCGCTCGCGCACGCGGCGCGCCGCGAGCATCGCATAGGCCTCGGTCGAGGGGCGCAGCCCCGCCATATCGGCTTCGCCAAGGCCGAGGAAAACGAGCCGTGACTTCGCCGTGTAAACCACCGCGCCGCCGAGGAAATAATCCGACGCGCCGGGCACGGCGAGGAGCGCACTCGAAATCAGCCCGCCGGTCGAGGATTCCGCAATGGCGATCTGGTGCTTCCTTGCGCGCAACAGCGCGGCGATCTTTTCCGCCTGGGGTAACAGCAATTGCATGGCGAGCCCTCTTTCAAGTTAATCCCATCACGCCCAGCAATCCGGCGGCGAGAAACAGCCAGAGCGGATTGATCTGGGTGCCGAGCGCGACCAAAGCGGTTGCGGCAGTGATGGCAAAAGTAGTCCAGTTGACATCGGCGGCGCTGCTCAGCACATAGCCCGACGAGAACACCAGGCCGATGGTCACGGGCGCCAGGCCTAGTTGCACGGCGCGTCGCCAGGGCGCTTCGCGAAAGCGATGCCACAAGCCGCCGACCACATAGGCCATCGTCGCCGCGGGCCCGGCGATCGCCACCGTCGCGGCGAGCGCGCCGATAAAGCCGGCGATCTTCCAGCCGAACAGGGCGAACATCATGAAGTTGGGTCCGGGCGCGGCCTGGGCCAGGGCGAAGAAATCGGCGAACTCTCGATCCGTGATCCAGGGATGCGCGTCGACGACGAAGCGGTGGGCATCGGGCAGCACGACGTTGACGCCGCCGATCGACAGCAACGACAACAGCGCGAATTGGGCGGCCATTTGACCAATGACGGTATCGTTGTTCATCGCTGCCGCAGCCAAGCCAGGGCGATGCTCGGCGGAGCGAGCGCGAGAAAGACATAGAGGAGCGGGAACCTCAGAAGACCCATGGCGATGAAGGTAGCGGCCCCGAACGCCATCGATCGCACCACCCCGCGATGGGGACGCGCGAGCTTGACGCCCACCGCGATGACGAAGCCCGCAGCCGCGGCCGAAACGCCGCTCAGTGCGCCATGAACCACATTCATCTGGCCAAAGCGGGTGTAAAGCGCCCCGATCGCGATGAAGATGACGAACGGCACCGCCATGACACCGGCCAGGGCCGAGAGCGCGCCGGCGAGCCCGTGGCGGCGCTGGCCTAGGCACATCGCGAAGTTGACGATGTTGGGACCGGGCAGGAACTGACAAAGGCTCAGCGTTTCGGTGAAGTCTTCGTCGCTCATCCAGCGGCGGCGTTCGACCAGGGCGCGGTGCGCCCAGTTGATCGCGCCGCCAAAGCCCGACAAGCTGATTTGCAGAAACGCAACGAAGAGATCGATGAGCCCGCCAATGCCTGGGCGCGGTGCGGCTATCCTTGGCGGTTCGCCCATGCTGCGGCGCGTCCCTGGCGGATGAGGAGGTCGGCTATCGCTGCGCGGCCAGCTTGCGGATCAGTCGCCGTCGTGCACGACACGGCCATCGGAAAGGATCGCAACGCCAGCCGACGCGGCGCCCGGCTTTGCGGCGGTGCCATGCCAAGTGTTGTCGCAGCCCTTGCGCAGGCCGTGAATATCGGTGTAGCCGGCCTTTGTCAGGATCTTGCGGATATCGGCGACCGTGGTCTTGTCGAGCTTGGTGCCGGGGTCGCATGACGCCCAGGCCGGGCTGATGAAATTCGGTAGGGCGCGCGGCGCGATCATGGCCGGGGCGGCGAGAGCGGCAAAGCCGGCGAGGAGAGCGAGTTTTCGGTTCATGGCGGGCCTATCGTTGAGCGTTTGATTCTTTGGTGAGCCCGGCGGGGATCGAACCCACGACCTACTGATTAAAAGTCAGTTGCTCTACCGGCTGAGCTACGGGCTCGCTCATGGCGGAGCGGACAATAGGCTCGGCCTGGCGGCGGGTCAATCTGCGGCAGGATTGGGCGCGAGGAAACTCAGATCGAATGCCGCTCGCGCGGGTCCGGCGATAGCGGCGGCAACGAATTCGGCGCGGCGTCGTCAGTCATTTTGAGCGCGGCCTCGGCCACCACATCGAGCATGGCGAGCACCGGCGCGGATAGCTTTACGCCTGACCAATCGATCGTGTGTCCCATTGACGAGACCGAGAATCCGGACGAGGACGGGCCAGCGCCTTCCTCGACGGCGTTCGCAGCCCATGGCGGAGCGGCTGGCGCGCTGGCGTCCAAGGCGGTTGCCTCGGCGTCGATCTTGGTCGCGAGCGCATGGTAGATATCGGCGATGGTGCGGGACTTGCCGGTCGCGGCATCGTAAAAGATGCTGGGATTGGCGGCGGCCGCCTCGGGCAAAAGTCCTGCCGCGTCGGTATTTCCCTTGCTCTCGAGCGCCTTCAGGAAAGAGGTCGCGCCGCCCGCGCCGAGGAAATGCGCGAGATAGAGATCGGCGCGGTTTACCGGATGACCGAGGGCGCTTTCGACCTGGGTCTCATTGAGCTTGTCGTATTCTCCGGCCAGCGCCGCCGACACCGCGGGGTTTCTGCGTAAATCGAGGATTTCGCGGCGCACCGACGGATCGCTGACCGCCGGCTTGCCGCTGCCATCCTGGCCGATCTGCTGCGCGAGTTGGCCGAGCCCGTATTTGGCGCCAAAGCGCTGCACCATGCTGAGCCAGGTACTATCGACGAACTGGAACAGGCCCGAGGCGCTGCTGGTCGTCGATTTAGCGTCGGCGCGGAAGCTGCTTTCCTGCGCCGCTTGGGCCATGAGCAGGCCGAAATCGGTCGAGGTCGCTTGGCTCGCCTGCCGGATCGAGCGCAGGATCGTCGGGTCGATGGTGCTGGCGAGCGCGGGATAGGGATTGCTGGGCGCGGTCATGCGCCCTGAAGCTATGCGGGAATGGTTAACCGAAAGTAACCACGATCGTCGGCTCAGTTCGCGAGCGAAGCTAAACCGGCACCGCCGCTGGAGCATGGCCCGGGGGATTGATTATCCCGACACGCTCGACGACGGCCAAACGAGAACCGGCGACCACCCTATCCACGCTTACCGATTGCAACATAGTCGCGAGCAACCGGCCCGGTATAAAGCTGGCGCGGCCGGCCGATCTTCTGGTTCGGGTCCTCGATCATCTCGTTCCACTGCGCGACCCAGCCCACCGTCCGCGCGATCGCGAATAGCACGGTGAACATCGAGGTCGGGAAGCCCATCGCCTTGAGGATGATGCCGGAATAGAAATCGACATTGGGATAGAGTTTTTTCTCGATGAAGTAGTCGTCTTGCAAGGCGATGCGCTCGAGCTCCATCGCCAATTCGAGGAGCGGCTCGTCGCGCACGCCGAGTTCGTCGAGCACTTCGTGGCACGAATCGCGCAAGACCTTGGCGCGCGGATCGAAGTTCTTGTAAACACGGTGCCCAAAGCCCATCAGCTTGAAGGCGTCGTCCTTGTCCTTGGCGCGCTTGATGTATTCGGGGATGCGGCTCTTATTGCCGATCTCCATCAGCATCTTTAGCACCGCTTCGTTGGCGCCGCCATGCGCGGGCCCCCATAGCGAGGCGATGCCGGCGGCGATGCAGGCGAACGGATTGGCGCCGGATGAGCCCGCGAGCCGGACCGTCGAGGTCGAGGCATTCTGCTCGTGGTCGGCGTGGAGGATGAAGATGCGATCCATCGCCTTGGCCAAAATCGGGTTGACCTTGTATTCCTCGCACGGCACCGCGAAGGTCATGTGGAGAAAGTTCTCGGCGTAGTCGAGCGTGTTGCGCGGATAGATGAAGGGCTGGCCGAGCGCGTATTTGTAGGTCATCGCCGCGATGGTCGGCATCTTCGCGACCAGCCGATGCGAGGCGATCATGCGTTGATGCGGATCCGATATGTCGGTGGAATCGTGATAGAAGGCCGAAAGCGCGCCGACAACGCCGCACAGCACCGCCATCGGATGGGCGTCGCGGCGGAAGCCGCTGAAGAAGCGCGAGAGCTGCTCGTGCACCATGGTGTGGCGGGTGATCGCGCGGACATAGGCGGCCTTCTGATCGGCGGTCGGAAGCTCGCCATAGAGCAGCAGGTAGCACACCTCCACGAAATCGCTTTTGTCGGCCAGTTGTTCGATCGGATAGCCGCGATAGAGCAGTTCGCCCTTGTCGCCGTCGATATAGGTGATCTTGGATTCGCAACTACCCGTCGCGGTGTAGCCTGGATCGAAGGTGAAAATATCGAGGTCGGAATAAAGCCTTCTTATATCGACGACCTGGGGGCCGATCGTGCCGGTCAGGAGCGGCATGGCGACCGATTTTCCGGTGACGTTGTCGGTGACCGTCACCGTCTGCTGGTTCGAGGGCTTTTTATCCATTCTTGTGCCTCCTCATCCGCCTATGGTGCGGCGCAAAATCCCAAATCGTGGGCAGAATAGAACGGCGCCGGGAATTTGGCAATTCGTTGCTCATCCCGCCGACGCATCTGCGAGACGGCCCAGGCTCTCGGCCTGCCCCAGCACCGCCATCACCTCGAAAATGGGCGGCGAGGCGACGCTTCCCGTAAGCGCCGCGCGCAAGCTCTGCGCCGCCGTGCCGAGCGTCAACCCGTGTGCCTCGGCGAAGCCGCGGACGGCGGCTTCGAGGGATGCCGCGTCCCACGCCACGGATTCGAGCGCCGAGCGCAGCTCTCCCAGCAGCGCCTTGGCCGGTGCGATCAAGGCCTTGGCCTTGTCGTCGATGGCGATCGGCCGGTGGACGACATAGAAGCGCGCGATCTCTGCCAGCTCGACCAGGGTTTTGGCGCGCGGCTTTAGCGCGGGCAGTGCCGCTTGGAGACGCGCATGGCCGGGGGAATCGAGCGCGCGGTCGAGCGCGCGCTCCAATAACGGCGTGATCAGAGCGGCGAGCCGCTCGTCCGCGGTTGCGCGCAAATAATGCGCGTTGAGGCTAGCGAGCTTGGCGAAATCGAAACGCGCCGGTGCCCGGCCGACGGCGTCAAGGTCAAACCATTCGATCGCCTCCGCGGTCGAGATGATCTCGGCATCGCCGTGGCTCCATCCCAGCCGCAGCAGATAGTTTCGCAGCGCCTCGGGCAGATAGCCCATATCGCGATAGGCATCGACGCCGAGCGCGCCGTGGCGCTTCGAAAGCTTCGCGCCGTCCGCCCCGTGAATCAGCGAGACATGCGCGAATTCGGGCACGGTCCAGTCGAGCGCGCGATAGATCTGGGTTTGGCGAAAGGCGTTGTTGAGGTGATCGTCGCCGCGGATAACGTGGCTTACGCCCATGTCGTGGTCGTCAACCACCACCGAAAGGTTATAGGTCGGGGTGCCGTCGGCGCGCAGAAGGATTAGATCGTCGAGCTGCGCATTGGCGACGACGACGCGACCCTGGACGAGATCTTCGATTACGGTCTCGCCTTGCTGCGGCGCGCGCAGCCGAATGACCGGCTGAATGCCCGCTGGAGCGAGCTTGGGATCGCGGTCCCGCCAGGTGCCGTCATAGCGCGCCGAGCGGCCCTCGGCCCGCGCCGCCGCGCGCATCGCCTCGAGTTCCGCCGGCGTGCAGTAGCAGCGATAGGCGTTGCCCTCGGCGATGAGCCGCCGGGCCGCCTCGGCATGGGCTGCCTGACGCTGCGATTGCAGCACGATCTCGCCGTCCCAGTCGAGGCCGAGCCAACGCAGCCCGTCGACGATCGCGTCAATCGCCTCGTTGGTCGAGCGCGCGCGATCCGTGTCTTCGATGCGCAGCCGAAACGTGCCGCCGTGATGCTGGGCGAAGAGCCAGTTGAACAGCGCGGTGCGGGCACCACCGATATGGAGGAAGCCGGTGGGCGAGGGGGCGAAGCGGACGACGACGCTCATTAGGGTCGGTGTAGCACATCGCCCGCCGAGCGTCACAATCCGATCGCGCGAAGCGGTTATTTCCGCGCGCCGTCATGAGCGATCATTCGGGTTGGGGTTCTGGCCGCGCCGGAATAGAATGGCCGCATGCGGGCCTATGCCGATCTGGTGAGAGAGCGGCGACCGACCCTCGGCGAAGCGATCGCCCAGCGCTTTATCGCCGAGCGCGAGCGCTGGCCGCTGTGGTTTCCCGTGCTGATGGGCGTCGGCATCGCGGTCTATTTTTCGCTCGATCGTGAACCCGCCTGGTGGCTCGGTGGCGCCGTGCTCGCCGGCGCCGTCCTCGGCGTCATGGTGGGGTGGCGTGGGATCGGCAATCTCGTGGCGGCTTACGCATTCTTTGCGATCGCGCTGGGCTTCGCCGCGGCACAGTTCCAGGCCTGGATGGCGGCGGCGCCAGTGCTCGTGCACCGGCTGGGGCCGGTCGATGTGATCGGACGCTTGGTGGCGCTCGATCCGCTGCCCGAAGGCGCGCGATTGGTGATCGCGCCCGACCGCGTCGGAGATCTCGCGGCCGCGAGCCTGCCGGCGCAGGTCAGGGTGCGTTTGCGGCGCGGCGATGGCGGCGTCGTCCCAGGCGATCGGGTCCAGCTGCGCGCCATGCTGATGCCGCCGCCCGCGCCGGCGATGCCGGGCGCCTACGATTTCGAGCGCAGCGCTTGGTTCGACCAGCTGGGCGCGGTCGGTTATGCCCTGGGCGCGCCGCTTCGCCTCGCCGAGCCTCCGGGTGAAGCGCCGGGCTTGTGGCGAACCGCAATTCAGGCATTGCGGATCGCCGTTACCCAACGCATTCGCGCCGCATTGCCTGACCGCTCGGGCGCGATTGCCGCGGCGATCATCGCGGGCGAAACGCACGGCATCGCGCCCGAGGATGCCGGCGCGTTCCGCGATGCCGGCCTCGCGCATATCCTCGTCATCGCCGGCCTTCATATGGGCATGGTGGCGGGGATAACATTCTTCGCGTTGCGCGCCTTGTTCGCACTCATTCCGCTGCTCGCCCTTCGCTATCCCACCAAGAAATTCGCCGCGGCGGGCGCGCTTGCGGTCATCTTCTTTTATCTCTTGCTGTCGGGCGCGACGGTCTCGTCGCGGCGCGCTTTCATGATGATCGGACTGGTGCTGCTGGGCGTGCTGGTCGATCGCATCAGCGTGTCGGCGCGCGGCGTGGCGCTCGCCGCCATCGTCATCATGCTGGTTACGCCCGAAGTCGCGACCGGCCCCAGCTTCCAGATGTCGTTTTCGGCGGTCGCGTGTCTGATTGCTTTCTACGAGGCGGCGCGTCCGCGGCTGGCCGCCTGGCACCGCGATTCGGGCGCGTTGCGCCGCGCCGGCCTCTACATTGTCGGCATCACGTTCACCACCATCGTGACGACGATAGCGACGGCGCCGTTCACGATCTATCACTTCAACCGCTTTCCGCTGTATTCGGTGATAGCCAACGCCCTTGCCGTACCGATCACGGGGTTCTGGGTGATGCCCTGGGCGATCGTCTCGGTGCTGCTCATGCCTTTGAGCCTGGAAAGGCTTGCACTCGTGCCCATGTCGAAGGGGATCGAGGCGATCTCGTGGATCGGGCATCAAGTGACGTCATGGCCGGGCGCGGTGATGCAGGTGCCGAGCCTGTCCGCGGCGGCGCTCGTGTTGGTCGCGTTCGGCGTGATGTGGCTGTGCATCTGGCTCGGCAATTGGCGCTGGCTCGGCGTGGTGCCGGTGGCGCTCGGCATACTGAGTCTCGCCTTGACCCGGCCGCCCGATGTGCTGGTATCCGCGGACAACAAGCTCGTGGCCGTGCGGGCGCCGGACGGCGCCTATCTGCCTTCGGTCGCGCGCGGCGAGGCCATGACCGAGGAGACATGGACGCGACGGGCCGCCGCCGAGCTAGGGCCGGTCTGGCCGGCCGCGGGCAGCGCCGGCGATGGTGCGCTTCAATGCGATGCCGAGGGCTGTTTCTATCGCGCGCACGGGCAGGTGGTCGCGCTCATCCGCGACGGCGCGGCGCTGCCCGAGGATTGCCGTGTCGCCGATCTCGTGGTGAGCCCGGTTGCCGCTCATCGCTCCTGCCGAGGCCCGGTGATCGTCGATCGTATCGACACCTACCGAAAAGGCGGCTACGCCATCTGGCTTGACGGCAAGAACGTGACGGTCGAAACGGTACGCCAGTGGCAGGGCGCGCGGCTGTGGTCGCCGCGCTAGCTGTGAGCTTTCAATAGGTTGTCCATCCGGCTCGGACCGGGGAAGCTGAGGTTGCTGAGACTTCAGAGTTCCCAGGAGGAGCCGGATGAACGTCCATAAGAATGCCCGCCTGACGGCGCGCGGTCGAGAGGCGATGGTGCGGCGGGTTATCGAAGGCGGGCAGACGCCGCGGGCCATCAGCGAAGCCGTTGGCGTCTGCCCGCGCACGGTCCGCAAATGGCTGAAGCGCTATCGGGCCGAAGGGTCAGCGGGCTTGCAGGATCGCAGCTCGCGGCCGCGCCGGCTCTACCGCCCGACGCCGCAGCCGGTCGTCGCGCGGGTCGAAGCGCTACGCCGCCAGCGGCTGACGGGTCAGGCGATCGCGGCCGAGGTCGGCGTCTCGCCGGCCACGGTGAGCCGCATCCTCAAGCGTCTGGGCCTGAACAAGCTCAGCGCCCTGCAGCCGGCCGAGCCGGTGCGGCGCTACGAGCGCGAGCATCCCGGCGAACTCATCCACATCGACATCAAGAAACTCGGCAAGTTCAATCGCGTAGGTCACCGCATCACGGGCGACCGCACCGGCCAGAGCAACAGCCGCGGCATCGGCTGGGAGTTCGTCCATGTCTGCATCGACGACGCCTCGCGCATCGCCTTCAGCACGGTGATGAGGAACGAAAGGAAAGGCTGCGCCGTAACCTTCCTCAAAGCCGCTGTCGCCTATTACGCCAGCCTCGGCGTCACGGTCGAGCGCGTCATGACCGATAACGGATCCTGCTACAAATCCTTCGCCTTCCGCAAAGCCTGCAAGCGGCTTGGCCTTCGGCACATCCGCACCAAGCCATACACGCCAAAAACTAACGGCAAGGCCGAACGCTTCATCCAGACAGCCTTGCGCGAATGGGCTTACGCCCGCGCCTACGACACATCACGACAACGCGCCGCCGAACTGCCCTTCTGGATGCACCGCTACAACTGGCATCGACCTCATGGCAGTATAGGATCGATGCCGCCCATCAGCAGACTCGGCCCGACCGGAAACAACCTATTGAGGCTCCACAGATAGAGCATTTTCCGGCGAAGTGGATACCGGTTCGCCGTCGAAAATGCGACCAAATCAATAATCTAGAGCAGCGTTCCGATTCAACTTGAATGGACCGCGCTCTAGACCGGCCGCGCCAATGGGGTGGTGGCCAGCGAACCGCTCTCAATACCGTCGCATCAGTCCAACCAGCTTGCCCTGCACCTTGACGCGGTCGGGGCCGAAGATGCGGGTCTCGTAGGTCTTGTTGGCGGGCTCGAGCGCGATCGAATTGCCGCGTTTCCTCAGCCGCTTCAACGTCACCTCGTTGCTGTCGATCAGCGCCACGACGATGGCGCCGTTCTCGGCGGTGTCGCATTTCTGGATCAGCACCGTGTCGCCATCCATGATCCCGGCCTCGATCATGCTGTCGCCCGCGACCTCCAGCGCGTAATGGTCGCCGCTGCCGATCATGCTCGGCGGGACGCTGACGCTGTTGCTGGCGTCGCGCAGTGCCTCGATCGGCGTGCCGGCCGCGATCCGCCCATAGAGCGGAATTTCCAACGCCTCATTGCCGTTGGCGGCGGGCAAGCCCGGAGGTACGGTCTTGAACTCACCGCGGATGACGGTAGGCGAGAACCGCGAGCGGTCGCTCGGACCCGCGCCGCGACGCCCGGCAACCGACGTATCCTCGGGCAGCCGCACCACCTCCAAGGCGCGAGCGCGATGCGCCAAGCGACGGATGAAGCCGCGCTCTTCGAGCCCGCTGATGAGACGGTGGATGCCGGATTTGGATTTCAGCTGAAGCGCCTCTTTCATCTCCTCGAAGGACGGGGAGACGCCGCCTTCGCCCAATCTTTGGTTGATGAAGAGCAAGAGTTCGTACTGTTTCCGCGTCAGCATGGCGTTCTCCGTAGCGATCGGATGAGGCCCGGCCCGAATGGCCGGAACAAAACCAAAACTTCTGTGAATGTTCTAGTTTAGTTCTAGTCCGTTCGTCAAGCCCCGAGTGGGCGCCAGTCTTACATAGCGGTCAGTTTCACGATCTCGACTGCGTCGCCGGCTTTTGCCGCCGGTGCGCGAGGCTTGCGGATGACAAGGCAATCGGCGCGCGCCAAGAGCGAGATCATAGAACTGTCCTGTTTGGCAAAGGGCTCGGCTTCGAGCGTGCCGTCCGCGGCCTGGGACAGTCTGGCGCGGAGATAATCCTGGCGGCGGTCGTTCTCGGCGAGCGGGATTTTCAACCGCGCGCGGGTGGGGCGCTCGAAAACCTCAGCGATGCCTGACATCCTCGCCATGGCCGGCTTGGCAAAGAGCAGCCCGCAAACGAGCGTCGAGACCGGGTTGCCGGGCAGACCGATCATCGGCGTATCCTTGTAGCGCCCGACCATCAGCGGCTTTCCGGGGCGCATCGCCACGGTCCAGAAATCGAGCGCGAGGCCATCCGCGGCGAGCGCGCCGCGTACCAGATCGTGGTCGCCAACCGAGGCGCCGCCGGTCGTGAGCAACAGGTCGGCGCCTGCCGCGCCCGCGGCGACGCGCTGCAGGGCTTCGTTGTTGTCGGGCGCGATCGCCAATTGAGTCGGTATGCCGCCGCAGGACAAGACCAGCGCCGCGAGCGCGATGCCATTGGAACTCACGATCTGATTGGGCCCGACCGGGTCGCCAGGCATCACCACCTCGTCGCCGGTCGGAAGGATCGCGACGCGCGGGCGGCGATGAACCAGCAGCCAGGGCCGGTTCATCGCGGCGGCAAAGCCGACATCGTGGGCGCTGAGCCGGCGCCCGGCCTTCAAGCCGATATCGCCCTCGCGGAAATCGAGCCCGGCGGGCCGGACATAGCGGCCTTTGGGCGCGCCCTCGCGCACTTCGACGACATCGCCGCGCCGCTCGGTGTCCTCTTGGATGACGATGCAGTCGGCGCCGTCGGGCACCGGCGCGCCGGTGAAGATGCGCACCGCCTGGCCTTGCTTTACTGTGCCGAGATAGGCCTGGCCCGCGGGCGCCGTGCCGACGACGTTCAAGCGCGCCGGGATATTCGCGACGTCGGCGGCACGCACGGCATAGCCGTCCATCGCCGAGACCGCCCAGGGCGGCTGGGTGCGCCGCGCGACCACGTCCTCGGCGAGCACGCGGCCAAGCGCGTCGGTCAGCGCAACCTGCTCGGCGCCCAAGGGCGCCACCATCGCGATCAGCCTTTGCTGGGCTTCCTCGACCGAGATCATCGCTCCGCCTCGAAGGTCCCAGACTTGCCGCCGGCTTTGTGGAGCAGCCGGATTTCATCGATTCGCATGGCGCGATCGACGGATTTACACATGTCGTAGACGGTGAGGGCCGCGATGGCGACCGCGGTCAACGCCTCCATCTCGACGCCGGTGCGGCCGGTGATCCTGCAGGTGGCGAGGATGTCGACCGCCGCACGCACGGGATCGCAACTCAATTCCACCGCGACGGCACTCAGATTAAGGGGATGACACAGCGGAATCAGATCGGGCGTGCGCTTGGCGCCCATGATTCCGGCCAAGCGCGCGACCGAGAGCACGTCGCCTTTTCTAATGCCGCCCGCGATGATTCTTTCGAGCGTCGCCTTTTGCATCACGACGCTGCCCGCGGCGATCGCGACCCGCTCGGTCTCGTCCTTCGCGGAGACATCGACCATGACGGCACCGCCCTTGGCGTCGAAATGCGTGAAGTCGCTCACGCCCGCGCCATGTCCCGGGCGAGCAGCGCCGCCGTCGCGGCGGCGACGTCGTCTTGGCGCATCAATGCCTCGCCGACCAGAAAGCAGCGCACCCCGCCGCGCGCCATGCGCGCCAGATTGGCGGGCGAGGCGAGCCCGCTTTCGCTCACCAATATCCGGTCCTTGGGAACGCCGGGGGCGAGCCGCTCGGTGACCGCGATATCGGTCGTGAGGGTCTTCAAGTTTCGGTTGTTGATGCCAATGAGCCGCGTCTGCAATGCCAGCGCGCGCGCCAGCTCCGCGCGGTCATGGACCTCGACCAGCACGTCCATGCCGAGATCGGAAGCCAGCGCTTCGAGATTTCGCGCCTCGACATCGTTAAGCGCCGCCATGATCAGCAGGATGCAATCTGCCCCCAACGCGCGCGCTTCGACCACCTGATAGGAATCGAGCATGAAATCCTTGCGCAGGACGGGAAGCGCGCACGCCGCGCGAGCGGCGATCAGATGGCCGCCCTCGCCCCGGAAATCGGGAAAATCGGTCAGCACCGAAAGACAGGTCGCGCCGCCTTGCGCATAGGCGCGGGCGAGCGCCGGCGCATCGAACTCGGCGCGGATGAGGCCCGCGCTCGGCGAGGCTTTCTTGATCTCGGCGATGAGGCCGTAACGCCCGGCAGCCACCGCGCGCTCGAGCGCCGCCCGAAATCCGCGCGGAGGCGAGGCCGATCCGGCCGCGCGCTCGACTTGTGTCAAGGGCCATGCGGCTTTCGCCCGCGCGATCTCGCCGCGCTTGCGCGCCATGATTCGTTCCAGCACGTCGCTCATCTTGCGTCCGGCTCGTTGGTGATGGCGACGAGCTTGTCGAGCGCGCGTAGCGCCGCGCCCGAGGCGATCGCTTGCGCTGCCAGCGCGACCCCTGTCCGCAAGTCCTGGGCGCGTTCCGCGACGATGAGCGCGGCAGCGGCGTTGAGCAGCACGATGTCGCGAATTGGGCCCTGCTCGCCGCCCAGAATCGCGCGCAAGCGGGCCGCGTTCTCGGCGGGCTCGCCGCCCTTCAGATCGGCGAGCCGAGCGCGCGGCAATCCCGCCATCTCGGGCGTGACCTCGAAGGTCTCGACTTTGCCTTGGTTGAGTTCGGCGACGAAGCTCGTTCCCGTCGTCGTCAGCTCGTCGAGCCCGTCGCCATGCACCACCCACGCGCGCTCGCTGCCGAGCTTGCCCAATACCTCGGCGATCGGCTCGACCCAAGCGGGGGCGAACACGCCGACAAGTTGGCGCCTGGCGCCAGCCGGATTCGATATCGGTCCAAGCAGATTGAAGATCGTGCGAGTGCCGAGCTCGACCCGCGTCGGTCCGACATGGCGCATGGCGCCGTGATATTTCGGCGCCATCAAAAATCCGATACCGGCCTCGCGCATGGCGCGCTGAACCGGGCCGACGCCGGCATCGAGATTGACGCCGAGCGCCGCGAGGACGTCGGCCGAGCCCGATTTCGAGGTAAAGTTGCGGTTGCCGTGCTTGGCTACCGTCACCCCCGCGCCCGCGACGACGAGCGCGGCAGCGGTCGAGATGTTGAAGGTGCCGGCATTGTCGCCGCCGGTGCCGACGGTATCGATGGCGCCTCGTGGCGCTTCGATCGGCAATGCCTTGGCACGCATGGTGCGCGCGGCGCCGGTGATCTCCTCGACCGTTTCGCCGCGCAAGCGCAGCGCCATCAGGAATGCGCCCATTTGCGCCGGCGTGGCGTCGCCCGACATCATGGTGTCGAAAGCGGCGGCGCTCTCGGCCTCGCTCAGCCGCTCGCCCGCGGCCAACCGCCCGAGCGCGGCTTTGAACTCGGCGGCGCTCATGCGGCGACGCTCGCCGCGGCGGCGATGTTCAGAAAGTTGCGCAACAGATCGTGGCCCGACGCTGAGGCGATGCTTTCGGGATGAAACTGCACGCCGTGGAGCGGGCGCTCGCGGTGAACGAGGCCCATGATGATCCCATCCTCGGTCTCCGCTGTGATCCGCAGGGCTTCGGGCAGGCTCGCGCGCTCAACGATCAGGGAGTGATAGCGCGTCGCATTGAACGGGGAGGGCAGGCCGGCGAAGACGCCGGTGCCGTCATGCCGGATTGCCGAGAGCTTGCCGTGCATCGGCACCCTCGCGCGCACGATCCGGGCGCCCATAGCCTGCGCGATCGCCTGATGGCCAAGACAGACGCCCAGCACCGGCACATTGCCCGCGCGCCGCACCAGATCGAGGCAAATCCCGGCATGATCCGGATCGCTCGGCCCCGGCGAGATCACGATCCCCTGCGGCTTCATGGCGAGCGCCGCCGCCACACTCAGGGAGTCGTTCCGCGCGACCTTCACCTCGGCCCCGAGTTCGCCCAGGAAATGCCACAGGTTGTAAGTAAAGCTGTCGTAGTTATCGATGAGCAGGAACATGCCGTCACATCACCCTAGGAAACGGTTATACCAGTTTGATCGCGAATAATAAAATCACGCCAACCCGAGACGCCCGCGCGGCACATGGGCTAGACTGCCCCGGGCAGGCGGAGGCTCATGGCTAACCAGTCCCAATATAACGGCGACAGGCCGCGCCGTCACCGGATCATCGTCTGGATCGTGGTGCTGCTCCTGATCGGCGCGGGAGGGGCGTGGGTGGCCACGCGGCTGACCCATGTTGCGCCCGGTCCCGCTCCATCGGAGGTGGTGGCGGTCATTCCGCCGCCGCCGCCGGCCCCGGCCGTGACGCCGGCGCCTGCGCCGCTGCCGGCGGTAACGGCCCCGGCTGTGAGGCCGCCGCCGGAGCCGCTGCCGGCCGTGACGGCGCCGGCCGTCACGGCACCGCCACTGCCAGCCAATCCGTCAGGGCCGCCGGCGTGGCAACGCTTTGCCGCCATGGCGCCGCCCGCCGATAACCGGCCGCGCGTCGCGATCGTGATCGACGATCTCGGGCTCGACCGGCCGCGGACCGAGCGTGCGATTGGCCTCCCCGCCGCCGTGACCATGTCCTTCCTCGCCTACGCGCCCGATCTGCCGCGCCAGACCGAGGCGGCGCGCCATAACGGGCACGAGCTTCTGGTGCATGTGCCGATGGAACCGATCAACGCCAATCTCGACATGGGTCCCAACGGGCTCGCTACCGACCAGCCGCGCGACGAGGTGCTGCGCCGCCTTCGCTGGGATCTCGACCGGTTCGACGGCTATGTCGGCATCAACAACCACATGGGCAGCCGCTTTACCGGCGACGCGCAGGCGATGGATTGGGTGCTCGACGAATTAAAGGAGCGGGGCCTGATGTTCCTCGACTCCCGCACCATCGCCGCCAGCGCCGGCGAGAAGGTAGCGGCATCCGAGGGCGTTCCCTATGTCGCGCGCGATGTGTTTCTCGATGACGATCAGAGCGCGCCCGCGGTTCAGTCGCGGCTCAAGGATCTTGAAGCCGTGGCGCGAAAGAAGGGTACCGCGATCGGTATCGGCCATCCGCACGATGCGACGCTTGACGCGCTGGTCGGCTGGATCGCGACGCTATCGGGGAAGGATCTGGTGCTGGTGCCGCTGACGGATATCGTCAAGGCACGGATGAAGGCGAGCTGAGCAATGGCTTCAAGAACGCGCTCGGTCACGCTTTTCGGTCACGAACGGCGGGCGAGGTTTGGCTAAAGGCGCCCCGGTTCAATTTGAACCCCTCCTACGCTAGGCGCGGGCGAACCGGACGGCTTCCTCGGCGGCACGGAACAGCGCCCGCGCCTTGTCGAGAATTTCCTGATGCTCGGATGCGGGGTTGCTGTCGGCGACGACGCCGCACCCGGCCTGGACCACCATCTTGCCGTCCTTTACGATTGCCGTGCGCAACACGATGCAGGTGTCCATGCTGCCGTCTGCGGCGAAATAGCCGATGGCCCCGCCATAGAGATTCCGCCGCTCGGGCTCGAGCTCGTCGATGATCTCCATTGCCCTTACCTTCGGCGCCCCCGACAGCGTGCCGGCGGGGAAGCCCGCGAGCAGCGCGTCGATCCCCTGATAGCGAGGATCGATTCTGCCCTCGACATGCGAGCAGATATGCATGACGTGGCTGTACCGCTCGATCACGAACTGTTCGCCGACCTGAACGGTTCCGACCTGAGCCACGCGCCCGACATCGTTGCGCGCGAGGTCCAACAGCATCAGGTGCTCGGCGCGTTCCTTGGGGTCGGCCAAGAGCTCGGTTGCCAAAGCCCGGTCTTCCTCTTGCGTCTTGCCGCGCCGGCGCGTGCCTGCGAGCGGACGGATCGAGATCTTGCCCTCGCGCAAGCGCACCATTATCTCGGGGCTCGAACCCACCACCGCGAATTCCCCGTAATCGAGGAAGAACATGAACGGCGACGGGTTGAGCCGGCGGAGCGCCCGATAGAGTGCGAAGGGAGGTAGGTGGAACGGCACGGTCTGGCGCATCGACGGCACGACCTGGAAAATCTCGCCGGCGCGAATGTATTCCTTGGCGGTCTCGACCATCTTGAGGCAGTCGTCGCGCGTCATATTGGCGATGGGAGGGGGCAATTCTTGGACAGCCGGATCGACCGCGCGACGCTGCGGCAGGTTGCGATCGAAATCTGCGATGACGGCAGCGAGCCTTTCGCTGGCGCCGTTGTAAGCCATGCGCGCATCGATTCCGGCCATCGGCCACACCGGCGTCACAACGATGACGCTGTCGAGCACCTTATCGAATACGCACATGATCGTGGGCCGCAGCAAAATCCCGTCGGGCACGCCGAGCGTGTCGGGATTGGCGTCGGGCAGCTTTTCGACGAGCCCCGCCGTGGAATACCCCAGATAGCCGAAGAGGCCCGCTGCCATAGGCGGCAGCGCCGCCGGGGTTTCGATCCGGCACTCGGCAATGAGCGCGCGAAGCAAGTCCAGCGCGCCGCCGGTTTCGATCTCGAACGCGGCCGGGTCGGCGATGGCGCGGCGGTTGATCTGGGCCTCATTGCGAAAGCACCGCCAGATGAGATCGGGCTTTAGGCCGATGAACGAATAGCGCCCGATGCGTTCGCCGCCCTCGACCGATTCGAAAAGAAAGCTGTTGGGCCGGCCCTCGCCCAGCTTGAGCATCGCCGAAACCGGCGTCTCGAGGTCAGCGATGAGCGAGGTCCAGACCAAACTTGGCTTGCCTTCGGCGTAGCTCCGGGCGAAATCGTCGAAGGTGGGCGAAATCTCCATCTTGGATGTCGGGCTCAGAGCAGGTGGTCGAGATTGGCCTGATTGATTTCGACTGGGAAGCGCGCCCGCAACGTCTGATCGAAGGCGCCAAGCATGTCGTTCCGCATTTCGTTGGCGATCTCGTCGGAAAGCTGGCTGACCGCTGCCGGGTCCTTAGTAGGATCGGCGGGTATCGTGGCTCGTCAATTGCGCGACGACGTAATCGTCGCCGGAAGGCGCGCTCACCGCTTCGCCCGGCTTGGCGCCGAACACCGCTGCGACGAGGTCCGGCGAAACCGATGGGTCAGTCCCGTCACGATCGAGCGGCGAGGTCGTCGTCACGGTGAGCTTATGGGCTGCCGCGACATCCTTGAGGCTCTGTCCGCAATTCACATCCTGGACGATACTGGCCGCGAGCTGCGCCAGCGCTTGCTGCTTCGCATCCGCTTGCCACAGCGCGACCGCCTGGCTGCGGGCTTCGGCGAGCGGCGTCACCACCGAGGGCGCGACCTTGTCGACATGCACCACGAAATAGCCGTCGTCGCCGAGCTCCGTGAGATCGCTCGCGCGGCCCTGATCGGTGCCGAACGCGGTACGCAGCACGACATCGGCCGGGGCGGGCAGATCGACCGGCTTGCCATCGGCGCCATGGCCTTGCTGATCGATGCTGTCAACGGTTTGAGTTTTGAGGCCGAATTTCTGCACCACGGCCGGAAAGGGCGTGCCCGCCGCCAGCGCGTCGTCGATGTCGTTCGCCGTCTTGGCGACCACGTCGCCAGCCTGGTCGCGCGCCATGTCCTGGGCGAGGCGATCCTTGACCGCATCGAAGGATTGCGTGGCGCCGGGTTTGATGTCGGTGACCATCAAGATGTGCCAGCCAAAGCTGGTCTGAACGGGGTCGCTGGCCTTGCCCTTTGGCAGAGCAAAGGCGACATCGGCGAGCGGCGCCGGCAGGTCGCCGCGTTTGACCCAACCGAGATCTGTCGAAGCGGCGTCGGCGTTGGCCATCTCCTTGGCGACGGCGGCGAAGTCCTTGCCCGAAATCGAGCGCGGCCTTGGCCGCCAGGGCCTTCGCTTGGTCGGGAAGCAGCATCTGCCACAGTTCGCGCTGCTCGGGCGTCTGAAAATCGCCGCTGCGCGCTTGATACTCCGCCTGGAGCTTATCGGCCGGCACGGTGATCGTCGCGGCGACGTCATCGAGACGCAACACCGCCAAGGTGAAGCTGCGCCGCTCTTCGGTGCGGAAAGCATCCAGATGGGCGTCGTGAAACGCGGCGAGCTGCGCGTCGGTCGGAGGCGGCGGCGCCGGGACGGCACTCGCCGTCAAGGTCACGATGTCGGCGACGCGGCGCTCGGCGCGCGCGCGGTAGAGGGTGTCGACCAATGGGGCGGGCGGAGTGATCCCGTCGGCGATCGCACCGGTGAGTTGGCCGCGGATCATGTCGTGGCGCAGCGAATCCTCGAACTGCGGCTCGGTGAGCTGATTGGCGGCCAGAAGCTGCGTGTATTGGTTGCGGTCGAAGCTGCCCGACGGCCCCTTGAAATTGGGATTGAGAAGGATCGCGTTACGCACCGCCTCGTCGCCGATCGCAAGCCCGAGCCGGTTGGCTTCGAGATCGACGAGATCGCCGCCGACGATTTGTTGCAGGGCGTCGTTAACCAGTCCGAGCTTTTTTGCCTGCTCGGGGTCGATGTCGTTGCCAAGCGCCGTGTGCAGTTGCGCGATCTCTTCCTTCACGGCTTGATCGACCTGATCGGCCCCGATCTCGATGTTGCCGACCTTGGCGACATTGGTATCGACTCCCCAATTGCGGAAGACGTCGCCGATTCCCCACAGCCCGAAGGTCGCGGCCAGAAGGGCGAACAGCACCTTGACGATGAAGCTATTGGCTTTGGAGCGGATGGCTTGCAGCATGGCGCGGATGATAGGAGTCCCTCGCTCCCCTTCGCAATAGGTGTAAGTGGGGCCTTTTGCTGGCGGATCAAGCGGTCTTCATGCTAGGCCAAGCCATGCGCAAGCTCGTGGCCGGCAACTGGAAGATGAACGGGCTCAAGGCCGATGGGGTGGCTCTGGCGAAGGCTCTGGCCGCGCGCGCCCGGCGTGAAAAGCTCGCCTGCGATATTTTGGTCTGCCCGCCGGCGACGATCTTGTCGGCGGTTGCGGACGCGATTACGGGCAGCCCCGTCGCCTTGGGCGGACAGAACTGCCACGCCGAGCCGAAGGGCGCCCATACCGGCGACATCAGCGCGGCGATGCTCAAGGATTGCGGCTGCCGTTACGTCATACTCGGCCATTCCGAGCGCCGCGCCGGCTACGGCGAAACCAATGAACAGGTGCGGGCGAAGGTCGCGGCCGGACGGATAGAGGGGCTGATCGCGATCGTATGCATCGGCGAAAGTCTCGACGAGAGGGATGGCGGGCGTACGCTCGAGGTTGTCGCCGGGCAATTGCGAGGTTCTCTGCCCACGGGCCTCGGCGCCGCCGACATCGCGATCGCCTACGAGCCGGTCTGGGCCATCGGCACGGGTCGCACCCCGACGGCGGCCCAAATCGCCAAGGTGCACGCCCATATCCGCCAGGAACTGGCCGACCAGGTACGCGATTCCAGCAGCGTGCGGATCCTCTATGGCGGCTCGGTCAAGCCTGCGAATGCAGGAGAGTTGATGGCTCTTGCCAATGTCGACGGCGCATTGGTGGGTGGGGCGAGCCTCATTGCCGCGGAGTTCTGGGAGATAGCGCGGGCTTGTACATGACCTGCCAGACCCGCTAAAACCCGCCTCATGCTCACCGTCATCATTGTCGTTCACTTGATCCTGGCATTCGCGCTCATCGGCACCGTTCTCATTCAGAAAAGCGAGGGCGGCGCGCTCGGGATGGGGGGCGGCGGCATGTCGGGCTTCATGTCGGGCCGGTCCACCGCGAATCTGCTGACGCGGGCGACCGCGATCCTGGCCGCGTGTTTTTTCGCCACCAGCATCGCCTTGGCTCTGATCGCCGGCTCGCAGCGGGCGCCGCGCTCGGTCGTCGATGTGCCGGCCGCTGCGCCGGCGTCGCCCGCCCCGCCCGCGACCCCGCTCGAGCCCAGCGCCCCCTTGGCAAAATAAAGCTGCCGCGAGCCACGCTTTTCGTTGTGCCGATCCCGAAACGTCCCTACAGTGAAAGTCCATGACGCGGTTTATTTTCATCACCGGCGGCGTGGTCTCCTCACTCGGCAAGGGTCTTTCGGCTGCGGCGCTCGGCGCCCTGCTGCAAGCGCGCGGCTTCAAGGTGCGCCTGCGCAAGCTCGATCCCTATCTCAACGTCGATCCGGGGACGATGAGCCCCTATCAGCATGGCGAGGTCTACGTCACCGATGACGGCGCCGAGACCGATCTCGATCTCGGCCATTACGAGCGCTTCACCGGCGTCGCGGCGCGCCGCTCGGATAGCGTCACCACCGGTCGCATCTATTCGACCGTGATTGCGCGGGAGCGACGCGGCGAATATCTGGGCGCCACCGTGCAAGTCATCCCGCACGTCACCGACGCGATCAAGGAATTCATCCAGGCCGATATCGAGAACGAGGATTTCGTGCTGTGCGAGATCGGCGGCACGGTTGGCGACATCGAAAGCCTGCCCTTCCTCGAAGCGATCCGCCAGCTCGGCAACGAATTGGGGCGCGAGCGCGTGATGTACGTGCATTTGACCCTGGTGCCCTATATCCAATCGGCGGGCGAGCTCAAGACCAAGCCGACGCAGCATTCGGTGAAAGAGCTGCTCGGGCTCGGCATCCAGCCGGATATCCTGCTGTGCCGCTGCGACCGCGCGATCCCCGAGGCCGCGCGCAAGAAGATCGCGCTGTTCTGCAATCTGCACGAAATCGCGGGTGATCCTGGCGCAAGACGTGGATACCATTTACGAAGTTCCGATCTCTTACAACGCCGAGGGTTTCGACCGCGAAGTGTGCGCGCATTTCGGGATTCCCGCCCGGGCGCCCGAACTCGGGCGATGGGAAGAGATCGTGACCCGTATTCGCCGGCCCGAGGGCGAGGTCAACATCGCCATCGTCGGCAAATACACCCATCTGCAAGACGCCTACAAATCCCTGGCCGAGGCGCTGACGCATGGCGGCATCGCCAACAATGTCGGCGTCAAGATGGACTGGGTCGATTCGGAAATTTTCGAAACATCGGACGCGGTCCGGCAGCTCGAAGGGGTGCATGGCATCCTGGTGCCGGGCGGGTTCGGCGAACGCGGCGCCGAAGGCAAGATCGAGGCCGTGCGCTTTGCCCGCGAGCGCGACGTGCCCTATTTCGGCATCTGCTTCGGCATGCAGATGGCGGTGATCGAGGTGGCGCGCCACCTCGCCGGCCTGCAGGGCGCCGGCACGACCGAGTTCGGCGCTTGCGCCGATCCGGTGGTGGGCCTGATGACCGAATGGACGCGCGGCAACGCGGTCGAGCGGCGCAACGCCAAGGGCGATCTCGGCGGGACGATGCGATTGGGCGCGTACCCGGCGGTCCTGGCGCGGGGCAGCCGGGTCGCCGAGATTTATCATTCCAGCGCGATCAGCGAGCGCCATCGC
Organism: uncultured Alphaproteobacteria bacterium; assembly: GCA_963803265.1. Lineage (GTDB taxonomy): Bacteria > Pseudomonadota > Alphaproteobacteria > ATCC43930 > CGMCC-115725 > CAIKMD01. Next base: position 24,510 of record CAWDLZ010000020.1, on the reverse strand, counting down.
CACCGCTACGAGGTCAATATCAATTACAAGGATCGCCTGGAGAAGACGGGCTTGCGCTTCTCGGGCATGTCGCCCGACGGCATGCTGCCCGAGATCGTCGAGATTCCGGATCACCCCTGGTTCATCGGTGTGCAATATCATCCCGAGCTGAAATCCAAGCCCTTCGATCCGCACCCGCTATTCATGTCGTTCATCAAGGCCGCGCTCGACCAGGCGCGGCTGGTGTAGTCTCGGCCCATGGCGCCACGCGACGTCCATATCGGCAACATCACCATCGGCAACGCCCGGCCGCTCGCCTTGATCGCGGGACCGTGCGTGCTCGAAAGCCGGGCGCATGCGCTAGAGATGAGTCATGCGCTCGTCGAACTCGCCGCCGAGCTCGGGATCGGCCTCATTTATAAGACCTCGTTCGACAAGGCCAACCGTACCTCGATCGCGAGCGAGCGCGGCATGGGGCTCGAGGCCGGCCTGCCGATTCTCGCGGAGGTGCGCGAGCGATATGGCTGCCCCGTGCTGACCGACGTGCATGAGCCCAGCCAATGCGCCACCGTGGCCGAGGCCGTGGATGTCTTGCAGATTCCTGCTTTCCTGTGCCGTCAGACCGATCTGTTAATGGCGGCGGCGAAGACCGGGCGCGCGATCCACGTGAAGAAGGGACAGTTCCTCGCGCCCTGGGACATGAAGAACGTGGCGAAGAAGATCTCGAGCGCGGGCAATGATAAGATTCTACTTTGTGAACGCGGTGTAAGCTTTGGATATAACACACTTATTTCCGATATGCGCGCGCTGCCCATATTGGCCGAGACGGGTTATCCGGTGGTGTTCGACGCGACCCATTCGGTGCAGCAGCCGGGCGGGCGGGGCGAGGCATCGGGCGGCGAGCGGCGTTTCGTCGCGGTGCTGGCCCGCGCCGCGGTGGCGGTGGGCGTCGCGGCCGTCTTCATGGAGACCCACCAGGACCCGGATCGCGCGCCCTCCGATGGGCCGAACATGGTTCACTTGAAGGACATGCCGGCGCTGTTGCGGACGCTGATGGCGTTCGACCGCATTGCCAAGGAAACCCCCGTCCCATGACCGCGATTGCCGACATTCGCGCCCGCGAAATTCTCGACAGCCGCGGCAATCCGACGGTCGAAGTGGACGTGACGCTGGAGAACAAAATCACGGCCCGCGCCGCGGTGCCCTCGGGCGCCTCCACCGGCGCGCACGAGGCCCATGAGCGGCGCGACGGCGATCCCAAGCGCTATGGCGGCAAGGGCGTGCTGGGGGCGGTCGAGGCGGTCAACGGCGAGATTTTCGACGCGCTGTCGGGCTTCGATTCGTCGGATCAGCGGGCGCTCGACCGCGCGCTCAACGCGCTCGACGGCACGGCCAACAAGTCGCGGCTCGGCGCCAACGCGATCCTGGGCGTCAGTCTGGCCGCGGCCAAGGCGGCGGCGGCGGATCTCGGCCAGCCGCTCTACCGCTACATCGGCGGCCCGCAGGCGCGCGACCTGCCGGTGCCGATGATGAACATCGTCAACGGCGGCGTCCATGCCGACAATGCGATCGACATCCAGGAATTCCTGATCCTGCCGGTGGCGGCGCCGAGCCTCGCCGAGGCGGTGCGCTGGGGCAGCGAGGTGTTTCACGCCCTCAGAAAGCTCCTCAAGGATGCCGGCCACAGCACCAATGTCGGCGACGAGGGCGGCTTCGCGCCCGCGCTCAAATCGGCCGACGAGGCGCTGGGCTTCATCCTGCGCGCGATCGAGACGGCGGGCTACCGGCCCGGGGATGAGATCGGCCTGGCGCTCGACGCCGCCGCGACCGAGTTTTACGAGGGCGGGCGCTACGCGATGAAAGGCGAGGGCAAGACGCTCGATTCCGCCGGCATGGTGAAATATCTCGGCGATCTCGCCGCGCGCTATCCCATTCTCTCGATCGAGGACGGCATGGCCGAGGACGATTGGACGGGCTGGGTCGAGCTGACCTACGCGTTGGGCAAGAAGCTCCAGCTCGTCGGCGACGATATCTTCGTCACCAACCAGGCGCGCCTCGCCGAGGGCATCGCGAAGGGCGTCGCCAACTCGATCCTGGTGAAGGTCAACCAGATCGGCACGCTCTCCGAGACGCTCGACGCGGTCGAGTGCGCGCACCGCGCGGGCTATACCGCCGTGTTCTCGCATCGCTCGGGCGAGACCGAGGATTCGACTATCGCCGATCTGGCGGTGGCGACGAATTGCGGCCAGATCAAGACGGGGTCGCTGTCGCGCTCCGACCGGCTCGCCAAATACAACCAGCTCATCCGCATCGAGGAGCAGCTCGGCGCCTCGGCGCGCTATCCGGGGCGCGCGGCGCTGAAGCGGTGAGGCGCCGGTTCATTTGCGCTTCGAGGCGGCCGGCAAGGGCAGCTCGCTTGCGATCAAATACCGCGGCCTCGACCTGCTCGACGCGGTGCTAGCGAGGTTAAGGGTGTGGAAGTAGAAGCGCACCGTTTCTGGTTACCGGCTCAAAGCCTGGACCGAGAAGAAATTCGCCTCAAAATGGAGAACATTGACAGAACGTCAACAATTCGACAAACTCGCTTGCCCGTCAGCCGATAGGGACCGAACCGTGCCCACCGCCGAAAAAGCACCTCACCAGAAACGACAAATTGTGGGGTTCAGCCTGTCCACTGAAATGGCGCGGTCCGTGAAGGCGGAGGCAGGCCGACGGGGCCTTTCGCTCCGAAAGCTCTTTGAAGAGCTATGGCGGCTCTACCAAGAGCACCATGCCAAGGCAAAGCCATGATCCGAACCGAGCGCGAACTGGCCGCCGTTGCACTCGGACTTACTGGCAGAGCCGTCACCTCCAAGGATTGGCAACTAATTGAAAACAGCGACACCGTCGAGAGAACTGTGCTGGAGGAAACTCGTACGGCAATTCTGGCGGGGATCGATCCACTTGGAGAGGCATTCTGTCACTTGCGTTCGCCGAGGGAACGCCGTGCGCAAGGCGCTATTTACACGCCCCAAACCATCGTCAACGCGATGATTTCCTGGGCGGCATTGGAGCCCGAGCCGCCGGCCCGCATTGTCAACGCGGGTTCGGGTTCGGGTCGCTTTACGATGGCTGCCGCCAAGGCTTTTCCCGCCGCCGAACTCATTGCCGTGGAGATCGATCCTCTCGCCGCATTGACGTTGCGCGCCAATGCTGTCGTTCTTGGCTTTGCTAAGCGGCTGACCGTGATGCAACTCGACTATCGATGCCTATCGCTGCCGAAAATCGATCGCCCAACGCTTTACATCGGCAATCCGCCCTATGTGCGGCACCACGATATCGCGCCAAAATGGAAAACGTGGTTTGGCGAGGCGGCGGCTTCTTACGGCTTTACGGCAAGCAAGCTCGCCGGCCTGCACATCCATTTCTTTTTGCGCACGCGCCAACTGGCGCGCGAGGGCGACTTTGGAGCGTTCATCACGGCCGCTGAATGGCTCGATGTGAACTATGGTAGCCTTCTCCGCGCCATGCTAGCGGACGGACTCGGCGGCTCGGCGCTGCACGTCATCGGTCCGAAAGCGCAGCCGTTCGCCGACGTGCTCACGACTGGCGCTATCACCTGCTTCCGCGTCGGTCGGCGGCCCGACGAGCTAACCATCCGCAGCGTCGAATCGCTCGACCAGCTCGCGCCGCTTTCAGCCGGCCGTGCCGTTCCATGGAGCGAGATCGCTGCCGCGCCCAGGTGGTCCGTGCTCACGCGCAGGCAGCCGAAAGCCCCCACTGGCTACATCGAGCTAGGCGAAATATTCAGGGTTCATCGCGGTCAAGTAACGGGGGCCAACGCCGTATGGATTGCCGGCCCGCATGCGCCCACGCTTCCCGTGCACTATCTCCTCCCCGCAATCACGAAGGCGCGCGAACTGTTTGCCGCCGGCGACGTGCTGACGCGCACCGATCATTTGCGCCGCGTGGTTGACCTTCCGCTCGACTTGTCGGCGCTTACGGAAGAAGAACGCGGGGCGGTTGACCGATTTCTTGCGTGGGCCAAGCGCGCCGGCGCTCACCAATCTTATGTTGCCACGCATCGCGGCGCCTGGTGGTGCGTCGGGTATAAGGAACCGGCGCCGATCTTATGCACCTATATGGCCCGCCGGTCGCCACATTTTGTTCTGAATACCGCCGGCGCGCGGCACATCAATATAGCGCACGGCCTCTACCCTCGCGAATTCATGTCCACCGCCGATCTCGATCGGATCGCGGCCGCTCTGCGCAGCCTAGCTACGGTCGAAGGCGGACGAGTCTATGCCGGTGGGCTAGTGAAGTTTGAGCCCAAGGAGCTTGAACGAACCCGCCTGCCGCGGCTAAAAGACATTGATGGCTACCTTGCCGACTTCAAGAGCCTCGCCAAAAAAGTGGTCCCTCAAGGAACTGCAAAGGGACGCCGAGAAAGCGACGATCGCGTTTCGAAATGAGCGCCTTGGCGAGCCGCTTGATCTCTATAACGGTTTTTTCGATCAATTCGCCGCGATCTTTACAGGCCTGATCGATCGCCTCCCAAGGCTTCTCGACGACCCGGTCAACGCCGAGCTAATCGCGGATTTGCTTGACGGCAGGAACGCCCAAAAAGCCTTCCGCTATCTCACCGCACCGCCGATATCGGCCGACGACCTCAAGACCGTTGCCGCTACGAATCTCGCTCCCTCCCGTCTTCGTCTCGATCCCACAGAGGCCGCGCATGTCCGCGACATCGTTCTTTCCATCCTTGATCCGCATCGCTTTCCCTGGATCGGCGCAGGCCGAACGCCGACTAATGAGGAAAAGCATACGGCTATCGTTGCATCGGCGGCGCTGGCTGCAGCAAGCGAGGTAGGAACACACCGCCGCAACACTTCCAAGAAAGATCAGGAACAGGCGGTCAAAGACCTGCTTTCCGGAAGCGACTTCAAAGAGGTGAAGACGCGTAACATTCCGATGCTGACCGCGGCGCCAAATCCTGGCGAGTATTGCGGCGAGACACGGCTTGCGGGCACACGTGCCGATATTGTCGCGAGGCTTCGGGACGGTCGCGTGATGGCCATCGAATGCAAGGTATCGAATTCCACCGTCAACTCTTACAAACGCGTTGTGCACGATACTGGCGGCAAGGCCGCAACGTGGTATCAAACGCTCGGGTCCGCTCAAGTGATCCCGGCTGCCGTCCTCAGTGGCGTATTCAGCCCGGCCAATCTTGCGGACGTGCAGGATAACAAAGGCGTTTACCTGTATTGGCAGCATCGGCTGAACGACCTTGCCAGGTTTGTGAAGAGAGCAAAGTAGGCCTTAGCCCCTTGGTCAACGCGATAACGAAATTCTCGCCCGACAAATTGTGCGCAGTTTTTCAACTGGCTCAGGGCCGGCTATCGCGATCGATCCATGGCGCCAATTCGGCGCGCCTCGCCGAGGGCATCGCGAAGGGCGTCGCCAACTCGATCCTGGTGAAGGTCAACCAGATCGGCACGCTTTCCGAGACGCTCGACGCGGTCGAATGCGCCCATCGCGCGGGCTATACCGCGGTGTTCTCGCATCGCTCGGGCGAGACCGAGGATTCGACCATCGCCGATCTGGCCGTGGCGACGAATTGCGGCCAGATCAAGACGGGGTCGCTGTCGCGCTCCGACCGGCTCGCCAAATACAACCAGCTCATCCGCATCGAGGAGCAGCTCGGCGCCTCGGCGCGCTATCCCGGCCGCGCGGCGCTGAAGCCCTAAAGCTTCGCGTCAGGGCTTCCAGCCCTCCTTATCGAGCTCGGCGTTGACCTCGCGCAGCAGCGCGAAATCGAACACGTCGGCGGGCGCGCGCCGCTCGGCGGGCGGGATGCCCAAATAGCCCGAGCGGTTGGCAATCTCCTGCTTTTGCAGATCGAGCGGGATGGTGCCGTCGGGGAAATCGACCGGCGTGTCCTCGGCGATGGCGTCGAGCGCTCTTCTGGCGGGTCATCGCCGGATTGCGCTTCAGTACCGAGGCGACGACATCCTCGGGAAAGGCAGCGGCGCGGCGCGCGCCTTTAATCTGCGCCCGCATGAAGCGCTTGGCCAGGTCGCGATGCTGGGTCAGCGTCGATGTGGCGAAGACGCCGCCGCGCGAGACGAGATGCACGGTTCGCAAATCATAGAGCATGCGCGCGTTGGGCATGGATTTGAGCGATTGAACCTCGTCGAGGATCATGCTCGCGCCGCCGAGCGCGCCCGACAGCAGACCGGCGGTGATGGCAGCGCGATTGGAAAGCGGCGTGAAGAATACGGTCGATGGATCGACGCCCGATGCCACCAGCGCCGCGCGGATCGTCAGCTCATGGGTGTCGCCGCGGGTCTCGATGCCGACCTGGCGTTCCTTCAAGTCGGCGATGGTCTTGACCGCGGGATTTGCCGTCCAAAGCTCATAGGGCTGGTGATCGTTGTTGACATAAACGATCCGGAGATCCCCGCCTTTAAGGATCGCGGTGAGCCCGATGCTGGCCGAGGTCGAGAAGAAAACGTCGCCCGATAAGAGAGCGGGCGTGCCGACATTGCCGCCGGCCTGGATGACATCGAGATCGATGCCTTCCTGGGCGAAATAGCCGCGGTCGATCGCGACGAAATAATTGGCAAAGCCGGTCACGAAACCCGAGACCGTGATCTTCAGCTGGTCGTTGGCCCGGGCCGGCGCGAGGCCGCAACCGAGGAGCATGAACGCCGCGAACGCGGCCCTGGCGGCACAATTCATCGCTTCCCCCATCGATAATTCTTGATACGATCCTCTCGGTCATGAATTTATAGCCGAGTTTTCCGACCTTTCTATCTTTGTCTGGGAGGAACGCCCGAGGGAGGCGTCGATGGCGGCGAGCAAGAGATCGGAGCGATTGGCGAGGCTCGCCCGCGGGCTTCTCGCTGCGTGCTTGCTGGTCGGCGGCGCGATCCGCGGCGCCGCGGCCGAGGACGTGCTGCGCGTGGGCAAGCCGCAGGCCCAGCCCTTCACGTTGGCGCCCCTTGATATCGGCATCGAGGAAGGAATCTTCGCGAAGCGCGGATTGACGATCGAGATGACGGTATTCGCCGGCGGCGCGAAGCTTCACCAGGGCATCGCCGCCGGCGCGATCGACGTCGCCGTGGGCGCCGGCCCCGAGCTCGCCTTCGTCGCCAAGGGCAGCCCCGAGCTCGGCATCGCCGCCGTGGTGAACCGGCCGGCGTTGCTCGCGCTGATCACCCAGAAGGACGGGCCGGTCGCGACGGTTGCCGACATGAAGGGCAGGACCGTCAGCGTCAGCACGGTCAGCTCGCTGACGGCTTGGCTCGTCAAGGAACTCTCGCGCCAGCAGGGCTGGGGGCCCGACGGCATCGGACTCGTCGAACTCGGCACCGATGGACCGCAATTGGCGGCGATGCGAACGAATCAGACCAGCGGGATGGTCCTTGACGTCGCGACCGCGGTGAAGCTCGGCGAGGCGGGCAGCGTGCGAACCCTGGTCAATTTCGGCGACGTCGTGAAAGATTTTCACATGCATGTGATCTACGCGAGCAACCAGGCGATCGCCGCGCGGCCCGACGATTTGCGTGCGTTTCTCGCGGGCTGGTTCGACACGATCGCCTTCATGCGCCGCAACAAGCCCGAAGCCGTGCGAATCGGTGCGCGCGTCGGATTGGTTTCGGAAGAGATCGAGGGCAAGGTCTACGACGCGATCATGCCGACCTTTTCGAAGGACGGAAAATTCCAGCCCAAGGCGCTCGCCGTGCTGTCGCGCTCCTTTGTCGAGCTGGGCACCCTTCCCGCCGAGCCCGACATGTCTCGCCTCTATACCGAGCGCTTCCTGCCTTCCGCTATTCCGCCTTGAAGTCGGGCGAAGCCTCGACCTGCCGTAACTCGCAGCCGACGAAGTCAGCGAGCGGGTTGTAGAGGAAGGCGACCCAGTGGCACGGATTGCCGGGATCGGCGTTGAAATGCTGATGCTCGACGCCGCCGGGCTTCATCGGCAGCAGCAGCAGATCGCCTTTCTCCCAATCGACGCGCTCGCCTTCGACGACCGACCAGCCCTTGCCGTTGAGAACGTAGATGACGATGCCGCCCTGGTGGCGATGCTTGCCTGAATGCGTACGGATGTCGTGCATGAAGACGCGCCAGTCTTGGAGGCAGCCGTCGAAATAGGTCAGCGGCTCCAAATAAAAGCGCAGCCGTCCTTGGCGCCCCTGCTGCCATTCGCGCGATGATGCCTTGATGACGATTTTTCCCATGTTTTGTTGGTCGATGAACTGGGCTTTCGCCTTCAGGATTTTTTCATAGACCGATTCCGGCACCGTGCCGCGCTCGCGAACCCGCGTCCGCTCGATTTCAGCCATTCGCATTTTCTCCTTCGCGTGGGTCTTGCAGCTTGGCCTTCACTAGCCGCCGTAGTCGGGCGAGTCCTCGATCTGCTCGAAGCCCGAGCCGCGGTTGACGCTAGTGCAGGCGAAGAAATTGGGCTCGGCCGCGACGAATTTCGCCGGCTTGTCGGGATCGTCGTTGACATGCTGAACCACGATCCCGTCGCGTCGCAGCGGCAGATTGACGACATCGCCGGCCTCCCAGGCGTGCTTGACGCCGTTGACGAGCGTGTGGCCCTTGCCCTCGGTGATCAGGATGACTTGCCCACCCTGGAATTTGAGGCGCCCGGAACGGCTGCCCGGCGGAATTTCCTGCTGGAAGAACATATAGGTCGTCAGCACGGTGTCGGTGATCGAAGGATGCAGATACCAGCGCATCAAGCCTTGACGGTTGTTTTCGAGCGGCAGCTCCGATTCCTTGATGACTTGGATGGCGGTTTTACGCCGCTCGCGCTGCCCATCGCGCAGCGCGAAAAGGTCGTGCCAGAAATTCTCCTTTGCCAGCCGCGCTTTTCGATCGCCATTCATCTCGCCGCTCCACGCGAAAACGTTCATTCGCTTGGCATAATGGCGAGGCGCCGCGCGCCTGTCGAGGCCGATCCCCGCGCGCTCAAATCCCGGTGACGAAGCGCGCCATGATCACGATCATCGTCACCTGCATCAGGCCCTGGAAGGCGGTGATGCGCACATAGCTCCGCATCCGCCGGCCGATCATGGCGAGATCGGGCTCGGGCTTGGCGATCTCGATGCAGACGCGCAGATTGTTCGGCAGCAGCACGAAAAGCCCTTGGATGGTGAGGATCGCGAGCACCACAAGCGCCGCGATCACCCAGGCCTCTTCAGGATAGCCGAGGGCGAAGAACCCCATGCGCGAGGCGAGCACGGTGCCGGCCCAGCCGGTGATGATCGCGAGCGTCGGCATCAGGAAGAGCATGCGCGGCATCAGCCGCATCACCACTTCGCGGCGCGCGGCCACCTCGAGCCGGCGCTGTATCGGGCCCATCACGAAGCCCATGAAGAGGTCGATCCCGGTCCACAGCACGCCGGCGATGACATGGATGAAGTTCAGCGCCCAGAGGCTGCCGCTCGCCATCGCCAGGAACATGACGGCGAGGGCGCCCGCGACGCCCCAGAGATAGCCGAAACGGACATAGGCCCAAGCGCCTTGCCTGCTGTTTGCCACCGCGACCATGCGCGCTCCTCGCTCGAAGAAACCGGTCGAATCATGATACCGCAAAGCCGCTTCGGGTGGACGACGTTTTCCTCGATTCGCCGCGGCGCGGCCCCGATCCAGCATTAATATGATCGTCCATGCTTTTGAATTTACTTGATTTTTTTCTCGCTTTCGGATATAAGGGATCGCAGAGAAATCCATGCTCCAGAATCTTTCCCTGACCCCGCGCGAGCAAATCTTCGTCGCGGAATACCGGGTCTCGCGCAATGCGCGCCAAGCCGCGCTCGCCGCCGGCTGGTCGGAGAAAAGCGCCAATACCATCCGCTCGCGGCTGTTGCGGCGCCCGGCGGTGATCGCGGCGCTGAGCGAGGCGGGCATCGAGATCGCCCATGGCGTCCACCCGCTCGACCAGCATCGCCAGAAGCGCCGTCCCTTCGTCAAGCACGGCTTGACCTTGCTGCAGCAGCGCTTCGTCGAGGCCTATCTGGTCACGGCCAATGCCACCCAAGCCGCGATCCGCGCCCGTCTGCCGTCGCGCAACCCGGCCTTTGCCGGCGCGAAGATGCTGCACCGTCCGGGCGTCGCCGCGGCTATCGAGCGCGAGCGCGAGGCCTCGGCCTTGCGCACCGGCGTCTCGCTTGACCGGGTGCTGGCCGAATATGCCCGCATCGCTTTTGCCGACATCGGCGATATCGCCGATTGGGGACCGGACGGCGCCGAGCTGCGCGCGCGTGACGAGATCGCCCGCGACGACCGCGCCGCGATTTCGGAAATCGCCTCGCGCAGCTCGCGCAAGGGCACGGGCACCACCATCCGCATGCATTCCAAGACCCGGGCGCTCGAAGGCTTGGCGCGGCATCTCGGCGCGTTCGACCGGGCGTCTCGCCAAGTCGCTCCGATCGACGGGGCCGCCGAGGCCAAGGCTGCCCGCGAAGTCCTGTGCGAGCGGCTGGAGCGCTTTTTCCAGGAGCGCAAGAACGACCCGGAAAAGACTGCGCAAAAGAGTTTAGGCTGATCGAATAATCATTTGACATTCCAAATGGTTTCATATTTGGAAACATTTCGTTACGCGTTCCGCGCTATGCTTTCGTGACACTATGCGCCAGCCGTTACAGAGCCAGCTTTTGGTATGACCGATTCCCTCGCTGTCCTGATCCTCGCGGCCGGTAAAGGCACCAGAATGGTGTCCGACCGCCCGAAGGTGCTGCACCCGATCGCCAATCGGCCGATGATCCGGCATGTCCTCGAGGCGGTCGCCGCGCTGCGGCCGCTGCACACCCTGGTCGTCATCGGGCCCGGCATGGACAAGGTCGCGGCCGCGGTAGAACCCGCCGAGATCGTGGTCCAGCCCCTGCAGCGCGGCACCGGCGACGCGGTGGCGGCGACGCGCGCGCTTCTCGACGGCTTCGAGGGCGACGTGCTGGTCGTCTACGGCGACACCCCGCTCATCACCACCACCAGCCTGGCACGCCTCCTCGCCGAGCGCCGGCGGCGCGGCGCGGCGGTCGCGGTCGTCGGCATGCGCCTGTCCGATCCGGCCAATTATGGCCGGCTCGTGATCGAGGACGGCGAGCTCCAGGCGATCGTCGAGGCCGGCGATGGCACCGCGGCGCAACTCGAGACGGGGCTGTGCAATTCCGGCGTCATGGCGATCGACGGCCGGCATCTCTTCGAGCTGGTTGGCGCGATCGGCACCAGCAACGTCAAGGGCGAATATTATCTCACCGACATCGTAAGCCTTGCCCGCGCGCGCGGCCTCGCCTGCGCCGCGATCGAGGCCCCGGCGGCCGAGTTTCTGGGCGTCAACAGCCGCGCCGAGCTGGCCCAGGCCGAGGCCGTCATGCAGCATCGCTTGCGCCAGGCCGCCATGGCGGCGGGCGTTACCCTCACCGCGCCGGAAACCGTGTTTCTGAGCGCCGACACGCGCATCGGCAAGGACAGCGTCATCGGCCCCTTCGTCGTGTTCGGGCCAGAGGTCACGGTGGGCGAGGGGGTCGAGATTCCGGCGTTCTGCCATATTTCGGGCGCGACGGTGGGCGACCGCGCGATCGTCGGGCCTTTTGCACGCCTCCGGCCGGGGGCAGCGCTGGGTCGAGACGTCCATGTCGGCAATTTCGTCGAGATCAAGAACGCCGCTCTAGCGCCGGGCGCGAAGGCCAATCATCTCGCCTATCTCGGCGATGCCAGCATCGGCGAGGAAACCAACATCGGCGCCGGCACCATCACCTGCAACTACGACGGCGTCGAAAAGCACCGCACCGAGATCGGCCGGGGCGTGTTCATCGGCACCAATTCCTCGCTGGTCGCGCCCGTGAAGATCGGCGACGGCGCCATCGTCGGCGCCGGCAGCGTCATCACCGAGGACGTGGCGGCGAACGCGCTGGCGCTCGGCCGCAGCCGCCAGGTGGTCAAGCCGGGCCGGGCGAAGGCCCAGCGGGCGAGGCACAAAAGCACGACCAAGCCCAAGACCAAAAAGCGCTGATGTGCGGCATCGTCGGCATCATCGGGCGACAGGACGTGGCGCCGCTTCTCTTGGACGGGCTGAGGCGGCTCGAGTATCGCGGCTACGATTCAGCGCGGCATCGCCACGCTGGAGAACGGCCATATCGAGCGCCGCCGCGCCCAGGGCAAGCTCGCGGCGCTCGCCGCACTGATCGCGGCGCACCCGGTGCAGGGCCATATCGGCATCGGCCACACCCGCTGGGCGACCCATGGCGTGCCTTCCGAAGCCAACGCGCATCCGATCGCGACCGATCGTGTCGCCGTCGTGCATAACGGCATCATCGAGAATTTCCAGGAGCTCAAGGCCGAGCTGAGCGGGCACGGATATCGCTTTGAAACCCAGACCGACACCGAAGTCGTCGCCGCGCTGGTGACGCGGTATCTGGGCGAGGGGATTGGCCCCGCCGACGCTGTCGCCAAGGCGTTGGGACGCCTCGAAGGCGCGTTCGCGCTGGTGCTATTGTTCGCCGGCCAACGCGATCTCCTCGATCTGCGCGCGGCGCGGCAGCCCCTTGGCGATCGGATTCGGCGATGGCGAGATGTTCGTCGGCTCGGACGCGCTCGCCCTGGCGCCCCTCACCCGGCGCATCCTTTATCTCGAGGAGGGCGACTGGGCGGTGGTGACCGCCGCGGGCGCGACCTTGCGCGACGCGCAAGGCCGCGTGGTCGAGCGCGCCATCAAGGAGACCGCGCTCAGCGGCGCCGCCACGGGCAAGGGCAATTACCCGCACCACATGAAGAAGGAGATCTTCGAGCAGCCGATGGCGATGGGCGACACGCTCAACGAGCTCGTTAACCCGGCGACGCGCGCCGTGCATCTGCCCGACCTGCCCTTCGATCTGGCGAAGATCGCGCACGCGACTCTCATTGCTTGCGGCACCTCCTATCACGCCGCGCTGATCGCGAAATACTGGATCGAGCAAGTCGCGCGCGTGCCCTGCGAGGTCGATATCGCCTCGGAATTCCGCTATCGCGCCGCCGACATGCCGGCGGGCGGGCTCGCGCTCTTCATCTCGCAGTCCGGCGAGACCGCCGACACGCTGGCGGCCTTGCGTTATGCCCGGGCGCAAGGCCAGCACATCGCCGCCGTCGTGAACCAGCCAGAAAGCACGATGGCGCGCGAGGCCGACGCGGTGCTCGCCACCCATGCCGGACCCGAGATCGGCGTCGCCTCGACCAAGGCGTTCACGACGCAGCTCGTTGTGCTCGCCTGTCTCGCGGTCGCGCTCGGCCGGGCGCGCGGCAAGATGGACGCTGACGCCGAGGCCGCACTGACGAAGGCGCTCGCCGAAGTGCCGTCGCGGGCGAGCGACGTGCTCGAATCACGACGGCCGCATCGCCGCGATGGCGCCGTGGCTCGGGCAGGCGCGCGACGTGCTCTATCTCGGGCGCGGCACGTCCTATCCGATGGCATTGGAAGGCGCGCTGAAGCTCAAGGAGATCTCGTACATCCACGCCGAGGGCTATGCCGCCGGCGAGATGAAGCACGGGCCGATCGCCTTGATCGACGACCGCGTGCCGATCGTGGTGCTGGCGCCGCGCGACGCCTGGTTCGAGAAAACCTTGTCCAACGTCCAAGAAGTCCTGGCGCGCGGCGGCAAGGTGGTGATGATCTCGGACGCCACGGGCCTCGCGCGGCTCGACGGCCAGTTGAGCTTCGGCATCGAGGTGCCGTACTGCAACCCGTTCGTCGCACCCTTGCTCTATGCGATCCCGGTGCAGCTCCTCGCCTATCACGTCGCGGTCTTCAAGGGCAACGACGTCGATCAGCCGCGCAACCTCGCCAAGAGCGTGACGGTCGAGTAGGCGGCGAAGCGGTATCCTATTTCTGCGCGCGCACCCGCGCCGCCTCGGCGCGGTAGGCAGCGAAGATCGCCGCGCCGTTCGGGATCTTGCTTTGCCATTCCGCGGCCAGCGGCGCGACGACCTGCTTTTGATATTGGTCAACGTCGCCGGGGTCGAGCGCGGTGATGGTGTGGCCGGAAAGCCCGCGCACCTCGACCTCGGAGAGGGCATAGACGCGCTCGACGGCGGCGCCGAAATACGCCATCGAGGCGTCGTAGCCCGAGTTCTGGTCGATCGCCGCCTTGGCCTTGCCCGTGAGCTTCGCGTAGGCGTCCTTGTTCATCAACAGGAAGCCGCCGCCCGATCCGAGGCCGGCGATAAGGTGATTGCTCGTGACCTCGTGCAGCTTGAACTCGTTGAGCCCGAGCCAGCCGATGATCACGCCGTCGGCGCTATGGCGCTGCAGGACTTCGTAGACCTCGTCCGGCCGGGTGCTGAGCGGAGCGGCGCCGAGGAGCTGCGTGATCTCGGCGCTGGTCTTGCCGAACGAGGCGAGCCTCAGCCCCTTCACCTCTTCGAGCCGCGCGATCGGCCGGTTCGCGTTGAGGAGCGATTGCGGATAGACCCAGAGCGCGAGCGGGTGGACATCGGCATATTCCGCCGCGATCAACCCGTCCTGATAGATTTTCCAGAATGCCGCGGCGCCGTCGCGGCCGCCAATGTCCGAGGGCAGCTCGACCACGCTGGAGCCGAGGAATTTTCCGCCGACCGAGCCCTGCACGCCGCTGCCCATGTCGGCGGCGCCGCTCACGACGCGGTCATAGACGTTGAAGAGATTGGCGAGGCCGGCCTGAAAGGGCTGGAGCTTGAGCGTCCCTTCGGAATCTTTTTCGACCTTGGCGATCCACGGCTCCCAAATCACCGTCCAGCTCGGCGATCCGGGCGGCGCGCCCGGAACGGCAAAGCGCAGCGTGACCGTGTCTTGGGCGCGGGCGGAAAATCCCGTGCACAACAGCGCCAGCGTGACGCCGGCAAGCAGCCATGCCTTCGCCATTATCGTTCCTCCCCGCATGCTCGCTTGGCCCGAGCCTGCCCGGTTCCGGCCGCGTGGACAAGCCAGATTTATGCGTCGCGCCCTCGCCAAAATCGCGACGGTGGAGTAGCGTGACGGCAAAGCAGAGGGAGGGCGCCATGATCGATCTTTATTTCTGGACCACCGATAACGGCCGCAAGGCGCTCCAGATCATCGAGGAGACCGGTCTGCCGTACCGGCGCCGGCCGGTCGATTTGACCAAGAGGGAGCAATTCGCCCCCGAGTTCCTGAAGATCAGTCCGGGCCATAAGATTCCCGCGATGGTCGACGATGACGGCCCAAGCGGGGCGCGCGTGACGCTTGCCGAGTCCGGCGCCATCCTCAAATACCTGGCCGAGAAGGCCGGCGGCGCGCTCTATCCCGCCGATGCCCTTCGCCGCGTGCACGTCGATCAGTGGCTGTTCTACGGCAGCTCGACCTTCACGCCCCTTGCCCAGCAATACGGCCATTTCGTCCATCGCTCTGCCGAGGACGTGCCGCAAGCCAAGAAGCATTTCACCGCCCTCGTGCTCGACTGTTTCGGCGTGCTCGACCGTCATCTTGCGGACAAGGCTTACCTGGCGGGCGACTACTCCATCGCCGACATCGCGAGCTATCCGGATGTGCACCTTCATGGCAAGCTCGGTCTCGGCCTCGGCGAGTATCCGAACCTCGCGCGCTGGCACGATGCGATCGCCGCGCGTCCCGCCGTGCAGCGCGCCTGGGCGCCGATCTAGCGGTCCCCCGTCGCGTTGCCGGGTTTTCCTAATCCCGGGTGGTCGTGCCGGATTCGCGAAGCGTCCGCTCCACCACGTCGCTGTCGTAGATCGCCAGAAGGGTGAACGGGGTCGTGCCGAGATTGAGGAACCGGTGCCACCTTCCCGCCGCGACGTGAACGCTATCGAAGGGCTTGAGACGCGTTTGCCCCTCGCCGTCGATCTCGACGGCGCAGTCGCCGGCAAGCACCATGACCATCTCGTTGCAATTGTGGCGGTGAAACTCGACGGCGTGGCCAATCGGGAAAGTCACGGTGTTGGTCTTGATCTTGGCGTCGCAACTTTCGCGATCGACGAGGTTCCTCAGCACCGCGCCGTTGGGCATATGCCGAGCGGGCGTGTCATCGAACTTGAAAATTCTCGACGATGCCATGACTCAGCTCTCCCCGTGCAGCCGATTCCAGCAAGTCTAACCCGCAAAACGATGTCTGTGCTATTCCAAGGATCCGGTTATGGTCTCGACGCGAGCGTGGAGCATGGCGAGCGTCCATTCCCTCGAAGGTCTGATCGAAGGGCTGCGCCGCAACGAGTGGCGGGATGCCTTTGAGCGGTTGCCGGACTCGAATCTGGGACTGGCCTCCGCGAATGAAGCGCGCCGGTTTGATCTGTGTCAAAGCATGCGCCCGCGATCGAGCGCCGTATTGGTTGCCACGAGTTGAATTCGCATCGGGCTTGCACGGGAGGTGGCGACAGCTATGGAGGCCGGCGGCAAAGTTGGACCACAGGCGTGGCGTCCGATCCCGAAACGAGCCGAGGATATCGCTCACGCCAATTTGAAGGACTATGAGCACGCCGCGGGGACGTTCGTCTGGAGCGACGCGCGGCGGCTGTTGGACGGCTTGCCCGACGGCGGTCTCAACATCGCTTATGAGGCGATCGACCGCCATGTCAAACATGGTCGGGGCGCCAAGGTCGCGCTTCGGTGGATTGGCCAGACCGGGATTGTGCGGGAGTTCACCTACGAGGCCCTGCGGCTTCAGACCAACCGCTTCGCCAATCTCTTGAGGTCGCTCGGGATCGAGAAGGGCGAGCGAGTCTTTTCGCTGCTCGGCCGGACGCCGGAACTCTATATCGCCGCGCTTGGGACGCTAAAGGCGGGCTGCGTCTTTTGCCCGCTGTTCTCGGCCTTCGGCCCGGAACCGATCCGGTCGCGCATGGAGATCGGCGAAGCGGCGGCATTGATCACCAATGCGGCCTTCTACCGGCGAAAGGTGGCGGCGCAACGCGGCGAGCTCGCCAGCCTTCGCCACGTCCTGATCGCCGATCCCGGCGCCGCCCTGCCGGAGGGAACGCTCGATCTTCCGGCGATGCTGGAAAAATCATCCGACAGTTTCGAGATCGTCCACACGAGCCCTGAAGACCTGGCGCTGCTGCACTTCACCAGCGGCACCACCGGCCGGCCGAAGGGCGCGATCCACGTCCATGAGGCGGTGGTGGCCCATCACATTACGGGTCGCTACGCCTTGGACTTCCATCCGGATGATGTCTTCTGGTGCACGGCCGACCCCGGCTGGGTCACCGGCACCTCCTACGGAATCATCTCGCCGCTGACCAACGGCCTGACCATGATCGTGGACGAGGCGGAGTTCGACGCCGAGCGCTGGTATTGGCTGCTGCAGGACCAGAAGATCACCGTTTGGTACACCGCGCCCACGGCCATCCGCATGTTGATGAAAGCCGGCGCGGAGCTTGTCCCTAATTACAACCTCTCGGCGCTTCGTTTCATGGCCAGCGTCGGCGAGCCTCTCAATCCGGAGGCCGTGGTCTGGTCCGCCGAAACCTTCGGCAGGCCGTTCCACGACAATTGGTGGCAGACCGAAACCGGCGGCATCATGATCGCCAACTACGCCTCGATGGAGGTGCGGCCGGGCTCGATGGGCAAGCCCCTGCCCGGCGTCGCCGCGGGCATCGTGGAGAAGGCGGATGGCGGGGTCCGGGAGGTTGTCGCTCCCATGGCGATGGGCGAGCTGGCGCTCAGGCCGGGATGGCCTTCGATGATGCGCGGCTACCTCCACGAGGAAGAGCGCTACCGCAAATGCTTCGTGGGCGGCTGGTATCTGAGCGGCGACCTCGCGATGCGCGACCGCGACGGCTACTACTGGTTCGTTGGGCGCGCCGACGACGTGATCAAGAGTTCAGGCCATTTGATCGGCCCGTTCGAGGTCGAGAGCGCTCTGATGGAGCACCCCGCCGTCATCGAGGCGGCAGTGATCGGTCTTCCCGATCCTATCGCCGGCGAGACCGTGAAGGCCTTCGTCGCTCTCAAGGCGGGCTATCGGCCCGACGAGACGATGCGCCGGGAGCTGCTCGGCCATGCGCGCAAGCGTCTGGGGCCCGCCGTGGCTCCCAAGGACATAGCCTTTCGCCAGAATCTGCCCAAGACCCGCAGCGGCAAGATCATGCGTCGGCTCCTCAAGGCGCGCGAGCTAGGCTTGCCGGAGGGCGATCTTTCGACCCTGGAAAGCGAGGAACGGTGACGGAGACCGCGCTGAAGCCCCATCTGTCGCGCGCGCATGTGCTCGATCTGCTGGCCCAGATGGTTCGCATTCGCGAATTCGAGACGAAGTGCGCCGAGCTTTACACCCAGGAGAAGATCCGCGGGTTCATGCACCTCTACGATGGCGAGGAGGCCGTGGCGGTCGGGGTGATCCCGCTGCTGGAGGCGCGCGACCGGATCGTCGCCACCTACCGCGAGCACGGCCACGCTCTGGTGCGCGGCGCGCCTATGAATGCGGTCTTGGCCGAGATGTACGGCAAGCGGGAAGGTGACAGCGGCGGACGCGGGGGCTCGATGCACCTGTTCGATCGGGCCAGAAACTTATACGGCGGCAATGCCATTGTCGGCGGGGGGCTGCCGCTGGCGGTGGGTTTGGCGCTGGCCGATCACATGCATCGGCAGGACGTGGTGACGGCGTGCTTCTTTGGCGATGGCGCGGTGGCCGAGGGCACGTTCCACGAGAGCTTGAACCTGGCGGCGTTGTGGGGCCTGCCCGTCCTGTTCGTTTGCGAGAATAACCGCTACGCCATGGGGACGGCACTGGAGATTTCCGAGGCCGAGACCGACATCCATAAGAAGGCTGAAAGCTATCGCATCGTATCCGAGGCGGTCGATGGCATGGACGTGGTCGCGGTCGAGGCCGCCGCGCATCGCGCCGTCGCCGCGATACGAAGCTCTGGCAAGCCCTACTTCCTCGAGTGCCGGACCTACCGCTTTCGCGCGCACTCGATGTTCGACGCTCAGCTCTACCGCGAGAAGTCGGAGGTCGAGGGCTGGAGGGCCAAGGGCCCCATCGTTCGCTTCCTTGGATGGGCCGAGCAGAACGGACTGGTCCATCCCGACGACGTCGATCGCATCCATGCGGCCGTGGCGGCAGAGGTCGATGCGGCGGTGAGCTTCGCCGAAGCCGGGTCCTGGGAACCGGTCGAAGACCTCACAAAGTATGTCTACGCGCCTGAGCGTCCCGCGCCGCCGGCGGCGAGGCCGGCGGGCGCGGCGACCGGAACCGTCGAAACCACCTACCGCGAAGCCATGCGGGAAGCGATCCGCGAAGCGTTGCAGCGCGACGAGCGAGTTTTCCTCATGGGCGAGGATGTCGGCCGGTACGGCGGCTGCTATGCGGTCACCAAGGGCCTGCTCGCCGAGTTCGGGCCCGACCGCATCCGCGACACGCCGCTTTCCGAAGCCGGCTTCACCGGCGCAGGCATTGGCGCTGCGATGGCCGGCATGCGCCCGATCGTCGAGTTGATGACCGTCAACTTCAGTCTTCTCGCTTTGGATCAGATCCTCAACAACGCCGCCACGATCCGACATATGTCGGGCAACCAGTTCGGCTGTCCGGTCGTGATTCGAATGGCCACCGGCGCCGGCCGGCAGTTGGCTGCCCAGCACTCCCACAGCCTCGAGGGTTGGTACACCCATATCCCGGGCATTCGGGTGCTCGCGCCGGCTACCTTGGAAGACGCGCGCGGGATGCTCTGGACCGCGCTGCAGGAGCCCGACCCCGTCCTGATCTTCGAGAACGTGATGCTTTACAACCGCGCGGGCAAAATCGCCGCGGACGCCTCCGCCGTGGATATCGACAAGGCGGCTCTAAGGCGCGAGGGCCGCGACATCAGCTTGATCACCTATGGCGGGTCGCTGTGGAAGACCTTGGACGCCGCCGAAGCTCTGGCCAAGGACGGTATCGACGCGGAGGTGATCGACTTGCGCTCGTTGCGCCCGCTTGACGATGGCACAATCATGGCTTCCATCCGGAAGACGCGCCGCGCGGTGATCGTGGACGAAGGCTGGAAGACCGGCTCGCTCGCCGCGGAAGTCGGCATGCGAATCATGGAGCAGGCCTTCTTCGACCTCGACGCGCCGATCGGACGGGTGTGCAGCGCGGAAGTCCCGATCCCATACGCTCGTCACCTCGAGGAGGCCGCGATCCCCCAGGCGGACCGCATCGTCGCCGCCGCCAAGGCCATCCTCGGCCGCAGTTGATCGACGCCATGTCCGAGTTCCGCATGCCCTCGCTGGGCTCCGATATGGAAGCGGGCACTTTGGTGGAGTGGCTGAAGAAGCCCGGCGAAACCGTTACGCGCGGCGACATCGTTGCGGTGGTGGAGACCCAGAAGGGCGCGATCGAAATCGAAATCTTCGAGGACGGCATCCTCGACCGGTACCTGGTAGAGCCGGGGCGAAAGGTCCCGGTCGGCGCAGCCCTGGCCATGATCCGAAAGCCGGGCGAAGCGCCGGGGCCGGCGCCGATTGTTTCGGTGGCTAAGGAAATGCCCATCGTCGCCCCGCCATCCGCTTCGCAGCCGATGCCGCCTTCGCTCGGGCGGCTTCCTTCGCCAGGCCAGGTCCGGGCCTCGCCGGTCGCGCGCAAGCTGGCGCTGGAGCGTCACATCGACTTGAGCAAGATCGCGGGCACCGGGCCTGGCGGCGTCATTGTTCTCGCCGACGTCGAGGCAATGGCCGTTCGCGCGCCGGCAAGGGCCATGGAGCGCAAGGCGCCCTCCGCCATGAACCTCGACCAGATGCGTGCAGCCATCGCCGCCGCGATGTCGCGCTCGAAGCGGGAGATCCCGCATTACTATTTATCCAACGCGATCGACATCGGCGCGGCGGCGGACTGGGTCAGCAAGCAAAACGCCGAGCGGCCGCCCGACCGTCGGCTCCTACTCGGCGCGCTGTTCGTCAAGGCCACCGCGAGGGCGGCCAGGAGCTTTCCGGAGTTCAACGGCGCCTTCGAAAATGGTGCTTTCCGGTCCAGCGCCGCGATCCATGTCGGCGTCGCTATTTCCATCCGCGGCGGCGGGCTCATCGCGCCGGCGATCCATAACACGGCCGACCTTGCGCTCGACGATGTGATGGCGGGAATGCGCGACCTCGTAGCGCGCGTGAGAGCCGGCCGCTTTCGCAGCTCCGAGATCTCCGATCCGACGCTCACGGTCTCGAGCCTGGGCGAGCGCGGCGTGGAGGCCCTTTACGGCATCATCTATCCGCCCCAGGTGGCGATTGTCGGCTTCGGCAAGGTGGTCGAGCGCCCTTGGGTGATCGGGAAGGGCGTGGCCGCGCGCCCGGTCGTCACCTCGACGCTCGCCGCCGACCACCGCGTCAGCGACGGCCACCGGGGCGCGCTGTTCCTGGCCAAAATTGGCGATCTGCTGCAAACACCGGAGGCGTTATGAGCTCGACCGACATCCGCGCCGTGGTCAAGGATGAACTAGGCCGTATCGCGCCGGAGATCGACTTCGACGCGATCGACCCCAAGGCGCAGCTGCGCGAACAGCTCGACATCGACTCGATGGACTTTCTCAACCTGGTGATGGCGCTGCACCAACGGTTGGGCATCGATATTCCAGAAACCGACTACCGCAAGCTCGCGACGCTGGAGAGCATGATGGATTATCTGGCCGCGTCGGGACGGAAAACTCCATCCCGGACCTGATCGTTTGCGCGGCCGCGACGGGCCTTCGATGCGCCTGCGCCGGAACGATCGGAGAAGCTCAGGGCGGCGGTTGGGTGCTCGGGCTGCACGTTCCGGTTTCGCTGATCGTCGAATCCGGCTTGTAGGTCTGGAGGCCACGACGTACAAGGTTGAACCGATCGATGCCGAGGCTCATTTGCTTCACGTAACCGTCGATGCTGCTTTGCTCGAACGTGACGTTGTCCAGAGCCTGCGCGCTGCCATTCTGGTACACGGTGATCGCCGCCGCGTCTTGATCGAGCACGACGGTGATCGATCGCTTCTCGGGCTTGGTGTCCAAGCTTTCCCCCGCCTTGGTTTTAATTTGCGTTAGGCTGCAATCGAGCCGCTGCGGCGCGGCGATCGCGCCGGAGGTCGACTGCAGCATAAGGACCAAGACGAGCCCGCCCAAGGCACCGGCGGTTTTCATCAAGAACGGCTGGGCGAGCATCATAATTTACCGCTTCGACGGCTAAGCAGCGCGCATTCGCGGCACTGACGTTACCTCTGTCCTGGCCGGTCACCAACGATTCGTTTTGGACCCGGCAATGGACAAGCGCGTCACCCCGGCGGCAGCCCCTACTCGCTCGATCCGGCGAAAACCCCCGCTCCATGCTATGATCTAGCGATGCGCAAATTGGCCGGAATGCTGATTTTTTCCATCGCGCTTGGGGTTGCCCAGGTGGCGAGGGCGAATCCCATGGATGACGCTCTCGATGCCGACATCCGACACGACTTTGCGGCCGAGCTGGCGATCATACGCCCGTTGGCGGAGGGAGGCGATGCCTGGGCGCAATATAATCTCGCAGGGATGTACGATGACGGGCGAGGCGTGGCGCAGGATCGCAAGGAAGCGCTCAAGTGGTATCGGCTCGCCGCCGCTCGGCGGTTTGCGCGTGCGCAGCTCGCTCTCGGAGCCATCTACGAATCCGGAGTGGCCGTCCCGAAGGACGATGTTCGCGCCCACATGTGGTACAGCCTCGCCGCGTTATCGTTCGGTGAGCAAAGCGATGCTCACAACGCGGCCATGGCGAGGGACGAGCGCGAAAGCCTCGCCGCGGGCATGACGCCGGCGCAACTCAAGCTGGCGCGGGAGATGACCGAGACGTGTCAGCGGTCAAACTACGAGGACTGCGGCGGGCCGGAAAGCCCGAGGATCGCGACGGCCGCTCCGCCATCGTCCAAGACGGATTCCCCAGGCAAGCCGGCGGCGGCGCCCACTTCCGCGCATTCCGTTCCGATGGAAAAGCACGGCGGCACCTATGTCGTTCCCGTCCTCATAAACAACGCCATGACATTGGATTTCGTGGTCGATAGCGGAGCGACCGATGTCAGCGTTCCGGCCGATGTCATAGCGACCCTGATGAGCACGGGCACGCTCAAGCCCGGCGACTTCCTCGGGACCCGGGTATACCGGCTGGCGGACGGATTGAAAGTGCCGTCGAAGATATTTCTCATCCGATCGCTGAAAGTCGGCGACATGGCTTTAGAGAACGTGACTGTGAGCGTCGCGGGCGCTCGGGGCCTCTCGCTGCTCGGTCAAAGCTTTCTCGGGCGGTTCAAGTCTTGGTCGATCGACAATACGACGCACTCGTTGGTGCTTCAGTGAGCTTGTCGCGAGCCGGGCGCGGCGCCCGCCGCTTCAATGCTGCGGCGGAGCCGATCGCCATCGTAAGCTTTGTTGGCCAGCAGGATCGTTCCTTCCCGCGGGCGGCCGAGCAGCATGCCGGCTGTGGGACAATCGGCGGCTTGGCCAGGCGTGACGACCAGTTCCAGCGGCAAGCCGCGCGAGTCAGTGAGCGCGCGGATCCTGGTCGTCAATCCTCATCGGCTGCGGCGCATACTACGATCTTCATCGCTTTCAATTGTGTTCGCCGCATGTACCATCAACAGCGAACTGCCGTTTCCGAAACTACCCGCAAAACGGACATGACGCGGAGTTAGCAGAATTCGACGCGATTGACCGAAGCGGGCATTGGCCAAACCGGTCGGTATTAGATAGCAAACGCACCTAACCTGACGTATTCATGAGCGTGGCGCGATTGCGGGAGCGCTGTCGATTTTATGATTGTGGTCGCGCCGGTGGGTGGCGTCGCTTTCGACGCTGATGGGGTTCTGATTGTGTGGTGGTTGGAGGTTGCGGGATGGGCTCGGTAGGGCGACAGCGCCCCAGGGTTCATGGACCCGCGGCGGCAAAGCGTCCGGCGAACAAACGGAAGATAGCGGCGTCAGGACAAGCCGTCGGCAACCAGACGCGGATGCGGCTGGCGTGCTCGACCACGCGGGCAGCAATCTTGATCAACCGCAATCGCAGCGTCATGAACTCCGCCGTTCTCCAAGCGGAATGCTTGGGCGCGGCGGCGCGCATTGTGTGCAGCAGCCAATAAGCGGCGGTATGGAGAATGAGCCGGAACTGATTGGCGCGTGGGCTGCGGCAAGAGGTCCGGTCCGAGGCGAGCTGGGTCTTGTGCAGCTTGATGAAGTTCTCGGCTTGGCCGCGCGCGCAGTAGACCGTCTCGTAGAGATGCCCGGGCGAGCCTTCGAGCGTTGTGACGATATAGCGCGCATCGAAGCCCTGGGTAGTGGCTTCGAGACGGGCCACGACGCGACGCGGCTGGGTCCAGCTTTTGGCGGCGTAGCGGAACTCGGTCCAAGTTCGGAGTTTCTCTTCGCCGGTCTCGGCGCGGCGCACGCAGAGATCGTCGGCGACGACGCGACTTTGAGTATGCAGTACGTCGTTTCCGGCGAGCCCGAAGATGTAATCGATGCCATTCGCTTCGCACCAAGCCATGGCCTCGGGGCGGGCATAATGGCTGTCGCCGCGCCAGCAGATGCGCGTCTTCGGCCAGATCTTCCGGATGTGGCGGGTCACGTGCCTGATGACGGTACGAACCTCGGACCCGCCCGGCGTCTTGCC
>CAWDLZ010000019.1:0-15916 GCA_963803265.1 uncultured Alphaproteobacteria bacterium | reverse complement strand
TGCCCGTTCTAGCCGAAAAGCCGCGCGCCTTCTATCGCCCTTCGCGGCGCCAGGCCAGCAGCAAGGCGCCAACGGCGAGGACGAGCGCGAAGGATTCCAGGCAGGAGCGGCGTCTCGCTCACGCCAGTGACGATATAATCGCCGTTTCCCGCATCCCCATTAAAAGCCGCTCCCGGCGGCGCTGCGGCCCGGCCCGACGCGGCGGATCTCGGGCACCGCGCCCGACCCGATCCAGAAAGCGCCGCCGCCGGTGGCGGCAACGTCGGCCGCGACCTTATCGGTGGTGGCGCGGACATCGGCGACGTCGATCGGGTTGAGCGCGCCGGCGGCGGCAAGCGCGGTGCGCGCGCCGTCGGTGACGCGGTAGAGGCCGCTCTCCGTGACCGGAATCGAAGCGGTGCTGCGCCCGCCGCTTTGCGGCGCGAGGGTCAGCGTCGTGGGCTTGCCGTCCGGCCCGGTCACTTGCACCGGGCTGTCGTCGGGCGCGAGGGATTCGCGGGGTGACGACGAGGCGGTTGCCGTCCACTTCGGCGCGCAGATCGTTTTCCTCGAGTTCGGGTTCTTTCATCAGCCAATGGGCCAAGCGGCGCAGCAGCTCGGCCTGCGGCCCGCCGCCCTCGAAGCCGCGCTCCACCGGCACATCCCGTCGGACAGCAATTGCGCCACTCGGCCCTTGCCGATCCGGTCGAGCACCAGGAGGGGTTTGTCGCCCGGTCCGCTCATCACCGTCGCGCCCGTTGATCTGCGCCGACGTCGAGGAACCAACGGCCCCAGGCCGGCGGCTTCGACGGTCGTCCGGCAAGCCGGGCAGGTCGCGGTCACCGGATGGCGAGGCCCTCCGAGTGACATGGGGCATATAGCCGCTCAGCACGTTGCCGCTCGGCTCCACCGGCAGCACCGAGCCGAGCGGCGTGCGATAGAGGCTCTCGGCCGTGCCGAAAGCGGGCCCCGCCGCGTCCAATAACGCGCCGCCGTTCTGGACATAGCGCGCGATGTTCTCGAGATAAACGGGCGGCAGCACGTTCTGCTGCTTGTAGCGGTCGAAGATGATGAGGTCGAACTGGTCGAGCTTCTCGTCGAACAGCTCGCGGATCGGAAACGCGATCAGCGACAGCTCGCGGATCGGGGTGCCGTCCTGCTTCTCGGGCGGCCGCAAAATGGTGAAATGGATGAGGTCGACCGAGGGATCGGATTTCAGGATGTTGCGCCAGGTCCGCTCGCCCGGATGGGGCTCGCCGGTGACGAGGAGCACCTTGAGGCGGTCGCGCACGCCGTTGACGACCAGCGCCGCTCGGTTGTTGTCGAGCGTCAGTTCGTGCGGTCCGGGCTCGACTTCGAGCTCGACCACATTGGGGCCGCCGTGATCGATCGGCACGGTTAGCGGCACGTCCTGGCCGACCGCGACCATGCGGGCGACCGCTTGCCCGCCATCCTTCCGCATCGTGAGGCGCGCCTCGCCGCTGCCGCCGCCCGGTAAATCCTCGACCCGGACGTTGAGCTGCACGTCCTTGCCGACGATGCCGAAGCTGGGCGCGTCCTTGACCACCAGCCTGCGGTCGGCCTCGCCCGGCTGCCCGGTGACGAGGACATGCAAGGGCGCGTCGAGCGCCAATTGCGCCGGCGGCGGCATGTCGTGAACCTCGCCGTCGGTGATCATGATCGCTCCGGCGACGCGCTGGCGCGGCACGTCCGAGAGCGTGCGCGCCAGCGCCGTGTACAGCTGGGTGCCGGTATCGGCCATGGGAGCATCGGGGTCGGGCGCGCCGGCATGAACGACGCGGACATCGAGATCCTTGAAGGCGGCGAGGCGCTGCGTCACCGTTTCGAGCGCTCGGTCGGCCTCGCCGCGGCGGTCGCCGATGCGCATGCTCGGCGAGTTGTCGACGACGACAACGGCCACGTCCTTTTGCGGCGCGCGTTGCTCCTCGACGATCGAGGGATCGAGCAGGATGAGCGCCAGCATCGCCATAGCCAGGAGCCGCCAGGCCGTGCCGCGCGCGCGCCTCACGCCGCCATAGGCGAGGATCAGCGCGGCGAGGCCGGCGAACCCCGCGATCACCGCCCAGGGCAACAGCGGCGCCACCGCGATGCTATAACCGCCGAAATTTCCGATCGCGTTCATTGCCCGAGCCGCTCCAGGATCGCCGGGACATGAACCTGGTCGTTCTTGTAATTGCCGGTGAGCGCGTACATCACCAGGTTGACGCCGAACCGATAGGCCAATTCGCGTTGCCGCTCGCCGCCCGGCACCGCGGCGTGAAGCGGCGCGCCGCTCGCATCCACCGCCCAGGCGCCGGCCCAGTCGTTGCTGCCGACGAGCACGCTGGCCACGCCGTCATTGACCTGGTCCTCCGACGGCTCGACCCACAGCGTCCCGCCGGCCCAGCGGCCGGGAAACTCCTGCAGCAGATAAAACGATTTCGTCAGGATGTGATCGGGCGGCACCGGCATCAGCGGCGGATCTCGAGCCCGCCGGCGATCTGCTGCAACCGCGCTTGCGTCGCCGCCGCCGTGAGCGCCGTGCTTTGACCTTGATCTTGCGTATCGAAGAGGATCGTGCCGCCGGTCGCGAGGTAGCGGTTGATGCGCTCGACCGCTTGCGCCGAGGGCGGCGCCTCGCCCGACACCACCGGCCAATAGAGCAGCGGAAAGAAGATCAGCTCGTCACGCTCGACATCGACCGCCATCGGGTCGCCCGCCTCGACCGAGCTGCGCTGGTTGAGGACGTTGGCGAGACCGACGAGCCCCGCCCGCGCCTCGGCATCGACCGCGGCGATGCCGGTGGCGACATAAGCGAGGTGGAATCCGGTGGTCGCCTGAATGGCGAAGCTGTCGTTGCCTTGCGCCCGCGCCGGATGCGCCGCCGCCAATAGCAGCAGGACCGCGCCCCCCGCGAGCGGCGCGAGCAGCAGATAGGCCGCCGCGCCGCGCTTTAGCGCGATGCCCGGCAGCAGCCCGCGCAGCGCATAGGCGATCAGGAGATCGATCAGGCCGAGCGCCAGGGCCGCCGCCAGCAGGCCGGGGCGGAAATCGACTTCGGGCCCGCGCGCGTAAGAGGTCCGCGCCACGCCCGGGGGCAATTCCGGCAACCGGGCGAAAACCTTCACCGCCGGCGCGAGGTTGAGCGCCTGGCGCGCATCCTCGGTGCCATAGAAGCCGGGCGGATATTTCGCCGACGCAACGGTGTTGAGGAGGCCGCCCGCTGGGATGGTCGCGGCCGTGGCCGGCGCCCGCCCGAGGCTGCCGTAACCGTCGAGGGTCTCGACCGGCGGCAGCGCCTTGTCGCTGGTGCCGGCGACGCCCTGGCTGAGGGCTACGATCCGGCGCAGCATGTCGACGAAGAGCCCCGACAAGCCGAGCGTCGACCATTCCGGATCGCCGGTCGTGTGGACGAGGATCAGCCAGCCCTTGCCCTGCTTTTCGGCGGTGACCAAGGGCGTGCCGTCGCTGAGCCGCGCCCAGGTCTTGTCGCCGAGATCGAGCGTCGGCTCGGCCAGCACCTGGCGCGACACGGTCACGTCCGGCGGGATGTCGAGCCCGGCAAAGGGGCTCGTCGCGTCGAAGGGCGCGAGCGCCGCTGGCTTCTCCCAAGACAGCGCGCCGCCCAAGGTCCGCCCGCCGCGCCGCAGCGTCACGGGCAGCAGATCGTCGTCGGTCGCCTCGGCGAGATGCGGGCCCGCGAAGCGCAGCACGGTGCCCCCTGCATTCATCCATTTGACGATCGCGTCCTTCTCGGCCGGGCCGGACGGCGAAATGTCCGGCAGCGCCAGCACCGCGATCTGGCCTTTGAGCAGGGTCGCGACATCGCCCTCGCGTACCTCGCTGAAAGGGCTGAGCGCCTTCCCCAAATAATAGGCGCCGCTCAAGAGCGGCAGTCCGGCGGCGGCTTGGTGTGCCGCCACGATCCCGACCGGGCGCCGCCGCCAGCGCTCGTCGAGCAACAGCGCGGAGCCCGCCGAGGCCTCGCCCTCGATAGTCATCTCGATCGCCTGATTTCGGAGCTCCGTTGGCATTGCCAAGCGCGCCTCCGCGTGGAGCGCGCCGGCCGGGAGGGTCACGAGCTGGCGCCCGAGAAGCCGCCCGTCAGCGGCGACCGCGCGCACCGTGAGCTCGGCCGGTCCGGCCGCGTCGGCGCGCATCACCGTCGCGGTCAGGTCCTTGTCGTCACTGTCGGCGGGCGCGAGCAGGCGCGGCAAATCCTCGGCCGCGTCCGATACCACGCGCAACCCGCCCAGCCGCGCGAGGCCTGCGGCGAAGCTCGCGGCGTCGCCGTCATCGATGCCATCCGACAGCCAGACGAGGTCGGCTCCGCCGCCGAGCTCGAGCGCGGCGAGCCGCGCCAGCGCGTCCTTGCGGTTCTCCGGCCAGGGCAGGGGGCTAAGCTCGGCGATGGCGGCGCGCGCATCGGCCGGGCGCAAGAGCGAGAGCGCCGGCGGCGCGGCGCCGCCGGGCAGCGGCGCCGTCGCCAGCAGCACGACGTTGCGATCCTCGCGCTCGGCCTCGCCCACCAGCCGATCCAAGGTGGCGCGGCGCTCGTCCCAATGACGCGCGGCGGTCCAGCCATTATCGACGGCGAGCACCAGCGGCCCCTTGCCGGCCAGCCCGGCGCTGGGATTGAGCAGCGGATGCGCGAGCGCCAGGATGATGAGCGCGGCCAGCGCCATGCGCAGAAGGATGAGCCAGAGCGGGGTCCGCGCCGGCGTTTGCTCGCGCGGCACCAAGCCGAGCAGCAGGCGCAGCGCGGGGAAGCGCACGCGGCGCGGCGCCGGCGGCGTCACCCGCAGCAGCCACCACAGCACCGGCAGCGCGGCCAATCCCAGCAGCAGCCAGGGCGAGGCGAAGGCGAGGGCGCCGAGCGTCAGCATCGCCTAGCCTGCGTGCTCGGCCAAGGCGTTGTAAAGCGCGAGCAGCGCGGTGGCCGGCGGCCGGTCGGTGCGATGCGTGCCGAATCCCCAGCCCGCGGCGCGCGCGATCGCGGCCAATCCGGCGCGGTGGCGGGCGAGGCTCGCCGTGTAGTCGCCGCGAATGGTTTCGACCCGACTGATCAGCAGCGGCTCCTCGCGCTCCAAGCCTTCGAAGCGCACGCGGCCGTCGAACGGCAGGGTTTCTTCCGCGGGGTCGAGGATCTGCAGCAGATAGCCTTTGAGGCCCATCGCGGCATAGGCCGCGACCACTCTTTCGGTATCTTCGAGCCGCGCCAGCAAATCGCCGATCCACACGATTTGCGCGTGGCGCGGCAGCGCCTCGATCTCGGGCAAGTCGGCGCTGGCGCGCGCGAGCTGGAGCGCCATGCGCGGCAGCACCGCGCGGCCATAGCTCGGGGCGACGCCCGAGCCGAGCAGGGTCACGCGCTCGCCGCCGCGCAACAACAGCGCCGCGAGGGCCAAAGTGACCAGATCGGCGCGCTCGCGCTTGGTCGGCGTCCCACGCGCCGACGAATAGTCCATCGAGCCCGAGCCGTCGCGCCACAGAAACACGCTTTGCGCCGCTTCCCATTCGGTTTCGCGGACGTAATGACGCTGCGACTTGGCGCTTTCGCGCCAATCGATGCGGCTCGTGGCGTCGCCCGGCTGATATTGGCGGAACTGCCAGAAGGTCTCGCCCTGGCCGACCCGACGCCGGCCATGAACGCCCTGCGCGACCGTCGCGGCGACGCGGCTCGCCGCCACCAGCAAGGGCGGCAGCGCCGCTGCCGCCTGCTCGGCGCGGTGCTGGAGGCGAACGGCTTCGGCCATCCCCGCTCGCCCGTTACCGCAGCGGTTCCAGCAGCCGGTCGATGACCGCGCCCAATTCGATGCCGTCGGCGCGGGCCGCGAAGGTCAGCGCCATGCGATGGCGCAGCACCGGCGCCGCGAGCGCCACCACGTCGTCGATCGACGGGGCGAAGCGCCCGTCCAGCAGCGCGCGGGCGCGGCAAGCGAGCATCAGCGCCTGGCTCGCGCGCGGCCCCGGCCCCCAGGCGATCTGCGCGTCGGTCTCGGCGCCCGAGCCGGGCCTGCCCGCGCGTACCAGCTTCAATATCGCCTCGACCACGCTGGCCCCGACCGGCACGCGCCGCACCAGGCGCTGCGCCTCGCGCAGCTCCTCGGCGGTCAGCACCGGCGCGGCCTGCTCGTCGGCCGTGCCGGTGGTCGCGACCAGCATCTGCCGCTCGGCTTCGAGATCGGGATAGCCGACATCGATCTGCAGCAGAAAGCGGTCGAGCTGCGCCTCGGGCAGCGGATAGGTGCCCTCCTGCTCCAGCGGGTTCTGCGTCGCCAGCACGTGAAACGGCTTGGGCAGCGGGTGATACTGGCCCGCCACCGTCACGCGGCCTTCTTGCATGGCCTGGAGCAACGCCGATTGGGTGCGCGGGCTGGCGCGGTTGATCTCGTCCGCCATCAAGAGCTGGCAGAACACCGGCCCGGGAATGAAGCGAAACGAGCGCCGCCCGGTCTCGCTCTCCTCGAGCACTTCGGAGCCCAGAATGTCGGCGGGCATCAGATCGGGCGTGCATTGGATGCGCTTGTCCTCGAGCCCGAGAACGGTCCCCAGGGTTTCGACGAGCCGCGTCTTGGCGAGACCGG
Source organism: uncultured Alphaproteobacteria bacterium (assembly GCA_963803265.1). Lineage (GTDB taxonomy): Bacteria > Pseudomonadota > Alphaproteobacteria > ATCC43930 > CGMCC-115725 > CAIKMD01. Next base: position 9,350 of record CAWDLZ010000019.1, on the reverse strand, counting down.
GCACGCCGATCAGGAGAGTGTGGCCGCCGGCTAATAAGGTGATGAGGGCTTGATCGATGACCTCGCGCTGGCCGAAGATGACGCGGCCGATCCGCTCGCGCACCTCGCCCAGGCGCCGGCCCAGCGCGTCGATCTCGGCGCCGAGCTCGGCGCCGGCGGCGCCGACTTTATGCAGGCTTTCGGGGTTGCTCACGATGATGGCTCCTCTCGCGACCGATGGTAGCTGGTTCCAGCACCGGACTCCAATCACGCGCCTGTCATTGAAGCGCGGCTATCGCGCCCGATATTCTATGCGCTCGGTGAGCTGCGCAGGGAGGAGCGGGTCGGTCACACGATCCAGTTCGAGCTATGAAGCAAGGGCACGTTCTTTCCGCTGAGCCGTCGGGGCGGCGAAACCCGACGCCGGCCGAAATCCGCGCGCGGCTCGCCTCGCGGGCCGTCGCCACGCGCGGCAATGGCGTAGCCGACGCGGCCGACCTCATCCGCGCCGCCGTGCTGGTGGGCCTCGTCGATCGGCCCGAGGGCTGGTCGGTGCTGTTGACGTTGCGCGCGGCTCATCTTCCCGATCACCCCGGCCAGATCGCGTTGCCCGGCGGACGGATCGATCCCGAGGACCGCGATCCGGGCGCCGCCGCGTTGCGCGAGGCCGAGGAGGAAATCGGCTTGCCGCCCGGCCATGTCGAAATCGTCGGGCGGCTCGACACTTGGCTTACCGGCACCGGTTTCGACGTGACGCCGATCGTCGGGCTGGTGCGGCCGGTCGAGGGTCTCGTCGCCAACCCGGTCGAGGTCGCCGAAATTTTCGAGGTGCCGCTCGCCTTCATCATCGATCCGGCCAACCATCAGCGCGGCTCGCGGGAGATCCGCGGCGAGCAACGCTGGTTCTGGGTGCTGCCCTATCCGAACCGCCACATCTGGGGCGTTACCGCTGGCGTGCCTCGTCAATCTCGCGGAAGCGCTGAACGGCTGAGGCGCGGCGCATGGGCAGGGTATTCGTCACCATCCTCGTGCCGGTGCTGCTGCCAACCGCGGCCTATGTGGCGTGGCGGCTGTGGTTCGCCCGCGATTTCAATCTGCCGGCGGCCTGGGTCTGGCTGTTCGCCGCGGGGCTGGTGGCTCGCCGCCGCCACCCTGGTGGCGGTGAACCTCGATTTCGGCGGTCCGCGCACCGGCGCCTATATTCCGCCGCATGTCGAAGATGGCACCGTTGTGCCCGGCCATGTCGATACCCGCCGGGTCGTGCCCGAGCCGGCCGAGCCTGGCCCGGTCGGGTCCGAGCCTGCGCCGCCGCAACCCGCCGCGCCGCGCTGATCCTTTGCGCATCAAGCCCCGAGCCTGGATGACGACGCCGGCGACGAAGCGGGTGATGGCGGCGCTAGGCTCGCAAGCGCGCTTCGTCGGCGGCGCGGTGCGCGACACGTTGCTGGGGCGCAAGATCGGCGACATCGACATCGCGACGCCGCTCCTGCCCGACGAGGTGTTGCGGTGTCTCGCCGCGTCGCGCATCCGGGCGCTGCCGACCGGCCTCGCCCATGGCACGGTGACGGCGGTGACGGCCGAGCGTCACTATGAGATCACCAGTTTGCGCCGCGACGTCGAGACCTTCGGGCGCCGCGCCAAGGTGGCGTTCACCGCGGATTGGCTCGAGGATTCGCGCCGCCGCGACTTCACCATGAACGCGATGTATTTGGGCGCCGACGGCAGCTTGTTCGACTACCACCACGGCTTGCGCGATTTGCTGAGCGGCAACGTGCGCTTCGTCGGCGATCCGGCGACGCGCATCGCCGAGGATGTGCTGCGACTGCTGCGGTTCTACCGCTTTCATGCCTGGTACGGGCGGGGCGCGCCGGACAGAGGCGCGCGCGCGGCGTGCCGCGCGGCGGCGCCCTTGATAGCGACGCTATCGGGCGAGCGCGTGCGGGCCGAGATGCTGAAGCTGCTTGCCGCGCCCGATCCGGTCCCGGCCCTCGCGCTGATGGCGGAAGACGGCGTGCTCGAGCGCGTCGTTCCGGCGGCGCGGCCGGTCGCTGCTTTGCGCCGCCTCATCCGGATCGAGAACAAGCCGGACGCGCTGCGCCGCTTGGGCGCGCTCGTCGCCGGGAGCGCCGATGATTTGGCGCGGCGGCTGAAGCTCTCCAATATCGACCGCGAACGCCTCCTTGGCATGGCCGAGCCGATCGATCTCGCCGCCCCAGCCGCAGCGCAGCGCCGCCTGCTCTATCGCCTCGGCCGCGATGCCTATATCGATCGCGTGCTGGTGAGCGCCGCGGCGAGCGGCGCGGTGCGGCCCGTGAAGGCGCTGCTCCAGCGCGCCGCGCGCTGGCGGCCGGTGGTCTTTCCGCTGAAAGGCCGCGACGTCACCGCGCTCGGCGTCGCCGAGGGGAAGGAAGTGGGGCGGCTCCTCGGCGAAATCGAAGCCTGGTGGGAGGCGCGCGATTTTCGCGACAGCCGCGGCGCCTGCCTCGCCGAGCTGCGCCGCCGCGTGAAGGCCCGGGCGTCATATCCCTGAAGCCGAAGCGCGACCTTGCGTTGCGTCAGAACGTCAACTGATAGGCGAGGTAATACGAAAAGCGGTTGGTATCGGCCGCTTGCTCGATGCCGCGGCCGAGAGAGAGCAGGATATGATCGTTGTCGTCGATATCGTAGATGCCGCCGAAGTTGAATCCGGTGCTGTCGCGACCGCCGGCGGTGTCGGCGGTCTGGTGAAAGAGCTCGCCGCCCAGCGCGAGCTGTTTGGTCACTTGCCGCTGCAACAGCCAGCCGGCGAACCAGTAGTTCTTGTTGCCGCCGCCGGGATTGATCCAGTAGCCGCCGCCGCCATAGGTCGTCCAGTCGCTCCAGCTCTTCTGGAGCCAGATCGGCAGGAACTCGTGCGCATGGCCGGTGCCCAATCCCTTCTCCGCATCGCCCGTCGGCACTTCGAGCAGCGGGAAAACGCCGATTTGCGGGTGCCAGCCATTCTCGTCTTCTTGAATGAAGCGGTATTTCACGCCGAGTTCCGTGTCGCCATAGCCGAATTGCGTGGCGCCCGCGCCCGGCGCGTCGAAGGCCACCGGCGCGATGACGTGAAGTTGGAGATCGGGAGCCGCGCCGTAATTGATCTCGACGCCCGGCAAAATGCCGGCCGTGTCGCCCTTCGCATCCGTCGCGGTCGAGAAGGCGTATACTTCCCAATGCTGATATTCGACGGGCTCCGGATCATCGGTGCGGAACGGCGGGCCGGCCCAGGCCGGCAGCGCCGCGCCCAGCGTCGTAAGGATCGAGACCATCGCCACGACCAGAGCGTTTCGCCCGGTTTTTCCCCAATTCGCGTGGAAGTCGCTCATCTCCACCCCTTTCCGCGATCTCCGCTCGCGGCATCGGCGTCCCGGCCACCGCAGGCTCGGCCCGATGCGACGTCCTCGCCCCGGGAACGCCGCCGCGGCGCTTCGCCTTGACACGGCCAGGGCGTCAGTCTAACAATATCGGGCGCCGATAGCGAGTAGCGATATCCAGACGCGCGGCGCGACGGAAGCGGCATGATGGAACGCAGAGATGGACGATCGCGACCTTTACGCCGGCTTGATCAAGCTGCACCTGCTGCACCATGCGGCCGAGGAGCCGTTCTACGGCTTGGCCATGATCGAGGAGCTTGGCCGGCATGGCTACAAGCTCAGCGCCGGCACGCTTTACCCGATTCTCCACGCGCTCGAGGCGAAAGGCTATCTCGTCTCGACTGTGAAGCGGACGGGGAAGGTGAGTCGTCGCGTATACAAGGCAACGCGAGGCGGACGGAGGGCGCTCGCCGACGCTAAAGTGAAGGTGCGCGAATTGTTTGGCGAACTCTTCGAGGACAGCTAGTGCGAGCTCAGACAAATCACAAATGAGAGGAGATTCCGATGGGCAGCGAAAACCTTGTTAGCGACCTTAGCTTCCGCATCCACCATACGATGCTTCCAGTCGCCGATCTCGACCGGTCGGTCAGTTTCTATACGCGGCTCCTCGGCATGAAGCCGATGGGCCGGCGCACCGATGAAACCCGGAAGGTGGAAGTTGGTCATGTCGGCTATGGCGACCGGGAAACCCAGCCCTCTCTCGAATTGACGAGAGATATCGGCGAAAGCGCGCCTGCCGAGGTTCGGCCGACCGGCATTCACGTCGCTATCCACGTCAACGATCTGCAACGCCTGTGCGGCGTCCTCGAAGCCGAGCATGTCGGATTCATTCAGCCGATCAAAGGGACGCCCGGCAGGCGCCTGACCGCGTGGATTCGCGACCCCGACGGACACGCGATCGAACTGGTCGAGGTCCATGCCGCCTAGGCCCGGTCAACGGGACCGACCATGACCTCCCCAAATCTGGTACAGCGACGCTTCATCGTCGCCCACGAGGCGCCATCGATCCTCGATGAGGGCATCGCAACGCGTTACATACGCTCCCAGAACACGCTCGTCGCGTGGTCCGAAATCTCGAACGCACCGGCCACGCTGCGTCAGGACATAGGCGAGGAGGTGTTCGTCATCCTCCCTGACACTGGTGCCTTGCTGAGCGCCAACGGGGCGAAAGTCGAGGCGCACGCGCGCAGCATCGCTATTCTTCCCGCCGGTCCAGCCACCATCGAACTCACTTCGCCGGGGCGGGTGATCCGCGCGTTCTCTCCGGTACCGCCGGGACTCGCGCGATACGCGATCAATGGTGACGATTACGTCGGGCCGCGCCCCGGGGTCCATTCGCTCGGTGCCCCGCTCGGTTACACCGGCGAATCCGGCATCCGCGTCTACGAGATCGACACGCTCAAAGCCGCTGCCGGAAAACGGCCGCCAACCTTTCAAACCGCGACGATGAACGTCATGTGGATCGAGCAGGATGGTCCAACCAGCCGAGCCAAGCTCAATCCCCATTCACACGACGATTTCGAGGAAAGCGCACTCGTGATCGCCGGTGACTATCGGCAACATTTGCGAACCCCGTGGGCAGCCGATGCCGACCAATGGCAAGAGGACGAGCATGTCACCGCGAAGCCGGGAACGCTCATCCTGGTTCCACCGACCGTCATTCACGCGACCGAGGCGCTCGGCGCCGGACGCCATCTCATGCTCAATCTGTTTGCGCCCGCCCGCGCCGATCACATCAAAAGCGGGATGGTGCTCAACGCGAAGGACTATGTACCGTAGATGACGAATGAAAAACCACCTCAAGCACCTGCGGCGGACGATGCACATCGCGCCGCAATGCGAGCCGCGACCAAGCGCATCGACCGCGTCAACGAGTGGCTCTGCCTCGGCGGCGCGATCCCGGCCGAGGAATATCCCCGCTTTCGCGATGCGGGGATCACTCACATTGTCGATCTGCGCGAGGATGCGGAGGCGGATGCGGACCTCGCGCGCCTTAAGGAACTTGGGATAGCGCGGCGCCAGATTCCGGTGCGCAATCACGGCGCTCCGACCGCCGATCAGCTTGACGCGCTCGCCAAGTGGTTCGACGCGAAGAACGCAGGCGAAAAAATTTATGTGCATTGCGGCGGTGGCTTCGGTCGCGCTGCCACAATGGCGATCGGACTGCTGGTCATTTCGGGAGCCGGTGTGGACGAGGCGATGCAAGAGGTCCGGCTAGCGCGTCCCGAGATACGTATCAACGCGGATCAAGTGGCATGGCTGCGCGCGATAGAGGCGCGGCGTTCGACCATTTAGCTTTGAGGCGCCCTCCGGCGCACGCTGGATCGCGCCTAAGGATCGCTTGGCACGACACGGAGTGCCGCAGACGAAAAAGCAGTCGGTTAGCTTGCGATTTATGGCAAGGTGATTCAGCTTTTCGAAGCCATCGTCCTACGTCCTAGAAAGGATCCGTAGAAGCGCGTCGGGGCGTTCTTCCTGCGTCAGCCTTTCACGGTCGATGGATTAACCAAGGGATCAACGCGTGACGACGCAATCGCGAAGAAGCTTAAGCCGGCCACTGAGGGCGGGGCTCTATTTCGTTCTCTTGTTTGGCGCGGTCAATCTCTTCGCCGATATGACCTATGAGGGCGCCCGCAGCGTCACCGGTCCCTTCTTGGCAACCCTCGGTGCCAGCGGATTGATCGTGGGCAGCGTCGCCGGGTTTGGCGAGTTTCTCGGCTACGCGTTACGGTTGGTGTCGGGCCGATGGGCGGACCGGAGCCGGCTTTATTGGCCGATCACGCTGGCGGGATACGTCGTGCAGATGGTGGCGGTTCCCGCCTTGGCTTTCGCCGGAAGCTGGCCATTTGCGGCCTTGCTCATATGTCTTGAACGCGTCGGCAAGGCCACGCGGAATCCTCCGCGCGACGTTATGCTATCGCAAGCCGGCGAAGAGATGGGCCGGGGCTGGGCCTTCGGGGTGAACGAGGCGCTAGATCAACTCGGCGCGCTGATCGGTCCGTTGCTGGTAGCGGTGATCCTGGCCCGGCGGGGAAATTATCCGCTCGCATTCGGCATTCTCGCGCTACCGGCCAGCATGACGCTCCTGCTGGTGCTCGGCGCCCGGCTGGGATTTCCAAACGCCGACCGCATCGATCGTAAAACGGAGGCCGCTCCGGGGCGCTCCTATCCGCCGGCCTTCTGGTGGTACCTGATCGGCGCGGGTTTCGTCAGCTTCGGTTTTGCCGACTTTTCGCTCATCGCCTACCACTTCAGCAAGGGACAGGCCGTTTCTCCGACCTGGGTTCCGATCTTTTACGCGTTGGCGATGGCTGCCGGCGGGCTCGGCTCGTTGATCTGCGGAAAGCTGTTCGATCGGATCGGCTTGATCCTGTTGGTCCCGGTTACATTCGTGATCGCCGCGTACGCCCCGCTTGCTTTCCTTGGCGGCTTCTCCCTTGCGCTGGTAGGCGCGTTACTTTGGGGAATTGGACTGGGCGCCCACGAATCTCTGATGCAGGCGGCCGTGGCGCAGATGGTTCCAAAGGAGCGCCTTGGCTCGGCTTATGGTGTCTTCGGCGTCGCTTTCGGGGTCGCATGGTTCGCCGGCAGCGCCGCCTTGGGTGCACTATACGATTTCTCGGTCGTAGCGGCCGTGCTGCTGGCGGTCGTCACCCAACTTCTCGGTATCGTTCCTCTCCTGGTTGCCGCGCGCCTCATGAAGGCAAGATAAGCCGAGGCGCGACCGGCTATGACACGGCGAAGGCTAAGGCGCTTCGGAACGAAAGCGATAGAAAGGAACGCGATGGCGACGAGCGACGGGCAAGCTGCCGACCAAAATGACCGACGGATCGGCTCGGCGCTCGAGGTTCTGCGGATCTTCGCGAAGCTGGGCGTGACCTGTTTCGGCGGGCCAGTCGCGCATATCGGTTATTTCCGCGGCGAGTTCGTCACGCGCCGGCAGTGGCTCGACGAGGCCGGCTTCGCCGATCTGGTCGCGCTGTGTCAGTTCCTGCCCGGACCGGCCAGCAGCGAGCTCGGGATCGCGCTTGGCCTGACGCGCGCGGGGCTGCTGGGCGCGCTCTGCGCCTGGATCGGCTTCACCTTGCCATCGGCGCTGGCGCTGATCGTGTTCGGCTATGGCTTAGGCTTCTGGGGCGATCTCGCCGGCCAGAACTGGCTGCACGGGCTCAAGATCGTCGCCTGCGCCGTCGTTGCCCAGGCGGTGTGGGGCATGGCGCGCACGCTCGCGCCCGACCGCGCGCGGATGAGCCTCGCGGTTGCCGCCTGTGTCCTCACCCTCGCCATCCCCTCGACGCCCGGCCAGATCGGCGCGCTCGCGCTGGGCGGCCTCTACGGCTGGCGGTTCTTGAAAAGCGACGCCGGGGGCGGCGCCGCGCCGATGCCGGTCACGATCGGCCGCGGTCTCGCGGTGGCGTCGCTCGCGCTCTTTGCCGGCTTGCTGGTCTTGCTCCCCATTCTCGCCGCCGCCAGCCAAAGCCACGCGGTGGCGCTCTTCGACAGCTTTTACCGCACCGGCGCCCTCGTGTTCGGCGGCGGCCACGTCGTCTTACCGATGCTGCAAGCCGAAGTGGTGCCGCGGGGCTGGCTCGGCAACGATGCGTTCCTCGCCGGCTATGGCGCGGCCCAAGCCGTGCCCGGCCCGCTCTTCACTTTCGCGGCCTATCTCGGCACGGTGATGGGCCCCGCGCCTAATGGCTGGCTCGGCGGCGCGATTTGTCTTGCCGCGATCTTCCTGCCGGCCTTTCTCCTGGTGATCGGCACAGTGCCGTTCTGGCACAGCCTCAGGGCCAACCGCGCGGTGAAATCGGCGCTCGCCGGGGTCAATGCCGCGGTCGTGGGGCTGCTATTGGCCGCGCTCTATCAGCCGGTCTGGACCGGCGCGATCCTCGGTCCCAAGGATTTTCTCCTCGGGCTCGTCGCGTTTCTCTTGCTGACGTTCTGGCGCGTGCCGCCCTGGGCGGTGGTCGTCCTCGGCGCGGTGGCGGCGGAGATCGTGCTGTAGTTAGCCCACTGGGATTGCGAACTGAGAGAGGTCCACCTTGTCGCCGTTCCGTAGGTAAAGGCGTAATTCCCCATTCGTCCAAGGCTCAAGGATTAAATGATAGTAACGCCCGTTTTCAGTTTCTGTTGTGCTTAGCTGACTCAAATATTTCTCAATCTCGCCGACTGGAATAGCAAAAGCCTCGTCGCGCCCAATACATCCAAGGACCTGATAGCCTCTCTCAGCCTGCTTTAGAAACTCATGCCATTGAGAGTGATACCCATACCAATAACCTCCCCGCTCGTATTGCTTAGACAACGTACAACAGACCCGCGTAGTCTTGTCGGCGCTCCAATACGTCGCCCGACTCTTCGCGATGAGGTTAACGCCAAGCCTCCGTGAAATCGCTGCGACGATCATTCCCCTGACCTGTCTCAGCACATCCGGCGGAGTATGTTCCTGCCTCGACGTTTTGACCTCTTTGTCCTTTTCTTCGATCGCTTCCGTGGTTTCGGCTTCTTCGGAAGCGGACTTAACATCCTTAGCAGTCACGAACATTACGTCGATGATGTTATCAAGACGGGTGTACTCAAATGGGATCAATAGGCTTTGTATCTTATCGATCGTCTCGTCTTCTCCGGCGGCTTCCTTTAGTTCGACGAGTTTTCGCAGTGAATCGACACTTATGAGTTCGAATGTCCCACGCGTGCTTGGAGCCGCGCACCTGCGCTTCCACGTCCCCAGTGTCGTCTCGACCCACCACGATCAAAATCGATGAGCTTTGCGAGATTCTACCGGCAGCGATGAGCTGTGACCTCTATTCAGCGATGTTATCGAGATTGATGCGATAAGCGTCGGTGGTTTTAACCTCTGTAACCACGGAATGTCCGTTATTACCAAGCCAGATTCCGTCAAAGCCGATTTTATTGGACCTTCCCTGGTACACGCCGTTTTCGACTTGATAGTCGAGCCTACGTCCGAGTTCGTTCACT
>CAWDLZ010000018.1:0-60620 GCA_963803265.1 uncultured Alphaproteobacteria bacterium | reverse complement strand
GATCAAACCTCCGCCGCGTTCTATCTCTACGGTTGTATCGGAGATATTTCTACCCTGATAGCGAGCGGCATGGCTGGCTCATCGAGGCAACCGGGTTCATCGTCGCGGTTCATCGCGCCCGGTCTCGTCCTAGGGGCGCTACTGGGCGCCGCGATCGGCGTCGCGGTTCTTTTTCACAGCATCAGCGCGCAGCGTGGACAAGAGCTGGTGATCTGGCAGTCCCGTCTCGCCCAGCAGGCGGAGCAACAGTCATCGTCCGTCGCGGGCTGGGTCCAGCAGCGTTTCACCACGCTGCGCGCGCTCGCCGACAACGCATCGCTGCAAATCTATCTGACCGAACTCGCCCCATCCGGGGGCAATGCGGCGGAGGTCACGGAAGCATCGGCGCAGCGCAAATTTCTCAGCGATCTCCTGACGGTGGCGGCGGTGCGCGGCGGCTTCAGCGAGCGCCCCGCCTTGCCGCTCGAACTCACGAACGAGCGCAGCCTGGGACATGCCGGTCTCGCGTTGCTGGCCGGGGATCGACACCTCCTGATCGCGAGCCCCGATATGCCGCCGCTCGAGGGTAACTTGGCCGAAGCGATTGCGGCGCTGCCCAAGGGGCGGCGCGGCTTGATCGATTTCGCCGTGCTCGCCGATGGCGAAATCGTGCTCGGCTTTGTCGAGCCCGTCTACGCCGTGGAGGCCGATCCTACGCCGGACCAGTTGGTGGGATATGTCCTCGGCGTGACCAAGCCGACGGCCGGTCTTTTCGCGGCGCTGAAGCTCGCCGCGCCGCAGCCTGCCAGCGCCGACAGCGCTCTCGTCCGCGTCAAGGACGGCATGATCGAAACGATTTTCTCGGCGAGCGAGGCCGCAACCCTGCTGCCGCGCCGCCTCAGCCAAACGACCGCCGATCTCGACCTCGCCTTCGCCGCCGCCCATCCCGGCGATTTCGCGCAGAAGATCGATTATCGCGGGATGCGCGTGCTGGTCACGGGCCGGACCGTCGCCGACACACCGTGGATCGTGGTCAACACCGTCGGCGTCAACGAGGCCCTCGCCGAGACCGACGCGCGCGCGAAGCGGAATGGCATCTTCTTGCTGCTGGGCACGATGCTGGTGATCGCGATCGTCCTCGCCGCGTGGCGGCATGGAACGAGCCGGCGTCTTGCGGCGCTGGCCGAGGAATATCGCGGCCTTGCCGAACGTCACGACCGGCAGAGACAGCGGTTGCGAGTTATCACCGATACGCAATCCGATCCGATCTATATCGTCGATCTCCAGGGAAATGTCCAATTTTCCAATCGTGCCTTCGCGACGCGATTGGGAATCTCGAGCGATGACACGGCCGATCGGAGCCTCAAGGCGCTGGTCGGACCGGCGCTCGCCGCGGCGAGTCTCGACGGCATCGCGCGGTGCCTGGCCGAGCGGATCGAGCTCAGCGAGACGATCCGCCGCGACGAGGGTGGTGCGTCGCGGTCGATCGAAACCATCTACATGCCGCTGCCGAACGATGACCGCGCGGCGCCCGCCGTTCTCGTGATCGAGCACGACGTTACCGCGGCGACGGCGGAGCGCGAACGGCGCGAAAGAATGTTCAACGACCTCATCGCGGCCTTGCTCGCGGCGCTCGACTTGCGCGATCCGCATGCCGCGCATCAATCGGCGCGCGTGGCGGCCGTGGCGCGCGGCGTGGCCGAAGGGCTGAAACTCGATGGCAAGCTGATCGCGACCGCGGAGACGGCGGGCCGATTGATGAATTTCGGCAAGGCCATGGTCGCGCCGGAGCTGCTGACCCGGCGCGGCAAGCTCACGCCCATAGAGCTCGATATCGTGCGCAAATCGATCGCGGCGACGGCGGATATCGTTGCGACGGTGGAGTTCGACGGTCCGGTCGTCCACGCGCTGCGCGATGCGTCGGAACGGTGGGACGGCACCGGCCCGCGCGGCCTCGCGGACGGCGCAATTCCCATCGTCGCGCAGATCATCGCGATCGCGAACGTATTCGTCGCCGCGGCGATGCCGCGAGCCTATCGGGAAAACGCAAGCCTCGACCGCGCGATGGCCGAGGTTCAAGCGGAATCCGGCAGGGCTTTCGACCGGCGCGTCGTTTCGGCGCTGTCGCAATTCATCGACAATTGCGGCGGCAGAGCCTTGTTCGACGCCGCCGTGCCCGCCGCGACCAGCGATTCACCTGCCGCTTGACGGGGCCTAGGGCTTGGGAGGCTTGCGGCGGCGGAGAAAGGCGGGGATCAACAGGCGCAATCTCGGTGCCCGGTCCCAGCTGCGCGTCACGGCCATGGCGAGCAGGCGAGCGCCCTGCACCAACCAGACGAGATAAAGCGCATAGGCGAGATAAGCATAAATATCGATCAGGTCCATGTCGCTCTCTGGAGAAGCACGCCGCTTGAGGCCGCGCCAAGCACGCGCTGGAGCATCGGGTGATCGCATCAATCAAGCGTTAAAGATCGAATACCGCGAAAAATTGCGCGCAAAAGTCCTCAATTCCCCCCGCTTTATTGATCCAAGTCAAACCTCGATGGTCGAGGCGGCTTAACCCTGGCCTGCCCGCCTGATTATGGAGTCCCCCCATGGCTGTCACGGTGCTGGAAAGGGTGGCGAAACTAAGGGAGAGCGCAAGCCATTGCCGCGCGCTTATGTTGGGCGCGATCCCGTTTCATGTCGCCCAGGAACTCGAAAGCTTCGCCGCGGAGATGGATGCCGAAGCTGCCCGACTGGAAAAACGCATTCGCGAGAAGCGGCGCGCGGCGCGAAACCAACCGACGGCGAGCGACCGCCCGGCGCCGGCAACGCCGCGATCGCTCCCCGCCAAGCCATTCGGCGCTCGCTCCCGTTGAGAACGATACCGCATCCGTCGAACTTGGACGTCGGCGAGATAATGCGGTCGCGTCGCGGCAGCGTCGCGGTCGTCATCGGACTCGCGCTGACGGCGATTATCGGGATGGTGGCGCTCGGCACTGAAGTGGTATTCGTGCTTTTGAAGCATCGCGAGATGCAAGCGGCGGCCGACGCCGCGGCACTGGGCGGCGCGACGGCGTTGGCGACCGGTTATCCCGCCAATCTCGCCGTGGAAACGCAAGCGATTGCCAGCGCCGCCGGATTCACCTCGGGGACCGCGGGTATAACGGTTACGGTCCACAATCCGCCATTGACCGGTCCCAATGTGGCGAATGCGAACGCTGTCGAGGTGATCGTCAACCAGCCGCAGACCCTCTCCATGATCTCGCTTTTCCGCTCCGCGACCATGGATGTCGGTGCGCGCGCAGTTGCGATAGCCGGATCGGCCTCTTCCGACTGCGTCCTCGTGCTCGACCCCACCGCACAAAACTCGGCGAGCTTGTCGGGCGGGGCCACCCTCACTCTGAAGGGCTGCGGATTAGGGGTCAATTCCACGAGTTCGAGCGGCCTGAATATGTCGGGCGGTGCAACGATCACAACCAGTTCCGTCAGCCTCGGCGGCGCCAGCTATGGCTCGTCCGGCGGTTCCAAGCTCACTTCGACGAAGCCCATCGCCTATAACCAATCCCCGATTGCCAATCCCTATTCGTCGCGGACCATCCCGTCGTTTTCAGGCTGCCTTCAGACCAACCTTCAAATCAGCCACACGCCGGCGTCGCCGCTTAACCCCGGCGTCTATTGCGGCGGAATTAATATCAGCGGCGGCGCGACGGTGACGCTCAATCCTGGCAGCTACATCATGAACGGCGGCAACTTCAATGTCTCGGGCGGGTCAACCGTCAACGGCACCGGTGTCACCATCATCCTCACGACGAGCACCAGTAATTACAGCAACATCGGCGCCATCATCGTCAGCGGCGGCTCCGGCTTGAATATCTCCGCCCCGACTTCCGGAGGCCTCTCGGGAATGGCCATCTGGGTGGATTCGCGCTCGCCGAACACGAACCAAGACAATATCTCAGGCGGCGCTGCCATCCAAATCACCGGCTTGATTTACATGCCGAGCGTGACTGTGACCTATAGCGGAGGATCGAGCACCGGCAACACCGGCTGCACGCAGCTCATCGCCTACGAGGTCAATTTTAGCGGCGGGTTGACATTCGAGAATAACTGCAGCGGCACCGGCACCTCGCCGATCGGTGCCAGCCCGAGCCAACTGGTCGAGTAGGCGCGATGCGCATGCCGTCTAAGAGGCTCGGCGATCTCCGGAAATGGCCGACGCGGCATCGCGGCACGGCGGCGATCGAATTCGCGCTCGCGGCTCCGCTATTCGTGATCCTCCTGCTCGGGGTGGTCGATGTCGGATTCGCTGCATATCAAGCGATGCAGGTGCAGGACGCCGCCGAGGCAGGAGCGCTTTACGCCGCGATAAACGGCTGGAACCCAACGGGGATAGAGGCCGCCGTCGTCAATGCCACGGGGGCCTCCGGCATGACCGCGCCGGCGCCGACGGAGTTTTGCGGCTGCCCCAGCACGACCGGGGTGACCACGGTCGCCTGCACCGCTACTTGCGCCGGCGGCGCCAAGCCCGGGGTCTATGTGCAGATCAATGCCGCTCTGCCGCACACGAACATATTGTCTTATCCGGGCCTGCCGCTTCCCGCGACCTTGACCGGACAATCCACCATCCGGCTGCAATGACGATGCTTGCCGTGACCGCGTTAAGAAAAATCGGATCGCGCGGGACCGTCGCTCTGGAGTTCGCCCTGGTGCTGCCGGCGCTGCTGCTGATGGTGCTCGGACTGATGGATGTCAGCCGCCTGATCTGGACCCAGACCACGCTCGATCGCGCGGTTGAGGCGGCGGCGCGCTGTGCCGCCATCGAACCGAGCCTTTGCGGCACGACCTCGGCGATTCAAACCTACGCCGTGGGTCAGGCCCTCGGTCTCTTGGTCACGACCGCCGCCTTCAGCGTGGCGACGGTCAGCTGCGGCAAGCAGGTGAAAGCGACGATGCCGTTTACCTTCATCATCCCGTGGATCGCCACCAGCGCCATAACCTTGGACGCAACGGCGTGCTATCCGACGTGATCTCGCCGCGCGCCCTATGCCGGTCATGGCGCTAGAGCGGCAGCCGCCGATCCCGCTCGCCGGCACGGGCGCCGCCGCGGCGTCGGCCCCAGCGTCCGCGCTCGCCGAAGGCCATCTGCCCCTGCTCGTCGGCGTCGTCTCTTACGTGCTGGCGCTGGGATTGGGCAATCGGCTCCTTCGCGATCCCGACACCTTCTTCCACATCGCGGCGGGTCGCTGGATCTGGCTGCATGCCACGGTGCCCGCTACCGATCCGTTCTCCGCCACCATGTTCGGCCAACCCTGGATCGCGCATGAATGGCTTTCCGAGCTGATCTTCGCCGCCGCCTATGGCGCTCTCGGTTGGAGCGGTGTCATCGCCGCGACCGCTCTTGCCCTTGGCGCGACCTTTTTGCTGCTGGCTCGGGCGATCTCCGGCTTGCTTCGTCCTGCGACCGTGCTGATGCTGCTGGCGGCCAGCTTCTTGCTGCTCGCGGCGCATGTTTCGGCGCGTCCGCATATTCTAGCGATGCCGCTGCTGGTCGCCTGGTTCGCCGCTCTCGAGCGGGCGCGGGCCACGCAACGCGCCCCGTCCTATCGGCTACTGCCATTGATGAGTCTTTGGGCCAATCTCCATGGCAGCTTCGTATTCGGGCTGGGTTTGACGGCGTTTTATGCCGCCGAGGCGATGATCGTTCAGCGCGATTGGCTGGGGCGCCGCCGCGCTGCCGGGCAATGGGGCGCCGCTCTCCTTGGCGCGGGGTTGGCGGCGCTCGTGACGCCCTATGGTTGGCGAGGCCCCTGGCTCGCCTTCAACCTGGCAAACCAGACCTTCGCGCTCGATCTCGTCAGCGAGTGGCGAAGCACCGATTTCGGGCATTTTCAGGCGCTGGAAGTCTGGCTCCTCGGCTTGCTTGCCTTGGGTTACTCGTTCCGGCTCCGCCTGCCATTGCCCAGATTGCTCCTCCTTCTAGGCCTCGTTCATCTCGCGCTCGTTCATTCGCGGAACGCGGATCTTCTCGCGATGATCGGACCGATCCTGTTGGCGCGACCTCTGCAGCAAGTCTTGCAACAAGCATCGCCCCAAGCGCCGGCCAAGGCCGCGACGCCATGCTCGACGAAGTTTCTTGCCATGGGCTGCGTGATCGCGATCGCCACCGGCTTGGCGGTGGTGGCGGGAGCGGCGCCGAGCGACCAACGCATCGCACCGACCAAGGCGCTCGCCGCTGCCGCCGCGGCCCATGCCGCCGGTCCGGTTCTCAATTCCTTTGACTTTGGCGGGTATCTGATCTTCGCCGGGCAATCGCCCTTCGTCGATGGACGGATCGATCTCTATGGCGATCGATTCATGAAGGAATACATGCAGGCGATCGGAGGCGATGGCGGCGCGCTTCGCGAAGCGCTCGACAGCTACCATATCGATTGGACCCTGTTGGAGCCGGCGACGCCCGCCGTCTCGGCGCTCGATCGCCTGCCCGGCTGGGAACGGATTTATTCCGATAATGTGGCCGTGGTGCACCGCCGGCTCGATCCCATTACTCGCTGAGTTGTCGAAATGCCGCCCGCTCGCTTTTTGATCCAGATCAAAATGGTGGGAGCGGTGCCATGCTTTGAAATGGCGGTCGTGTCCCCCAGACACGATACCTCCCTATACTTGGCCCCGCCGGGCGTAGCCCGCGCGGGGTCTTTTATCGAAGGGCATTTTCCGCCGCCGGTCGAGCGGCGAAGCGGATCGACGCCGGCGCGCGTGGAAAATGCGGTCTAATCGAGAATCGCGAGCAGCGGCCCGTTCCGACCGTTACCGATCGCGCCTTAGTTCTTCGAGGATCGAAGGCGCTCGAAGAAGCTCAAATTGGCTGCGGTGGTGGCTTCGTCCAGATCCATGCGGCTCATCGCAGCGGCACGCCCGCTATCGCCCATGAGCCCGTAGATCAGCGCGAGATTCTGCCGGGTCTGAGGCTTGGCGGCCGGTGACCGCGCCATCGGCTCGATGAACGCCAGCGCTTCGGCGAGTTGGCCTGTCATTGCGAGGGACAAAGCGAGATCGTTTCGTGCGGCGACACTAAGCGGCGCCGCCCGCAGAACCGCACGATAGGCGGCCTGGGCTTCGGTGTGACGATCCAGCATGTCGAGCGACACCCCGCGCGCAATGACCGCCCGCGCATCCTGGGGTGAGAGCTGAACCGCCTCCTCGGCGTAGTCGAGAGCTTTCGCCGGCTGGGAGAGCGCGAGATAGGCACGGGTAAGGCCCAGCACGGCCGCGGGGCGCGCGGCGCTGGTCTTTCCGACTCGGGCGTAAACATCGATGGCGTCGTCCATCATGCCCGCCGCCAGCAGAGTGTCGCCGAGCTCGACCAGGAGCGCCGGATCGTCCGGCTTCGCCGCCAGCACGCTGCGAAAGAGACTGATCGATGAGGCGAAGTCGCCGGCATCGCGCGCCGCTCGGGCGAGGCGCAGCGCCGGGCCGATCTCGCCTTGGTCTGGCGCGCTCGCGCTCGAATTCGCGGCGCCGGCGTCCTTGGCCGACGGGGCGGCACACCCGGCTAAGGCGATCGCCGCTGCGATCATGATCGTCGCTCTCACGCTGAAGCCTATGCGGGGAGATTTCGAAGCACGCATCGGGTGAATCCTTCCTGCGGTCCCCGGCCATAGGGGCTGTCGCCTCACTTTTTCGTTAAAAAAGAGAGAACAACTTTGATCTAGATCAATCTTTAGGGGTGGTAGCCGCGTTCTATTGGTCTAGTTCCGTCATGGAATTCTCACTGCAGGAGACCCTCATGCGAAGCATCTCGAAGACGGTAGCTCATTGGTTTTCCATCGATTCCGAGCGAGGCGTGACGGCCATTGAATATGGCCTCATTGCGTCCCTCATTGCGATCGCGATCATCGTCGGGGTGACGCTCGTTGGAACCAATCTGAACGGGCTGTTCAATTACATCGGCGGCAAAGTCGCGGCTCCGTCCTAAGCGAGATTGGCCACCGTCTCGCGCCTCGGTGCCCGGCCGTTCTCCGAATATTGGGGGCTAGGAACATGTCCCCGCTCGTTGTCACTCTGTGGATCGCGGCGCTGATCAATTTGGCCGCTATCGCAGTCGTTGACGCAAGGCGGCGGATCATTCCGAACGAGATGGTCCTGGTGACGATGGCAGCGGGAATTGCGCTGCGTCTCTCGCCCGGGGGCGGAAGCCTGTGGCTTAGCACCCTCGGCGCGGCACTCATTTTCTTGATCCTCGGCGTCATCGCGCATTTCGGTGCGATCGGAGGCGGGGACGTGAAGCTGATCTCAGCCGCAAGCTTGCTCGTTTCGGTCAACCATGTGGGATCGCTGTTGCTGGATGTCTCGATGGCGGGCGGGGTGTTAAGCGCGATTTACGTCGTCGCGCGCCTCGCCAGAAGGGCCGGCGCTCGGCTGCAAGCGAGTTCCTGCGGCTCGCGAGAGAGTGGACGCCGCAAGCGCGATCACGGCGGGCAGCTTCAATGGCACCCTTCCCTATGGATTGGCGGTTTTCATCGGCACGACATTCTATTTGGGGGACGAAGCGCTTCGATGTTTGTCCGCAATTTCCTGCTCGTTCTAGGCGCGCTCGCCTCGATCGCGGGCATCGCGCTTCTCGCGATCTGGCTAAATCAGCCGAATTCCGAGACGGAGAAGGCCGCTGTCCCAACCAAGGAGATTCTGGTCGCTGCAAGACCGCTCACTCGGGGCTCGCTATTGCGCGACGAAGACCTCGCTTGGAAGGTTGTTCCCGCAGATTCCGCGCCGCCCGACGGTTATGTGCGTGGCCAGATCACGACTGCGGCGCTCGCCGGCGCGGGGCTGCGGCAAGATCTCCGGGTCGGCGATGCCGTGATCGCGAGCGCGTTGATCGGGCCGGCCGATCGCGGCTTTCTCGCCGCGGTCCTGTTGCCCGGCGATCGCGCGATAACGATCGCGGTCGATGCGCCAGAAAGCGCATCGGGCCTTTTAATGCCCGGCGATCACGTCGATATCATCCTGACCCAGAATTTCAACGATTTGGACGCGTCCTCAGGTCATCGCTCGGTTGGCGAGACCGTGCTGCGCGATCTTCGCGTTATCGCGCTCGATCAAACCGTGAGCCCCGCCCCGCCGAGCGGGCCACTTCAGCAGCGGGTCGGCGCGGAGTCCCGAATTCCCAAGACGATAACGTTGGAAGTAAGTGAACAGGACGCGGAAAAGCTGCTGGTCGCCATGCAGCTCGGCAAGGTCGAGCTCGCCATCAGGGCCGTCGAGCCCACGCAAACCGCGCAGCCGCTCGCCAGTTCCTCAATGCCGATCTGGGCATCGGACGTCTCGCCGGCCTTGTTGGCGCTTGGCGCGAAACGACCGGGCGCGGCCGCGCCTGGAGCCGAAGCCGGTAAGACGGCGGCGCCTATCGGAATCGAGATCATGCGAGGCGAGAAAGTGGAAATGCGTTGAGCAGCGAATCTGGCTTGAGGAGGCGGGGTCATGCAGAATCATAGCGGCAAGTTCCGACACGAGCCTTCGCGGTCCCGGGCGACCGCGATCGCGCTGCTGATTATGCTGGTGCTCGGCATCGGGAATCCGCAAATTGCGGCCGCATCGGACGACGCGCCGACGGTCGTCAACGTCGATGTCGGCATGGCCGAGGCGGTGCAGATGCCCGAAGCGGCGATCAACGTCTTCATCGCCGATCCGGAAATTGCCGATGTACAGGTTTCTAACAAAACGAGCTTCATCGTGTTCGGCAAGAAAGCCGGCAAAACCACCGTCTACGCGACGGCGAGCTCGGGAAGGATCAGCCGCTATGAAATCGCGGTAAGCCATCCCACCGAGGATATCGCCGCGGAGCTGCGCTCGCAGGTGCCGAAAGCCGACGTGACCGTCACCAGTCTTCCCAATGGTCTTTTGGTCTCGGGGGCAGTCGCGTCGCCTCGCGACGCGGAAACGCTGAAAACGGTCGCCCGGCAATATCTCGGCGACAAGGAGAATCTGATTTTCAATGTCGGCGTACGTGAATCGACGCAGGTCAATCTTCAGCTGCGGGTCGCGGAAGTTGACAAACTGGCGGCCAAGGATTTCGGCTTCAATTGGAGCGCGCTCTTCAACAACGGCACGATCGCGATCGGGCTGTTGACGGGCCGTACGCCCGTCACCACTTTCGGCAACTTCATCCCATCCCCTTCGCCGGAGAATTACGATTCGATCGGGCTCGGCTATCGCAGCTCGGGCGGCTCGGTGAATCTGTCGAGCTTGCTCGACGCGCTGCAAAACGAGGGGCTCATTTCGATACTGGCCGAGCCGAATTTGACCGCGGTCTCGGGCGAGACCGCGAATTTCTTGGCCGGGGGCGAGTTTCCGATCCCGGTATCCCAGGGCTATCAGCAGATTTCGATCGACTTCAAGCAGTACGGCGTCAGCGTCGATTTTACGCCAACCGTGCTTGACGACAATCGCCTCAGCATCAAGGTGCGGCCGGAAGTAAGCGAGCTTTCGACCGCTGGCGCGGTCACCATCGACGGCATTCAAATTCCGAGTCTCGCGGTGCGGCGCGCGAACACGACCGTCGAGCTCGCGAGCGGCCAAAGCTTCGCCATTGCCGGGCTCTTTCAGAGCAACGCTTCAAATAACGTTCAACAACTTCCAGGTGTGGGCGATCTGCCGATATTGGGTGCCTTGTTCCGCTCGACCCAGTTCCAGCGCCAAGAGAGCGAGTTGGTGATCATCGTAACGCCTTACATCGTCAAGCCGGCCACGAGCGCCGCGGAGCTGCATCTGCCAACCGAAGGCCTGGTTTATGCGAGCGATATCGAGCAGCTATTGCTCGGCCGGTTGACCGGGGCGCCGGCCAAGGCCGGCGCGTCTCAGCCCGGCGACGACCCGCACGCTCATTTGAGCGGCCCAGCTGGATTTCTCTTGGAGTAGCCGGATGTTCTTCTTTCGCCCGGCCCGAGCCCTGCCGCGTGTCGCTCGATGCGCCCTTGTTGCGGTGTTCGCCCTATCGGCTTGCAGCCGCGGCGCGACCGAGACCCCGGCGCTCTCGCTGGCGCGGCCTTGCCCCCAATGGGTGGAATATCCGGCCGACGATCACAGCAACGCCGGCTCGCCCTTCCTCGGCTGCACCAACGCCGCCAATCTCGAGAACATGCTTGACCGACCCGGCGATCTCGATCATGGCCGCGAGCTTGGAGCGGCAAGCGGCGAACGCGAGACGCTCGGGGTTGGGGCCTATGAGCAAGGACTGATCAAGGCCTTCCCAGATGAAAATGCCTCGCAGGCGAAGCCCACTCTCGAGATGCCCGGGAGCGCCGGAGGGGCAAGCCCGTGACGAACGACGGCGCCATTCGATCCTCGGATGCGCCCATTGTGCCGCCGGCCGCGCCGCAGCTCGCCATGGTGTATGTGCGCGACCGCAACTCCGAAGGCGTCATCCGGCAATGTCTGGCGGATCTCGGCATCGCCAATGCCGAGTTCAGCGACGGCGGGGTCCTGACGGCGTATTCGGAGCTGTCGCGGCGGGCTTCGCCTCGCCTCCTGATCGTCGATGTGACCGGCGTCGACGATCCGGTAGCGCGGATCAACCAAGTCGCGGAGGTTTGCGGACCCGGCACCGGCGCCGTCGTCATCGGCGAAACCAATGACATCGCGCTCTACCGCGATCTCAAGGATGTCGGCGTCGTCGAGTACTTCTTCAAGCCGCTGGTCAGCAGCCTCCTCATGGAAGCCTGCAACGCCATCCTGACGGGCACTCAAGAAAAGCGAAGCGCGCGCACCGGGAAGCTGATGTTCGTTTTGAGCGTACGCGGCGGCGCGGGTGCGACGACCATCGCCGTCAGCGCGGCATGGCATTTGGCGGAGGCGCGGCAACGTCAAGTGATGCTGCTCGATCTCGATCTCCACTCGGGCGATGCCGCCCTGCAACTCGACGCCCGGCCGAGCCACGCGCTGCGCGAAGCGTTGGAGCATTCGGATCGGGTCGATGACCTCTTTCTTGAGCGCGCCGTGATCCGGGTGAGCGAGCGTCTCAGCCTTCTCGCCTCGTTGGAATCGTTTAGCGAGGTCTTCGCGCCGGAAGAGGACGCCGTCCTATCGTTGCTGGGCACTCTTCTCAATCGCTACCGCTTCGTCTTCGTCGATCTGCCCACGACGCTCGCGCCGCGTCTCATACGCGTGCTTCATCTGCCCAGCACCTGTCTTCTGGTGAGCGATGGAAGCCTCGTCTCCGCGCGCGATGTCACCCGTTGGCGCGAGAATATCGGACCGAACAGTCCCGAGCGCTCGACCCTGCACATCCTCAACAAGAGCCGGGCGGACGGAAGCCTGCCGGAGGCGGAATTCGTTCGCGCGGTCGGGCAGGCTCCCGACATCGTCATTCGTTACGATCGAGAGATTGGCACCGCTTCGAATCTCGGGATTCGGGGCGTGCAGAAATGCGCGTCGCTGCAGTCGGGACTGGTGCCTCTTTACCAGCTATTGGCCGGCGAGCAACCGAAAGAGCAGCTCTCGCTCCTGAGGCGCATCTTCGGATGAGCCCGTTTGGCTTCGGCAAAAAAAACGACCAGCCGAGCGCCCCCTTGCCCAGCCCATCGGGGAACGCGGCGTCCGCTGTCGCAAATCTCGTGGCCGTGGGTGCGCCAAGGCCCGCGATCCATCGCATTCTCGCCGCGGAAACGGATTTCATTCGCGATCAGGTCCTCCTGCGGATCGAACCGTCGACCGCGGTGCGGATGAGACAAGCGGAATTGACGCTGAGGGTCGATCAATTGATCGCCGAAATCGCCAATGACCGAAAGATCCTCCTGAACCAACTGGAGCAGCGCTCGCTCGGCGCCGCAATCGTTGACGACATGATCGGGTTGGGACCCTTGGAGACGCTCTTGCGCGACGACTCGGTGGCCGACATCCTCGTCAACGGCCCATCCATGATATTCGTCGAACGCCGCGGCAAGCTTGAGCTGACGTCATTTCACTTCCGGAATAACGCCCATGTTATGCATGTCGCTCAGCGGATCGCGTCCGCGATCGGGCGCCGGGTCGATGAATCCAGCCCGATGTTGGATGCGCGCTTGGCCGATGGCAGCCGCGTCAACGTCATCATTCCGCCCCTCAGTCTCAAGGGACCGTGCATTTCCATTCGCAAATTTTCTCGGAGCGTCATGGATTTCTCGACATTCGCTCAACTGGGAACGGTTTCCCGCGAGCTGGGCCGCGCGTTGGAGATCGCCGCCCGCTGCCGCCTCAATATCATCATTTCGGGCGGCACGGGCTCCGGCAAGACAACGCTCTTGAACGCAATGTCGCGGATGATCGAACATGGCGAGCGCATTATCACGATAGAGGACGCAGCGGAGCTCCAGCTGCAGCAGCCGCATGTCATTCAGCTCGAGACCCGCCCGCCCAACCTCGAAGGCAGCGGCGAGATCGCGCAGCGCGATCTCGTGCGGAACGCGTTGCGTATGCGGCCCGACCGCATCATCGTCGGCGAGGTCCGTGGCGCGGAGGCCTTCGACATGATGCAGGCGATGAACACCGGTCATGACGGCTCGATGTTGACGATCCACGCCAATTCCGCTCGCGATGCCCTGGCGCGCATCGAAAATATGATACTGATGGCCAACGTGAATTTGCCGATCCGCGCGATTCGTTCCCAGATCAGCAGCGCCATCGACCTGATCGTGCATACCGAGCGGATGCGCGATGGAGTGCGCCGCGTAACCGAGGTCGTGGAAGTCATCGGTCTCGAGGGAGAGGTCTTCACCCTCGGCCCGCTCTTCACCTACCTCTACCAGGGCGAGAACGCAGATGGCAGCTTGCGCGGCACGTTCGAGGCATCTCATCAGCGTCCGCGATTCTTATCGCGAATCGAGTATTTCGGCTTGGCCGACGCCTTTCTCGCGACGCTGGCGTCTGACCCGGCGAGGGCATAGCGATAATGGCCATCCTCGCTGCGGCCCTCGCATTGTTGGCGATCGCTTGGTTGGCCCTGCTCGGCTCCGTTTTGGCCAGCCGCGCCGCACGCGACAAACTGAACCTCCGGCTCGGCCTCGTCGCCGCGCCAGGGCAGGCGGATACCGTGCCGGAAGGCGGCGTGTCGGGCCGAAGCGAGGCTTTTCGCGTCTTCGATCAACGGGTGCGATCGGTCTTTGCCTACCGGCTACCGCGCGACTGGGCCATGCGTTCCAGCGGCATCTATCTTTTAGCCGTCGGGTCGATCCTCGGCACCGTATTGTGGCTGCTGTTCTCGGCCTTGCTTCACCTGTTTCCGCCGATCGCGATCCTGCTCGTCCTGGCGGCGTTTTTTCTCGCGCCACGCGCATTTTTGAAGCGAGAGCAGGCTGGCGCCGAACAGGAGTTCTTGAATACTTTTCCCGATGCGATCGACATGGCGATTCGGATGTTGCGGGCGGGCTTGCCGATGTCCGCGGCGATTCGCATGGTAGGGATAGAAGGGCCGCGGCCGGTGAACGAGATGTTTCGCGCGATCGCCGAGGAAATGGATATCGGTATCCCCTTCGATAATGCGTTGCTCGCTTCCGGCGCGCGGATCGGCTTGTCGGATTTTCGCTTTTTCGCCGTGGCCGTCGCCCTGCAGTATTCGACCGGGGGCAATCTTGCGTTGACGCTCGAAACGCTCGGCGAAATCATGCGCAAGCGTCGGAGCATGCGGTTGAAGGGACAGGCGACGACGGGCGAAGAGCGTGTCTCCGCCTATATCCTTGGAGGGTTGCCGTTTCTCGTGACGGCCGTGCTGCTTTTGCTCAATCCAAGCTATCTCGCGCCGCTGATCACCGACCCGCGCGGGAACATCATCGTCGGGCTCGCCTTGGCCGCCTTGCTGCTCGGTTTCGCGACCATGAACCGGATGATGCGCAGCATGGTCGAGACCTGAGAAGCTGGATGGCGAACGGGCGCAACCACATGCCGGAAGTCGGTCGATGTCGCTGTTGCTGAGCGCCTTCGCTCTCTTGCTCGCCGGCGGCGCGATTATCGCCCATTCCCTCCGAATCCGCCGCGAAGCGCTGGCCGAGCGCGTGGCCATGGTCCGGCCGCCGCCGGTGCCGCGCGTCAATGCCACCGCCAGAGAGCGTCCCATCTTCCGGCCGCCGGCCGGTTCCGCACACGCCGCCGAGCTTGGCGAGGTCGGGCGGCTACTCGTACGGCTTCGCATCGCGCCGGAACGGTCTCCCGCGATCATGACCGCTGCTCGGGTCGCCGCCGCGATCGCGTTCGGCGCTCTCGCTTTATTCGCCGCGCAGAAAGTGGCATCCCTGGCGGCCACGCCCCTGGCCGCGATCGGCATGGCATTCTGCTTCGCGGTGGGTGGCTGGTTCGTCGTGCCATGGCTGCTCCGGCGCCGCGGACGCAAGCGCGTCGGCCGCATCGAGGTGGGATTGCCCGAGGCCCTCGAGCTGCTGGTGGTCTGCGTCGAAGCCGGTCTCTCTCTCGAGGATGGCGTGGAGCGTGTGGTCGCCGAGCTGGGCCCCGCGCGCCCCGAGCTGGCCGAGGAGCTGGCGCTGACTTCGGCCGATCTAAAAATCCTGTCGAGTTGCGACCAGGCGCTGTTCAATTTGGCCGAGCGCGTCAACCTTCCGAGCGTGCGCTCCGTCGTCACGACCTTGGCACAGACCATGCGATACGGCACGCCGCTGGCGCAGGCGCTGCGCAGCGTCGCGTCCGATTTGCGCAATGATTCGCTGCTTCGGCTCGAAGAACGCGCCAATCGATTGCCGGTTCTGCTGACGCTGCCGCTGATGCTGTTCATCATGCCGACGATATTCCTGATCGTCGCCGGGCCCGCTGCGCTCCGCCTGTTGGATGCCTTCCACCACTGAAATTCCGCGGCGGCGGCCTGGGTTTCTTGAGACGCCCCGCGTCGATCTTCTTCCCCGTCGAAACAAAGCTTCGCCCATTCTTGACCTAGATCAATCGGGCGAATCGGACAGCGCCAAAGACTGGCGATCGAGGAGAGATTGGGAAGCTTGCCAATGCTGGACCGACGAGAAGAGCCTTCGACCAGGCGTGGTTTCATTTCCGCGACTCTTCCTTTGCTTGTCATCTTGGGTTGCTGCGGTCTTCCCGCCCGCGTCGCCTTCGCCAAAGGACGGATATATCCGCCGATCTTCGGCACGCGCGAGATCGAGTTCTCGACTCTGACAAAATTTCCAAAATGGATGAGCATGCTCGCACGTAACTTCAGCGAAGAGTTGCGCGGTGACGAGCCCTGTTTGGCGGGCGCGCCGCGATCCGACTGCATCATCGCGGAGTGGAAGTCGTTCATCGGCCGCGAGCAGGGCCGCGCCCCAAGGGCAGAGCTTGACGACGTCAACGCCGAGTTGAACAAGATCATTTACCGCTTGGATCCGTATTATTGGGAGACGCCGCGAGAGTTCGCCGTCCACGAGGGCGACTGCAAGGATTACGCGATCGCCAAATATTTCACGTTGCGGAAATTGGGTTGGCGCGCGGACGATCTACGCGTCGTTGTCCTGCGCGACATGGATCTGGTCGAAGATCATGCGATCACCGTCGCCTATCTGGATGGAACGAGCTACTCGCTCGACAATCTCGTGCCGACGGTATTACGGACCGCGGCGATTCATCATTATCGACCTTACTATTCGATCAATGAATCGCGCTGGTGGCTCCATATCGCGCCGTGAAGCGGAACGCCGAGCGATGCAGACGTCGTCCACTTCGCCGCAAAATGCTCTAGGCGCCCGGCTTTGGCTGAGATCGAGCGCGGGGCTGGTACCGGAGCAGCTCATTGCGTTGGCGTTGAAGCGCATCGAGAAGATGCAACTTCCGTGCACGCTCGGTGTCCGAAAGCTCCGCAAACGCGGCGACCGCCTGATCGATCCGCCGCAGTTGAATTTCATCGAGCGTCAGGATCGAGTGCATTTCCTCCGTTCCTGCATTTGTCTCGCGCATGGCGTCGCTCCGAGATACGGCGAATTTCGAAATCTCCACCCTAGGCGATGTCCGCCAAATCTACGAGCGCGTCGCGATCGGCGATGACGATTTCATGGACGTTTTTCTGTTCGATGACACCATCTCTCCTCAGCCGCCTGAAGATGCGGCTCACTGTCTCCAGCGTGAGACCGAGATGGTCGCCGATATCGGTCCTCGACATCGGGAAAGAGACTTCGTTCTCTCCCGCCTTGTCGGCCATGGTCAGGACGAAATTGGCGATCCGCTCCATCGCGGTCATGTGACCGAGGAGCGTCATTCGCTGGCGAGCGGCGGATAAGCCGTCCCGCATCATCTTGACCAACGACCGGGCGATTTCCGGTTGCTGGCCCGCGAGGGCGTTGACTTTCCGACGCGCATAGCGCACCAGGATGGTATCGGCCAGCGCTTCCGCCGTGAACTCGTAATAGTCGGCCGCATCCAATCCGATGAAATCGCCCGACAGAAAAAAATCGCCGACATCGCGGCGCCCATCGGCGAGCATTTTGCAGCCGCGTATCGCGCCGGAGACCACCTTGAAGTAGCATTCGGCCGTGTCGCCCTCGAAGAACAGCGCTCTGTCGCGCTTCACCTTGGCGAAGGTTCCGGTTTGGTCGAGGGCCGCAATTCCGTCCGGCATGTCGCGTAAGGCGGGCGAAGCCCACCGACCGCGGGCGAGGAAGATTTCCTTCCGGAGAGCAAGGCTTGCCGGTATGGCTGAACCGGCTCGTGGGGTTTGCTTAGGGGAGTAATGCATCAGTTTGCATTTTGTGTCGGTGAGGCGCGAAGCACGGTCGGCTTGACGCCTCGGCCTCGGCGCGAGGCAGCGGCGGTGATCGAACCTGTGGGACGTGAAAGCGGGTGATCGGTAGGCCTTGCATCTTTATAGTTCCTCCGTATGAGACTGAGCGCTCGACCCGCTTTCCGCGGATTCTTTTGCTGGCCCAACATCGATGGCCAGATTCGCGTTCGCCTATAAAGGTAACTCTTTGTAAGGCCACGACGGAAGAGTCAGAATCCACTTATGCCCGAGGAAAATTCTCTTTTTGAAATACGATCGTATTCACCTGCCATACGCTGGTATGCACAAGCGTGATGGCTTCAGATATTTAACGGCGAAACATCGAAACCATATCCGCGCATTGGACAGACACGAACACAGCCACAGCGCCGTTGCCTGCTCGCTCGGAGTGAGCGAAGGAACAATCTCGCGCGAACGGGCGCGCGACCCTAAGCGGAGTTCGCGTTACTCGGCCATCGAGGCGCAGAAGGAAGCCGAGGACAAGCGCGCGAGACACAAGCGGCCCGGCATCAAGATCGTCTCGAACCCCGATCTTACGCGTTTCATCATTCGGAAACCGAAGCAACTCTGGTCTCCCGACGAGATCGCGGGGAGGATGAAGAGGGACGGCATCGTTCGACGCATCGGTACCAGCGCAATCGAGATATGGCTGAACTCAAAGAAGGGAAAGCCATTCCGCCGGTACCGCCGCGTGCGGCGCCCAAAGAGAAAGCCCTCTCGATCGCAAAAGAAAATCTGACTGCCGCTACGGCGCGGCCCGGGAGGCGACGAGATTGCTTGATCGGATCTAAGCGAAACCACCGGGTCCGCCATCGTCGGTGACGAGTCGCATCTCGTTCGGCGCTCGGCCCGGAACCGCCAAGGACGGCGTCATTTCCGCCGTCGCCTGGAGCCGCGTCATGCGCGCGCGGCCGGGCAAGCGCCACTCGATGCTGTCGAAGCTGCGGCAGTGCGGGCAGAGCGCCGACCAGGCGGCGGTCTCGCCGCCGCAGGCGCCGCAAACATAGGACGGCTCTGGGACCTGTGCCGAGGCCGCGCGCGCGAGCCACATCCGCGCCGCCGGCAAGTCATTGTGCTCGGCCTCTTCAAGCTCGGCCATGAGGCGGCAGACGCGCGGGCTCGTCGCGATCGCGCTCTCGGTCCCGCCGCACGCGGCGAGATGCCGGCGCGCCTCGCCCCATAGCCGCGCAGCCAGCGCGGACGTGGCGATGGCGATGTGGCTTTCGAGATGATCCTTGTTCTGGGCGGCAAGCGTCTCATAGCGCTTGACCCGCTCCATCGGCCGCTCATTGGAGAACAGCGAGCCATAGGCGGCGGCAAGCTCGGGATGGGGCGCGAGGCGCCATGCTGTCTCGATCACCTTGCGCGCATCGCGCAGGTGCCCGCTCGCACGCAATAGATCGGCATGGCGCAGGGCCGCCGGGGTGAAGTCCGGCGCCATGGCGTTCGCCCTGCCGGCCAGCCGCGCGGCGTCTCGCTCGCGGCCTTCGGCCTCGGCGACGCGGCTTTGCTCGTACAGGATCACCGCGCGATGGCGGCGAGACTCGGATTCGGGCAGAGCCTTGCGCCGCGCGGCGAGCGTCAAGGTCGTCCCAGCCTCGTCCCACTTGCCGGTGCGCGCTTGCAGATCGAACAAGCTCGCCAGCACCCAGGGCGTCTTTGGGCGCAGCGCCTTGGCGCGCCGTGCAAGACGCAGGGCCTCGGCCTCGTCGTTCTGCTTGAGCGCCTGGATGATGAGTCCGCGCAGCCCGAGGAACTCGGTTTCGGGCCGCTCCAGCATGGCGGCGAAATAGTTTTGCGCCGCCTTCTGGTCGCCGTTCAGCTGCGCCGCTTGTGCGGACAGCAGCAGCGTCAGGGGCGGTTCCGCCAGGAGCAGGTCGGCCTGGCGGGCAAAGCGCTTGGCTTCGGCGGCGTCGCCCGCCGCCACCGCGACCATGCCTTGG
Organism: uncultured Alphaproteobacteria bacterium; assembly: GCA_963803265.1. Lineage (GTDB taxonomy): Bacteria > Pseudomonadota > Alphaproteobacteria > ATCC43930 > CGMCC-115725 > CAIKMD01. The sequence goes on along the minus strand of CAWDLZ010000018.1, from coordinate 40,979 downwards.
GTCAAGGCGCGATAGCCGCGGCGCCGGCGCCGCTCGCGCCGCGCGCGGGCATAGGCGCCGGGGCCGGCGACGATCTTGCGCACCAGGTGGAACAACGCCGCCGCGATGGTCGCGATCAGCGCGACGCCGAATATCATCACCGCGATGCTGGTGTCGACGCGCCAGCCTTCCCAGGTCAGCGACACGGCGCCGGGCCGGTCGGCGACGAACACGGCGCCGGCTATGAGCGCCGCGATGACCAGGATCGCCGGCAGCGCGCGCATCAGCCGCCGCCCGCTCCGGCTGCCAGATCGGAAGCCAATTCCTGGGTCAGCCGGGCAATGGTTTCCTCGGCCGCCAAGCGTTGCCGCGCTTGCGCCAGCCATGCTGCGGCCGCCTGACCGGCGGCGCCGTCGAGACCGCTCAGCGCCCGGACCGCGCCGGCAAGATCGCCGTGGCCGAGCGCGCCCTCGGCGGTGGCGACCGCGGCTTCGACCGGGTCGCTGCTGGCGGCGGCGCCGTCGATGCGGCGAATCACGACGAGCGCGCGCAGCTTTGCCAATATGGCCTGCGCGAAGCCGGCATTGGGCGGCGGCGCGGCAGCGTTGGCGCTGAGGATCGCGGGCGCGACGGTTTGCGAAAACTGTTGTGCCAACACGGCTGTGCTCGGAATCCCGGTCTTTGCCGAGGCTTCCAATCCATGCAACGCGTCGGCCCAGCCCGGCCGGCTCTGTCCGAGCGCTTCGACGCTCGCCAAGGGAGCGGCAAACTCGGCCGAGCTCGCCACCGCATTGCCGAGTTCGGCGAGTGCCACGATGAGCACGCGCAGCGCGCTGTCACCTCGCGTAGCCTCGTCCTTGGTCAACGCCGCCAGCTTTGCGTCGGTGTCATCGAGCCGCGCCGCCAATTGCTTCAGCTCGTCTTGGAGCGGCGCGAGCTCGGCGCTCGCATCGGGCGCGGGGCGGCGCTCCAGCGCGGTCACGCGATCGCTCAAGCCCTGGTCGTTGCCGGATTGCAGCGCATCGAGCCGGTGCTCCGCCGCGTCGAGCCGCGCCGATAGCCCCGAGAGTTGCGTGCCCGGCGCGCGGCCCCACGGAAGCACGGTTGCGAGCGGCGGCGCCCAATAGGGCGATGCGCCGACCAGCGCCAATACCAGCAGCAGGATCGCCGCCAGCCAGAGCCCGGCGCTGCCGCGCGGACGGCGCGGCGCGGCTTTAGGTTTTGCTTCGGGCGCCGTGTCGGTCATGCGGAAGGCTCCGTGGCGAGACTCTCCTCGAGCGCCTGCAGCAGCGCCTCTTCGTTGGGCGCGGCCGCGATCGCGACGCGCCGCCAGGGCAGACCGCTTAGCGACGCGGCCACTGCCGGGCTCAAGCCCACGGCGAGGATGCGCTCGGTCTGTCCGCCCAGCCCGGTTGCCAGCCGAACGAAGGTCGCGGCACTGCGCGGCGAGAAAAACGCCGCCGCCGCGATCTCGCCGCGCGTCAGCGCCGCGCGCGCGGCCTCGCTTAGAATTTCGGTCGGGACTGCGTCATAAAGCACCGCGCGGCGCACGGCAAAGCCCGCCGCGCCAAGGAGTCCGCCGAGATCGCCCGCGATCACGCTGCCGGCGGCATGGATGACCGCGCCGTCGCCCGGAGCGAGCGACGAGATCACCCGTTTCGCCAAGTCGCCGACCGCACCGCCCGCGCTGACGACAGACGCGAAACCGGCCGCGCGCGCGGCCGCGGCGGTGGCATCGCCGACCGCGAAAATCTTGAGTTCGCGGCGCGTCGTGGCAGCAGCGAAGGCGCGCGCGCCATTGGCCGAGGTGAAGAGCACGGCCTGCGCGTCGGGCAACAGCGTCTGCAATAAATCCGCACCGGCGGGCCGAAAACGAATCGCGGACAGCGGCTCGACCAGGGTATCGACGCCGCGCACCGCGAGCGCCGCCGCCAGTTTCGCGCTGTCGCGCGCGGGCCTGGTGATCAGCACTTTCATGAGGCGGTTTTCGGCGGCTCGAAAAAGCGCGGCCCAGCCAGGTTGCGCAAGGCCGCGCCGGTATCAAGGCCCAACTCGCGCGCTCGATCGATCGTGGTCGAGCGGGTGAGGCGATGGCGGAAGCGTCCGTCCGGCGAAATCACCATGGCGTCGAGCGCGACGCGATTGCCCTGAAGCACGGCCAGCGCCGCGATCGGGGTGCGGCACGATCCGTCAAGCGCTTCGAGGAGCGCGCGCTCGCAGCTCGCGCAAATCGCGGTCGCGCGATGGTCGATCGCGGCCAGAAGGGAACGCGCGCGTTCATCCTCGGCGCGGATTTCGATGACGATAATGCCTTGTGCCGGCGCGGACAGCATCTCGTCGGACGAGAGGATCGCGGTCGCCTCGGCGGCGCGGCCGAGCCGCTTCAAGCCGGCCAGGGCCAGCACGGTCGCTGCGGCCTCGCCCGCGACGATCTTGGCGAGCCGCGTATCGACATTGCCGCGCAACGGCACGGTCTTGAGATCGGGCCGCGCATGGAGAAGCTGCGCTTGACGCCGCAGCGATGAGGTTCCCACCACCGCTCCCGGCGGCAGCCCGGCCAGCGCCGCCGCGCCCGGCGCGCCCGGCGCGATCAGCGCGTCGCGCGCATCCTCGCGCGGCAAGTGGCACGCAATCGCCAGCCCAGCAGGCTGCGATGTCGGCAGGTCCTTGAACGAATGAACGGCAAGGTCGATCCTTCCCGCCGACAGCTCTTCTTCCAGCTCTTTCGTGAACAGGCCCTTGCCGCCCAATTCGGCGAGCGGCCGGTCGGCGATCCGATCGCCGCTGGTGCGGATGATCACGGTCTCGATCGCCCCGGGGACGGCCAAGTCGGAATGGGCCGTGCCCAGCCACCGGCACAACTCTTCCGCCTGGCGGAGCGCAAGCTTGCTGCCGCGGGTGCCGACACGCAAAAGGGGCGACGCCATGTCCTTCTATTAGGCGCTGGGCACCGCCAAGGGAAGAGGGGCCTAGGCGTTGCCGCTTCGCTGCGCGCCGGTTACGCTCCGCGCCATGAAGGTGCTGGGAATCGAGACGAGTTGCGACGAGACCGCCGCCGCAGTGGTTAGCGACGAGGCGCCGTTCATCCGCAGCAATGTCGTTCTGTCGCAGATCGAGGAGCACCGCCCCTATGGCGGCATCGTGCCCGAAATCGCGGCCCGCGCGCATCTCGATCATCTCGACCGGGTGATCGCCCTGGCCTTGGCCGAAGCCGGCATCGGCTTTGCCGACCTGTCCGCGGTGGCGGCGACCGGCGGGCCGGGCCTCATCGGCGGCGTCATCGTCGGCGTGATCGAAGGCAAGGCCATCGCTCTTGCCCGAAACTTGCCCTTCATCGCGGTCAATCATCTCGAAGGTCACGCGCTGAGCGTGAGGTTGGTCGCGGAGGTGCCGTTTCCCTACCTGCTGCTGCTGGTGTCGGGCGGCCATTGCCAGTTGGTCATCGTCGAAGCGGTGGGGCGCTATCGCCGCCTTGGCACCACGGTCGACGATGCCGCGGGCGAGGCGTTCGACAAGGGCGCGAAGCTGCTCGGCTTGGGCTATCCCGGCGGCCCGGCGATCGAGCGTGCGGCGGCGGCGGGCAACCCGACGCGTATGAGGCTACCGCAGCCGATGGTGGGAAGAGCGGGTTGCGATTTCTCGTTCTCGGGGTTGAAGACGGCGCTGCGCTTGGGCGTAGAGCGGCACGCGCCGGATGGCGCGCTATCGCGGGAGGACGCCGCGGATCTGGCGGCTGCGCTGCAGGACGCGATCATCGCTAGCCTCGCCGACCGGACCGGACGTGCGATCGCGCGGTTTCGCGCGGATCATCCACGAGGCCGGACTCTGGTCGCCGCCGGGGGCGTCGCCGCCAACACGGCGCTGCGCCGGCGTCTTGCCGCGCTGGCACTTGGCTCCGGGCTCGATTTCGTGGCGCCGCCGGCGGCGCTGTGCACCGATAACGGCGCCATGATCGGCTGGGCCGGCATCGAGCGGCTGCGCCTCGGCCTCACCGACACGCTTGATTTCGCGCCGCGCCCGCGCTGGCCGCTCGATCCCGACGCGCCGCGTGCCGTCGGCGCCGGGGTCAAGGCATGAAGCCCGTGACCCTGCAACGTATCGGCATCGTCGGCGGCGGGGCCTGGGGCACCGCGCTCGCGCAGGTCCTCGCCCGCGCCGGTCGTGGCGTCAGGCTATGGGCGCTCGAGCCCGAGGTCGTCGAAGCGGTCGGTCGCGGTCATGGCAATCCGATATTCTTGCCGGGGATCGCGCTCGATCCGGGCATCGCCGCCACCGCCGATCTTGCCGCGGTGGCGCGCGCCGACGCGCTGCTGCTGACGACCCCCGCTCAGCATCTCCGCACCCTATGCCTGGCGCTGGCGCCGCACGTGCGGCACGCCACGCCGGTCGTGATTTGCAGCAAAGGCATCGAAGAGCGGAGCGGCGCCTTGATGAGCGAGATTGTCGCCGATGCGTTGCCGCAAGCGCGTCGAGCCGTGCTCTCGGGGCCGACCTTCGCCGCCGAGGTAGCGCGCGGCCTGCCGACCGCGGTGACGCTGGCCTGCGCCGACGCCGCGCTGGGCCACGACCTTATTGCCGCGATCGGCACCCGCGAGTTCCGCCCCTATTTGTCCGACGACGTGGTGGGCGCGCAGATCGGCGGCGCGGTCAAGAACGTGATGGCGATCGCCTGCGGTATCGTCATGGGGCGCGGCCTGGGCGACAATGCGCGCGCCGCGCTCGTCACCAGGGGCATGGCCGAGATGGTGCGGCTGGCGCTGGCAAAGGGCGGCAAGCCGGAAACCCTGATGGGTCTCTCGGGCCTGGGGGACCTCGCCCTGACTTGCGCCAGCACGCAATCGCGCAACCACGCGCTGGGCCTCGCCTTGGGCAAAGGCGAGCCGCTCGCCGATTACCTCGTCGCGCGCGTCACCATCGCCGAAGGCGTCAGCTCGGCGGCGGCGACAGCGGCGCTGGCCCGCCGCCTCGGCGTCGAGATGCCGATCGTCTTCGCGGTCGATGCCATCCTCCACCACGGTGCCAGTATCGACGCGGCGATCGCGGAACTGCTGGCGCGGCCGTTCAAGCAAGAAGCGACCGGCGCCTGACTCATGCCGAATCTCATCGCCATCCGCCACGTTCCGTTCGAGGATCTCGACGGCTTCGCCGCGCCTCTTACCGCGCGCGGGCTTAGCGTGGCCTATCGCGACGCATCGGTCGAGGATCTGACTTCGCCCGATCTATTGGCCGCCGATGTGCTCGTCGTCCTCGGCGGGCCGATCGGCGCCTATGACGACGCGCTCTATCCGTTTCTCGCCGCCGAGCTTGCCGTGATCGAGAAGCGATTGACGCAGAAGCGGCCGGTGCTGGGGATTTGCCTCGGCGCGCAGCTCATGGCGCGGGCGCTGGGCGCGCGGGTTTACCCCGGCCGAAAAGAGCTTGGCTGGGCGACCGTCAACTTGACCGAAGCCGGCCGCGCGTCGCCGCTGCGCTTGATCGACGGGTTGAAGGTTCTGCATTGGCACGGCGATACCTTCGATTTGCCGGCCGGCGCGGCCCATCTCGCGGCCACCGACGCGACGCCGCACCAGGCATTTTCATGGGAGCGGCATGGTCTCGGCTTGCAATTTCATCTTGAGGTCACGGCGCGTGGCCTCGAGCGCTGGTATGTCGGCCATGCGCTCGAGATCGCGACCACGCCAGGCGTGAGGCTGGCCGGCTTGCGCGCCGATTCGGCTGCTTGCGCGAGCCGCCTCGCGCCGCAGGCGGCGGCAGCGCTCTCGGCCTGGCTCGACGGAATGGCGGGCTAGAGGTGGCGCAACCAGCGATCGTGATCCTGACCGGGGCCGGAATCTCCAAGGAATCCGGGCTCGATACGTTTCGCGATGCCGACGGCTTGTGGAATCGGGTGCGGATCGAGGACGTGGCGACGCCCGAAGCCTATGCGAGGGATCCGGCCAAGGTGCTCGAATTCTATAACGCGCGCCGCCGCAATTTGCGCCGCGCCGAGGTGCAGCCCAACGCAGCCCACCGCGCGCTCGTCGATCTGGAGAGAAATTGGCGTGGGCCGTTTCTCCTGGTGACTCAGAACATCGACGATCTGCACGACCGCGCGGGCTCGCAAAATCTCATCCACATGCATGGCGAGATGCTGAAAGCGCGCTGCTCGTTCTGCGATGCGGTCCAACTTCATCCCGAGGATCTTTCGCCGGCTAGCCTGTGCCGCTCATGCCGGACGGCGGGCGGGATGCGGCCGCATGTGGTCTGGTTCGGCGAAATGCCGCTGACGCTGGAGACCATCTACGAAGCGCTCCAGTCGTGCCGGATTTTCGTCTCGATCGGGACCTCGGGCGTAGTCTATCCGGCGGCGGGCTTCGCCGCCGAGGCGCGGCGAAATCCCGGCGCGCGCCTCGTCGAGCTCAATCTCGAGCCCTCGGACGGGGCAAGCCTTTTCAGCGAGCGCCACTATGGCCCCGCCACGAAAGTGGTGCCAGAATTCGTCGCACGGCTCTTGGCCGAGCACGCGGAGGAACCATGAGCGAAGTCGGGTCGCGGTCGCTGGTCGCGTGCGCCACCGATCTTGCTGAAGGCAGGGTCACGGCGCGCGGGCTCGCCGAGGAAGCGATCGCCAATCACGAGCGTTACGGGCCCGCGCTCATGGCCTATTCGCAATGGGCGCCGGACTACGCGCGCAAATGCGCCGCCGCCGCCGATGCCGCGTTCGCCGCCGGCGCGCGCACCGGCTCGCTGCAAGGCATTCCCGTGTCGATCAAGGATCTCTATGCGGTCTCGGGCTTTCCCACCTTCGCCGGGAGCCCGAAGCGCCTGCCGGAAAAATTCGAGCGCGACGGCCCGGTGGTGGCGAGCCTGCGCCGGCAATTGGGCGTCGTTACCGGCAAGACGCACATGGTCGAGTTCGCTTTCGGGGGCACTGGCCACAACGCGCATTACGGCAGCCCGCGCAATCCCTGGGACGCCACATGCCATCGCTCGCCCGGCGGATCGTCGAGCGGCGCCGGCGTTTCCCTGTGCGAGGGCTCCGCGCTCTTGGCTTTCGGCACCGATACCGCGGGCTCGGTGCGTCTTCCGGCCGCGATGACCGGCAATGCCGGATTGAAGCTGACGATCGGGCGCTGGTCGGCGGAGGGTATCGTGCCCTTGAGCTTCAGCTTCGACACGCCCGGGCTCCTGGCGCGCAGCATGGCGGATGCGGCGTTCGGCTTTGCCGCGCTCGATCGGCGCCTCGGCGACGGCCCGGCCTTCCTCAAGCGGATCGGGCAATGCGGCATCGACGGGACTCGCGTCGGCCTCGCCGAAGCCTGGTTCTGGGACGAGTGCGAGAACGGCATCGCCGAGATCGTAAAATCCGCGCTCGACGGGCTTGGCCGCGCCGGCGCGCGGATCGCCGAGGTGGCACTCCCCGAGGCGCGCGAGGCCTTCGCGGTCTTTCGCGAGGGTGGCGTGTCCGCGATCGAGTTGCGCGCTTTCCTCGATCGCGAGCTGCCGGATTGGCTGGGCCTCGTCGATCCCGTCAACGCGCCCGCGCTGCGCGGCGCCGAGACGCTGTCCGCCCGAGACTATCTGGCGCGCCGCCTGCGCCTCGGCGATGCGGCCAAGAGCGCGGCCGCGCGCTTCGATGATGTTGACGTCATCGCCATGCCGACCATCGCCCTGACGCCGGCGGTCATGACCGAGAGCGAATCCGCCGATAGCTTCTGGGCGCGCAATCGCGGCATCGTCCGCAATACCGTGCCGGTGAATTATCTCGGGCTGTGCGCGGCAACGCTGCCGGTGGGGCTCGACCGGCTGGGCATGCCGGTCGGGCTGCAATTCGTCGCCCCGGGCGGCGCCGACGAAAAGCTCGTCGCGATCGCGTGCGCGGCCGAGCGCGTACTGGGATGCGCTCGCGAGCGGCTCGGCACGCCGCCAATGTGCCAGGGTTGAGCATGACGCGACGGTACGACCGCGTTCTCATCGTCGGCGGCGGCCCGGTCGGCTCGATCGCGGCGTTGCTGCTGGCGCAGCGCGGCATTCCTGTGACCGTGCTCGAGCGCGCCGATGATGTGGCGCTCGACTATCGGGCCTCGACGATTCAGCCGCCGACGCTCGATCTGCTCGATGAATGCGGCGCGGCCGCGGCGATGGTGTCGATGGGGCTCATCTGCCCGGTCATGCAATATCGCGATCGGCAGCAGGGCAAGATTGTCGAATTCGACTTCTCGGCGCTCAAGGACGACACGCGCCATCCTTATCGCCTGCAATGCGAGCAGTTCAAGCTGGTGAGCTGGGCCTATCCCGAGCTGCGCAAGATCGCGGGCGTGGAATTGCTGCTTGGCCACGAGGCGACGCGGGTCTCCGTCGGCGAGGACGAGGTCATCGTCGCGGCGATGACCAAGGATGGCGAGAAAATTTTCAAGGGCGACTTCCTCATCGCCGGCGACGGCGGGCGCAGCCTCGTGCGCAAGGCGCTCGACATCGAGTTCGAGGGCTTCACCTATCCCGAGCATTTTCTGGTCGCCGGCACGCGCTATGATTTCAAGGCGCATATGCCCGATATCTGCTCGGTCAATTACACCGCCGATCCCGACGAGTGGTATGTGCTGCTCGAGATTCCCGATATGTGGCGGATCATCGCGCCGGTTGATCCTCGCATCGAGCCCGATGAGGCGATGCAGGACCGCTATCTCCAGAACTGTTTGCAGAATTCTGCTGCCGCGCCCCGAAGCTTACGAGATCGCGGTCAAGGCGATCTATCGCGTCAGCCAGCGCGTGGCGCTGAGCTATCGCAAGGGCAGGGCGTTCCTCGCCGGCGATGCCGCCCACATCAATAATCCGCTGGGCGGGCTCGGCCTTAATGGCGGGCTCCATGACGTGGTGAACTTGACGGCGCGGCTCGCGCGGGTCTGGCACGGCGCGGCCGATGACCGCGAGCTCGACGGTTATGAGGCGCAGCGCCGGCCCGAGGCGGTCACCGCGATCCTGGCGCAGACGGCGCGCAACAAGCGGCTGCTTGAAGAGCGGGATCCCGCGGTTCGCGGGCGCAACCTCGACGAATGGCGGAAGCTCGGGACCGATCGCGATCGGCTCTACGCTCATCTTTTGGAGATCTCGATGATCGGATCGCTGCGCCGTTCGGGAATGGTGCGATGACCGAGCCGGCTTATCTCTCGGGCTTCGGCAACGAATTCGCGACCGAGGCGGTGCCCGGCGCGCTGCCGCGCGGCCAGAATTCGCCGCAAGAGGCGCCGCTCGGGCTTTATGCCGAGCAATTGAGCGGCACGCCCTTCACGGCGCCGCGGGCGGAGAACCGGCGGAGTTGGTTCTATCGCATCCGGCCCTCCGCGATGCATCCGCCGTTCCGGCGGATCGACGACGGCTTACTGCGCAGCGGGCCCTTCGACGAGATCGCGCCGTCGCCCAACCGATTGCGCTGGGACCCCTTGCCGATGCCGCAAGGCCCCACCGACTTCATCGACGGGTTGGTCACGGTCTGCGGCACGGGCGATGTCGCCCGGCGCGAAGGGCTGGGCATTCATCACTACCTCGCCAACCGCTCGATGGCGGCAAGCCGAATCTTCGTCGATGCCGATGGCGAGCTGTTATTCGTCCCCCAGGAAGGCCGCGTTCGCCTCGTCACCGAATTGGGCGTGGTCGAGGCCGGGCCGGGCATGATCGCCGTGGTGCCGCGCGGAGTGAAATTCCGCGTCGAGCTGGCGGTCGGCGCCGCGCGCGGCTATCTGGCCGAGAATTACGGCGCTTTCTTGCGCTTGCCCGAGCTCGGGCCCATTGGCGCCAACGGCCTCGCCAATCCGCGGGATTTCGAGACGCCCGTGGCCGCTTTCGAGAACAGCGACGCGGCTTGCCAGGTGGTGCAGAAATTCGCAGGGCACCTCTGGGCGGCGGATTTTGGGCATAGCCCTCTCGATGTCGTCGCCTGGCACGGCAATGACGCGCCCTACCGCTACGATCTGGCGCGCTACAACACCATCAACACCGTGAGCTTCGATCATATCGATCCCTCGATCTTCACCGTGCTGACATCGCCGACGCCCGTCGCGGGCACGGCGAATCTCGATTTCGTGATCTTTCCGCCGCGCTGGGCCGTGGCTGAGCACAGCTTCCGGCCGGCCTGGTTCCACCGCAACGTGATGAGCGAATATATGGGCCTCGTAGAGGGCCGCTATGAAGGCAAGGCTTCGGGCTTCGTTCCGGGCGGGGCGAGCTTGCACAATTGCATGAGCGGGCATGGCCCCGATCTGCCGAGCTTCGAGCGCGCGACCGCCGCGAAGCTCGAGCCGCATTACCTCGCCGACAGCCTCGCCTTCATGTTCGAGACTGGCATGGTCTTGCGGCCGACGCGCTTTGCGATGGATACACCGGCGCTGCAGCGCGACTACGACGCGGCGTGGGCAGGGTTCGAGAAATTGTTTAAGGGTTAGTGCAGGTTGAGCATCTCGCGCGCCTCGGCGGCGGTGGCGACGGTTTCGCCGAGCACTTCGACGATCTCGACCGCCTTTTCCACGAGAGCCGCGTTCGAGGGCGCGAGCTTGCCGCGCGCGAGATAGAGATTGTCCTCGAGCCCGACGCGGACATGGCCGCCGAGCAGCATGGCTTGCGCCACCATCGGGAATTGCTGCGCCGCGCAGCCGAAGGTGAACCAGGTCGCATCCGGCGGCAGCAGGTCGCGCATGTATTTCATCGATTCGGGCGTCGCCGGCGTGCCCCAGGTCACGCCGAGGCAGATCTGAAACAGCGACGGCGTCTTGAAATGGCCGGTCTTGATCATGCGGTTCGCCAGCACGATATGGCCGGGCTCGAACACCTCGATCTCTGGCGTGACCCCGGCGTCGCGGATGGCGATCGCCATTTCCTCGATATGCGGTACGGTGTTGACGAAGACGTAATTGCCCATGTTGATGCTGCCCATGTCGAGGCTGCAGATTTCGGGTTTCAACTCGAGGACATGGCGGACGCGCTCGGACGGCGTGCTCAGTGTCGATTTGGGATCGGGCACCATCGGATCGTTGCCGCCTGGGATGAAGCGCGCGCCAGCGCCAGTGGTGAGATTGATCACGACATCGACGCCGCTCGATTTGATGCGGTCCACGACTTCTTTGTAATGCGCGACCTTCATGCTGGGGCCGGTGGTCTTCGGATCGCGGACGTGGATATGGACGATGGCTGCGCCGGCCTTGGCGGCCTCGATGCCCGATTGCGCGATTTGCTCGGGTGTCACCGGCACGGCCGGGTTCTTGCCGGGCGTATCCGCGGCACCCGTCAACGCGCAGGCGATCATCACTTTCCGAGCCATGTCTGTCTCCTCGATCATCGATTGGGCGGCACTATAGACTATTTCTGCGCCGCAGATGAATAGCGCCGGCCCGCCGGCACGCGCATCGCCGTCCATAACTGCCGCGGCAATCACCGCTCGGCCCAGTCCGCCTCGTCGCCGAGGCCGCCCGCGCGGTCTGGGGCTAGATCGGGACCTATGACGGACACGCGCGAAACCGTCGGGATCGGCCGATAGCCGACCTCGGGCAAACGGCGGATTGCGGCGCCGACGACGCAGAGCGGACTTTATTTCGGCTTACCGCGAGTTCGATGAGCCTAAACGATTCAAAATTCCTTTCGTAATTTGCGCTCCCGCGAGTGCGATCCGCCGCGGCGCAAGGCATTCACAAACACCATCATCTCCTGCAACCGCCGATACTCCCTGGCTTTTCAGGGCTACCGAGGGGATTGAAAAGGCGAACGCTATCAGTGCATGCTGAGCCTCGGAACGTGCGCGGCATCGGACCGATCGGTTTGCGCATAGCAAGAGGGAGGAGGCTACCCATGAGCACGAATGGCTTGGCGTTCAGCGGCTACCGCCATACCCAACCGGGGAAGCCCGATCTTTTCCTGACGCAAGTCGGGCCCGGCACGCCGGGCGGAGAATATCAGCGCCGGTTCTGGCAGGCCGCGGCCTGGGAGAGCGAGATCAAGGATCTACCGCGGGTGCAGCGTGTGCTCGGCGAGGGATCTGGTGCTGTTCCGCGACAAGAGCGGGCGCTATGGCTGCATGCACCTTCATTGCTGCCACCGCAACACCTCGCTCGAATTCGGTCAGATCGAGGAGCGCGGCATCCGCTGCTGCTATCACGGCCGACTCTACGACGTGGACGGCACGGTCCTCGAAGCGCCGGGCGAGCCGATCGAGGTGCTGCAGCGCCAAGTCGCGCAGCCTGCCTATCCCATCCACGTCTTCTGCGGCATGGTCTTCGTCTACATGGGGCCCGTCGAGAAGAAGCCGCCTTTCCCCAATTATGACCGCTTCAACGTGCCGAGCTTGCGCATCGAGCCGGGCGACCGGCTCCCCTGGACCTGCAACTGGCTGCAGCTCAAGGAGAACGTGATGGACCCGGTCCATACCGCGACGCTCCACGTCCTGCCCGGCCAACCCAATCCCTTCGGCGATGGCTTCGGCGTCATTCCCGAGATCGAATGGGCGGAGACGCCGGTTGGCAGCATCTATGTCGCGGTGCGCCGCGTCGGCGACAATATCTGGGCGCGCTCGACCGACGCGCTGATGCCGAACATCCACAGCATCACTTCGGTGTTCGAGAACGGGCGGCAGCGCAAAGTGGCCGCCCCGCCCTGGCTGACGCTCTGGACCACGCCGGTCGATGACGAAAATTGCATCAACTTCACCTTTTTCCATCTGACTGAGAGCGAGACGCGGGAGAAACGCATCGCCGGCCAGTTCAACAATTTCGGCCAGAGCCCGAACCGTCCCTATGAAGAGCGCCAGCGCGTTCCCGGTGACTATGACGCCATGACCAGCCAAGGCGCGGTCACACCGCACAGCAAAGAGCATCTGGGCGTCGGCGATACCGGCATCGCGCTCTTCCGCCGCAACTTGCGGCACGCGATCGAAGCGGTGCAGCGCGGCGATACGCCGCCGTTCCTCTATGATTTCAACGGCAAGCCGACGCCGACCTATGGCAACGACCGCATCGTGCCGGTGTCGGCCGTCAACGGCGATCCCGACGACAAGCGCGTGCTGCGCCAATATGCGCGGATGATCGTCAAGGATTATCTGGAGCACCCGCCGCTCGCCGCGCTGAGCTAGGCCCGCCGTAACGATAGATCTTTTCGGAGCGGGCAATGGCTGAAATCGAACGAACGCGAACCCGGGAACGAGAGGCGCCGGCGCAGAACGTCTACGAGATTGCGATCAAGCGCGGCCGCGAGAGGGCCGAGCGGAACGCGATCGGCCGCATCGTCTGCAAGCTGGACGATTGCCCGCAGACTCTGACGCGACAGGGACGGCTCCGCTACTATCTCGGCCCGACGATCGAAGATACGCCGATGCAGGATTGGGTGGTCTTCACCCATGAAATTCGCACCGTTTCGGGCAAGCATCGGCATCAGGGCGGTCTGATCATTTACGTCATAGACGGCAAAGGCTATTCGGTCGTCAACGGGGTGCGCTGCGATTGGGAGAAAGGCGATCTCGTCTTGCTGCCGATGCGGGAGAAAGGGGTCGAGCATCAGCATTTCAACGCGGATCCCGCAAAGCCTGCCTTGTGGATGGCGTTCATCCATGGCCCGACCCAGGACTATCTGGCCTCGGAGATGACGCAGACGGAAGTCTCGCCGGAGTACAAATAGGCCGACGGAAGAGGCATCCGGTAGCAAAACGGGAGGAGCGCATGGGTTTTGCGATTTCGCGGCGCGACGCGCTCGCGGCGTTGGGCGGCTCGCTCGCGGCGCTTGCCGTGCCGTCTGCCAGGGCTGCCGAGACTTTGCGCGTCGGCAAGGCCGTCGTGGAGAACATCGGCTTCATTCCGCTCGATGTCGGCATGGAATACGGGATTTTCGACAAGCAAGGGTTGGCGATCGAGGAGCTCAATTTCGCCGGCGGAGCGAAGATCGCTCAGGCAATGGTTGCCGGCGCCGTTGACGTCTCGCTGAGTGCGGGCCCCGACATGGCGTTCGTCGCCAAGGGCGCGCCCGAGATCGCGGTCGCGTCGATCGCGGAGTCCGCTTCCTTCATGGCATTCTGCGTCGGCAGCCAATCGACCGCGCGCGGCATCGACGATTTGCGGGGCAAGAAGATCGGCATCACCAGTCCGGGCTCGCTCACCGATTGGCTGGCGGGGGAGCTGAATCGGGTGAAGGGCTGGACCGACGAGGGCGATCGGGTAAGCAAGGTTGCGATCGGCGGCTCGACCCCGGCGACTATCGCCGCCCTCAAAACCGGCCAGGTCGATGCCAGCATCGGCTCGATGCAGCTTGGCTATCAGCTTGAAGAGCACCGTGAGGGCCGGCTGCTCTTCGACTGTTCGCAGTATGTCGGTCCGATCGAGCTCTATACGATTTTCGCGAACACCGCCCTCCTTCGGCAGAATCCGGACAGGGCGCGGCGCTTCCTCAAAGGATGGTATGAAACGGTCGCCTTCATGAAAAGCCACAAGGCCGAAACCGTCCAGGTCGCGGCCAAGGTAATGGGCGACTCCCCAGCGGTCGCTTCCAGGACCTACGACAGCTTGATGGTGAAATTTTCGAGCGACGGTAAATTCGCGCCCCAGGCGCTCGACACGCTTGCCACCTCTTTCAGGGATCTCAAGACGCTCGATGGTCCGGTGGACATGACGAAGCTCTACACCGAAGAGTTCTTGCCGAAGATGCAGGGGGCATAGACCAATTAACCGCTCGAGGCGGGTCCGCTTCCGACACCATCGCTGCGCTAGGACGCAAACGGCATTTCGGGAGCCGATGATCCGCAAGCGACCTCAAGCCCGCCGAAGTCGATGGGCCCGACCGACCGGTGCGTCCGGCTCCCCAGACCTTTTCATCGTGAATCTTGGCGTTGCAAAGGATTGCCACGTCCTGGGGGCAAGGTGCTAATTTGGCGGCTCGAACGGGGAGGGGCGTCCATGGTCATGCGGCATCGGTTCATGGCGATCGCGTCGTGCCTTGCGGCGCTGGCGCCCGGCTTGGCGGCGGCTTCATCGGCGCCCCTCGCATCGTCCTTCGGTCCGGAGGCGGTCGCGGCGCAGCCCACGGGCGGATATGTCGGCAAGCTCAGCGTCGTGCCCGATCATGCGCCCGAAGGGACGCCGGTCGAGGCGACGGCCTCCGGCCTCCCGGCCAATCAAGACTTCGATCTCGTCTGGCGGACGGTGCAGGGAAGCTGGAAGGCCGCCGACGGCGAATATCACGGGCGCGAATACAAGCCCATCGGCTACCGCATCGCGACCGTGCGCAGCGATGCCGACGGCAAGCTCTCGGCCCGCTTCACCGCGCCCGAGGATTTCGGCTTCATGCACGACATCGTGCTGCAGCAGGGCGCGCGGGAATTCACCCAGGCCGGGTTCAGCATCGACATGACGGTGAAGATGACCCCCGAATCCGGCCCGCCGGGCGCACCGGTGACGCTCGACATCCAGGGCATCGGCTGGCGCGAGCTCGAGAACAGCTGGATGCTGGTTTACGACAACGGCTTCACCGGCTGGATTTCATCGGTGTCGACCCACGGCTCGGCGCATTTCACCATCCCGGCGACCGGCGAAGCGGACACGCATGTGCTTCAGCTCATTCATGGCGAGTTCACCTTTCCCTACTTGAACCCGCAGCAGAACCCCGATCCCGACCGGCCGCGCTTCAAGATGAAATTCGCCGTCACTTCCGGCGATCCGGTCCTGCCGCCCAGTCCCGACCGGCAGATTCAAACCAGCGTCGCTCGCCTGCCGGCGCCGGGCGAGCTGGTGCCATCGCCCGCGTTTTCGGGCATCGACCGGAAGGTGACGGTCAGCGGCAAGGGCTTCACGCCGGGCAAGACCTATCAGCTCGGTTGGAGCACGGTCACCGGCAACCGCGTCGCGGGGGCGGGCTGGGAAGAGCGCACGAAGAATATCGCCGACGCGAAGGCCGACGCCGAGGGCGGGGTCGCCTTCGCCTTCACCGTGCCCGACGATCTCGGCGGCACGCATCGTCTGACGGTGCAGGACGGCGACAAGAAGCGAACCGGAACCTTCTGGATCGTGACCACCGCCTATCCGCTCAAGACCGAAACCGTGCGCCAGGGCGAAACCCTCACGCTGCATCTGAAGGGCGTCGGCTGGACCGAAACCTCGAACATCTATCACGTCGTCTATGACGACAATTACGTGGGCTATGCCTGCGGCTTCAACAGCCAGGGCGACGTGACCGTCGATCTGCCCGCGACCGGCGCGCCGGGCTGGCATTTCATCGATCTCTATCCCGGCATCTACAAGGGGCAGGAAGTGCGCCCCAATAATTTCCGCATTCCGCAGCTCACCTATGCCGCGGATCACCCGGGCGAGGATGTTCCCGCCTTCCACTTCGCCATTCACGTGATCGAGAACGCCCCGCAGAGCGCGCAGAACTAGAGCGCGCTCAGTCCTTGAGCGTGGCCAGATAGGCGATCAGCGAAGCGCGCTCCTTCGCGTTTTTCAGGCCGGCGAAGGGCATCTTGGTGCCGTGCACCATCGCTTGCGGATTGGCGAGGTATTTGTCGAGCGCCGGCTTGGTCCAGACGAGGCCGGCCCCCGCCATCGCCGGCGAGTAGGAATAATCGGGCAGGCTGCCGGATTTGCGGCCGACAACTCCCGCCAGCGACGGCCCCAGTTTCTGAACGCCCGCCTCGGTCGAATGGCAGATCGCGCAATTATCGTTGAAGACGTCCTCGCCGCCGGCCGCGAAAGCGCAAGGGGAAGCTTCCACCAGACCGATGACGGCGATCGCCGCGACCGCCAGCCAATTCATGATAACTCGCACCATCGAAAGTGGAGATGCGCCTTCCTCAGCCGCCGCTATCCGCGAGGACCGTGAGTTGCGACGGCTGCGACTTGAACGGCTCGAAGGTCGCCGTATGGCCCTTCTTGTCGGTGGCGGTCACCTTGTAGCCGAAGCTGCCGGTCGGATAATTCGCGGGGATGACCCAGCCATAGGTCCAGAAATACTCGACCGGGTTCTGCGGCGGATGCATGCCGTAATGGGCCGGGAATTTCTGCCCGTCGGCGAGTTCGACGACGAGGCTCTTCAACCCGTTCTTGTCGAGCGGCTTGCCCGTTTTTGCGTCGATCACGCGGATGCGGAAGACGATCTCTTCCTTGTGCTTGAACTGGCTGTCGAGTACGCAGCCCGGCGCGGTCATGTCCTGAAGAACGCCGCGCACGGTATCGGCCTGAATGAAGAGCGCGGGAGCGCCCGCGGCGTTTGCGGCCGCGCCGCCGACGCCAATCGCTGCGACCGATAATGCGAAAGCCGAGAATATGCGCGGCAACGACATAGGACCCCCCTCGTCTAAACTGGACGCCATTCTAAACCGGCATTCTCGAGACAAGCAACAATTAGTCTAAGTGTCACACTCGCCTAACCCGGCTTAGACCCGCATGCGGCTTTTCCTCGACGCTCGACGGCAACGATCACGGCGAGGCCGGGCGGTTCGCCAAGCTCCGCCTCGTCGCCGAAGATTTCGTAGGCATCCGACCCGGCAAGAGCGATGGGACAGCGATCATGTCCTTTCGAGAGCGCGTCCCTTCGAAGCGATTGCCGGCACCCGATCCGAGGGCGTAAAATTAGCCGTAACAAGAATTCCACCCGAGGAGACCCGAGATGACAGGCTTCACGATCAACGGCCGCGCGGTCGACGTCGACGCCGATCCGGACGCGCCGCTGCTCTGGGTGATCCGCGAGCATCTCAAATTGACCGGCACGAAATTCGGCTGCGGCATCGCGCAATGCGGCGCCTGCACCGTCCATGTCGATGGCGAGCCGACGCGCTCGTGCAGCGTGGCGCTCAGCATGGTCGAAGGCCGCAAGATCACCACGATCGAGGGCCTCTCGCCCGATGCGAGCCATCCGCTGCAAAAGGCCTGGATCGCCGAGCAGGTGCCGCAATGCGGCTATTGCCAGTCCGGCCAGATCATGACGGCCGCCGCGTTCCTGGTGCAGAACCCGCACCCCACGCGCGATCAGATCGTCGCGGCGATGACTGGGAATATCTGCCGCTGCGCCACCTATTCGCGCATCATCCGCGCGATCGAGCGCGCATCGGGCACGGTTCACGAGGCGGCGCCCGCCGGCCATGCGCAGCACGCCGAGCGCTGAGGGAGGGTGAATCATGGACAACAATCTCGATACGCAAACGATCGTCACCGCCCTGTCGCGCCGCAGCTTTCTCGTCGCCTCGGGCAGCGTCTCCATCGCGGTCGCTTTCGGGGGCGTCGCCGAAGCGCTCGCTGCCGCCGGCGACAGCGGCTTTGCCGCCACGGCGTGGGTGACTATCGGCACCGACGGCATCGTCACCATCATGCAGCCGGCCTCGGAAATGGGGCAGGGCGCGATGACGGTGATGCCGATGATGATCGCCGAAGAGCTCGATGCCGACTGGCGCAACGTCCGCGCGGTGCTGTCGCCCGACGACGCCAAGATCTACGGCAACCCGGTTTGGAACGGCGATCTGACGACCTTCGGCAGCGGCACGGTCAGAGGCTATTGGGACAAGGCGCGTCTCGCCGGCGCGCAAGCGCGCAAGGTTCTGCTCTTGAGCGCGGCGGCGGCCTGGAAGCTGCCGGTGGCCGAGCTGTTGACCGATAACGGCACGGTCGTCCACAAGAAATCGGGCAAGAAGATCGGCTATGGCGCGCTTGCCAAGATCGCCAAGGTTCCCGACCCGATGCCCGAGGCGACCAAGGACGATTTGAAGCCTGCCTCGTCCTATCGCATCGTCGGCAAAAACCTGCCGCGCCTGGACGTGCCGCTCAAAGTGAACGGTTCGGCGAAGTTCGGGATCGATACCGAATTGCCGAACATGCTTTTCGCCGCGGTGCTCTACCCGCCGGTCGAGGGCGAGAAAGCCACGGCGGTCGATGATTCCGCGGCCAAGGCGGTGAACGGCATCGTCGCGATTACCACGATGCCGTTCGGCGTCGCCGTGGTCGGCAACACGGTCGAGGGCACCAAGAAGGCCAAGGCGCTCCTCAAAGTAACCTGGACCAATACCGCCCAGGGCCGCAGCTACACGACCAAGGACGCGGCCCAGGATTACCTCGCCATCGCCCGCGATCTGAGCCAGACCGGCGCCACCATGTTCAAGATCGGCGACGCCCCAGCGGCCATGAAAGGCGCGGCGAAGACCATCGCCGCCGAATATAGCAACGACCATGTCAGCCACGTCACGATGGAGCCGCTCAACGCGACGGCGGTGGTCAACGGCGACAAGGTCGAGATCTGGTCCGGAAACCAGTCGCCCAGCAACTTGAAGCGGGTGGTGGGACGCGCCGTCGGCGTACCGCCCGACAATGTCAAGATCAACACGCTCTATCTCGGCGGCGGCTTTGGGCGCCGGGACGAGGGCGACGACGCCGCGCAGGCCGCTAGTATCGCCAAGACCATGCCCGGCATGCCCGTGAAGCTGATCCGGAGCCGCGAGGACGACATCGCCGTCGATCTATTCCGCGCCATGACCGGTCAGCGGATCGAGGTCGGGCTCGATGCTGCCGGCAACATCGTAAGTTGGCGTCACCGCGTGGTGGCGCCTTCCTCGCTCGCGCGCAGCATTCCGCCGCAAATCTTCATCGACCGAATGCACGGCCAAGACGGCATCATCGCGGGGTTTCAGGACATCGGTTATCCGATGGCGAACCGGCTCGTCGAATATATCCGCGCCGAGCGCGGCCAGTCGGTCGGCGCCTGGCGCGGCACCTGGTCGGGCTATTTCTACTTTGCCGTCGAGACCATGATCGACGAATTGGCCGCCACCAATCACGCCGATCCGGTCGCGTACCGCGTCGGGCTCTTGAAGGGCCAGCCGCGCGGACAAAAGGTGGTGCAGACCGCGGCCGACATGGCCGGATGGCGCAAGCGCAAGCTGGCGGCGGGTCGGGCTCTGGGCATCGCCTACACGAATTACGGCGGCGCCCATCAGGCGATCGTGGCCGAGGTTCTCGCTCGACACCGCCACGGGCGCAATCAAGGTCCACAACCTTTGGGCTGCGTACGACCCGGGGATCGCGGTGCATCCCTCGAATGCGAGCTACCAGATGGAAGGCGCCATGATGATGGGCCTGAGCGCCGCGCTCTACGAGCACATCGACATCGTCAACGGCGAGGTGCAGGAGTTGAACTTCGATAAATACCGCGTCTTGCGCATGGCCGACGTGCCGGCGGTCGAGATCAAGCTGATCGCGACCGACAATCCGCCGACCGGCATGGGCGAGCCCGGAGTGCCGGGTGTTGCGCCTTCCATCGCCAACGCGGTGGCGGCGCTGACCGGCGGCAAGCGCGTGCGGATGCTGCCGATGTCGCCGGACCGCGTGAAGGCCGCGATCTCGGCATAAGGCCCGAT
Organism: uncultured Alphaproteobacteria bacterium; assembly: GCA_963803265.1. Lineage (GTDB taxonomy): Bacteria > Pseudomonadota > Alphaproteobacteria > ATCC43930 > CGMCC-115725 > CAIKMD01. The sequence goes on along the minus strand of CAWDLZ010000018.1, from coordinate 20,662 downwards.
CGCGCTCGGCTTCAGCACGCCGCGCGCATCACGGCAGCGCGACCACGTAGCGCTTGTCGATGACGGTGTCGACGTCGATGCGCGTCTTCAGCATGCCCTGGGCGACGTACCAATCGACCTGGCGCTGGAGGTCTTTCACATCGATCCGCGCGTCGGGCTCGACATAGGCGATCGCGGGTTTCACTTGCTCGGGCGTCTGGCCGACATATTTGGCGATGATCTCGAGGACGCCTTGCGTCGTCGGCCCGTCGCGGCGCTTGCCGTCGGGGCCGACGAAGGCGTCGATGTAGTCGTGCGCGCCCTGGCGATAAGCGCTGAGGAAGCGCTCCACCGTGTCGCGCCGGTCGGCCATTTTGAGGCCGGTGAAAATCGACGAAAGCTGCCACGGCGTCTCGTCGCCGACGAAGCCCAGGAGCTTCGTCTCGCCGCGCTCGACCCCCGGCATCAGAATCGTCGACATGGTCACGCCCGCATCGACCGTCCCGCCGATCAGCGCCGAGGCCTGGTTGGTCGCGCTCTGCAGCGCCACGACGCGCAGGCTCTTCGGATCGATGCCGTATTTGGCCTCGATCAGCGCCAGGCTGTAATCCGGCGACGAACCCACCGTGCCGATCGAGACGGTGTGGCCGGGGAGGTCCTTGAACGAGTGCACGCCCGCGTTCCATCCTTTGAGCGAGGCGACGAAGGTCATGCCCTGGAACCCTGGAGCCTCGCGCGCGAAGCCGCCGATGATGCGAAGCTTGTCGGCGAGGTTGAAAAAGCCGGCCGAGGTGGCCGCGATGCCGAAATCGAGATCGCCGGCCACCACCGCGACCGCGATCGGCGGCGAGGCGTCGAAATAGACGAACCGCACATCGAGCCCGTTGGCCGCGAAGTACCCTCTTTCCTGCGCGATGAAGAAGCAGCCATAGGTCGCCGCCTTGATCGCGCTGATGGTGATCTTCTCGGTGGCCGAGGCCGGCGCCAGCAAGGCGATCCCGAGCCATGCGCCGATGATCAGGCGTTTCACGATCTCCGGCATGGCGTTCCTCGCTTTGTTCGGCCGCGTTGGCGGAACGCTACCGCGCCGCTACCTCGTTGAACAGCGCCACAACGACGGTCTCGCGCTTGCCGGGCGTTTTGCTCTAGACTCGGGACGCCGTTTATTAAAGCAGGGAGCGCGACATGAAGCTGGCTTATTTCGACGATTACCGCCTGGGCGTCGTCAAGGGAGAGACCGTCGTCGATGTTTCCTCCGTGGTTCCGCAGATCCCGCATGTCGGTCCCCAGGCTCGGATGAGCGGGCTGATCGAGCGCTTTTCCGAGTACCGGAGGCGTCTCGAGGAGGAAGCGGCGCGCGGCAAGGGCGTGCCATTGGGCGCGGTCAAGTTCCGCGCCCCGCTGCCGAAACCCGTCAACATCGATTGCATGGCCGTCAATTACATGGAGGACGGCACGCGCAAAGAGCCGGCGCCGATCAACGCCTTCCATAAATCGCCCTATGCGGTGATCGGCGACGGCGACACGATGATTCTGCCCGACGTGCCGGCCACGGTCTTCGAAGGCGAAGCCGAGGTGGCGCTCGTCATCGCCAAGCCGACATTCGGCGTCAGCGCGGCGGACGCGATGAGCCATGTCTTCGGCTACGTCAATTTCATCGACGGCTCGGCGCGCGGCCTGCCGCCGCCGGGAAACAGCTTTTATCAGATGAAGTCGCGCGACACCTTCGCGCCGATCGGGCCCTATATCGTGACGGCCGACGAGATCGCGGACCCGCACCGCCTGCAGGTCCGGCTTTGGGTGAACGGCGTCTTGAAGCAGAACTTCAACACCGGCGACATGGCTCACAAGATCCCGCGCTGCATCGAATTCGTCAGCTCGATCCATAGCTTGGAAGCGGGCGACATCCTGGCGACCGGCACCAATCACCGCGGCCTGAACGCGTTCCAGGACGGCGATCTGGTCGAGCTTCGAGGCCGACGGGCTGGGCCGGCTACACATTCATGTCCGCGACGATTTGAAGCGCACCTGGACGAGAGAGACGCGGCTCCAACGTCAGGAAAAGGGATTCGAGAACACGCTGGCGCCGCAACTGACCGGCAAATACGCCCCGGCGTCGTGACGCCCGGCCGGGCTACGCGGCTTCCGCCCGGTCGGGATCGAGATGGCGCAAGCGCGGCGCCACCTCGTCCATGAATAATTTCATCGAACGAGCGAGCTTCTCGGGCGTCGCGTAATCGCGCCCGGCATGGAACATGAGGACGCCGAACCCACCGCTCTCGCGGTAAAAATCCACGATCCGCTGATAAACGGTCTCCGGGCCGCCGACGAAGATGTTGCCGGTATCGACCAGGTAGTCGTAGGTGATGTCGTTGAGCGTGCCGCCTTTCGGGATGCGCTCGACCTGGTGGTGTGGCGTGTTCGCGATCTCCCAGCGAATCGTCTCCTCGTAGGATTGGCGTATGTCCTCGCGCGCGATCGCATCGGTCTCCGCGACATAGATGACGCGCGTCGCGTGGAGATCGGCGCGGCGCGGCGTGCGCCCCGTGGCGTTGGCGGCCGCCACGAACGCATCGCCCAGCATCTTGAGGCGCGGCACGGGCATGAAGTCGCCGGTCAGCGGCAATAGGCCGAGCCTGCCCGCCAGCTCGGCCGAGGACGGTGTTTTGGTCAGCGCGATGGCCACCGAAGGATGCGGCTTCTGCACCGGCTCGGGCCTCGCGAGCATGCCCCTGCCGGTCCAGAACGGACCGTCGTAATCCACCGGCTCCGTGCTGTTCCACAGCTTCAGGATCAGCTCGATCGAGGCATGCATCATGTCGCGCGTCTTGTCGAAATCGAGGCCGCGCTGCTGCATCTGCGCAGGATAGAAGCCGAAGCCGATGCCGAGCTGGTAACGCCCGTTGGTCAGGTGGTCGCAGGCGTTGGCCTCGATCGTGACTTGCAGGGGATGGTAATAAGCGAGCGGCCGAACCGCCGAGCCGAGCTTGATCCGCTTCGTTAGGCCCGCTGCCTTGCAGATGATGAGCTCGGCCGGCGATTGATGCTCGCTGATCCAGGCTTCGCTCAAGCCGAGGCGGTCGGCGACCTCGATCTCGGCAATGTCGCGCTCCCAGGCATCGGCAACGGCGCGCTGCGGACGCCGTCCATTGGAAAAAAGACCAAATTCCATAATCGCTCCACCTTAGAGAACCAAGCGAGAGTAACCACGGAGACACGGAGGAGAAAACATCCTTCTCGGTGTCCTCCGTCCCTCCGTGGTGAATCTTCGGGGTATCATGATAGCTTCAAGGGCTCGCCATCCAGGTCCTCGGCGCGGTCGATCTTGACCAGGACGCCGAAGCCCTTCTTGTTGGGATCGCGATCTTTTTCCGGCTGGATGAGGCGCCGCCAGATCGCCTCGTAGACCGGCCCCGATTTGTGGATCGCGGCGACGCCGTAAAAGCGCGCGACGCCGCCCTTGGGCAGCGTGCCGTCCTCGCGCAGTTGCGCCTTGCGAAAGAAGATCGTGAGATTGCTGCCGTCGCGCAGGCTCGCATTGGTCGTGCCTTTGCCGCGTTCCCACAGCGCGATGTGGTCGTCGTCATAGACCATGGCGCTGCCGCGCGGGCTCACTTGGGCGAATCCGTTCGGCAGCACCGAGCCGACGAGAACCACATTGGCCGGGAACGCGGTGTTGATGTGCTCGTGCAGCACGCCGGGTATTTTCGCCATTTACACTATGCCTTTTCCATTCACTTGTCGGGGAAGCCGGGCGCGGTGACGTCGTTCTTCCATTGCGCGGGCGGGGTGTCGCCCTGCTCCGGCCGCGCTTTCCAGGACGAGCCGTAGAAATTCGGGTCCTCGCCCGGCCGGTAGGTGGTCACCACCCAGTCGTCATCGACGTAATCCATGTCGGAATAGGCTTCGGACAGCCCGCCCGCCGGATTCCACAGATACCACGAGAAGGTCGAGCTGACATTGTGACGGAGCGGACCGACATTGGTCTTCCAGCCGCCGCGCTCGACCTGGTTGCCGAGCAGCATGACCTCGTCGAAATCGCGGAACTCGTAAGCGACGTGCTGGAAACCATGGGCGCGACCGCCGTTCAGCAACAGCGAGTGGTGATCGTGCGACAGCGCGCAGCGCATGAACAGCCCGCCCTTGCTCATATTGTCCGTGACCTTGAAGCCGAGTCGCTCGGTATAGAATTTCGCGAGCAGCGGGATGTCGCCCCGCGCCCAATAGACCACATGGCCTATGCGATAGGGGCTGACGCGGCGGCGTGCCGCGCCTTCGGCCTGACGGTTGCGGCGCGCGGCAACGCCCACGCTGTTGGTCGCGGGAAATTCGGTCTTCGGATAGCTGCGCTGCGTCACCATGAAGGCGAGGGCATAGCCCTGATCATCGACGGCGTGGATGAGCCCGGCATTGTCGGCCCGCACCTCTCGATCCTTGGCCAGCTCGGCGCCGATCTTATCGAGGGTCTCGGCCGTATCGACGCCCCACACCACTTCGCGCGCGGTCGATCCGTCGAGGCCGGGCCAGTCGATATTCGCCTTGGGCAGGCTCTCTTCATCAGCGCGGCGGATATGAATCGTGGTGTCGTTGAGCAGGCGGAAATCGGCGCCGTTCGCGCCCTCATCGAGGAGATCGAGGCCGTAATCCTTATGGAAGCGCGCCGCCAGCGCGACCTTGGCGGCGCCATAATAGATGCGCTCGATGCCGACGATGTTCATTTTCTGCCCTCCGGCTTGGGAGGAGATTGCCCCGGTTCCGCCACCCGTTCAAGCGGCAGCCCTCAAGCGCCGTCGACAAGGCCGAGCAGTGTCCATACCTTGCCTTCCGCCAGCCCCGCCAACTCCTTGCCGCATTCGCGCAGGACCGTCGGCGTCGTCAGGAAATGCTGCGTGCCGGCATACATGTCGCGCAGGCATCGTTGCAGCGCGCTCTCCCGCAGCGCCGCGCCGCCGCCCGTTTTGTAGGCGAAGTCGCAGACCTCGGCCGCGGCGGTGGTGACGTGATTGAGCGCGAGGCGCGATAGCGTCATCTGGCGCTTGGTCATGGCGTCGCCGCGATCGAGCGAGGCCTGGATGTCGCCCCAGATCTCGTAAAGGAAAGCGCGCGCGGCGCGCAGCTTGGCCTCGGCGGCGCCGAATCCTTCCTGGAAATGCTCGGTCTCGGCGAGCGGCGGCAGCGACCCCCGGCGCGGCGCCTTCGCCCGGGCGAGGGCGGCCAACTCGTCGAGCGCACGCCGGCCCACGCCCAGCGCGAAGCCGCTATGCCCGATCGATGTCATCGCCAAGAGCCCGAGCCGGTAAAAGCTGCCGCCCTGGTTGGGATTGGTCGCGTGCGGGGAATGGGTGAAGGCTTCCGGCACGAAGACATTGGCGATGGTGTAATCGATGCTGCCGGTCGCCTTGAGGCCCAGCACGTCCCAATTCCCATCGAGCCGCGCCTCCGTCACCGGCACGATGAAGGTGCGGTAATCCGGCTGATCCGTGCCGGGAATGAGGCGGGGCGCGCCATTCTCGACGATGACCGCGCCGGTATGGATGTAATCGGCGTGCTTCACGCCGCTGCCGTAGCCCCATTTCCCGGTGAGGCGGTAGCCGTTGCCCTCGGGCGTCGCCTGCCCATTGGGCGCGCCCTGGCCGGCGACGACCGGTATCGCCCGGCCGAAGAGTTCCCGCGCCGTGCCGGGCTCGAGATAGGCCGCGGCGGCGCCGGTGCAGATCTGCGTCGCCATCAGCACCCAGCCGGTCGAGCCGTCGGCATGGCTTACCGCCTCGATCAGCTCCAAGGCTTCGACCGCGTTGACCTCGGCGCCGCCGAAGCAAGTGGGGATCAGCATCTGGAAGAGGCCGCTCGATTTGAGCGCGGCGACGGTCTCGGCCGTCAGCTGACCCGCCGCCTCGTTTTGTTGCGAATTCGCGGCGAAGAGGGCGGCGAGCGCGGGCAGGCGAGCGCGCAGCGACGCGGCGGAAATGTCATTCGTCACGCGAAGCTCCCTACTCAGCCAAGGACGGTTTCGACCGCCGGCTTGGCGGGCAGCTCGTCGAGCGCGGCATCCGACGACGCGGTATAGAGCCGCCCCAGCACGAACGAGATCGCGACGACGAGCACATAGGGCGCGACGATGATGTAGAGCACGTCTTGCACGGGAAGCTTCGCGGAGAGCAGGTATCCGGTGACGATCGGACCCAGGATCGACGCCACGCGCGACGCCGCGATGGCATAGCCGATGCCATTGGCGCGGATGCTGGTGGGATAGAAATGCCCGACCGTGCCGTGCAGCGAGCTATGGGTGCCGGTGCCGCAGGTCACGGCGAAGACCGCGATCATGATGATGGCGGTGTGCGACAATCCCGCCGTTCCGAGATAGCTGAGCGCCACGATGGCGCCGAGCGCGGTCAGCATCGTCGCCGGCGGCCCGAACCGGTCGAGCAGGCGCGCGAGCGCCAGAATCGCGACGATGCCGCCGGCGGTCGCGTAGGAAAAGGCGAGCGAGGCCTGTTGCGGCGCCAGGCCCAAATCCTCGAACAGCGTCGGCAGCCACATCAGCAGCGTCAGATACATGATGCCTTCGGCGAAATAATTGAGCCAGATGAGCGGGGTCGCAAGGCGCAACCGGCCTTGGAAAAGCTGGCGCAGCGCGATCTTGGTCTTGGGCGGTTGCCTGAGGACGAAGCGCGCACCCGGCGCGATCGCCGAACCGGGCGCCGCCCGCGCGATGAGCCGCCGTAGCACGGCTGCATCGGGTCTGCGAACGGTGAGAAAGCGGATCGATTCCGGCAGCCAGAGCGCGAGGGCGATGCTGAGCACGACGCCGGCCATTCCGCCGACGAAGAACATGACCTGCCAGCCGAACGGGCCCATCAGCCAGGCGCCGACCTGGCCGGTGGTCGAATTGCCGAGGGCATAGCCGATGAACGAGCAGCTGACGAAGCTGGCGCGAAACTTCTTGGGCGCGGTCTCGTTGAGGAGCGCGATGGTCGTCGGGAACACGCCGCCGAGCCCAAGGCCGGTGATGAAGCGCAGGATCGGCAGTTGGTCGAGCGAGGTCACGAACATCGCGGCGAACGCCGGCAGGCTGTAGCACAGGACGCCCAGGATCACGCCGCGCTTGCGGCCAAAGCGGTCGCCGAGAACGCCGAACACCAGGCTGCCGATCAGGAAGCCGAAATTGCCGTAGCCGAAGATCAATCCCATCACGCTCGGCTGCGCGTGAAAGAGGCGCAGCATCGTCGGCGCCGCGATCGAGATGCCGGTTTGGTCGAGTCCCTCGACGAAAAAAATCAAGAAGCCGAAGGCGACGCAGAGCAGGTGGAACCGGTTGAGCTTCTGCCGGTCGAGCAGCTCGGCGACATCGACTTCTTTCGGCTCGCTCATGGCGCATCCTTCCTCGGGCCGAGAGTACCAGAACCCGCGCGCTCGGGCTAGAATGGCAGCGACGACGCACGCGCAATCGCCGAAAGAGAGGGAGGACCATGAGCACCGAACCGCACCGGATCGACGTCCACCACCATATCCTGCCGCCGCGCTGGATCGCCGAAGAGCGCGAGCGCATGGCCGGACGGGCAATGGATTTCAACCGCGTGGCGCAATGGACGCCCGCCATGTCGCTCGACGCGATGGACCGCAACGGCATCGCCACCACCATCACCTCGATCTCGACCGTGATCGTGCGGCCGAACGACCCGAAGGCCGCGCATAGCCTCGCGCGCGAGTGCAACGAGTTCGCCGCCAGGCTGGCCCAGGATCATCCCGGCCGCTTCGGCGTGTTCGCGCTCCTTCCGCTGCCGCATGTCGAGGAATGCCTCAAGGAGATCGACTACGCGGCCAATGTCCTGAAATGCGACGGCTTCAAGTTGCAGACGAGCTATGAAACCCAGTGGCCGGGCGACCCTGCCTTCGCGCCGGTTTTCGACGAACTCGACCGCCGCAAGGCGGTGATCTTCTTTCATCCCACCGTGCCGGGTTGCTGCACCAATCTCTTGCCCGATTTGAATCCGCCGCTGATCGAATATCCGTTCGATACGACGCGCGCGATCCTCAGTCTCGTCTTCGGCGGCACGGTCACGCGCTGCCCGAACATCAAGTTCATCTTCTCGCATGGCGGCGGCACGATCCCGATGCTGGCGCATCGTGTGGCCAATCTCGTGACCCAACGCAAGGATCTCGCCGCGCGTCTTCCGAACGGCGCGATCGAGGAATTCAGGAAGCTCTATTTCGACGTCGTCACCGCGACCAATCCGCCGGGAATGGCAGCGCTGTTGAAGCTGACGACGGCGGCGCAGCTCCTCTTCGGCACCGATACCCCCTACATGCGCGCCGAAAGCACGGTCTCGGGCCTCGCCGCGCTCGGCCTTTCCGCCGCCGATGTAAAGGCGATCGAATGCGACAACGCGCTGCGATTGATGCCGAGCCTGAAGTCGCGAAGCTAGACAGCCTTCCGCAGCCCGGCCTGCTCGAGCCGCGGCATGACGTCGCGCTGCCAGCGCGCGAGCCCGTCGAGGTAATCGACCCAGCTTAAGAGGATGCCGTCGATGCCGAGCCGGCTCAGCGTGATGAGCCCCTCCGCGATGCGATCCGCCGTGCCGACCAATGGGTATCCGCCCCAGCCGGCCTTGAGGTTGAACTTAAGCTGCTCGCGCGCTTCCTTTTGCAGGCGCTGCATCTGCTGGCCCTGGATCGTGAGGATGTTCTCGACCGCTTCGTCGTCGCCGCGCTCGACGACGTAGTGGTGCAGATAGGCCTCGGCCTCCTTCTGGGTCTCGCGCTGGGTGACGTGGCAGTTGCACCAGATCTGGATCTCGCGGCCATATTCCTCCCACGCGAGGCGCCGGTAGGACTCGATGTGGGTGTGCAAATTTTCGAGGTTGCTCGGGTCGGTATGGATAAAGGCCATGTCGGCGTATTTGGCGGCGAAGTCGCGGCCCTTGCCCGAGCTGCCGGCATTCATGATCGGCGGAAACGGCTTCTGCAGAGGCTTCGGCATCGAGAAGCCCTTTTTTACCTGGAGGAACCGGCCGTCATAGTCGAATTCCTCCTCGGCGCTCCACAGCTTCTTCACGATGTCGATCCACTCGGCCGCGTATTCGTAGCGCGTATCGTGTTCCATGATGTCGCGGCCGAACATCTCGAGCTCGGGCGCGAACCAGCCGCACACGATGTTGAGGGCGAAGCGCCCATTGCTGATATGGTCGACCGTCGCGGCCTGCTTGGCCGCCATGATCGGATGCACGGTGGGCACATGCGAGGTGGTGAGGACGCCGACATGGCTCGTCGCCTGCGCTACGCCGGCCGCCCAGGTATAGGTATCGAAATTCGTGCCATTGAAGTTGGTCTCGCCGCCGAACCCCTTCCAGCGCGCGACCGGCACGAGCGCCTCGTAGCCGTAAGCGTCGGCGACTTGCGAAACCGCCAGCGTCTCGGCCCAGCTCGCGCGGAAGCGTTCCTCGACCTTGGTGATCGCGCAGCCATTGCTGACATTGACGCCGAACAGGCCGAGCTTCAGCTTATTGGCGCCGAAGAGGGGATTGGTCTCGGCTCGGCCCTTGGCGCTGGTGGCGACCATCGTCGTCTATCCCGTCTCAGCCCTGGGATTGGAGCGATTTGTAGAGATCGAGGGCGCGGTGCGGCTCGAGATTCTGGTGCACGACGGCGCGGACGGCCGCGAGCATGGCCTTGGGCGCCTCGGACTGGAAGATGTTGCGGCCCATATCGACGCCGGACGCGCCTTGCCGGACGGCGTTCGAGGCCATGGTCAGCGCCTCGAGCTCGGGCAGCTTCTTGCCGCCGGCCATCACGACCGGCACCGGGCAGGAGGCCGTAATGGTCTCGAAGCCTTCCTCGACGTAATAGGTTTTCACGTATTGCGCGCCGAGCTCGGCGATGATGCGGCAGGCCAGCCGGAAATATTTGGCGTCGCGCAGCATGTCCTTGCCGACGGCGGTGACGCCCATCACGGGCATGCCGCACCGTAATCCAGCATCGACCAGCCTCGTCATGTTGTGAATGGAGCGGGTCTCGAACTCGCCGCCGACGAAAACCTGGATGCCGACCCCGGCGGCGTTGAGGCGGACGGCGTCCTCCATGTCCATGGCGATCTCTTCGTCGGACAACTCCTTCAGGATGCTTGGGCCGCCGCTGGCGCGCAGGACCATCGGCTTTTGGGATTCGGCCGGGATGACGCTGCGCAGGATGCCGCGGGTGCAGAACAACGCGTCGCAATTCGGCAATAGCGGCACGATCGTGAGGTCGACGCGCTCCAGCCCGGTCGTCGGACCCTGGAAATAGCCGTGATCGATGGCCAGCATCACGGTGCGGCCGGTCGCCGGGTTGAACACGCGCGCGAGGCGATTTTTCATGCCCCAGTCGAGCTGGTGCGAGCCTTTCAGGAAAAAGCCCGGCGCGGCCTGCGGCTCTTTGGCGCGGAAGCGTTCTCCTTCCATGTCGGCTTCGGGCATGGTTCACCCACGGGCTAGGGATGCGCACACTCGCGCGTCAGGATGCCCGTTTCGGCTCGCTTCAACAAGACCGAAGGGACTTTTGGCGAAAAACCTGTCATCCTGGTCTTACCAAGCTCGAACGCGCAGGAATCTTCGCAATGAAAACGCCCAGCAGCAAACCAAGCAAACTGATTCGCTCGAACAAACGCAAGGCCAAGCGCAAGGCAGCGCGCCGCCGCCAGCGCGCCAGAGCGACCGGCCTCTAGACGGCGACGATGCCAAGATCGCTCTATTGCTGGCTGCCTGGCGCGGCGTTCTGCGATTGCCCTGCTCCGGCCGCGGGCTTGTTGCCCGTGTAAGTCGGATACTGGTTGGTATCCCCCGGTTTCGGAGAAGCCTGCGGCAGGGTCGGCGCGGGCACCGGATTGGGCGGCAAGTTTAGCGGCGTCTCGGGCCCGACGGGCTCCGTTTGAGCGACGGATTGGACGACAACGAAAGCAAGCATCACGCCGCCGATCAGCGCTCGTAGCATTGCGATCTCTCCTTTCGCTAGACCGTAGAGAAGAACCCGCGATGGCCGAGAAAGCATGGCCGCCGCTTTTCTTCTTGTGCCCGCCTGCGAAGCGCGGTGCCGAGCCGCAATTTGCCTAATCGATCTTCCTCCAGCAATGCGAAACCTGCCCCGACAACCTGGCAGTTGCGAATATTGCTTCACAGCGTCGCCCTTGCTAGGGAGCGCGACCAGCATCGGCAGAGTTGACCGGAATTCCATACTACCAGACCGTGACCGAGTACCGACCCATAAGCCCTCGACCGGAAAATCTTGGAGCGTGATCGATGGATTTCTCGACGATGGTGTTGACGATGTATGTCGCCGTCGAGGACGCCCCGGAAGCGGACGAGCGCATTCTCGGCATCGCGGTCGAGCAGGCGTTGCTCGCGGCCGAGCTCGGCTTCAACCCGTGGTTCACCGAGCACCATTTCCGCGGACCATGGCACAGCAATCCCATCCAGTTCGCGTCGTACATCGCGCCGCAGATCGCTAGCGAGCGCTACCTCGGCTTTGGCGTTCTCTCGATCCCGTACTATCACCCGGTGCGCTTGGTCGAGAGCATGAACCAGCTCGACCAGCTTACCAAAGGGCGGACGCTCTATGGCCTGGGAAGCGGCTTCCCCGGAATCGAGCCCGCGGGGCTCGGGATCGACGCCGAGTACCACCGCTCCGGGCGCGCCGCCGAAGATACCTTGGAAGTGATGCAGCGCTTGTGGGAGTTTCGGACCGGAGATCCGGAATATGTCTTCGAAACTCCGACCCAGCGGGGCGCCATCCGCCGACGGGTTAGCCCGGCGCCGTACCGCAAGCGCCATCCTATCGTCATCCGCACCGCCAGCCGCGACGCGTCCGTGGTGAAGGCGGCGCAAAAGGGCTTGCCCGCTTTCCTCGGCACCTTCAGCGCCGAATCTCCGTTGCAGGACCAAATTCGCGCCTACCGGAAGGTCCTCGCCGTATCGAACCACCCTCGGGAAGTGGTCGAGGAATGTCTGCGCTGGTGCACCTGCGACTGGCTGGCCGTGGTGGTGGCCGACACGGATAGGGCGGCGCAGGAGCGGGCGGCGCAGGCGAAGGCCGAGCACCTGACGATGCGCAATACCTATATCGAAAGGTACGGCGCCATCCTCGGTCCGGTGGTAAGTCGCAGGCCCGGGCAGGCGCATGCCGCCGCCTACGCGGCCGGGGGCGATATGGCGAACATCATCGCGGGCAACCCCGACACGGTCGCGGCCAAGGTCCAGGAACTGGTCGATCTCGGCATCAACCACTTGCTGGTCCGTTTCCTTGGCGAGTGGCCCGGCGAAACCCGCTCGATCTCCGAAACTTCGATGCGCCTGTTCTCGCGCGAGGTCATGCCACGCTTCACGAATATCCCGCCGCTCAGCGACCCTCTCGCGCTCGACCTTAGCGAGGCACGCTAGAGCATTTTCCGGCGAAGTGGATACCGGTTCGCCGTCGAAAATGCGACGAAATCGATAATCTAGAGTAGCGGTCCGATTCAACTTGAATCGACCGCGCTCTAGGCCTGCTGCCCCAGCCTGCTCGTTCGATGCCTGAATGAAATAATTGGCGCACCCGGCGAGATTCGAACTCACGACCTCTGCCTTCGGAGGGTAATCTAGCACACTGATTTAATTGGATAATTCAACGATTTTAAGAAGTTAGCATCGCTGGATGTCGCTGTAAATCGCTAAATGTCGCTGCCCGGTGTGCCAAATTTGTGCCAAGGATTTCGTCGCTGTTCTTGGCGCTGCGCGTGATGATACCACATCTGAAATCTTGCCGCCTGAGCGAGGTCGCCCATGTCGTTTGAGGCCAAGCGCAACGTCCTGCGGATCGGGCCGCCGGAGCATCCCGGCGAAACTGAAATTACGCCCGCGATGGTAGACAGCGTGCGCCAGCGCATCAAGGACGCTGGCGGCATCCTCACCGTCTGGGCGGTGCTGAACGAAGATGTCTACGAGACAAGCTTCGGGGACGGGTTCTATCTGCATGTAAGCGGGATCGCGCTGGACAGCGCGGACGCAGAAAGACTCGCCGCGCTCGGCGGCGGCGATAAAAAATTGGAAAAGTGGCATGTGCGGAGCTACCGCCTTGGTCTGGAAAACGATCTGCCGGTCTTCACGGAACCATGGCGGGACGAGGAAGAATTCACGATCAGCCAGTTCGTGGTCATCCTCTGCGAAATCCCGACCGGCGGGACCGCCTCGAAACTGCACACCGGATCGGGGTGGCGCAAGGACGGCCCGTTGCTTTCACTTTCGTAATTGAAAGCTTTGAGGTCCTCGTACGCGGCGGGTTGGCGCTATCAGGACAACAGTGCGATGAGGCGTGACGACACTGCCTGCGCCGCATCGGCGATGTCCCAGCTATATCCGGGAGCAAGCAACGGGCCGATATCAGCGGTAAACCGGGGATCATCAAGCTTAGCGGCCAGATTCTGCTCAAAGAGTTCGCGTGTGATGTGATGACCGCCTTGGCCCATATATTCGGAAAACGCAGCGATGATGCGGGCAGGGTCAACCGCAGGATTTTTCAAGGCGAGGGCAAGGTCTAACAGGTCGCGGCCCTTCTTGCGCTGATACAGGGCGCGCAATTTCGTGGCCAGAAGCTCGTCAAGCTCGTAGCTGGTGATCTGACAGTCGCCCTCGAACCAGCGCGACGAAACCGCGAAGGGAACGCTGGTGAATCCATGAACAGCAAAATGCTCGCGTGAATTAATTTCGACTTTCAGGCGCAGCTTGATCGGCGGTGTATCTTCGGAGTCAAAACGATAGACGAAGGTGACGCGGCCTTCTGTCTGCTTCCAGCGCGGCACGCCCAGCCACGGATCGAGAACGGCGCGCAGGGCTTGCATCGTCGGGCCTGCGGCCGCAGCCTTGATCTGTACGAGATCGATATCCTCGGAATAGCGGGCAGCGGGTTTGAGATGAAGCTTGTACAACGCCGTGCCGCCACGGAAAGCAAGCGCCTCTTTGAGATGCGGATCGGAGAAAATGGCGACCAGCGCCCGGCAGATGACGAGGTCCTGTTCGACCTGAATATCCTGCACCCACGGCGCATGGGCGCGCCATTCCGTGATGTAGTCGCGCGGAATCATGTTTCCGCCTCCACGTCCGCATTGACGTAGAGGTTCCAGTCGTCGTCACGCCGGGAAGCCGTGCGCGGCGCGGTCGGCGAAAGCACAGCCGCCAGTCTTGCGTGTTCTTGCACATAGGCTTTGAGCGCAGAAGCTTTTTTGCCGGCGTCGATATGCTCAAGCAGGAAGCCGAGCCGCTGCGCCCACGGAAGCGGAGCGGTCGCGGCGGCAGCCGCGAGTTTTCGCGGATCGATTTTCTCGACAAGCTCGACGAGGATCGTCGCCACCTGATCCAGTCCGCCCGCGTGATGCTGGTAGCCGACAAGGTCAATGGCCGTGGCTTCGGGCGTCGAGACAAGGATCGTGCCGCGCGGCGTATTGAAGCTCTGGACCGGAACGTCGGTGATGCGCTTGCGGGCCATGAAGGCAACACTCACCTTGCCGCACTGGATCGGCCTGCGGTTCTTGGCAAGGAAGACCTGAAATTCCTGCGGGCGGTGATGCGCCGCGCCGTGATACTGGGCGGCGGAAAGAAGTCCGGCGTAATAGGTCTGGCCAAGGCTCTTCATCAGGGCCGGGATGAACTGGTCGGCGGGCAGGCAGCCTAGGCTGTGGTATTCGGGGGGGACGATGACGTAGAATCCCCGCGCCGGGCTTGCGATGGCCCCCTGCTTGGCCATGCGATTGAGGGCAAGCTTGGCGGCGGCAGGCGACACGCCTAGCGCGGCCTGAGCGTCCCGCGAGGCAAAGAAATAGCGCCCCCCGGCGGCGAGGCCCGAGACGAAGTTCCGGATATTTGGCTGTGATAGAGTATTTTCCACATGCGTAAAGTATCATTTATCGATACTTTGTGCAAGTGATTTATACGGGCGAATCCTGCCGGTCCCGTCCTCGCGTTACAGTTTCATGCTGGAAAATCCGCGAAAAACGCGGATTTTCCAGCATGAACCCGGCCTCTGGTATCGCTTCCCGAGGGTCCGTGAACAAAAGAGGCGCGGCTGCTTTCGCAGCCGCGCCCTGATTCGGGCAGGGGTTGCCTGCTATTCGTTACCGTCACCATCATCGTCATGGTGATGATCGTCATCATCACCACCACCATCATCATCGCCGACATGGTCGCCATCGGTGACGACGACATCGTCGGCGGGTGCGTCCGCATCGATGGCGGGAAACAGCATCGCCTCGGGGAGCCAGTCGCGGGCCTTCGTCTGCGCCGGGGTCGGCGCTGCGGCGGTGCGGGCGGTCTGGAAATGCCGGATCAGGCAATTCACAAGGTCGGCCTTTTTGTATGAGGAAACCTGACCCGCCCCCTCGGCATAGCCGCAGTCGGCGGCGATGGCGACAAGCTGGTCGCGGGTGCGGCGTTCAAGGAAGCTGCGGTCGGGGGTCCAGTGGTTGCGCATGTCAACGGCAAGGTCACGCGCCACGCGGTTAAACAGACTGTCCCTTGCATCGAGCCTCTGACAATCTTGCTGACCGAAGGTCAACACAATCAGCAACGTCTCAAGCTGCTCAAGGTCGTGATCGCTCAAACCTCTCACCGCTTCGTACAAAGCGAGGTCGTCGGCATCCTGCGGCGGAAACTGCATCCACAAGGACTCATCCTCCGCGATGGCAAAGCCGAGTTTGGCTGCGAACTGCCGGGCCTGTCCGGCGAGGACCGCATAGGCGCTCTGCGCTTCGCTCTCCTTCGCCAAACTCGGGATCGCCTCATGCGGCTTGAACTTCATCAGGCGTTCCACAACAGAAACCTCCCTGACCTTGCGCGGGCTGGCGAGAAGAATTTCCTGCACGGCGGCGGTCTTGTGGTGGGCGATGTGGGCGCACAACGCCGATGAATACGCGGCCTTGCGCTTTGGCGGCGCTGCCGGATGGTCCTGCGTCTGCGCTGCCGTATGCTTGTCGATGCTGCGCTTGGCCAGACCTTCCCTGATCTCGACCCGGCCCGAGGGCGAGAGGTTGATAAGGACTCCGCCCTTCTGACGCTTCGATGCCTTGCGGTACTGCCAGTCGGGAATGTGGTGCGACTCGGTCAATTCGACCCATGCGGCGCTGGCTTCGTGATGCTTCACAAGCTGCGTCACCGCTTCCTTCTGCAAGGCGAGAAACTGCTCCGCATCGTCAAAATACGAAGTCTCGTCGGCGGCAAAAAGGTCGGTGGTGATGGTCCCGGTATAGTTCTCGGCGGGGAAGATCGCCAAGGCCACGGTCGGGCGGTCGTCGATCATCGTCGCCTTGATATCCTCGGCGCTGTCATCGTACCCGCCCTCGATCCTCCCAAGAATCAACCGCTGTGACTCGTCGCTGCCCAAGGTCAGAGCCTCGGCCTGTGACAAGGTGATTTCTCCCTTGGTCAGCGCTGCCTTGGCTTCCCTGCACAGACTGTTGAGCGCCAGCCGCCGCTTGATGGTCGTGGCGCTCAATCCTGTCTGCGCGACCACATCGTCAAGCGTGACGCCCTTGTGAACCAGCTTCGTCAACGCCGCCGCTTCCTCAAGCGGCGTCATGTTCTGCCGCTGCAAATTCTCGACCGTGGCAATGCGCAGCGTCTGGTCCTTCGACAGGTCGTCGCGGACCTCCACCGCGACCGTGAAATCCTCCGGCAACTCGCCGCGATCTTCCAGAAGTTTGAGGGCGTGGAATTGCCGCGCACCGCTGACGATCTGAAAACGCTGGCTCTTGCCTTTGCCCTTAACCGGGCTGACGACAAGATTGTGCAACAGGCCATCGGTCCTGATGCTGGCGGCAAGTCCCTCGATGGTCTTGCGGTCGATCTTCCGGCGCGGGTTCGCGGCGGATGCCTCCAAAGCTGATAACGAAACGGATTGCATGGTCATGACTTTCTCCTTCGGTGATGAGCGCAGACCGCGACATCGCGGCTTTTCTCCCTTCCTTCCTTGAAAGACGGGTTGCGCATGCAACCGACTAGGTCCGCGCCAATGAGCGGGGGTTCGGCTGTCAAGGCCGCCAGCGGGGTGAGGGGGATCACCCGGTCTGCACGACCAACGGGAGGAAGATCGGGGATACGCCCCGCAGGCGCCCCAAAGGGGGCTTGGCCTTGACAGTCAGGGGGCCGCAGGCCCCGACAAACGAAAGGAAGTCAGCCGCAGGCTGGCCGAGTCATCTTGCGCAAGGGATCGTCACCGGATGGCCGAGACCGCAAGGCGGGCTCGGGGCGAGAGCCTAGAGCCCGCTCCGGCAAAGCCGGATGCGCCTGCAAACATATCCGTTTGCCGCCGACAGTCTTAGGATCGGGCCTGCGGGAGAACGGCAAGGAGCGGCGCATGTCCGGAACCAGTCAGCAGATCACCATCGGCCCCAAGGACGCGGCATGGATCGTTCGCGAAGACGGAAAGATGGAAGTGATAATGCCAACACACGGCGAGGATGTCCCCATTCCGGACGAACAGATGCTGCTCATTGGCTGCGCGGCGGGATTTAGGGACGAGCGCTTGCACGATCTGGTGGGAGAAATCCTCTGCGAGAAGATGCCCGAGAAGGACCCAACACGGAAGCCGCAGTGACAGGGCTTAGCTGAAGCAGGCTAACGGCGGACCAAAGAGCCTAGGGGCGCAACATCTATTTCCCGGCGTCCGGTATTTCGATTTCAAGGCTGGGGTCGCGCGTCCAGTCGCGCCAGCCGCGGATCGCGAGTATGCCTGTGTCGGGGTCCTTGTAGGTTTCCTGAATACGCTCCCAGTATTCGAGCACGCGGCGGGTTGTGCTCGTCTGCATCGCTCCGACACCACAGCACGCGACATTGGGCGGGTCCCTGTATTCGATCTGGTGGGCGCGGATGATGTCGGCGAGCGAGCGCCACTCCCGCTCCTGCCCGGGTCTGCGGATGACGTTATGATTTGCCGTGCCTGCATCGAGCGCGACAATGAAGGGACGCACGCAACTCTGGCATTCGATGGCGAGGAGCGCGCATTCCTGGGCGTGGATGTTGGCGATGCGATCCGGCGCGAAATCGCAATAGCGGGGCACGCCCTGTTCGTCGAACCAGCGCGGCGGTTCGGCGATGCGCGAAAGAATATCCTCGTAATGCTGGAGCATGGTTTGAAACTCTCTTTTCTACGTCCTTGAACGGAGCGCCAGTTAGGAGCGCACAGGCCGGACGCGCCCTAAGACCGGCTTTTACGCCCGCCTTTCTTGCCTGCGGTCTTCGGCAACGATTTTGCTTTGGTCCGGCGCTTGGGGATCACGCGTTGCCGGTCCTTCTGCGTGATGAACGGCAATACATCGCCGGGCCGCAGCGGGGAGCTAAACAGATCGAGCGCCTTTAGCACCGCCGGGTCGTCCAATTCCAGCTCCGCCAAGCCGGCGAGAGAGCCGACCACCTGATAGGCTTCGGCGCACCGCTGCGACAGTCTTTCCAGCATCCAGATAATACGCCCCGCGTCGGACGCCGTGAGCGTGAGGTCTTCCTTCTTGATACGTTCGCGCAGGGCTTCAACCACGTCTTCGGGGCCAACTGGCTTTTTTTTCATCATTCGCCTCCCAGAAGGCCCAGTGAGTTCTTGTCGCGCGGAATTTGTTGGCGCAAACGGCGATTAACACGCCATAAGAGGGCGCATACGACAAGCACTGGTGTTTGTTCCGTTTTTGTTCTATAGTGCGCCATGGCAACGACTACGCAGATCGAATGGACCGACGCGACCTGGAACCCCGTTACCGGGTGCACCAAGATCACGCGCGGTTGCGATTTCTGCTACGCGGAGCGCTTCTCGGAGAGGTTCCGCGGGGTCCCCGGGCATCCGTTCGAGAATGGTTTCGACCTGACGTTGAGGCCCGAGCGGTTGGAGCAGCCTCTGCATTGGCGGGAGCCACGACGGGTCTTCGTCAACTCCATGAGCGACCTGTTTCACAAGGAAGTGCCGAGGTCATTCATAGATGCGGTGTTTGACACTATGGAGAAGGCTGACTGGCACACCTTTCAGGTGCTGACAAAACGCAGTTCGCTGATGGTCAAGTATCTGCGGAAGAGGTACGGCACTGGAAAAGCACCGGCGCATATCTGGCTCGGCGTCTCCGTCGAAGACGAGAAGAACGTCGTACGACTCAAACATCTGCAAACAGCACAGGCATCGACGAGATTTGTCTCGTTTGAGCCGCTGTTGGGTCCGGTTGGAAAAGTAGACCTGACCGGAATCCATTGGGCGATCGTGGGCGGGGAAAGCGGTCCTCGCTCGCGGCCTATGGCTGAAGAATGGGCTCTTGAGCTTCGCGACCAATGCCGCGCGGCAAAGGTCGCGTTCTTTTTCAAACAATGGGGTGGCGTCCGGCCTAAATCGGGCGGGCGGCTTCTTCGCGGACGCGAATGGAATCAATATCCGCGAATCCTCAAGGCGCAAAACATTGGGGTGCTCGCCGCAGAATAGAGGGGCAAAACGTGACCGGTACATATTCAGGTCGCGAGCAAACAGAGGCAAAGCACTTCATTCTCAGGCGTTACCTTCAGGCGCTCGCATTTAAGGTCCTGACTTTTCAGGAAATCACATACGTCGATGGCTTTTCCGGTCCGTGGGAAACCAAGGACGAGAAGTTCAGCGACTCCTCCTTCATGATTGCGATTTCCGTCCTGCTGGACGCGCAAAAGCAATATCAGGAGCGGAAGGGCATTCGCCGGAAAATCCGCTGCTTTTTTTCCGAGACGGACCGCGAAGCATTTGCACAGCTCCAACAGGCTGTCGCTCCGTACCACAAGCCTGCGGAAGATTTCGAGATCAAGACGTACTTCGGAAAGTTCGAGGACGCGGTCAGCGAAATTCAAACCTTCATCGGCGGTTCGTTTCCTCTGATATTTATCGACCCGACGGGCTGGACGGGATACCCGTTCGATAAGATCAAGCCGCTTTTCGCGCGACCCAAGTGCGAGGTTCTGATCAATTTCATGTACGCGTTTGTGCATCGCTTCGTGCATAGCGATGACGCGGAGACCATCGCATCGTTGGAGCCGATCTTGGGCGGGCCGGGCTGGAGGGACCGCCTCGATCCAAGCCTTGACCGCGGTCCTGCGGCTGAAAAACTTTTTCGGGAAACCCTTAAATCAGTCGGCAACTTCGATTTTGTTGTCTCCACGAAGATAGACAAGGCCACAACAGAGCGGCCCCATTTTTTCATTACCTACGGCACGAAGAGCCCGGAGGGACTGAAGGTATTCCGGCAGACGGAATACGATGCGCTGCGCCAGCACGAAAAGAACCGGGCGAACGCAAAGGAGCGCGTGCGCGAGGAACGGACAAACAATCTGGACATGTTCGCGGGTCTTCAGGCCACGATTCAGGAAGGCACGATCGACGAAATCGTCGAGGAGCAAATGAAGGTCGCGTCGAGCGATCTGATGGCGACACTGCAGAAGAGCGGCCCGCGGGCGTTTTCGAGCGTGCTCGTGGCGCTTCTTCAGGCTTATATGTTGCGCGAAACCAATGTCAAAAATATTTGCGTCGATCTCGCCAAAGCCGGAAAGATCGAAAATACTTGGGGCAACGGCAACCGAAAGCCCAGTGACGAAACCGTGATTAAGCTCAAGATTACGGGCTGAGATTCGCGCCTTGGGGGTCAACCGCGATGTTCGAGACTGAGCTTGAAATGGACAATGAGGGGATGACAGTCCCC